>CAWIKP010000040.1:0-85392 GCA_963836735.1 uncultured Acidobacteriota bacterium | reverse complement strand
TCCAGCGGAAACAGATCGAGCGCGCTGATCAGACCGGCAGTGGCATCGCCGGCAATCAGGTCGACCTGGCCTGACGCCAGCGCGCGGTAAGTCAACGTCAGATCCATCACCCGCGGCGGCTCGGCGAAGCGCAGCCCGTATTTCTTCGACAGCCCGGGGAATCCATCGGGCCGTTCCAGGAATTCATAGCCGAAACCAGCCCGCCACTTGATGCGTGCATGGCCGCATCGTCAATGGTCCTCACCTTCAACTGGCGAGCGTCGCTGCCACGAACCAGGATCGTGAAGGTGTTGTTGAAGCCGAGCGGTTGCAGCAGCGCGCGCCCTGTCCGCGCGTAGCTGTCGCGGACGGTCTGCAGGACGGCCGACGAGTCGCCCGCGAGTGGCTGGTGGAAGACAGCCGTCAGCGCCGTGCCGGTGTACTCGACATAGACGTCGATGTCGCCGCTCGCCAGCGCCCGCTCGCAGATCAGCGTGCCGCCCAGGTTGAGCCGTCGATCGACGCTCAACCCGGTCTCGCGCTCGATGATCTGGGCTAGATCTCCCGAGGATCAACTGCTCCGTGAAATTCTTCGATCCGACAACGATCGCCGCCCGCCGCCCGAAAACACCGTAACTGCACCAGTACGGCGATCGCGATGACGGCGATCGCGGCGGCGGCCACGACGCGGCGGGTACCGGTTCGCCGGCGCGACACCAGCCGCCGCTCGAACCAGAGCAGGCCGCCATCGATGATGAGCGCGAGCCCGGCCGCTGGAATCGCGCCCGCAAGAATCACCGTGCTGTCGACCATCGACAGCCCGCGGTAGATGTATTCGCCCAGTCCGCCGGCGCCAATCGCCGCGGCGATCGTCGCCGACCCGACCCCGACGACCGCCGCCACCCGAATGCCGGCGACGATGGAGGGCATCGCCAGCGGCAGCTCCACCTGCCGGAGCAGCTCACGCGGGTCATGCCCATTGCCGTGCCAGCTTCGCGGATCGAGCGGTCGATTCCCTGCAGACCGGCATCGTGGTCCGGATAATCGGCAGCAGCCCGTACAGGATCAGCACGACGATCGCAGTCGCGCACCGACGCCGCCGAGGAGGGGCACCGGCAGCAGAAAGCCGAACATCGCCAGGCTGGAACGGTCTGCACGAGGTTCGCGATCCCGACGAGCGGCGCGCTGAGGCGGGGGCGGCGCGCGGCAAAGATGCCGAGCGGCACGCCTGCGGCAATCGCTGCGAGCGTCGAGATCGCCACCAGCAGCACATGCTGCCCGATCAAGGCGATCAATTCGGCGCGATGCGACAGCCAGAACTGAAAGACCTTCATCGCGTCAGGCCTCCGGACGCGAGCTTCAACGTGACCGCGTCGAGGAGCCGCCTGATTCGCGGATCGGCCGACTGGACGATCCGCTGCGGAACGTCGCAGGCGATCAGAGTGCCTTCGTCCAGAACCGCAACGCGATGGGCCAGCGAGAGCGCCTCGAGCATGTCGTGGGTCACGATGATCACGGTCTTGTTCAGCCGCGATTGAATGCCCCGGAACTCGTGCTGCAGTTCGGCGCGGGTCACCGGATCGAGCGCACCGAACGGCTCGTCCATCAGCAGGACCGCGGGATCCGCCGCCAGGGCCCGCGCCACGCCGACGCGCTGGCGCTGCCCGCCTGACAGCTCCTCGGGCCAACGGCCTGCATGTGTGTCCCACGAAAGGCCGACGAGCTCGAGCAGCTCCCTCGTCCTGGCTTGAATGCGTGAGGATCCCACTTCTCGAGCCGCGGCACGACGCCGATGTTGTCGGCCACGGTCATGTGTGGAAACAACCCGACGTCCTGAATCACGTAGCCGATCGATCGGCGCAGCCTGATCGGGTCCCACTCGCGCGTGTCGCGCCCGCCGACCAGGACGCGCCCCGACTGCGGCAGCGCCAGCCGGTTCACCAGCCGGAGCAATGTCGTCTTGCCCGCGCCGCTCCTGCCGACGAGCGCCAGGACCTCGCCGGCATTCACCCCAAGGGTCAGGCTGTCGAAAATGCGCGCGCCGGACGGCTGCGTGTAGGCGACGGCGTCGAACTGAATGGCGGGCACGCGGATGGGGCCATTGTATCGGGGACTGGGGGCTGGGGATTGGAATGCAAACCACACTAGTGGACTGTCCTGGTGATTCGTGGAGTATCAAATCCCAACTTCCAAGCTCCAAGCTCCAACGCACTCCCAACACCCAAATTCCAAAACCTACGCTGCCATTGGAGCTTGGGCGTTGGGAGTGCCTTGGGATTTGGAGCTTGGAGCTTGGCGAGTTCCTGTCTCAGCTATCACTAAGGCGATTGCGGGTCTGTGAAAGAAGAATGGCAAGCGCCTCGCATCATCGGTCAGCAGCCACCCCGCCGCCCCGCGAATCTGTCCTTTCGCGCGCACAGCTCCGTGCTCCGAAGGTGACAGATCGAATCGTGTCATCACGCGCGTGACCTCGTGATTGCACGCCTGTTCCGCGGTCTTCCGCGCAGTGACGGACGTGTGCCTGCTGGCACTTCCGTTGCTGAGCAGAACGTGCGTCTGCCCGGAGACCCGTCTCGTGAAACCACATCGATTCCCGCTGACCGTTCTCGCCGGTGCGCTGGCGCTCGCACCCGCCGATGCGGCGGCGGAGCGGCGCGGCAGTCCGGTGCACATCGGCGGTCATCGCAAGCTTGGCCTGAGCGCCGGGGCGCGGCCGGCGGTGGCACCGCGACGCTGTCGAAGACCTACGGCGACCTGTTCGGAGACATCCCGGTCAACGCCGCGGGCGCGGATCGTCACCCGCGGCTGTCATTTCGGGGCCGCGGCGGGGCGATCGCCAGCGCCACCCCGGTGCGCGTACGCGAAGACTTCTTCATCGCCGGGCCGCAGGTGAACACGGTCCCGCCGTTGACGAAATGGCTGCACCTCGACGCCGGCGTCGGGTACCGGCTGATTGGCGGTGCGGATCTGCTGAACGACGATATTCGCGGCGTCAGCGGCAGCATCGCGCTCCAGCTCGGCGGCCGATGACCGGTTCCCGACGGACCGCGCTGCTCGTCGAGGCCGAAGCGCCGGTCCGTCAACTCGTTCGGACTCATCTCGAGCTCGCGGGCTTTCTCCTCGAGGACACCACGGACGGGCGGATTGCGCTCGAGCGCCTCCGCACCGTCCCTTACAACGTCATCATTCTCGACGCGCTCGCCCCGGGTCTCGACAGCGTCACGCTGTGCCGGGCGGCCCGTGCCGGCGGTCCGAACGCCGACGCGGCGATCGTGATGGTGAGCTCGCGCAACCTTGAATCGGAACGGATACTCGGACTGTCGAGCGGAGCGGATGACTACCTGACCAAGCCGTTCGGCGTACACGAGCTGCTCGCCCGGATCGGCGCGATCCTGCGGAGGGTCGAGCGGCACACGGCACCGCCGCCCGCAGATGGCACCCATCGGGCCGGGCCGCTGTCGCTCGATGTGACCCGGCGGCAGGCCTACGTCCGGGGTCATCGCGTCGATCTGACCCGCCAGGAATTCGACGTGCTGCACCAGCTGTCGACACGCCCCGGTATGGTCTTCAGCCGCGCCGCGCTGCTGCAGCACGTCTGGAGCGAGGACACGCGCGCGAGTCAGCGAACCGTCGACGTCGCGATCAGCCGGCTGCGGCGCAAGATCGAGTTCAATCCCCACAACCCGCAGCTGATCCTCACCGCCTGGGGCGTCGGGTACAAGTTCGCCGAAACCGGCTGACGACTTCTGCCTTCCGGCTGAAGCCGGAAGCCAGGCAACGCCGAGCCTGCCTCGCCGACGCGCGCAGCGCGAAGGCGGGTGCAAGTTGCGCAGTGTGTTCGTCGCGGCACAGAATGTCGTCGCGCAAGGCAGAACATCCGTGCGCTGCGACGCACCGGCTGGCCTCGCCGGGAGGGTCTCCATGAACGTGCGATCACATCAGGCATTCGCGTCCTCCGTTCTGCAGCAGCGGCGGCATCGAGCTGTCGCGGCGAGCACCGCCATCAGCCTGCTGGCCACCGCGCTCGCGGTCACGCCGATCGCCCGGCAGGCCGGGTCGACGTCACCGCCGAATCCGCAGACCACCAAACCTGGAGAGCTGGGCTACGAGGACACTCCGGTGATCCCCGGCCAGAAGTGGAAGGTTCATGATGTGAATCGTCCCGCCCCGCCGCTCGTCACGCCAGGCGCCACGCCGGGCGCGCCGCCATCCGATGCCGTGATCCTGTTCGACGGCAAGGACCTGTCGAAGTGGGCGCAGCGGGGGCCGAACGGAGAGACCATCGATACCAGATGGCCGGTGCGCGACGGCTACTTCGAGACCGGCGCGAAGAGCGGCTCGATGTTCACGCGCGAGAGCTTCGGCGACGTGCAGCTCCACGTCGAGTGGGCCGCACCGGCCGTGGTGACGGGCACGAGCCAGGGGCGCGGCAACAGCGGCGTGATCCTGATGGGCCGCTACGAAGTCCAGGTCCTCGACATGTACAACAACCGCACCTACGCCGACGGTGGCGCCGGCTCACTCTACGGCCAGTGGCCCCCGCTCGTCAGCGCGCCCCGTCCTCCGGGCGAGTGGCAGACCTACGACATCATTTTCGAGGCGCCCCGGTTCGAAGGAGACAAGCTGGTGAGGCCGGCCTTTGCGACCGTGCTCTGGAACGGCGTGCTCGCACAGCACCGGAAGGAGCTGGTCGGATCGACGGCGCACCGCACCGAGCCGAAGTACACGCCACACGCCGCGGAGCTGCCGCTCACGCTGCAGGATCACAGTAATCCAGTCCGGTACCGCCATGTCTGGGCGCGAAAGCTGACGCTGGTCCGGTAGGCCGGTCATCCGCTGGTCCGCTGGTTCGCTGGTTCGCTGGTTCGCTGGGCCGCTGGGGCCGGTGGGCCGCTCGTCCGCGGGTCCGGTTGTCGGTATCCGCACAGCGTGACGTACAAGACAAACGGCGGGGAAAACAAGCCCCGCCGTTCAATTTGCCCCGAAACGGACCCGCGGTCCGCGGACTGGCGGACCAGCGGTCTGCGCAGCTACTGCTGCGGCTTGTGCAGCACTTCCTGCACGTCCGACTTCTTCTTCGCGCCGCCGAGACCCTGGATCTGGATGGTCGCCTCTTCCTTCAGCACGTGCTGGCGGTAGAGTTTCTCCATCTCGGCCTGCGCCGGATCCTTCTTCTGCCGCCGCGCGGGCGCGCAGCTTCTCTTCACGCGCGGTCTTCGCGATGCCCGCCTCGTCCAGGTCGGTCTGCTTGCCGACGGCCACCGCCTCCGGATCGAGCACCAGGCGATGGTCGGTCGAGTTGAGCGGCACGTGCTTGTTGCCGGCGAAGATCTCGTGGCGGCCGTGCTCCTCGTACCACTTGGTGAGCGTTGCCGTCATGTGCATCTTCTCGATGATGTTCCGCCAGCCGATGCCGGTGTTGTAGGCACAGAAGGAGATCTCCCCTTCCTGCGTGGCGTAGGGGATGATGCAGCGCTCGGTGCGACGGAAGTCGTAGTTGAACAGGTCCTGGAACCACATCCCGGCGATGAACAGGAAGTTCCAGCGATCGGCCCGGCGCATCTGGATGTCGTCCTTGGTGCGATCCGCCGTGACCTTGCCGTAGTTGTGGCCGGACGCGCCGAAGGTCTTGTCGAACTTCTTCATCAGGTCGGTCAGCTTGAAGTGCGTCGGCGCCTTGAACGGGTCGTAGTTCTTCATCAGCGCGAGCGCCATGCCGACGACGGACAAGAATCTCCCTCGAGCCGCGTCGTTGACCCTGCGAAGGTCCTTCGCCAGCGTGTCGGCCTGGACGAACGCCGTGAACGGCACCGCCTCCTTGGTCTCCTTGTCGATCATCACCGCCATGCCGATCCCGCAGTTGGGATGACAGCCGCAGGTCAGGTTGCCCCACTCCGCGGTCGGCCCGTGCACCAGGTCGGCCCAGTCGGTGAAGGTGCCCATGAACGAGATCGGGAACCAGTCGCGGACCGGCTCGCCGATGTTCATCTGGTTCTTCACGTCGTGCGCCAGGTGCGACAGCGTGTAGCGCTGCGCCGCGCGGCGCTCCGGGGTCACCTCCTCGTCGCGGCCGGTGAACGACACCGGCTGGAACGACAGGAAGTTGATCTTGCGCGGGTTGTCCAGCGCGAACTGGATGATCCGGCCGACCTGCTCGTTGTTGACGCCGTTGACGATGGTGACGACCGGGACGATGTCGACGCCCGCCGACCAGAGGTTCTCGATG
Organism: uncultured Acidobacteriota bacterium; assembly: GCA_963836735.1. Lineage (GTDB taxonomy): Bacteria > Acidobacteriota > Vicinamibacteria > Vicinamibacterales > 2-12-FULL-66-21 > JACCXG01. Next base: position 79,187 of record CAWIKP010000040.1, on the reverse strand, counting down.
GCGCGCAGCTTGACGTCGAACAGGTTGCCGACCAGGCGGTGCGAGTTGGCGGCGTTGCCGATACCGTCGAACTGCAGGTAGGCGTAGCGCAAGCCCGCTTCGAAGGCGGCCTTCGCGAACTCAGGGCTCTTGGCGAACTCGATGCCGTTGGTCGCCGCCTGCACGGAGTTGTAGCCGACCTTCTTGGCGTAGCGCACCGCATCCAGGAAGTACGGCGACATCGTCGGTTCGCCGCCCGAGAACTGCACCGACATCTGGCGCTTCGGCTTGAGCGTGATGGCGTTGTCGAGCAGCGTCTGGATGTCTTCCCACGAGAGCTCGTGCACGAACCCGACCTGGTTGGCGTCCATGAAGCACGGGTCGCACATCATGTTGCAGCGGTTGGTCAGGTCGACCGTGAGCACCGAGCCGCGGCCGTACTTGATCGTGCTGCTGCCGTGATTGTGGAGCTTCTCGTCGTTGTGGGAGCGCATGTCGCTGCCCGGGAACGCGTCCTCGAGGTGCTTGAAGAAGGCCGGGTCCATCGCCATCACGTCCTCGAAGTGGCCGTGCACCGGGCAATCCTTCACCATCAGGATCTTGCCGTCGCGCTCGATGATCTGGGCCTTGATCTCCCCGACCTTCTCGTTCAGCAGGATCTTGTAATCGCGCTTGCCGTCGAGAATCTCCTGGCGCGCCTCGCGCACGCAGACCGGGCACAGCGAGTCGGTCTCGCGCGGCCAGCCAAGCGGCGGCTTCACTTTCTGCCAGGACTTCTGCAGCGGGATATCGGACCACTTCGGGATGAAAGTGTTTCCGGGCTTGATGCTGTTCAAGGCATCGAAAGCGACCCACGCGCCCTTCGCGGCGTAAGTCAGTCCCTTCTCGACGAACTTGATCGGTTTGTGCATGAGTCCGACGATATCGGGTTTGTTGCGGCTGAGGTGCCGAAATAAGGCTAACGGGCACTTCGGAGGGGTGAATGGGCGAAATCCAGCAGCCAGACGACCCGGCTCAGGCGTTGGCGAAACAGCGGTAAAGCGTTACGCGCGTGCGGGTTGGCGGCGAATTCCGCGGCTCGGACGGAAGCGCCAGAGGAGGCGAAATGCCAGCAGCACTCCCAGGATCGCCGCGTAGTAGACCGGCTCGCCGATGACGACCTTCACCTTCCAGATGAAGTGGAGGGAGGCGGCGAGGGCACTGACATAAATGAGGCGATGCAGGGTCTGCCACCGCCGGCCCAGCCTGCGAATCCACCCCTTGGTCGAGGTGACCGCCAGCGGCAGCATGAACAGGAACGCGGCCATCCCGGCGGTGATGAATGGACGCTTGGCGACGTCGGCGACGACCTCGCCGAGCGCAAAGGAGCGGTCGAACGCGAGGTAGCTGAAAAGGTGGACGGTCGCGTAGAAAAACGCAAACAGGCCGAGCATCCGGCGGTATTGAATCAGCAGGTTCCAGCCGGTCACCCGGCGTGCGGGCGTGATCGCCAGCGTCAGCAGCAGAAATCTCAACGCCCAGATTCCTGTCGTCAGCTGGATGTCTTCGGCCGGGTTGGCACTCGTGCGCCCGGTAAGGACGATGAAGATCAGGCCGGCAAGGGGGACGAGGGCGAGGACGAAGACGACGGGTTTTGCGAGGCGGCGCATGGTAGCGCCGGGTCTTTCGACCCGGCGAGCTAATAGTTCTTCCTCAAATCCATTCCCGCGTACATGGACGCTACCTGGTCGCCGTAACCATTGAACATCTGCGTCTTGTAGGACGCGAACAGCGACGGCAGCCGCTTCTCCCGGGCCTGGCTCCAGCGCGGATGTTCGACCTCGGGATTGACGTTCGAGTAGAAGCCGTAGGCCTCGGGCCACGAGATGTTCCAAGAGGTACGGGGCTGCTTCTCGACGAACCTGATCTGGACGATCGACTTGATGCCCTTGAACCCGTACTTCCACGGCACGACGAGGCGGATTGGCGCGCCGTTCTGGTTCATCAGCGTCTTTCCATAGAGGCCGACGGCGAGGATCGTCAGCGGATGCATCGCTTCGTCCATGCGAAGCCCCTCGACGTACGGCCACTGAAGGGAGTCGGTGTGCTGGCCCGGCATTTCCCCCGGGCGGAAAAGCGTGGTGAACGCGACGTAAGCCGCCTTGCCCTGCGGTTCGGCGCGCTTCAGAACGGTGCTGAGCGGGATGCCGACCCACGGAATCACCATCGACCAGGCCTCCACGCAGCGCAACCGGTAGATGCGTTCTTCCAGCTGCTGATCCTTGATCAGATCCTCGAGCTGATAGGACGCGGGCTTGTTGCAGAGGCCGTCGATCTTGACGGTCCAGGGCGATGTCTTGAGCGATCCGGAGTACCGCTGGGGATCGTTCTTCCCGGTGCCGAACTCGTAGAAATTGTTGTAGCTGGTGATGTCCTCGAACCGGTTCAGGGGCTCGTCGGTGCTGACCACCTTCGGCTTGACGTTCTGGAGAGGCGTCTGGCCACCGTCGCCAAACCCTGCCGCGGAGGATGTGTCGCTGCAGGCGCCGACGAGCGATCCAGCCGCGCCGGACATCAGCAGGCCGCCAGCCAGCCTGAAAAACTCCCGGCGACGGAGGTACCACCGCTCGTCCGTGATCTCCGATGACCGTATGTCGGAAGCCTTTCGAATCAGCATGAACCTTCCCTGTTCGTCACATTCTGCCACGTCGCCGCGGCCCCGCGGACGCCCACTTGGTCAGGTGCGGGAACTGGCGGCTCTTACCTCAGCGTTGATACCGGTGTGAAGAGTAACCCCTGAGATGAGCCGTTTGTTCCCTATAGAATGCGGGAATGGCAGATGCGGCGACGGCGACCGAGAAGAAGGACCTGCTACTTTCGCAGGGCGCTCACGAAATTCGGACCCCCGCATCGGTCATTCTCGGATACGTGCGCATGCTGACGACCGACCGGCTGGGCCCCCTTACCGACATGCAGCGCAACGCGCTCGAGCATGTCGTGACCTCCACGTTGAGACTCGCGGCCCTCGCAGAGGAGATGTCGGTGCTCGCCAGGCTGTTGGAGGGCGGCATTCCGTTCGCCGGGGCGAATGTCGAGATTGCCGCGCTCATCGCCGCCGAGATCCCCTCTGTTGACCCGGCCCTCGAGGGCGATGTCGGTATCCGCGTGATCGACAACTCCGAGGCCGCGGCGGTGAACGGTGACGCGCACCGGCTGCGCGGGGCAGTCAACGCACTGCTGTTCAACCAGCGGCGTGAGCTCGTCACGACCGATGAACTGTGCGTCGCGATCGACCGCGTCCCAGGCAGCGATCACCGGTCGATCCGGGTGACCATCGGCGGCGTCAATCGCATCGAGGCTTTGAGGCGGCTCCCGACCTCGGAGATGACCGCCCTGGTCGAATTCCGCAGCGGCCTCGGCTACAGGCTGTCCATCGCCCGCCGGGTGATCGAGGCCCATCGAGGCCGGGTGTTTTCCATAATGGAGCCAGGCGAGATCCGAAAATCTGTGCTCAACATCGGAACAGCGGTGATCCTGCCTGAGGCCTGAGCAGGGGAAGGCGCCAGCGACCGTCTATGTACGCACGCGGCCAGGCACCGACGGTGCGAAATCCGGCTGCAGCCGGCGCTCTCTCTTCTGCCACCACGCGTACACGGGCAGTCCGGCCAACAGAATCATGTAGGGCATGATCGGGCAGATGAACCGGTACTGCACGTTGATCGCACTGTGGAACGCGACGAAGTACGCGATGTGCGCGAGGAGCAGGAAGTACACCGGCGCCCGCGACCGCACGGCGTAGAAGAAGCCGACCAGCGCGAACAGGTAGATGAGGAAGTTCTGAACGGCGTAGAGCCCGCGGCCGGAATTCTCGTTGTACCAGATCCACACCGTCCGCATCGCCGACAGCTTCACGTACCGCAGCGGATAGGTCCGGATGATCCGTGCGCCCTCGGCCTTCAGCAGCGTATTGAGCTCGGCCTCGTTGAACGATTCGAGGGGACGCCCGGCGGCCTCGGCCAGCCGGCGAATCCTGCGCTCCATCTCGGGATGCGAGTAGCCGGTGTGATACTTCCCCTCTTCGATCATCCCGTTGTGACGATACAGGTTGAACCCACCCAGAGTGGTCGTGACAATCGGATCTCCGAACACCCGATAGTTCCTGACAACCCAGGGCACCTGCACCGCCGCGAACGCGACCACGAACGCGGCGCTCATTATCAGCCCACGTTCGCGGAAGGCGAATCCGCGGCCGCGCAGCTCGAACAGCAGCCACGCCACCGACACCGCCGGAAGCCAGAGCACGGTCGGCCGGCTGAGCGCCGTCAGCCCGAGCATCACACCAGCCGCCAGGGCGATGCCGAGCCCGGGACGATCCGCTGCGCGGATGAGCAACAGAACGTACACCGCCAGGCACGCCGCGAACAGCGGCTCCGACGCCATCGAGTACGTCGTGGTGATGAACATCTCGGAGAGGTAGCAGGCGAACACCACTCCGGTCCAGAGACCGATCCATTCGCGGCCCGATGCTCTCGCCGCGATTCGATACGCACAGACCGCGACCACGCCCGAACAGCACCACGCCAGGAGCAGCAGCGGGTAATAGAAGTGAGTTTTCAGGACCGCGAGCGCGCCGGCGAAGACGACGACGGGGAGCGGGCTTCGCGCCGCCGTGGGCACCAGGTGTCCGACCGGATAGTAAGTGAGCAGCTCTTTGTGCTGAAGCCCTCGCCGTCGAGGAGGTTGCGGGCGATCGTCAGGAATCCATTCCGCTGTATCGGCTTGGGATCCCAATCCGGAGTATGCGGCGCCATCACCATGAAGTAGACGATGCGCACCGCGACGGCGAAGCCGAACAGCCAGATCATGCGGCGGACGCGAGTCCGGTTGCTGACCGGCGCCTCGGCCGGCTCCTGGGACAGGTTCCGATCGTTCAACACACGCGTACTCCAGAAAAACTCGAGGTCCGACCCGGTCGTCAGCGCCGATCCCGCGAGCGGTCCTGTCCCCAGGTGTAGAGCTGCGTAATCGCGTAGTTCCACACCGCTCCGACCGCAATCCCGGCCAGTGCCGCAACCACCCACTGGGTATGCGACGCGAACAGATAGGAGGCGATGCCGACATTCGCCACCGCACCCAGACCGCAGGCCGCCATGAACGAGAGCAATCCGGTCACCCACCGCCGCCCGCGCAGGCGCCGGTCCCGATACGTCAGCAGGTTGTTCAGCCAGAAGTTGAAGATCATCGCGACGACGGTCGCGACCGCCTGCGCGTTCGAGAACCCGACCTGTGCGGCGCGAAGCGCGGCGAGCACGGCCATGTGAACGAGCACGCCGGCACCGCCAACCAGCGTGAAGGCGAAGAACCGGACCGGAATGTATCTGCCGATCGTCTTCTCCGCCAGCAGCATCCCGAAGTCCCAGACCACCAGGCTGTCGAGCTTGCTCTCGCCGTGCAGGCGCTCCCGGAACGTATAGGGGACTTCCGCCACGCGCAGGACCGCGGGCGCCGAGGCGACGATGTCGAGCAGAATCTTGAAGCCCTTCCCGGACAGCCCGCGCACGCACGTGTCGAGCGCGTCTGCCCTGATCATGAAGAACCCACTCATCGGATCGCTGATCTGCTGCCGGCACACGATGCGGCTCAGGCGCGTGGCCACTCGACTCATGAGAGCCCGCGTCTTGTCCCACTCGCCGATCGCGCCGCCCTGCGTGTAGCGGGAGGCGATCACCAGCTCCGCCCCCTCGGCCTGCAGGGCAGCCAGCATTGCCGGGATCCGGCTTTCGTCGTGCTGCAGATCGGCGTCCATCACCACGAGCACCGGCGCGGCGCTCGCGAGCATTCCCTCGATGCAGGCCGACGAGAGTCCCCGGCGCCCGATCCGGCGAATGCACCGGATCCGGCTGTCTTTGGCGGCGATGGCTTTGATTTCAGCGCTGGTGTCGTCAGGGGAATCGTCGTCGACGAAGATCATTTCCCAGGAGATGCCGCGAAGCGCCCGCTCGACGCGCGCGATCAGCTCCTTCACGTTCTCGCGCTCGTTGAACGTGGGCACGACGACGGCCACTTCGAGCGGCGCGGCCGGTTCGGGATCGAGACGACTCACGGCGGCCGGCCTGGGTTCGATGGCCGCCGGACCTCGCGCCATCGATGGGCCTGGCTCGTTCTTCAGCATCCTCAACTCTGAGCGCATCTATTACTCCAAAATGGTCCGCCTGGATCATTCCGCCTTCACGGTCGACTGCGCGGCCGCCGTCAGCTGACCGGTGATGTCGTCAAACGTGAATGGCTGCATGTCCGACACGTGGCGCAGGGTCCGGTCCGGCAGGAGCGGCAGGCGGGCGCCGAAGTACGTGTTGAACACCACGCGGAACGAGTTCACTGGTGAGATTCCCGGATACAGGGCCCGCGCCCCGCCGTCCGGCAAGTAGTACGCATTGAGAATGCCGGTCTTCTCGAGGAGCTGCGGGCCGCTCGCTGTGCGCCAGTCGAACGTGTCCCGGCCCGTGCCCTGCGGATAAGGACCCTCGTCTCCCTGGACGATCACCACCGGCGGCGAAGGCGCGTCGCGAAGAATTCCATCGACCAGCCGGCGAATCATCGTGTTGGCCGCCTGCACCTGGTTCGTGTAGTTCTCTGCCAGCGATCGCTGGCGTTCCTCCGCCTTCGTCACATAGCCGCCGTCGCGATCGAACGCGTATGGCGGATGTGGAACGAGGATGTGCAGGAACACGAACTTCGGTCCCGGCGTCGGCACCAGCGTGTCCATGTCGTCGAGCTGGCGCCGCACGCGATGCCAGTTCTGCAGCCGGTCGTCGAGCCAGGGGCCGAACGCACGTTGCACTGGAGAGAACGCCTGGGAATCGAACAGACGTAGCGCCGCCCGGGGCACCATCGTGTAGTAGTTCACGTTGCGTGTCGCCTGGGGATTCTCGCGGGTCGGGTAGTACCAGGAGCCCAGATGCGTGTAGCTGTAGCCCTGCGAGCGCAGGAACGCGCCGACGCGGTGACGCCAGAGATGCTGGTAAACGGGCGCCCAGTTTGCCGTCTGCTCGTGGCCGCGCACGACCCCGTCGAGATAGTCGGCGTTGAGCGACGAGGCCAGCGAGAGGACGGTTTTCATGTAATTCGATCGACTCTCGGTGGCGACGTAGAACCCCTTGCCGGTCAGATAGTCCTCGATGTCGTTCTGGTAGCCATAACCGGCCATCGTCTTCCGATCCCCGTACCGATCGAACACGATGTAGTAGATGTCCGGCTTGCTGGTCACGGTGCCGGCGACAATCGGAGGTGACGCCGCGGCGCCGGCGTGAGCAGATCGGGGGCTCGCGACCCCGAGGGTGATGATCGGCGGCAACACCGCGCCGAGGGCCGCCCAATTCGAGAATCCCGTCAGGCCGGTCAGCGGCGCGTGCCGTCGATAGAGCCACACCCCCCAGGCCAGGACCCGCGAGGTACGTCAACGGCAACACGTAGCGCCGCTGCTCCAGCCACGTCCCGATGCGGCCGTCGTCGACCTGCAGCCACCACACCAGCAACAGCACCGAGACCAGCAGTGCGGCCTTGCGGACTTCGCGGTAAATGGCGGCGGCGACGAGGAGCAGCAACACGGCAGCGCCCAGCACGATCCACAGCGAGTCCGTGAGCTCGTGCGCCGAACGCTCCCCGGGATTGGCCGCAAACATCGACAACACTGGCAGAACCGCGAAGAGCAGCGGATGAAACGGGATCTTCGTCATTGCCGCCGTCTCATCACGTACATGACCCGCTCGGCATCGCGCACGGGGACGATCTGCTCGATCGTGAACCAGCGATCGAACGCGGCCTCGAAATCAGGTCGTGTGTACCGATCGAAGATGTCGTCGCGGGTCGCGAGCATCCGTTGAAGCTGGGAATCTCCCTTCGGCACGAACTCGATGACGAGCGCCCGCGCGAGGCGCGCGAAGAACTCCGCGATCCGCGGCAGCGGCAGGTTGTGCGCGATGGCGAGATGATGCACGAGCGCCAGCGCCAGCACGAGGTCGGCCGGTCCGCGATCGGCAAAGGAGTCGCGTTCCTCGTGTGCCCATCCCGACCGCGCGCTCGGGTTGGTGAGGTCGAGCAGGAGTGGCAGCAGGTGCTGCTCGCGACGTTCGACGACCCGTCGATAGTTCTTCTCCACCGCGACCGGGTCCACGTCGAACGCGACAGTGTGAATCCCGCGATCGCTTCCGAGGCGGCTGAAGGTGCCATCATTGGCGCCCAGGTCCCAGATGCTGCGCGGACCGATGCGATCGATTGCCGCGCTGACGATCTCCCGCTTGTGGCTAAAGGCGGCATCGGTGTAATTCGTAGCCTCGTAATAGTCTCCCCACGTGGTTTTGGCAGGCCTCCACGTCAATCCCATGACGGTGCGTTCGAGGCTGTCGAGGATGCCTGCAGACGCCGCGGCACTCATGGTCGGCGTCCGCCGCTTCTCCATGCGCGGGCCACCGGTGGCCACGCGCCGTTCAGCGGCGGCCTGCAGATGCACGTGCGTCAGGATGCCGGGACGAAGCCGCGAGCTCGCCGGCAACAGACGACTTGCCAGTTCAAGCGGCATGCCGTCCAGCTGCGAACGGAGGAGCTGGAGCAGGCGGCTGTCCACGTAGCTCATCACCGCGAGCGGGGCCAGGAACAACTGGCAGAACTGTCGGTATGCGACCCACGGCTTGCCCGGCGTCAGCCGCTCGAACGAGAGCGTGTCAATCCAGACCGGCCGTCCTCGCTCGAACGCAACGTTGTAGGCCGTCGCGTCCTTGAGCGAGAGTCCGTGCTCCACTGCCGCCTTTTGAAGGCGCAACGTGAGAAGCGCCGCGTCCTTCAGCTGACTGAAACACCATTCGTAAAGATAGGAAATAAACGCCACACGCTCAGGCTGCAGGACCAGCGAAGCCCGGCCGTCGGGAGAAACCGCAGGATCGACCTCCTGATGCCGCACGAGATCGCCGGCCTGCACGAGCTTGTCTGTACAGCCCCGAGGCCATAAGGGCGTCGTAGTCTGCCCGTCCAACCGGATTGATCTGACGGAAAAGCTCGCCGTTCCTCGTGAAAACGAATCCGGCGGGATCTCGAAAGGAGGCTCGGTGAGGACGGATCGCGCCGGTGGGCGCGCTAAGAACGTCGAGCGTCGTCACGCGACACCAGCGACCGCACCGTGGTCATGACGCGGTTCCAGTACGTGCGCAGGAGGAAGACCCCACCGAGGACCGCGCCGGCGATCACCTGGAACACGTAGCTGGCTGTTCCGGGATCTGATGTACGCCTCAGCAGGGCGCTCGCTGATTACCAACAGTAGCAACACGATGCTCAATAAGGGAAAGAAAGGGAACTTTGGCCATGGCAGGAACACCTCCGACAGTCCTAGTGTGAAACCTCAACAGTTCACTTGACTACAGGCTTGCCACCGCCGGCGCAGGAACCAGCGGTAGGCGGCGTCGACGATCGGAAAACGACGCTCGGCCAGCAGCGCGACGTGACAGACGCCGTGCTGGAGGAGCATGAGGCGGAACAGGGGATCGGCTGTCGACAGACCAGGGCGATAGCCGGCGAGCATGGCGCGCTGGAGCGCCTCGATCGATGCACGGCGCCGCGGATTTTTCGCGGCGAGGAGCTGCAGGTGGAAGTAGACGTGGCTCAGATCGTGGTGCTCGGTGCCTGCCTTCGCCATCGTGAAGTCGAGCACAGCCACGCGGCCGTTCTGAGCGACGATGATGTTCATCGGCGTCAGATCGGCATGGATGGCGACGGCGGGCACCGCGGAAACCCCGATTTCGCGGCACAGATCGTCGAATCGAGCAAGCGTGTCGCGGCGATCCGAAGGTGACAGAACACGCCCCTCGAGCAGCTTCAATCGCTCGTCGACATAGGCGCGGCGGTTGCTGAGGCTGATCTCGCCGTTCGCTTCGATCACGGACTGATACACGCGCACCCATCCGCCCACGCGGCCGGCAATGACCTCGAGCCCATCCTGGGGCTGCGAGAGATCCCGGAGAAGCTCGCCGAAGGGGCGGCCGGGCACTTCCTCAGTGGCGAGCGCGCGGTATTCGGGGAGCAGCGCAATAGGCCGTACGGCTCCGATGTCCGCATCCCGAGGCAGCGCGTCATAGAGCGCGGTAGTCGCGGCAAACTCGCGCCTCAGAAAGCGGTCGATTTGCGAGAGCTCATCGGTCCCCCCGCGGCGGGGCCTCAGGACCTTGGTGTAGGCGTGGAACGTGCGCGCCGGAGTGTGGACTCGAACCCGCTGAACGCTCGAAAACGGGCCGTCGATCTGCCGCAGGACTTCGACTCGTGCCCCCGGGGCGCCGAATTCGGTGGTCGGGTCCGCCGCCAATGCCTGGAGCACCGGTCCGAACACATCACCAGCATGTGACATCCTGGCGACGGCGCTGCAAACGACATTCCGGCTCAGGTTTGCGTCGAGGGCCTGCGCCGCCGGCCTATCGCTCGACGATGGAGAGGCTCGCAGGAGCCGACGGTGCTTTGATGGGGACTACGACGCCTCGGGTCACGTTCGCGACGCGAATCGCGAGCGCCGTATAGTCGACGCCGACGTCCCGGCGGTCCGGCGACGCGGCTTTCAGCGGGCTGCCCACGCGAACCGTGTAGTCGGACGGAGGATTTGCGAACTGATCCGTGAACGCTCCGCCGAAGAGATTGCCCGCCGGATATCTCGAAGGCAGACCCTCCCGCGAGATAGTTCGCCGTGAACACCGCGCCGGGCAGGAACCCGGCTCAGGATCGCGTTGCCGTACGCGAAGAAGGCTCCGTTGATGCCGTACGCGCCATGACGCGCGGCATTCGCGATCATCTGAAAGCCGTAAACCTCGCGCGGATCGGCGGACGTTCCACCGTAGACGTAGAGGACCGTGTTGCCGTTGCTGTCGATGGTGTTGTGCTCGAGGATGACGTCGCGCGGTCCGTCGCCCATGAGGAGGAACCACGCGTTGCCGCCAAGCGCAGTCGACAGGCCGGTGAAGAGATTGTCACGGAACACGATGTCGGCCGCCTGCCGGGACGGATTGCCGTTGTCGTAGCCGAGCAGGTTGATGCCGGCGGCAACGTTTCGCACCAGGTTGTACTCGAAGCGCACGTGCTCGACCACGCACCAGGCGCAGCCGCCGTTCGAGTTGCGAGGCGTCGAGCACAATCGCGTACCCGGGCTGCGCGTCCTTCCAATGGTTCTCGAAGATGTTGTCCTCGACCACCACCGTGCGGGCGTTCTTCAACTCGAACAGGTTCTTCACCGTCCACACCGTACCCGGCGATGTCGGCACGGCACCGGCGGTGCCGGCGCTGCCCGTGTCCGTGAACTCGGTGCCGTTGACGGTCCAGAAGGCGCCCTGCGCACCGGCGGTGCGTCCGTACACCTGGTACTCCGTCGCTTCGGCAACGGGTTGCCACGTGAGCCGCACCGCGCTCGCCGGCGCGCTCACCGAGACCGTGACCTCCACCGAAGGCGTCGAGCGTCCGATCGTGCCCTGCCCTACGCCGCGACGGGCCACGATCCGATACGCGTAGCTGCCGGGCGCGAGCGCACCGCCTGCCATCGACGTGCCGGACGGGTTCTTCGGTGCGCTGATGATCGGATCGCGCCACGACATCGGACGCGAGACCAGGTTGTGGCGGAACGTGATGCCGTCCGCCACGAGGTTGGGGATCGCGGGATCGGCCCCGCCGAACATCACGTTCTCCCCTGCCCCTTCGAGGTAGTTGTTCTCAATCAGGTAAGGGCCCGGACCGTTCCAGCCGCAAATCGCCTGGGTGTCGTTCCCGACCCCCTTGCAATCGGAGATGTGCGAGTCCCTGATGGTCACCGTCGCGGCGTTCAGCGAGACGCACCGCTTCTGCCCGACCAGCGGATCGCCGTGCACATAGAGGTGACTCAGCACGAAATCATGCGGAACCTTGTCGATGGTGTTCTGCGCGCTGGAGCCATCGCCGATCTGGATGAGGTCGCCGTAGCCGTTCTGGTTCGCGCGCGAACTCGAGATACTGCAGCTGCCAGTGATGGGCGCCGGCCGCCGTTCGAAGCGCCGGCGACGTGTTGGGAGAGCGCAGGCGCGCGAGCAGCGACGCATGCTGCGGCTGAATGCGTTGCCCGGTCGACGGGGAGATCAGTCGTGAACGGCCGACCGCACCACGATCGGGTCGTTGCCGGACTTCACAGGAAGAACGAAGTTGCCGACGAACTCGGCCCCGGCCTCGAGCATCAGAACGTCGCCGGCCACCGCGCTATTCAGGACCGTCTGGAGATTGTCACCACGTCGAACGGTGCGGGTCTCGGCGCTGACTGAACCTGGACACAACGAGGCGAGGAGCACCAGAACAACCGGTGCCCCCAGCCGCACAGACTGGAGGGGCATGTGCACTCAGAAAGGCAAAAGGAGTGCCCGCGAACAGGCGGCAAAACCATCGTGGAAATCGCAGAAACTACGCGGATTTCTCCGCAGAGCTTCATCTCTGAAACTCTGCGGAGGTTACATCGCCGCATCGCCGATCACGAAATGGTCAGGCCGCGCGATTCAAGGGCGAATCAGTGTGAACGTGGTCGTGCGCGTGCCCGCCTGGTTGTGATTGAAAGTCGGGTCGTACACGCTGCCGGGCGAGGTCACCGTCGGTCACGTTCAGGGTGACCCATCGAACGTCCGTAGCTCAGGGTCCCCGACTTCAGCACGCACTTGCCGGCCGCAGTCGGTCACGCACGTCGACGTCTTCACGACCGCGCCGGTCCACGCGGCGGTGATCGGCGGCGCCCGCAATCGGGCGCTCGTCGATGCCGTGGACGGCCACGGTGACCGTCGCGCTCCAGTAGTTGGTCGCTCCCGCTCGGGCTCGACCACTTCGTCGTGATGCCGCTGTAGCCGACATGCGACCGACGTTCGACGGCGCGGCGACTGTCACCGTCTTGCTCGCCGACGAGGACAGCCCGTTCACATCGGTGACCGTGACGGTGATCGCGTAAGTGCCGCCGGTCGCGAAGGTGTGGGTACCTGAAGTCGCTTGGACTGCGGGCGTCGCGTCGCCGAAGGTCCAGGAGCGTGATGAAATCGCGCCGCTCCCCTGGCTCGACGCGTCGGCGAAGTTGCAGCTCAGGCCGGAGCAGGACACGGTCAGGCCGGCGGTCGGCGGCACCGGCGCGCGGTCACGGTAATGTTCTTCGACTCGGTGTCGACCAGGCCGTTCACATCGGTCGCCGTCAGCTTCACCGTGTAAGTGCCTGCCGCAGCATACGTGTGACCAGCGGGACTGCCACTCCCTGTCGGGGAACCGTCGCCGAAGTTCCACGACAGCGACGCGATTGCCGCCGAGCCCGGAGTCGACGTGCTCGTAAACGTGCAGACCAGGAACTGGCACGATGGCGTGAACGCCGCCGTCGGCGGATCGGGCGGCGGGGGCGGCGAGGTTCATCGCCCGGTGGCACCCCCTCCCTCACGCCCTCGAGCGCGGCCTTGAGCGCAGGATAGTCGGCACCGATGTCAGTCCCATCCGATGCCGCCCTCTTCAGGATGCTGCCCCTCGCGCACCGTGTAGTCACCGGCAGCGCTGTTCACGAACTGATTCTCGAAGGGCGTCTGCACGAGCGTGTCCGGCGCCGGGGGATACCGCGATGACGGCCGCGCCGGCCAGGTAGTTCGTCTTCCAGACGTATCCCGGGAAGTAACCGTTGAGAATACCCAGCCCGTAGCTGAAGAACGATCCGTTGACGCCGTAGGACCCGTGGCGGGCGGCGTTGGAGATGAACTCGAACCCGGAGACGGTGGCCGGGTTGGTTGACGTCCCGCCGTAGACGTAAAGCGACCGTATTCCCGTTGCTGTCGATCGTGTTGTGCTCGATCTTGATGTCACGCGGGCGGTCGCCGAGCTGCGCGAACCACGCGTTGCCGCCGAACGTGGTGGACAGCCTGAAGACGTTCTGCTTGATCGTGATCTCGGCAGCCTGCCCCGACGGGTTTCCGTTGTCGAAACCAAGGATGTTGATGCCGGCTCGAGACGTTCTGCACCAGGTTGCCCTCGAAGCGGACATTCCGGACCTCACACCAGGTGCAGGTGCCCTGGGAGTTGCGCGGCGTCAACACGATTGACCAGCCCGGCTGCGCCTGCTGCCAGTGATTCTCGAAAATGTTGTTCTGGACGACGCACGTTGCGGGCATTCTTCAGCTCGAAGAGGTTCTTCACCGTCCACACGCTGGCACTCGTGGGTATCGCTCCGCTGGTTCCGGGGGCGCCGGTGTCGATGAACTCGGTCGTCGACACGACCCAGTACTGACCTTCACCGCCCGGCGTCCGGCCGAACACCCAGTACTCGGATGCACCGGTGACCGCCTGCCACCGGACGCGAACTGCGCCTCCGCACCGTGGTGGTGACCGTCACTTCGGCCGAAGCCGTGGAGGTCGCGGACGTGGTCTGGACCAATCGCCGCGCAACCACGCGGTACCCGTAGACACCTGCCGGCAGCGAGCCGCCAGTCACCGCCGACGCTGACAGCCCCGCGGGCGTCGAGAGAATCGGGTCCCGCCAGGACAACGGTCGCGAGAAATAGTTCCGGCGTACCGTGATGCCGTCGGCCACCAGGTCTCGAATCGCGGGATCGGCCCCGCCGAACATCACGTTCTCGCCTGCCGCCTCCAGATAGTTGTTCTCGATCGTGTACGGTCCCGGCCCGTTCCAGCCGCCAATCGCCTGGGTGTCCTGACCGACTCCCTTGCAGTCGGCGACATACGAATCGCTGATCGTCACGCTCGCGGCGTTGAGCGCGATGCAGCGCTTCTGCCCGACGTAACGGTCGCCGTGCACGTAGACGTGATTGAGGACGATGTGGTGCGGAACCATGGCCAGGGAGTTCTGAGCGCTCGATCCATCACCGATCTGGATCAGATCGCCAACCCCGTCCTGGTTCGCGCGAAACTCGAGGTAGCGGATGGCCCAGTGGTGCGCGCCAGGGGCGGTCCTGAGCGCGGCGTCCGCGTTGGGTGAACGCAGCCGGGCCAGCAGCGCCGCGTCGGTCGGCTTGATGCGAAACCCCGCAGGAGGCAGGGCGGAATCGGGGGTTGAGGTACGGAGCGTGATCCACGCGTCTCCGGACTTCACCGGCAGCACGAAGTTGCCGACGAACTCGGCATTCGCTTCGAGCACCACCGTGTCTCCGGGCCGGGCCGTGTTCAGCGCGCCTTGAAGATCGCCTCCCGCTGCTACGTAGATTGTCGCCGCCTCGACTGACAGGGCGCTGCACAGCACCGCCGCCGCGAAGGTGAGGACACACCTCCATCGGTATGTACACATCGATGCACCCGCTGGTAGTTGGTTGAAGGAAAGAAGGCGCGGGCTTTCGCCGTACGCCGCCGCGATTAAGGCAAGGAGGGTGCCCTCAGACCGGGAGGGAAACTCACCCTTACAATTATTGTGGGGACGCCAGATGAGCTTGGGATCGGATCGGCTCGCGGACTCGACAGAACTGTAAGTTGATTACATCAGCTGTTAGTTGATTACAGTCAAGGGCGATCGCCCGCCCACTCCGGCGCCTTGCTTCCGGCGCCGACCCATGTGAAACCCACCAGTAACGGCTGCGCAACGCCTTCCCTCGTGTGGACCTGCACTTCCGGGTACCCGTTGTCGCGCATCAGGCGGTGGAGATCGAGCGTTTTCGCCGGGACGTTGTCGATGGCGTCGTTCGCTTGAAGGATCAGCACCGCGTTCATCGAGGCCGCCTTCTGGATAATCCGCGCCATGTCCGCTTCGGGCAGAAAGCAGAGCGAACAGAGCGCGGTCACGACGTCGAACGAGCCGAGATCCTCGGACAGGAAGAGGCGCATATCGCCGCTGAGGACCTGGACGTCGTACGGGTGGACGTCGCGCCAGGACAGGATGCGGGCGTTCGGCCGCGAAACGTCACCGGTTGCGGCGATCAATTCGAGCGCTACGACTTCCCTTGCGCCGGCCCGGAGCAACGTCACCGGCAGCGACGTGTCGTTCGAGGCGAGGTCCAGCACGCGCTTGCCGGCAATCAGCGGCGCGATCCCTCTCTGGTTGAAAAAGTCCCCGCGCCCCCGTCCGTTCGGCGGTCCCGCATCCCGCGACGTGCCGCCCGCACGGGCGGGCCTTGCGGGACGAGGGCGTTTCGGCTTCCGCACCTCGAGCTCGCGGAGCGATTGCCGCGTCGTCGACCCGGTCGGCAGCGATTCACCGAACGACTGATTGAAGACTCTCCTGTCCGCGTCGCGGGAAGCAACGAAGTACACGCTCGAGGGGTGATGCTTTCGAGCCTTCGCCAGATCGCCGAAGGCGAGCGCACCGTCCGCGGTCCGGACCAGCGTGCCGAAGCTGCAGGAAACGCCGGTGATGCCGACCGCGTGCGCACGGTTCATCAGCCGCTCGATCTCGCCGGCGGAGGCATCGTCGACGACGACCGCGGGCCGATCGCCGGCGGTCAGCTTCAGTCGCGCGAGCTCCTGGGGATCGGTCTTCGCCGCCACGAGCTCGCCGGCCGCCGCGAAGACCCCTTGAAGGATCGGCGGCGCGCCCGGTCCCCATCCGAAGCGATACGCTGCCCGCGGCCAGGCACGGGCACCGAGGAGATAACCCACGTAGCCGACGCTTCGGCGACCCGCCACGGTTGCGAGCCCCTGAGCACTGCGAACCAGCGAACGAATCTCCATCAGCCCTCTCAGCCAGCAACGTCAGCAATTGATGTACCGCAAGCTCGACCGCGTTAACTGCTTTGAATAGGCGAGTTACCAACGGCAACGGCCGCCGTCCAGTCGAGATCGTGTAGGAAGTTTTTTCAGCCCTTCACCCTAAACGACCCTGTTGAGCTTCGGAAGGCCCGGCTTCGAGCGCGCTGTCGATTCAGCGAGGTGGAAGTATATGGCTCGCGTGATCTCGCGTGATAATGCGAGGGTGCGTCTCGGGGTGCTTCTGCTCAGCCTTCTCGGGCTTGCCGGCTTCGCGGCCGCGCCGGCCTCCGTCAAACTGGCGTTCTTCAACATCCAATCCGGGAAGGGCGAAGAGGGCCTGCCCGGCAGGCCCGCGCTGTTCACGGATACCCAGAACTGCACCGACACGACCCAGCGCGTGAATGCGTGGGGCGTCGGCCTGGTGCAGCGGGAACTGGTCAAAGCGGTGAAGAACGACCCGGCCGTCGTTGCGCTCGGTCTCGCCGAAGCGTGGCTCTGCGGCTCGCCGGAAAACGTCCGCCAGCTTCTCGGATGGACGGCGAAAACATCGTCGCGCAACGGTCTGGCCGTGGTCGCTCGTTATGGCTTCGCCGGGCCGGAGGCGTGGCAGGAACTCGACACCTCGAAAAATCCCAATCCCAAGGACACGATGTGGGTCGTGCGGGTCCCGGTCTGCACGGATGCCTCCTGCGGCGCCTCCATCCTCATGTACTCGGCACACTGGTTCGGCACCGGTCCCGACAAGGACGCCACTTACGACAGGCAGGCGGAGCAGACGCTGGAGTTCATGACGCAGACGGCGGGCAGCGAACCGCACGTGCTGATCGGCGATCTCAACGTCTGGGAAGGAACCGGGCACTGCGGCCAGAGTCCAAACCCCACCGGAATCCCGAGGCTGCGCGCTGCCGGCTACATCGATGCCTGGCCCCGGATTCACGGCGGCGCCGAAGGGTTCACCGGCATGACCAATCGCAAAGGCTGCGGCTCCCCTGAGGGCTACGCCTGGAAGCGGATCGACTACGCCTGGTCCTCGCCCCGGCTCGTGCCGGCCGACATCACCCGGTTCGCCGTGCCCGAGGCCCCCGGCGATCCGACGGCCTCCGATCACTACGGGATCATCGCGACGTACCCGATGCCGGCAACGTCGGCGAAACCCGAGACTCACGAAGCGTCGGTAGCGGCCGGCTCACTGTAAGCCCCTTATTTCACGACAACCGTCGTCGCGCTGACCGCGCTCGCGCCTGCGGCGTCGGTCACCGTCAGCACGATCGGATACGTTCCGGGCAGCGCATAGCGGTGGGCCGCGCTGACACCAGTCGATGTGCCAAGGTTCTCGTCGACAATCGTCGTGTCGTTCTTCTTCGCCCCAGGCAATGACGGGTATGCTGCGCTGCTCAGGATCAGCTGATCCCAGCCGATGCCGTCTTCCCGCTGCTGCAGCCGGATGGTCTGAGGCCCGGTCTGCGCGAAATACACCGGCGGCGCATCCGCACCATATCCCGCATCGCTCCAGCCCCAGCCCGAGACCCCCGCATCACCGCGGTCTTCGAGAATGATGGCCAGCGCGGAGGTGGTACCAATCCGCGCGACGGCCGCACCGGCAGCATCGACAGCTCCGTTGAACTGCACGTAGAGCGAGTCGTTGTTGTAAGAGTTGCCGCTCGCGCGGCTGCGCAGCCAGAGCCGGTAAGGCACTCCCGCGGCGACGTTGACCGTGAACTCGACGTAGCTGCCGGGGGACGCCAGCGCCGAAGCACGCTTGGCCGCGCCCTTGTCCGGATTCAGCAGCATCGCCCCGCCGGCGGCATCGCTGATCGCGGACTTCTTCCACTCGGTTCCGTGGATCGCCGTGGCCGGCAGATCGGCGGCGCGCACCAGCACCTCGTCACCCCACGACCACAGATAATCGAGCACCGCACCATCGGGATCGCGCGAGCCGGTTCCGTCAGCCGAGATGAGCGCGCCGACCGAGGCCGTGTAAGGCCCGCCGGCGTCAGCAATCGGCGCCACGTTGGCCGGCTCGATCGGCGGCGGCTCAGCGACCGGATTGCCGGCGATCGCGGCGTTGAGCGCCGCGAGGTCCGCTCCGGGAACGGCACCGTTGCACCCGGATTTCTCGAGGACGCTGCCCGGCGCGACACGGTAGTCGCCTGCGGACGGATTGACGAACCCCGCATTCCACTCCGCGACAGTCGGGAATGCATTTGGCGTCGGGTACAGAGACGCGCTGCCGCCCGCCAGCACGTTGCACTGGACTACGCCGCCGGGGAAGTACTTCGCGATGCGTCGGTTTCCCCGGGCTCGCCCCGTCGCCCATGATTCCGTACTTGTGATGCTGCGACAGGTTGTTCGTGTAGACCAGCCCCGGCATCGCCGCACCATAGGCAAAGAGCACGGAGCTGTTGGTATGAATGATCGTGTTGCGGTCGAACACGAGATAGGCTGCCCCATCACCGACCAGCAGCGCCTTGGCGTTGGTGCCGTATGCCGAGACATTCACATCCTCGAACAGGTTGTTGCGGAAGGTGATGTGCTCGGTGCGCTCGGTCGGATCCGAGTCGTCGAACCCGGCGATGTTCACCACGGCGGCCACGTGCCGGACGATGTTGTTGGTGAAGCTGACATCCTGAACCCGCGTCCAGGGAGCGGAGCCGCTGTTGCGGGGCGTCAGCATGATCGAGTAGCCGGCCTGTCCGGCGGCCCAGTTGTTCTCGAACAGGTTGCCCTCGACGGTCACGCGCTGGGCATTCTTGAGCTCGAAGTGATTCTTCACGACCCACTTCGTGCCGCTCGTCGCGGGGGTTCCCGCGATCTCGCCGCTGCCCGGGTAGGCGAAGCTGGTCGCCGTCGTCTCGAGGTACTTCGATTGCCCACCGGAGGTGGTGCCGCGATAGACGCGGTACTTGTCGGCGCCCGGCACTGCGCTCCAAGTGACCGTCACGCGACCACCGGCGGCGACGGTGGCAGACACTTCCGACGACGGCGCGGACACGGCGCTCGTGGATGCCGATGCCATCACCGCCACCACCCGGAAGTAGTGTGTGCCGGACGCGAGCGATCCACCGGTGCCCGCCGATGCGCGAACACCGCCGGGCGCCGCCAGAATCGGGTTGCGCCAGGCGAGTGGCTTGAACAGGTGATTGCGCCGCAGCACGATGTCGGACGGCACGAGGTTGGTCACTGCCGGATCGGCTCCGCCGAACATCACGTTCTCGGACGCGCCCTCGATGTAGTTGTTCTCGATGGTGAACGGCCCCGCGCCGTTGTAGCCGTTGATCGCCTGTGAGTCGGTGCGGATGGCTTTGATATCGGAGATGTAGCTGTTGAGCACGCTGATGCGCTTGCCATGGAGTGCCATGCCGCGCTTCTGTCCCTTGTAGCGGTGGCCGTGCACGTAGACGCGATCGAAGGTGATGTCGGTTGGCGGCGTGGCGGTCGTGTCCGTCCCTATCTGGATCAGCGTCTCATAGCCCAGCTGCGACACGCCATCGAAGTCGATGAACTGGATGACGTAGCCGTGCGCGCCGGCGTCGGTGCGCAGGAGCGGCGTGCGTCTTGTACAGGCCGCCACGACCGACGATGCGGGCAAGACGTGAGATCGCGGTGTTGCCACCGGGTCGCGTCGACGGAACCAGCCTCACGCCATCGCCCGGGCAGCTCGCTCGCTGGCGCGTCACCGCGGATGACGATCACCCCTGTCCCGGACTTCGCGCGAAGCTTGAAGTGGCCAACGAAGGTCTCACCGGCGCGAAGCAGGATGGTGTCGCCGTACGACGGCGGCGTCGATGGCCGCCTGAAGATCGGTATAAGCGCATCCGCTCGCGCAGACGGTGCGCGTCGCGGCCTCGAGCGCGCGATGCGGCGATCGAACAGGAACATGACAAAGCAGACAGACGTGCCCGGCAGCTGACCAGTTTGAACAATGGACAACCTCTTCTGTGTGACGAAGCCGTACGGCACAGCAAGGGGCCCGCCAGAGGCTGTACGGCGATGAAAACGCGCGCGATTTCCGGTCGAGCTCGGCGCACGGACGGCACGAGAGCGTTCGCGCTCACTACTCAGCTGTATGGAGAAAGGAACCGAGTCGTCGCGATATGCGGCGGTTACAGGTGTGTAAGACCGAGCGCGGTGATCGTCGACAGGCCGACGAGGCTACGGCGCCTGACGGCGCCAGTCCGAGCCACTCGCGCGCGCGGGCCCCAATCGTCCGCACCAGCGTCACGAAATTCACGCCGAGATCGGCGCCGTCGGTCGCGGCGCGGCGGAATTCGCTGTCACTCCTGAGGCGGTAGTCGTGGCCGCTGTAATTGACGAACTGCTGCGCGAAGCGGTCCATGTCGGGGAACAGGTTGTCGCCCGGATAGCGCGAGGCCCGCCCGCCGGCGAGCGCGTTGCGGAGGAACAACCGCGCCCGGAAAGAACGCGTTGATCGAGTCGCTGCCGACCCCGAGTCCCTGGCCGATGACGCCGTTCTGGTTGTGCGGACTGATGTTGTTGCGGAAGACGAAGCGTTCCGCCACGCTCGGCGCATCCCGCGATCCGCCGTAGGCGGTCAGCACATTGCCGCTGTGAATGATCGTATTGTGCTCGACGGTGACCTCGGACGGCCCTTCCCCGATCTGCATGAAGGTGCCGTTCCCACCCCATTCCGATCGGTCGATGGCGTATATCAGGTTGTCGGCGATCCGCACCCGCCGCATCGTCCCGCTGGGGCCGTTGTTGTCGCGCGCGAGCAGGTTGAACGCCGCGGACGAGTTCCTGACGATGTTGTAGCGGAAGGTCACGTCTTCGATCGTCGCCCACGGCGCGGCGCCGCCTTCGCCGCGCGGTGTGAACACGATCGCGTAGCCCGGCTGTCCATCGACCCAGTTGTTCTCGAAGAGATTGCCTTCGACGAGGACGCGGCGCGCGTTCTTGAGCTCGAAGAGGTTCTTGACGACCCATTTCTCCGACCGCCACGCAGCCGGCCGTGCGACGTGATTCCGTCGGAACACCAGGTCCGACGGCACGAGGCCCTGAGCGCCGGGCGTGGCGCCGCCGAGCATGAAGTTCTCTCCGGAGGCTTCGAGATAGTTGTTCTCGACGCGAAATGGTCCCGTCCCGCTCCAGCCGGCGATGGCCTGGGCATCCTGGCTCGTCGATTTGATGTCCGAGATGTAGGACCCGATGATGATGATTGTCCGCGCCATTCATCGCCATGCCGCGCTTCTGTCCTCGGGCCGGGTCGCCGTGGATGTAGCACCGATCGATGACCAGATCGTGCGGCATTCCCGGGCTGGTCGACTGCGCCGCCGATGCATCACCGAGGACCACGATGTCGCCGGAGGCCGAGCCGGTCGGTCCGAGCTCGAGGAGCATCAGCCGCCAGTGATGGCTGCCGTCTGCGGTCCGAAGCGCCGGGGCGCTGTTCGGGGACTGAATCTTCGCGAGCTTGTCGGCGTGCGCCGGCGTGATTCGGCTGTCGGCATCTGGAAGTCCCGCGGTCGGCGCGGTTCGCAGGATGGTGTAACGATTACCAGGCTTTGCGGGCAGGACGAAATTCCCGGTGAACGTCGCGCCGCTCGCGAGCTCGATCGACGTCGCCCGGCGTTCGCGCGATCGAGCGCGGCCTGCAGATCGCCGCCGGCCGCAACGCGGATGGCAGCGGGGCCCTCGACGGGTGGCGACACCTCGACCGTTGCGGGCAGCGCCTGGGCTGCCGCGCTGAGGAACAGCGCGAAGGCGAGTGATTTCATGATGGCGCCGAATAGAAGGATAGAGACGCAGTCGTCGATCGAACAAAGAAACGACCGCAGAGACTCGACGAGTCTCTGCGGTCCATTCGGGGGCGGCACCCCAGGTGCGGACCATACGCCGCAGCAGGGGCCCCGAAAGCCGTTTCAGGCGGCGCGGCGCACCGCGGCGCCCAGCCCGATCAACATGGTCCCGACCAGGACCATGGCCGCCTCGTCGCGGATGGCCGGGACTGCCAGACCGACGCGATGGACCGCCACGGTCGGGGCGGCATTCACAGACGTCTCGTCGTGCGATGCCGACGAGGCGCCTGACGCCGTCGTCGCGATCGCCAGACCGGCGAGTGTCAGTGTTAGGAACCGCCTGCGCATCACCGTGGGTCCTCTCTCTCCGTCGCCCTGACATCCGAAACTTCTTCGGTCATCTCTATCTCTCGGTTCGAGCATCTGCGCTCACCGGTATGCCGGTCGTAGTTCAAGGGCTGTGCCACGCCGCGGGTGTCTGAGGAAACTCCCTGGGAATCGAAATACTTCGCGAATTCGGCTCATCCTGTATGGCGCTCGTACGAGCAACCCGTTACCGATCTTTCCCCTTCCGTGTTCTGGAGCCGGCGCTGTTGAGGTACAACTCTTGAATGCCTTGGCACAACCGTGGGAGAGATGTAACGTTGCTTACACACGCTGACCGGACGAGTTCCGGAATCCTGGCAGGCGCTACAGGAGATAACAGGAGATAGATGAAGAAGCCGTTTGTTTCTATCGTGGACGATGACTCGGGCTTCGCAGCCTACCTCCGCACCTTTCTCTCGCTGCGTGGCTACGAGGCGCGCTGCTATACCCGGGGCGACGAGCTGCTCGCCTCGATGAAGCAATCGGAAGCGCCAGACGTCATCCTGCTCGATGTGATGATGCCCGGGCTGGACGGGCTGGCGACGCTGCGGGCGCTGAAGGCCTCGCGCCCCGAGGCGCAGGTCATCATGCTCTCAGGACGCAACCAGGCCTCGACCATTGTCGAAGCCGTGCGTCTCGGCGCGGCCGACTACGTCGTCAAGCCGGACGATCCCGAGGGACTTGGAGAGATCGCGCTCGACGTCGCCATCAAGAACGCCATCGAGAAGAACCGGCTGGTGTCGGAGCTGAGCGAGCTCCGCCAGCAGCTGAGCGATGACGAAGACCGTGCGGTGTGGGGCAACAGCGAGAAGATGCGGGGCATCGCCCAGGTGATCGAGCAGGTTTCCGACAGCGACGTCACCGTGCTGATTCGAGGGGAGAGCGGGGTCGGCAAGGAGCTGGTGGCGCGGGCGATTCATCAGCGCTCCACCCGCCGGAACCGGCCGTTCGTGAAGGTGAACTGTGCCGCGCTTCCGGCGGAGCTGCTCGAAAGCGAGCTCTTCGGACACGAGCGCGGAGCGTTCACCGGCGCGGCCACCACCCGGATCGGGAAATTCGAGCAGGCCGACGGCGGCACGCTGATGCTCGACGAAATCGGCGAGATGAAGCCCGCCTTGCAGGCCAAGCTGCTGCACGTGCTGCAGGACGCCGAGTTCACGAAGCTTGGCAGCAACAAGCGCGATCCAGGTCGACGTCCGGATCGTCGCCGCGACGAACCGCGATCTGGAAAAGATGCTGGCGAGCGGGGACTTCCGCGAGGACCTCTACTACCGCCTCAAGGTGATCGAGCTGACGGTGCCTTCGCTGCGCGAGCGGCCCGACGAGATCGCGACGCTGACCGATTTCTTCGTGGCCCGCTACTCGCGAAAATACAACCGGCCGGCGCGGCCGATTTCCGACGAACTCCGCCAGCTGTTCGCGGTCTACGAATGGCCGGGCAACATCCGCGAGCTCGAGAACATGATCAAGCGGGTCGTCATCCTGCAGGACGAGCAGCTGGTCGTGCGCGAGATCCAGCGGAACATGCAGCGTGCCGCTGCCGCGCCGGCCGCGGTTGCGGCCGCGATGCCGGTCGCGGCGCTGGCAGGGTTCGGTGCCGGCGCGCTGCCCGGCGGCCTGCCGATGGCGCCCCCGGCCTACGCCCCGCCGCCTCCAGACGCTGACGCCGAGGACGGCGGCGAGGATGCCGATGCGCCGGAAGAAGGCGGGGGCTCGCTGGCGTCGGTCGCAAAGGCGGCGTCGATGAAAGCCGAGCGCGCAGCGATCGAGCAGACGCTCCGGCAGGTGCACTGGAACCGCCGCAAGGCCGCGCAGATTCTCGGCGTGAGCTACAAGACCTTGTTGAACAAGATCAAGGAGTGCGGTATCAGCCGAGCTTGAGCATCGAGGTGGAAGCCGATGTCGATCGGCTTCCCTGATTCCTTCCCGGTCTGCTCCCGCCCTGCCCCCTTCCCTCTTCTGGGTAAACTCCTTCCACCGCCCGCTGTTTCGCGCACTTCCCACCGCGACCGTTTGAATCAGCGGTTCCGGCGTTTTCCTAACGTTAGGAAACATTTCCACTCGTGGCATTCGGCTTGCTCAACAGCACTCCCGTGAAGTGCTGCACCTACTGCGGGCCATCGGGGGTTCGACTCCGGCATGAATGAACACGAAATGCTCAGCATCGAGACGGATGCAACGGATTCCGCACCGGCGCGGCAGAGCCGCGGCTCTCGGGTCACCGGCGTCCTGCTCGGCCGCAACGAGAAGATGCGCGAAGTTCACGAACTCATCGCGCGCGTCGCCGACACCGACGTCACCGTGCTGGTTCGCGGCGAGAGCGGTACCGGCAAGGAGCTGGTCGCGCGCGCCATCCACCAGGCGTCGCCGCGGCGGGACGAGGCCGTTCGTCAAGGTCAACTGCGCGGCGCTCCCGTCGGAGCTGCTCGAGTCGGAGCTGTTCGGGTTCGAGCGCGGCGCGTTCACCGGCGCCATCCAGCACAAGCCGGGCAAGTTCGAGTTCGCGAACCACGGCACGATGTTCCTCGACGAAATCAGCGAGATGCAGCCGCAGCTGCAGTCGAAGCTGCTGCAGGTGCTGCAGGATGGCGAGTTCGCGCGGCTCGGCAGCCGCAACGACGTGCGGGTCGACGTCCGGATCCTCGCCGCCACCAATCGCGACCTGGAGCTCGCCGTCGCCGACGGGCAGTTCCGCGAGGATCTCTTCTTCCGTCTCAACGTGGTCTGCATCACGCTGCCGCCGCTGCGCCAGCGCCGCGACGAGATTCCCGAGCTGACGCGGCTCTTCCTGCGGCAGTACTGCGAGCACTACAACAAGCCGCCCCAGGCCTTCGCCTCCGACACGCTCCGCCTGTTCGCCGAGTACGACTGGCCGGGCAACGTGCGGGAGCTGGAGAACCTGATCAAGCGGGCGGTGATTCTCGGCACCGACGAATCGATCCGCCGCGAGCTGGCCGAGGCGATTGCCGGCCGCACCAGGAAGTCGGGGCCGATTCCGGCGCTGCAGGCGAAGGATGCCGTGGTGCCGGCGATCAGCAGCCCACCGCCGCCCGCCGTCGCGGCGGCCCCGGTCGCCGTCGATCCGGTGCCGCGGCACCGCTCGGATCGCTGAAGGACATCGCGCGCCAGGCGGCGCGTGGAGCGGAGAAGGAATTGATCTACCGCACGCTGCAGCAGACGCGGTGGAACCGACGCGAAGCGGCCGAGATCCTGGGGATCAGTTACAAAGCGCTGCTCTACAAGATCAAGGAAGCGGAGCTGGACAAAGCGTCGTGATGGCCGGCGACCCGTTCCTGCTAGAGGATTCTCGAGTGCTCACACCAGAAGCGTTCGACTTCGTGCTCAACAACGAGTTGAAGCGCGCGGTGCGTTCACAGAACTTCCTGACGCTCCTCGTAGTCGAGCCCACGCCGCGGGATCCCGAGCGCGTGCCGCAGGCCGACGTGATGCGCGAGGTCGCGCGGCTGGTCAGCCGCGAGGTCCGGGAAACCGACCTGCTGTCGCAGACGACCGACGGGCAGCTGTCGGTGGTGCTGCTCGATTCCGACCTGAACAACTCGATGCAAGTCGTCGATCGACTGGTCGCACGCTTCCAGCACTACGAGTTCGAGACCCCGGTCGTCGTCGAAGTCGGGGCCGCGACCTGCCCGACCCACGGCGCCGATGCGGACACTCTGCGGCGGGCCGCCGAGACCCGCCCCGTTCACCCGCGCCGCGACGACCGCGGCAATGCTTCGAACGCCCAATAGAGCCCAATAGAGGATGTTGCGATGAAGACTTCGATCTCCTGCTCCCTGCTGTTGCTGCTGAGCACCTTGCCGGCGATGGCCCAGACGCCGCCGGCCGCACCGTCCCGGCCGGCCTCGCAGCCGGTCGGCACGTCGGGCACGGCCACGGCCAAACCGTCACCGCCCCCGGCCACGCCGTCGACACCGCCGGCCGCCCCGTCGACAGCGCCAGCCGCTCCGTCGACGACGCCAGCCGCTCCGTCGACGACGGCCCCGGCCACACCCGCGGCGACGGCGACCCGCACCGCAGCGACTTCCTCCGACTACCGCCTGGTGCCGGGCGACAAGCTGCGCATCGAGGTCTACAAGGATCCGCAGCTCTCGCAGAGCGTGCAGATCCGGCCCGACGGCAAGATCACGCTTCCGCTCGCGAACGACGTCGCCGCGGCCGGGCAGACGCCGAGCGAGCTGCGCGACGCGATCGTGACGTCGCTCAAGCCCTACATGTCCAACCCGACCGTCACCGTGATGGTGGTCGAGACCGTGCCGCCGCTGATCTACGTGATGGGCGAAGTGAACTCGGCGGGACCGCAGCCGCTGGTCGGAAAGATGGACGTGCTGCAGGCGCTGGCGGCGGCGAAAGGCTTCCGCGACTTCGCCGACACCAAGAACATCGTGATCCGGCGCGGGTCGCAGGTCCTGACGTTCAACTACAACGACGCGATCAAGGGCAAGGCCGCGCCCGTCTATCTCCAGCCCGGCGACACGATCGTCGTCAAGTAGACGACGTCAGCGGTCAGGTAGTGTGTGAGGAGACAACGATGATCGACACCCTCCGGACAGAACGGCCCCGGGCAGGCGGTGTCCGTGCGCTCGCTTTCGGAGCCCTCGCCCTGCTGCTCGCGGTGGCGCCGGCAGCGGCCCAGCAGTCCGATCCAGCGCCGGCGAGACCCAGTCGTACCGGATCCCGGGCTGGAGCTTCACGCCGTCGCTGGCGCTCGGCGCCACCTACGACACCAACGTCGCGCTGATCGACGCCCGCGCGCGGACCTCGGAGTCACCGAGGGCGACACGTTCTTCAACATCGTCCCGGGCGGTCAGCTCGAGTTCATCGGGAAGTACACCGGACTTCTCCGCCAGCTATCGGGGCTTCGTCCGCCGGTATCTCGAGTTCGACGCGCTGAACAGCTACGACCAGCGCGCCTCGCTGAGCGTGAAGCGGCTGGTCTCACGGCGGCTGACCCTTTCCGCGCGCGACACCTTCGCCGACGTGCCGACGACCGACGACACGGAAGTGAACGGCGTGCCGTTCCGGCGCGCCGGCTCGCGCACCAACACGCTCGGCCGTCGCCTCCGACTACCGGTTCACGAAATACACGACGCTGTCGACGCCGCTACGACCAGACCTGGGTCGAATTCGATCGTCCCGACCTCTTCCTCACGGGCGGCTGGATCCACGGCGTGCGCAACGAGCTGTCGCACCGGCTGTCGGAGCGCGTGGCGCTCGGCGGCGAGTACGCCTTCCGCGTACGCGACGCTCGATCGGGGCAACCGCAACTTCACGTTCCAGGACGCCGGCGGCGTGGTGCACCTGTCGCTCGGCCCGCACACGTCGGCGACCGTCGCGGGCGGGTTCGCGCTGCTGCACGACCGCAACCTCGACATCACCAGGACCGGTCCGTATGTCGCGGCTCAGCCTCACCCACGACGCTCGAGCGGGCCACGCTCGGCGCCACCTTCGAGCGCCAGTACGTGCCGTCCTTCGGCTTCGGCGGCAGCAACAACAGCCAGGAGCTCCGCGGCTACGTGCAGATGCCGCTGCGGCCGGGACTCTACACGCAGGGCTCGGCCGCCTGGCGCCGCATGACGCCGTTCGAAACCAACGCCCTGCAGCTCGACACGATCTGGATCCGCTCCACGCTCGGCTACGCCGTCGCGCGCTGGGCCCGGGTCGAACTGCTCCACACGTTCACCCGCAGGACTCGATCGTCACCGGCGGTGAAATCAACCGCCACCGGGTCGGCGTGCAGTTCGTCGTCTCTCAACCCATGAGGATCCAGTGATGGAAGAACGTCGTTTTCACCCGCTCGACTACCTGTCGGTGCTGCAGCGCCGGAAGTGGTGGTTCATCGTCCCGCTGGCGCTGTCGGTGCTCGTCGGCGTGGCGCTCGTCCTGTTCCTGCCGCGCGCAGTACAAGTCGCAGGCCGAGATCGGCGTCGCCGCCCCGACGCTGTCGCCCGAGCTCCTGCAGGGCGTGCAGTCGCTCGACGCGCAGGAACGGCAGCGCGCCGTCTCGCAGCAGCTGCTGAGCCGCACCGTGCTCGAGCGCGTCGTTCGCGAGGAGCAGATCGTCCCGACCGGCCGGTCGAGGAAACCGCCGCCGGCGCTGCGCGCGCGCGTCGAAGACAACATCGTGGTGCCGAAGCCGATCGGCCGGACCGGAGACAGCGAGAGGGCATCGAGAGCTTCCGGCTCGGCTACGTCGACTCGACCCGAGCGCGCGCAGCGGATCGCCAACCGGCTGGCCACGGTCTTCGTCGAGGAGAACTCGAAGACGAAGACGCAGCGCGCGGAGAACACCTCGGAGGTGCTCGCGCAGCAGCTGCGCAGCAGCCAGGAGAACCTGCGCGGCTCCAGGAGCAGCTGCGCGTGCGAAGCAGGCCAACATGGGCCGGCTGCCCGACCAGATCAACGCCAACATCCAGATGGTCAACGGCCTGCGCCAGCAGCTCGACTCGCTGTCGCTCGCAGCTGCGCACCGAACAGGACCGGCTGTCGATGCTCGAGGGGCAGCTCGAGCAGATGAAGCAGGGCGGCGGGCGGCGCCGGATGACGTCGAGCGGCGCGGCAGCGATTCAGGCGGCGCAGTCACGCATCAACGAGCTCCAGCAGCAGCTCACGCAGGACCGCGCCGCCGGCTACACCGACCAGCACCCGGAGATCATCCAGACCAAGGAGGAGCTGGCGCGTGGCGCAAGCGCGAGCTGACCAGCGCCCGTCAGCAGACGCCGGCCGGCAGCAACGATCTGCTTGCGGCCGACCCGATCTACCGCCAGAAGGTGCAGGAGCGCGACGCGACAAAGCTCCACATCGCCACCCTGCAACGGCAGGTCGCGCAGGCCCTCTCTCAGATCGGCAGCTATCAGGCACGCGTGGAGGCCGCGCCGATGGTCGAGCAGGAGCTCTCCACGGTCGTGCAGGACTACGAGCTCGAGCGGCGGCGCTACAAGGATCTCACGGCGAAGCACCAGAACGCGCTGGTGAACGAAGACATCGCCCGCAAGCAGGGTGGCGAGCGCTTCGTCGTGCTCAACCCGGCACCGCTGCCGACGAGGCCCGACAGCCCGACCTCGCTCAAGTTGATGCT
The DNA here is from genome assembly GCA_963836735.1 of uncultured Acidobacteriota bacterium. Lineage (GTDB taxonomy): Bacteria > Acidobacteriota > Vicinamibacteria > Vicinamibacterales > 2-12-FULL-66-21 > JACCXG01. Next base: position 49,322 of record CAWIKP010000040.1, on the reverse strand, counting down.
GATGTCGCTCGGCCTCGGCTTCGTGCTCGGCGCTGCCGCTGTCGTCGGCCGCGAATTCCTGGACCGCTCGGTGCACGACGCGCGCGTGCTGCAGAGCGAGTTCGAAGTTCCGGTCCTCGGAGAGATCCCGAGGATTCACGCGGTCTAGTCGCGGGCTCGCGGGGTCGCGGGTTCGCCAGGGACCAAGGACAAGGGATTCAGGACAAGGGATTAGAGATAAGGGACTGAGTATGAGCCGCATACAAGACATCTTGAGCAAGGCCGAGCGGGACGGCACCGCGCGTCGCACGCGGGCGCTCGGCGACGAATACGCCACACGCCCTGGCGACGAAGGGGTATCCACGCGCGGCTACGTCGAATCCGGGCCCGCGCCGCGCGGCCTGGACGATGGCCGGGCCCGCATCGCGCCTGAAGCGGCGCGCGTGGCTCGTCCGCGACGCGCCGATGCTCCGGCCCTGCCGCCTGCGGATCCGTCCGCGGCCGCGGCCCGGCGCCAGGATTCCCCGGCAGGCGAGGATCCGCACGCGTCGACGGCCGGATGGTCGCCCGGCCCACGAAGCGACCCCGCGTCTGATGGCGCAGCTCGATCCGCACCTGGTGGCCGCGCTCGCGCCGACGTCGCTCGCCGCCGAGCAGTACCGCTCGCTGCGCACCCGGATCAAGCGCGCGGAGAGCGGCCGCGCGCTCCGCACGATCGCCATCACCAGCCCGAACAAGGGCGATGGCAAGAGCCTCACCGCCGCGAACCTGGCGCTGACCATGGCGCAGGAGTTCCAGCAGCGGGTGCTGCTCCTCGACGGCGACCTGCGGCGTCCGTCGGTGCACCAGCTGTTCGGGCTGTCCGAAGCGCCCGGCCTCGGCGACGTGCTGATGAACGCCGCGGAGCTCGACCACGCGCTGGTGCTGCTGCCCGAGCATCACCTCACGGTGCTGCCGGCCGGTCTGCCCCCGAGCAATCCCGCGGAGCTCCTCGGGTCGGCCGCGATGCGCCGCGTGCTCGACACGCTGCGCACGCGCTTCGATCGCATCCTCATCGACATGCCGCCGGTCGCGCCGCTGGCCGACCTGCACATCCTGGCGCCGATGGCCGACGGCGCTGCTGATGATCGTCCGCGCCGGCGTCACGCCGAAGCCCGCGATCGAGCGCGCGCTGGCCGGACTCGACATGACCAAGGTCCTCGGCCTGGTCCTGAACGAATCGCCGGCCAGAGCGACCTCTACACGGACTACGAAGGCTACGGATATATCGCGGGGTGACGGATCAATCCTGGCGCCGGTCTTCGCCGGCGCCACGGTCCACCGTCATGCAGCTGTTCAACCGGTACGTCTCGACCCGCAGCCTCACCGTCTTCGCCGGCGAGCTGCTGCTGATCTTCGGATCGGTGGCGCTGGCGGCGGCCTCCAGGACACGCCAGATCTGGCCGGCAACCTCTGGAAGATCGTGCTGGTCACGGTCGTCTGCCAGCTCTGCCTGTACTACAACGACTTCTACGACCTCACCCTCGTGCACTCGAACCGCGAGCTGATCGTCCGGCTGCTGCAGGCGGTCGGCGCCGCCTCGATCGTCCTGGCGGCGCTCTACTTCACGATCCCGGCGCTGATGATCGGCGACGGCATCTTCGTCTCCGCGCTGTTCGTGTTCCTGGTCGGCATCCTCGGCTGGCGCCTGCTGTTCAACCACCTGACCGGCTCGCTGCACATGCAGGAGCGCATCCTCGTCGTCGGCACCGGCGAGACCGCGCGCAAGGTGGCGCGGCAGATCCTCGACCAGCGCGACTTCGCCTACCGCGTCATCGGCTTCATCGACGACGACGCCCGCGCGGATCGGCGAGCGGATCGTGAACCCCGGCGATCATCGGCACGCCGGCCGACATCCCCGGCATGATCGCGCGCCACCAGATCGACCGCATCATCGTCGGCCTGTCCGATCGGCGCGGCAAGCTGCCGGTCGAGGAGCTGCTGCACGCCAAGATGGCCGGCGTCCGCGTCGAGGATGCGACGACCACCTACGAGCGGGTCACCGGCAAAATCCTGATCGACGACCTGCGCCCGAGCTGGCTGATCTTCTCCGACGGCTTCCGGGTCTCGCGAGCCGACGCGCTGGACCAAGCGCGGCCATCGACCTGGTCCTGGCGTTCACGATGGCGGTGATCTCGTGCCCCGCTGATGGTGCTCACCGCGATCGCGATCTGGCTCGAATCGGGCGGCCCGGTCCTCTATTGCCAGGAACGGGTCGGCGAGAACGGCCGCACCTTCACGCTCTGCAAGTTCCGCTCGATGCGGACCGACGCCGAGAAAGGCGGCACCCCGATCTGGGCGAAGGACGGCGACGACCGCGTCACGCGCGTCGGCCGCTTCATCCGCAAGACGCGGCTCGACGAGCTGCCGCAGCTCTGGAACGTGATCCGCGGCGACATGAGCTTCGTCGGGCCCGCGGCCCGAGCGGCCGTTCTTCGTCGCCGAGCTCGCGCAAGCGACATCCCCTTCTACCAGCAGCGGCACGCGGTGAAGCCCGGGCTGACCGGCTGGGCGCAGGTCAAGTACCGCTACGGCGCGTCGCGTCGAAGACGCGATGGAAAAGCTGCGCTACGACCTCTACTACATCAAGCACCTCTCGGTCTTCTTCGACCTGACGATCGTGTTCGACACGGTCAAGGTCGTCCTGTTCCGCAAGGGGGCGGCGTGAGCGCCCCGGATCGACCAGGACCCGTCCTGGGCACACGTTCCGCGAGCGGCCAGCTGGCCACCGTCGCGCGCAACGTCGGCACCCGCTATCTGGCGATCGTCGCCGAGACGGCGCTCGGTCTGGTCATGCTGCCGTTCAACCTGTCGCATCTCGGCGCCGCGGAGTACGGCCTGTGGGTGCTGCTCGGCTCGCTCACGGTGCACTTCTCGACCCTCGAGCTCGGTTACGGCAGCGGCCTCGTCAAGTTCGTCGCGCAGTACCGCGCCCAGCGCGATCCGCGAGCGCTCAACGAGATCGCCAGCACCCTGTTCTTCGTGTTCAGCGGCGCTGGGGCTGCTCGCCTACGCGGTCGTGGTCGGCGTCGCCTTCAACCTCGATCACCTGTTCAACATCACGCCGGCGCAGGCCGCAGACCGGCCAGTGGGTGCTGCTGATCATCGGCATCTACGTCGCGCTCAACTTCCCGTTCAGCGTCTATGGCGGGATCATCAGCGGCTTCCAGCGCTACGACGTCAACAACGTGCAGGCGGTGATCACCAGCGTCGTCGTCGCGCTGGTCAACGTCGCGGTGTCCTGACAGCCGGCTACGGCCTCGTCGCGCTGGTGGCGGCGACGACGACGGTCCGGGTGGCGGCGTACTTCATCTACCGCCGCAACGCGTTCCGTGTGTTCCCGCCGCTGCAGATCCGGCCGTCGCTGTTCCGGCGCAGCCGCCTGCGCGAGGTGACCGGCTTCAGCGTCTACGCGTCGATCATCGACTGGGCGAACAAGCTCAATTACCAGATGGACCAGGTGGTCATCGGCATTTTCCTCGGCAGCACCTACGTCGCAGTGTGGGCGCCCGCCGAACGGATCATCTCGGGCGTCCAGCGGCTCACGAACCAGTTGAACGGCGTCCTGTTCCCCACCATCGTCGACAGCGATGCGTCGCAGCGCAATGAGCGGCTGCAGCAGATCCTGCTGCAGGGCACGCGGCTGTCGCTCGCGATGGTCGTCCCGGTCGCGGTGACGCCTGATCATGCTCGCCGATCCGCTGGTGCATGCCTGGCTCGGACGCAATGCCGACAAGGTGGCCGGATGCATCCCGGTCATCCAGATCCTTGCGGTCGCGGTGACCATCCGCGTCGGGAACGCGACCGGCACCACGCTGCTGAAAGGCGCCGGTGAACATCGCTTCGTCGCGTGGGTGAACCTCGGCACCGGTGTGGTCAATGCGATTCTCAGCGTGCTGCTGATCCACCCCTTCGGCCTCACCGGCGTCGCGTGGGGCACGCTGATCCCGATTGCCGCGCGCGGCGTTCTTCATCCTCTACCCCGCCGCGTGCCGCCGTGTGCGGTCTTCCGCTCAGCCGGGCCGTGGCTCAGTCGATTCTCCCGGCGGTCTGGCCGGCCCTGGCCGTGGCCGGGCTGCTCGCCTTCACCCGCCACATCTCATCCGGCACGCTTCTGGCTGTTGCACTACAGGCAGTGCTGGGGGGCATGGTCTACCTGGCGCTGTTCTTCACCGTGGCGATCGGCAAGCGCGACCGCGCCGACTACCTCGCCAAGGTGACTCAGGTGACGCGCCGCCGCCGTCTTCAACCGGCGGAAGGCGTCTAGCCGAACGGCAGTCGGACCGCGCGAAATCGGCTCGCGCCAACACGGAGTGAATGCATGCGTGGGATCATCCTCGCCGCGGGCAAGGGCTCGCGGCTCAACGGCACAGCCGGCGAATCGCCGAAGTGCCTCGTCAAGGCCGGCGGCCTGACGCTCATCGAGCGCCAGATCCGCGCCCTGCGCGACGCGCGGGATCGACGATATCGCTGTGGTCGTGGGGTGCCAGGCCGACCAGGTGCGCCGGGCGTGTGGGCACGGAATTACCTACGTTGAGAATTCGCAGGTACGCCCAGACCAACAGCATGTATTCGCTGTGGATGGCACGACCTCTGCTATATGAGGGGTTCGTGGTCCTAAATTGTGACGTTCTCTTCCACCCCGTCCTGCTGAACGACCTTCTCACCTCGCGTCACGAGAATGCGCTGCTCCTCGCCTACCGCGAGGCCGACCAGCCGCCGTTCGGCGACGAAGAGATGAAGGTGCAGGTGCGATGCGGCCGGGTGCGGGAGATGTCGAAGCAGATGGACCCGGACGACGCGGACGGCGAGAACCTGGGGATCGTGAAGTTCGGTCCCGAGGGGGCCGCCGAGCTGGTGACGATCATGGACCGCCTCGTCGCGGCGGGCGGCCTGCGCGACTGGGCGCCCCGCGCGTTCCGCGAGTTCGCGCAGGTGCGGCCGCTGCACGCGATCGGCACTCGCGGGTTCCCCTGGATCGAAATCGACTTCCCCGAGGACTACCAGCGCGCGGTGCGCGAGGTGTTGCCACAGATCGACGCGGAGACGACGCCGACGTGGATATGCCGCTGCTCCCGGTCCTCCGCTCGTCGTCCCGCCCGGCCGGCAGCGTGGCGGCGGGGCTGCGCTGAGGTCCGGATGGTGTCTCACTCCGCACGCGCCGGCACCGATGCCCCGCAGAACGTGGCGAGCAGCCACGATCAGCTGCCGCGTGTGGTCGCGATCGGCGGCGGCACCGGCCTGCCCAACGTGCTGCGCGGATCTGCGCCCGCTGCTCTGCGGCTCGGCTGATGTATGCGCCGGACCTGCGCCCGCGATCGGCTCATCGCCATCGTCGCCACCTCGGATGATGGCGGCAGCTCGGGGAAGCTGCGCGCGGAATTCAACGTCATTCCCCCGGGCGACATCCGGAACTGCCTGGCCGCGCTCTCCGACAACCACTCGCGGATCGCCGACATCTTCCAGTATCGCTTCGGCTCCGGCGAGGGCCTGAACGGCCACGCGATCGGCAACCTGGTGCTGACCGCGCTCGCCGACGTCACCAACGATTTTCCGCGCGCCGTGGAGATCGCGGCGCGGGTGGTTGGCGCGCGCGGCACGGTGCTGCCCGCCACCAGCGAGCTGGTGACGCTCGTCGCGGAGTTCGAGGACGGCCGGATGCTGAGCGGCGAGACGGCGATCGCCGCGGGCCGGCGGACGGATCCTGCCGCGTCGGGCTGCTGCCGGATCGGCCGCGATGCCTGCCGCAGGTCTGCGAGGCGCTGAGCCGCGCCGACGTCATCGTGGCCGGACCGGGCAGCCTGTTCACCAGCGTGCTGCCGCCGCTGCTCGTGCCGGACGTGCACACGGCGATTCGCGCGTCGCGCGCGACCCGCATCCTCGTCGCCAACCTGATGACCGAGCCAGGCGAGACCGATGACTACAGTGTGCTCGAGCACGTGCTGACGATCGAGCGCCATCTCGGCGCGCAGCTGTTCGACTACGTGATCTACAACACCAGTCCGGTACCCGAACCCCTCGCCGCGTCCTACGCCGCGGGCGGCGCGCGTGCCGATTCGTCACCGGCAACTTCGAGCTGGGCGCGCTCGACAAGCTGGGCATCCAGCCGATCGGCGTGCCGCTCGTGTCCGAGCATCCTGAAGGCAAAATCCGCCACCATCCGGAGCGGCTGGCGGCCGCGATTACCGCGCTCGCCCAGGGCAAGCTGGGGGCGTGGCGCGGCCGGGTGGAGACGGGGAGTCACTAAATGTACGAACGCTTCTATCAGCTGCGCGAGCGCCCGTTCGCGCTCAGCCCCGATCCGGAATACCTCTACCCGAGCCGCGTTCACCGCGAAGCGCTCGACTACCTGCGCTACGGCCTCGAGAGCCACGCCGGGTTCGTCGTGATCACCGGTGAGATCGGGTCGGGCAAGACCACCCTGCTCCAGACGCTGCTGCGCGGCCTGGACAGCCAGACGACAGTCGGGCGGATCGTCAACACGATGCTCGAACCGCGCGAACTGATCGAGACGATCATGATCGACTTCGGCCTCGAAGCGCAGGGCCGGAGCAAGCCGCTGATGCTGCGCGATCTGGCGCAGTACCTGGTCGATCAGCGCCTGGCCGGCCGGATGGTGCTGCTCGTGATCGACGAGGCGCAGAACCTGAGCCTCGGCGCGCTCGAAGAGCTGCGGATGCTCTCGAATCTCGAAACCGAGAAGTCGAAGCTGATGCAGATCGTGCTCGTCGGCCAGCCGAACCTGCGCGACAAGCTCGGCGCGCCCGAGCTCGAACAGCTGCGCCAGCGGATCACCGTCAGCTATCATCTGCTGCCGCTCGATGCCGGCGAGACCGCCAACTACATCAACCACCGGCTTCGCCGCGCCGCGCTCGGCGCGCCGCTCGAGTTTCCGCGCGAGGTCACCGACGTGATTCACGCGCGCAGCCGCGGCGTGCCGCGCATCATCAACGTCATCTGCGACGCCGCGCTGGTCTTCGGATACGCCGAGGAACGCCGCCAGATCGATTCGACGCTGATCGCCGACGTGCTCTCGCGAGCTCGAGCTGACCGGCGTGCTGCCGCCGGAGCGGGAGACCGCCGAGGCGCCGCCGCCGGCCGTGACGGAACGGCGGCCGGAGCCGGCATTTGCCGGAGCGCCGGTGGCCGCGGTAGCGTCTTCGGCGCGCCAGGAGGATCTGCGGCGAGCCGAGCTCGCCACTCGCGCCGCGATGGAACAGGCCGCCCGGCGCGCCGCCGAGATCGATCAGCGCGAGCAGGCGCTGCGCAGCCGCGAGCGCGAGCTCGCGGAGCAGCGGCGCATTCTTGCGGAAGAATATCGGCTGCTGCGGGTGCACCGCACCGCCACCGCGCCGGCCGCGACCGTGCCGGCCGGACTCGGACGGCCGATGCGCCCGGCCCCGGAGCGGTTCTCCGACTCACGCCCCGGCCTCTGGTCGTGGCTGAAACGGGTCGCCAACGGCGGGGACCGCGCGATCGAGGGACGTTACGGTACCGTTGAGGAGTGAGATAGATGTCAGTGCTCGGTGCGTCATTGCTGGAGAAAATCGAGTCGCGCCACGCCCGGACCGGCGTGGTCGGCCTTGGCTATGTCGGCCTGCCGCTGGCCGTGGAGCTGGCCAAGGCTGGATTTCACACCACCGGAATCGATCTGGACCAACGGAAGATCGACGCCATCATGGCGGGCCGCTCCTACATTCCGGACGTTCCGACCGCCGAGGTGCAGGCGCTGCGGACGTCCGGGACGCTCGATGCGACGACCGACTTCTCGGTGGTGAAAGAGCTCGACACGATCAACATCTGCGTGCCGACGCCGCTCCGCAAGACCAAGGACCCCGACATGTCCTACATCGTCTCGGCGGTCGAGGCGATTGCCGAGCATCTCCATCCGGGCATGCTGATCGTCCTCGAGTCCACGACCTATCCCGGGACCACCGACGAAGTCGTGCAGCCGCTGCTCGAGGCGACCGGGCTCAAGGCCGGCGTCGACTTCTTCATCGCGTTCTCGCCGGAACGGGTCGACCCGGGCAACCCGATGTTCCAGACCCACAACGTGCCGAAGGTCGTCGGCGGCCTGACACCGGAGTGTTCGAAGCTGGCGGCGGCGCTCTACGGCACCGCGATCGAGACCATCGTGCCGGTCAGCTCGACCCGGGTCGCCGAGATGGTGAAGCTGCTCGAGAACACGTTCCGCGCGGTCAACATCGGGCTGGTGAACGAGCTCGCGCTCATGTGCGATCGGATGAACATCGACGTGTGGGAGGTGGTCGACGCGGCGAAGACCAAGCCGTTCGGCTTCATGGCCTTCTACCCGGGTCCGGGCCTCGGCGGCCACTGCATTCCGATCGATCCCTTTTATCTGTCCTGGAAGGCCAAGCAGAGCGGGTTCGACCCTCGCTTCATCGAGCTCGCGGGCCACATCAACGCCGGCATGCCGCATTACGTGGTGCAGAAGGTGGTCGACGCGCTGAACACCCGCCGCAAGGCGCTCAACGGCTCGCGGATTCTCGTGGCCGGCGTGGCCTACAAGCGCGACATCGACGACATGCGCGAGTCGCCGGCCCTCGACGTCATGCACCTGCTGGAGTCGAAGGGGGCGCAGGTGGATTACGCCGACCCCTACGTCCCGGAAGTGCACGCCCGTGAGTGGCCCGGCCGCCGCGATCTGGCGGCGGTCGAAATCAAGCGGGGCACCTACGAACAGTACGACTGCGTGGTCATCGTCACCGATCACAAGACGTTCGACTACGACGCGATGGTGGCCGGCGCCGACCTGATCGTCGACACGCGCAACGCCATCAAGCAACCGCACCCTCACGTGTTCCGCCTGGGCGCGGCGGGGCCGGACGCCGCCGCGGAGAAGGCCGGTGTGCTGTGACGACGGGGCAGCTTCGGGCCTCGCGGATGCGTCGGCGGGATTCGGGCTCAGGGATTAGCGATTAGCGATGGAACTCCTCTTCTGGACGTCAGCCGCTCTCGTCGCCTACGTCTACGTCGGGTACCCGCTGGTGCTCGCGGCGTGGGCGCGCCTGGCGCCGCGGCCGCCGAAGAAGCATCAGTTCCCGGCGGGTTACTGGCCCTCGCTCTCGATCATCCTCGCGGCGCGCAACGAAAGCGCCCGGCTGCCGGTGCGCATCGCCAACCTGCTGACCCTTCCCTACGACGGTCCGCGCGAGCTGATCGTCGTGTCGGATGGGTCGACCGACGGCACCGCGGAGGCCGTGGCGCCCTTCGCCTCGCGGGGTGAGATTCAGTTCGTGGAGGTGCCGGCCGGCGGCAAGCCGCTGGCGCTCAACGCGGGTGTGGCGAAGGCCACGGGCGACCATCCTCGTCTTTGCTGACGCGCGCCAGCGTTTCACCACGCAGGCGCTTGCGGCGCTCGCGGCCAACTTCGCCGATCCCGAAGTGGGCGGCGTCACCGGCGAGCTGATCCTCGACTGCGAGTCCGGGTCGTCGGCGCTCGAGCATCGGCGACGGGGTTGGCGTGTACTGGATATACGAGAAGTGGCTACGCCGGAACGAGAGCCTGGTGCGCTCGACACTCGGCGCAACCGGCGCCATTTACGCGCTCCGGCGCTCGTTGTGGCGTCCGTTGCCGGCCGGAACGCTGCTCGACGACGTGCTGGCGCCGATGCGCGCGGTGCTGGATGGCTGGCGGGTGGTGTTCGAGGATCAGGCGATCGCCCTCGATCGCACCGCGCCAGACGCCGCTGCCGAAGCACGGCGAAAGCGCCGCACCCTCGCCGGCAACTATCAGATTCTCGGCCAGGAGCCGCGATTGCTGTTGCCGATCGTCAACCCGGTGTGGCTGCAGTACATGTCCCACAAGGTCGGGCGGCTGATCGTGCCGTGGGCGCTCGTGGGGCTCCTCGGCTCCAGCATCGCGCTGGCCGACGACGGGTGGCTTTACAGCCTGGCGCGTGGCGGCCCAGGCGGGCTTTTATGCGCTGGCGGCACTCGGGGCCTGGCTCGAAGCCCGAGATCGGCATACCGAACAACGGTTCGCGACCAAGCTGCCCGTCGCGATTGGCAAGGGAGCGCGGTGATGGTGTATCGGGCAGCACGGGTGGCGTTCACCTTCGTGATGATGAATCTCGCCGCGGTGACGGGCCTGTTCTCGCTGGGGCGGGGGCGTGAGGTGTGGAAGTAATGATGGAGCGGCTGACCTTCGGCTACGGCACGAAGAAGAATACGGCTCAATCCGAGGTCTTGCGGCTGAATGCGGACGCCGGGAGCGCAGGGGCCGCCCGCGATGCGGGTCAACAATGCGCGTGCTCGTGCCGGAATCCGCCGCTGTCCGCGGAGGAACGCCGCGACTGGGCGTTCCTGGGGCTGATGGTCTTCACCGCGGTGCTGTTCTTCCGGCCGCAGGATCTCTTCACGCCGTTGCGCGTCGCTTCCTCTGGCCGAAATCGCCGCCCTGTTCGCGCTTGGATCGCTGATCGGGAGCCGGCTTGGCCGGGGACTGCCTCTCTCGAGAACCACGCCGGAGTTGCTCGGCGTTCTCGCCTTCGCGCTGTGCATCCTGGCGACGGCTCCGTTCTCCGTCTGGATGGGCGGGGCGATCCACACCTTCACCGATCTCTACGCGAAAGTGGTGCTCATTTTCGTGCTGATGGTGAACACGCTGACCTCGCCCAGGCGGATCGAGCAGTTCACCTGGCTGATCGTGATCGCCAGCGGCTACATCGCGGGACGCACTGTCCTCGATTACGCGCGCGGCATCCACCTGATCGAGAACGGCCGCGTGCAGGGCGCCGTCGGCGGCATGTTCAAGAATCCGAACGACCTGGCGCTCAACATGGTCGCGATCCTGCCGCTCGCCGGGTTCTTCGCCTTCCGGCCGATCTCACCGATCAGGCGCGGTGATGGCGGCGCTCGGCGCGGTGCTGATGCTCTTCGCGGTGGTGGCCTCGCAATCACGGGCCGGCACGGTGGGACTGGTCGCGATGGTCCTGGTGCTCGCGGCGAACATCGTGAAACGCAGGCCTGGCGTCGTGTTCGGCGCCGCGCTGGCGGCAATGCTGGCGCTGCCCTTGCTGCCGTCATCCTATTGGCAGCGCATCGCCAGCATCACTGACAAGAATCTCGATCAGACGGGCTCACGCGAGGCGCGCTCGATCCTGCTCAGGGAATCGTACGACGCCTTTCTCGCCCACCCGCTGACCGGCGTCGGCGCCGGGCAGTTCAAGAACTACAACCCCGACGGACGGCAGGAAGCCTGGCGCGAGAGCCACAACGTGGTGCTGCAGGTCGCGGCCGAGCTCGGCATCGGCGGCCTGATGATCTTCGGGTTTCTGCTCGCCCGCGGGATGTACGCCCCGATTCAGACGCGGCGGCTGTTGCGCCGATTCGATGCCGGCCGCGGCCATCAGCGAAACGGCGCCGTTCCCGCACTGGATCCGCGGGAGCGCGAGCTGCTCATCACGCACGCCGAAATGCTGTCGGCCGCGCTCGCCGGCTGGTTCGTCTGCGCGCTGTTCGCCTCGGTGGCGTATCACTGGACGTTCTACTATCTGCTCGCGCTCGCGACCGTGCCGCGCGACTATCTGCTGGCACGGACCGGCGACGCCAGACTTCAGGCGCGCGCGGTTGCCGGCCGCACCCGCAGGCGGCGCTGGGGCTGAGTACATGAGCGCTGTCCTGGGCTCTCTGCTCCGCGGGGTGCGCCGCCTCGACAGACGCTTCAGCCGCCGGTCGGACCGGCGGCGAATTCTCGTCGATGCGCGAACGCCGGTGAATTTCACGATGGTGGCGCCGGTCTACCGCGCGATGCAGGCCGACGAGCGAGTCGAGTACCTACTTCACGGCCTCCGAAGAACCGGACCGGATCGCGGAGATTTACCACGAGGCACGGGGCATCCGGCTCATCCACCCGCGCCGGGCCGCGCTCATCAGGTTCGACGCCTATATCGCCTCCGACTTCATGTGGGCGCCGCTGCTCCGAGGGACGGCACGAATCCAGGTCTTCCACGGCGTTGGCGGGAAGTACGGCTTCGACGCTCCGGATCGGTCGATGCGGGAGTGGCACCGGCTGTTCTTCGTCAACGAACGCCGGCTCCGCAACTTCATCGCGCGCGGCGCAGTCGATGCCGACAGCCCGGCGATTCGGCTCGTCGGCATGCCGAAAGTCGACTGCCTGGTGGACGACACGTTCCGGCGCGACCACGTGCTCCAGGCGCTCGGACTGGATCCCGCGAAACCCACGGTGCTCTACGCGCCAACGTGGTCACCGGCGTCGTCGCTGAACGCCATGGGCGTCGAGCTCCTGGAGGCGCTCGGTCGCCTGCCGGTGAACGTGATCATGAAACTGCACGACCGGTCGCGCGACCTGCGCGAGCGCTACTCGGGCGGTGTGGATTGGGCGGCGAAACTGCAGCCGCTCCTGGTGCGTGGCCAGGGCGCCCTGGCGCCCGGCCACGACATCTCCCCTTACCTGGTGGCAGCCGACATGATGATCACCGATCACAGCTCGGCCGGATTCGAGTTCCTGTTGCGCGACAAGCCGGTGGTTCGCATCCATCGCCCCCAGCTCATCGAGCTCGCCAACGTCCATCCCGATTACGTTGCGCTGCTCACCACCGTGTCACGCTCGGTCGATGACCTGGCCGGCGCCGTCGCCGCCGTGGAACAGGGCCTTTCCGATCCCGGCGCACAGAGCGCCGAGCGGCGGCGCGTGGCTGCCGATCTCTTCTACAAGCCGGGCGGCGCTACCGCCCGGTCCGTGGGAGAGCTGTATGACGTGCTGGAACTCGAGCCGGCCCCGGCGGTTTGCGAGGCGATTCGCCGCCACGACGCGAAGCTATGGCCACAGTCCGCGTAGTCCTCAGCGCGCTCCACAGGCCACAGCTCCGGTCCCGCGCAGATCAGCCTCGCCAGGCCTGCCAGAGGATGCCGTGACCGGCCCCGCACCGAGGCCCATCACCCGCTCGGTCGGGCAGGTCGTGCGCCAGCTCGATCATGCCGTGGCACGGATCGGCAGCCGCCGATCGATCCTGATCGAAGCCCGGACGCCGATGAACCTCGCCGTCCTGCGGCCGGTGTTCGAGCGGCTGTTGACCGACAGCCGGCTGCGGGTGCGCTTCACGGGCCCGGAACGCGCGGATCTTGCGGCCGCCTTCCAGGAACACGGCGTCGCCGAATCCGTGGTCGACCGCGGCCGCGTGCGATGGCGGCGGTTCGATCTTTATGTGAATGCAGATCCCTGGGAGGCCGTGAAACTGCGCCGGGTGGCCCGGCAGCTCAATTTCTTTCACGGGGTCGCCGGAAAGTACAACCTCGATTGCCCGACCGGCCTTCCCCTCAATTTCATGCGGTACGACCGCGTCGCGTTTCCCAACGAAGGCCGCCGCCGCGCGTATGTCGAGGCCGGGCTCGTGCCGGAAGACCGGGCAGTGCTGGTCGGCTATCCGAAAGCGGACGTGCTGACCTCGAGAACCTCGGATCCCAGAACGATGGCGGCATCGCTGGGGCTCGACAACGCACGGCCCACGGTGATCTTCGCGCCGACCTTCTCGCCGGCATCCGCGCTGAACTACGCCGGTGAAGAGATCGTCGAGACGCTGCTCGCGTCAGGGTGCAACGTCATCGCCAAGCTGCACGATCGATCCCTGGATCCGGATCCGCGCTATACGGGCGGCATCGACTGGCGTGGGCGGTTCGCGCGGTTCAGCGGACCGCATTTCCTGCTCGCCGCAGGCGGCGACTCCACTCCCTACGTGCTCGCGAGCGACGTGATGGTCACCGATCACAGCTCGATCGGTTTCGAGTTCTGCGCCGCGGATCGCCCGCTCGTGGTCTTCGATGCGCCCGGCCTGATCGAGGCGGCGCGAATCAATCCGGACAAAGTGGCCCTGCTCCGTTCCGCGGCGGCCGTGGTCTCCACCGCGGGAGAGCTTGCCGAAGCAATCCGCGAGGCACTCGCGGCCCCGCACCTGCGCAGCGCGGAACGCCACCGGGCGGCCGACGAGGTGTTCTTCCATGCCGGCACGGCCACGGAACGAGCGCTCCGCCTCGTGTACGAGCTGCTGTCCCTGCCGTTCATCCGGACCGTGCCGGTGGCGATGAATACCAAGCGGGCGATCACTGCCTGACCGTCATGAACGCGGGCGAAACAGCCATGCCGGAGTCCACGTTGAAGTACTCGATCGTCATCGCGACCTACAACCGTGCGGCCGATCTTCGCGAAACGCTGAGGAGCCTCGCCGGCCTTCAACCCGACGGCCCCTGGGAGGTCATCGTCGTCGACAACAACTCGCCGGACGACACCCGCGCCGTGGTGCAGGAGGCGGCGGCGTCCTTCCCGGTGCCGCTCCGCTACTTCTTCGAACGCGAGCAGGGCCGGAGCCCGGCGCTCAACTGCGGCATCAGGGCCGCGGCCGGCGCGATCATCGCCACGACCGATGACGACGTGCGCGTGCCGGCGGACTGGCTGAATCGCGCGGCGGAAGGTCTGCGGCGTCCAGGCTGCGACTACGTCGGAGGACGCGTCCTGCCAATCTGGGGCGGGTCCCGCCCGGCGTGGCTGCCTGACCATGGCGGCAAGCAGTGGGCGGTCATCGCGCTGCTCGACTACGGGCCGGATCCGATCGAGTTCGGTACGCGTGTACCGCTCGGCGTCAACATGGCGTTCAAGCGGAGTGCGTTCGAGCGCGCGGGGCTGTTCGACCCGCACACCGGCAGACGCGCCGGGACGCTCCTGGGGCAGGAGGTCCGCGAATGGTGCATCCGCGCCAGGAAAGCTGGGCTGCGCGGCTTCTATGTCCCGGAGCTGAGCCTTCGACACATCATTCCGGCGGACCGTCTGAACAAGCGTTATTTCCGCCGCTGGTTCTACTGGCGCGGCATCAGCCGAGCGCTGCTCTACGAACGTTCGGGGCTCGACATGGAAGCGCCCGAGCAGACCACGCTGGATTTCACGGACGTGCCGCACATCTTCGGCGTGCCGCGATACCTGTATCGCAAGGCCTTGACGGCACTCCGCGGCAGGATCGTCGAATCGCTGCGGGGCCGCCATAGTCGCGCCTTCGAGCACGAGCTCTGGCTCTGCTTCTTCGTCGGGATCGTCCGTCAGCGCTTCCGCGATACACGGGGAAGGCGCGGCCATGTGGCGGTGGCGCGGGGGGCATGAGTTCCAAGTTCCCAGTTACCAGTAGCCAGTTGTTCGCTGCAACTGGCTACTGGCTACTGGCAACGGAACTGGAAACTGGAGCTGAGTTCTTACTTCACTTCGAGCGTCGTCATCACCGGCCGGTGATCCGAGGGCATCACACCGCTCGAGTTGCGCACGTCGTAAACCCGCGAGCCCTTGATGGTCGTCCGGGTCGCGCTCTTCGAGAGCCACACGTAGTCGATGCGGCTGTTGCGGGTATTGCCTGCCTCGTTTCCGGAGTACGCGACCGCCGTACCGGCCGACTTCGCTGCCGCCCAGGTATCGATGTAGCTGCTGGTCATGTTCGAGATCTCGGCGGCGCCAGGCCACGCGTTGAAGTCGCCGGCAAGAATGCGCTGCTCGGAGAAGCTCGACGCCCAGCTCTTGAGCTCTTTCATCTGCGTCGTCCGCCGGCTCGCGGAATCGGCGTCGAGGTGCGTCGAGAAGACGTTCACGCGAATCCCGTTGACCAGGATCTGCACGCGCGCGACCGACCGCGAGTAACTGAGCTCATAGGTATCGGACGCCTCGACCGCGAAGGTCGTCAGAATCAGGTTGCCCTGTCCGTTGGTGTTGCCGTCCCGCTGCGCGAACTTGTAGTTCCAGGTCTTGCCGGTCGCGGCCTTCAGCAGCGCGGCGTACTTCGCCGGCGCATCGACGTTGCCGTAGCCGCCGACGTTCTTCTCGACTTCGTTCAGCGAGACGACGTTCGCGCCGCTGCTCACGATATAGGGGATGAAACGATCGAGGCTGAAGACGCCATCGGTGCCGATGCCGTGGTGGGTATTCCAGTCGAACACCTTGATCGTCGCCCCCGTCGCTGCCGGCTGGACGACCTGGGCGGCCTCGGGAGCGAGAACGATCTGATCGATCGCGAGCCCGTCCTCGCGCGTCTGCACCCGCATCGTCTGGGTGCCGGTGGTTGCGAAGTAGATCGATTCGCCGGTGACGTTCAGACCCCAGCCGTTGTCCTGCCATTTCCAACCCGACAGACCGCAGCCGCTGCAATCCTCGAGATTGACCTCGGTGGCCGAGGTCGTACCGATGCGCCACTTCGCCGAACCCGAGGAGTTGACGCTGCCGCGGAACTGAACGAAGACGGAATCGTTGCCCCAGTAATTGCCGTCCGCCTTGCCGTAGAGGGAGAGGTGGTAGGGAACGCCGGCCTGGGCCGAGAACGTCAGCTCGAAATAGTTCGCCGGGCTGGCGAGCGCCGTGGTGAGCTTCGCCGCGCCCGCATCGGGATGACGCATCGTCTTTCCACCACCGGGCGCCGTCGCGTCGGAGGTCACGACCCACTTCCCGGCTCGCGCGGTCGCGTTCTCGGCAGGTAATTCGATCGTCGTCTGGGCACCCGCTGGAGCGGATACGACGAGCATCGCGACGAGCGCCGCCGCGGCAGGCGTGGCTGCCACGTGAGTGACTCTGTCGAACAATCGCATCGGACCTCCAGAGCCGGGATGGTCAGCACACACTTCTCTACAGTCGAGCTCGTTGGCGCAGAGGCGCCCCGCGACAGGCGTGTAGCTCATCAAAATACGCCGTCTTCGGCCGGGTTTGTGCTGAGGTTGGAATCAGCTGTCACACGGACAGCCGCTTACAGGAGCACTTAAGGCAAAGATCTGACCACGTTGGATTTGGGCCGAATTCGGAGCGCGAAGGAAAACCTGACTCAGCGTTGGATCAAGAGGACAACTCAGCAGTTTGTACCTTTTACACAGGAAAACTAAAAACGCCTTTGTTTATTGACGATACGCCGATATTGATGAGTACGAATACGGACAAAGTCAGCCATAACAATGGATGAGATTGCCTGAATCGGGCCTAGTCTGCATGGTTATTGAACACTTCACTCATCACGGGCCTGGGCCTTGCACAGGTGGCATTCAATACAGTGGCGCCCCACGACCTCATGCAGTCCCACAGAGCTCGACCCCTTCGCATCGCCCTCGTCGCCCCTTCGATGGGCATCCTCGGCGGACAGGCCGTCCAGGCCGATCGTCTGTTGCGCGCCTGGAAAGGCGATCCCGACGTCGACGCCTGGCTCGTGCCCATCAACCCGCTGCCGCCCGGCATCCTGCGGCGCGCGGCCGAGGTCAAATACGTGCGCACGGTTGCCACGCAACTGTGCTACTGGCCACTGCTCCTCCGCGAGCTGCGGCGCGCTGATGTCGTCCACGTTTTCTCCGCCTCGTACTTCTCGTTCCTGCTCGCTCCGCTGCCGGCCGTCCTGATCGCCAAGCTCCTCGGCAAGCCGGTCGTGATGAATTACCGCAGCGGCGAGGCGCCCGACCACCTCCGGCGATCGGCGATTGCCCGCCGCACGCTGCGATGGGTCGAGCGCAACGCCGTGCCGTCCCGCTTCCTCCAGGACGTCTTCGCCGGGTTCGGCATTCGCGCGGAGGTCATCCCCAACATCGTCGACGTGGATCGGTTCCGGTTCCGGACCGCGGACTCCTCTCCGGCCGAACGTCCTCTCGACGCGGAATTTCGAGCCGCTCTACAACGTCGCGTGCACGCTGCGCGCGTTCCGGCTCGTCCAGGACCGATATCCTGAAGCAACGCTGACGCTGGTCGGCGCCGGGTCCGAAGACCAGCGCCTGCGCGAGCTCGCCCGCGAGCTGCGGCTCGAACACGTCCGGTTCGCCGGACGCGTCGCGCCCGAAGACATCTGGCGCTACTACGCCGAGGCCGACATCTATCTGCAGACGCCCGACATCGACAACATGCCGTCGTCGGTGCTCGAGGCGTTCGCGAGCGGGTGCGCGGTCGTGTCGACGAACGCCGGCGGCGTGCCCGCGATTCTCACCGACGACAAGCACGGCCTGCTCGTCGAATGCGGCGATCACGAGGCGGCCGCGGCGCACATGCTTCGCCTGCTGGCGAATCCTGCGCTCGCCGAGCGCCTGACGGCGGCGGCGCGTGAGAGCTGCGCCGAATACCAATGGCATGTCGGTGCGATCCCGGTGGCTGGCGCTGTATGAAAGCATGGCCACGCCGCGCGGACCGCTTTCAGAGCCCAGCGCCCGCCCGGTATGACGCGACAGGTCTTCAACCGGCTCGTCGCGATGCCGTCGGAGGAGTTGCGCTTCCGGGCACTGCTGTGAAGCGCGAAAGCTCGAAGGACGCGTTCGCACTGCGGCCCTCACGCCTGGCTGGCGGCGATCGTCGCTCCGCTCGCGCGTTGACCACGCAGATTGCGGCGCCGGACTGGTCGGCGGTTCGCGAAGCGCTCGAAGCGTGAAGACTTCCGCGCGGCGCACCTCGCGCTCGGGCGCCACTTCGCCAGCCGGCCATCCGTGTTCCCGGTCAACGCAAGAGAGCTCCCGGATCTGGTCGCAGTCGTCCTGCGCGCGTTCCCTTCCGCACGTGAGGACGCCGCTCGCGCGTGCCGAGCAGATTCTCAGCGGACGCTATGACCTGCTCGGCTATCGTGCCTTGCAGCTCGGTGCGGACCCGGATTGGCACACCGATCCGGTGCACGGGCGCCGCTCACCGGCCGCCTACTGGGCGGACGTGCCGTTTCTCGATCCGGCGAGCGGGTGACCACAAGATCATCTGGGAACTGAACCGGCATCAGCACTGGCTCGTCCTCGGCCGGGCCTACGCCTTGTCAGGAGATCGCCGCTTCTACCGGTGCTTCGTCGCGCAGCTCCAGAGCTGGCTGAAGGCCAATCCGCCTCTCATCGGCACCAACTGGGCGAGCATGCTGGAGCTCGCGTTCCGCGGTCTGAGCTGGCTCTGGGCACTCGAGATGTTCGCGGGTGCTGCGGGGCATGAAAACGAAGAGCCCTGGATCGTCGATCTGCTCGTCGCGCTCGATCGGCAGCTCACGCACATCGAGCAGAACCTCTCGCGCTACTTCAGCCCCAACACGCACCTCACCGGCGAGGCGCTCGCGCTGTACGTGGCTGGATGCACGCTGCCCGAACTGTCGGCCAGCCCGCGGCGTGTCAGGCTCGGCAGGGATGTGCTCATCGAGGAGGCGAGCCGGCAGATCCATTCCGACGGCGGCCATGCGGAGCTGTCGGCGCACTATCACCGTTACTCCACCGACTTCTACCTGCTCGCGGCCCGCGTCGCCAGGCGAGCCGGCGACACGGCCGCAGACATCTTCGAAAATGCCGTCCGCGTCCAGGCGCGATACCTGCGCGCGATCTGCGACCAGGCCGGGATCCGGCCACAGCTGGGCGACGACGATGGCGGGCAGCTGTTTCCGATCTGCGGCCGCAGCGCCGAGGATTGCCGTCCTACGCTGGGCGCCGCGGCCGCGCTCCTGGGAGACGGGACGCTTCGAGTCGGGGCCGTGCCCGAAGAGGCCTACTGGCTCTGCGGGGAACGCGCGGCGTCCGTGCCGCCCGAGACGCCAGCACCCGCGTCGGTGGCGCTTCGGCGCGAGCGGCTACTACGTGTCGCGCACCGCGTCCGGAGACCATCTCGTCTTCGACGCAGGCCCGCACGGGTTCCTCAACGGCGGCCATGCGCATTCGGATGCGCTTGCGCTGACGTTGTCGGTTTCGGGCCGTCCGCTGCTCATCGATCCCGGAACCGCGACCTACACCATGGACGCCGAGCTTCGCGACCGCTTCCGCGGCACGAGCATGCACAACACGGTGATGCTGGGCAGGCGCCCACAAGTCTGAGCCGCGCGGCGCGTTCCATTGGGCCAGCAGGACCATGGCAGAGGCGCGCGTCTGGAGAACCGCGGGTAACAGCGACTACGTCGAGGGGACGCATGGAGCCTATTCACCCTACCGGCACACCCGAGGCGTGCTTGCGGTGCACGGCATCGGCTGGTGGATCCTCGACCACATCCTCGGTCCCTCGACCCCCGTGTCGTTCGAGGCCTTCTGGCATCTTCATCCAGGCTGGCAGCTCACGTCAGCGAGTCCGCACGTTGCGCTTCTGACGCAGGAACAGCACGCACTGACGCTGGCGAGCACGGCGCCCTTGCTCCTCTTGCCGCCCGGCGAATCGCCGCTGGCCGTCTGGTCACCCGACTACGGCGTTGTCGAGCCCGCTCCAACAGCACAGAGCTCGATCGAGGTCACCCCCCCGGCAACGATCGCGACGTTCATTCCCGCGACCTCTGCGATGACCAGCGGCGTAACCATCGAACCCGTGCCCGTCGGAGCAGCCTGCCGCCGGATGGCACACCGCATCCTTCCGGCTTCGCTGGGACGGCGGCGAGATGTTGCCTGCTCGCCGCCGTCGAACCGGATGGGACGGCGTCCGATCACGATGCTGCGCCCGTCTCCCGCTGGGGCACGGCCGAGTTTCAGACAGACGCAAGGCTGGCTCTCGCTCGTGGAGGACGGACAAGGCTGGTCAGAAGCGGTGCTCGTGAACGGCGCCGAACTGCATGTCGGCGGCGACCCGCTCGTCTCCCTGCCCCACCGCCGGCCACTGGTCCGGATGACACAGCTGGCCCCGGCTGTGCATGAGGTGTAGGCGGGCTTGCCCGCCGTAGCGCGGAGCGCGAAGGTGGGATTCAGGATTAACCACTAGCGACTAGGGATTGTGATGTGCGGTATCGCCGGCTTCGCCGACTCAACTCCGTCAGCCACGCTCGACGCGTCTCCACGTGTCCACGCGCATGTGCGACGTCATCCGGCATCGTGGGCCCGATGACGAAGGCATTCACGTCGAGCCAGGCGTCGGCCTGGGCATGCGCCGGCTGAGCATCATCGATCTCTCGACCGGGCATCAGCCGATCCACAACGAGGACGAGACGATCTGGATCGTCTTCAATGGCGAGATCTACAACTATCGGGAGCTCCGGCGCGAGCTGGAGTCTGCGGGGCACCGGTTCTACACCTCCAGCGACACCGAAACCATCGTCCATGCGTACGAAGAGTGGGGCGAGCAGGCGTTCGGGCGGCTGCGCGGAATGTTCGGCATCGCGATCTGGGATCGGCGGGAGCGGATGCTGCTGCTGGCGCGCGATCGGGCCGGGATCAAGCCGCTGCACTACACGATGCGCGGCGAGCGGTTGTATTTCGGCTCCGAGATCAAGTCCCTGCTCGCGGCCGGCGCCGTCGATCGAGAGATCGATCCGGAAGCGCTCGATCACTACCTGTCGTTCCTCTACGTGCCGCGGGATCGGGCGATCTTCAAAGGGGTGAGGAAGCTCCCGCCGGGCCATTACCTGACGTTCAAGGGAGGCCGGCTCGAGGTCCGGCAGTACTGGCAGATCGGCACCGCCGAACCGTTCCGTGGCACATCGGACGAGGAGGCCGCGCATGCGCTCGAGAGCGTGCTCGCGGATGCCGTGGAATCGCACATGGTGTCGGACGTGCCGCTCGGCGCGTTTCTCTCGGGCGGTGTCGACTCGAGCGTCGTGGTCGGCCTGATGGCCCGGGCGTCGAGCCGGCCGGTCAAGACCTTTTCGATCGGCTTCGACGAGCCGCAGTTCGACGAGCTCGAGCACGCGCGCCGGGTGGCGACGCACTTCGGCACCGACCACCACGAGTTCGTGGTGCGACCGGACGGCCTGTCGATTCTCGACCGCCTCATCGAGCACTTCGACGAGCCCTTTGCCGATTCCTCAGCCATCCCGACCTGGTACGTTTCAGAGATCGCGCGCCGGCACGTCACGGTGGTGCTGTCGGGGGACGGCGGGGACGAGCTCTTCGGCGGGTACGATCGCTACCTCCCACACCCACGGGTCGCGCAGTTCGACAACCTGCCGTTGCCCGGCAAGCGGCAGCTGGCGTCCATCGTCTGGCCGCTGCTGCCGCACGGCGTGCGCGGCAAGAACTTCCTCCGTCACGTCTCACGCGAGCGACAACGGCCGCTATCTGGATTCGATTGCGTTCTTCCAGCCGGACGAGAAACGCGCGCTCTATTCGGCTGACATGCAGCAGCTGCTCGATGGCAATCAGGCGGAACATGTCCTGGCCCGGCACTTCGCACGGTTCGACGCGCTGCCGCCGCACAGCCGGATGATGCGGTTCGATTTCGAGACCTATCTGCCGGAAGACGTGCTGACGAAGGTGGACCGCATGAGCATGGCGCACTCGATCGAGTCCCGGGTGCCGCTGCTCGACAACGAGGTCATCGAGTTCGCCTCCACGCTGCCGGCGTCGCTGAAAATCGCGAACGGGCGGCGCAAGCACGTGCTGAAAGAGGCTGCCAGGCGCCTCCTGCCCCCGGAGATCCTCGACCGCCGCAAACAGGGATTCGGCGTGCCGCTCGGCGTCTGGTTCCGCGGCGGCCTGACCGACGTGTTCTCCGACGTGCTGCGGTCACCGACGACGCGCCAGCGCGGCTACTTTGCCCCAGCCTTTGTCGATCGGATCGTCGACGAGCATCTCGGCGGCAAGCGCGACCACAGCCTTCGCCTGTGGCAGCTGCTCGTCTTCGAGCTCTGGCACCGGCAGTACCTGGATACGGCAATGTCGGTCGCCGCGTAGCGCCAGCGTGAGCCCTGCTCCTGAGCTCTACCCAACATGACCCACCAGGGTGCGAGTGGGTAGTCCAAGCCACAAAAATACCGCCACTTAGCCGTCATCGGCGTGGCACCCCGCTTGCTGAGATTGACGGTTGTGAACTTGCCGCCTCAAGTTTCGGTTGCCGTCTTCCTGACCCGGTTCGAGCCGGGCGGCACCGAGAGGCAGATGACGGAGCTCATTCGCCGGCTCGACCCCTCGCGCTTCAGGGTTCACGTCGCGTGCTTCGAAAAGCGTGGCGCGTGGCTGCCGCAGGGTCGCGGAACGCGCGGCCTCCATTGCCGAGTTTCCGATCCAGGGGTTCGCCCGTCCGGCCACGCTCGGCGCGCTCGTCGCATTCGCGCGGTGGTGCCGGCGTGAGCGGATCGAAGTGGTTCAGACCTGCGACCTCTACGCGAACATCTTCGGCTTGCCTGGCGCCGCGCTGGCGGGAGTGCCGGTGCGCATCGGCAGCCGTCGCGAGCTGAACCCGGACAAGTCGCCGGGGCAGATTCGGCTGCAGCGCCAGGCGTATCGCTGCGCGACGACGGTCGTCGCCAATTGGCGGCGGCCCGCGGCATCCTGCTGGAGGAGGGGCTCGCGCCCGAGTCGATTGCCGTGATTCCCAACGGCGTCGAGGCCGCGGCGTATCCGGACCGGGATGCCGTCACCGCGCGACGGCCGGTCCGCTCGGTCATCACCGTCGCCAACCTGCGTCCGGAAAAGAGTCACGAGACGCTGATCGCGGCTGCCGCACTGCTCGCCGCGGAATTCCCCGACGTGCGAGTTCCAGGTGGTCGGCGATGGTCCACGCCGGGCCGAGCTCGAAGCGCTCGTCGCGCGCGCGCGGGCTCGAGCGCCGGGTGCAGTTCCTCGGGCACCGCGAGGATGTCGCACAGCTGCTCGCCGAGGCCGACGTCTTCGTGCTGCCGTCCCGGTCGGAGGCGTTTCCCAATGGCGCGATCGAAGCGATGGCTGCGGGACTGCCCGTGGTCGCCAGCGCCACTGGCGGACTGCTCGATTTGATCGAACACGGCCACACCGGCCTGCTGTTCGAGCCCGGCAACGCTGAGGCGCTCGCCGACGCGCTACGTCACCTCTTCACCGACCGCGGCATCGCCGCCGGCATCGGCCAGCGCGCGCAGGCGCAAGTACGGCAGCGCTACTCCTTCGAGCGCATGGTGCGATCGTTCGAGGATCTCTACGTTGCGAGCCTGCCGGCTCGCTCGCTTTCCGGCGCCGAGCGCGCGCAGGCCGCGGGTATCTGACATGTGCGGGATTGCAGGACGATTCAATTGTCGGACCGCGGGCATCGTCGGTCGGAGCCGCGAGCGCGGAGGATCGTCGCGTCTGCCGCGGATGCGCGACGTCATCGCGCATCGCGGCCCCGATGATGCGGGCGGCTACTACGACGAGCGCGCGGCTCTCGGCCACCGCCGGCTGAGCATCGTCGACCTGGCGGCCGGCCATCAGCCGCTCGCGAACGAAGACGGCTCGGTCTGGATCGTCTTCAACGGCGAGATCTACAACCACGCGGACGTCCGGCCGGAGCTCGAACGCGCCGGTCATGTCTACCGGACTCGCTCCGACACCGAGACCATCGTCCATGCCTACGAGCAGTGGGGCGACAGCTGTGTCGAGCACCTCCGGGGCATGTTCGCGTTCGCGATCTGGGACGCGCCGCGCCGCCGGCTGCTGCTCGCGCGCGATCGCCTCGGCGTGAAGCCGCTCTACTGGGCCCAGGCCGGCGACCGCCTGGTGTTCGGATCCGAGATCAAATCGATTCTCGAGAGCGGGCTCATCCGGGCCGAGGCCGACGAATCGCGGCTCCCCGAGCTCCTGAGCACCAGATACCTCTCGGGCGCCGAGACGCTCTTCAAAGGCATCCACCGGCTGCTCCCCGGCCATACGCTGGTCTTCCAGCAGGGCCAGATCGCGATCCGCGAGTACTGGGACGTTCCCGCGGGCCGGAGTGACGAGCGGCTCACCTCGATCTCCGATCAGGAAGCGGTGCAGCGGTTCCGCGAGCTGCTCGAACAGGCGGTCCGCATCCGTCTGATGGCCGATGTGCCGCTCGGCATGTTCCTGTCGGGCGGTCTCGACAGCAGCGCGATCGCGGCGCTGATGGCCGGCATGATCGATCGTCCGCTGCAGACGTTCTCGGTGGCGTTCAAGGACCGGGCTTACAGCGAACTCGATTACGCGCGCCAGGTCTCGACCGCCATCAAGGCGGACGCGCACGAGGTCGTGATCGACGAACACGACTTCTTCGGCGCGCTGCCACGCCTGATCTGGCACGAGGACGAGCCGATTGCCCATCCCTCGAGCGTCCCGCTGTACTTCGTGTCGGAGCTCGCGCGCGGGCACGTCAAGGTGGTGCTGACCGGGGAAGGCAGCGACGAGTTGCTCGCCGGGTACGCGAAGTATCCGAAAGCGCTGGTCAACTGGCGGGCCGCCGCCGCCTACGGCGTGCTGCCTCATCCCCTTCGCAGCTGGATCGCCGGGACGGTCGTTCCGCTCCTGCCCCATTCGATCCGGCGCTATGCCCGCCGGTCGTTCGTGGCGATGGAGCGAACGCCCGAGGCGATGTTCTTCGACAACTTCGCGGCGATCGGCCTCGCGCGCCAGCACGACCTGCTCGCCGCGCGTTTTGCCGACAGCTCCCCGGAGCAGGTCTACGGTCCGTCGAAACATTACTTCGACGCGCCGAACGGCAGCAGCACGGTGCTGGATCGCCTGCTCTATGCCGACCTCAAGACCTACCTGGTCGAGCTGCTCATGAAGCAGGACCAGATGAGCATGGCGGCGTCGATCGAGAGCCGGGTGCCGTTCCTCGACCACAAGCTCGTCGAGTTCGCGGCTTCCCTGCCGCCGCGTCTGAAGCTGCGGGGATTCACCACGAAGTGGATTCTGCGCGAGGCGGTGCGGTCGATGCTGCCGGCGGAAATCCTGTCGCGCCCGAAGATGGGATTCCCCGTGCCGTTCGGGATCTGGATGCGCGGTCAGTGGAGCGGCATCGCGCGCGACGTGCTGCTCGACTCCCGCAGCCGCCAGCGCGGCATCATCGAACCGGCCGGCGTCGAACGACTGATTGCCGCCCACCAGTCGGGCGTGGCCGATGGCGCGGACGCGATCTGGAGCCTCCTGAATCTCGAGCTCTGGTATCGCACGTTCATCGACGGCGACGGAGTCCAGGTGCTTCCCGCCGTCGAATCGGCAGCCGCCGCCGACCGGCTGCAGGCCACGGCGTAGGAAGGGCCACACCGTGAAGATCCTTTGGCTGAACGCCGGCCTGCTCCTGCCGCTCGACAAGGGCGGCAAGCTCCGCACCTGGCACCTGATGCGGCACCTCGCGGCGCGACACGACATTACCTACCTGTCGTTCTCGGAGCCGTCGCAGCGGGAAGAGCATCGGACGGGGATGCGCGAAGTCTCCCGCCGGCTCGAAACAATTCCGCGGTCGGACCCTGCCAAAGGGACCCTCCGCTTCTACGCAGACGCCGCACGCCACATCGTTGACCCGATCCCGTATGCGGTAGCGAAATACCAGTCGCCGGCATATGCGGCACGTGTCGTGGAGCTGCTCGGCTCCGGGGCGTTCGATGTCGTGGTCTGTGACTTCCTTCCGCCGGTCGTGAACCTGCCGCCGACGCTGCCGTGTCCGTCGATCCTCTTCACGCACAACGTCGAAGCGGAGATCTGGCGGCGGCACGCAGAGACCGCGACGAATGCGATCTCGCGAGAGCTGCTGAACCGGCAGTGGCAGCGCATGCTCCGATTCGAGCGCGAAGCGTTGTCGCGATTCGACCTGGTCCTGGCGGTGTCCGAGGCCGATGGCGCAACGTTCGAGCGCCTCTATCCGGGCGCACTCCGCAAGCCGGTTCACGTGGTGAAGACCGGCGTCGACACCAGGTACTTCGCGCCGCTGCCCGAGGTCCCGGTTCGCCGCTCCCACATCGTGTTCACGGGCTCGATGGACTGGCTGCCGAACGAGGACGGAATGGTCTACTTCGTCCGCGAGATTCTGCCGCTCGTCCGCCGCAGCGAGCCGGACGCCACGCTCAGCATCATCGGCCGCTCTCCCACCCCGGCGGTGCGGCGGCTCGGCGAGGAGCACGGCGTTGAAGTCACCGGCAGCGTCGACGATGTGCGGCCGCATCTCGCGGCGGGAAGCGTCTACGTGGTGCCTCTGCGGATCGGAGGGGGCACTCGCTTGAAGATCTTCGAAGCGATGGGCATGGCAAAGGCCGTCGTCTCGACGTCGATCGGCGCGGAAGGGCTGCCCGTCTCCGACGGCACCGACATCATGCTCGCGGACGACCCGGGCAGCGTTCGCAGACGCTGTCGTCCGGCTTATACGCGATGCCGAGAGCCGGCGCTTCATGGAACAGGCCGCTCGGCGCCTGGTCGTCGAACGGTACGACTGGTCGGCCGTTGCACAGGATTTCGAGGACGCATTGAGGGGACTGTCACGCTTTCCAGACGAAGTGGCCGGACAACGTGACCGTGCTCTTTCCGTGCCGGTCCCCCTCTAGGGAGCAATTGACGATGAACGTTTCGGTGTTTGGTTTGGGATACGTCGGCAGCGTCTCGGCAGCCTCGTTCGCGGCCGACGGGCACTCGGTGGTCGGCGTCGACGTCAACCCCGACAAGGTCGCGAGCCTGAACGACGGGCGCAGCCCGATCGTGGAGAAGGGACTCGACGAGCTGATTCGCGACAACACCGCGAACGGCCGGCTCCGGGCGACGACCTCGACGAAGGAAGCGATCGCGGCGACCGACCTGTCTCTCATCTGCGTCGGCACGCCGAGCCGACGCAACGGCAGCCTCGATCTCTCCTACCTCGAGCGGGTGTGCGAACAGATTGGTGAAGCGCTGAAGGAAAAGGAGCGCTACCACGTGGTCGTCGTGCGAAGCACCGTGCTGCCCGGCACGACACACGGCGTCGTGATTCCGGCCCTCGAGCGGACCTCGGGGAAGAAGTACGGAAGCGGCTTCGGCGTCGCGGTCAACCCCGAATTCCTGCGCGAGGGCACCGCGATCAAGGACTTCCGCCAGCCCCCGATGACGCTGATCGGCCACAACTACTCGTCCGATGCGCAGCCAACCGAGGCGCTCTACACGGAAGTCAAGGCGCCGGTCATCACGACCAGCATCCGCACGGCGGAGATGATCAAGTACGCGAGCAACACCTGGCATGCCCTGAAGGTCTGCTTCGCGAACGAGGTCGGGAACCTCTGCAAGCGGCTCGACATCGACAGCCACGAGGTGATGGACATCTTCTGTCGCGACGAGAAGCTGAATCTTTCGTCGTACTACATGAAGCCCGGCTTCGCGTTCGGCGGCTCATGCCTCCCGAAGGACGTGCGCGCCATGCAGTACCGGGCCAAAGAGGTCGACCTCGACATGCCCGTGATCCAGTCGATCCTCGGCAGTAATGAGCTGCAGATTCGACACGCCATCGACATGGTGGTCGAGACCGGGCGCAAGCGCATCGGGCTGCTCGGTTTCAGCTTCAAGGCCGGCACCGACGACCTGCGTGAAAGCCCGATCGTCATCCTCGCCGAAGCGCTGCTCGGCAAGGGCTACTCGCTCTGCATCTACGATCGCAACGTGTCGATCGCCCGGCTCGTCGGCGCCAACAAGGAGTACATCAACAAGCAGATCCCGCACCTCTCCTCGCTCCTCAGCGATTCGATCGACGAGCTGCTGGAGAAGTCCGAGGTGATCGTGGTCGGCAACGGCTCGCCGGAGTTCACCGAGGCGCTGCGGAGGACCCGGCCGGACCAGGTGGTCATCGATCTGTTCCGGCTGAAGATCGACGCCTCAGAGATCCCGGCGCAGTACCAGGGGGATTTGCTGGTAGAGCGCCGATGTCCCAGAAACCGTTTCATCTCCCCCCAGATATAGTCGACGCTGCTCGTGAGCTGGTGGTCGTCCTCCAGCATGTGCAGCTCGACGTTCGGACGGGCGCCGCGACCATTGCTCCACCGCTCACGGGATCGACCGCATCGTCCCGTCGCCCCTGGAAGACCTGGATCGGCATGCCCAGGGCGGCATGAACGCAGTCGTACCGGCGGGCGTCGGCATACAGCTCGTAGTGAACCGGCATCATCCGGCCGTACCCGTAGTGGAAGATGTCGAGGCGGTTGCGTGCGCTTCCATTCCTCGATCCCCACGTCGCCAAGGCTCTTCATACGGTTACCGCCGAATTCCAGGGCCGGCGCGAGCAGGACCAGGCTGCGTCACCCGGTCGGGCCGCGCCATGGCCACCTGCACGGCGACGAACGCCCCCAGGCTCGAGCCAATCAGGACTGCACGATCCTCCGGGATGCGCGTCGAGGATTCCCAGAACCTGATCGACCATCCGGGTGATCGTGAGCGTCGAGAAGTCCGGCTCGTTGAAGTCCGGCGTCTCGAGCCTGACGCCGGCTTCCTCCAGGAACTTCTTTCCGAAGAAGGTCGCCTTGGACGACCGGGCAGACGAGGCGAAGCCGTGCAGATACAGGACGAGCATCGAAGCAGGTGTCAAGGGAATGCGTTCAAAGCTTGGTGGCGCAACCAGGCCTGCAGCGGCACTGGATGGAGCCGACCCCGTCAGTGGAATAGTCGTAGGTGAGCTCTGCGCCACGCGCGGATGTTCCTGGCGGCGATGATCCAGATGGTGTCGCCGATGATCCGGGTGTAGCAGTTGGGCGTGCAGGAGTGGTTGATGTAGCGCGCGATGTTCCCGCCGACCGCCGCGTCGCGCACGTAGTGCTGATTCAGCTTGAAGCACCAGATGTGCCCCTTTTTCAGGTAGCGCCTCTCGCGCTTCAGGCTCTCCTGGTTCCTGATCTTCTCGCCGGCGTAGTGAATGATCCGCTTGTTCTTGTTGATTGGCTCGGTAGCGAACACGCCCCAACCCTGGATTGGTGACCGTCGTCTCTCAATCATCGATCACAGGATAGCCTGCCTCGCCGTAGCCGACGAAGTCGGCGAAGGCGGGCGGGTTCGCGATTCGCGGGTTCGCGGCTCGATGCGTCGGGATGTCCGGATGGATTGCAGGGCCGGGTCTTTTAGACCCGACCGATCTACCAGATACCGAACGCGCCCCGTATCGACGTGGACGAAATTGGAGGACGGATAGAAACCCACACCACCGAGCTTGAGCGAGGCCGCCGCGCCGCGCAGGTGATCCAGCTTCACGCCCGGAACGCGAATGTCGATCGCCTTGCCGACCATGTGCAGGCTGCTGCTCGCGACGCCGGTATGGGCGCCGCCGCGCTCGCGGAGCATGGCGTTGGTCTCCGGCGATCGGTACCCGGAGATGATGTGATACGGCTGATCCGTTTCGAGAGTACCGCCGAGCTCGTGGAGCAGGTCGAAGAGGTTCGGATCGATCGGCTTTTCCTGGTTGACCCTGAAGTCGCGGAGCAGGTGGTTCAGCTGAGCGAGCGCTTCCGGCTGATAGACGCCATCGCAGCAATACGCAATCTTGAGGCGCTCGCCGGTGTGGGTGTGGAAGAACGACAGGACGCGTTCCGGCCGCTTGCTGACGGCCGCCTGGGCTCGCGCCGGCACCATCGCGGCGGCAGTCGCCAGCGCGCCATAGCCAAGGAACGAGCGGCGATTCAAGCTCTTCTGTGCGTCCGGATGAGCGAGACTCGACATCGTAGGGCAATCCTCCGGCCGTCCGAGCTCCGCCGGATGCGCGGTGCCTGACAACCTGCTTTATGGGTGCACTCCTATTGGACCATCCTGAGAGGGCACGATCAAGCACGACCGGAGCGTCTGGAGTCAGCTCGACCGGTCTGCGATGATGCCTCGATGAGAGACTTGTGGTGATGACGGCAACCGACCTGGAACGGCGCGTCGCGGCGCATCGCTGGTATCACAGCATCGATCTCGGTGGAGGGATCGTGACGCGCGGGATCGACGACACGCCGCTGCGATTGGCGCGGCTGGACCTGCCCGCCTCCCTGGCCGGACTCAGCGTTCTCGATATCGGTGCATGGGACGGCTTCTTTTCGTTCGAATGCGAGCGCCGTGGCGCGGCGCGGGTGGTCGCGACCGACTACTACTCCTGGCGCGGCTCGGGCTGGGGCGCGAAAGCAGGCTTCGAGCTGGCGCGCGAGGCGCTCGGATCGCGCGTCGAAGACGTCGACATCGACGTGATGGACATTTCGCCCGAGCGCCTGGGCACCTTCGACATCGTGCTGTTTCTCGGGGTGCTCTATCACCTGCGCCATCCGTTCCTGGCGCTCGAAAAAATCGCGGCCGTCACTCGCGGAACGCTGATCATCGAAACCGTGATCGATCTCGTCGGCCTCGGGCGGCCTGCCATGGCGTTCTACCCTGACCGCGAGTTGAATGCGGACCCCACCAACTGGTGGGGACCCAACCCGGCGGCAGTCATTGGAATGCTGAAGAGCGCGGGGCTCGACGACGTCAGGGTCGTGACGCCGAGCCCTGGCCCGTTCTATCGCGGCGCGCGTGCGGTCTGGCATCGGCTCAAGGGAAGGAACCAGCTGATACCTGCGTTTCGTCAGGATCGTGCGGTCTTTCACGCGCGGAGACGCGGGGGCCGCGAGATCGAATGATATAGTCGCTCGATGGAAGGAATCATCACCGCGTGGGGTCGTATCCTCCGTGGATACCGTCCCTCGCTGTCGGTCGAGATCACTCGCGAGTGCCCGTTGCGATGCCCGGGGTGTTATGCCTACGGCGATGAACATCTGGGCGGCGAGATCACGCTACGTCAGGTCAGCGACTACAAAGGGCAGGAGCTCATCGATCGCTTCATGGAGCTGGTCGACGAGCACAAGCCCCTGCACATTTCGATAGTGGGCGGCGAACCACTGGTCCGTTTTCGGGAGCTCAATCAGATTCTTCCGATGCTGGCCGGCCGGGGCATCTACAGCCAGGTCGTCACCAGCGCGGTGCGGCCGATTCCCAGTGAATGGGCAAGCATCCCCCGCCTGCAGATGGTCGTCTCGATCGACGGCTTGCAGCCCGAACACGACGTTCGGCGGACACCGGCCACCTACGACCGCATCCTGAAGCACATCGTCGGGCACCAGGTCACGGTGCACTGCACGGTCACGCGGCAGCAGGTGCAGCGCGACGGCTACCTCGAGCAGTTCGTGGACTTCTGGTCGGCCAATCCGCACACGCGGCAGCTCTGGGTCAGCCTCTACACGCCGCAGGTCGGAGAGATGTCGGCCGAACGGCTCGAGCCGGAGGATCGCGAGCGCGTCGTGGCTGCGTTGATGCTGCTCCGGACGCGCTACCCCAAGCTGAAGATGCCCAAGGGCCTGATCCAGGTGTACCACGAGCCGCCGCAGAATCCCGACGAGTGCATCTTCGCGCAGACCACCACCTGCATTTCGGCGGACTTCAAACGCCACATCTCGCCCTGTCAGTTCGGCGGGACGCCGGACTGCTCGAATTGCGGCTGCATCGCCTCGGCGGGACTGGCCGCCGTCGGCCGGCATCGGCTTACCGGCGGCCTGCGGGTCGGTGCGATCTTCGAGCGATCGCTTCGGATCGGACGCACGGTCCGTCAGTTCCGGGCACCGGCGACCAGTTGAAGCGCCCGCGGCCATTAAGATAAGAATGATCCGCGTCCGGGACAGCGTTCGCATCTGATATGGCAAATCTCGCGTCGTTCGATATCACCTCCGGCGTCGATCTCCAGGAAGTGGACAACGCCGTGAACCAGGCAAAGAAGGAAGTCGCGCAGCGCTACGACTTCAAGGGATCGCGCGCTGCCGTCGACCTGAATCGCGCCGAGAACACCATCACCCTCGTCGCCGACGACGAGTTCAAGCTGAATGCGCTGTGGGAGATCCTGCAGGGGCGGCTGGTTCGTCGCGGCGTCCCGACCAAGAACCTGACGCCCGGCGAGATCGAGCGCGCCGCGAACGACACCGTCCGCCGCGTGATCTCGCTGCAGCAGGGCATCCCGACCGAGGCGGCCAAGGCGATCGTGCAGTTCCTCAAGGACCGCAAGATGAAGAAGGTCCAGGCGGCGATTCAGGCCGATCAGGTCCGGCTCTCCTCCGCCTCCAAGGACGAACTGCAGGAGGCGATCCGCGTGCTTCGGGAGCACGATTTCGGCGTCGCCCTCCAGTTCGGCAACTACCGGGGCTGATGACCACCCGCCGCCGCATCGCGCTTCTGCCGCTGCGGCATGCCTGGCGGCGCTCGCTGGCGGTCGTGTCGGTGCTGGCGGGCGGCCAGCAGGAAAAGCCGCGCGTCAACGCTGACGCGGCGCTCAGCGCCGAGTTTCTCAAGGGCGATTCAGCGACTACGTCGACCTGCACAAGAAGCTCGAAGCCACGCTGAAGCCTCGCCCGGAGCAGGCCACCCCCGCGGAAATCGACGCCCACGAGCAGGCGCTCGCCAGCTGATCATCGAAGCGCGGTCGGGCGCGAAACAGGGCGACCTCCTTCCCCAGAAGGTTCGCGCCTACCTGCGCCGCCAGATCGGCGGCGTTCTGCGGGGTCCCGACGGCGCGCGGGATTCGCCAGTCGATCATGGAGGACAACCCGGGCAAAGTCCAGCTCCGGGTCAACGCGCGGTATCCCGACGGCCTGCCCGATCACGACCATGCCGCCTCCGATTCTGGGCGCCCTGCCGAAGCTGCCGGAGCATGTCGAGTACCGCTTCGTCGGCGACCGCCTGGTCCTCCTCGACCTCCACGCCCAGCTGGTCGATGGATTACATGACCGACGCGCTGCCGCAGTAGCCGTCTCTCCGTCCTGATGCTCATCCCGCGACGGCCTCCCGGACTTTCTCTCCTCGGTCTGCGTGGTCGGCGCTGGCGTGTCTCGCGGGCGCGCCCGGGCGTCTCGCCCGCGCTGACGCGCTCCGCAGGCCCCGGCCCCGCCGCCCAGGCCGCCGCTGCCGCTCACGCTGCCGAACAAGGACGGCTCGCTCAAGTTCGGGGTGCATGGGCGACTTCGGCACCGGCAAGCGCGAGCAGTATCAGCTCGGCGAGCAGATGGCGAGAGTGCCGCTCGCAGTTTCCGTTCGAGCTGATGATCACCGTCGGCGACAACCTCTACGGCGGCAGCGAAGCCGGCCGACTTCGTGCAAGAAGTTCGAAGCCCCCTACAAGGCGCTGCTCAGCGCCGGCGTCAAGTTCTACGCCTCGCTCGGCAACCACGACTCGCGGCAGCAGACGCGCGTACGCGCTGTTCAACATGGACGGCAAGACCTACTACACGTTCAAGGCGCCGAAGCAGGACGTCCGGTTCTTCGCGCTGGAATCGTCGTATCTGGATCCGACGCAGCTGCAGTGGCTCGAGCGCGAGCTGCAGAGCTCACGCGAGGACTGGAAGATTCCCTACTTCCACCATCCGCTCTACTCGTCGGGCGACCGGCACGGCTCGGATCTGACGGGCGCGCAAGGTGCTCGAGCCGCTGTTCCTCAAGTACGGCGTCAGCGTGGTGTTCTCCGGCCACGACCACGTCTACGAGCGGGTGATGCCGCAGACAGGGCATCACCTACTTCGTGGTCGGATCGAGCGGTCAGCTGCGGAAGGGCAACATCGATCGCGGCACGGGGTTCACCGCCTACGCCAACGCCGAGGAACAGGCGTTTCTCGCCGCCGAGATCTCCGGCGATCAGCTCTACTTCAACGCGGTCTCGCGCAGCGGCAAGGTGATCGACGCCGGGGTCGTCGAACGGCGCAAGCCGCAATAGCGGTCCCGGCCGGGTCTGAAGACCCGGCCCTACGCGGAAGGGACCTCGGCTTTCTCGCTTTTCTCGCTCTTGCCGTTCTCGGCCGCGACCTTGGCTTCGGACTTCGTCAGCGTCTTCTGCCAGTCCGCTTCGAACAGCTCCTGCATGCGCTTCGCGATCACGGGATCGCTGACGATGACGCCGACCTCGCGGCGGCCGTCGAGCTCCAGCTTGCGCAGGCTCTGGCTGCCGACGAACGCGGCCGAGCCGTCGCGGACCATTGCCCGGACGTGCAGCCGGAGCCCCGGCAGCTTGCGCGCGTCGAGGCCGGCGCCGCTCTTGGCGCACCTTTCCGAGCACGCGGATGTCCACGCCGTCCTTCGCCCGCGCCTGGAGCGCTTTCAGCATCGCCCGGTCGCTGATCTTCGCGTCGTAGATGAGCAGCTGCTTCTTCGCCCCCTCGATGAACTCCTTCAGAATCTTGCGCGAGCTCTCCGGGCTGACGACCAGGCGGTCGTGATTGCAGGCGTAGGCCTGCCGCGTGCAGTCGGCCTCGAACAGCGCGGTCGCCTCCTTGACCAGCTTCGGGTCCTTGGTGACGATGCCGAAGCTGCGGCTCTTGTCGATGTCGAGCTTGGTGTAGTTGAATCCCAGCACGTAGAGCCTCGTCGTCCACGATCATCATCTTGCCGTGGTAACGCGGCGAACTCGCCCGCGGTCCTGGCCACGATCACGCCCGCCGCCAGCATCTTCAGCTCGAGCTTGCGGAGCCTCTTCTCGCCGCCGCGGTTGGTGTGGGCGATCAGCGCCCGCACCACCACCCCGCGGGCGACGGCGGCCTCCAGGGCCTTTTCGAGCTCGGGGCGGTCGAAGCGGAAGATCAGGATGTCGATCTTGGTCTTGGCGTGACGCACGGCCTGCAGCAGCGGGGCCAGGCCGTCGTCGGGCTGGATGATCAAATCCACGTGAGTGGGGCATCGAGCTTACTTGTTCTTGGCTTTCTTCTCGCCCCATTCGACCGACGCGTGGCCCTCGGGATCGAGCTTCAGGATGGCGTTCGACACACGGTCGGTCGGCAGCTCGAGCGGCACCTGCACATCGTAGCAGACCTCCTCGTCGGAGGAGGTGCGCAGCTCGAACTTGAGCTGGTGTCGGCGGAGGATCTCCTCGAACTTCGGCCGCATCGCGTCGGTGTCCTTGCCCGCCTTGATCCGGAGATCGAAGCGCTTCATGCCCTCTTCGAACGACTCGATCACCCAGAGCGCGGCGCCGATGAAGATCGTCGAGAAGGCAGCGAGCGCATACAGCCCGACCCCGGAAGCGAGACCCACCGCCAGCGCGCACAGCATGACGCCCGCGTCCTTGGGATCGTCGATCTTCGATCGATACCTGATCAGGTTGGCGGCACCGACGATACCGAACGCGCGCGCGAGGCTGGCGCCGACCACGAGCATGATCACCGCGCCGACGACGGAGAGGATGATCTGCGTCTGGATCACCGCCGGATCGCGCTTCGGCGTGCCCCGCCGGCGCGGCCGCAGCGCCAGCGCCGCGCCCAGCGCCGCCGCCAGCGGCAGGCGAATCATTGCGTCGTCGATCTCGTGGAGCGGGTGGGGCGGGTGGTTGTCGGTGTCCTGGCGAATCGGCTCGGCGCCGGCTTGAGCGCCGGCCCCGCCCGGCGCCTGCGGCTGCGCGAACACTGTGAGCGGACGCGCGAGCGTCAGCACGAGAACGACGGTCAGTGCGATCCTCAAATTCTCAATCCTTCAACTGGAGGCCTTCGGCGATCTTCTGTTCGAGCCGGTGAATGAAACGATCGGCGATGGCTTTGGGGTAGCCCGCGGCGCGAAACGCGTCCTGCATCTGCGCGTCGGTCAGGTCGTGCAGGCGCTGGCACGCCCAGCGCACGTCGGCTGGCGAGATCCGCTCGAAGAGCACACCGTGCCGGCCGCGGTAATCGAAGCGCACGTAACCGCCTTCCACGCCGATGATGAACTTCGTCTGGTCGAAGACATCGGGATCGCCGCGTGGCGGATCGACCGCGCCGGTGCGCCCGAACGTCTGGCCGAGATCCCGCGCGACGTACCACCGCGTCGCACCTTCCATCGGGGCCGTGAGCGTGTAGATGGCGTTCTGCAGGTCCTTGAGGTCGGAGTTGCCGAGCATGGCCTGCACGGTCAGCAGTCCGTTCATCTGGCGGGTCCCCACGAAGGGGTTCTCGTAGTAGGACCACGTTCCATCGGAATCGAGACCGTGGAAGGCCGGCGCCCGCTCACGGAAGCGGGCCGGCAGCTGAGGGTTCGGCGAGGTCGCCTTGGACGCCTGCCATTCCGGGAGGTAATAGACGGGCGGCTGGTGGTAGCCAATGCCCCAAAGAATCCTGGAGGTTGCCACCTCCGTCGCCGCTTCCGGCGGGAACTTGGTGCTCCACTCGCGACCATCCGGATCCTTCACGGTGTAGCCGCGGCTGAAACCGCCGCGCTTCATCTCGATGACGGTGTAGGGCGCGGCCGGATCCGGCGCCAGCGCCCGGCCGCCGACACCCCAGAACAGATCGCGATTGCGCTCGGGCTCGACCCAGAGCTCGGCAATCTGTGCCGGGGTCGGCGGAGCCTTCAGCGTGGACTGAATCTTCGCCCGGCAGCCGGCCGTCGCGCTCAGCAGAGCGAGCGCACATAAATAGATGGTAGGGCCCTCTGCCCTTCCGCAAACTGACACCTCCCGGTCGAGCTGGTGGTTCCAGCTTTCCGAGACCAGGAGTGCAAGCGGCGGGCCACCGACCTCAGCAGAAAGGGCGGCGGCAGAGCTACCGGAAATCGTGCGACTGCGGCTCGGGACCCTCCCCACCGAGCGAGACGAGGCGCTCGGCCTTGACCGAAGTGACCCCTTCCTGGATCTGCAGAATCCCTTCGACCATCAGATAGGGCGCATTGACGATGGTCGGACGCTGATCGCCGAACAGATCGGGCCGGACGATGATGTTCGCGATGCCGGTTTCGTCTTCCAGGGTGAGGAAGACGAATCCCTTGGCGGTGCCGGGCCGCTGGCGGGTGATGACGGCGCCGGCCACCCGCACCCGGCGGCCGTGCCTGCCGCGCGGCAAATCGATCGCGCGCAACACGCCGCGCATCGCCAGCTCCATCCGACGGAACGCGAGCGGATGCGGACCGATCGTCAGGCTGGTGCCGGAGTAATCCGACATCAGCCGCTCCGACGGCGTCATCGGCGACAACGGCGAGGTCGCGGCACCGCCGTGCACGGGCACGCTGTCTTCCACATCCTGCCCTTTGAACAGATCGCCCGCCGGCCGCGCCGCCCGCTCGATCTGCCACAGCGCGCTGCGCCGATCGTGCCCGAACGCGTTCAGCGCCCCGATCTCCGCCAGTGTGGCGAGCTCGTCACGCCTGAGTCCGGTGCGCGAGATCAAATCTTCGATGGAGGTGAAGCGATCCGCGGGTCGCGGGTCGCGGGTTCGCTGGTCCGCTGGTCCGCTGGTCCGCTGGTCCGCTGGTCCGCTGGTCGCGGTGCTTCGCTGGTCGCTGGCCGCGGCGTTCGCTGTCCGCTGGCGCTGTCGGTCGCTCCACTCATGTGCGCAGATGTTGCAGAACCGCCCGCCTTCCTGCGTATCCTCGAGCATCGACTGATCGTCGTTGCCGCATTTTGGACATCGGTGAGTAATTGACGCCCCGGATTCCACCTCGTCCCGAGTGGTTGCCCCCGCGGACCCGCGGACCCGCGGACCGCGGACCGCGGATCACCGGCCGTCAGCGATCAGCGCGGCCCGTCTCCGCGCGCAAGCCATTCACATACATCAATCCCAACCGCACCCGGCCGTCCGGCTCGACGCGGCATTCCCAGTCGGAGATCTGCACGTCGATCGGCGCGAACCGCACGCCGTGGCGCTGGGCATCCTTGACCAGCGTGGCCGGATGATAGAACCCCATCGGCTGGTTGTTCAGCATCGCCGTGAAGAACGCCGCCGGATAGTGGGCCTTCAGGTACGCGCTCGCATAGACCAGCAGCGCAAAGCTCGCGGCGTGCGACTCGGGAAATCCGTAGAGCGCAAACGACGTGATCGAACGAATGATCTCCTCGGCCGCGTCACCGCTGATGCCCTGACGCTCCATGCCTGCGCGCAGCTTGGTCTCGATCTGCGCCATCCGCTTTTCCGACCGCTTGAACCCGAACGCCCGCCGCAGCTCCTCGGCTTCCCCGCCGGAGAATCCCGCCGCCACCATCGCCATCCGCAGCAGCTGCTCCTGAAATAACGGCACGCCCAGCGTCCGCTGCAGGATCGGCTGCAGCGACGGATGCGGATACGCGACCGGCTCCGCCCCCTGCCGCCGCTTCAGATATGGATGCACCATCTGACCGACGATCGGCCCCGGCCGGATGATCGCGACCTCGACCACGATGTCGTAGAAGCACGCCGGACGCAGCCGCGGCAGCGTGGCCATCTGCGCGCGCGATTCGACCTGGAAGATCCCGACGGTGTCCGCCTCCTGCAGCATCTTGTAGACGGCGGGATCGTTCGGCGGTAGATGCGCGAGATCGACTTCGGGCTCGGGGTCGAGGTTCGCGATCGGCTCGACCGCGTCCGCTGCCCACTTCGCGACTTCGGGTCTCGGAGCTGTCGCCGACTTCGACCGCGAGCTCGTCCGACTCGACTCGACCCCGACCCGAGTCCCGGTGATTCACAAGATGCAACGCATCCTGAATCACCGCCATCATCCCGAGGCCAAGCAAATCGACCTTGATCAGCCCCATGTCGGCGCAGTCGTCCTTGTCCCACTGCACGACGACGCGATCGGGCATCGTGGCGTTCTCGAGCGGGACGATGTCGTCCAGGCGGCCCTGGCAGATCACCATGCCGCCCGAATGCTGGCCGAGATGCCGCGGCAGATCCTGGATGCGCTGCCAGAGCTGGCCGAACAGCTGCACCGTCGGGTGCGTGAACGTCGATGCCGACCTCGCGCAGGTTGCGCTCGAGCGTCTCCTACGGATCGACCCACTCGAAGTGGTTCATCACCTTGGCCAGGCGATCGATCTGCGCCGGCTCGAGCGACAGCACCTTGCCGACTTCGCGCGCGGCGCTCCGGCCGCGATAGGTGATCACGTTGGCGGTCATCGCGCGCGCCGAGCTTCGCCGTATCCTTCTCGTACATGTGCTGGATCACCTGCTCGCGCCGGTCGCCGCTCGGCAGATCGAGATCGATGTCCGGCCATTCGCCGCGCTCCTCGGAGAGAAACCGCTCGAACAGCAGCTCCATGCCGATCGGATCGACCGCGGTGATGCCCGAGGCTGTAGCAGACGGCGCTGTTGGCCGCCGAGCCGCGCCCCTGCACCAGGATGTCGTGCTGGCGGCAGTAATTGACGATGTCCCAGACGATCAGGAAGTAGCCGGCGAGATCGAGCTTCTCGATCAGATCGAGCTCGCGCTCGATCTGGCGGCGCGCGCGATCGTCGTACGGCCGATACCGCTCGCGCGCGCCCGCCTGCGTGATCTTCCGCAGGAACGATGCCATCGTCTCGCCGGGCGGCACCGGATACTCGGGAAAGCGATAGCCGAGATCGGCCATCGTGTAGTCGAGGCGCTCGGCGAGCTCGCCGGTCGCGCGAGCGCCTCGCGGCATCGTCCGCGAACAGCCGCGCCATCGCCTCCGGCGACTTCAGATAGCGCTCCGCGTTGCAGCTCAGCCGCCGGCCGGCGCGCTCGAGCGTGGTCTTGTGGCGGATGCAGGTGAGGACGTCGTAGAGCGGCCGATCGACGGCTCCGCGAAGCGAACGCCGTTGGTGGCGATCACCGGCAGGTGAAACGCCGCGGCGAGCTCGCGCAGCGACCTGGTTGTCCCACTCCTGCTCGCGCAGCAGATGCCGCTGCAGCTCGACGTAGACCTGCGGCGCGCCGAACGTGCCGACGATCCGATCGACGAGGCCGCCGACCCCGAAGCGCGCGCCGTCGATCGCGGTGCGTCCGGCCAGCGCGATCAGGCCGTCGATGTGGCCGTCGAGATCGTCGAACGTGAGCGCCCCCTCCCCTTTCGCGGCGCGCAGCTTCATCGTCGTGACGAGCCGGCACAGATTGCGATAGCCGTCGCGCGATTCGATCAGGACCGGCAGCGTGAACAGCCGCGTCCGCGCGTGACGTCCGCGACGCGCGGTCGCGGCTCTCCGCACCGCGCGACTCGCCGTGTCCTGCCGCGCGGCGAGCCGGTCGGCCACCGTCAGCTCGGCGCCGATGATCGCCTTGATGCCCGCACGCTTCGCCGCGAGATGAAATCGCGGCGCGCCGTAGACGCCGTCGCGATCGAGCAGCGCCAGCGCCGGATAGCCGAGCTCGACCGCCCGCTCGACCAGCGCCTCGGGCAGCGACGCGCCGTCGAGAAACGAAAACGCGGAAGAGGCGTGAAGCTCGATGTACATCGAAATCTGTCAAGAGTCGGGGCTCGGGGTTCAGCGTTCGCGCTGCGCGCTACAGCGGGCAGCGGGCTCACCGGCCAGCCGGTCGGAACCGAGGCGACGAGCCGCTTGTATTTCCGGGTCGCGTCTCCGAACCGCGAACCCCGACCCCGAGCCCCGAGCCCCGTCCGCTCAGTCATAAACCCCATCGACAAACCACTGCCCGGTGTCGCGATCCTGGAACAGCCGGCAGACCGGCGCCACCGTCGAGCGCGACGTCCCACTCGTCGCGATTCCAGCGCAGGGATTCCCACCAGCCGCCCGACGATCGCCACGGGCCGGCCGCCTGCTGGACCACCCCGCCCGGCATGCCCCGGCGATCGATCGCCACGCGCACCGGCCGGCCGCGTTCGACCGTCACGCGAATCGCCACCGGCGGCCGGAAGCGGCGCAGCACCACGGCGAGCGGGCGTCGATGCCGGACGCGCCGCCGCGGTGCTGCCAGTGGCGATGGCCCGCACGACGGTCGTCGAACGCCGACCGGCGCCGCATCCGAACCGTCGGGGCGATGGGTGTCGAGCAGCTGCGGCGAGCCGCAGCGCGTCTCGCCGACGAGCGCGCCGAGGCGCGCCATCAGCGTCGCCAGCGTTTCCGGCGACGGCACCGCGCGCTCGAGCAGCGAGTACTGGACCACGCGGCCGGGCGCCGGATCGACCTCGATCGTGACCATGTCGATCGCCGCGGCCGGTGGATGCGATTCGAGATCGAGCAGCAGCAGCGTGCGCAGCACGCGCGGATCGCGCATCGGCGCGGGCAGCTGCAGCATCCGCGCGTGCGTCGTCCGATCGGTGAGCCGCAGCTGCAGGTGCAGCGCGACCGCGCCGCGATCGGCCCGCTCGAGCGCCGCCGCCAGCGGATCGAGCAGCCGCGCGAACACGAACGACAACGGCTCGAGCGTCTCGATCGGCCACTCGAGCTCGCACGACTCGATGAAGCGCGGCACGCCGGATCGGGCACGAGCGGCCGCGGATCGAGGCCGCGCGCCAGCCGCTGCAGCGCGACTGCCGCCGCGCCCGAGCCGCGCCGACAGCGCCGGCGGCGGCAGCGCCGCGAGCTCGCCGAGCGTCGTCAGGCCCCACCGCGCCGAGCACGTCGAAGCCGCGCCGACCGGCCGTGGCCGGATCGCCGCGGCGTCACGACGTCCACGAGTTGCTGCAAGCACTGCCGAGCGGCACGCGTGCACAGCGCCGCTTGCCGGATCGTCCGCCGGCGACGTCGAGCCCGCCCGCAGGCGCGAGCCAGCAGCAGCGCCGCCGTCTGCGACGGCGGCGATGCCACCGGCGCGGCGTGCAGCCGGCACGCGCCAGATCTCGCCGCAAT
This sequence comes from uncultured Acidobacteriota bacterium, assembly GCA_963836735.1. Taxonomy (GTDB): domain Bacteria; phylum Acidobacteriota; class Vicinamibacteria; order Vicinamibacterales; family 2-12-FULL-66-21; genus JACCXG01. The sequence continues at coordinate 7,272 of CAWIKP010000040.1, read as the reverse complement.
CGCCTGCGGCGTCGCCGAGCAGACGCGCAGCCCGGAGACATCGAGCACCACGTGCCGTCGCCGGATGCCGCTCGATCCGCGGCGAGAAATCGCGCGCGATCGCGACCAGACCGATCGACCGTCGCCGTGCAGCGCGGCGTACAGGCGCACGGCAGGTCGGGCACGGCACCTGCCGCGAGGCTCGGTCCAGACTCGGCAGGACCGTGGCCGCCGACGTCAGGACTTCGCGGCTCCACGTCCGGAATCGAGGGCGTCGAGATCGTCGTAGAGGGAATGCGCACGATCGCACCGTCAGCGGCCGGGCTGAGACAATGCGCGGCCGGACGCGTCAGGCCGCGGCAGCCGGCGCGATCGCGTGCGGTGGCGCCGGCCCATTCATCGGCGACGGTCGCCGGCGCGATCGAGCGCGATGGTGACGCCGCCGGGGCTGCGCGCGATGTGCTCGGCGCCGAGCAGCAGCGCCACGGTCTGCGCTCCCTTCGATCACGCGCGCGATGCCGCATCCATGTCGTGATGGGAAACTGCCGCAGCGCCGGCGCCGAGACGTCCGCGAGATCGAGCACGACCACGCCGAACCCGCCGGCCTGCAGCACCAGGTTCATCGCCTTCAGCGCGCGATCGGCGTCGCCGGATTCCCGGATCCAGAGCAGGCGGGCGAGATCGAGCGCCGGCGGCCTGCGCCGATCGCCGGATCGAATCGATCGTGGGTATCGACCAGCGCGACGACTTCGCCGCGCGCCGCCGCGGCGGCCGCCATGCTGACAAACAGCGCCGAGCGCCCTGCCGAGCGCGGCCCGACGACCTCGGACAGGTGCCCCCGCCGCACGCCGCCGCCGAGCGCCGCATCGACCTCGCGGAGAGCCGGTCGCCGCGATCCGGTCCTCGTCCGTCCCGCGCCAGGCCGCCGCGGTCGTGAGCGTCACGTCGAGCTTTCGCGCCCGCAGTAGCGATTCGATCTCCGCCCGCGCCGCAGACATTTCGCTTTATTTTCGCCTCGCCGAGCGAGTATACGGCGGGTCGTTTCACCGGATCAAGCGCGTCCATCGCAAATCCATGATGAAAACGCTTACCGTGTGGCGCATCAATGGTTTGCGATTAATATTGGAGGGCTTGCCCCTACAGCTCGCATTCTTCCGCCGCGCCCTCGCGGCGTTCACCTATCGCGATTTCCGGCTCCTGTGGTTCGGCGCCTTCACCTCGACCGTCGGGCACGTGGATGCAGAAGGTCGCGCAGAGCTGGCTCGTCCTCGAGCTGACCAAATCGCCGTTCTACCTCGGGCTCGACGACTTTCTCGGCCAGCTGCCGATCCTGCTGTTGACGCTGATCGGCGGCGTCATCGCCGATCGGCACGATCGCCGGCGCCTGCTGCTCGGCTCGCAGTACGTGCAGATGGCGACGGCGCTTGACGCTGGCGGCGCTGGTCTTCTGGGGCAACGTCCAGCATCTGGCACATCCTCGCGCTGTCGTTCGTCGCGGGCCTCGCGCAGGCCTTCGGCGGCCCGGCGTATCAGTCGCTGATTCCGTCGCTCGTCGAGAAAAAGGATCTGCCGAACGCGATCGCGCTGAACTCGATCCAGTTCAACCTGGCGCGCGTCTTCGGCCCGCTGCTCGCCGGCGCCACGCTCGCGGCGCTTCGGCACCGCGCTCTGCTTCGCGCTGAACGGCCTGTCGTTCCTCGTCGTGATCGTCGCGCTGCTGTCGCTGGCGCATCAAGCACATCCCGCCGGCCGAGCGCAAACCGATCCTGCACGAGCTGAAAGGCGGCCTGCGCTACGTGCGCAGCCAGCCGGCGATCGTCGCGCTCACCGTGCTCGCGTTCCTGACGACGTTCCTCGGCCTGCCGCTGCTGACGTTCCTGCCGATCTTCGCGCGCGACATCTTCCACGGCGACGTCGGCCGCTACAGCGTGATGATGGCGTTCTCGGGCGCCGGCGCGGTCGTCGGCGCGCTGATCGTGGCGTGGCTCGGACGCTTCCGGCACATGGGGCTGACGCTGCTGCTGGTGCAGCTCGCGTTCGGCGCTGCTGGTCGACCGCGTTCGCGCTGTCGCGCGATCGCTCTGGCTCAGCTACCTGCTGCTCTTCCTCGACGGCGCGGCGCTGCTGATGCGTGTTCTCGATGACCGCCTCGCTGGTGCAGCTGATCGTCCCCGACCACCTGCGCGGCCGCGTCGTCAGCATCTACATGGTCGCGTTCCGCGGCGGCATGCCGCTCGGCAGCCTCTGGGGCGGCTACGCCGCGTCGCTCAGCTCCGCTCCCTACGTCCTGGCCGTCAACGGCGTGCTCGTCTCGCTGGTCGCGCTGTACTTCCTGACGAGAGTCATGGGGTGAGGGAGCTGTAGTCGTGGGTCGCGGTTCGCGGGTTCGGCAAGGTCGGGGGCTAGCGGGGATCTGACGATCGCTATCGAGTCACGATGGCAATCAGGTTAGTCGAGCGGCTCGGATCGCATTTATTAGTTTGTTTCGCGGGGCGGGGCCCACCCCCGCGAAACCAGCCTCGCTTTGCTCGACGCCGCTGTCTAGCTACCCTTAGCCGCTTAAATCAGCACTCTGCGGTGACATGTTCGGACAGAATGCTTATCCCAGCAGCCCGTTGACAGTAAACAGCGGCCCGAGGGCAGTGAGCGCTGATCAGGCGGCGGGCGGGGCCCCACCGGCGCGCGCTGCGGGTGGGGCCCCAGCGCGCAAGCTAATAAATGCTGACAGACCGCCCCTAGCCATCCGGCCGCGCGTCGGTACGCTCTGACGGTGAACCGGCGACTGATACTCTGGTGTCTGGCTGCCACGATAATCGCGGCAAGCGGATCACTAGCTGCGAGTTCAATTCACCCCCACCGACCCTTCCCGCACCGACACGAAACACCTGACCATCACGACCTCGACCAGCGCGCCCACGGCCGCGCCCGGTGATCGCCTGACGCTGTACGTCGACGTCGCGCCGAAACCGAAGATGCACGTGTACGCGCCCGATCAGACCGACTACATTCCGATCGAGCTCAAAGTGGAGACGGCCCCTTCGTTCCGGGCGCAGCCGATCCAGTACCCGGCCGCCGAGCAGTTCTTCTTCGAACCGCTCAAAGAGACGCAGCGGGTCTACAGCAAGCCATTCAGGATGACGGTGCCGATCACACTGGCCCAGAAGGCGACCGCAGCGCCGCTGACGATCAAAGGCACCGTCCGGTACCAGGCCTGCGACGATGCGATCTGTTATCTGCCGCAGACGATCGGAGTGACCTGGAAGGTGGCGGTGAAGAAGTGAATCTCGACCTAACGACCGGTCAACTTCCAACTTCCAACTCCCAAGGCGCGAATCCTGCGATCGAGACGGGCAACGTCGCCCCAACAAGCTCTGAGCGTCGACTTTCACCCAGAAGCTACGAACCGCTCGCCTTGGGAGTTGGGAGTTGGAGATTGGGAGTTGACGCCGGTCGAGCCTGGGTCACAGCTAAGCCGTGGCGATCCAGAACCCGCCGAGCACGATCGACGTCACCGCCATGAGCAGCGCAGCGGCCTGACCGAGCCGGGCGGCGGTCGCCGCGGACATCGCTCTCGCGAGCGCGACGCCGAAGAGCGACATCGACAGCAGGATTCCCGCTCCGAACACCACGATCAAGCGCGAGCAGGGTGACGAGCGGCATGTCGCCGACGCGGCCCCCGAAGGGCGCCAGCGCCGTCAGGGCGCGCACACTGCTGAGCGCGAAGGCCGCACCAACGATCGTCGGCAGATGTGAATGGGCCGAGGCCAGCGAATGCCGGTCGGGGCGACCGACATGGAGGTGCCAATGGGGCGCTCTTCGTTCCCATGGCGGTGTGAATGGCCGTAGACACGTCCTGCGAGCACACCCCAGATGGCAACCGCTCCAAGCACGATCAGCACCGCGCCGCCGACCATCTCGCTGGCGCGTTCGAACACGAGCGGCAGCGACCAGCCGAGCACCAGCAACGCCCCGGCTCCCACCGCCAGCAGCACCGCGTGTCCACACGCGAACCTCAGCGCCACCGACAGTGCACGCGCTCGCTGAACGGCGGCGGTCTCGGTCGTGGTGCTCACCGACAACGCGGCAATCGCCATCAGATGGTCGGCGCCGAGGCCGTGGAGGAAGCCGAGGAAGAGAGCGGAGGCGACGAGAAACACTGACGGCGATTGTATCGCGCTGATAGCTGGTAAGCTGAAAAGCTGACAGCTGAAAAGAAAAAAGCCCCGCGGGCGAACCCGCGGGGCCTCACATCAAACCAAAGGGCGTTCGCTGCCGATCAGAACAGGAAACGAACACCCAGAGTCATCGTGCGACCGGTCTGGTACGACAACGGCATCTTGTAAATCGGGTTATACGACGGCGACGGCCCACCCGGTGCGCTGACCAGACGCGTCACATCGCCGATCGTCCCGTCGTACAGCTGCGGCACAAACGAGCCTGGGATACTACCGTTGCGGTTATACCTCGTCGTTACGTTCGTGACCGACTTCTGATCGAACAGGTTGAACGTGTACGCCTCGAGCGCGATTCGGGACGAGCCGCCTACACTGAAGCTGTGTCGCAGGAGCAAATCGGTCTGCGTGAAGCTGTCCGTCCGACCGAGATCGCCGCGACCGTTGTAAAGGACCGGGACGATGAAGGTCACTTCCGAGCTCAGAGGCGTGCCGCTATACGCGAGCTGAGACAGGCCCACGCTGGTCGATCCGAGCGCCCAGTCATGCGTGTAGTTGCCGAACAGCTTGAGAGTGTGGGGCCGGTCGGTCGCAAGACGCCCGAGCACGTTGTGCCCCGTCGCATCGAAGTTGCCGGGGGACAAGTCGAATGCGCGGCTCACGTTCGGGTCCGACCGGCCGTTCTCGTCAGAGTTCGCCAGTCCCGCCCAGTTGCCATACAGCCGGCTCAACGTGTACGACGCGTTGTAGGAGAAGCGCCGGTTGTTGCCGTCGATCCGGATTTCGAAGCCGTCGTAGTCGCGCTGCGCCTTCGGCACCAGCGAGCCACCGGCTGCGGTTTTCTCCGCATCCGAGGTGGAATGGTAGCCGGGATTGCCGGTCGTGTAGACCTCGCTCTCGTCCTCATTGAGGACGCCGATGTCCTCGATCGCCCGGCGAAGATGCTTGTGCGAGTATCGCATCGTGAGACGCATCGTCGGCCGCAGCAAGAACTCCGTCGAGACGTCGTATGCATCGTGCGACATCGGGTCGATGTCTGGATCGATGCCCTCGAGCTGACCTTGGGCGTTGATCGGCACCGTCCGGTTGTCGATTTCGATGAGCTTCGAGCCAAGTGCGCCTGGGCTCGACAGCGACAGGCGGCTCAGGTCCGGGCTATCGAGCGTGTACACGTGATCGTGCCAGTAATCACCGCCGAACGAACCACGCGCGAGCTCGTACTTCAACACGTCGTTGACGCGTACCCAGCTCGATGCAATCTTCCATTTACCGTCTCCGCGAACATCCCAGGCGCCGCCGACTCGCGGTGCAATCTTGTCGCCCCACCCGAAGCTGATCGGATTAGCGATCTTGACACCATCCTGCTCGGCCCGGAAAGGCGGCAGGAACTCGTCCTCGATGCGGACACCGGCGTTGATAGTGACCCTGGGATGGACCTGCCAGGCATCCTGCACATAGAAGCCCTGATTGCGGCTGTTGACCGCGGAGTTCAGGCGTACGCCGTCCTGCCAGGTGTAGTACCCGTATGCGCCGCGGGCATTGACGATGGAGCCGCGCGTGAACCCTTCGCCCCAGTTGATATTGAACCGCCCCTGCTGGTAATCGCTCAGCACATCGTTGGCGACCCGGTTCAGCGCGTACCCGACTTTGAGCGTGTGATTCTGCCCGCCGAGGGAGCCGAAGAATGTACCGTCGAGATACACGTTGTGACGTGTCAGCAGATCATGCTGAATCGTGAACGTACTCGCGACGTTCGTATACCCTGCGGCACCCGCGTACTGAGGCGGAACGACGACGCCGCCATTGGTCGACGCCGTGTTGTACACGAGGTACGGTACGTAGTCCTTGCCGTAGGTGTTGCCCTTGTCATTCAGGTATTTGTAGCCGTAGCGCGCGCTGATGAGGAATCGCGAGCTGGCCATGAAATTGACGCCCACGTTCGTGGCGTTCGACTGCGTGTAGCCGCCCTGGGTCGTGAGGTCGGTTGTTGGCGGCAGCACCTTCGGGTCGTTGCCGGTGAGCAATCCCGTCGTCTTTACCGGGTTCCAGAAATACGACGCGTTGATCTGCAGGTTCTGAAGTGGCACGTAATCGAGCCGGCCGTTCCCGCGGTGCCGAAACACTTTGGATGAGGAATCACGGACTCCGAAGGGGGCCGTCGCGGTCACGAAACTGATCGATCGGTCGGTGTTGTAGACCTCGGGAATGTAGCCGCCGAAGAAGCGGAGCTTATCTTTCACGAGTGGGCCGCCGATCGTAATCCCCGAGAATTGACTGGTGTAGTCGTCTTCAACGGGCTCGAAGAACTCCGCCTTCGTCGCGTCGAACGGGTCGCGCCGGAAGGTGCCGCGCGGCCCGGTGTTCAAGGTGCTGCCCGTGAACTGATAGAGAGCTTCACCATGGAATTTGTCGCTTCCGGACTTGCTGACGACGTTGACGACGCCGCCGAGTGCGCCGCCGAACTCCGCTTCGAAGCCGCCGCTCTTGACCTGCACTTCCTGCACGAACTCGAACGGAATCGCATCGGAGGTGCCAAGCGAGGCATTCCTGATGTTGGAGACATCGACGCCATCGACGATGAACACGTTCTCGGAGCCGCTGGCGCCGTCGAACTGATACCCGCCCACGCCCGCCGAGCCCGCCTTCGGCTCTGCCCGAACGCCGGGCGCCACCTGCAACAGCGTGTTGAAGGTGCGGCCGCGCGGAAGCTGCTCGATCAGTTTCGCGGAGATCGTCGTTGTCGTTCTCGCCGATGCGACGTCCAGGACGCTTTGACCCGCGGTCACCTGGACCTCCTCGGCGACCCCGGCGAGCGCCATTGTGAGATCGGCCCTCAGCGTTTGACCAACCGAGAGCGAAATGACCTGCGACTTGGCCTCTTGAAATCCGGCCAGCTTCGCAGTGATCAGGTAGTCGCCGGGCGGAAGCGCAGGAAACCGGTACAACCCGGTCGAATCGGACGCCACCGCTCGCACGCCGATAAGTGCTGCGCTGCGGGCTTCGACCGTGACACCAGGCAGAACCGCGCCCTGCGCGTCACGGATCGTCCCTTCCAAGGCGCCGCGCTGTTCCTGACCCCAGGCGGGAGCCGCCAGGCACAGTAATAGCGCGAGCACGCCGA
>CAWIKP010000039.1:0-42370 GCA_963836735.1 uncultured Acidobacteriota bacterium | reverse complement strand
TAAGGTTTTGTCAGGCGTGAGGCGCAGGAACCAGGCACACCAATAACTACGTACGAGCCCTGAAATCCGCTCCGAGACGATGACCGTGAACATGGGGCCGCAGCACCCCAGCACGCACGGCGTGCTGCGGCTCGTGCTCGAGCTCGACGGCGAGAACATCGTCTCGGCCGACCCGACGATCGGCTTCCTGCACACCGGCATCGAGAAGACCTGCGAACAGAAGAAGTGGCAGCAGGTCATCCCGCTCGTCGAGCGGATGGACTACCTCGGCGCGCAGTCGAACAGCCTCGCGTTCTGCCTGTCGGTCGAGAGGCTGCTCGGCATCGAGGCGCGATTCCGGATCGCGTCATCGGATCCGCGTGCTCATCGCGGAGCTGCAGCGGCTGTCAGCCATCTCGTCTGGCTCGGGACGCACGGCATGGAAATCGGCGCCATCTCGGTGATGCTGTACTGCTTCCGCGAGCGCGAGCAGCTGCTCAACATCAACGAGATGATCGCCGGCTTCCGGATGTTCCCGAGCTACCTCCGGATCGGCGGCCTGCGCGAGGATCTGCCGCGCGGGTTCCACGACGCCGTCACGGAGTTCCTCGACAAGTTTCCGGGCAAGCTCGACGAGTACGAGAAGCTCCTCACGAAGAACCAGGTCTGGCTGAAGCGCACGAAGGGCGTCGGCTATGCTGTCGCGCGAGGACACGCATGGCGATGGGACTCGTCGGACCGATGGCGCGCGCGGTCGGCATCCCGTACGACGTCCGGAAGACGTTCCCGTACCTCAAGTACGAGACGTTCGATTTCCAGGTCCCGACGGCGACCGAAGGCGACGTCTTCGCGCGCTACCTGGTGAAGATGGCCGAGATGCGGCAGAGCGTCGGCATCTGCCGCCAGGCGCTCGCGCGGATCTCGCCGACCGGCGTCTACGACTGCGGCGACTACCGCTTCGTGCCGCCGCCGAAGGATCGCGTCTACACGGAGATGGAAGCGCTGATTCAGCACTTCCTCCTGTATTCGCAGGGCTTCAACGTGCCGAAGGGCGAGGCCTACGTGCCGGTCGAAGGCCCGCGCGGCGAGCACGGCTTCTACATCGTCTCGGACGGCACGAACCGGCCGGTGCGCGTCAAGCCGCGCGCGCCGTCGTTCTTCGCGTGCCAGGCGCTGCCGAAGATGATCATCGGCGGCCTGATCGCCGACGTCATCGCGGTGATCGGATCCACGGACGTCGTGATGGGCGACGTGGATCGATGAGCTTTCATCCATCGATGGATTACGGCCGCGGAGCGCTTCCAGCAGATCGGAGCGCGCGGCTGCCTCGAAGAAGGGCCGGCGTTCACGTACACCGCCGAGAACGCGCGCCAGCGCTGGACGAGCATCTGCCGCGGTATCCGCCCGATCAGCGCAAGTCGGCGATTCTCGCCGCGCTGTATCTCGCCGCAGCACCAGCAGGGCTATCTCACGCTCAACGCGATGCGGCACGTCGCCGGCGATTCATCGAGTGCACGCCCGCGGACGTCGAGGATGTCGTGTCGTTCTACACGATGTTCTACACGCGGCCGGTCGGCCGGTACGTGCTGCAGGTGTGCCGGACGCTGTCGTGCGCGCTGATGGGCGCCGAGCGCGTGACCGAGGAGCTCGTCGAGAAGCTCGGGATCGAGCCGGGCGAGACCGACGCGCGGGCGAGTTCACGCTGCTCGAGGTCGAGTGCCTCGGCGCCTGCGATCGGGCGCCGGTCGTCGGGGTGAACAACGATCACTGGCACGAGTGCCACGAGCCCGAGGACGCGAAGCGCGCTCGTGACCGAGGCTGCGGGCGAGGCCGGCGCTGACAGGTGTTATCTGCGGGTGGAAAAGTGACGACTCAGTTCGAACTCGAACTTCAAACTTCGAACTGCGAAGTTCGGATTGCGACTGAGCATCGCGGCATGGGCTTACGCTTCGAAGTTCGAAGTTTGAAGTTCGAAGTTGACCATGGAACCCCTCCTCACCAGTTACATCGGCGAGCCCAACGGCTCCACGCTCGACTTCTACGTGAAGCACGGCGGCTACGAGGCGCTGAAGAAGGCGCTCGGCATGACGCCGACGCGGTCATCGAGGCCGTCAAGGCCTCGGGGCTGCGCGGCCGCGGCGGCGCCGGGTTTCCCGACCGGCATGAAGTGGCAGTTCGTCGACAAGAAGTCGCCCAAGCCGAAGTACATCTGCTGCAACGCGGACGAGAGCGAGCCGGGCACGTTCAAGGATCACGTGCTGATGGAGCGCAACCCGCACCTGCTGTTCGAGGGGTGCCTCATCGGCTGCCACGCGATCGGCGCGAAGGTCGCCTACATCTACATCCGCGGCGAGTTCTACCACGTGCAGGAGGTGCTCGAGGCGGAGCTCGAGAAGGCGACGCGCCAGGGCTACGTCGGCAAGAACATCCTCGGCACCGGCTTCGACTGCGAGATCTACGTCCATCGCGGCGCCGGCGCGTACGAAGCGGGCGAAGAGACGGCGCTCATCGAGTCGCTCGAAGGCAAGCGCGCGCAGCCGCGGCTCAAGCCGCCGTTTCCGGCGGTGCGCGGGCTCTACGGCTGTCCGACCGCCGTCAACAACGTCGAGACGCTCTGCAACGTGCCGTCATCATCCAGAACGGCGCCGAGTGGTTCGCGGCGCTCGGTCCCGAGAAGAACGGCGGACCGAAGCTCTTCTGCATCAGCGGCCACGTGAAGAGGCCGGGCGTGTTCGAGGCGTCGATGGGACGCCGCTGCGCGACCTGATCTACGACCAGAAGTTCGCCGGCGGCATGCGCGACGGCCGCAAGCTGAAGGCGGTCATCCCCGGCGGGTCGTCCGTGCCGCTGCTGCTGGCCGATCAGCTCGACATCCCGGCCTGTTCGACGATTGCAGAAGGCCGGATCGATGCTCGGCTCTGCCGGCATCATCGTCATGGACGAGACCACCTGCATGGTCTGGGCGGCGAAGAACCTGCTGCACTTCTACAAGCACGAGTCGTGCGGCAAGTGCACGCCGTGCCGCGAAGGCGGCGACTGGCTCTACAGGATCCTCGACCAGGATCGAGAACGGTGAAGGGCAGATGCGCGACATCGACCTGCTCACCAGCGTCGGCAACAACATCCTCGGCAAGACGCTGTGCGCGTTCGGGGACGCGGCCGCGACGCCGGCGCTCACCACCGTCAAGCACTTCCGGGCCGAGTTCGAGGCGCACGTGAGGGAAGGCCGCTGCACGGTTCCGGCCGACTGGCGCGCGGCCAGGCCGCTGGTGGGAGCGCACTGATGAGCGCCCTGATCCCGTCGCCGACGGTCATCGCGCACCTCGGACTGATCTTCGTCATCTTCAACATGCTGGTGATGTCAGCCGCCTTCATGGTGTGGCTGGAGCGCAAGGTCTGCGCCTGGATCCAGGATCGCAGCGGCCCCAACCGGGTGGGCTTCGAGGGGCTGCTGCAGCCCTTCGCCGACGTCTTCAAGCTGATGATGAAGGAGGACCTGCGGCCCAAGGCGGCCGATGCGGTCCTCTTCGCGGTCGCACCGATCATCTCGACCATCACCGCCTTCGCGGCGTTCTCGGTCGTGCCGTTCGGAACCGAGACCACGCTGTTCGGCCTGCTCGACCAGCCGATCCCGTTACAGGTCACCGACGTCAACGTCGCCGTGCTGGTGATTTTCGCCATCGCGTCGATGGGCGTCTACGGCATCGTGCTCGCCGGCTGGGCATCGAACAGCAAGTACTCGCTGCTCGGCGGGCTGCGATCGGCGGCGCAGATGATCAGCTACGAGCTGTCCTACGGCATGGCGCTGGCCGCGGTGATCATGCTGGCCGGATCGCTGTCGCTGCGCGAGATCGTGCTGCAGCAGGCCGGCTACTGGTGGGGATTCATCCCGAAGTGGTACGTGTTCCTGCAGCCGCTCGGCTTCCTGATCTACATGATCGCGGGGGTGGCGGAAACGAATCGCGCGCCGTTCGATTTTCCGGAGGCGGAGCAGGAGCTGGTGGCGGGGTACCACACCGAATACAGCTCGATGAGCTTCGCGCTGTTCTTCCTCGCCGAATACGTCAACATGGTGACGGTTTCGGCGGTGGCCACGAGCCTCTATCTCGGCGGCTGGCTCGGCCCGTTCCTCCCGGACTGGCTGCAGTGGATCTACTTCCTGATCAAGGTCTTCCTGATCCTCTTCTTCTATGTCTGGATGCGGTGGACGCTGCCGCGGTATCGCTACGACCAGCTGATGGAGTTCGGGTGGAAGTGGCTACTGCCGATCTCGGTGGTGAATCTGCTGGTGACCGCCGCGATGGTCTTGTGGATCGGGTGAGGTCATGGACACGATCGCCTTTTACGTCTTCGCCGCCGTTGCCATCCTCGCCTCGCTCGGCGTGATCGGGCAGGGCAACCCGATGCACAGCGTGATGCTGCTGATCGTCTCGTTCGGCGCGCTGGCCGGGCTCTACATCCTGCTGCAGGCCCCGTTCACCGCCGTCACGCAGATCATCATCTACGCCGGCGCGATCATGGTGCTCTTCCTCTTTGTCGTCATGCTGCTGAACGTTCCGCGCGAGGAACCGCTGCCGCTCTCCGCCGCGGGCCTGATCGGGCCGGCGGGGATGAAGATCGGCGCGGTGCTCTCGGTGCTGCTGGCGATCGAGGTGGTGTGGGGACTCTCGCGGCTCGGGCCCACCTGGTTCTCGCAGGATGCCCAGGCTGCAGACGTCAGCTCGGTGAGGCGCATCGGCAACGCCCTGTTCACCGACCACGCGTTCGCGTTCGAGGCCACCTCGATCCTGATTCTCGTGGCGATGGTCGGGGCCGTGGTGATCGCGCGGAGGGAACACTGATGGTGCCCTTGAACTATTACCTGATCCTGTCGGGGCTTCTCTTCGCCATCGGCACGGCTGGTGTGTTCCTGCGCCGCAACCTGATTACCGTGCTGCTGTCGATCGAGATCATGCTCAACGCGGTGAACCTGACGTTCGTCGCGGTCGGCCGGTATCTCGGGAGCGTGGACGGGCAGATCATCACGTTCTTCGTCATGACCGTGGCTGCGGCCGAGGCCGCGGTCGGCCTGGCGCTGGTCATCGCGCTGTTCCGGCACCGTGAGACGCTCAGCCCTGACGCGTACACCTCGTTGAAATGGTGATGCTGCTCCTCATCCCGCTGCTCCCGTTCGTCGGATTCCTGGTCAACGCATTCCTGGGACGTCGGCTGCCGAAATCCGTCTCCGGTGGCGTCGCGTGTTTGGCGCTCCTTGGCTCGTTCGTGGTGTCGCTCGTGTTGGTCGTATCGCTGGTCTCGAGCGACGCGCTGTTCGCCGAAGCGACCGCCTTCGACTGGATGTCGTCCGGCGACCTGCAGATCCCCATGCGGCTCCGGCTGGATCACCTGTCCTCGCTGATGATCCTCGTGGTCACCGGCATCGGCTCGCTGATTCACATCTATTCGACCGGCTACATGCACGAGGAGACCGACGCCGAGTACGCCCGCTATTTCTGGTACTTGAACCTGTTCGCCGCGTTCATGCTGGTCCTGGTGCTCGGCGCCAATTTCCCGGTCATGTTCGTGGGCTGGGAAGGCGTCGGCCTCTGCTCGTATCTCCTGATCGGTTTCTGGTTCAGGAAGAAGTCGGCCGCCGACGCCGGAAAGAAGGCCTTCGTCGTCAACCGCATCGGCGACTTCGGCTTCATCCTCGGGATGCTGCTGATCTTCGTCACCTTCGGGTCGCTCGATTTCCAGGCAGTCGCTGCGGCGGCGGCCCAGCGCGCCCCCGAGACCGCGGGCTGGGGCGTGATGACGATCGCCTCGCTGCTGCTCTTCGTCGGCGCAACCGGCAAGTCGGCGCAGATTCCCCTCTTCGTCTGGCTGCCGGACGCGATGGAAGGTCCGACGCCGGTCTCGGCTCTGATCCACGCCGCGACGATGGTCACCGCCGGCGTGTACATGATCGGGCGGAACGCCGTGCTCTTCGAGCATGCGCCGACGACGCTCGCGATTGTGGCCGCGATCGGTGTGGCAACGGCGTTGATGGCCGGAACGATTGGCCTGGTCCAGAACGACATCAAGCGCGTGCTCGCCTATTCGACGGTCTCGCAGCTCGGATACATGTTCGTGGCGATGGGCGTCGGGGCGTTTTCTGCCGGCATCTTCCATCTCTACACGCACGCGTTCTTCAAGGCCCTGCTGTTCCTTGGATCGGGCGCGGTCATCCACGCGCTCGGGGGCGAGCAGGATCTGCGAAACATGGGCGGGCTCAAGAAATACCTGCCGATTACCTACTGGACGTTCCTGATCGGCGCGCTGGCCATTGCGGGCGTGCCGCTCTTGTCCGGGTTCTTCAGCAAGGACGAGATCCTGTTCAGGACCTACACGGCGGAATCGACGCCCGGGCACACGCTGATGTGGGTCATCGCCGTGATTACGTCCCTGATGACCGCGACCTACATGTTCCGCCTCGTCTTTCTGACGTTCCACGGCGAGCGGCGGCATGATGCGCCTGCGGCCGCGCACCCGGAGGAAGAGGGTGGTGCGATGCGAAGCCACGCAGCGTACGGTGGCATGGAAGCCACGCTCCGGCGTCAGCGCACGGTCACGCGCCGCACGAGGCCCCCTGGTCGATGGCGATCCCGCTGATCCTGCTGGCCATCGGATCGGTGGTCGCGGGCTACGTCGGGGTGCCGCACGCGCTGCACGGCAGCAACCGGATCGAGTCGTTCCTGGAGCCGTCGTTCGAGGCACACTCGACCGAGGGCACAGCCGCGGCAGCGGCACCAGCCGAGACCCAGGCCGCCGGTGCAGAGGCGGGCGCTGCCGAAGACGCACGCCGATACCGGCACCGAGCTGAACCTGATGATCTTCTCGAGCGTGCTTGCCATGATCGGCATCGGCCTCGCCATCTACTTCTGGTTGATCAACCGGAGCGCCGCGGACGCGGTCGCCCGAATCTTTGCTCCGATTCATCGCCTGCTGCTCGGGAAGTACGACGTCGACGAGGCCTACGACGCGGCGATCGTTCAGCCGGTGAAGAGCGTGTCGACCGTCGGGCTCTGGAAGGGTGTGGACGTGGGGCTGATCGACGGGACCGTGAATGGTGTGGGGCTCGTCGTGAGCGGCGCCAGCTCGGCTCTGCGACGGATGCAGACGGGATCGGTCCGGACCTATGCGTTCGCGCTGTTGACCGGCGCCGTCACGATACTGGCGTATTACCTGTTCAGTTAAACATGCTGCTTTCTCTCATCGTCTTTTTGCCGCTCGCGGGCGCGCTGCTGGTGCTGCTCGCCGGGGGCGCGGCGACCAGCCGGATCGGGCGCCGCTCGTCCGCAACATCGCGCTGCTGACGTCGCTCGTGACCTTCGCGGCGACGCTGTACCTCTGGTGGCGGTTCGATCCGAGCCAGCGCCGCGTTCCAGTTCGAAGAGAAGCGCGCCTGGATGCCGGATTTCGGCATTCAGTACTACCTCGGCGTGGACGGCATCAGCCTGCTGCTCATCGTCCTGACCGGGTTCCTGACCCCGATTGCGCTGCTGTCGTCGTGGGAGTCGGTGCAGAAGGGCGTGAAGTCGTTCTCCTTCTTCATGCTCGCGCTCGAGTCCGCGATGCTCGGCGTGTTCGTCTCCGTCGATCTGTTCCTGTTCTACGTCTTCTGGGACGCGATGCTGATTCCGATGTATTTCCTCATCGGGGTCTGGGGCTACGAACGCCGCATCTACGCCGCGATCAAGTTCATCCTCTACACGATGGCCGGCAGCGTGCTGATGCTGATCGCGATCATCGCGCTGGCCATCGCGCATTCCACGGCGACCGGCAGCCCGAGCTTCAACCTGCTCGATCTGTACGGGCTGACGCTCAGTCACCAGTTCCAGTGGTGGGCCTTCCTGGCCTTCGCGCTGGCGTTCGCGATCAAGGTTCCGCTGTTCCCGTTCCACACCTGGCTGCCCGACGCGCACGTCGAGGCCCCGACGGCGGGCTCGATCATCCTGGCCGGCGTGCTGCTGAAGATGGGCACCTACGGGCTGCTGCGCTTTGCCTTCCCGCTGTTTCCCGAGGCGGCACTGACCTTCGCGCCGGCCCTGGCGACGCTGGCCGTGATCGGCATCATCTATGGCGCGCTGGTGGCCATGGTGCAGCCGGACATGAAGAAGCTGGTGGCCTATTCCAGCGTCAGCCACCTCGGCGTCGTGGTGCTGGGCCTGTGCGCGCTGAACCTGCAGGGCGTCCAGGGCTCGGTGATGCAGATGCTCAACCACGGCGTCAGCACCGGCGGGCTCTTCATGATCGTCGGCATGCTCTCCGATCGCCGGCATACGCGCCTCATCTCTGAGTACGGCGGCATCAAGGCGGTGACTCCGAAGCTGGTGGCGGCGTTCCTGATCATCACGCTGGCATCGATTGCGCTGCCGTTCACCAACGGGTTCGTCGGTGAGTTCCTCATCCTGGTGGGGGTGTTCCGGTGGAATCCGAAGTACGCGGCGCTGGCCGCGACCGGCGTGATCCTGTCCGCGGTCTACATGCTCTGGATGTTCCAGCGTGTCAACTACGGTGAGCTGCGGAACCCGCACAACCGCTCGCTGCCGGACCTCTCGAAGCGCGAGTGGGCGATGGTGATTCCGATCGTCGCCATGGCGATTTTCATGGGCGTCCTGCCGAACGTGTTCCTTCATCCGATGGAGGCGTCGGTGAACCGGGTGATCCAGCGAATCGACCGGCAGGCAGCCCGTGCAGGTGCAGCGTGGTCCCGCGGCCGAAGCCCGCGCCTCCGAGTGCTGCGCGAGGTCATTCGGCTCGACTATGACTGACTACGCAGCCATCATTCCGCTCCTGATCGTCGCCCTGGCCGGCGCTTCCGCCATGCTCGCGGAAGCCTTCCGCCAGCCCGGCGAGCGCATGCCGATCGCCGGGCTCGGCCTGATCGGCCTGGTCGGCGCGGCGGTCGCCTCGGTGTTTCTCTGGGACACCGACCGCAGCAGCTTCGGCGTCATCCGGGCCGACAACTTCTCTCTCTTCATCAACCTCGTGCTCTGCATCATCGGTGTGCTGACGATGCTGTTCTCGAACGAGGTCGTGGAGCGGGAGCATCTGCCGCCGGGCGAGTATTACGCGCTGACGCTGTTTGCCATCTGCGGCATGATGATGATGGCGGCCGCGACCGATCTGCTGGTCGTGTTCATCGCGCTGGAGATCCTGTCGCTGGCGGTCTACGTGCTGACCGGCATCCGCCGCGCGAGCGTGACCGGCGCCGAGGCGGCGTTCAAGTACTTCCTGCTCGGCTCGTTCTCGAGCGCGTTCTTCCTCTACGGCATCGCGTTCCTGTTCGCGGTCGCCGGGTCGACCCGGCTCGAGCAGGTCAGCATTGCCTTGTCGGCGCAAGGGGCCTCAGGTCCGCCGACGCTCGCGGTCCTCGGGGTCGGGCTGCTGGCGGTGGGCTTCGCGTTCAAGGTGTCCGCGGTGCCGTTTCACATGTGGACGCCCGATGCCTACGAAGGCGCGCCCACGATCGTGACCGCGTTCATGTCGACCGGCGTCAAGGCGGCCGCGTTCGGCGCCTTTGCGCGGGTGTTCCTGTCACCGCTCGAACCGCTGCAGTCCCACTGGCTGCCGGTGCTCTCGGTGATTGCCGGCCCTGACCATGATCGTCGGCACGGTCATCGGCGTCGTCCAGACGAACATCAAGCGGATGCTCGCCTATTCGAGCATCGCGCACGCCGGCTATCTGCTGCTCGGCATCATCGCGGCCAACAGCGCCGGCAAGGCGGCGATTCTCTTCTATCTGCTGGCTTACGCCGTGTCGAATCTTGGAGCGCTCGGCATCGTCGCGCTGCTCGGGACTCCCGAGAACGAGCATGACGAGCTGCGGGATTTCGCCGGTCTGAAGGATGCGCGTCCGGCTCTCGCCGCGCTGATGACGGTGTTCCTGCTGTCGCTCGGCGGCTTCCCGCCGCTCGCCGGGTTCATCGGCAAGTGGTACATCTTCAGCGCCGCGGTCCAGGAAGGGCACTACTGGCTCGCCATCATCGGCGTGCTCACCAGCGTGATCTCGGTCTTCTTCTACCTCCGGATCGTGGTGATGATGTGGATGACCGAAGGCCCTGAGGTGCACCGTCCCCGCGTTCCCGCTACCGCTCTCGCCGGGCTGGCGCTCGCGACCATTGCGGTCTTCTACCTCGGCGTCCTGCCGACGCGGATCCTGCAGCTGGCGCTCGATTCGATATCGACGATCTTCTAGCCTGCCCACGTCCAGGGCGGGTCAGACGGGGGCATCGCGATTTGATAGAGTGAGCACACTTTCCCGAGTGTGCCCATGGACTTGCTGCCTGCGCTGAGCGCGTTCACGGTCTTCCTTGCCATCGCCGCCGTCGGGTTCCTGTTCCTGATGGTGTCGCTGTTCTTCGGCGAAATCTTCGAGCATTTCGACACCAGCCTCGATCACGACCTCGATCATGGAGGCCCCGGCTTCTTCAGCCCGAGGGTGATGAGCGTTTTCGTCACGACCTTCGGCGGCGCCGGGGCAATTGCCACCTTCTACGGGTGGTCGCCGGTGCCGGCCTCGCTCGTGGGATTCGGGAGCGGCCTGGTTCTGTCTTCGCTGGTCGTGGTCTTCGCGCGCTTTCTCTATCGGCAGCAGGCCTCTTCCGACATGCGGATGGCGGATCTCGTCGGCCAGCCTGGTCGTGTGGTGGTCGCGATCCCGGCCGGCGGCGTTGGCCAGGTGCGCTGCCGGGTGGGGGAGGAACTGATCGACAAGATTGCGCGGACGCGCGACGGCGCGCTGATCCCCGAGAATGCCGCCGTGCGGATCGACGAAGTGCTCGGCGAGACCGTGATCGTCACCAGGCAGTAACTGGGGGCTCATATGCTGGACAACATTCAACCGTTCGTCATTCCCCTGATCGTATTGGCGGTATTGATTGCCGCGGTCGTCGCGCCATACCTGATCAGCCGCAACTACCTGAAGGTCTCGCCCAACGTCGTGGCGGTACTGAGTGGACGGCGCCGGAAGCTGCCGGACGGGCGCGTGGTCGGGTATCGCATGGTCCGGGGCGGGGCGGCGTTTCGGATTCCCGTGCTCGAGAAAGTCGAGTACCTCCATCTCAACGTGATGACCATCCCGCTCGAGATCAAGCGCGCCTACACCTTGAAGGGTGTGCCGGTCTCGGTCAAGGCGGTCGCCAACGTGAAGATTCGTGGCGACGAGACCTCTCTGCAGGCGGCGTCCGAGCGCTTTCTGAGCATGACGCACGACACGATACAGAAGGTCATCTTCCAGACGCTGGAGGGTCACCTTCGTTCGATTCTCGGCACGCTGACCGTCGAAGAAGTCAACAGCGATCGACAGAGCTTTGCCCAGAAGCTGACGAGCGAGGCGGCCGCCGACCTCGAAAAGATGGGCCTTGGTGTGGACGTTTTGACCATCCAGGAGATCAGCGACGAAGAGGAGTACTTGAACGCCCTTGGCAAACGCCGCACCGCCGAGGTGAAGCGGGACGCGACCATCGGCGAAGCGGAAGCGCACAGAGACGCCAAGATCAAATCGTCGCAGGCGCTGCAGGAAGGCGAGCGGGCAAAGTTCCAGGCCGACGCCGAGATTTCGCAGGCGCAACGCGATTTCATGATTCGGCAGGCGCAGTATCAGGCGGAGATTGAAACGCAGAAGGCGCGCGCCGCCCAGGCCGGGCCGCTCTCGGACGCAACCGCCCGGCAGGCGGTGGTCGCCGAGGAGGTGAAAGTCGAGCGCACCCGCACGCAGGAGCTGATTTCGGTCCAGGAACAGGAAGTCCTGCGCAAGCAGAAGGAGCTGGAGGCCACCGTCATCAAGCCCGCTGAGGCTGATCGCCAGGCGGCAGTCGTGCGCGCCGAGGCCGCGAAACAGTCGGCGATCCTCGAAGCCGAAGGTCGCCGATCCGCGCTCATCTCGCTGGCGGAGGCGGAGCAGGAGAAGCTGCGCAAGGAAGGCGCCGGCCGCGCCGCGGCGGTCGAAGCGGAAGGGAAGGCGGAGGCCGCGAAGATCGAAGCCATCGGCCTGGCGCAGGCAAAGGCGATCGAAGCCCAGGGCGTGGCCGAAGCCGCAGCCATCCTGCGCAAGGCGGAAGCCTGGAAGGAATTCAACGAGGCCGCACGGTTGCAGACGATCCTCGAGAAGCTTCCGGCGATTCTGCAGGCATCGACGGGAATCTTTGGCGCCGTCGCCGCGCCGCTCGGGAACATCGACAAGCTGGTGGTGATCGATCAGGGGAACGGGACTGCCGACGGCGGCAGCTCCGGGCTCGCTCGTCTCGCGAAAACCAGTCCGGCTGTGGTCTTCAACCTCTTGCAGCAGCTCGAGGCGCTCGGACTCGACCTGCCGACAGTGATGCAGCAACTGGGAGTCCAGTCATCGGCTCCCGCGGTGCCCGCCGAGGTGCGCCGGCCGCCCGAGTCGCCGAAAGCCAAGCCGGCGTGACAGTGTCTTCACGCCGCGAGGGCGCCGACGGCCAGATCGATCGGCGCGGTGGTTTCAGTCGGTGGCCGGGCCTACACCGCGTTGAGGATCCGCAGCATCTGCTCGTCCTGCTCGGGCATCACCGTCCGCAGATCGATCACGACCCGCTGGTCCTGAATCCGCGCGACGACGTGGGGATCGGACTGGCGGAGCAGGGCTTCGAGCTCTGTTGCCGACAAGGTCGCATGGGTTGCCGCGATGAGGACGGTGGCCAATGCCGACCCCGGCGCGCTGCCACCGCCGACGGTCGAGGATCCGTCGATCAGCTGACCGGCCACGTTGTTGCGCGAGCGCGTCGACGATGGCACGGGCTCGCCGGCGGATCCCTTCGACGTCGGTCGAGAGCATGCGCATCGCCGGCACCGTGTCCGCTGCGCGGCCGGCGGCGTACTCCTGCAGGGTGGCCTCGAGCGCAGCGTAGGTCATCTTGTCGACCCGCATCGCGCGCATCAGCGGGTGCCGCCGAATCGTGCCGATCAGATCGCTGCCGCCGGCGATGATTCCCGCCTGCGGTCCGCCCAGCAGCTTGTCACCGCTGAACAGGACGAGGTCCACGCCTGCGGCGATGCTCGCCCGCGGCGTGGGCTCGTCGCGGAGCGGCGCGGGGATCGGCGACGGATCGATCCAGCCGCTGCCGATGTCTTCGATCACCGGGACCTTGAAGCGGCGGCCCAGCGCCACCAGATCGTCCACGAGCGGCCGCTCGGTGAATCCTTCGATCCGGAAGTTCGACGGGTGCACGCGCAGGAGCGCTGCAGTCCGATCGGAAATCGCCGCCGCGTAGTCGGCGACACGGGTTCGATTGGTCGTGCCCACCTCGCGCAGAATCGCGCCGGATTGGGCCATCACATCGGGAACCCGGAACCCGCCGCCGATTTCGACCAGTTCGCCTCTCGACACGATCACTTCACGCCCTGCGGCGACGGCCGCCAGCGTCAGCAGCGTTGCCGCCGCGTTGTTGTTGACGACGACGGCCGCCTCAGCGCCGGTGAGCCGGCAGAGCAGGGTTTCGGCGTGCACGTCGCGCCGGCCGCGCGCACCGCTGTCGAGGTCGTATTCGAGGTTGGTGTAGCCGGCGAGGGCCGCGACCCGCTCCACTGCCGCCTGCGCGAGCGGCGCACGCCCCAGATTTGTGTGGAGGATCACACCTGTCGCGTTGATGACCGGCTGCAGCGAAGCTGCGGCCACGGCAGCGAGGCGGCCGGGCACGACGCGCTCGATCCACGCGGCAACGTCGTCCGGCTGCTTTTCTCCGGCCGCCGCCCGCGCACGCAGTGCGTCGGCCGCCGAGCGGAGCGCGTCGATTACCGCGGCACGCCCGAACTGCGTCTCGAGGGCCTGCATTGCCGGGCGCTGACGGAGTTGTTCTATCGAGGGGATTTGGCGCATGTCGCTCTATCGGGCTAACCGGGTTGTTCGAGCGTTCTGTCAGCATTTATTAGGTTGTTTCGCGGGGCCCCACCCCCGCGAAACGCCGTGGGGCCCCACCCCCACGCCTGCCAGCGCTCGCTTCGCTCGCGCCGGTGGTTAGCAACATCTTAGCCGCTTGGATCAGCAATCTGTCCGCTGTTCTTTGCCAAGAGAATCGCCGCAGCCTCTTCGCAAGCCTGCCGACAGAATGCTGATCCAAGCGGCCAGATGTTGCTGACCAGCGGCGCCGAGCGAAGCGAGGCGCTGGCAGCGCGTGGGGGTGGGGCCCCGACGCAAACTAATATAATGCTGACACAGTCGTTCTGATAACCCGAATGTTCGAGGGGCGCCGAAACGGTCGCTCTACGCGCTATCATTGCTGTTCGCATGTCGGAGAACGACCCGCCTTCAGCACCTGTCCCCGACTATCGTCCTGTCGAGCGTTTCTGGCCGTATGTCGATCTGCCGGAGCAGCCCACCGAAGAAGAGCTCGCGCGGCTGAATCCCGAGCTTGCCGAGGCGCTGTTCGGCCGCCCGCGGTTGCCGTTCTCGGTGTCGGTGGAGTTTGCACCGCTCGACGGGCCGGATGCGCCCAGGGCGCTGGAGCTGGCACGGGCCGCTGCCGAGTACGTCGAGATTCGCAGCGGATCGTCGCTGCGCTATCGGGCACGGTTCTATCCGCAGGACGCCATCAAGCTGCGCGATCTGTTCGACATCGTCGGCCGCTTCGACAGCACTGACGTGCTCGTGGACGACCGTCCCGTTCCGTACGCGCGGGAGTTGTGGCTGCCGCTGATCTGGTTTCTGATCCGGTGAGGCTGTCCGCGTCCCATGGCCGAGCAGACCGATATCCAGAAGCACCTGAGCGACCTGACCGCCGATCTCAAGCGGCTCGAGGCGGAGTACAACATGTTCTTCGCCGGCCGTCTGCCGCGCCCGCCCTGGGAAACGCGGAACCGGGTCGACGCGATGATCAAACGCTACGATGGCGGCCAGATCACCGCCACCGCCGACCGCTTCCGCTTCGAGATGCTGCAGACGCGATTCCAGAAGATGCTCGAGGTCTGGGACCGCGGGATGCGCGCACGCGAAGAGGGACGAGCCGGTCCATTTGCAGCGCCGCGGTCACGCCTCCGGACGCGCGACGCCGACGCCCGGATCCTGCACGTGACCGCGCTCAAAGATCCGCTGCGCGAGATGGACAAGGTGCACGCGTTGTACGACTCGCTGATGGAAGCGCGCCGCGAGATTGGCGAGGAGGTCGTCCCGTTCCATCGCTTCGCCGCGCTGGTGAAGGATCAGGTGTCGAAGCTGCGCGACTCGGGTACCGCCGAAGTGGCGTTTCGCGTGGCCGTGAAAGACGGGAAAGTGAACTTTACGGTGAGGGGATTGAAGGGCGGGGGGACCTGAACGACCGGAGAGCGGGGGCGCCTCGCAGCGGCGCCCCCGGCCCCGCTCGATTGCTAGCTGACCTTTGTGACGTTGCCGGCCTGCGGGCCCTTCGGACCGTCAACGATCTCGAATTCCACCGCCTGGCCCTCCTCGAGCGTCCGGAACCCATTGCCCTGGACGGCTGAGAAGTGGACGAAGACATCACTGCCGCCGTCGCGCTCGATGAAACCGTAACCTTTTGCGTTGTTGAACCACTTGACCTTGCCTGTGATACGCATCGTACTTGTCCTGCTTTTCAAACCGCGGCGGTAAGACCGCGTGATTCCCGCCCACCCCATCCATTCAAAAGGACAGATGAGGCGGACATAAAAAAAGACCGCGAGCCCGCGGCCTCGACTTTCGACGCTGGCCCGCCCAGCGACACGGGGAAATAGTAGGGGTCGAACTGCGAAATGTCAAGCAAAATCAGTAATATGCGAGCGATCCTGAGCGTCTCGGACAAGTCCGGCGTCGTCTCTTTGGCAGGTGCCCTCGCCGATCGTCACATCGACGTCATCTCCACCGGTGGAACGTCTAAACTGTTGCAATCTAACGGCTTGTCAGTCACGAACGTGTCCGACGTGACCGGCTTCCCCGAGATGATGGACGGCCGCGTCAAGACCCTCCATCCCGCGATTCACGCGGGCATCCTAGCCCGAAGACATAAGACCGAAGACCTAGATGCGCTGGCCCTTCAGCGTATACAACCGATCGACCTCGTCGTCGTGAATCTGTATCCATTTGCCAACGCCGCGGCCAACCCCGAGACCCCCTTCGACGACCTGATCGAAGAGATCGACATCGGCGGACCGAGCCTCATCCGTGCTGCCGCGAAGAACTTCCGCGACGTCCTGGTGGTGGTCGAGCCGGCGGACTATCCGCGCCTGCTCGAGGAGCTCGCGCGCGACGGCGGGCCCTCCCTCGACTTCCGGTTCGAGCTGATGCGCAAGGCGTTCCAGCACACGGCCGCCTACGACATGACGATCGCCACCGCCATGGCGATGGTGGAAGTAGCGAACGGCGCGATGACGCGTCGTCCCGGGCCGGCGACGCACGGCGAGCGGAGGGAGCTGCGCTACGGCGAGAATCCCCACCAGAAGGCGTTCTGGCAGGTGATACCCGAATCGATGGGGCGTGCCTGGCAGGTTCACCAGGGGAAGGAGCTGTCGTTCACGAACCTGCTCGATCTCGATGCGGCGGCACGCATCGCGCTCGAATTCCCCGAGCCGGCCGGCGTCGTGATCAAGCACACGAACCCGTGCGGAGTCGCCACCGGCGCGACGGCCGCCGAGGCGTACGTTCGCGCGCGAGAGGCCGATCCGGTGTCAGCCTTCGGCGGGATCGTCGCGGTCAATCGGCCGCTGGATGAAGAGACGGCCCGCGCCGTGACGTCGACGTTCATCGAAGCCGTGATCGCTCCCGCGGTCACCGATCAGGCACGCGCCGTCCTCGCGGCCAGGACCAACCTGCGGGTCGTGACCGCCGATTTTGCGAAGCTCGCCGAGCCCATGCCGTTCGGCGATCAGGAAGTGCGCTCGTTCCTGGGCGGGCTGCTGCAGCAGGAGCGGGATCGAGTGGTCGAAGCGCGGGAGCCGTGGCCGCAGGAGGGTTGTCCGAAAGTCGTGACCCGGCGCCAGCCGACCGCCGACGAGTGGACCGCGTTGCGATTCGCCTGGCGCGTCTGCGCACACGTCAAGTCGAACTCGGTGATCTTCACCGCGCAGGATCGCACGCTGGCGATCGGCGCCGGGCAGATGAGTCGAGTGGATGCGGTGAAGGTCGCCGTGATGAAGGCCACCGGTGCGCTGCGAGGGTCGGTGGCGGCATCCGACGCCTTCTTCCCGTTCAGGGACGGCCTGGACGCGCTCGCCGCCGCAGGCGCGACTGCCGTCGTTCAGCCGGGCGGGTCGGTGCGCGATGCGGAAGTGATCGCCGCCGCCGATGAGCATGGCATCGCGATGGTGTTCACCGGCAAAAGGCACTTCAGGCATTAGGCTCAGGCTACACGTTGCCTCGCCGCTCCACAGCGCTCGCCGTCCTGCTTGCGGTCGCGATAATCCCGTACTTCGTCGATCTCGGCGGCTCCGCGATCTGGGACGCCAACGAGGCGTTCTATGTCGAGACGCCGCGCGAGATGATGGAGCACCGCGACTACGTCACTCCGACCTTCAACTACGAGCCCCGCCTCAACAAGCCGGTCCTCAGCTACTGGATTGTCGCGGCCTTCTACCGCGTGTTCGGTGTGTCGGTCGCGGTGCAGCGGGTCCCGATTGCCGTCGCTGCCCTCATCCTGATCCTGACGGCGAGCTGTCTCGCGCGCGCCGCGTCCACCAACGGCAGCACCGCTCAACGGCAGCCATCCGTAGACGGACCCGGTCCTGCGACGGAGGCCGCGCTGTGGGCCGGGCTCGGTCTCGCGGTCACGCCGCGGCTTCTGATGTTCGCCCGCCGGATCTTCATCGACGTCTACATCTCGATGTTCTTCGGCCTGACGCTGCTGTTCTTCGTGCTGGCCGAGCGCCGTCCCGAACGGCGCCGCACCTACCTGGTCCTCATGTACGTCGCCGCCGGACTCGGAATGCTGACGAAGGGTCCCGTGGCAATCGTGCTCCCGGCGCTTGCCTTCGGGCTCTATCTCCTGGTGCACGGCGAGCTGCGGCGGCTCGGGTCGATGATGCTGCCCGCTGGCGCGCTCATCCTCATGGCGATCGTCGCACCCTGGTACGTGGCGCTCTACCTGCGGCACGGTTGGGCGCCGATGACCGAGTTCTTCTTTGGCGAGAACCTCGCGCGCTACACGGCGGGCGTGGGCGTCGACAGCGAACGCGGGCCGCTGTTCTACCTTCCGGTGCTGATCAGCGATTCGTTCCCGTGGTCGATCTTCCTCGGGGCCGCGGCAATCACCTGGTGGCGTGCGCGGCGGGCCGGTGCAATGGGGGAGCCGGCGCAGCGGATACGAACGCTGCTGGGAATCTGGATCGTGGCCTTCGTCGGCTTCTTCAGCGCATCCGCCGCGAAGCAGGACCTCTACATCTTTCCGATCGCGCCGGCCGTGGCCGCCCTTGCGGGCGTCACGATCGCGAGTCAGCTCACCGCGGCCGTGCGCTGGACCAGCGTCGCCATCGGCGCGATCGTCGCGCTCGGCGGCGCCGGGGTCCTCTATGTGTTCGGCCCTGGAGCGAGCGTCTACGCGCTGCGCGGTGCGCTGGCCATGGGAGTGACCGCCGTTGCCGGCGGCCTGTTCGTGGTGGGTTCCGCCGCAACGAACCGCGTGCGGGCGTCGCTCCTGGCGGTCGCCATCACGTTCATCGTGATGGACTGGGTCTTCGTCCTGCGGGTGCTGCCGGACTTCGAGCGCTACAAGCCGGTTCCCGGGTTTGCGCAGACGCTGTCGACGCGGATCAAGGCGGATGACGCGCTGATCACCTACGCCGAGGCGCTGCCCAGCCTCGTGTTCTACCTGCGGCGCCACATCGATCCGTATTTTCTGCCCGACGAAGTGTTCGAACGATTTCGCGAGAATCGCGGGGTCTACGCGATCATGTCGGCGGAGAGCTACGCCGAGCTCGCTCCGCGGATCAAGGTGCGCACGTGCGTCATCGATCGGCGCCCCACGTTCGACGTCAAGCTGAAGAACATGCTGAACCGGGACTCGCTGCCGGAGTTGTTGCTGATCACCAACAGGTGCGGGTCTTAGGGATTCAGACCCGGCCGACTCGCATCAGCTCCTCGACGCTGACTGTTGACGGCCCGAATTTCCCTACCACGATCCCCGCCGCGCGATTGGCCAGTTTGGCGGCGTCGACGAGGCTCCCGCCGGCTGCGAGCGCCAGGGCCATGGTACCGATGACGGTGTCGCCCGCCCCCGTGACGTCGGCGACTTCACGGGCTTCGGCGGGAAGGGTGGTATCCACGTCAGGCGTATGCAGGTACATCCCGTGTTCGCCGCGCGTGATGAGCACGTTCTCACAGCCGGCTCTCTCCTGGAGCCGCTGTGCGGCCTCGCGCGCGTCGGCGTCGGTCCGGATGCGCAGGTGCGCGACGGCTTCGGCTTCGAGGTGATTCGGAGTGATCAGCGTCGCGCCGCGGTAGTAGTCGATGTGCGGCACTTTCGGATCGATGAGCAGGGGCTTCTTCGCGCGGCTCGCGGCCTGAATCGAGGCGCCGGCGACGGTCCGGGAAATTGCGCCCTTCAGGTAGTCCGAAATCACGACCACGTCGGCTTCCGGGATCAGGCGGTCGAGTCTCTCCACCACCGCTGACTCCACGCCGTCCGCGACTTCCTGATCGGACTCGTAATCGATCCGCGCGACCTGCTGATTGCGGGTCGTGACCACCCGCGCCTTGCGGGTCGTGCACCGGCCGGAGTCGGTGACGATGCCATCGACGCCGATGGCTCGCGAGGTCAGGTCGCGGCAGAGGCGCCGGCCCTCCTCGTCGTCGCCAACCACCCCGATCACGACGGCCCGTCCGCCCAGTGCCGCAATGTTGTTGGCGACGTTGCAGGCGCCACCGAGGCGGAACTCTTCGTGCTGAAACCTGACGACCGGAACCGGCGCCTCGGGCGAGATCCGTTCGACGTTCCCGATCAGGAAGTGATCGATCATCAAGTCGCCGATCACGAGAACGGTGCCGCCGGCGAATCGTTGAATCAGATCGCTGGACGAGTCGGCCATTCTCAGGCGGCGAGCCGTTGGGCGACGGCGGGAGCGTCCGTCGCCGTCACCCGATCGGCCGCGTACGGCAGGGTGACGATCAGCAGGAACAGCATCAGGAATTCGGAATCGCCGAAGTTGTACTCGAACATGCCCGCGGTGAGCATCGCGACCACGCCGGCGAGCGCCGCCGTCGGCAGCGATCGCAGGGGCGACGAGCGGGTCTTCCTCGCCAGATCCCGAATCAGCACGACGATGAACCAGATCCAGACGGCGAGTGCCGGGAGGCCGCGCTCGGCGGCGATCTGAAGCGGCACGTTGTGCAGGTGCGGATTGAGCTGCCGCTCCGCCCGCGGGTCGCGGTAATGCTGGTAGACCAGGCGCACGTTATCGGGTCCCACACCGGTGAGCGGATAGTCGCGAATGATGTCCATGCCGGTGTGCATCATCGCCACACGATCGCGGTTGGTCGGATCCGACAGGCTGAACGTGGAATAGAGGCGCTCGGTCAGCTGCGCCGGCGCAAAGGCCAGGAACAGCGCCGCCGCGACGGGCGCGAGCGCGATCAGCCGGAAATCGCGAAGCAGCAGCAGCAGTCCGATGCCGACACACACGCCCACCCACGCGTTGCGGCTCATGGTCAGGGCAATCGCCACCAGCAGCGCCGGCATGACGAGCGACGCCCAGGTGCGGTCCTGACCCCGGAACATGATGCGCGCGGCCGCGGTGCAGGCCACGAGCATCAGCACGCCCGAGTAGGTCATGTAGTGCGTCAGCGATCCCTGGACCCGCCGCTGCAGGTGATCGAAGTTGAGGATCGCGTACTGAACGATGCCGAAAATCGCTTCGAGCGCCCCGACCGTGATGATCACGTCCACCGCCGTCAGGCTGCGGCGGCCGGGGAGGAGACGGTAAGCGATCGGGACGATGGCGAAGAGGACCAGCTGCTTCGTGTCCCTGAAGCCGACGCCCTGATCGACCGCGAAGTACGCCGAGACCATCGTGACCGCGGCATAGGCCACCAGCGGCCAGAACATCCGCGGGACCTCGATCCGCTCGTGATTGCGGATCACCAGCGCGAGCCAGAGGACGGCCGTGAGCGTCAGGAGGACGCCGGCGGCGAAGATCGAGACCTGGAGCGACGCGGCAAATGCCAGTAGCGCGAGCCATGCGGCACGCTCGAGTCCGACGGGGCGGTCTTCCGCGATGGTGGTCATGCGAGGCATGCCAGCGCGCGTTCAGCGGCAGCGACAACGGCTGCCGGTCTCAGCGTCGTCAGGCACCGGTAATCCCCCGGCGCGCACACACGTTGATCACAGGGACGGCAGGCCAGATCTGCCACTTCCACGGATTCGCTGGCGATGTGGCCGGCTCGCCAAGGGGCGGAGCGCGCCGGGAGCGTGGGCCCGTAAATCGCCACGATTGGCGTCGCTGTCGTCGCGGCGACATGCAGCGGGCCGGTATCTCCGCCGATGAACAGACGGCTTCGACCGACCAGCGCGCGGAGCTCGGCGATGTCGAACTCGCCGAAGTCGAGCACGCGCGACCGCGCGTCAGCGGGAAGAAGCTCTCGCGCGCTGGCCGCGATTCGATCGGCGGCGGGCCGGTCGGACGGACCGGAGCTCAGCACGATCCGGCGGGCAGCCGATTCGCGCGCCAGGCCCGACACGACCTCGGCGAATGCAGGTTCCGGCCAGCGCCGGAACGGATTGCTGGCGCTCACGTGCACGACGATCAGCTCGTGCCGCGGTTCGACCCCGGCTCTCCGAAGGCGTTCCGCCATCCGCCGATCGGCGGCCTGGTCGAGCGGCATCTCGACGGCGTCGCTCGCCGGGTCTGGCGCGCCGCCGCGCCAGCCTTCGATGGCGCTCAGCAGGTCCCACTGGTTCACCACCGAGTGCCGCGGACGCAGCTCCCGGGCGCGCGGCACGGTGCGCGTGTACATCCAATGCCGGCCCGCGATGTCGTAACCGATCCGCTGCGGGGCGCCCGTTGCCAGGGTGAGCCACGAGCTGCGAGGACCGCCGTGCATGTCAATCACCACGTCGAAACGCCCGCGCCGGAGTCGACGAGCGAGCCGGAGGTCGTCGATGATGCGCGCCAGGCCGCGGGTCCGCTCCACGATGATGACGTCGTCCAGGTGAGGATTGCCGGAAACCACTGCCGCGGCGTCGCGCTCGACGAGGTAGCTGAGCGACGCGTCCGGAAACGTCCGCCTCAAAGCCCTGATCAGCGGCGTCGACAGAACCACGTCGCCGATGAGTCTCAGGCGGATGAGGAGCACGCGCACGGGTCACGGTTCGATGGTCGCCTCGTCCAGGAGCATGACGGGGATGTCGTCCTTGATCGGGTAGACGCGCTTGCACTTCGTGCACTTGAGCGCCGTGCCGTTCTTGACGAGCTCCACCTTCGTCTTGCAGTTGGGGCAGGCGAGAATCTCGAGCAATTCAGGGTCGACAGGCATGGGGTCCTTGTGAACTGCCTTCAGCTATCAGCCATCAGCCGTCACAGGTGCACCGCCCGGCTACCAATTCTGAGAGCTGACAGCTGAGCGCTGACACCGGCAGAGGCACCGTTGCGTCCCGTGACCGCAGGGGTCATTATAGTCATGAAGATGCAGCGAACAGTTCTCGTGTTCCTGACGGTCGTGCTCGCGTATCCCGCTCTGGCTGCCACCCAGCCCGCCGGGGCCCCTCCTCCCGACAGCTCCAGTTATTACTTCCTGCTCGGGCGGTATTACGAGTCCAGGGGCGACGTGGACAAGGCCATCGCGTCCCATAAGCAAGCCCTCGGTCTGGAGCCGGCGTCGGCCGAGATCCGGGCGGAGCTCGCGGGCCTCTACGCGCGCCAGGATCGGCCGGCCGAAGCGGTCGAGATGGCCGAGGGCGCGCTCGAGAAGGATCCAGCGAATCGTGAGGCCAACCGGATCATCGGGTCCGTGTTCGCGGCGCTCGCCGAACAGCGCCAGCCCCTCAAGCCGGGGGATGATCCCGCAACCTACGTCCCGAGGGCGGTTGGCGCGCTGGAACGTGCCCGTCAGGACGGCGGCGGCGACGTCGGGCTCGAGCTGACCCTGGGACGCCTGTACCTTCAGTCCAAGGCGTACGACAAGGCCATTCCCCTGTTGCGAAGCGTCGCCGCGCAGCAGCCCGGGTACACCGAGATTGCGATTCTGCTCGCGACGGCCGAAGAGGGAGCGAACCGGACCGCCGATGCGATAGAGACCCTGCAAGCGGCGCTCGGTGAAAACCCGAAGTCGTTCCGCGGCTGGGTCATGCTCGGGGAGCTGAGCGAGAAACAGAGCGAGTGGCAGCAGGCTGCCGACGCGTATGCGCGCGCGCAGGAACTGAATTCCCGGCTCGATCTGAGCACCCGGCGCGCGGGCGCGCTGCTGAACGCCGGCGACGCCGCCGGGGCGCGGGATCTGCTGAAGGCCAGCGCTTCGGGGGCCAAACCGGGACCGATCGATCCTTTATCTCTACGCGACGGCGCTCCGGCAGACCGGCGATCTGGCGGGCGCGGAAGACATCGCGCGGCGCCTGCGGGCGGCAGCGCCTGACGACCCGCGCGGCATGTATGTGCTCGCGCAGGTCCTGGAAGCCAAGAAGGATTTCGATGGCGCCGAACGCGCGCTGCGCGACATCCTGCAGCGCGATCCTGCCGATGCCACCGCGCTCAACTATCTGGGCTATATGCTGGCGGAACGCGGTCAGCGCCTCGACGAGGCCGTGGATCTGGTGCAGCGTGCCTTGAAGATCGAGCCGGGAAACCCCTCGTTTCTCGACAGCCTCGGCTGGGCCTATTACCGGCAGGGGAAGCTCGAGCTGGCCGACGCGCCGCTCACCGAAGCGGCCTCGAAGATGCCGAACAACTCGGTGATCCAGGATCACCTTGGCGATCTGCGCTTCAAGCAGCAGCGATTTGCCGACGCGGCGGCCGCCTGGGAACGCTCGCTCCGCGGCGACGGCGACGCCATCGACCGTCCGGGCATTCAGAAGAAAATTCAGGACGCCCGCTCGCGCCTGGAGCATCCATAGAATCGATGGTGCGCCGCGTCAGCCGGATGGTTGCGCTCGTGTGCTGCGTGTCGGCGGGCGCGTCGGCGGCCTGTGCCGCGAAACGCGTGGCGCTGCCGACCGGCCCCGGCACCCCGTTCGCGGACGCCGCGGCGGCCTACGACGAAGCGGTCAAGGAGTGCCGCCCGGTCCGGACGATCCGCGCCACGCTGGGACTCTCGGGCCGCGCGGGCTCGACGGCCCTGCGGGGCAACGTCGACGCCGGCTTCGAAGCGCCGGAGAAGATCCGCCTCGAAGGACGCCACCCGCTCGGGCGCCCCGTGTTCATCCTGGCGTCGCCGGGGCCGCAGACAACCCTCTACATGCCCCGTGAGAATCGCGTGATGCGAGAACGCCAGCGCCACGGACATCGTCGAGGCGCTCGTCGGTCTGAGACTGGCGCCGCACGATTTGCGCACCCTGGTGAGTGGCTGCGGGTTCGAGGTCGCGCAGCCATCCGTGGGACGACAGTACAGCGATGGTCTGGTTGCCGTCACGGTCGGCGGCGCGACGACCTACCTCGCGGCAGGAGCAAGGGCGCTGGCGCGTCGTCGGATCGACGCGGCCGCCCTTGAGCGTGCTCTATTCGAACTTCGTCAACGGCCGGCCATCCACGCTTCGCCTGCAGGCCACCGGCACGCCGGCGGCCGATGTCACGGTGCGGCTCTCGGACGTGAACATCAACGTGCCGCTCGAACCCGAGGTGTTCGCCGTTGACGTGCCTGCCGGGGCGCAGCCGTTGACGATCGAGGAACTGCGTCGGGCGGGTCCCCTCGGCGGCGCATGAGTCGCGGACGCTTGGCACCCCGACGCTCAACCGCCCGCAAGGCCGCATCGGGCAGTCAGCGCCGCATCGCGGCGCGCGCGCACGCCAAGGTCAACCTGGATCTGCGGGTGCTGGGGACGCGCCCCGACGGTTACCACGAGCTCCGCACCGTGTTTCAGTCGATTGAGCTGCACGACACGATCACGGCGCAGCAAAAAGCCGGTCCGTTCGTGCTCAAGTGCCGGACGCCAGGTGTGCCGCTCGACGACCGCAACCTGGTCTGGCGGGCTGCGGCCGCGCTCTGGAAGGCGCTGGGCCGGGCCGGCGATCCGGCCGATACGGTGGTGACGATCGACAAGGCGATTCCGATGCAGGCCGGGCTCGGCGGAGGCAGCGCCGACGCGGCCGCGGCGCTGCAGGTGCTCGGGCGCCTGTGGGGCGGCGCGCCGCTGTCACTGCTTCGCGAGGTCGCCGCGGGCGTCGGGTCCGACGCTCCGTTCTTCCTGTCGGGTGGGACGGCGCTTGGCCTTGGTCGCGGCGAAGAGGTGTATCCGCTCGTCGACCTTCCCCGTCACTGGATCGTCCTCGTGCGGCCGCCTTTCGGCGTTTCAACCGTGGAAGCCTATTCCTGGTACGACGAAGATCGCGCCGCCGGCGTGCGGGAACCTCGCATCGACGTCCAGATCCTGCCGGTGCCCTGGCCGAGCCGTGCCGCGCAGATGATCAACGATCTCGAGGCCCCGGTGATCCGCCGCCACCCGGAAATCGGCACGCATCAAGGCCGCGCTGCCGCGAAGCCGGCGCCGTCGGCCGCCGCGATGTCCGGCAGCGGTTCGGTGGTCTTCGGGCTGTTCCGCACCCGCCCGGCCGCCGCCCGGGCGCTTCGGCCGCTCGCGAAGCTGGGGGAATCCGTCGTGCTGAGCCACACGTTGTCCCGTGGCGAGCACGAAGCGAGGGCCCGCCCGATCCTGCGCCGCGTTTGACCGAACCGGCTCTTCCCGGCTAAACTTATCGTTTTCTAGTGGCGCCCGAGGACGCGGTCGGGGGTGAAGGTCTTCTGGGGCGTGGCCAAGCTGGTAAGGCGCGGGACTTTGGATCCCGTATTCGAAGGTTCGAATCCTTCCGCCCCAACCAGCCTTCGCGCGACCTTCGGGTGCGCGCTACGGCTGAGGCCAGCCTTCGCGCGGCCTTCGTCGCTGTGCAGTGGCCGGTGAGGCGCTTCGACCTCGGCGTGCTGTTCGGAGGCCGCAGGTGGCGCGCGAACGGAATGGAGCGGGGCCTTGGGCCCCGCGCAATGGAGCGAGCGGAGCGGGGTCCGGGGGAAGCGCCCGCGGGACCCGCGAAGCATCCGCGGGACGATATCCCCCCGGACAAACTATGAGTCGAGGACAGCTCAAGCTGTTTTCTGGCAGTTCGCATCCGGCCCTTACGGCCGAGATTGCCGAGTTTCTTGGCGTCTCGATCGGCCACGCGCGTTTGCAGCGGTTTCCCGACACGGAGTGCTCGTTTCAGATCGACGAGAACATCCGGGGCACGGACGTCTTCGTGGTGCAGCCGACCTGCGCCGACGTCGATCGCAACATCATGGAGTTGTGCGTGATGATCGATGCGTTCCGCCGCTCGTCGGCGTCGCGCATCACGGCGGTCATCCCGTACTACGGTTACGCCCGGCAGGATCGCAAGGACAAGCCGCGCGTGCCGATCTCGGCGAAGCTGGTGGCGAACCTGTTGAGCGCGGCCGGAGCGAACCGCGTGCTGACGATGGATTTGCACAAGGCGCAGATCCAGGGGTTCTTCGACATCCCGGTGGATCACTTGTTTGCGGCGCCGGTGATCATCGACTACTGCTCCAGGCTCGGGATTCCGAACCTGACGATCGTGTCGCCGGATGCCGGGGGCGCTGAACGGGCGCGGGCGTATGCGAAGCGGCTCGGCGCCGAGCTGGCGATTGTCGACAAGCGGCGCACCGACGATGGCGCGGCCGAGGTGATGAACGTGATCGGCGCAGTGGCCGGGCGCTGCTGCATCCTGCAGGACGACATCATCGACACCGCAGGGACGATCGTGAAGGCGGCGAGCGCGCTGCGGGCGTCGGGCGCGGAGCGGGTGTTCGCGTGCGCGGTGCACGGTGTGCTGTCGGGGCCGGCGATGGAGCGGCTCGAAGCATCGCCGCTCGAGCAGGTGATCATCACCAACACGATCCCGCTCAATCCGGAGCGATCGAAGTGCTGCAAGAAGATCAAGCAGCTGTCGGTGGCGAGATTGCTCGGGCAGGCGATCCGCAGCATTCATGAAGAGACGTCGGTGAGCTCGTTGTTCGTATAGCTGCCAGCTGCCAGCGCCCGGCATGATCGGAGGTCGAGTTTGAGCTGGAAACTGGAAACTGGAAACTGAGATGGCTTCAACACTGCAAGCAGAGAAACGCGACACCCGCGGCAAGAACGCAGCGCGGCGGCTGCGCGCCAGCGGCAAGATTCCCGCCGTGTTTTATGGCGCCGAGAAGGGCAAGGCGAGCGAGATCGCCGTCGACCCGAAGGTCCTGCTCCGCATTCTCCACTCCGAGTCGGGCGTGAACACGCTGATCGGGTTGGAAGGCGTGGGCACCGGCGACACCCGCGTGATGGTGAAGGAATACCAGCTCGACCCGATCAGCCACAAGCTGCTCCACGTCGACTTCTACCAGGTCGCCATGGACAAGATGCTGACCGTGACCGTTCCGATCCTCCTGAAGGGGGACGCCAAGGGCGTGAAGCAGCAGGGCGGCATCGTCGACTTCGTCAACCGCGAAATCGAGATCGAGAGCCTGCCCGGCGACATTCCGGAGAACATCACGGTCGATATCTCCGAGCTGATGCTGAACCAGGGCATCCGCGTTCGCGACATCCTCACCGAGGGCGCGAAGTGGAAGCCGATGACCGATGCCGACACGATGATCGTGCACGTCGTGGCGCTGAAGGCCGAGGAGCCGGCGCCCGAGGCGGCTGCGGCGGTGCCTGCGGCGGCGGCCGAGCCCGAGGTCATCAAGAAGGGCAAGACCGAGAAAGAGGAAGAAAAATAGCGCCGGGGCTGTAGCCCCGGCGATCCCGGATGAAACTCGTCGTCGGCCTGGGCAACCCGGGCAGGAAGTACGCGGGCACCCGGCACAACGTCGGCTTCGACGTGCTCGATGTGCTGGCCGGGCGATTCAAGGCCGATTGGGAATCGGCGCCGCGCGGCATCGAAGGGCTGGTCGCGCGAGACCGGGCAGCCGACACGCTGCTGGCCAAGCCGCTGACGTTCATGAATCTCAGCGGCCCGGCAGTCGTCGGACTGGTGCAGTTCTACAAGATCGAGCTGCCGGATCTGTTCGTCATCGTCGACGACGTGAATCTGGAGCTGGGGCGGCTGCGAGCGCGGGCCGCCGGATCGGCGGGAGGCCACAACGGCCTGAAGTCGATCATCGGAGCGCTCGGCAGTGATGCCTTTGCACGGATGCGCATCGGGGTCGGCGGCGGCGAACCGCGGCGCGACCTGTCGGGGCACGTGCTGGGCCGGTTCGCTCCCGACGAGCAACCGATCATTGCCGAGGCGGTGAGCCGGAGCGTCGACGCCGCCGATCTGTTCATCAGGGAAGGCATCACAACTGTGATGAACAGGTTCAATCGGAAAGAAGAGAAAGAAGACACGGAATAGAAAATCCGATCTTCTCCTTGCTACTTGGCAGCCGTCTCGTTGCCAGTTACCACTAGCCAGTTGCCAGTACGAGCAGAACTGGAAACTGGGAACCGGGAACCGACAACGCCAGCACAAGTGGCCGTTCAGTCCAGAAGGAGACCCAATTGAGCACGACACGACAGTACGAGCTCGTCTACGTTCTGACACCGGAATCGTCAGACGAGCAGGTCGCCGAGATGCACACGCAGATCGAGCAGATCGTTCAGCGTTTCAACGGCACCATCGACAAGACCGAGAACTGGGGCCGCCGCAAGCTCGCCTACGAGATCGGCCATCACCGCGAAGGCAACTACGTCGTCGAGACCATCAGCGGCTCGGGTGAGCTGATGAAGGAGATCGACCGCCGCCTGCGCGTGCTCGACA
The DNA here is from genome assembly GCA_963836735.1 of uncultured Acidobacteriota bacterium. GTDB lineage: Bacteria > Acidobacteriota > Vicinamibacteria > Vicinamibacterales > 2-12-FULL-66-21 > JACCXG01. The sequence continues at coordinate 13,525 of CAWIKP010000039.1, read as the reverse complement.
GCGTGATCCGTCACCTGGTCGTGCGCGTCGACGAGGAGCTGCGGGTCGCCGAGCGCACGCGCGACGCGCGCAAGGCGACGCAGGCCCGCCGACGCACGGCCCGCGGTCTGCCGCCCGAGCCGCAGCCGGGTGAAGGCCGCGGCGACAACATGGACCAGGACGACGATCGCGGCGACCGCTACGATCGCGGCGACCGATTCGGAGACAAGTACCAGGTGCAGCGATGAGCGAAGAACGTGGAGGCCGCGGCCGCGGCGGCTCGAAGGGGCGTGACGCGGACAAGAACAAGGGCGGCGATCGCCCGCGCGGCGGATTCTTCCGGCGCCGGCGCGTCTGCAAGTTCTGCGCGGAGAAGATCGACTACGTCAACTACAAGGACGTGCGGCTGTTGATGCCGTTCCTCCCGGAGCGCGGCAAGATCCAGCCGCGCCGGATCTCGGGCACGTGCGCGCTGCACCAGCGCAAGCTGCAGACGGCGATCAAGCGGGCGCGGCAGCTGGCGCTGATCCCCTACGTGACCGATTGACGTTACCCAACATTGCCAAGATTGCCAAGATTGCCGAAATTGGGTTCCGATTCGGGGAAAGCCGGGCAGTCTCGCACCTGACAATGTTGGCAATGTTGGCAATCTTGGCAATGTTGGCAATGCAGAGAGAGCTCCTATGGAAGTCATCCTGAGAGAACACATCGACAATCTCGGCCGCCGCGGCGACGTCGTGAAGGTCGCGGCGGGCTACGCGCGGAACTACCTGTTGCCGCGCAAGCTGGCGCTCGCCGTCACCGAGTCGAACAAGCGGCAGATCGAGCGCGAGCGGAAGGTCGCCGACGTTCGCGAGGCGGAAGAGAAGCAGCAGGCCGAGGCGCTGGCGCAGCGGATCACGGCGGCGGAGATCGAGATCGCCCGCCGCGTGGGGGAGAACAACACCCTCTACGGGTCGGTGACCTCGGCCGACATTGCGCACGCGCTGGAAGCGAAGGGCTTCCAGATCGACAAACGGAAGATCGTCCTCGCCGATCCGATCAAGGCGGTAGGGGAGGTGACCGTACCGCTGAAGATTCATCGCGATGTGACCGTGCAGCTCAAAGTGAAGGTCGTCCGCGACACGCACTGAGCCATAGCCGGTCCCGATCGAGTCTCCTGAATCGGGTGACGGGGTGTTATCATCCCCGTCACCCTTTTTCTTTTTCCCGACCCTCACCGCATGCCCGACGTCGCTGCGCCTGAACGTACCCTCCCGCACAACCTCGACGCTGAAAAATCGGTACTCGGCGCAATCCTGATCCACAACGAGGCGTTCAACCACGCGGCCGAGCTGATCGATGCGAAGGACTTCTTCCGGGACGCGCACCGCCGCATCTTCGAGAAGATGGTGGCGCTCAGCGAGCGCGGCCACGTCATCGACTTCATCACGCTGAAGGAGGAACTGTCGCGGGGTGGCGACCTCGACGAGGTTGGTGGTCCGTCGTATATCGCGGCTCTCGCCGATGGCGTGCCGCGGTCGGCCAACGTCGAGTACTACGCGCGCATCGTCAAGGAGAAGTCGACCCTTCGCAGCCTCATTCATTCGGCGAACAAGATTCTGGCCGAGGCCTACGAGGCGGAAGAGGAACCGGACACGCTGCTCGACGAGGCGGAGCGCGCGATTTTCTCGATTGCCGAGGGACGCATCCGCGCCGGCTTCGTGCCGTTGCGGGATCTCGTGCAGACCAGCTTTGCGGCGATTGAGAAGCTGCAGCAGAGCAAGGGCGCGATCACCGGGGTGCCGAGCGGGTTCCCCGACCTCGACGAGATGACGACCGGCCTTCACCCGGGCGATCTCGTGGTTGTCGCCGCGCGGCCCTCGATGGGCAAGACCAGCCTCGTCCTCAACATCGCCCAGTACGTCGGGACGCATACGTCCATGACCGTGGGGTTCTTCAGCCTCGAGATGTCCAAAGAGCAGCTGTTCATGCGCATGCTGACGTCGGAGGCACGGATCGACGCGCACCGCTTCCGGAGCGGATACCTCAGCGAACAGGATTACGGGAAGCTGTCCCACGCGCTCGGCACGCTCGCCGAAGCCCGGGTGTTCATCGATGACTCCGCATCGATCGGCGTCCTCGAGATGCGCGCAAAGGCGCGCCGCCTGAAGGCGGAGCACGGGCTCGATCTCCTCATCATCGATTACCTGCAGCTGATGCAGGGCCGGGGCCGGTTCGAGAGCCGTCAGCAGGAAGTGTCGGCGATCTCCCGATCGCTGAAGGGGCTGGCCAAGGAGCTCCGGTGTCCGATCATCGCGCTCTCGCAGCTCAGTCGCGCGCCGGAAGGACGGACCGACCACCGTCCCCAGCTGTCCGACCTGCGCGAGTCCGGCGCCATCGAGCAGGACGCCGACGTCGTGTTCTTCATCTATCGCCCGGAGGTCTACGACAAGGAAGAGGCCAAGCCGGAGGATCAGGGGATCGCCGAGATCATCGTCGGCAAGCAGCGCAATGGACCGATCGGCACGGTGAAGCTGTCGTTCCTCAATCAGTACACCCGGTTCGAGAGCCTCGCGCACGGCGGGCAGTGAGGATCACCGTCGCGCACGTCGATCTCGACGCCATCCGCGCGAACTACCGGGCGATCGCATCGTTTGTCGGCGCCGGCCGCGACGCCGATTCCGCTGTGCCCGCCACCAGTCCCCCCGGCATCATCGGCGTCGTCAAGGCCGATGCCTACGGACACGGGGCCGCCCGGGTCGCGCGCGCGCTCGAAGACGAAGGCATCGCGATGCTCGCGTGCGCGGACATCGAGGAGGGCGTCTCCCTGCGCGAGGCCGGCGTGCGTGCGCCGATCCTGGTGTTCGGTGCCCTCGGTGTCAGCGACCTGGACGGCATCTTCGCCCATGGGCTGACGCCGACCATTTCGACGCCCGGCGCGGCGCGGGCACTGCAGGCCGCGGCCGCCAGGCACGGCGTCCGGCTGTCCTGCCACCTCAAGATCGACACCGGGATGAACCGTCTCGGATTCAGGCACGACAACCTTCGCCAGACGCTGCCCGAGGTCGCGGCATCTCCGAATCTGGCCATCGCCGCCGTCTACACACACTTCGCGACTGCGGACAACCCGGATCACCCGGCATTTGCGCTGCAGCAGCAGCGATTCGCCGACGCACTTGCGCTGCTCCCGTCGCTCGGCGTCACGACGCCGGTTCGGCACGCGGCCAACAGCGCGGCCCTGCTTCGGGACGAGCGGGTCTGGTACGACTTCGTGCGGCCGGGTCTCCTGCTCTACGGCATCATTCCTCCGCCGCTGGCGTCGACCCTGCGGTTGCGACCTGCCCTGTCACTCACGAGTCGTATCGTGGCGGTGAAGGGGATTCGTCCGAGGGAGGGAACCGGCTACGGCCTTCGCACCGTACTCGAGGAGTCCGCCAGGCTTGCCGTCGTGCCGGCGGGCTACGCGGACGGGATCGATCTTCGACTCGCCGGTCGCGGCTACATGCTCGTACGCGGCCGGCGCGCGGCGGTGGTGGGATCCGTCTGCATGGACATGACCACGATCGACGTCACCGGCACGAATGTGGCACCGGGCGACGCTGTGGTGATTGTCGGCGATCAGGGAGCCGAGTCGATCGGCGTGCGGGAGATCGCGGCGGCGATCGGAACGATCCCCTATGAGCTGCTGTGCCGGCTCGGGGCAAGGATACAGAGGGTTTATGGGTGAGCGTCGTCAAATCCCAAGCTCCAAATCCCAAATCCCAAGGCACTCCCAACTGGCAAATCCCACACCGACTGGGCCTTTGGAAACCAATTGGGTGTTGGGACTTGGGCACGGGTTGGGATTTGGAGCTTGGGCCTTGGGATTTGATGGCGACAAATGAAAACCAAGACGGTCTTCAGCTGCCAGGAATGCGGTGCGCAGTCCCCCAAGTGGCTCGGACGGTGTCCCGAGTGCAGCGCCTGGAATTCGCTGGTCGAGGAACGCCAGTTGCCCGAGCGCGCAACGGCGGGGGCGGTGGGGGCGCCGCGCTACAGCCTTGCCGCCGCGGCGGGGCCGCAGCTCTACGCGGATATCGACACGGTGGTCGCCGAGCGCATCACGACCGGTACCGCAGAGTTCGATCGGGTGCTGGGCGGCGGCGTGGTGCCGGGCTCGCTGGTGCTCCTTGGCGGCGAGCCGGGAATTGGAAAGTCGACCCTGCTCCTTCAGGCCGCGGCGCATTTCGCGAAAACCGTCGGGCCGGTCCTCTACAGCTCCGGCGAGGAATCCGAGCACCAGATCAAGTCACGCGGCGAGCGCCTCGGCGTCGATCCGTCGAAGGGGTCAGGGGCGGCGCCGCTGTACATCCTCGCGGAAACGTGCCTCGAGCGAATCCTCGAAGAGATCGCCAGGCTACGCCCGGCGTTCGTCATCGTGGATTCGGTGCAGACGGTGTTCTCGCTGAAGTTCCAGTCGGCCCCTGGCAGCATCGGCCAGGTACGCGAGTCCGCAACCCAGCTGCTGTTCGCAGCCAAGGGCCAGAACATCCCGACGTTCCTGGTCGGCCATGTCACCAAGGACGGCAACATCGCCGGCCCGAAGGCGCTCGAGCACATTGTCGACACTGTCCTGTATTTCGAGGGGGAGAAGCATCACGCGCATCGGGTCATCCGCGCGGTCAAGAATCGGTTCGGCGCGGTCAGCGAGCTCGGGGTGTTCGAGATGACCGGCCGCGGGCTGCGCGGCGTGGCCAATCCTTCGGAACTGTTCCTGGCCGAGCGTCGCGCGGGCGCCGCGGGATCGGCGGTCCTGTCGTGCGTGGAAGGATCACGGCCGCTGCTGGTCGAGGTGCAGGCGCTCGTCAGCAGCAGCACCTACGGGAATGCCAGGCGCATGGCCAGTGGCATCGACCAGAACCGCCTGTCGCTGCTCCTGGCAGTGCTCGAGAAACGTGCCGGCTTGAATCTGGTCGCCGACGATGTATTCGTCAACGTGGCGGGCGGCATCGCCGTGGACGAGCCGGCCGCCGACCTGGCGATCACCGGCGCGGTCGCGTCGAGTCTGCGGAACCGGCCGATTCGCGCGGGCACCGCCGTGTTCGGCGAGGTTGGCCTGGCAGGGGAGGTCCGGGGTGTTTCCCAGGCCGCCCTGCGCGTCCGCGAGGCGGCGCAGATGGGCTTCAACCGCTGCATCGTGCCCGACGGCAACTGCTCACCCGAGGACGTTCCCGCCGGGATCGAGCTGGTGGGCGTGAAAACGGTCGGCGAGGCGCTCGAACAGCTGATCGACTGGTAATCGCAGGGCCGGACCAAGGACCCCGCAACTCCGAAACCCTGGTTTCATTAGAATAGATGCCATGGCTTGGGTAATTCTGGTCCGGACCCTGTTTGTACTGGCGGTGACGTACGCAGCGTTCGTGACCCGTCCGTTCAGCATGCTCGTGATCGTGAATCTTCTCGCCGGCGCGGCACTCGGCATCATCATGTTGCTTCTCGAGTCGCGGCTGCGAAGCGCCGAGGTCACCGACCTGCTCGGCGCGTTGATGGGCGGCGCCATCGGTCTCGGTCTCGCCAAGACGATTGGCGCCGCGTTGTTCTGGGCGGACACCACCGATCCGCGGGTGATGTTCCTGCACAGCTTCATCCTGCTGGTGTTCCCGTATGTCGGCCTGGTCATGGGGGCGCGCAAGGGCGAATGGCTCCAGCCCGCCCGGCTCGCGGCGCTGTTCCGCGATACCGCCCCGCAGCAGCACTACCGGATCCTGGACACCAGCGTGATCATCGACGGCCGCATTGCGGACGTCTGCGAGACCGGCTTTCTCGACGGGACGCTCGTGATCCCGCAGTTCGTGCTGAAGGAGCTGCAGCTCGTCGCCGATTCAGCCGACTCGATGAAGCGGAATCGCGGCCGCCGCGGTCTCGACATCCTTCAGAAGATTCAGAAGATGGGCGGCGTCAACGTCACGGTGTCCGACATCGACTTTCCGGACGTCCGCGAGGTGGACCTGAAGCTGATCGAGCTGGCGCGGACGCTGCACGGGAAGATCGTGACCAACGACTTCAACCTGAACAAGGTCGCGCAGCTGCGCGGCGTGGACGTGCTGAACATCAACGAGCTGGCCAACGCCCTCAAGCCGGTCGTGCTGCCGGGTGAGTTCATGAAGGTCTTCATCCTGAAGGAAGGGAAGGAATACAACCAGGGGGTGGCCTATCTCGATGACGGGACGATGGTCGTGGTCGACAACGCGCGGCGCATGATCAGCAAGAACATCGACGTGGTCGTCACCAGCGTGCTGCAAACCACCGCGGGCAAGATGATCTTCGGCCGCTATATCGAGGCGGCCCCCGGCGCGACTTCCGCCACTCAGTCGGGGACCGCCGTCACGACTGCGCCTTCTGTTGCTGCCGCGCCAGTGGCCGCCCGGGCGCACAACTTGAAGTGAACCGGCTGGCCGAAAGCGCGTCGCGTACGTCCGGCTCCGGGCCAGGAACGGCGACGGCGGCGTTGCCGCCGTTTCACTGGTGGCGCACGGTTTTCTTCCTGATCCCGCTCGTTGCGCTCTACACCATCGTGCTCGGAACGATCTCGGTCGTGTCAACGCTGTTCGATCGTTCCGGAGACACGGGTCACTGGTGCGCCCGGACCTGGTCGAGGCTCATCCTCAAGACCACCGGCGTCCGGGTGTCGGTCGGTGGCCTCGAGCAGCTGGATCGCGGACGCAGCTACGTGTTTGCGGCGAACCATCAGAGCATCTACGACATTCCGATCCTGTTCGCGACGATCCCGCTGCAGCTCCGGATCGTCGCGAAAGCGTCGCTCGGCTCGATCCCGTTCCTCGGGTGGCATCTCCATCGGACCGGTCACCTCCTGGTGGATCGGAAGAAACCGGGCGCTGACATCGTGCAGAAGATGCGGCGCCTGGTGAGCGAGTCGCATTCGCTGATCGTGTTCCCCGAAGGCACGCGCAGCGTGGACGGCAGGGTTGGCCGCTTCAAGAAGGGATCGTTTCTGGTGGCCATCAATGCCGGGCTGCCGGTCGTTCCCGTCAGCCTCAGCGGCAGCGGCCAGATCATGAAGAAGGGCCGGCTGATGGTGTGCCCGGGCGACGTGCAGTTGCTCATCCACGCGCCGATCCCGACCACCGACGTCAGGCGGACGGGGGTGATCGGGTTCGGCGAGCGCGTGCGCGAGATCGTCATCCGCGGAGTAACCGACCGCGAGGCGGCCGCCCGAGACAGTTCACCCGCGGAAGTGCGATAATCCGCGTTTGCCCGGAGCGGCATTTCACCCACCCTAGACCATGTACGTGACTGCCATCATCGCGGCCGGCGGCGCCGGTCACCGGCTCGGCGCCGGTGTGCCGAAACAGCTGCTCGACGTCGGCGGGGTGTCGATTCTCCAACGCAGCGTCGCCGCGTTCGCTGCGCATCCCCAGGTCGACGACGTCATCGTGGCTCTGCCGCCGGAGCTTGCCGCTGCTCCGCCGCTGCAGCTTGGTGAGGGCCTGACCTATCGCGCGGTCGCCGGCGGAGCCCGCCGGCAGGATTCGGTTGCGAACGCGTTCAGGGCCATGCGCGAGGGCACCGACGTGGTGCTCGTGCACGACGCGGCGCGGCCGTTCGTGACCGGCGATTTGATCGCGAAGGCGATCGAGGCGGCCGTCGAGCACGGCGCCGCGATCGTCGCGCAGCCGGTCAGCGACACGGTGAAACGGGTCCGCCGCGATCAGGCGTCGCTTGCTGTGGTCGAGACGATTCCGCGCGAATCGATCTTCCTGGCGCAGACGCCGCAGGCATTCCGGACCGACGTCCTGAAGAAGGCGATTGCGCTGGGAGAGTCGGGTGTGGAGGCGACCGATGAAGCCGGGCTGGCCGAACGCGCCGGCTACGCCGTGCATGTCGTCGAGTCTGCAGCAGGGAACTTGAAGATCACGACGACCGAGGATCTCGCGGAAGCCAGGCGGCGCGTCGAACCTGTGCGCGTGATGGCCGAACGGATCGGAACGGGCTACGACCTTCATCGGCTGGTAGAGGGCCGGCCGCTCCTGCTCGGCGGCGTCGAGATTCCGTCGCCGCGCGGGGCGACCGGGCATTCGGACGCCGACGTGGTCTGCCACGCGGCGACGGACGCGATCCTCGGGGCGGTCTCGCTCGGTGACATCGGGCGTCACTTCCCCGACTCCGATCAGCAGTGGAAGGGCGCGTCGAGCGTGGATCTGCTTCGCCAATGCGTGGTCATGGTCCACTCGGCCGGGTTCAAGGTCGTGAACCTGGACGTCGTGGTGATTCTCGAACGGCCGAAGATCGCGCCGTATCTCGACGAGATCCGCCGGCAGCTGGCCCAGGCGCTCGAGATACCGGTCGAGCGCGTCAGCGTGAAAGGAAAGACGAACGAGGGTGTCGATGCGGTCGGCCGTGGGGAAGCCATCGCCGCACACGCGGTGGCTCTACTGGCTTCAGCAACCTGAACCCTGAACCCGGAACCTCGATCCTCATGCGCGTCCGATTCGCCCCATCGCCTACGGGTCAACTCCACGTCGGCAATGCCCGCACAGCCCTGTTCAACTGGCTGCTCGCGCACGGCCACGACGGGACGCTGATCCTGCGCATCGAGGACACGGATGCCGAGCGGTCGACCCGTGAATCGGAGACCGGGATCCTCGAAGATCTCCGCTGGCTCGGGCTCCACTGGGACGAGGGTCCGGACATGGGCGGACCGCACGGGCCCTATCGGCAGTCGGAGCGCCTGCACCTCTACGCGTCCTACGCAAACGAGCTGCTGGCCGGGGGCTACGCCTACCACTGCTTCTGCCCGCCGGCGAAGCTCGAGAGCGATCGGCGGGCCGATCTGGCGGCGGGCCGGCCGCCGAAATATCACGGCACCTGCCGCTCCATTTCGCTGGAGGAGGCGCGGACCCGCATCGAGGGCGGTGAGCGCCCGGTCGTGCGCTTCAAGGTGCCCGATTCGACGGAGATCAGCTTCACTGATCTCGTTCGCGGGGAAGTCACGTTCAGCACGGACGTGATCGGCGATCCGGTCCTGGTTCGATCGGACGGCCGGCCGCAGTACAACTTCGCCGTCGTCGTCGACGATGCGCTGATGGAAGTGACGCACGTGATCCGCGGGGAGGATCACATCTCGAACACGCCCCGGCAGCTGCTGCTCTATCGTGCGCTGGCCTTCACGCCGCCGCAGTTCGCGCACCTGTCGCTGGTCATGGGCCCCGATCACACGCCGCTGTCGAAGCGGCACGGCGCCACGTCCGTGTCGGAGTTCCGGCTGCGAGGGTATCTGCCGGAAGCGCTCGATCAACTACCTGGCGCTCATCGGCTGGTCACCCGGTGCTTCGGTGGACGATCCCGGTACCAACGAGGAGCTCCTGCCGATCGGGGAGCTGGCGCGGCGTTTCGCGATCGAGGATGTCGGCCACGCCGCCGGAATCTTCGACGTCGAAAAGCTCGCGTGGATGAACCGTCATTACATGAAGGTGGCGGCACCCGGCCGGATCGCCGCCGAGTCGATTCGGTACTTCATCGCCCGCGGCTACGTGAGGCGGCGGACCGACGAGGCGCTCGAGTTCGTCGCGTCGCTGCTGCCGATGGCAGTGGGCTCGGTCGATCGACTCGAGGAGATTCCCGAGCGGCTGCAGTTCCTGTTCGAGTTCGACCCTGCCGCCGGGCTGCAGCAGGCCGACGTCGCACACGTGCTCGAACAGCGCGGCGCGCGGGACGTCATTCTCGCGCTGCCCGAGGCAATTCAGGGACCGCTCTCCGACAAAGAGGCGTTCAGGGCGGCGGCGGCCAGGGTTCGCGAGCTGACCGGGATGAAGGGGAAGGCGCTGTTCCATCCAATTCGTGTCGCGCTGACCGGTTCGGACGGCGGTCCCGAGCTCGATCTCGCGGTGCCGGCCATCGATCGCGGTGCGGCGCTCACGCCGGCTGCGGGCGTCAAGAAGATCGTCGGGTGCAGGGAACGGGCGCAGGTGTTTGCGAAGGCGATTGGCTGAGGAATGACAACTCCCAACCTCCAACTCCCAACTCCCAAGGAGAGCCGCTCGGACCTTCCGGGTGGAACCCGGCACAACCGGGTTGTTGCTCCGTCTTTTCACCCGGCAGGTACAGAGTAGCTCCGATTGGGAGTTGGAAGTTGGGCGTTGGGAGTTGACGGCGCAGCGCCCGTGATCATCTTCGGCATCAACCCTGTCGTGGAAGCCTTGCGGGCCGGGCGGGTGCGCGCGATTCGGGTGGCCGCGCGGGCCGACAAGCGGGTCGAGGAGATCTTCGCGCTGGCGCGTCAGGCCGGCGTGCGGATCGAGCGCGTCGAGGCCGAGGCGCTCGAGCGGGCGGCGCGCGGCGGCGTGCACCAGGGTGTGGTGGCCGAACTGGAACCGGTGCGGGACTACAGCATCGCGGAGATCGTCGCCGCGGCGGCGCCCGAACCGCCGCTGATCATGGTGCTCGACGGGATTGAGGACCCGCACAATTTCGGCGCCGTGCTGCGGTCGGTGGACGCGGCGGGGGCCCACGGGGTGGTCCGGCAGTCGCGGCATGCCGCGCCTGTGGATGGTGTCGCGATGAAGGCGTCGGCCGGAGCTGCCGCCACCGTCCGGATCGCAACCGTCGTGAATATTGCCCGCGCTGTGGAAGAGCTCAAAGAGGCGGGGGTCTGGACCGTGGGGCTCGCCGGGGATGCGCCCGAGCGCTACGACGAGGTCGATCTGACTGTCCCTACAGCACTTGTGGTCGGCGCCGAGGGCACAGGGCTCCGCCGGCTCGTCCGGGAGCGCTGCGACCGGCTGGCGTCGATCCCGATGCGGGGGTCGGTTGCGAGCCTGAACGTGTCGGTGGCTGCCGGAGTGACATTGTTCGAAGCGGTACGGCAGAGGCGGGTCACCGGAAAAAGCTCGTTGTAAAAAAGGGGCTGGCTTGCGCCCGTGGCATGGCATGTGCTACAACTACTCTTTTGTCTGGGCTGGCGTAGCTCAGTCCGGTAGAGCAGCTGATTTGTAATCAGCCGGTCGGGGGTTCAAATCCCTTCGCCAGCTCCACGAGTCAACGACGAGAAATTCGCAAAGCGGCAAAATCCTGACAAGTCATCGGTCTCGTGGAGAGCGGCGGAGCGTGCTCGGTCGCTGACTCACGGGAGTACCGGCGAGGTAGCGAAGCGGTCAAACGCAGCAGACTGTAAATCTGTCGGCCCAGCGCCTTCGAAGGTTCGAATCCTTCCCTCGCCACCAGCCTACGCTCGCCGCTCCGCGGCGAGGCTCCGGCTGGCAGGCCAGCGCAGCGCCGACGATTGGTTCGACGGTGGCCGAGCCGCGTGGACAGGGACTGAAGGGGCGGCGAGTAGGGTGGGCGTGGGCTTGCCCGCCGGAGCCGGCGTGCAGCGTAAGGCAGCGAGCCGCGTAGGTGGGCGGGAGTAACTCAATGGTAGAGTCACAGCCTTCCAAGCTGTTGGTTGCGGGTTCGATTCCCGTCTCCCGCTAATACCCAAGTCCTTCCTGGAGGCCGGGCCTCTGCGGGAAAGAGACCGGGCCGACTTGTCGGCCGAGAGCTGCGGGCGAAGCGAGCGATTAGGCGTAGGCCGATGTAGCTCAGTTGGCAGAGCGCGTCCTTGGTAAGGACGAGGTCACCAGTTCAATCCTGGTCATCGGCTCCAGCCTTCGCTCGGCGCTGGCGCGCCGCGGCTCGGCAAGCCAGCGGAATCGGCGAAGGCTGTCGCGCCGTAGCCGCGAAGCGGCGGAGGCGGACTTCACAACCACTGCGGACCATTCCGGAGACGGTCTGGCGAGGAAGCACTTTTTTGAGCGATAATTACAGGTTCCCTACAGCAAGGCGTACGAGGACGTAGAGGACTGAGGGCTGATACGTAACGCGAGGGCTCAGAAGACATGGCTAAAGAGAAATTCGATCGTTCCAAACCGCACGTCAACGTTGGCACCATCGGCCACATCGACCATGGCAAGACGACGCTGACTGCCGCGCTGACCAAGGTTGCGGCTGACAAGGGCTGGGCAAAGTTCGTCCCCTACGACGAGGTCGCCAAGGCTTCGGAGTCGCAGGGCCGGCGCGATGCGACCAAGATCCTGACGATTGCGACCAGCCACGTGGAGTACTCGACGCCGAATCGCCACTACGCGCACGTCGACTGCCCGGGTCACGCCGACTACATCAAGAACATGATCACCGGCGCGGCGCAGATGGACGGCGCCATCCTCGTGGTCTCGGCGGTCGACGGTCCGATGCCGCAGACGCGCGAGCATGTGCTGCTGGCCAAGCAGGTCAACGTGCCGTACATGGTGGTGGCGCTCAACAAGGTCGACGCGGTGGACGACGCCGAACTGGTCGACCTGGTCGAGCTCGAGGTGCGCGAGCTGCTGTCGTCCTACGGCTTTCCCGGCAACGACATCCCGGTCGTCCGCGTGTCGGCGCTGAAGGCGCTGAACGGCGAGGCGGACGGTGTCGACAGCGTGCTGAAGCTGATGGAGGCGCTCGACAGCTACATCCCGCTGCCGGAGCGTGAGATCGACAAGCCGTTCCTGATGCCGATGGAAGACGTGTTCTCGATCTCGGGCCGCGGCACCGTCGTGACCGGCCGTGTCGAGCGCGGCAAGGTCAAGGTTGGCGAGGAAGTCGAAATCGTCGGGTTCAAGGCGACCGAGAAGAAGGTCGTGACCGGCGTCGAGATGTTCCGCAAGCTGCTCGATGAGGGCGTCGCCGGCGACAACATCGGCGTGCTGCTCCGCGGCGTGGAAAAGGACGACGTCGAGCGCGGCCAGGTGCTGGCCAAGCCCGGCTCGATCAAGCCGCACACGAAGTTCAAGGGCGAGGTCTACATCCTCTCGAAGGAAGAGGGTGGCCGCCACACCCCGTTCTTCAACGGCTATCGTCCGCAGTTCTACATCCGCACCACCGACGTCACCGGCTCGCTGAAGCTGCCGGAGGGGGTGGAGATGGTGATGCCGGGCGACAACACCAGCATCACGGCAGAACTGCACGTGCCGGTCGCGCTCGAGAAGGGCGCACGGTTCGCGATCCGCGAAGGCGGCCGCACCGTCGGTGCGGGCACGATTTCCGAGATTATCGAATAGTGCTCGCGGATCGCGGACAGCGAGCTAGGGCGAAGCAATGCGAGACATCATCACGTTGGCGTGCCAGGCGTGCAAGCGGCGCAACTACAGCACGACCAAGAACAAGAAGAAGACGACCGAGCGGCTCGAACTGAGCAAGTTCTGCCGCTTCTGCCGCAAGCACACGGCGCACCGTGAGACGAAGTAGCAGGTCGTAGGACAGTAGCTCAATTGGCAGAGCACCGGTCTCCAAAACCGGGGGTTGGGGGTTCGATTCCCTCCTGTCCTGCCATCCTTCGCCCACGGTTGCCAGGAGAGTAGCGTGAGCTACGGATGGCAAGCCGGTGTTCGGTAAGTGAGCGAGATCAGGTGAAACAGACAACATGAAGCCGGCAAGAAAACGACGAGCACGAAGACTCGTTCGGCGGGCGGGCGAAGGAGAGCGTGACCGGCTGGTGGGGCCGCTCGCGGCGCTTCCTGGCGGAGGTCCGCAACGAAATGGGGCGGGTGAC
>CAWIKP010000038.1:0-87014 GCA_963836735.1 uncultured Acidobacteriota bacterium | reverse complement strand
GCGTCGCCTGATGCTCTCACCAGATCGTTGCGCGCCAACACTTCCAATGTATCGCCCGCTCGGAATACGACGATCGTGCCGGTCTCGCTGGCGGCGTAGATGCGGCCGTCCGCCGCTACCGGAGAGGCGACGTACAGACCGAGCGTGCCCAGGCGCTGCCGATCGACCGACGCTCCCAGAGTCGGGGGTGTAGCTCGTCACCATGCCGCCGTTCCGTACAAAAGACAGCCGCCCGCGATAGAACAGCGGCGACGGCATCTCTGAAATGCCGCGGCTGGCTCTCCACGCCACATGCGAATTGCTGCTGTCGCCACTGCCACCTGGGCGAATCGCCAGCACGTTGTCCTCGTTATTGCGCAAGAAGGCGAGGCTCGTGTCCCACTCGGCCTTGGTGACCACCCCGTCCTTGTTGCCGTCGGTTATAGCCATCACCCTCGGCCAGGACAAGAAGTTGCCAGGCGCGTCCTTCGCTACTTCCCGGCGCAGGTGGATGCCCTCCTCTCGAGGCATCTCCGTCACGGCGAGCATTGCGTCCTTGTTCGCGTCGTACCGCTCGACGAGCGTGTCCCAACGTGGAATGTCGAGCGGGTCGGATGGGGAGCCGCCGTATATGGCGCTCGCAAACAGCATTCCCTCACCAAACACCGCGCCCGTGATCGGCGCCAGCGTCAAGCCTCCCACCCACCAGCGCTCCGCGCCATCACTGACCATACGCAGTGAGCCTGTTGGTTCCCACGGTGATGATCTCGTCGCGGCCGTCGTGCGACCAGATGATGGGTGTCGACCAGCTCTCACGCAACAGCGGCCGCGGTGTCCGCCAGACCGGGTCGCCGGTACGTGCGTCGAAGGCCAGCAGCTCGGAGCGACCGTCGTTCCCATCGCGCTGGAGAATGACTTTCCCATCGAAGACGATCGGCGACGTCGCGGCGCCATATTGCGTGGGCGGCGCGGGCAAGGGCTTCCGCCACACTTCCTTCCCGGTGAAGTCGTGTGTCAACAGCCCATACGAGCCGAAGTAGGTGTAAACGCGCTGTCCGTCGGTCGCGGGCGTGGACGCGGCAGGATTGCTGAATGGGTGAACCTTCTCCAATTGGTCGGACGGTGCGCGTTGCCGCCAGAGCATCGTGCCGTCGCGCCGGCGAAATGCGATAACGACCAGCGTGCTGTTCTCGACGGCCGTCAGGAAGATGTAATCGCCCCATATCGCGGGCGAAGAGTGGCCGGGTGGAACCACCGCTTGCCACAAGCGGTTGGAGGACGGGCCGAACGTGGTGGGTGGCTTGTCAGTCTCGGACACGCCAGAGCCATTCGGCCCGCGGAGACGCAACCATTGCGCGGCTGTTGGCTGCTGCCCGATAAGGGACACAGTGAGCATACAGACCAAGAGCAAACATGGTCCAAGTCGCATGGGCACCTCCGTCGGATGCAAGTCTCCCCTGAAGCGCGTCTCAGCGAGTCAAAGATTGCGGCGGAACGCAGCTGAACTGCGTCGCTCCTCGGTAGTCGCCTGGTGTCGATCGACAGGGCTATCTGGCCGACGCGGCCGGCCAGGACCCGAGGATTCCACTCGCCCAGAGCAATCGGTCCAGAGCCGCACCCCAGTTTATTGAGGTTTTCGGTTAGGCTGCCATCGGTCGAGGCCAGGGGGCAGTGGCCGTGAGCGCGCGCCAACATTGTGGGCTCAGGCGTGCACGCGCATGGGGTGGCGGGCGAGGAACGGCGCCATGGCCTCGGCGACGCCGCGGGGGTCCCTCTCCTGTAGCGCGTGGTTCGCACCCGCGAGCACGAACGGCTCGGTCTGCGGCAGCCACTCACGCAGCCGCTCCTGAACCTCGTTCCAGCCGGGCCAAATCGAGGCGCTCTCGGCCCCGAGCACGCCGAAAACGGGCTGGGTAATCCGCCGGGCGTCCTCCCGCGTGAAGAACCACTCCTGCATGGACGGAAGCTCGACGCCGAAGAAAGTGTCGGCGTCGGCAACCAACTGCTGGAACGCGCCCGGGATCAGCCGATCGAGCCAGGCTCGGTAGTCTGACCCGATCGCCCAGCGAAGGAAGCTGTCGGCCGCGCCCTCCTTGTCGCCGGCACCGTACCTGCTCCAGCACCGGTCCGAGCGCTTCGGTGAGCAGGGCTCCGCTTGGGACGTCGAGCAGCGCCGGCTCGAGCAGGACGAGGGAGTGGACGACCTCCGGCGCGTCGAGCGCCAGCCGCAGGGCGATGACCCCGCCGGAGGAGTGGCCGACGACGTGTGCGCGCTCGATGCCGAGGTGCCGCAGCAGGGCGCGGCAATCGGCGGCCTGCTCGGCGAGACTGAACGGCGCTCTGGCCGGGCTGCTGCCGGCGTAGCCGCGCCGATGGTAGCGCACCAGGCGGTAGCGGCTGTTCAGGGCCGGCTCCGCGCATAGCGGCGCGTACGCCTCGGCGATGAAGGCACCGTGGATCAGCAGCACCGGCTCGCCGGTGCCCGTGACCTCGAACTCGAGTTCCGCTCCGTCGACGCGCGCCCGCTGCATGGGTTTGCTGCTCATCGCTCCCGTCCTTTCTGAGTGAACAACACGGATGACGGGGCCGTCGGATCTCCACCGCCTCCAAGTACCGAGCCCGGCCAGTGCTCGGCCCAGCCGCTTCGTCGGACGAGTGCGCGGTCAGGTCCAGCGTTCGCGAGCCTTCCCGAACCTCGCTCATGCCTCCCGCACCCGCTGAAGGAGAGGATCACGCCGGAGACTTCTCAGATACGCAGCAAGCTCCGCATAGCCAGAGAACTCCGCCCACTCTTCCGCAGTCGCGCCGAGGCCACGGTCCACGGCTTTGTGATCGGCGTTGGCCACGAGCAGGAGATCGACGAGCTCGCGATGTCCACAGATGGCCGCGACATGCAGCGGCGTGGCGTCGAAGTCTCCACCGCGCGCGTTGACATCGGCGCCGCGCTCGATGAGCAGTCGCCCGACCTCCACCTCGCCGCGCACGGCCGCCTCGTGCAGCGGCGTCCTGCCAACCCAGGACGTATGGATGCCGGGTTCAACCGGGCGGCGGGCGTGGACGAGAGCAGGGTCCGCCTCGAGGAATTTCAGAATGGCGGGAACGTCTCCGTACGAGCACGCCCAGAAGATGTCCGAAGCTTCCGCCTTCGCTCCCTGCGCGATGAGGTAGCGGCAGACTGGCTTGTACCTGCCGGTGGCGCTGATCCATTGCAGCGGTGTGTGTCCGGAGTCATCCACCGCGTCGATGTCGGCCCCGGCCGTCAGCAGCACCTGAGCCACCTCCACGCCGCGGCAGAAGTGCAGCGGCGTCTTTCCGTCGAACGTGCGTCTGTGAACGAGCGCGGGATGACTGCGAACGAACGTCGTGACACGGTGGGCGTCACCGATCGCCGAGGCCGCAAAGAGGTCGACCGTGACGCCACCGCTCACCAGGGCCGTGACCACGTCCGCGCGTCCCTCAATCGCCGCGAGCGCGATCGGAGACACGCCCGCCGCGGCAGGCGTCGCCAGGTGCGCCCCCCGCGCAAGCAGAAGTTGCACGACCGCTGTTTGGCCGCTCAGCGCCGCCACCGCAAGTGCGTTGTAACCGCTGGTCCAGAGCCGTTGGTTCCTGCCCTGGGCCACGAGCCACTCGGGGTGGGCGTCGAGGGCCGCGGCGACCGCGGCCACGTCACCACCCACGACGCGGTCCAGAAAGTCTGTGAGCTGCATGATCTCGCTTCCCCAGTCGTGGATTTCTGGCCGCTCGGCCCCTTCGCAATACCTGTCGCGTGCGTTGTTCGCCAGTCGATGCGGTCAACGACGCCCGCAAGCGTCGTCGCGCCTCGTGCAGGCGCTTCTTGACCGTGCTCAGCGGGATGTCCAGGAACTCGCACATTTCCTGGTAGGAGAAATCGCTCATGTACCTGAGCGCGATCACCGTGCGGGCGGAATCAGGCAACGCCTCAATCGCGGTCAGGAGCAGGTGCTGGAGGTCCGGGTCGGGAGTGTTCCCGGCTGACGGCTCCGCCCGCCCGCCGAACGCATCGTCGAGCGGCACGGTGGCCAGGTTCATTCGCCGGGAGATGCGGGAGCACTCGGTCCGCACGATCGTTCGGAGCCAGCCGCCAAACGCCTTCGGTTCGCGGAGGTCGGCCCGGCGGAGCCACGCGGTGAGGAACGCGGCCTGGACCGCATCCTCGGCGCCGGCGTGATTTCTCAGGATCGCGTATGTGTAAGCGATTGCCGCGTTCTGGTACCGCTTGACGAGTTCCCCGAAGGCTTCCCGAGCCTCGGACTCGACCACCGTGCGACTGAGCGCTCTGTTGGACACCTCAGCACCTCGGATTGGCCTCGACATCCCTCGTGCCCACCATAAGGAGCCTGAAACCCGTGCCAGGGTTACCGGAGGCTACATTTTCGGACGTTCTGGGCCTGGGTAGCGAGCCATTGGGCCGGCTAGAGACGAACTGTGGTGCCAGGATTCAATCCTGTCGTGTTCAGCCGTTGCGTCCCTCACCGCAAATGCAGGTGAGCCCACGGTTCGCTTGTCGATACGGGGTCGCGCCTTGTGCCGACCCGCGTTGTCGCCACGGTCATCAGCAACATCAGCGACTGCTGCCGTGGCGTGAGCGACCACGAGACTTGTCGACGTCTGCAATCATGCCCGCGGCCACAGCCGAGGTCGCTCAGGCCACGCTTGAAAGGGTGGCGAAATGCGGGCGGTCGCGCCAGCTCCCGATGACGCATCCACCTTCGCGATGCGCGCTGCGGTGGACAAGGCTGAGCGGGATTACATGGGCCTCGCCAGTGACTGCGCAAGGGGTCGGGGGACGAAGGCGCCATCAACCTCGAACGAGCGCAGCGAGTGAGCACGAGAGCCGAGCGGGGATCGAGGGGCCCCCGCGAGCCGCCTTCGCGGCTTCCACCTGCGCGCTGCGCGCTCCGGCGGACAAGTCGCCGCACGGCGCCCAAGGTGACTGTGTAAGGGGTTCGGGGGACGAAGTCCCCGAAAATAAGCGGGCTATGGGGGATATCGAAACCGATTAGGCGGTTTCTTTAAGTTGGTGATGGCGCGCGACTTCTGGCGACAAGCGCTTCCTCTGCAGTGGGTTAGCACAGCGCGAACGTCCACTGGCGTCCCCACGTTTCCGCTCAGTTCTCCCCGCGTTTTGGAGACATTTTGGACACGGTCAAGGGCTCGCGCGGGTGAGCCAGTAGAGGGGTCGGCGTTTGGCGTGGGCCACCGCAAGGACGAGTACGTGCTGCTCGTGGTTTTCGAAAGCGATGAGATATGGGAACCGGTGGATAGGTCGCCTTGCGAATTATCGGGCTCGCGTCGCGCGTGCGCGGCCATAGCGGATAGGATTCCCGCGCGCCGGCAATCCAATCGAGTGCCGCCGAAACCTCGCCGACGAACTCGTCGCCTAATCCTGAGCGCCGCTCGTCGTACCACAGCGCCGCTCTGCGAAGCTCGGCACGCGCTTCAGGATGGAGTTCGAGACGCACGCCGCTGCTCGAGCTCCTTCAGGATCTCGGTTCGTGCGGTCGACCAGCTGGTCGGCTGAACGCGCCCTTCTGCGACCTCCCGTGAGCGCCGTTCCAACTCAGTCGCCCATGCAGCGGCGACTTCGTCGTCCGGCTCCTCAAGGCTGGAAAGCAGTTCCTCCGCCACACGAGCGCGGTCAACGCGATCGAGGCGAAGGACCTCGGCAAGCAGCTCGTCCGTCGACATAGTGTCAGTGTAGCACCGCCGTGGAGCCCATCGTCGGCTGAGCCCGGCTCATCGCAGCCGGTACCGCTTTTGTCGATGAGAGCTCCACCCTGGGACTGTCGGGGAACTTTGCGGCGTCACACAGGAATCATTCTGGTGGACCAGAACAGCGCCAGTTGGAACCCAATGATCAGCTGGTTGCGCCACGTGGACGCGCTTCGGACCGCCGCCTAGTTCGAATCCAGCCTGGTGAGCCAATCTCCAGTTTTCCCCCATTCGCAAACACATCGAACGGCTTCATGTAGCTCGGAGAGAGACTTCCGCGATCGAACGTGGAGTTCGATTCGCATAGAACGTTCGAGGATTCTCCTTTCGACGTCGGCCGATCAGATCACCGGCTCACGAGTCGCGGTCAAAAAGTCGTCAATGTCTGTCGGCAAATCGCGAACCGCGCGACCCAAACGAACCAAGGCGATGGTCTGCGGGCGAGTAAGCGAGGGCTCGCTGATGCGACGGTTCCAAGTGTCGGGGGGATGTCAGGCGTGCGATGCGCGATCACCGCTAAGCTCGCGCGCGAGCCACGCTCTTGCCAACCTCCAGTCCCGCATCACGGTCTGCGCCGAGACCTGAAGCACCTCAGCAGTCTCGTCGACGCCCAGCCCTCCAAAGAACCGCAGTTCGATCACCTTTGCGCGGCGTGGATCGAGCCGGTTAAGGCTCTCAAGGGCGTCATCGAGTGCGCAGAGCGACGACGCCGCATCCGAGTCGGCGGTTGGAATCTGATCCATGTCAACTGCAGACGCGTGCTCGACCCGCAGGGCCCTGCCGCCCCGCTTGGACGCCGCCCGTGCACGGGCGGCATCGACGAGGATGCGGCGCATGAGCTGTGCCGACAGCGCGAAGAAGTGTGCGCGGTCGCGGCAGTCGACGCCCGGGCCGTTGATCAGACGCAGGTAGACCTCATGAACGAGCCCCGTGCTTTGCAGCGTCGCGCCCGAACGCTCGTGACGCATGTACCGTCGTGCCTGCGCCCGCAGCTGAGCGTAGACCAACGGCGTGAGCTGCTTCAGCGCGTCCTGGTCCCCCTGACCCCACGCCTTCAGCAAGCCCGTGATGTCGGCGGAATCGAGCCGCGTCACTCCAACAGTGTAGCCTAGACCTGTCCACCATCATCGGCCTTAGCATCACAACGGCTCAACAGCGGGCCGTTCCTCCGCGTCCAACCTTCTTGCACCCCTTCCGACGTGCGTGTAAGCTTCCGCCTCCGGGCACATGGACCGAAGTGCGGAGCCAACATCGCCCCACTCTGGTTGGCGAGAGAAGAGGTCACCATGACTCCCGAGCGTTGGCAGCACGTCGCCAGAATCCTTGATTTGGCGCTCGACCAGGATGAGTCCGCGCGGGACGCCTTTCTGTCCGAGGCTTGTCGGGGCGACGAATCGCTGCGGTGCGAGGTGCAGTCCTTGCTCCGCCACAAGGCGGCAAAGGTCGTGCTCGATCGGTCTGTCTGGGCAACGGCCGCTCCACTCCTCAATGACGGTTTCGATCTCGGCACCTGCGGCGCCCTCGGTCCTTACCGCATCGAAGGCGTCCTCGGTGCCGGCGGCATGGGTGAAGTCTTTCGCGCCACTGACACCCGTCTCAATCGGCAGGTCGCGATTAAAGTTCCTCCGCTCGGCGTTGGGCTCGATGAGCAGATGCGTGCTCGGTTCGCGCGCGAAGCGAGGGCGGCTGCTGCACTCACGCATCCACACATCTGCACGCTGTACGACGTCGGACGCGATGGCGACGTCGACTTCCTGGTCATGGAGTACCTCGAAGGGCGCACGCTCGCCGCGCGACTCGCGGATGGCCCGCTGCCGTTGGACGAGGCACTTACGTACTCGCTCGAGATCGCGAGCGCCCTCGAGCACGCGCACAGCCACGGGCTCGTTCATCGGGATTTGAAGCCCGCCAATATCATTCTGACGGCCAGTGGTACCAAGCTGCTCGATTTCGGCCTCGCGAAATTCCGGCAGGCCGCGCTGGGCCCTCCAGATGGCGAGGTGGAGCGCGATGGTGCGAGCCGGGTCATCGCCGACCAGAAGGGGCTCGAGCAACCCGACGGGGACGATGCGCCTGTTACGAAGGATGGCATCGTTCTGGGAACGCTCCGTTACATGTCGCCCGAACAAGTCGCCGGTCACGAGGTGGATGCCCGCAGCGATCTGTTTTCGTTCGGAGCAGTCGTGTTCGAGATGCTGACCGGAAGGCGGGCGTTCGACGGGGACAGCGCGGCCAGCGTGCGCGCCACCATTCTCGAGCACGACCCCCCTTCCCTCTCGTCTCTTCAGCCGCTCTTGTCTCCGGCCATCGACGATCTCGTGCGGCGGTGTCTCGCCAAGAACGCCAGCGAGCGATGTCAAACGGCGACCGACGTCATCCGTCAGCTGAAAGACATCTTCGAATCGATCGGACAGGCCCGCTCCTACGCACCGTCCAAGAAACAGGTTTCGAACACAGCCCCGATGCGGACATGGATTACCCGCATCCTGATCGCATCGCTCACGGGATTTGCCGTCTCGATCCTTGCGGGTGGATTCGAACGGTGGTCGACGAGGGCGGCTTCGGGCCCGATTCGGGCCGTTGCCGTACTGCCGCTCGAGAACGCGTCAGGCGACTCGGAGCAGGAATACTTCGCGGACGGCATGACTGAGCAACTCATTTTCGACCTCGCGAGGATTGGCGGACTACGCGTGATCTCGCCGACGTCGGTGATGCACTACCGAAAGTCGACGAAGCCAGTGGCAACCATTGCGCGCGAACTGCAGGTCGACGCAATCGTTGAAGGTTCGGTCGTCCGCGGGAGCGAGAAGGTAGCCATCACTGCCAAACTCATCCGCGGAGTCACAGGAGAAGTTCTCTGGGCGCAGCGTTTCGAGCGCGAGGTGGGTGACGTCGTGGCCCTGCAGAATGAGCTGGCGCGAACAATTACGAGCCACGTCGATCCCACGCTCCAGCAGCGAGCGGGCCTGATGAGTGTACGGCCAGTCGATCCAGAAGTACATCGCCAGGTGCTTCTGGGTCGTCACCACGCCGCCAAAACCACAGAGGAAGGATTACGCACGGCCGTTCAGCACTTCAACGTCGCCATCGCGAAGGATCCTGATATGCCGTTGGCCCATGCCGGGCTCGCTCAAGCGTACACCGAGCTCGCCGGCTTCTACATGGACCCGCGGGAAGCGATGCCGAAAGCAAAGCGGGCGGCTGAAACGGCGCTGCGCCTGGATGAATCGGTCGCCGAAGCCCATGCCGCGCTGGGATACATCCATCTCGTGTACGACTGGGACGGACCGGCTGCGCAGAGAGAGCTCCTGCGTGCACTCGACCTCAATTCCACCCTTGCCACCGCCCGTTTGAACTATGCGGCGTACTTGAGCACTCAGGCCCGCCATGATGAGGCGGTCCGGGAGGTCCGACGAGCGGTGGACCTCGATCCGCGCTCGATCCGGACCCACGCCTTCGGCACCGTTCTCCTGCTGTTCACGCGGCGCTACGACGAGGCGATCGACCTCTCTCAAAAGGGCCTGGAGTTCGAACCGGATTCCGCGTTCACTCTGGCGTTCCAGGGTGTCGCCTACGCGGAGAAAGGTCGATTCGAAGAAGCTGTGGCCAATGTCCACAGAGCGGCGCAGTTGGACAGGAGTTTGACCATTCTGGCGCTGCAGGCGCAGGTCCTTGCGATGGCGGGTCGCAAGGAACAGGCTGAAACGCTGATTCATCAGGTGCAGGACGCGGCCAAGCGCCAATATTTCTGCCCGTACGAGATTGCGTGTGTGTACGTCAGCCTTGGTGACCGCGACACCGCATATGCCTTGTTTCGCAAGGGCACCGACGAACATGCCGACTGCATGGCGTGGCTCGGGGTCGAGCCTTGGGTTGATTTCTTCCGCTCGGATCCGCGCTATGGAACCCTCCTACGACGGATCGGCCTGGCTCCGGATGCGCGACAGACTCACGGGCCGCTGCCGAACCGCTGAGATACGCCTGGCACGAGACGACCAGCTCGGAGCCGTTGTAGTTCCCGCCTCGATTCTCCGCTTACCCAAGTGACGCGCTCACGGCCCGCCCGACGGGACTGGGCTGGGATGGGCCGTTTTGCACTCGGGGATTGGAATCTGAGGCGCTGCGCACGGCCGAGAGTGGCCGCGCGACCCACAAGGAGAACTACGCCATGAAGACTGTCATTCGTCGACACAGTCGGCTGCTTAAGGAGGATAGTCCGCATTAGGCCGGTCCCGCTGGCGGTGTTTACCGAAGATCCCTTATCAGAGCCCCCGTCTCCCCCTTCGACAGCGCTGCACGCGAATATCCAGGACGCCTTCAACGAAGCGGGCGTGCAGATCATGTCGCCCACTACGAAAAAGACCCGAAGGAACCGAAGGTCGTCCCGCCGGGTTGGTGGCAGCCGGATGCGCCGATTGGCGTCGTCCAACACGCCGAGGTTCGGCGGACCCACGGAGTCTAGGAACGCGAACGACACCCTGGGCCCGCCGACGGACACTTGCCGTTAGAAGCCGCATAGCCCGTCGGGCTTCGAGGTGCGGCAGTGATTCGCAACAATGAGATTCGCTACGCTCGCGTCATCCTCGACGATGTCGGCCGGGTCGTTGCCCCGCGCCCGGTTCAGAAACACCAGGTTGTTCGTTGAAGCATCGAGCGATCCGTCGGTG
The DNA here is from genome assembly GCA_963836735.1 of uncultured Acidobacteriota bacterium. Taxonomy (GTDB): domain Bacteria; phylum Acidobacteriota; class Vicinamibacteria; order Vicinamibacterales; family 2-12-FULL-66-21; genus JACCXG01. Next base: position 76,632 of record CAWIKP010000038.1, on the reverse strand, counting down.
TTCGGTCTCGGCGTGGCGATCAGAACGATGCCGCCAGAAAAGAGTGTGGTGCCGCGATTGTCCCGCACCACGTTCTGGAAGATGGCATTGTCCTGCGAGCCCGTGAGAACGATCCCGCCGCCACCGAGAATCGGCAAGAATCCGGGGTAACCCCACTGCGGGCAAACGTCGTTGTTGGTGACGACGGTGTTGTTCATCACGGCAGTGTGGCCGCTGCCGCCGGCCTGACCGTCGGCCAGCAGGAACACTCCCAGACAGTTGCCCCACACTTCATTGCCGGAGATGATCGCGTTCTGCACGTGCCGCATCAGAATCCCGATCGCATTGCCCCAACTGCGGTTGTCTTTCACCAGGGCGTTGGCGTTGAGCGAGTCGCCGACGTAGATCCCGGCATCATGGCTGCCGCTGGCCTCGTTACGCGTGAACGTCGTGCCTATCCCCTCGAAGGACGCCACGCCGTACCCGGTGTCGTCGATCGCCACCACGTGCGACACCGTCAGATTTTGAGTGCCGAAGCCGAAGACGCCGATCCCTTCGAACCCGACCACGCGGAAGCCGCTGACGGTGACATCGCGAACGCGGGTCCCACCATAGGTAAACGTGTTCGGGTCGAAGTCGGCAGGCACGACACAAATCCCGACGTGCTCGGGCAGATAGCACCCGCTATGGCTGTACTTTCGGGGGTTTGAGTGTGACGGAACCGTGGGCCCGCAAGGTCAGCCCGTCCGTTCCGATACGGACACTCTCGCGGTAGGTGCCAGGCGTCACCAGGATCGTGTCGCCTGGCGACGCGGTGTCCACGGCGGCTTGAATCGACTCGCCCGGATGGACGACGTGTATATCAGCGGTCGCGAAGACTGGTGAAGCGATCGTCAACGCCGCGATGGCGAGTCCCGCCGCGACAGACTCTGTTCCCTGAAACTGGCGCATAACGCCCCCTTTCTGGCCGAACAATCGGCACGCTCAACTGGGTAAGCGCAGAAAGGGAGCGGAAACGACAACGCTATTGCGCGAGCGGGGCCAGCCCTATATCGCGCAAGAGCGTTCGGTAACGGGATCCAGGCGGAATCGGTCGAGCCACGGCTCTACACCCAGCCATGGCATGCAGTCGGCACGCTCGTGGGTTCCCTTGCGAAACAACTTGTAGGCCGTCTCGTTGTCGCCGAGGTTTGCGTAGAACCGTGGCAATTTCGTACGGGCAGAAATATCGGTGCTTCGCCGCCTTTAGACGGCCTGACCGCGGGGGTGGAGATCGGCGAATGGACCTTCACTCACTATATGGCCGCCAAAGCGAATCGATCCCGTAATTAGTGCGATCATCTTACTGGTGTGCGTTCGCGCCGCCGGCGCCACGATCGCGCTCTTTGGCGGTTTCGACCCGTTCACCATGTTCGCGTCGTCCGACCGTGTTCCGGACGCTGGCGCAGCCCGGCATCGCTCAAGATCAGACGCTCGTCCAAGCGCTGCATTGGGTCGATCAAACGTTGGGCGCGTTGGGTTTTCCGTGCCGTTCGGCCTGCTCATAGCCGGCGTGTCAGTGACCGCGGCGGCGTACCGGCTGCGTCAAAAATGGTTCGTGGTGCTCGGCCTCGTGCTCGCGGTCAGCGGAGAATTGCGCCGGCTCAATCTGTTGACGCCGAAGACGCTGTTCCTCGTGCTCACGCGTTTCAGGGCGCGTCTGGCTTGACGTCGCAGGGTTCGCCTGGCCGAACTCCATCGAACGCGCTGCGCCGGCCACTGAGAGCAACAAGATTGCATGACGCGCCCACTCATCGCTCGCCATCCTGGCGGCGTACGTGATGGCTGCATTGTGCGACAAGGAGCCGTCGTGATGTTCGACGCGACGTAGCGCCTGCAATAGCTCGCTGGCCTGCCGAGCCGGAGCTGCGACGTCGAGCCGAAGCTCGCCCGAGGGCTGAAGCTCGCTGGCCTGCCGAGCCGAAGCTCGCGCGAGGGGCGAGCGAAGGCTGGTGGACCAGAACAGCGCCAGTTGGAACCGCGTCATGCAGTGGATGCGGCAACTCGAGACGCTCTGTCAGGCTCATGAGTCGGTTTCGTCAACGCTCCGCGCGCGTGAGCCAAGTAGCGGCCGGCGTTTCGCGTGTTCGAAGCCAGCACGAGCACATGCCGCTCGCGCTCTTTGACGCGTGTGCTATTTCTGCTCCCCTGGCGCCGGCCGCTTGCCGTCGCGCGCCCAGGCCAGCAGCGCGTCGAAGGCGTTGCCGATCTGACCAGGTGTGAAATTGCAGTGGCCCTCGGCCTCGACGAACCTCGCCACGAAGAGGTCAGACGAGCCGGCGAGGGCGGCAGCAACGTCGTAAGCGGTCACGTCGGTCTCCGGAAAGAGAGCATCGGACGTGGTCTGGAGCGTCAGCATCGGGTCGGACAAGCGTCCGGTCGGGGTCGCATGCCGCGTCAACCAGTCCCGCGCCCTGGACTCGGCGGCAAAACGTCTGACGGTTCGATTCAGCGCCGCATCGTCGCCGAATCCGGCGTAGATGCGGTTGCGATTGTCGAACGGCTCGCCGCCGGCCCTAAGTTTGAGCTCCGAGACGAGGGTGTGGAACTCTGTCAGCGCCTCCGTGAGCTGAGGGACGGTGCGATTGTAGTGTCCCGCGAACCGCGCCGCCCGGTCGGGATGAGCGGCCACAGCCGCCTTGATTCGGTCGCCGGTGCCGGCGCGCACCTCGTACGGCGATCCAATCGTTCCCGGAAAGATCGCTTCGAACGTCACCAGAGTGTCGAATGGCCCGGCGGTAAGGAAGTCGATCGCCGCGCCAAGCGGTCCACACAATGGCAGCGCGCCCTGGTAGGCGTCGGCATGCTGTTCGATGATTGCCATCGTGATGTGCCCGCCCATCGAGTGGCCGGTGATGTAGGTCTCGGACGGCTGGCCGTGCATCGCCACGAAATGACGGCGCAGCGACTCCGTCTCCTCGATTCCCTCCTTCACCGCCCACCCTTGCCTACTGTAGCTGGAGGCCGCGAATGCGAATCCGCGCGACAGAAAGATGTCGCGAATGGCCTTGTACACCGCCGAATCGTGCGGTGGCGGTTCGCTGCCCTCCGGCGTGTAGCCGTGCGCATGGAGGACCAACCCCTTGTTCCACTTTGCGGGGATCTCGATGTAGTAGGGTGCACGGGCGATGACACCGGTCTCGATTGTGTTGGCTTGTGTCGTCTGGCGAGCCTGCAGGGGAGTGAACAGCAACAGCAGGACGATGGCGACGCAGCCCGGCCAAGGAGTCATGCTTGCCTCTAAAAGTGGGGACTATGGCAGAAGCCGCAGGCACTGCCTCACGGCTCCATACTTGGAGGACACGATACCTTAAGTGCGCATCAGCCGGACAGGGAGCGCGTCGCCGGAATCGTGGTCCGCGGTCGGATTGGAGTACGCGGATGACAAGAGGGTTCGCCGCCGGCGGCAGCGCGGCAGCGACGTCTGTGGCCGGATGGAGGAACTTCATACCACCTGGTCGCAATAGGCCGGAACAGCCTCGGAGGGTGACCACACCGACGCTTCACCATTCCCGGCCTCCAAGATCGGCTAAGCTCAGCACGTCATAGATCAAATCACGGAGACCAGTCGAATGCCGAACGGACCTGCCACATGGTGAACGTCCGCGCCCAGCCCCGCATTCTTGTTCCTTTGCTCGCCGCCCTCATGTTGAGCACCGGGCGAACCCCGCTCTTCACTCAGAGCCCCTCGGGATCGACTGTGGCACTCGTCAACGGGTGGTGGTTTACAGGCCAAGGTTTCGAGAGGCGTACAGGCTTTAGCGTCAAGGGCAGGTTCACCTTCAAGGCACCTCCCCAAGTGGATCGAACGGTCGACCTCGCAGGACTCGTTCGTTGTGCCCCCGTTCGGTGAGGCGCACAATCACAATCTAGGGAGCGCTGCTGAGGAGAAGGAGAGGACGGCGGTCGGCCGTTATCTGGCCGATGGAGTGTTCTACGTCAAGATTCAGGGTAGTCCTCCGGTAAGCGATGCCGTGAGACGACGACTTTCGGCAGGCGAGCCGGACAGTGTCGACGCGGTGTTTGCGCAAGGATCGATCACGGCTTCAGGTGGCCACCCGATCCCGCTACTCGAGGACGTGCTCCTGCCGCGGGGAGCGTTTCCGGGCTACACGAAGGAGAGCCTCAAGGGTCAGTACTACTTCACCGTTGACTCGGCTGCCGATCTGGACGCGAGTTGGCCGGCCATCCTGAAGCTGCGGCCCGACTTCGTGAAGACGATTCTGCTGTTCTCGGAGGAGTTCGATACTCGCCGAATGGATCCCGCGTTCAACGGCCAGAAGGGACTCAATCCCGCCCTGCTGGCCAGGATCGTGGCCAAGGCCCATGAGAACCGTCTGCGTGTCTCCACACATGTCGCTACCGCCACCGATTTTCACCATGCGGTCTCCGCTGGCGTTGACGAGATTGCGCATCTTCCCTCGGTCGGCGGTCCGATAGCGGCGGCAGACGCGGAACGCGCCGCGCAAAAGAAGATCGTTGTCGACACCACGGCGTTGAACTCGGTTCCGAGCTTGATCCGGTCGAAGGTCGTAAGCCGAGACCCAGGTGCGAGAGACGGCAAGTGCCAATTTCAAACTGCTGCTGAAGGCGGGCGTGACGCTGGCCATCGGCAGCGACAACGGGAACGATACCTCGGTTAAGGAAGTCGAGTTCCTCCACAGCCTCAACGTGATTGACAATCTGGGGCTGCTCAGGATGTGGAGCTACACGACTCCCCGCAGCATCTTTCCCGACCGACGGATCGGCGCCCTGGATGAGGGGTTCGAGGCGAGTTTTGTGGCTCTCGAGGGCGACCCAGTCAAGGACTTCGGTAACGTACGCCGCATCAAGTTTCGATTCAAACAGGGCGTGCTGTTGGCGCCGGCCAAGACGCAGTAAGGTGGTCCATTGGTCGTGAGAGTTTGCGGCCAAGAGCGACTGCCTGGCTGCGTAAACACTACGGGAAAGCGCCAGCGCCTCAACGTGATTGGCGATCGAATTTGAACCTGCGGATCGAGCTTCCTGGAGGAGGGCGTCTCGGAAACGGCTGACGCCGCGAGGGGAGCCGCGACAAAGCGCGGTGGTTGTCCACGCCCGTGAACGTTAAGTTGCCGCGCGGAACTGACCGCCGAAGGCGAAGTCGCCTCAGAGCGTTCTCTGGCAAGCCTCTCGATGCCGGCGACTTGCAGCCGAAACGCTCCATCGAAGAGCGCGGCGTCCTGTGCCGCGCACGAAACGCACTTAGCCACCGTCGCTGATGGAGCGGGGGCGTGAGCAACCCCCCCGATTTGGCCGACTGTCCTCTCCGGAGGCCGGTCCGGGGGTTGCTCACGCCCCCCTTCCGGAGCCTGTCCAGAATGTTAAGAACACACTTGGGAGCAGGCGTTTGTCGCGCGGGCGAACACGCGTTCGTCGCCGATTCAATCACGCGTTGAGCGGCGGTTCGATGCATCTGTTGTCGCATCGAAGGTCGCACCACCCAGGCGACGTTCCCAACACCATCAATCGACACAGTGATCCACGGAGGGGAACAGCAGGGGGAACACCGGGGGGACAGGGGCCCCGCGCGAGGTGTTCCCCCTCTGCTCACACCACTCCACCATCGACTCGAGCTGCGTGGATCGCAGCCGCGCGTGAGGCTCCTCGACGTCAACCTTAACCAGTGCGGGCACTTGCTGAAGCATGCTTCGGGCGGCGCTCTTTGCCGACCGCACCAGTTGCTCGTTCGCCGGCAAGGCGGTCAACGGCAGTACCGTGGCGTGAGCGACCACGCGTTTACACCGTGTGGGCCGCCAAGCCCGCGGCCAGCACGTGGTCGCTCACGCCACGCTGTCCAGTCACCGCCGAGTGACTGGCAGCCTCGCGAGGGTGCATGGAACGTCGGACTTTGCCGACTCAAAATGCGTGTCGGAACCGAGCCCGATTCCATTGCTCGATCTGCGTGTCCATTGTCCCGGCCGTCGAACGTGATTCTGAGGTCCGCGGACGCGCCGTCAAGGCGCTCCGCGTTGCTCCGCCCGCGCTGACGCGCGGCTGGCGGCCTTGACCGCGTCGTCCGCGAACCTCGGGTTGGCAATCATCGACGGCCTCGCAAAGCCTCTTGACGCCATCCGTCGCCGGCGCTATTGTCAAATCTCTCTTCGACGGTTGCGCTCGCGCAACCCCCTCTGCATCGACCGATGCAGAGCAGCACGAACCGGCGGCCCCAGGCCACGGTTCGTTCTCTCTCTCGACACACGTTCCTGGTTGATCACTCGCGCGACGACACGTCGGCGAATCAGGCAATCGATCCGGTTCCGGGCTGTGACCCCAGGTCACAGCGCCGAGATCCGTCGTCATGATTCGTCTGCGCCTGGAGGTGCGTCGTGCGATCCACTGCCGAGAATCGAAGCAGCGAACTGCGATGATCTGCGGCCGTCTGCTGGTCGCCCTCGCGACACGCTTCCAATGCTGCTGACCGTCGACGAAGCGGCCACGTTGCTGCGCACGACACGTCGCGCGATCTACGCGATGATCGAACGGCGCCAGCTGCCAGGCGTGATCCGCATTCGCCGCCGCGTCCTGTTCCGCGCGGACGACCTGCTACACTGGCTCGACCAGAAGCGCGCGCCATCGCCGGAGGAGTAAACGGCGATGAGCATTACGTTACGACCGTATCGAAGCGGGGGCTGGGAAGCCGACATCACGATCCGGCTTCCCGACGGCAGTCAATATCGAGAGCGGAAACGCGCGGCCCGTTTCTCGAAATCGTCGGCGCAGCGATGGGCGCAGGACCGTGAGCGATACCTGCTGCAACACGGCCCGCCGGCGGCGAACAGGGAGGTGCCCACACTCGAAGCGTTCGCGCCGAGATTCGTCGACGGGCACGCACGGGCGAACCGTCACAAGCCGAGCGGCATTGCCAGCATCGAATCCATCCTGAAATGGCATCTGGTGCCCACGCTCGGTCCGAAGCGTCTCGACGCGATCACGAACGAACAGGTGCAGCGGCTGAAGCTGGCGCTGTCGGAGCGCGCACCGAAGACCGTCAACAACGTGCTCACGGTGCTGAGTACGTTGCTCAAGAAGGCGGTGGAATGGGGCGAGCTCGAGCGGCTGCCGTGCGTCGATCAAGTTGTTGCCGAATCCCAAGAAGACCATGGGGTTTCACGACTTCGATCAGTACGAGCGGCTGCTGACCGTCGCGCGCAAGCGCGGAACGGACGCGTATCTGATGGTGCTGGCGGGCGGTGATGCGGGGTTGCGGCTCGGGGAGATCATCGCGCTCGAATGGCGTGATATCGACCTGGCGGCGCGCCGGCTCACCGTGGAGCGTTCCGACTGGCAGGGACACGTCACGGTGCCGAAAGGCGGGCGGTCACGTCAGCTGCCGATGACGCAGCGACTGACGGCGGCGCTGAAGGCCGCTCGGCATCTGCGAGGCGAGCGGGTCTTGTGCCTGCCGGACGGGTCGCCGATCACCCGCGACCGGGTCATCAAGGCCGTGCGTGGCGCTCAGCGCGTCGCGGGGATCGAGCAGGGCGTGCACATCCTGCGGCACACGTTCTGTTCGCACCTGGCGATGAAGGGCGCGCCGGCGCGGGCCATCCAGGAGCTCGCCGGCCACGCGGACCTGTCGACGACGCAGCGCTACATGCACCTGAGTCCCGCGGCAACGGAAGACGCGATCCGGTTGCTCGACGGACGACAATCCGGGCTCGAACCGCTCGAGAAGTTTGGAGACATTCTGGACAGACGCGGAGAGCGATGAGGGCCGCCTCGCGAAAGTGCATGGAGCAGGGAAGAGAGCGGAAGTGGAGCGGGCTACGGGGATCGAACCCGTCTAACTGGCTTGGGAAGCCAGGGCATTACCACTATGCTAAGCCCGCGTACGGTCTGAAGATCGTAGCACACGGCCGATCAGGTGAGGTTCAGGGTGCCAGGTTCCGGGTTCAGGGTTCGGTTCCAGGTTCAGGGTTCGCGGTTCCGCGCGACACTCGGAACCGCGGCGCTGAACCGGGAGCACCGGAACCGCGGAACCGAACCCGGAACCCTGAACCGAACCCCGAACCCGGCACCAGGCACCCTGAACCCGTTCAGCTCCGTATGAACGCCAGCACCTCGTCGCGCTTCTCTTCCATCAGATCCTCGCGTCGTCGCCTCCAGGTTCAGGCGCAGCAGCGGCTCGGTGTTCGACGCGCGGACGTTGAAGTGCCAGTTGTGGAACTCCACCGAGACGCCATCCATGCTGTAGGTGCGTCCCTCGGTGTACATCGCCGCGAGTCCGTCCATCTTCTCCTGCGCCGAAGTCCCGTCCTTGAGGCGGGTGTTGATCTCGCCCGAGATGAAGTACTTCTCGCGCAGCGGCGCGAGCAGCTCGGCCAGCGTCTGCCCCTTGCTCGACATCAGCTCCAGAATCAGCAGCGCCGGGATGAAGCCGTTGTCGGCGTAGAAGAAGTCGCGGAAATAGTAGTGGCCCGTGACCTCGCCGCCGAAGATGGCGTTCTCTTCCCGCATCCGCCGCTTGAAGAACGCGTGGCCGACGCGGTTCATCAGCGCGCGTGCCGCCGTACTTCGCGACGATGTCCTTGACCGCGTAGCTCGCGCGCACGTCGTAGACGATCTTCGCGCCCGGGATGCCTGATCAGGAACGCTTCGGCGAGCAGCGCCGTCACGAAGTCGCCGGCCACGAACTCGCCGGTGCCGTCGATGAAGAACACGCGATCCGCGTCGCCGTCCCAGGCGATCCCGATGTCGGCCTTCTCCTGCTTGACCCGCTCGACGATGTCGCGGCGGTTCTCTTCGATCAGCGGGATTCGCCTCGTGGTTGGGGAAGGTGCCGTCCACCTCCATGCACAAGCCGGTGGTGCGGCAGGGCAGGCTCTTGAAGAGCAGCGGCGCCACCAGGCCGCCGATGCCGTTGCCGGCATCGAGCACGACGTTGAACGGCTTGATGATCGACGGATCGATGAAGCCGACAGCACGTGCTTCGACGTAATCGTCGACCACGTTCTTCTGCGACGAGGCCGCCGGGCCGCTCCGCGGGCGGCGGGAGCTGGCCGCCGACGATCATGTCGCGGATGTCGCCGATGCCGGCGTCGCCGCTGAGCGGGAACGCCTCGCGGCGCACCATCTTGATGCCGTTGTATTCCTTGGGATTGTGCGACGCGGTGATCTGGGCGCCGCCGTCGAGGCCATCGCGGGCGACGGCGTAATACATCATGTCGGTGCCCATCATCCCGTAGTCGACGACGTCGGCGCCCTGCGCCCGCGCGCCCTCGATGAAAGCGGCGGCCATCGATGGCGACGAGAGCCGCATGTCGCGCGACACCGCGATGCGCTTCGCCTGCAGGTAGGCGACGAAGCCCCGGCCGATCTGGCGGGCGCCGTCCTCGTTCACCTCTGACGGATAGAGGCCGCGCACGTCGTAGGCTTTGAAGATCGAAGGATTGATGCTCATAGCTTGCTGTAGTCAGTGATCACCGTTTTGTCCCCGAGCACGGCGCCGGGATCCAGGACGGCATTGCGGCCGATGTGGCAGTTGCGCCCGAGGATCGAGCCGGCAATCTGCGCCTCCCGCCCGATCCACCCGTTCGGCCAGATGATCGAGTCGTCTATCACGGCCGCTTCCTCGATATGGGTCTGCCGTCCAATCACGGAGTAGGGCAGGATCCGCGCGCCGGTCTTCACGACCGCGCCCTCGTCTATGAAACAAGGGCCCTGCAGTTCCACGCCTTCCTCGACCCGCGCGTCCTCGGCGACGAACTTCGACGCGCTCCCCACGAACGGCGGCGCGGAATAGCGGCCGTCCATGATGTCCTTGTGGACCTGCAAGTACTTGGCGGGCGTGCCGATGTCGATCCAGTATCCGTCGTAGACGTAGGCCACGAACGTCTCGCCCCGCTCGATCAGCGACGGGAAGAAGCTGCGCTCGATCGACCACGCGGTGTCCTTCGGGATGCGATCGAAGGTCTCGGGCTCGAGCACGTAGATGCCGGCGTTGATGGTGTTGCAGGTGATCTCGTGCTCGCCCGGCTTTTCGAGAAACCGCCTGATGTTGCGATCGCCGTCGGTCTCGACCAGCCCGTAGGCCCGCGGATTCTCGACCGGCGTCAGCACGATCGTTGCCTTGGCCTTCCGTTCGCGATGCAGCCTGAGCACGGCGCCGAGATCGACCTGGGTCAGCACGTCGCCGTTGAACACGACGACCGACTCGGTCAGCTGGTCGCCGGCGTAGCGGATGGCGCCGCCGGTGCCGAGCGGCTGCGGCTCCACGACATAGCGCAGACGGATGCCGAGGCCTTCTCCCTCGCCGAAGATCTCCTCGATGCGGCGCGGCTGATAGTTCAGGCTGAGAATCGCTTCGTCGATCTCCGGCACCTGGCGCAGCAGATCCAGCTGGTAGTACAGGAACGGACGGTTGAAAATCGGAACGATGGGCTTGGGCGTATGGACCGTGAGCGGCCGAAGGCGGGTGCCCTTGCCTCCGGCGAGCAGAATGGCTTTCATATCAACTGATGATGATAACAGCTGCCAGCTCCCAGCTCCCAGCTTCCAGCCCTTTCGGGCGTAACGACGAAGACCTCGGCAGCTGGAAGCTGGAAGTTGGAAGCTGAGGGACAATACCCTCACATGAATTTGCCGAACGCGCTGACGCTCGGCCGGATCTTCCTGGTCCCGTTGCTGGTGGTCGTGCTGCTGACGAAGTTCGAGGGACCGGCGGTGCTCGGCGTGCGGAAGGAACTGCTCGGCGCGGCGATTTTCGGCCTGGCCTCGCTGACCGACTGGCTGGACGGTTATCTCGCGCGGCGCCGGAAGCAGGTGACGGCGCTCGGGCAGCTGATGGATCCGCTGGCCGACAAGCTGCTGATCACCGCCGCCCTGGTCTCCCTCGTGCAGATGGACCTGGCTCCCGCCTGGATGGTCGCCATCGTCCTGGGGCGGGAGTTCGCGATTACGGTGCTGCGCAGCCTGGCACACTCGCGAGGGGTGGCGATCCCGGCATCGCCGCTGGGAAAGTTCAAGATGGCGTCGCAGGTCACCGCCGTTCTCCTGCTGATTCTGGCCAACGACGGGATGCCGCTGTTCCTCACCCTGGGACATATCGCGCTGTGGGTCGCCGTGTTCACGGCCGTGGCTTCAGCGGTCGACTACTACCGCCGCTTCAATCACGTGTTGACGGGGCGCGCGATCGCCTCCTCAGCGGTGAATGGCAACCAGGTCACCGACGTACACCGCGTCGAGTGACGATTCGATCCGGACCACAGAGGATTCGGGCTGCACGCTGAAGACGGTGGCCTTGCCCACGGTCGCGACCGGGCCTCCTTCGGGAAGGGTGCGCCGGAAGATGGTGAGCTGTTGCCCGGGCCGCAGGCCGTGGTCGCTACCCCGGTTCACCACCATGAACTGACCCGCGGCGGCGGACTGATGGCGCTCCGCCGCCAGAATCAGCGTCCCAGGATACGCATAGTCCGGGCGCGTCCCGACCTCCGCCGCCGGAATCGATGGGCGCTCGAACCGTTCGAGGAAGTCTCCTTCCATCACGCCGTCGCAGGCATAGGTGACTGTCGCGATCGAGGCATCGTCCTGGGCCTCGAGGATCTGCACGGCACCTGCGGTATGAACGCTCATCCGATAGACGCCTGGCTGCTGCTCGTTGAAGCGATCGTCGATCACGCGGCGAACGTAGTATTCGTCCCCGGTCTTCACGCCCTGAGCCGTGCCGCCGCGAATCACCAGCGCATCGCCGACACCAAACAGGGTCTTGCGAGCCTCGCGCCCGGCGGCCACGGTCAGCGCACTCGTCGGTTTGACCGATGGTGACGACGGCGCGCAGGCGACGTCGTGGTTCAGATTGGTGAGGGTAGCGGCCTCCGGCTTTTGAGCGGCGGCGGGAGTCGCCGACACGACCAGCGCCGAGAACAGCAGGGCCGCGGCGATACGGGAATCAGAACTCATGAGGCGTCGCTCCTGATTTCTTGTCCATCTGCGCGCGAATGGCGGTGGCCCGCACCTGGGCCTTCTCCAGGTACTCGCTGCGCTCGAATTCCTTGATCAACCGGTCGAAATAGGGGAGCGCCTCCGCCGGCCTGCCAACCTTGTCGTACGAGTCCGCCAGATAGAACAGCGCCTCGTCGCGGCGCGTGAATTCGGGATCCTTGTCGATCAAGCCCTTCAGCCGTTCGATCGCGCCGGGATACCACCGCGTGTGGTGGTACTGAACGCCCACGCCGAGCTCGTGGTCGCCGATGCGGTCGCGCGCTTCGCGGAGGTGCTTCTGCACATCAGGGTACAGGCCGCTGCGGCTGCTGCGCTCGTTCGGGAACTTCTGAAGGAACGTGGTGAACTCCTTGATCGCTTCGAGGGTCTCGGTCTGATCCCGCATCGGATCCCGCATCTGGTAGAAGTGGGCCATCGCCAGCTTGTACTGCGCGTAATCGGCCCGGTCGTGCGTCGGATAGAACGACATGAACTCGCGGAATTCGTTGATCGCGAGCACGTAGCTCTCCGACGTTGCTTCGCCGAGATACGTGTCCCCGACCCCCAATTTCGCGTCCCCCCGATAACGGCTCTGCGGGTAGCTGTCCACCAGCTGACGGAAGTACTCCCGGGCGGTGAACCAGTCCTTGTCGTTCAATTCGGCGGTCCCTCGCTCGAAAAGAAATTTATCCGGCTCCGGCGTGCCCGTGGGCGGCTTTTTCGGAGCGCTGGAACAGCCGGCGGCAAGCGCGAGCGCGATCAGAGCCGCAAAAAGCGGTGTCACTCTCCAGACGCGCCGCGACCCGGCGCCAGGTTGCGCTACAGCAGCGCAGGTGCAGTCGAAAGCCATCGATTCTCCGTTCCCAGTTCCTGTTCGAGCACGCCCCCGGGGGACGCGCTCGGATTCTCGCGGACCATAGCCCTGTCGGCGTGGGTGTCGCCGCCTTTCACCCGCCTACGCCGGCTTGCGCCTCAGGACCCGCTGCTCGGGACGGATCGACAATCTTGTCGACGTGCACACGAAATTCGTGTCCCTGCGCCCTCCGCACACAGTCCTGTGCGGCGGGCAGGAACACCTGTGTCACTCCCTGCAACAACGATGACAGGTCCAGACCTGAACGCCAGCCGATTACTCCCTCAGCACCCGTGACGAGCGCGCTCATGCGAACACCTGCCGGATCCGCTCCGGCAGACGGCAGGGACGGCCCGACGCGTCCACGGCCGCATGGACGGTGCGCCCCGACGCCGCAATGGCCGAATCCCCTTTCCGCACGACCTCGTATGTGAACTCCATCCTCACCCCGGACAACATCCGGCCTTCAGCCCTGATCTCCAGCTCGTCGTCGTACCGTGCCCCGCGCTGGTAGTGGCAATGGGCCTCGATCACCGGGAGCGCCACGCCGGCGCCCTCCATCTCCCGATAGGTCCAGCCCAGCGATCGCAGCAGATCGGCCCGCGCCACCTCGAACCAGACGAAATAGTTCGCGTAGTAGACGACCCCCATCTGGTCGGTTTCCGCGTATCGCACCCGGACCAGGCTCACAGACGATGGCATCAGGGCGTCTGGGGCGTGGGGAAGAACGGGACGATCAAGGGGAACGCCTCTTACCAGCTTGCACAGCTCGCGGGTGGCGCGCTCAGGGGCCCCCCCCGCGAAGATGGCGCTTCCGGCCACCAGGATCGCCGCGCCAGCCGCGACGATGCGGGCGGCATTGGAGTGGTCGACACCGCCATCGACCGACACCGGCGCGGCGTTTCCGGCCGCATCGAGCAGGGCGCGGACCGCGCGGATCTTAGACTCGCTGCGGGGGATGAAAGTCTGGCCGCCGAAGCCCGGATTGACCGACATCACGAGCACCTGATCGACGTCGCCGGCGATCTCCTCCAGCGCGCCGACCGGTGTCGAGGGATTGATCGCGACCCCCGCTTTCACGCCGCAGGACTTGATGATCTGCAGCGTGCGATGGAGGTGGGGGAGCACCTCGACGTGAACGGTGATCCGCGAGGCGCCGGCGTCCGCGAACGGCCGCACGAAGGCGTCAGGATTGTCCAGCATCAGGTGAACGTCGAGCGGGACGTGCGCCACTCGCCGGATGGCCGACACGACGGGCGGCCCCATCGAGAGGTTCGGCACGAAATGCCCGTCCATCACGTCGACGTGCAGGAGCCCGGCGCCGCCACGCTCGACCGCGGCGATGTCGTGCCCGAGCGCGGCGAAATCGGCCGAGAGCAGCGAAGCTGCGACGATCGGTGCCATCCGCTAGCGGCTCACTTCGAGGGAAATCGGCTCGCCTGGGGCGATCTGGAAGCCTGCCGCCGGGTTCTGCCGCAGGACAATGCCTGGAGCCACCCCCGGGTAGGGATGATCCCCGACCACGGTGGCGCGGAAGCCACGCGCCCGCAGGACCTCGGCCGCACGGCTGCCGTCCACGCCGATGAGGTCCGGCATGACGTAGCGGGCACCCCGTTCGCCGCGGTTGACGAGCAATGCGACCTGCGCGGCGCTGGTCCGCGGCGCGGGAAACTGCGCCACGATCGTGCCGGCAGGGTAGTCGGCCGAGCGGATTTCGGCGATGGAGGCCAGCCCCAGCCCTTCCTGCTGAAGGCGGAGTTGGGCGGTCCGCTCGGACTCGCCGCCCAACTCAGGGATCGTCGTCGATCGAGGCCCGCCACTGACCCAGACCTTCACGCTCCGCTCGCGGCGCGTCCTGACGCCGGCAGCGGGGTCCTGGGTGACGATCTGGCCGGCCGGAACCTTCGGATCGAGCCGCCGGCCTTCTTCCACTTTCAGATTCAACCCTGCCTCGGTCAGGAGCCCGGTCGCCTCGTTCATGGTTTTTCCCGTGAGAGGAGGGACCTGAACCTCACGAGTCTTCAGCGCGACCCGCATCCCGATCGCGGCGAAGAGCACGTAGGTGAGGATCAGCGCGCCGACCAGGACCAGGAGCTTCCCGGCACTCCAGACGCGCGTTGTAAGAGCCATGAATAGAAAAGTTTAGCGCAATTATTCGGCTTTCACCAACGACGCCGCGAAGAATGCTTCCAGGCCGTCGCGGAAGGGAAGCGTCCGGAAGTCACCCGTCGGGGCCCACGAGCTCGGGCGCCGCAGGGAATTGCAACGCCGAACGCCGGAAGGGAGGGTGTGCGGCGAGGAACTGTTCGACGACCTCATCGTTTTCCTCGAGCTCGCTCGAGCAGGTCGAGTAGAGAATCCGGCCGCCTGTGCGTACGACGGCGGCTGCGCTTGCCAGGATGCGCAGCTGCAACGAGGCGAGCGCGGGAAACTCCTCGGGAGACCGCCGCCACTTGATGTCGGGATCGCGCCGAAGCGTCCCGAGGCCCGAGCAAGGCGCATCGATGAGGACGAGATCGAAGACGTCGGCAAACGGCAGCGCCTGCGCCGCGTTGGCCCGGATCACCCGCACGCACTGCGCGCCGGCGCTGGCGACAGCGTCGGCCAACAGCCTGACCCGCTTCGGACGCACGTCGGACGCGACCAGCAGTCCCTGGTCACCCATGTCGGCCGCCATCGCGGTGGTCTTCCCGCCCGGCGCCGCGCACGCGTCGAGCACTCGTTCGCCGGCGGTCGCCCGGGCCATCACCCCCACCAGCTGCGACGCCTCGTCCTGGACCACGAACCCGGGGTCAGATCTCGATTTCCACGCCGGGCGCCGCCCGGCTTTGGAAATCGGATCTGACCCGGATCGAGCAGCGGGTTGCCGGAGCGAACGAGGAGGCCGTCGGGCGCGAAGCGCGTGGGTGTGGTCTCGACCCCGGCAGCGCGGAGCGTCTCGGCGAGCGAGTCGCGCGTCGCTCGCAATCGATTGGCGCGCAGCGTGAGCGAGGCGGCGGCGTTGTTGAAGCGGCACCAGGCTTCCGTCGCCTCGAAGCCGTAGCGACTGCGCCATCGCTCGACGAGCCATCGCGGATGCGAGAGCGTCGTTTCCAGGTAGTCGAGCTCGGCCGTTGGATCGCCGGCCTCTCTCGCGGGCAGCGGCAACCGTGCGCGCTCTCGGCTGGCGCGTCGCAGAATCGCATTCACGAAGGAGGCGGAGCTGCTCTTGCCGACCTTGCGGGTGAGTTGAACGGCATCGTTGACGGCGGCCGACGCGGGGACACGATCGAGGTGGAGCAGCTGAAACAACGTGAGGCGCAGGATGTCCACGACCTCGGGATCCAGCCGAGCGAGCCGCCGTCCGGCGAACACGCCGATGACCCGATCGAAGGCTCCCTGCCATCTGAGCGTGCCGGTGGCGATCTCGCCGGCCAGCGCCCGATCGCGCTCGTCGCGAAGGGCGGAGCGCGCCCGTGCCAGCGCCGCGGGCAGGTCCGCGGCGCGGCTGTTGACGGCCCGAAGCGCCTCGTAGGCCGCCAGCCGGGCCGGAGCAATCACGGCCGGAACTGATCGCCGGCCGCGACGGAGCGGCCGGCCAGGAATTCGCGCGCGGTCATCACGCGGCGCCCTTCGGGCTGGATCTGCAGGATCCGGAGGACCTCACCATCACCGGCAACGGCCGCGAGCCGATCGCCGGTCGCCTCGACGATCGTGCCCGGCGCGGCATTCGCCCGCTCGCCCGTCCTGGCGGTTCGATGCAGCAGGTACCTGCGATCTCCGAGATGTGCGGACACCAGCGGCCAGGGCTGGAGGCCGCGCACCAGATTGTGAATCCGGGCGGCGGGAAGCGCCCACTCGATCGTCCCTTCCGCCTTCGTCAGCTTGTGCGCGTAGGTCGCGCGCTCGTGATCCTGCGGCTGTTCGCTCGCGGTGCCGGCCGCAAGCTGCTCGACAACCTCCAGCAGCAGATCGCCTCCCATCTTCGCCAGGGCCTGCTCGACTTCGACACTCGTTTCGTCCGGACCGATCGGACGCGTGACTCGCGCGAACATCGGTCCCGCGTCCAGTTCCCGGACGACCCGCATGATCGTGATGCCGGTTTCGCTCCGCCCGTCGATCACCGCACGATGGACCGGCGCCGCACCTCGGTACTCGGGCAGCAGCGACGCGTGGACGTTGATCATCCCGAGTCTGGGAATCGCAAGGAGATCGTCTGGAAGAATCTTTCCGTACGCCGCCACGACCCCAAGGTCCAGGCTCATCCCCGCCACCGCCCGCAAAAACTCGTCGTCTCGGATCCGGGCCGGTTGAAGGACGGCTGCCCCGGCGACTTCAGCGGCCACTTTGGTTGGCGTCGGCTGTTCCTTCTGGCCGCGCCCTTTCGGACGGTCGGGCTGTGAAACGACTGCCACGACCTCGTGGCGCGAGTCGATCAGTTTCTGCAGCGTCGGAACCGCGAACTCGGGAGTGCCGAAGAAAGCAGTCCGTAGCGCCGGGCTGGTCACCATTTGCCGGTTCGCTGCAGCTTCTGGATTTTCCGGACGATCACGTCCCGCTTGATGCCGCGCAGCCGGTCGACGAACAGGCGCCCGTCGAGATGGTCCATTTCGTGCTGGAACGCGCGTGCGAGCAGCCCGGTGCCGTCGAACGTCTGCGGCTGCTCGTCGCGATCGAATCCCTTGATCACGACGCGGGACGGCCGGAGCACGGTGGCGTTGAAGCCCGGAACGCTGAGGCAGCCCTCTTCCTCGAGCTGGGTGCCGTCGCGCTGGACGAACTCCGGGTTTACGAGAGCGATCAACTGTGACCGATCGCGTCCGACCGACAGATCGACGACAAAGACCCGCGCAGGCACACCGACCTGCGGAGCCGCCAGTCCGATCCCGGGCGCCGCATACATCGTTTCGATCATGTCGTCGATGAGCCGTTGGAGGTCGTCATCAAATCGGGTCACCGGGGCGGCCGGCGCGTGAAGCGGCCGCTCACCGTAGCGGAGAATCGGACGGAGCATTGGCGGCTAGCTGGCGGGCGTCTGGCTTTTGGCCCTCGCGCGCATCCGCTCGCCGACGCCCGCCTTCCAGGCGTCCACGGCACGCGTGAGCTCGGCTACCGAATCGCCGCCGAACTTTTCCACCAGCGCATCGGCCAGCGTCAGCGCCACCATGGCTTCACCGACAACGGCGGCGGCGGGGACCGCGCAGACATCGCTGCGTTCGATGGCGGCGCCCGACTCGGTCAGGGTGCTGAGATCCACGGAGCGCAGCGGCTTCATCAGGGTCGCAATCGGCTTCATCCAGGCTGACACCCGCAAGTCTTCGCCGTTGGTCACGCCGCCTTCGAGTCCGCCGGCATTGTTCGTGGGGCGCGCCAGCGGGATCATCTCGCGTGCCTCGTCCACGACGATCTCATCGTGTACGCGCGAGCCGGGGCGTGCCGCCGCTTCAGGACCGAGACCAACGCCAACCGCCTTGATCGCAGGAATCGACATGAGGGCCTGCGCGAGCCGTCCATCGAGCTTGCGATCCCACTGGACGTAGCTGCCCAGTCCGATCGGCAGCCCTCTGGCGATGACCTCGAAGCCTCCGCCCATGGTGTCGCCGGCAGCTTTGGCCGCGTCGATGCTCTCGATCATCCGTGCGCTGGTCCCCTCGTCTATACAGCGAAGCGGCGAATCATCGGGGAGAGCGGCCGCCTGGTCGAAGGAAACGGTCGGCGTGTCGGGAATCCGCACGCCGCCGATCGAGAACACGTGGCTGGCGATGCGAACGCCGGCGGCAGCCAGCAGCTGACGCGCAATCGCGCCGGCCGCGACCCGCGCCGCGGTCTCACGCGCGCTGGCCCGTTCGAGAATGTCCCGGATGTCGGCGCGGCCGTACTTGGCGATGCCCGCGAGATCGGCATGCCCCGGTCGCGGTTTCGTGACCGGCGCCCGCTTCGCCCCCTTGGCGTCGGGTTCCGGCGCCGGACCGGTGAACATGGTCTGCTGCCAGTTCACCCAGTCGCGGTTTTCGATCAGCATCGCGATCGGCCCGCCGATCGTCTCGCCGCTGCGAACGCCGGAGATGATGTCGGCCCGATCGGACTCGATCGCCATCCGTCGGCCGCGGCCGTAGCCGCCCTGCCTGCGCCGGAGATCACGGGTAACGCTCTCGAGATCGATACGAAGCCCGGCGGGGATGCCTTCGAGAATCACGACGAGCGCGCGGCCGTGCGATTCGCCAGCGGTGAGAAATCGCACCATGCGGACCCTGATTGTATACGAAGAAACTGCAGCATCGCCGCTCCGAGCACGTGAAAAGCCTCGTGAATTCGCGCGGTCGCACTCTTGCACTCCGAGCCGGGCGGAACAGGTTGCGATGCTGCTGGCCGATCGGTTTCTCCATCGAGAGGGACGGTGGTTCGACCTCGCCACGGCGGAACGGGTGCGCGTGGTCGTGCGGCCGGCCGGCCCGCGGCACGCGCAGATCGCATGGGCCGAGCGGTGCGCGATGCTCGCGGTCCTGCGCCATCCGCTGCTGCTGCCGCTCATCGACTACGGCGCCGCGAGCTCGACGGAGATCTTCGAGGCGTTCGCCCTGCAGCCGCCGCTGATCGGAACGGGAGCGTCGCTGTCGCACCTGGTCAGGCACGGCACGCGCTTCCTCGAAGCCCATGGCGTCCTCCTGTCCTCCACCGATGCGGCGATCGTGTTGCGGCCACTCGTCCGCTCGTCGACCCCGGTGCGCGGCCGGCCGGTTGGGCTGTCGCTGCAGCCACGCGCGGCGTGCGATGCGATCGCGGAGCGGCTGAACGCGTCCGGAGCGCGCGGCTCGGTGCCGATCAGGATCTCGGCGGCACCGCGCATGGGACTTCGCACGCTGCGAACGATCGTCGCGCGGCTGGCGCGGACGGAAGGATATCTGCCGGTCTGCTCCGAGGCACTCGGCCGGTGGCGCGAGGTTGCAGATGCGATGGCGGGCCGGCACGTCTGCCTTCTCGCACAGCAGGAGGCGGGCCCGGCGCTCAGAGAGGCGGTGGCGGCGCACTTCGCCAGGGTGTCAATGGGGTGCGGCCCTCCGTACGTGTGTCTGATGACCGAGCGCACCTCAGCGCCGCAGCCGGGGACGATTCATCTCGATCCGCTGGGAATGAAGGCTATGGCTAGCATGATCTATCTCGATCCGGAATACGGTCCGTCGGAGCAGGAAGTATTCGACGCCGCGAGGTACTCGGAGGGCGCGCCAGGACGATTTCTCGATCGCCTCGGCGGCCCCCTGTTCGAATCTCGAGGCCAGCGGGCGCTGCTCGTTCACGAGTCATCGGCACAGTACGTCGAGTCATCCGGCGAACCCGCGGCCGAACCCCCGTCGCCACAACGCAAGGACGTCGTGACGGGATCAGCTGTTCCGGAGCCGAAGCGATCCCGGATCGGATCGGTGCTGTGGCGCGCGAGCAGCCGGGCGGCGGCGCTCCAGGCGCGCGGGCGTCATCTTGCAGCGGCGCGTCTCCTCACCCGCGCAGCCGGCGTCTTGCACGGCCGCCGCGAGTCGTCTAATTCCGCCGACTGCTGGCTGCAGCTCGCGTGGATGTGCCGGACACGCGGCGCGCTGGAGCGCGCGCACGAGCACGCTCGCCAGGCCGCCAGGGTCGAGGCGGCCGCGCACTGCCAGATTAGAGCGGGATGTTTGCGAGCCGTGTGCTGGACCGACATGGAGCGATTCGCTGAAGCCGATGGAAGCCTCCGCGATCTCGTGACGGCGGCATCCGCCCTCAGAGATCCGGGGTTGGGAAACCCGTGCCGGCTGGCCCTGGCGCGGCAGCTGCTGTGGCGGGGAGCAATAGACGAGGCGGTTTCCATGGTGGAGCGGATAGCCGACGATCCCGATGGAGAGACCGGTGCCCAGGCGCTCATCCTGATCGCAAGAGCGCGGTTGGCGGCGGCGGATCCGTCGAGCGCGTTGCGCGTCACCCGCGTCGCGCTGGCGCGGCTGCCTGCGACCGCACCCGGTCGAATGGTCGCGTCGACTCATCGGGTGATCGCGGAGGCCCTCTCCGAGACCGGCGATCTGGCGCAGGCCCGGGTGCACATCGACAAGGGGCTCGAGGCAGCGGCGGCCGCCCGCCTGCCTCTCCAGGCCTTGCGCTTGCGCGCCGTCCTGGTGCGCGCGCTCCGAACCTGCCGGGGCGATCCCGCGGAGGCCGACCGGCTCGCACGGCGTCTGGAGCGCGCCTGCCGCCGAAGCCTGCCCCCGCTCGTCGAACACTTCGTCCAGCGCCAGCTGGCGGTGCAGGCTCCAGTCTCCAGCGGGTCGAGGTCGTCGCTTCACCCCGCGAAGCCAGCGCCCTTCGAGAATTTTCTCGACACCGCCCACCGCGCCGGCAGCGACATCGAGGCCATCAACGGCGTGCTCACCGCTGTCTGCGAGCACGTGTCGGCGTCGGCGGCGGTCGTGATCGCGCGCGATCGACGCATCTGCGCGGCGGCCGGCAAGCCGTGGCGGGACAGATCGCGCGGCGACGAGGCACTCGTGAGCGGGCAGCGGATCCTGTTCGACGTCGAACGCCAGCCGCCGGAAGCGGCCGAGCCAATCCGCTGCGCCGGCGACTTCATCGGCGTCATTGCCTGCCGGTGGATCGCCGGAACGATCAGCGATCCCGGGGACGTGTCGGACTCGCTCCGGGCCGCTGGCCTGTCGATCGCGGCGCATCTCCGGGCGCTGCTCGAGGAGCCTCCGGCGCCGCCGCCTTCGGTGTGGGGCGACCTGCTCGGCGACAGCGCGCTCGCGTCCTCGCTCCGCGACGACATTCAGCGCGCGGCGCGGGCGCCGTTCCCGGTCCTGATTGAAGGGGAGAGCGGGAGCGGCAAGGAGCTCGTGGCGCGCGCCGTCCATCGGTTGTCGCCACGGCACGCCCGCCGCTTCTGTGCCATCAATTGTGCCGCTCTGAGCGACGAACTGCTCGAGGCGGAATTGTTCGGCCACACCCGCGGCGCGTTCACCGGGGCGATGACCGAACGCGCTGGCCTGTTCGAGGAGGCCGATGGGGGGACGCTGTTCCTGGACGAAGTCGGCGAGCTGTCGGCTCGCGCCCAGGCCAAGCTGCTGCGGGTGCTGCAGGAAGGGGAAGTGCGCCGGGTGGGCGAGAACCTGCCTCGCCGCGTGGACGTCCGGATTGTCGCGGCCACCAACCGGCCGCTCGATCGCGAAGCCTCGAACGGACGCTTCCGGACCGACCTCCGATTCCGGCTCGACGTGCTCAGAATCAGCGTCCCCCCGCTGCGCGAACGGGTTGGGGACATTGCGTTGCTCGCGCAGCACTTCTGGAAGCACGCCACCGAGCGGGTCGGCACTCAGGCGACGCTCGGGCCGGACGCGCTGGCCGCGCTGTCGCGCTACGACTGGCCGGGCAACGTCCGCGAGCTGCAGAACGCGATCGCGTGGATGGCCGTGCACGCGCCGCGCCGCGGCCGCGTAGGCGCAAGCGTGCTCCCCGCGCAGCTCGCCGCGGCGCCGCTCGCGACCGGATCATCGTTCGAGGTGGCGCGCGAGGAGTTCGAGCGTCGATACGTCAGGGCCGCGCTCGCACAGGCTGGAGGCCAACGCCTGGTGGCGGCCCGGGCTCTCGGTGTCTCACGTCAGGGGCTCGCCAAGATGTTGCGCCGACTAGGGATGGACGGGGAGTGAGAGGATCGATTGGAAATATCTACCTGGCGATCGCGCGCAGCGCGCGCGCGACCTCGTTGCCGGGATCTTTGTCGAGCAGTCGATTGAGCGTCGCAATCGCGCCCGCTTTGTCCGCGAGGCGCATCTGGGCGCGGGCGACTTCCAGGAGGTCGGAGACAGAAGAAGACGAGGCGGCGGCGTTCGTGTACCAGGTCACGGCGGCAGGCACGTCGTCGAGGCGAAGGGAGAGATCGGCAATCCGGCGGGCGATGTCTCCGCGGCGGCGATCGCTGGACGGGCAGAGCGAGTAGTAGTCGAGCAGCGCGTGCCGGGCCTCGTCTGTGTTGCCGGCACGTTCGGCCGCTTCTGCAAGATGGAGGAACGTCGCGCGATCGGCCGGCAGCTTGTCGGCCGCCTGGCGGAGGATGTTTTCCGCGAGCGCAGGATCGGCGCCGACGAGCTGCGCCTCGCCGAGCAATCCGAGCGCCCTGCTGGTGGGCTCCATCGATGCGGCGTGCTGAAGCGCCTCGATCGCCTTGCCGAGCGCCACACGGTCGCCGTCGCGAGCCTCTTCGACCCAGATCCGGCCCAGTGCCACATAGCTGTCCGCCTGATCCGGATAGCGCTCGGTTGCGTGTCCGAGCAACCGGACGGCCCTGGTGGTCTGGTTGGCGTCGGCGTAGGCGGCGGCCAGCGACAGCTGGCGGCCGACGCGCGGGTCGGCCTCGTACAGCGCCTCGAGCTGACCGATGCGGGCGGCGCGGTTGCCGGACGCGCCGTAGAGGTCCGCGAGCTGCTCGCGCGCCGGCAGCAGGTTCGGGGAGATCGGAATCGCGCGTTCGAGCGCGCGCTGGGCGTCGCGAGGACGCTGCATTTCGCGGAAGCAGATGCCGAGCAGGTAGTGCGCATCGGCAAGTCGGGGATCCAGGCCGACCGCGCGGGTCAGCGAATCGGCGGCTTCGACCGGCTGTCCCATCATCAGGCGGGCCAGACCCGAGCTTGTACAGCAGCCGCGGCGCCCCGTCGTCGAGCCTGACGAAAGCGGCGTAGTGTTCCGCCGCCTGTTGCGGCCGCTGGCGGGCCAGATCGACGTCGCCGCGCAGTTCGAGCGCGCGGGTGGCGGTCTGGTCGCGCGCCGAAGCGGTTGCGAAATCGTCGGCGGCGGCATCCAGCTCACCGCGGCGGAACCGGGCTTCGCCGCGCTTCAGGTACCCCAGCATGGCGTCCGGCTTGAGGCCGATCGCCTCGTCGAAGTGCGAGATGGCGCCAAACGCATCCCCGCGGGCGAGGGAGAGCTCGCCCTGGAGCACGGCGCGGCGATACAGGCGCTCGCGGCGGGTCATCGTGTAGCCGTAGAGGAGCGTGGCGACGACCAGCGCCAGCACGGCAACGGCGAGTACCCGCTTCATCGGGGCCTCACGGTAGACAGCACAATCGCACCATACGCTGGTTTGGTTGGTCCTCAGCATTATTTGGTTGCTCGCCGGGGCCCTCCGCCTTCGCTAAGGCGGGGGGCCCCGCAACCAAGTAATGCCGACAGAACGCGTGTAGCCATCCCACCCCCCGGAGAGAGCTGGGACGAATGGGAACTTTCCCGATCCTACGGGTTCTAACCGGCTAAAGGGTGCCAACGGAATCGGGTTGGCGGCGGGTGTAAGATGGCAGAGGGTTTGTCGGTGAAGCCGCTTCGAGCCATTACATGGACCGACGTCGACGGGCGCGAGGCCGGGCTCATTCAGCGCTGTGCCGTCCGCGACGAGGACGCCTGCGCCGAGCTCGTCCGCGAGCACCAGCGCATGGTCTACCAGCTGTCACTCAATCTGCTGGGGGACCATAACGAGGCGCTCGACCTGTCCCAGGAAGTCTTCCTCCGCGTCTTCCGCACCATCCACAGCTTCCGCGGCCAGTCCACCCTCCGCACCTGGATCTACCGCATCGTCGTGAACCAGGCGCGGAATCGGCAGCGCTGGTGGCGGCGGCGGCACCGCGCGCAGCAGGTGTCGCTCGACGAGCACCTGCGCGACCACGGCGATTTCCCCGAGCAGAACGATCTCGATTCGCCGGACCGCATGCTCGGGCGCAAGGAGCTCGCCGACCGGATCCGGGTCGCGCTCGACCTGCTGCCATTCGATCAGAAGACGGCGCTCGTGCTGCGGGAGATCGACGGGCTCAGCTACGACGAAATCGGGTTCTCACTTGGAATCGCGGTCGGGACGGTGAAGTCCCGCCTGGCGCGTGCGCGGGAAGCCCTGCGCTCGCAATTGAGGGACGTATGACGTTGTTCACCTGCTCGTCGGTGCGGCGGCGTCTTCCGGCCTTCTACGACCGGGAGCTGCCGGTTTCCGAGCTGATTGCCATCGAATCGCCATGTCAGCGACTGCCCGCCCTGCGCCAGCGAGCTGAAGGATCTGCGCGCAGTGGGGAACATGCTGCGCCTGGCGGCGCTCGCCGGGTCCGGCCGACGACTGGACCGGCCTGCAGTCGGGCGTGATCGGCCGGATGCGGGCGGAGGAGCACGAGTCGTGGACGGCCAGTACCCGCCGGATGTTCGACGACATGCACCTCGTCTGGATCGGCCTGGCCGCTACGGTTGCGACCGTGGTGTGCGGCGCTGTAGCCCTCGGCGTGGTGCACTTCGCGTCGCCCGAGCGGGAAGACTCGCTCGCGTCGATGATTCAGGTGATTTCCGCGCCGACCGGATCGGATCTCAACCCGGTCAATTACGACAAGTTCCTGCAGGTGCCCACGGTCCCCGAGCGCGGCGCGATCGAGTTCATGCTCGCGCAGCCGATGACCCGCGACGAGGTGGTCCTCGCGCTCAATGCGGTGGTGACACAGGATGGCCGCGTATCCGGGCTGTCGGTGCTGAGCACGGAGTCCCATCCGCGCGAGGTCAACCCGATTCTCAACGTGATCTCCGGTGCCCGCTTCGAGCCGGGCCGGATGGGCACGTCGCCGGTGGCCGTCAACCTCGTGTGGCTGCTGGCGCACACGACGGTCAAGGCCAAGGCGCCAAGGATTACGTAGATCTCGATCTTCCGCCTAAAGGCGGAAGCTAGCAGACCTCCCCGATTCTGGCTTCCGCCTTTAGGCGGAAGATCGAGCCTACTTCCTCACGTCGGTCACCGCCGTCGCCACGTTGTTCATCGCGTCGGTGGCACGAATCAGCACGCTGCGGCCGATTTCGCTTTCCTCGAGCACGATCTCGAATTCCTCGCGGCGGGAGTCGGCGATGCCGTCCTTCGGATACACGTTTCGCCACCGGCTCCCGTCGAGCGAATACTCCACCCGTTGCACCGACGACTGCTCGTCGCGAACCGTGAAGAACACCGAGCGGCTGTTCGCGCGTGTCGCCGGCTGGATCTCGATGCGGGGCGGTGAATTGTCGATCTCGAAGGTGCTGCTCTCGAGCTCTCCGACCAGCGTGGTGGCAGGCGAGTTCGACGGCGCATCGGTCGCGGCGACCTTGAGCACGTATGTGCCGTCGGGAACCGACGTCGTGTCCCAGACCGTGATGGCATCCCAGAGCCCCCGCTTCAGCACTTTCCAGGACGTTTCCCCTTCGCGCCGGTGAAAAACGTCGTACTGAAGCCGATCGTCGTTCTGATCCTCCGCCTTCCAGACGAACGTCTGCAGCCCCTTCTGATAAATCCGCCGCCCCAGCGGGGGAGTTGCGGTTGGCGGCGGCGTGGTGGACGAAGCGGACTGCGTCGGCTGCCGGCCATCGGACGTGTTGTCCTCGAAACCGGCAATCTCCATCTCGCCGGTCGAGAACGGTCGCTGGAACACCGCTCCTGGAGGGTGCACGGTGATCGACGTCAGCTCGGGCCTGAGATTCCGAGGCAGGTAAGCCGCGGTCACCGAGGTCAGCACGGGACCTTCACCGCTCTCGCTCGTGATGGTGGCTTTCCACTGCAGATACCGCGCGTTGGGGCTGCCAATCGGTTCCCCCTCGGCAACGGTATACGGCTTCGACCAGGGGCTCCACGTTTCATCGGGCGTATCCGTATTCCCCGACCGTGTGACGACCTGCACCTGGCCCGGACGGCCGGTGAACCGCCACCGAATCGCGCCCCAGCTCGCGACCGTTCCCGCATCGCGGATATCGGACTCGTACGTTCCGAGCTTCGCGGGGGACGACGACAAGGCGAAGACTTTTCCGGGGTTGCTGGTCGCGCCGACGATGCGGCCGGAGGGTTCGCGGAGAAGGGCGGTGACCTGACGTGCCGTCGCGCGCGCCAGGAGCGTGGCCCGCGCAGGATTGCCGCTCAACCGGAAGATCTTTCCTTCGGTTCCGGTCCCGACGAGGAGGCTGCCGCCGTCCTCGACCACGACGTCGTACGGCGCGTCCTCGCCGGTTTCCCAGACCGAGTCCCACAGCCCGTCGCTCTTGATCCGGTAGATCGCGCCACGGGCCGGTCGGCGGGGCCCGCGGCTGGAGGCCGGCGAGGTAGAGGAAGGCAGCCCGCCCTCGACCATCGTCATCGACGTGATCTCCGTCGAGACCGACGGAACGACCGAGCGGCCCGCGTCGATCGGCGAGGGCTCCGAGGGACGATCGCTGCCTCCGGATGGCGGCGTCGCGCTCACGGCTGCCGCATAGATGGTGCCGTCGGGGGCCATCCGGAGCGCGTGGATCTCACGATAGGGTGAATCGAGCAGCACGAACGCCTTTCCGCTCGCATCGATTCGGAAGACGCGGCCTGGCGATTCGGTTCCGGCGATCACCTCACCGGATTTGGTGACCGCAAGCGAAACGACGTTGGTGGCGCTCGTCTTGTAGAAACGGCTGCCCTTGCCATCGGGGGTGATCTTGTAGATGACGCCCTTGTCGCCGGTCGCGGCGTAGAGAGTGCCGGATGGATCCGAGGCGAGGGCCCAGATGTATTTGTCGTCGGGATCGAACAGCGTCTTCGAGGAGCCGTCGGCGGCGACCGAATAGATCTTTCCGTCGGGGGACGTGGCGACATACAGCCCGCCCTGCGGCGCCGGCGCGATGGCGTGCACCTCGAGCTCCGCCGCATCGAAGAACGTCGTCACTTTGCCGTCCTTCGACACCTTGAGGACCTTGCCTTCGTTTCCGCTGCCGGCCCACAGCGAGCCGTCTGGCGCCGCCACGATCGACCAGAGGAACGGAGCCGAGGTCTCTCCGAGCACCGACGCGGCCGGCCCGAGGAACATCCGGCCGTCGCTGTCGATCGACAGATCCTCGACGTCCCCCTTGAGAAAGTCCGCCTGCGACGAGACCGTCCAGAAGGTCGGACTGGCGCCGGTCAACGCGATGGTCAGGACGCAGACGAGCGCACAGACGAACGCCAGATGGCGTGGAAAACGGCGTGTGATCATGCGCTACCGCGCCTCGAGATTGATGGTCAGGGCGCGCGAGCCGTTCACGGCGGCGTCGGCCGGGATTTCCCATTCGCCGAGCGTCGCGTTCCGGATGGGCGTGAAGCTGCCGCCATTGCGATCGGCTTCGAGAACCGAGAGGACCGACGGCGGCAGCGCGGTCATCGCTTCGCCGTTGACGACAGCGCCGGCGCGGCCGGTGATCAGGCGCACGTAGATGCGGTTGTTCCGCCGCGTCTCGTTCAGCACGCGGACCAGTTGGGCGATCGTCTGCGGCTGCAGCGATCCGCGCAGCTCACGCTGCTCCATGGCATTCAGCTGACGGCCGTCGCTCACCAGCACCGTCAGCTCCTTCGGTGCGTTCGCCGGAATCTCGATCGGCAGCGTCGAGATCTTTTCCTCGCCCCGATACGATCGGGTCAGCACCTTCAGCGGCACGGTGCGGCCGGCGCGCGGACGGATATCGTCCAGCCACACGCGCTCGATGCTTGCGGTTCGCGGCGTTTCGGTGGCCGTCACCGTGACATCGAGGCCTTCGAGCGTCACCGCCTCGATGTTGTTCCCGAGCATCATCGTCAGCGGACCGGCCACGGCCGTCGAGGCGCCGAGAATCGGGTTCTCGTTCGCGAACACGTCCTCCAGCGACAGATCGCCGTGCCCCTTCAGCCGGGCGCGGCTCTTGACCGCGAGCGTGGCGGTGCCGTACTGGCGCTCGTACGCACCGAGCGTGTTGAACATCGAGACGTAGGCGAGGAGCGGCGTGAACAACTGATCGTTCACGAGGTTCAGCTTGACCGTGCGGGTCACCGGTGTCGCTCCGGTTTCCCGGTCCGAAACAACCGTGATCGTCATCGGCACCAGCGCCGGTCCCTTGCCGAGCGTTCCCGCGATTGCCGTCGCCCGATCCTGCTGCATGGTCCCGATCGTCTCACCGAGGCTCGAGATCTTGAACGACGTCATCAGGCTCGGGAGCATCGTGTAGACGTGCGCGCGAGTCATCGGGAACTCGGCGGGGCCCAGGTTGTAGAAAGGATGGCCGAACGCGTACACGCGGTCGCCGTCGATGTGGGTCACGGTGCCGGTTGCGCCCATTTCCAGGTCGCCGGCGATGAGCGACACGCCGACCGCATCTCCTTCGCGGAGGGGACCGGTCGGTGCTTCGACGTCACTGGAGGCGGCGCCCGGTGATGATCGGCGTGAAGCCGGAATCCCGGAAGGCGCCGGCCACGAAGTCCGCGATGTCCGGCTCGAAGCCGCCCATCAGCAGCGGCGTCGAGATCGGCCGCATCATGGCGCCGAGCTGGGCGCCGGCGGCGGCAGGAATGCCGATCGTCTGAACGTCGGCGGGCCGGGCGGCAAATGGCGCCAGCCGGGCGTAGGTGGCCGTGAGCGCGGCCGCGAGGCTCTCGCGGGTCACCGGAAGCTCGAGGCGCGCCTGGCTCGGCGCGCGGGCACGCGGCATCGCGGTCGCGTCCTTCATCTCTTCGATCGGCGTAATCCCCGCGATCGGCTCCTTCGAGAACGCGCCGATCGAATACGAGACCGCGCCAATCAGCCGTCCGTCGATGTAGACAGGGCTTCCACTCATCCCCTGCGCAACGCCCGTCTGGGCGAGCGGTCCGCCCTCGAGGCGGGCCAGGATCAGGTCGCGCTTCGGGCCCTGGACGTTGTGGAGAACACCCAGGATCTGGACCTTGAACTCCTGAAGCTCCGAGCCCTCGAACACCGTCCGCCCCACGCCGGTCATCCCGGTGCGGATCTCGCTGACGGGCATGAGCGGGAGTGGCGGCGCGGGGTGCGGAGGCAACCAGCGCAGCGAGGGCTATCGCTGCCGCAGCAGTTCGAGTTTTCATATCCGTTTGGACGCTGGAGAGGGCACCGGCGGCTGCCGGCAGGTCTTCAGAACTACAGGCCCGAGTCGTTAGTGAGCCGCCTCGATCCGTTATAGAGAGCAAGCGCTTGCAGGTCAAGAACAAAGGTGCTATCGTGGCCGGACTTTGCGTTACCTGTTTACCCTCTCCATCGCTGGCTGTCCCGGGACGACGTCCTATTGGTGGCGGCGCAGCTCTGCTGAGGGGGCAGACCGCTAGCCGACTGGCGCGCGGACCGGCATTCAAAGGCCTCCTCAGCTTTTGCTGAGGGGGCTTTTTCGTTTTTATGGCCAATTCTCGAGTGTGCGTCGCCGTCACCGGCCGCACGATGAGCGAAATCCGGCGGAATCGGGATGCCGCCGAGGAGGTCGGCGCCGACCTGGTCGAGATGCGCCTCGACACGGTCGACCGCCCTGACGCCGCCGGCGCGCTCGAGGGCCGCCGCGGCCCGGTCATCGTCACGTGCCGCGCCGAATGGGAGGGCGGCTATTTCAAAGGAGCCGAGGAAGAGCGTCGCCGGATTCTCGAAGACGCCTTCGCGCGTGGCGCGGATTACGTCGATGTCGAGGCGCGCGCCGGCTTTGCCGGGGAATTGATCCGGGGCCGCCAGGGCAAGGGGCTGATTCTCTCCTCCCACATCTTCGGTTCGATCCCGGACGACCTCGAGGAGCGGTGGGCGGCGCTTCGGGCCTCGGGCGCGGAGATCGCCAAGCTGGCCGTCGAGTCGCGCTCCTTGCGGGACACGTTGCGACTCATGGCGCTGGCTGCGCCGCGGGCTTCGGGGAACAGCAGCGGCACGCCGGGCCAGGTCCTGATTGCGATGGGCGATGCCGGGGTCGCGTCCCGGATCCTGGCCACCCGGCTCGGGAACGCGTGGACCTATGCCGGCGACAACGTCGCGCCCGGCCAGATCTCGCTGGCGCGGCTGCTGAACGAGTTCCGTTTTCGCGACCTGAAGCCGAACACAGCCATCTATGGCGTGGTGGGCAACCCGATCATGCACTCGCTGTCGCCGGTGATGCACAACGCCGGCTTCCAGTGTCTCGGCTCGATGCGGTGTACCTCCCGCTCCAGGCCACCGACGCCGCCGACTTCGCTCACGTTCGCCCGGGGCCTTGGTCTGTCGGGCGTGAGCATTACCGCCCCGTTCAAAGTGTCGCTGATGAGCGCCGCCGACCAGCTCGATCCGCTGGCGCAGCGGGTTGGCGCCATCAACACGCTGGCGATGCGTGACGGCCACTGGCACGGCTACAACACGGATGTTCACGGGTTCGCGGCGCCGTTGGTTAGCAGGCTGGGGGCTGCGGCAGACCTTCCGCCTAAAGGCGGAAGCCACCAGTCTGAGAAGCCTGCCCGCCGTCGCACTGAGCGCGAAGGCGGGTGGCTTCCGCCTTTAGGCGGAAGAAACAAACTGCGCGCTTCGATTCTCGGCGCCGGCGGCGCCGCTCGTGCTGTCGCCATCGCCCTCGCGGATCTCGGCGCCGAGGTCACGGTCTGCGCCCGGCGTCCCGAGGCGGCGCGCGAGCTGGCCGATCTCGCGGCAGGCACGGTCGGGACTCTGCCGCCTGCCGCGGGCAGCTGGGACGTGCTCGTCAACAGCACGCCATCGGACGGCGACGCTGCAGTGAACAGCCCGATGGCGGGTGCCGCGCTCGACGGGACGCTGGTCTACGAGCTCCTCTACGTGCCGGCGGAAACCAGGCTCCTCGCCGACGCGCGCGCGGCAGGGTGTACGACGATTGGCGGCCTCGAAATGCTCGTGGCCCAGGCGGAAAAGCAATTCGAGATCTGGACGGGCCAGGCGCCGCCGGCCGGGCTCTTCCAGCAAGCCGCAGGACAGATGCCGGTATGAAACAAACGACCTTCGAGGAGTTCGTGGACCTGTCGCGACGCGGCACCTTCGTGCCGGTCGTGAAAGAAATCATCGCGGACCTTCTGACGCCGGTCTCGGCGTTTCTGAAGATCGCGGAGCATTCCGACTACGCCTTCCTCTTCGAGAGTGTCGAAGGGGGCGAGCGAGTGGCGCGGTATTCGTTCCTCGGCAAGGATCCCTTCCTCGTCCTGAAAGCCAGCCAGGGGAAGACGTCCATCGATCGCTCCGGGGTGCGGACGGAAAGCGACGAGCCGTTCATCACGGTCGTGCGCCGGATGATGGCCGAGTTCCAGGCGCCGTATGTCCCTGGCCTCCCGCGGTTCACGGGCGGCGCCGTCGGCTTCATCGGCTACGACGCGTCGCCGGCCTTCGAGCCGGCGCTCGAGCAGGCGTGGCAGCGCGCGAGCTGGGCATCGGGTCCGGCAGAAGACGATGCGGGGTTCATGCTGTTCGACACGGTGCTGGTATTCGATCACGTGAAGCACCGGATTCTGATCGTGGCCAACGCACGCATCACCGCCGACGAAGATCTGAACGCGCTCTATCAGTTCGCGTGCGCGAAGATCCAGTTCCTCGAGCGCGAGCTGGAGCGGAGCCTGTCACAGCGGCAGGCGGCAGGTAATGGCGCTCCCGACGTCCGCTGCAATCAGACGCGGGAACACTTCGAGACGGGGGTTCGGACGATCAAGGAGCGGATCGCGGCCGGCGACATCTATCAGGCGGTCCTCTCGCAGCGGTTCGAAGCGGACATCACCGCCGACCCGTTCACGGTCTATCGCGCCCTCCGCCACGTGAACCCGTCGCCGTACATGTATTTCATCCGGCTGGGCGGCCTGTCGATCGTGGGGTCGTCTCCCGAGATGCTGGTGCGGGTCGAAGGCCGGCGTGCGGAAACCCACCCGATCGCCGGCACGCGCCCGCGCGGAACCAACGAGGACGAGGACCTGCGGCTCGGCGAGGAGTTGAAGCGGAACGAGAAGGAACGGGCCGAGCACGTGATGCTGGTCGACCTGGGCCGCAACGATCTCGGGCGCGTCTGCCGGTTCGGATCGGTGCGGGTGCCGCAGTACATGGCCCTCGAGCGCTATTCGCACGTGATGCATCTCGTGTCCACGGTCGACGGAACGCTCGCCGACGATCAGGATCACCTCGACGCGCTCGTTGCCTGCTTCCCGGCCGGCACGGTGTCCGGCGCCCCGAAAATCCGCGCGATGCAGATCCTGTCGGAGCTCGAGCCGACGCGTCGTGACGTCTATGCCGGAGCGATCGGCTACATCGACTTCGCGGGCAATCTCGACTTCTGCATCGCGATTCGCACAATCACAATCCGTGACGGCAAGGCACGGATCCAGGCTGGGGCCGGAATCGTCGCCGATTCGAATCCCGCCGCCGAGTACGAAGAGACGCGCGACAAGGCGCGCGCGCTGCTGCAGGCGCTCGCCATGGCGGAGGAGGGCCTGTGATCCTCCTGATCGACAACTACGACTCGTTCACGTTCAACCTCGCCCAATACCTCGGTGAGCTCGGCGCGCCGCCACGGGTCCGCCGCAACGACGAGATCACCCTCGACGAAATCGACGAGCTCCGTCCCACGCACATCGTGATCTCGCCGGGCCCAGGCCGCCCGGAGGACGCCGGCGTCACGGTCGACGCGATTCGCCGCTTCGGGCCGCACACCCCCGTGCTCGGCGTCTGCCTGGGACACCAGGGCATCGGGATCGCCTTCGGCGGCGCGGTGATCCGGGCTTCGCAGCTGATGCACGGCAAGGTTTCGTCCATCCAGCACGACGGGCGCGGCGTGTTCCGAGGCGTATCGCAGCCGTTCGTGGCCGGCCGATACCACTCGTTGATCGTTGGCGATCCGCTGCCTGACGTCCTCGAGGCTGCTGCGCGAACCGACGACGGCACGCTCATGGGGGTGCGGCACAGAGAGTTCCCAATCCATGGAGTCCAGTTCCATCCGGAGTCGGTGCTGACGGGTGAGGGAAAGCAGGTGTTGAGGAATTTTCTGGAGATGGGACGATGAGCACTTCTTGTCAAATCCCAAACCCCAAGGTCCAAATCCCAAGGGGAGTTCGCGGGCGCGGTTCACGCCACCCGTTCGAGCCATGGGACTTGGAAGTTGAAACCTGGAACTTGGAGCTTGGAGCTTGGAGCTTGGAACTTGACTAGCCTTCTCGAAAAACTCCTCCGTCGAGAAGACCTCTCGACTGGAGAAGCGTCCGCCGCCATGGACGAGATCATGGAGGGGCGGGTCCCGCCGTCACAGATCGCCGGGCTGCTCGTTGCACTCGCCATGAAGGGAGAGCGCCCGGAGGAGATCGTCGGCTTCGCGCGATCCATGCGGTCGCGGGCGACGAAGCTGTCGCGTGAATACTCGCCGGTGTTCGATACCTGCGGCACCGGCGGCGACCGCGCGCACACGTTCAACGTCTCCACGGTCGCGGCGCTGGTGCTGGCCGCCTGCGGGGTGCGCGTCGCAAAGCACGGGAACCGATCGGTATCCAGCCGGTGTGGCAGCGCGGATCTCTTCGAAGCGCTCGGCGTCAACGTCACCGCCGAACCCGCCGTCGTCGAGCGTTGTCTCGAGGAGGCCGGCATCGCATTCTTCTTCGCCCCGACCTTCCATCCCTCGATGCGTCACGCGGGACCGACACGGCGGGAGCTCGGGCTGCGGACCGCGTTCAACCTCCTTGGACCGCTGACCAATCCGGCAGGAGCCCGCCGCCAGCTGGTCGGCGTCCCTCGACCCGAGCTCACGGAGCTCGTCGCGAGATCGCTGGGCCTGCTCGGCACCGAACGGGCGTGGGTCGTCCACGGCGCCGACGGGCTCGACGAGATCTCGACCGGCGGCTACACCAAGGTGTCGGAGTGCCGCGACGGGGAAGTAAACACCTTCTACCTGCACCCGACGGACGTCGGGCTGACGAAGTCCCCGCCTGACGCGCTGCGCGGCGGCAGCGCCGACGACAATGCCGCGATTGCCCGACGGGTCCTGGCCGGGGAACCCGGTCCTCAGCGGGACGTCGTCCTGCTGAACGCCGCCGCGGCCCTGCTGATTGCCGGCACCGTGAGCCGGATTCAAGACGGACTCGCCATGGCGGCCGAAGTGATCGACAACGGCAAGGCCGCCGCCGTGCTCGAGGATTTGCGCCGCCTTTCAACGTCATCCGAGGCCACACCCGCATGAGCACGACCGTGAGCCCGCCCGATCTCCTGGAGACCATCGTCGCCGCGACCCGGCGCGCGGTGGCGGTACGCTCGCGGCAGGTGCCGATCGACGTCCTCGAGAACAGGGCCAGGGCGGAGCGGCGGCAGCCGCGCGGTGAGGCCTTCGAGCGGGCGGTTCGGGAAACGGCCGTACCGAGGGTCATCGCCGAGTGCAAGAGGCGGTCGCCGTCACGCGGGATCCTTCGCTCCGACTACGATCCCGTTGCGCATGCGGTGGCTTACGAAGCGGCGGGCGCCGCGGCAATTTCGGTGCTCACCGAGCCGACCTTCTTCGACGGCGCGCTCGAGCATCTGACCGCCGTGCGATCCGCCGTGCAGGTTCCCCTGCTGCGGAAAGATTTCATCGTGTCGGAGTACCAGCTGGTCGAAGCAATGGCCCATGGGGCCGACGCCGTCCTGCTGATCGTTTCCGCGCTCGACGATCGGCAGCTCGGGGAACTGCTGGCCCGCGCGCATGCACTCGGCCTGGCCGGCCTGGTCGAAGTGCACGATGCCGCCGAAATCACCCGGGCCCTCGAGGCCGGCGCGAGAGTCGTCGGGGTCAACAGCCGGAATCTCAGAACGCTCGCGGTCGACATGCACGTGCTGGATGCCGCGGCCACGCTCTTGCCAGGGTCGGTCACGGCCGTGGCCGAGAGCGGGATCCGGACCCCCGAGGATCTGGCGCGACTCTCCGCGGCCGGATATGCGGCCTTTCTCGTCGGCGAACGATTGATTGCCCAGCCCGATCCCGGCGCGGCGCTGAAGGCCCTGCGAGGCGGGGCCGTATGACACGCGTCAAGGTCTGCGGCATCCGCCGCCGTGCGGACGCGCTGCTGGCGGTGGAGCTCGGCGCGGTGGCGCTTGGCTTCATCTTCTGGCCCCGCAGCCCGCGCGCCGTGACACCCGACGCCGTCCGCACGATCACCGACGGCCTGCCGGCATTCGTCACGAGGGTCGGTGTGTTCGTGAATCAATCTCCTGCGGATGTCTTCGAGACCGCCGCACGTGCCGGCATCAACACCGTGCAGCTCCATGGCGATGAAGACGCCGCGGAGTTCGGTCCGGCGCCGCTGCCACTCATCAAGGCGTTGCCCGTTGGCCAGGGATTCAGTCTGTCCGCGGTCGAAGATCTGCCTTCGCAGGTGACCGTGCTGCTCGACGCGCACGACCCGATCCGCCGTGGCGGCACGGGCCGGGTCATCGAGTGGACCGTCGCCGCCGCCGCCGCGCGCGTGCGCCCGGTGATCCTCTCCGGGGGCCTGACCCCGGAAAACGTCAGGGATGCCGCGGAGGCGGTCAGGCCATACGCGGTGGATGTGTCGTCGGGCGTCGAGTCCGCGCCCGGAATCAAGGACGAAAGCAAGATGCGCGCGTTCTTCGCTGCGCTGCAGGCATAACTCGTGGAAACAGTCAGCCCAGCATTCGGCCAGCGTGATCCCGACGCGCGCGGGTATTACGGCGCCTATGGCGGCCGGTTCGTCCCTGAAACGCTCGTCGCGCCGGTGGAGGAGCTCGAGCGTGCGTATTTCGCGGCACGCGCCGACGACGCCTTCGCGCGAGAGCTTCAGGATCTGCTCCGGAACTATGTCGGGCGCGCCACGCCGCTCTACCAGGCGAAGCGGCTGAGCGCGTCGCTGGGTGGTCCGCGCATCTTCCTCAAACGCGAAGACCTCGCGCACACCGGCGCGCACAAGATCAACAACGCGCTCGGGCAGGCGCTCCTCGCGAAGCGGATGGGGAAGTCGCGGGTGATCGCCGAGACCGGCGCCGGACAGCACGGCGTCGCGACGGCGACGGTCTGCGCCCTGCTCGGGCTCTCGTGCGACGTCTACATGGGCGCCGAAGACATGGAGCGCCAGTCGCTGAACGTCTTCCGGATGCAGCTGCTCGGCGCGACGGTCCGTCGTGTCGATGCCGGATCGCGCACGTTGAAGGACGCCATCAACGAGGCGATGCGCGACTGGGTGACCAACGTCCGCGACAGCTACTACCTGCTCGGCTCGGTGCTCGGCCCGCATCCATATCCGCTCATGGTGCGCGAGTTTCAGTCGGTCATCGGTCGTGAGGCGCGCCAGCAGTGTCTCGACACCATCGGCCGTCTGCCCGACGTCATCGTCGCCTGCGTGGGCGGTGGCAGCAACGCCATGGGCATCTTCGACGCGTTCGTGGGCGATGCCGGCGTCCGGCTGATTGGTGTCGAGGCGGGTGGCCGCGGCATCACTCCCGGTCAGCACGCGGCGCGGTTTGCGGGCGGGAGCTCGGGCGTGCTGCAGGGCACGCGCAGCTACGTGCTCCAGGATGCCAACGGAAACATCGAGCTGACTCATTCGATTTCGGCCGGCCTCGACTACGCGGCCGTCGGACCCGAGCACGCCTGGCTGCACGACTCCGGCCGCGCGGAGTACGCGTGGATTGGCGACAACGAGGCGCTCGAAGCGTTCCAGCGGCTGGGGCGTGAGGAAGGGATCCTGCCGGCGCTCGAGTCGTCTCATGCGATTGCCTACGCCTGCCGACTTGCGCCAACGATGCCGCCTGATGCGGTGCTGCTCGTGAATCTGTCGGGCCGCGGCGACAAGGACGTTCTGAGCGTGCAGAAGGCGCTCGACTCGGGGAGCGGCCGATCATGAGCCAATCGCGGCTCGCGAAGCGCTTCGAGCAGCTGCGGAGCAACCGCCGCGGCGGGCTCGTCGCCTACGTCACGGCCGGCGATCCCGATGCTGACCGGTCGGCCCGGATACTCGACGCCGTCGCGCGTGGCGGCGCGGACGTGATCGAAGTCGGCGTGCCCTTCTCCGATCCCCTGGCCGATGGGCCGGTGATCCAGCGGGCCAGCGAGCGCGCACTGGCCGCGGGGATGACACTTCGCGGGTCGCTGGATCTCGTCCGCCGGTTCCGCGGGTCGCATGACACGCCGGTCGTATTGTTCACCTATGCAAACCCGGTCGTCCGCATGGACGCGGCGACCTTCGCCAACGAGGCGAGGGACGCCGGAGTAGACGGTGTACTGTTGCTCGACTACCCCGTCGAGGAGGCCGGCCCGCTGC
This sequence comes from uncultured Acidobacteriota bacterium, assembly GCA_963836735.1. GTDB lineage: Bacteria > Acidobacteriota > Vicinamibacteria > Vicinamibacterales > 2-12-FULL-66-21 > JACCXG01. The sequence goes on along the minus strand of CAWIKP010000038.1, from coordinate 38,851 downwards.
GAGCGCCGCTGGTCGATGCCGGTCTGGACCCGATATTCCTGATCAGTCCGACCACGACCGATCAGCGCATCGCGCGGTCGGCGGAGCTCGGCTCGGGATTCCTGTACGTCATTTCGCGGCTCGGGGTGACGGGAACCCGTGACGCGCTTGCCGACGACGTGGAGCTGTTGCTGGCGAGGGTTCGGAAACATGCGGCATTGCCGATCGCCGTCGGGTTCGGCATTTCGAGTCCCGGCCTGGTCGCGCAGGCGTGCCGGCATGCGGACGCGGCCGTGGTGGGAAGTGCGCTGGTGCAGGAGATCGCATCGCACGCCGGCGAGCCGGATCTCGCCGGCCGGGTGGAGAAATATGTGGCATGGCTGAAGAGCGATCTGTGAAACCGGACTCCCTCGCGGGAGACCTCCTCGCCGATCTGCGCCGGCGGATTGACGATCTCGACGAGCTGCTGGTGCGAACGCTGAGCGCCCGCGCCGCCTGCGCGCTCGAGATCGGCCGGCAGAAGAAGCTGCTGGGCCTCGAAATCTATCAGCCGACGCGGGAGGCGGAGGTGCTGTCGCACGTGCAGCAGATCAACCCGGGCCCGCTGAACAACGAATCGATGAAGCGCCTGTTCGAACGGGTGATAGACGAGGCGAGAAGGCTCGAGCGGGAAGCGGAGCCGGAGGAAGATCGGCGGGGTCCAAAGAGCCCGCCCTACAAATCTGAGTGACGCAGGGGCGGGTCTTGAGACCCGCCCAAAAGACGCGACAATCAAAAAGAGAGAACCGCAATGGTTGTAGTGATGCAGGAGCGCGCCACCGACGATCAGGTGCAGAAGGTGATTGCGCAGCTCGTGGAAATGGGATTCGACGTGCACCGGTCGACCGGCGCGCTGCGGACGGTGCTCGGCGCCGTCGGCGGCAACCGCCAGTTCGATCAGCGGCTCCTCGAAGTGCTCGACGGCGTGCAGGAGGTCCTGCGGATCACCGAGCCCTACAAGCTTGCGAGCCGCACGTTCAAGGGCGAGAACTCGGTGGTCACGGTCGGCGACGTGCGGATCGGCGGCGACGAGGTCATCGTCATGGCCGGCCCCTGTTCGGCGGAAAGCGAAGAACAGGTGGAGGCGACGGCCTCGGCGGTCAAGCGCGCCGGGGCGAAGATTCTGCGCGGCGGCGCGTTCAAGCCGCGGAGCTCACCCTACAGCTTCCAGGGCCTCGGCGAAGAAGGTCTGCGCATCCTGCGTGCGGCCGCCGACCGGCACAACCTGAAGCTGGTCTCCGAGGTCATGGACCTCAGCCAGATCGAGCTCATCGAGAAGTACGCGGACATCCTCCAGGTCGGCGCCCGCAACATGCAGAACTTCACGCTGCTGCGCGAGCTCGGACGGACGCGGACGCCGATCATGCTCAAGCGCGGCATCTCGGCGACGATCGAAGAGTGGCTGCTGTCGGCGGAATACATCCTCGCCGGGGGCAACATGAACGTGATGCTCTGCGAGCGCGGGATCCGCACCTTCGAGAGCTACACCCGGAACACGCTGGATATTTCGGCGATCCCGGTGATCCACAAGCTCAGTCACCTGCCGATCATCGCGGATCCGAGTCATGGTTCCGGACGCCGGGACATGGTGGCGTCGATGGCCCGCGCCGCGGTCGCCGCCGGAGCCGACGGGCTGATTATCGAGGTCCACGTCGATCCCGATCACGCGCTCAGCGATGGCGCGCAGTCGATGTTCCCGTCGCAGTTCGATCGCCTGATGGCGGAGCTGCGGATCATCGCGCCGGCCATCGGTCGCGGCATCTGCCTCGAGCCGGTCGCAAGAAGGGGATGGGGCGTCTGAGCGAGCCTCCCTTTCATCGCATCGCGATCGTCGGGGTCGGGCTGATCGGCGGCTCGATTGCACTCGCCGTGAAGCGCCGGTGGCCGGCCGCGACCGTCGTCGGCATCGACCGTCCGCCGGTGCTCGAGACCGCGCGCCAGTTGGCCGTGATCGATCGCGGCAGCGAGGGCCTCGAAGGGGTCGACAGCGCGGAGCTCGTCGTCCTTGCCGCGCCAGTGCTGCAGAACGCTGCTGCCCTGCAGGAGCTGCCGCGCTTCGTCCGGCGCGCCGTGATCACGGATGTCGGCAGCACGAAGCGAACCATCGTCGAAGCCGCGCGCGTGCTGACGCCGGAGCTGCTGTTCGTGGGCGGACATCCGCTCTCGGGCGCGGCCGCGGGAGGCGTGGAGGCCGCCCGGCCCGACCTCTTCACCGACAGGCCGTGGCTGCTGACGCGAACCGTCTCGACCACCGACGCCGCGCTGGAGTCCCTGACCGGATTCGTCACCGGGCTCGGCGCGATCCCGCGAGTGATCGGCGCCGCGGAGCACGACCAGCTGCTCGCCTTCCTGAGCCACCTTCCACAGCTCACCGTGACCGCGCTCATGCACGTGGTGGGCGACCACGCCGGCGCGGAAGGCCTGGCACTCGCGGGGCGCGGGCTGCACGACACCACCCGGCTCGCGTCGAGCCCCGCGTCACCGTGGCGCGACATCGTCGCCAGCAATGGCGACAACATCGGGACCGCCATCGACGCCCTCATCGCCGCCCTCGAAGAGTTGAAGTCGGCTGCCAGACCGGAAAGCATGCCGGCGCTCGAACGCATGTTCGTGTCCGCCGCCCGATGGAAGGGCGTCCTGGAGCATTGGTGATCCCCGATCGCTCGGTCCGCACGTTTCTCGAGCTGCCGGACATCGCGGATCTTCAGCGGGCGCCGCCTCCGGTTCCGTCGGTGCGGGTCGAGCAGGTCATCGGTTGTCCCGCCTCGTTCTGGCGCTATCTCTACACCGAGGTCGGCCGCGCGTATCACTGGATCGACCGTCTGCCGTGGACCGACGACGAGATCCGGGCCTACCTGGCGGAGCCCGAGGTATCGCTGTGGTTGATGACCGTCGCGGGAGCCCCGGCCGGGTACTTCGAGCTGCGCCGGGACCGCGTGGGTGGAACTGAGATCGCCTACTTCGGCCTGCTTCCGGAGTTCACCGGCCGCGGGCTCGGGGGATATCTCCTGACCGTCGCCGTCGAGCAGGCCTGGTCGGCGGGTACCGGGCGCATCTGGCTGCACACCAACACGCTCGATCATCCGGCAGCCCTGCCGAACTACCTGAAGCGCGGCTTCAGGGCCTTTCACAGCGAGACCTACACGCCCGGGCCGGCACCCGCCGGGTCATATAATCCAGGAGAGTGACGGTCCCACTCTGGTCTCCTTCGCCCGAACGCGTCGCGGCGGCCACCATCACGGCGTTCAGACACACTCTCGAGCATCAGTGGCGGGTCAGCCTGCGCGACTACGCGACGCTCTATCGGTTCTCGCTGGATCGGCCCGACGAGTTCTGGTCGTCTGTCTGGGATTTCATGGGCATCCGCGGTTCCAGGGGCGGGCGCGTCACCGAGCACTTCGAGCGCATGCCCGGCGCGCGATTCTTTCCCGGCGCCAGGCTCAACTTCGCCGAGAACCTGCTGCGGCGCACCGACGATGAACCGGCGCTGATTTTCAACGGTGAAAACCAGGTCCATCGGACCGTCAGCGCGCGCGAGCTCCGGCGTGAAGTCGGACGGTTCGCCGATGCGTTGAGACGGGCGGGCATTCAGGCCGGCGATCGCGTTGCGGGATTCCTCCCCAACATTCCGGAAGCCATCGTTGCCGCGCTCGGCTGCGCCGCGGTTGGAGCCGTGTGGTCGTCGTGTTCGCCCGACTTCGGAGTCCAGGGCGTGATCGATCGATTCAGCCAGATACAGCCGCGGCTGCTCGTCACCGCTGACGGGTACTTCTACGGCGGCAAGATCCACGACAGCCTGTCGCGGGTCGAGCAGATCGTTCAGGGCCTGCCCAGCGTCGAGCGAATCGTGGTCGTCCCGTATGTCGGGCAATCAGCCGCCGCCACCCTGCGGCTTGCGGCCGCCTGGGACGACTTCCTCGAAGCGGACGCGGGAGAGCCACGATTCGAGCAGCTGCCATTCGACCACCCGCTCTACATCCTCTATTCGTCGGGCACGACCGGCGTTCCCAAGTGCATCGTCCACGGTGCCGGCGGCACGCTGATTCAGCACCTGAAGGAACAGCAACTCCACTGTGACATCAAGCACGGCGACAAAGTGTTCTACTTCACGACCTGCGGCTGGATGATGTGGAACTGGCTGGTGTCGGCGCTGGCGTCGGGCGCAACCCTGATGCTGTACGACGGCTCACCGTTCCACCCCGACGGCAACGTGCTCTTCGATTTCGCCGACGCGACCGGCATGACGTTGTTCGGGACGTCGGCCAAGTTCATCGACGCGGTCAACAAGGCGTCGCTGTCGCCGAGACACACGCACGATCTGAGCAGCATCCGCACGATCGCGTCCACGGGATCGCCGCTCGCGCCCGAGAGCTTCGACTTCGTCTACGAGCGCATCAAGGCGGACGTCCACCTCGCCTCGATTTCCGGAGGCACCGACATCGCCGGCTGCTTCGCGCTGGGCAACCCGGCTGGCCCGGTCTGGCGCGGCGAGATCCAGGTGCGAGGCCTCGCCATGGCAGTCGAGGTGCTCGACGAAGCTGGCCGTCCGCTGCGATGCCAGAAAGGCGAGCTCGTCTGCACGAAGCCGTTCCCATCCATGCCGATCGGGTTCTGGAACGATCCGGATGGGCAGAAGTATCACGACGCCTACTTCGCCCACTACCCGGACGTGTGGCGGCACGGGGACTACGCCGAGATCACGGAGCATGACGGCCTGATCATCCACGGCCGATCGGATGCGACGCTGAACCCGGGCGGGGTGCGGATCGGCACGGCGGAGATCTATCGTCAGGTCGAGCAGATTCCCGAGGTCGTCGAGAGCCTGGTCGTCGGTCAGCGGCAGGACCACGACGAGCGGATCGTCCTGTTCGTGCGGCTGCGCGATGGTGTGGAGCTGACCGATGCGCTCCGCGAGACCATCCGCCGCCAGGTACGCGAACGGGCGAGCCCCCGCCACGTCCCCGCGCGGATCGTCCAGGTGCCGGAGATTCCCCGGACGAAAAGCGGGAAGATCGTGGAACTGGCGGTCCGCGACGTGATTCACGGACGTGAGGTCAAGAACCGGGAGGCGCTCGCGAATCCGGAGGCGCTGGAATATTTTCGCAATCGAGCGGAGTTGGAGAGGTAGGCGGGTCTTTAGACCGCCCGCAAACGTTCTGATCACCATGGATAACGCCGTCATTCTGAGCGCCTGCCGCACGCCTATCGGCTCCTTCGGAGGAGCTCTCAAAGATCTCTCCGCCGCCGACCTTGGCGCGATCGTCATTCGCGAAGCCATCGCGCGCGCCGGTATCGCCGCCGTCGACATCGGCGACGTGATCATGGGCTGCGTGCTGCAGGCGGGCGCGGGCATGAACGTGGCGCGGCAGGCGGCGATCAAGGCCGGCGTGCCCGTGGAGGTCCCTGCGGAAACGGTCAATCGTGTCTGCGGCTCGGGCCTTCAAGCGGTCGTCCACGCAGTGGAGGCGGTCAAGGCCGGCTACGTCGACCTGATCCTGGCGGGCGGCACCGAATCGATGAGCAACGCGCCCTACCTCCTGAAAGGTGCCCGATGGGGCTACCGCCTGGGAAACGCCGAGGTCCTGGATTCGATGCTGCAGGAAGGCCTCACCTGTGCGATCGAGGGGTGTCACATGGGCATCACCGCGGAGGAGGTCAGCCGCCGCTACTCGGTCACGCGCGAGGACCAGGACGGGTTCGCCGCCGAGAGCCAGCACCGGGCCGCGATCGCGGTGAACTCCGGCGTCTTCGATCGTGAGATCGTCCCGGTCGAGGTTCCGCAGCGTAAAGGGCCCGCACTCCGCGTCACGAAAGACGAGTACCCCCGAGCGGGCACGACCGCGGCAACCCTGGCCACTCTGCGGCCGGCGTTCACCAGGGATGGCACCGTGACGGCGGGCAATGCGTCAGGCATCAACGACGGTGCCGCGGCGCTTGTCGTGGCGACTCAAAAGAAGGCCGACGACCTCGGGAAGAGACCGCTCGCCCGGATCCTCTGGTACTGCACCACGGGAGTGGACCCGAAGATCATGGGGATGGGTCCGGTCCAGGCGATGCGCAAGGCGGCGGATCGTGCCGGCGTGTCGCTCGCGGATCTCGATCTGATCGAGCTCAACGAAGCGTTCGCCTCACAGTCGCTGGCGGTCGTGCGCGAGCTCGGACTCGATCCCGCCAGGGTCAACGTCCACGGCGGCGCGATTGCGCTCGGCCACCCGATTGGCGCCAGCGGGGCACGCATTCTGACGACGCTCGTGCACTCGCTCCAGGCGCGCGGCGGGGGGCGCGGTGCCGCGTCGCTCTGCGTCGGCGGCGGCATGGGCACGGCGATGATTGTCGAAGCTGTCTGATTCGATGCAGGCGATCCAGCTGCCGGCCCGCGTCCGCGCCGAGATGCTCGCCCACGCCCGGGAAGATGCGCCCCGCGAGTGCTGCGGCCTGCTCGTGGGCGCGGGCACCACGATAGACGAGTCCATCCGCAGCGCGAACCTCGATCCCGATCCGAACCGCTATCGCATCGATCCTGAAGTCCACATCGCGGCCAACCGGCGGCTGCGCGGCAGCGGCCGCGGCGTGATCGGGGTCTACCACTCGCATCCCCACTCGCCGGCGATTCCCTCGGCGAGCGATCATGCCGAGGCGTACTATTCCGACTTCATCTGGGTCATCGTCTCGCTGGCGGTGCCCGATGCCGAGGCCGTGGCGGCCTACCGCCTCGACCCGTCCGGGTTGGCGCTCGCGCCGATCGAGCGGGTCGAAGCTCGAGGAGAGGTCATGTCGATCACAGCGTCCATCCAGGGTGAATATCTCCGTTACAAGAAGCTCGCGGAAGCCGCGATCGCGCAGGTGCCCGACGACAAGCTCGCGGCGATGGCTTCCGATCAGAGCAACTCGATTGTCGTGATCTGCTGGCACGTGTCGGGCAATCTCAAGTCGCGTTTCACCGACTTCCTGACCGCGGACGGCGAGAAGCCGTGGCGAAACCGGGACGAGGAGTTCGACGCGCGCCAGATCGGTCGCGCGGAGCTGCTGGCAAAGTGGGAAGACGGCTGGAGCGCGCTGTTTGGCGCGTTACCGGGGCTCTCGGACGACACGCTGTCGCGGGAGGTTACGATCCGGGGTCAGCGCCTGTCGGTGATCGAGGCGCTGCATCGATCGCTCGCGCACACCAGCTACCACGTGGGGCAGATCGTTTACCTGGCCAGGGAGGCGGCCGGGGATAAGTGGACCTCGCTGAGCATTCCCAAAGGGCAGTCAGCCGCGTTCAACCAGAACCCGGGCGGCCAGAAGCCGGCGGAGCAGATCGCGGCGTTGGAGCGGGCGAAGCCATAGACAGCGTCAACTCCCAACCTCCAACTCCCAACTCCCAAGGAGAGTTTCTTTCCGTGTGGAAATAGACACGACCGAGCTTGTTGCGTCGTCTTCCACCCAAGAAGGTACAACCGACTCTCGTTGGGAATTGGAAGTTGGGAGTTGACAAATTACCTACCGTATCGCCTGACTCGCGGATCCGGCGCGCTTCGGAACCGGCGCAGGGTAGGGCAGCTTGTCGGGCAGAATCCGCACGCCGCTCGTTTCCTTCAGCGGGTATTTGCCGGTTCCCGGGAACGTCAACTCCACGAAGAAGGCCGTCCATCCCGTCGCGGGTGCGGGGACTTTGCCTACCCAGGTGTTCGGACCAGCTCGGCTGGAGCGGCGTATTCGTGTACGCGGGCCCAATCACGTCCAGCCGGAAGTTGCGGGCGTTCGGGTTCGTGGCCTGCCAGAGCTGCACGCTGGTGGGAATCTGTTTCGTCACGACCTTGATCGATCCGTCCTTCTCGAAGGTCCACTTGATCTCGGGCCGCGGCGTGCCGGCGACGATGGCCGCATAGAACGCGTGAACGGTCTCGAGCGCGTCGGTCTTCTCCATCGAGTGCGAGGCGTTCGGCACGTAGCGCACGTGCTTCTCGCCCTTGAGATCGTCGAAATAGAACTGCGACGAATCCGGCAGGAAGAACTGATCGCCCGACGCGTTCAACATCAGCTTGGGAATCGTCAGGCGATCCCGGTACTCGGTACGGTTCTTCGATCTTCATCAGGGCGCGGAACTGCGGCGTGCCCATCCAGTCCATGATCCCCTGCTCGGTGTAGTCCTTCACCGCATCGGACCAGGCGCCGTAGGCCCGGTAGTGATGGATGAACGACGGCTCGACATTCAGCATGTCGATCACCGCGGGCACGATGGCGATCACCCGCTTGTCGACGGCCGCCGTGGTCCAGGTCGTCCACCCGCGCTTCGAGGCGCCGGACACGACGAACCGCGCGACCTTCTGGCCACCGCCGTCCGCGCTGGCCGCGAACTGCGTGACCGCATCCATCGCCCGCACTGCGCTCTTGGTCATCGGCAGCCGGGCCGGCCACTTCTCGTCTCCGGTGCGGAGGAACTTGTCCCAGGTATAGGCAATGAAGTCGTCTTCGGTGCGCGGCTTTCTCGTGGGATCGTCCTTGAACACGACCGGCTGATTCGGCACCAGCCGGAGTTCGGCGGTCATCGTGCCGGTGTCCCTGGCCGCGTTGACCAGCCACGCCGGCGGCGAGGACGGCGGCTGCCGTTCGAGACTTCCACCGGTGATGAAGAGCAGCGCGACGTCGCTCTTCACTTCCTGTGGCCGGACGACGGTCAGCCAGTGGGTCCAGAGCGGCCGCTCCACTTCCTGCTCGGTCAACCACTTCTGTGAGGTCATCTCCAGCAGCGTGGCCGTGACACCCTCCGCCGGAAGCGGCTTCAGGACTTTCCAGGAAAAGTTCGAATCGGGCGCCGCGACGTACCGATCAAGTGCCGTCCCGGTTCCCTGAGCACGAGGGACAGCCTGTCGAGGCGAGGCAACGATCACGACTGGAGAAACGGCCAGCATGGCCGCGAGAACGGTTCGGGCTGAAAGCATGGCTGCAGATTATAGCGGCCCCGCCTTCGCGCTGCGCGCTACGGCGAGGCAGCCTTGAACCAGTCACAGCCCGACGATGGACTCGTGTCGCCCAAGGCCTCGCCGAAGCGCCTGAGCGAAGCTAGGCGCGTAAGGCGGGGACGACCGGCGGTACGAACTATAATCACCTGATGCCTACGACTGTTCGTGCCGCATCTGTGGCGCTCGCGTCCGGCAAGGTCCCGGATATTCAGACCGACCTCATCGTCGTGCCGATGTTCGAAGGCGAGAACGGCGCGACCGCGGTAGCGGGTCTGGACGAGGCCGCCGGCGGCGCCCTTGGGCGAGCGACCGAGAGCGGGGAATTCCGGGGACGGATGTGCGATCTGTTCCTGACGCCGCTCACCAGCTGGGCGGCGCCGCGAGTCGCGCTGATTGGCGCGGGCAAGGCCGCCGACTTCGATACCGAGCGCCTCCGGAGGGTCGCCGCCGCCGCTGGGCTCGCGGCGCGGCAGCGACGGGTCAAGCGCGTTGCCTTCGTGAACCGGGGCCAGGCGGAGGCCGGTACTGGCAGTTCAGGCCATTGCGGAGGGCCTGGTGCTCGCGAACTTCAGCGGCGACATCTACAAGAGCGGAGAGCGCTCGGGACCACCGCTCGAGCAGGCGCTGGTCGTCGGCGGGCAAGGGCAGGAGGCGGCGTTGCAGGCGGCCGTAGAGCGCGGACGCGTGCTCGGCGAATCGTGCAACCTGGCTCGCGAGCTCTGCAACGAGCCTGCGAACGTGCTGACGCCCTCGGTTTTCGCGGAACGCGGCGCGGAGATCGGGCGCAGCGTGGGGCTGCACGTCGAGGTCCTCGACGAAGAAGAGATCGCGCGGCTCCGCATGGGACTCCTGCTTGGAGTCGCGCGCGGCAGCGCCGAGCCGCCCCGGATGCTGGTGCTGCGCTACACCGCCTCGCACGCCCCGGCGAGCCCGATCCTGGGGCTGGTGGGGAAGGGCATCACCTTCGATACCGGCGGCATCTCGATCAAGCCCGCGGAAGGCATGGATCGGATGAAGGACGACATGGCGGGGGGCGCCGCCGTCATCGGCGCGATGCGGGCCATCGCCTTGCTCAAGGCGCCGATCAACGTCGTCGGTATCGTCCCGATGACCGAGAACATGCCCGGCGGACGCGCGGTGAAACCTGGCGACGTCATCATCGGCGCGAGCGGCAAGTCGGTCGAAGTACTCAACACCGACGCCGAAGGCCGGCTGATTCTCGGGGACGGTCTCTGGTATGCGCAGAAGCTCGGCGCCACGCACCTCGTGGACGTCGCCACGCTGACCGGCGCCTGCGTCGTCGCGCTCGGGCGCGCCGCATCAGGCCTCTTCGCTCAACCCCAGAGCTTCGCCGATGCCGTCCGCCGCACGGCAGATCGAGCCGGCGATCGCTGCTGGCCGATGCCGCTGTTCGAGGAGTATCGCGAGCAGCTCAAGAGCGAGATCGCCGACATGGTCAACATCGGCGGACGTCCCGCCGGCGTCTGCACCGCCGCGATGTTCATCCGCGAGTTCGTCGGCGACCTGCCGTGGGCGCATCTGGACATTGCCGGCACGGCCTGGGCCGACGACGCCAAACCCTGGATGCCCAAGGGAGCCACCGGCGTGGCGGTCAGGACGCTGGCCGAGCTCGCCTTTACCAGCGGGGAGTGGGGAGGGTAGGCCTGACGCGCCAAAGCGCCGCGAAGCGGCGCGACGGCGGCCGGAACCGGGCCGCCCTGGAAGGGGTCTAAGCTGACGTGCAGTCCGCCCAGCCGATCATCGTCCAGGTCCTCGACGAGCCTGTCAAGTCGACGGGCGTGGGGGACATCATCATTGGCGCGCTCGGCCTGACCGGCGTCATGCTGCTGGCCGCCCTGCTGCTCGGCGCCCTGCTCGGCGGCCTGCTCATCTGGATCAAGAAGGTCCGCGCGAAATACAACCTGGAGCCCGTTTCGGACCACGACGCGCTGCGCGTCACGCCGTCATCCTCCACGCCGTAGCCACGATTGCCGCACTCAAAGAGCGCTCTAACAGGAGGGTAGGAGATCAGGAGAAATTCTTGGCTTTCCCAGACCAGGAAATCTCCTGAACTCCTATCCTCTTGTAAATGTTGGCGGCGGCTGTCGCCTATTCCTCTTTGGCAGACGCGACCGCTCTCACACCTTTCAACGATCGCTGGTAGCGCAGGATGGCCTCGAACAGCGACTCGGCAATCTCCTGTCGGTAGGCGCCGGTCTTCAGCAGCGCGCCGTCCTGCCTGTTGGTGACGAACGAGATCTCGGCGAGCACGCTCGGCATCCCGGCGCCGATCAGCACGACGAAGGGGGCCTGCTTCACGCCCAGATCGCGCAGCGTCTTGTTTTTCGCCGACAGCCCGCGGACCATCGACTTCTGCACCATGTCGGCGAAGTCGCGCGACTCGTCGATCTTGTTGTTGAGCGCAATCGCCCGCACCATCTCCGGCAGGCTGTGCATCGTCTTGCCCGACGCGGAGTTCTCGCGCGCCGCAACCGCCTCGGCCTCGGAGTTCGACGCGAAGTTCAGGAAGTAGGTCTCGACGCCGCGCGCCTGCGGGTTCCGGCTGGCGTTGGCGTGGACCGACAGGAACAGATCCGCGCCGGTGCGATTGGCGATCGCCGTGCGCTCCTCGAGCTGGACGAACTCGTCGGTCCCGCGAGTGAGCGTGACTTCGATGCCCGGCTGCTTCTCGAGCAGATCGCGCAACCGCAGCGTGACGTCGAGCACCAGTTCCGCTTCGTTGATGCCGCTGCCACGCGCCCCGGGATCGTGGCCGCCGTGACCGGCGTCGAGGACGATGCGCGATATGCCGAGACCGAGCTGACGGGCCAGCGAAAACTGGCCGTTGGAGTTGGCCGTCGGCGACGTCGGCGACACCGCCGCGGGGGCCGCCGACGGACGCGACAGGAGGGGCACCGGCTCCTTCGCCGCGGCGATGGGTTTGCCTTCGATGGGCGGAGGCACGACGACCGTCGCCTCCGTTCCGGGCACACTGGCCGTCAGCCCAGTAGCGACGGGCGCCATCGGCCTGGCCGCCGACGCGGCGCGTTTGAAATCCACAACCAGGCGGAATGGATTGTAGAGGGTGAAGACGCTGTAGGCCTCGACCGACTCCATGTCCATCACGATCCGCGTCGTGCTTCGGGGATGCCGCCCCAGCCTGATCTCGCGGACGACATCGTCGTCGAACTTGAGGACGGCATCCTGAAGCGCCGCGGTCGTCTTGGCAGCCTGAAGATCGAAGAAGACCCGCCGCGGGTTCTCGAGCCGCTCCTGCCGGTAGATCGCTTCGGCGTCGAGCTCGATGCTCACACGAACCCCGTCGGGCAACGGCAGCCGCTTTATCTCCTTGATCGTGGCGATCGTGCTCGCAGCCGGCGGCGGCGAAGGCGGCGGCGGAAGCGGAAGCTGAAGCGCCAGGTCGGCGCTTTTCGGAGCGATCGTCTCCGGAACGATGAGCTGACCCGTCAACGGCGGGGCGGCGGCGCGCGACGCAGACGAGGACGAGGCGCCAGCCGGCGTGGGCCGGGAGGAGTCGAGATCCTGCAGCTGCTGCGCGGCGCGTGCCCGGAAGGGGCTCGAGGGATAGCCGTCGCGCAGCAGCTTCAACAGTCGGACCGCGGCCTGGCGATCTTCCGCCTTGTCGTATCGCTCGAAGATCAACATCGCCAGGTTGCCGCCCTGCCACAGCGCGTTATCGCAATAGCCGCTCCTCGGAAAGCGCTCGACGACGGTTTCGTAGCGCCGAACGACTGCCCGCAGCTGTCCGAGCGTCGCGCCGCTGATGTCATCCCTCAACTCCCGCTCCCTGCCAAGGGCGCGGGAATAGATCGACTCCGCGGAGTCGGCGGCTGCGGCCGGGGCCGCCGTTGCCGCGACTGCGGCGACCGTGGCAACCATTGCCAGCGCCGGTGCGATGCGCTTGAACATAGCCATAAAGACCTCGAACGTCAGCGCAGCTGCGCATCCACCTCTTCGAAGTAGTCCTTCTTGACCAGCACCTCGCGCGCCTTGCCACCGATCGCCGCGGAGACCAGCCCTTCCGCTTCCATCATGTCGACGAGCCGCGCGGCGCGGCTGAAGCCGATGCGCAGCCGGCGCTGGAGATAGGAGATCGATGCCTGGCCGCTCGACACGACAATGCGCGCGGCCTCGTCGTACAGGTCGTCCTTCTCGAAGTCCAGCTCGCCGCCGGCCTGCTTCTCCTCGGCGGTAATCGTCTCGTCGTAGGTCGGCTTGCCCTGTTTGCGCAGGAAGCTCGCCAGCCGCGCGGTCTCCTGTTCCGAGATGTAGGGACCGTGCAGCCGGACGAACCGTGACGAGGCCGGCGGGAGGAAGAGCATGTCGCCTTTGCCGAGCAGCTGCTCGGCGCCGTTGCCGTCGAGGATGGTGCGGGAATCGATCTTCGACGAGACCCGGAACGAAATGCGCGCCGGCAGGTTCGCCTTGATCAGGCCGGTGATGACGTCGACCGACGGGCGCTGGGTCGCGAGAATCAAATGAATGCCGACCGCGCGCGCCATCTGCGCCAGCCGGGCGATCGACTCCTCGACCTCGTTGCCGGCGACCATCATCAGGTCCGCCAGCTCGTCGATCAGCAGGACGATGAAGGGCAGCGGCTTGATCTCGTTGCCTTCGTCGTCGCTCACCGGGCCGTTCTTCTCGGCCTGCGCCAGCTTCAGGTTGCGGTTGTACTGCTCGATGTTCCGAACCCCCACGGCCGCCAGTGTCTTGTAGCGCTCCTCCATTTCGTGGACCGCCCATCGCAGCGCATTGGACGCCTGCTTCGGATCGACGACCACCGGCGTCAGCAGGTGCGGGATGTCCTCGTACATCCCCAGCTCGAGACGCTTCGGGTCGATCATGATCAGCCGCACGTCGTCGGGCGTCGCCCGGAAGAGGATGCTCGAGAGCATCGCATTCACGCTCACGGATTTGCCGGTGCCGGTCGACCCGGCGATCAGGAGATGCGGCATCGTGGCCAGGTCGTAGACAAACGGCTCGCCGTGAATGCTCTTGCCGAGCGCGAGCGTCAGCTTCGATTGCGAGCGGCGATAGCCGTCGGATTCGAGCAGCTCGCGCATCGAGATCTGTTCGCGGTTTGGATTGGGGATCTGAATACCGACGGTCGACTTGCCGGGAATCCGGTCGATCAGCACGGACTCGGCCTGCATCGCCAGGCAGAGATCATCGGCGAGGCCGGTGATCTTGCTGTATTTCACCCCGGCGTCCGGCTTGAACTCATACGTGGTGACGACCGGCCCCGGATGGATCTGCACCACGGAGCCTTCGACCGAGAACTCGCGGCACTTCTCTTCGAGCAGCCGCGCCCCTTCCATCAACTCGCGCTCGTCGATCTTGCGCTCGGTCTTGGGCGCGTCGAGCAGCGCCAGGGGCGGGAACGTGTAGGTCCCCTTCTTGCGCTCGGCCGGCAATTTTTCAGGCTCGGGGAGCGGCAGGGGCGCCGCCGTCGGTACCGGCTTCTTGATTGCCGGCGGCGTCGGCTTCGATGACGCGGCCTTGAGAGCGGCAGCCGCGGCGCCAACCATTGCCGCCGTGCGGGACGGCTTCGGCGGCGGCTCCTCGGCCTCGCGCGTCTGGATCCGCGGCCTGGCATTGGCGGCCCGCGCCGCTGCCGCCACGAGCGCCGGATCTTCAGCCGGGTTCCTGCCGGATCCGCGCGATCGCGGGCTGTGGGGCGCGGCTCTGCTTCCCGAGGTGCTTCCGCAGCACTTCACGCCGTTGCTTCTCGCGCTGCTTCTCGTCGCGGCGCGCGCGCAGGGCGCCGACGAGCGCCAGCCACTGGTCGACAATCATCGAGCCGATTGCGGCGAACAGCCGGCCGAACGAGAACTGCGTCGACAGAATGACCCCAAGGAAGAGCAGCGTGAGGATGAAGATGATGGACCCGGTGCGATTCAGATAGTCGGAGAGCGCCCCGGCCAGCAGCGACCCCAGGTAGCCGCCGGCCCGGAACTGCCGGCGGCCGAGATCCGCGTCGAACACGAGCGCAAGGAAGGCGGCGCTGCAGGTGTAGAGCAGTATGCCGCCAATCGCCTTCGTGTACGGCGCGTCGAGCGATCGGCACCAGAAGTGGTGCCAGCCGATAACCGCGATGATGACGGGCGTGAGATAAGCCGCGTAGCCGACCACCTGGAATGACAGCTCGGCGAGGAACGCGCCGACCCGGCCGGCGAAGTTCGCCGGAGGAAGGTCCGCCCCGGTATTGAAGAACCACACCGGATCCGACGCGCTGTAGCTGGCCAGCGCGATCAGCCAGATGAGCGACAGCGCGAACAGCGCGACGCCGACGATTTCGCTGAAACGACGCGAGAGCGCGGATCCCGCCACGTCAGATCTCCATCACCACCGGCAGCACCAGCGGCCGCAGGCCCGAGCGCTTCCGGAAGAACCGCTGCAGATCCACGCGCAGGCGCTCCTTGATCAGCCCCGGATCGGTCCGCTCTTCGACGCTCGCGCTTTCCAGGCTGGTCGCGAGCAGTGAGGGTATCTCCTTCAACAATGCCTCCGTGCGCGTATCGACGACGAACCCGCGCGTAATCACGTCGGGCGTCTCCTCGAGCGTTCCCGACTGGCGCCCGATCGTCACCACCGGAACCACGAGCCCGTCGCCGGCGAGGTGCCGGCGGTCCCGGAGCACTTCGTCCCCGACCTCGCCGCTCCGGGTGCCGTCGATCAGGATCCGGCCGGCCGGGAGCCGCTCGGCGACGCGGCCGCCCGCGTCGTCGAAACGGATGAGGTCGCCGTTCTCTGCAAGCACAACCTTGGTCGAGGGAGAGACCCGCGCCGCCACCCGGGCATGTCGAGCGAGCTGGCGGTACTCACCGTGTATCGGCACGAAGAAGCGGGGCCTGATCAACGAGAGCATGAGCTTGAGCTCTTCCTCGCTTCCATGCCCGGAAACGTGCACGTGACGCGTGCCCTCGGTACACGACCTCGGCGCCGCGGCGGGCCACGTGGTTCATCACCCGGCCAATCGACTTCTCGTTGCCGGGGATCTCCCGCGCCGAGAACACCACGACGTCGTCGGGATGGAGCTTCACGTGACGGTGGTCGTCGATCGCGATACGCGACAACGCTGCCTGCGGTTCTCCCTGCGAACCGGTGCAGATACACACCACGTCCTGCGCCGGAAGGGTCCGGACGTCGCTGTCGCGCACCTGCACGCCCGCCGGGACGCGAAGGTACCCGAGCCGCTGGGCGGTTTCGGAGTTGTCGACCACGCCCCGGCCGACAAACGCCACCTGCCGTTCGAACTGCGCCGCCAGGTCGACCAGGATCTGCATCCGGTAGATGCTCGACGCGAACATCGCGACCACGATCTTTCCGCGCGCGCTGGTGAAGATCTCCTCGAAGGCATCGACGACCTCGAGCTCGGATCCGCTGAACCCCCGCCGCTCGATGTTGGTGCTGTCGGCGAGGAGCACCTGGACGCCCGCGGCCCCGAGCTGGGCGATGCGATGAAAGTCGACATGCTCGCCGTCGAGCGGCGTCTGATCGATCTTGAAATCCCCCGTGTGCACGACCACGCCGCGCGGCGTCTCGATCGCCAGCGCCACGCAGTCGGGCATGCTGTGCGTCACGCGCAGGAACTCGATCGTGAACGCTCCGATGGTGATGCGATCCCGCGGCTTCACGCGCACCAGGCGCGACCGTGCGTCCTCACCGAGCGGCTCGAGCTTGGGCTCCAGCAGCGCCAGGGTGAACGGCGTCCCGTACACCTTGCCGGTGAAGTGAGGCAGCACGTGCACCACCGCGCCGATGTGATCCTCGTGGCCATGGGTCAGCACCAGCGCCGAGATTCGATAGCGCTCGAGCAGGCGCAGGTCGGGAATGACCAGGTCCACCCCGAGCAGCTCCGGCTCGGGAAACATCACCCCTGCATCGACGAGGATTGCCGTCTCCCCGCACGCCACGACCATCATGTTCATGCCGAACTCGCCGACGCCGCCGAGCGGCACGATCTCGAGCGGCGGCACGTCGATGCCCGGAGAATCAGCAGCACTCATTCTTGTCAGCAGCATCCGTCCGTCACGAAGACACGGGATCCCAGCCAGGAGGTCTGGTCATCAAGCCTGGAACACGGAAACGATCCGGCGATCATCCGGGCGGATGGGCCGAGTCGTGCGGCGGCAGGCGCCGCGGATTCACCCGTGTTTTCCGGCCGTCCGCTGGGACGGGCGGCCGAAGCTCGGGCAGAACGATAGCACGGAGAATGGCTGGAAGCATCAGAAAATCAACGAGTTCACCTGTCCGACCCGGTGGTGAAGTGGTCGGCGAGCCGGGTCAGCTCGGCGAGATCCAGGGTCTCCGGACGCCGCGACGGATCGATGTCCGACGCCTCGAGCGCGCTCACCGCGCTGACGCCGCACGTCTCGGCAAACCGGCTCAGCGCGTTGGCCAGCGTCTTCCGGCGCTGGGTGAACATCGAACGAACCATGGCCACGAACACCCGTTCGTCACGCGGCGGCGACGAGGGCGGCCGGAACGTGAGCCGGACGACGGCGGAGTGGACCTTTGGGGCCGGCCGGAACGCGCCCGGCGGCAAGGTCAGGACCCGCCGGACGTCCGCGTGCAGCTGCACCGAGATGGACAGCACACCGTAGTCCCCGGTGCCCGGCCGCGCCTCGAGCCGCTCGGCGACCTCCCGCTGCAGCATCAGGGTCGCATCAACAATCGCGGGTTCGCGGGTTCGGGGGCTCGCGGGTTCGGGGTTCGGGCGGCTCTGAAGACCCGCCCCTACAGACGGGCGCGCGGCTTCGATCAGCTTGAACAGGATTGGCGACGAGATGTTGTAGGGCAGGTTGCCGGCGACGCGTACGCGGCCGGGCTGGAGCAACCGGGCGAGGTCCAGGTTCAGGAAGTCACCGACGACGAGCTCCACGTTCGAAGGGAGTTCTGGAGCGAGCGCGGCGGCGAGGTCGCGATCGACTTCGACCGCGGTCAGGTGCGCGACTCTGGGAGCGAGCCTGAGCGTCAGCGCACCGGGGCCGGGGCCTATCTCCAGGAAGCGATCGCCGGCGTGCGGGTCGATCGCGGCGACGAGCTTGTCGGCCCACGCAGGCTCGAGGAAATGCTGGCCGAACCGTTTCCTCACGGGTGGCTTCGCACCTTCATTGCCAACATTGCCAACATTCATCCGGGGAACCGCGCAATGGGCTAGCGCATTTCAATGTTGGCAATCTTGGCAATCTTGGCAATGTTGGCAATGCACGGAGATGAGCCCCTAGTCGTCTGTCGACTCGCCCCGCCAGTACTTCTCCTCGATCTCTTCGATCTGCTCCTCGGTCATGCCGAAGTAGTGGCCGAACTCGTGAATCACCGTCTCCGCCACGCAGTCGCGGATCTCTTCCTCGGTCTCGCACGCGTCGAGGATCGGTCCCTGGTAGATGGAGATCCGGTCGGGCAGCGAATTGCCATGGCCCCAGCTGCGCTCGGGCAGGGGAGTGCCCTGATAGAGCCCGAACAGCGTGTCGCCAGGCTCCACCTCGAGCTCCTCGAGAATGTGCGGCGGCGGTTCGTCCTCGACGACCACGGCGACGTTCTTCATCTCGGCGCGAAAGCGGCGCGGGATGTCACGCACGGCCTCTTCCACGAGACGGGTGAAGTGTTCGCGGGTGATTACCCGTGCCATCTACTTCGTCCGTCCTGAGGGTTTTCTTGCCTTCCGCCGGGTCTGAAGACCTGTGGCTGCGATCGCCTTCTTGAGTGTCTTCTTGACCGCCTCGACTTTCTTCCTGACCGCGCCCGCGCGCACGAGTCCCAACGTGGCGCGGTAAAAGTCGCAGTCCTCCCGCACCGCGCACTGCTCGCAGAGCGGCCTCGGCTTGCAGATGCGGCGGCCGTGAAGAATCAAGGTGTCGGAGGTCACCGTCCACTTCGCCGGCGGCATCGCGGCACAGAGCTGCTGTTCGACGATTTCCGGATCCTCGCCCCTGGCAATCCCGATGCGGTTCGCCACGCGGAGCACGTGGCGATCGACGGGCAGGCCGGGCACGCCCAGGGCATGGCCCAGGACGACATTCGCGGTCTTGCGGCCGACGCCGGGCAGCTTCACGAGCGCGTCCATGGTCGCGGGGATCTCGCCCTGGTGTTGCTCGACCACGGCGGTCGCCATGCCTGTCAGCGATTTCGACTTGGCGCGGAAGAATCCGGTGGACTGAATCTGCGGTTCGAGCTCGGTGGTGGTCGCCCGCGCCAGCGCTCGTGCGTCGGGATAGCGCGCGAACAGCGCCGGCGTGACCTGGTTCACGCGCTCGTCGGTGCACTGCGCCGACAGGATCGTGGCGACCAGCAGCTCGTACGGCGTCCTGTAGTGGAGCTCGGTATCGGCGTTGGGGTGTTGCCGTTCGAGCTTCGCCATGATTCGACGAGTCTCGTCCGGCGGCTTGGGAGAAGCAGGCGCCGCTCGCCGAGCGGCTGAACGCGACGGCACCTGCCGATTGTATCGCTGCCTACTTGGTCGAGCCCTTGCTCCGTTCGACGGTCGCGGTGAGAAGCGCGATCAACGCCTTGCCGCCGCCTTTCACCTTCGAGGTTCCGACGACGACGGTCTCGCCCTCCTCCATGCGGAAGGAGGTGTCGATGACCACACGCCCGGCGCCTTTGTTCGAGGTCGCGGCCAGCGACTGCTTCAACTCGGCAATCCGGCGGGTGACGGCGGCGAGTTGCGTTTCCTGGCGCTTGACCTCGTCTGGATCCCTGGTACCGACTTCGACCTGTTTCCGTCCCTTGCTCACCTGCAGCTGCAGATCATCCCGCTCGCGTTCGAGCTGGAAAATCTGGTTGCTGATCTCCACCGAGACCGGGTCCGCCTTCGCCAGCTCCTTCGGATGGAACGCAGTGCGGCCGCTGTCGCCGGAACCGGCGGCGTATCCGTCACTCGACTCCCGCAGAAAGAACCTCACAGACATCGCCGCCGGGCTGACTCCCGCAGTCCCGGCCTGAAGTGTCGGGGAGCTCGCAGCTCGAGCTCGTACTCCTGATCCTCGACGCCACGCATGCGGGTGATCGCCGGCCCCGAGTTACTGCCCAATACCCATTGGGTGTCGAGCAACCGGTACCCCTTGTACGGCAGGAAGTCCTTCATGTCCGCGAGCGCCTTGCGCGCGGCGACCGGGACGGTGTCCTGGCCGCCGGCGTCCTGCATGTCGCCAAGAAGCAGGACCACGTTGAAGCCGCGCCGCGGTATCGGGTCGGAGCTCGTCAGCTTCTTGAGCGGGGGCTCCGGCGACGCCGGCGCCTTGACCTCGCCCGACTGCGCGGCCAGAGGCGCCGGGCTCAGGGCGGCGAGGGCTGCCAGCCCGGACAAGACGAGCATCGCTCGCATCTTCATGGAAGCGTTCCTTTCACCTCGAAGCCGGGATCGAACACCCAGATGATCCGCGTCCCCCCGGGCGTTGAAAAATGCAACTGCTGCCGCGCCGTTGCCGGAGTTTCATCGGGCGCCGTGACCAGTGCCGCATCGGTCGGGTCGATCCGCGCCGCGCTGTCATCCGCGAGTCTGCCGCCTTGCAGGGTCGTCAACAGCCCCACGCAGACCAGCGTGAGCGCGGCCGCCGTCGCCGCGAAGGTGCGGGACCAGATCGGAACCACGCGGGTTTCGGCCGGCACGGCAGCCAGAACGGCACGCCGCATCCGCTGCGCGGTTTCGGGCTGCACGTCGCTCCCGAGCGCGCGATCCGCATCGCGAAGCCGGATTCGCCAATCAGTCATCGTTCGTCTCCGAGCACGCGCGCCATCTCGCGGCGTGCCCGCATCAGGTGCCATCGGATGGTCACCGGCGTTACGCCGAGCAGCCGGGCAATCTCGCCGATCGGTGTCCCCTCGAGCTCCGAGAGCACGAGAATCGCGCGCCGCCTTGCGCGGCAGCAGATCGAGAGCGCGCCACACCGTCGCATGGGCGACCAGACCGGGTTCAGGATTGATCGCGCCCGGCGACGCCACATGCCCGTCCGCCACCGCCCGCACATGGACCGCGGCGTGCCGCCAGTTGTCGCGGCAGACGTTGATCAGCACACGGACCAGCCAGGCTTCCTCGCTGGGCATGCCGCGAGGAACGCGCTCGGGCGCGCGCGCCACGCGCAGAAACGTCTCCTGGACGAGGTCGGCGGGATCATCAGGGCGCCGGGCCAGGCGCCGCGCCAGCCGGAACAGACGCTGATGATGGGCGTCGAACAACTCGGCCACGCGGCCGGCCGGGTCGTCGCCCGTCTCGTCCATCGCTGCCGGAACCGCCACAGCGTGTGCGTCCGTCGCCATCGTCTGAAAGTGTAGACGCGGAAGGGCGGGGGTGTCGGTTGGCGAGTCCGGTGCGTCCCGAGCCGCCGCCGCGCGCCGAGCCCCAGTAGCCCGCGCAGATCGGATCGCTAGTGCACCGGCCCCTTGTCCCAGCTTCCGCCGGTGGACTCCGAGAAGATGCGCATGTGCTCCTGGAGCGCGGCGATCAGGTTGGGGACGACCTGCAGTGGCACCACGATCTTCGCTCGCACCGGCGCCTTCACCGTGTGCTCGGCTTCGGCGGCCTTGATGTCGCGCTCCGAGAGCGGCAGCACCTCGCAGAAGGCCAGCGTGAAGTCGAAGGGCGTGTGCGAGATGGCGCAGAAGTTCGCGTAGGTCCGCGGCAGATCGGCGGAATCGTCCGGGACGATCGTGAAGTTGATTTGTTTGCGGTCAGTCATTGTGTGAGCAGGACCGCGACCGAAGGGTCCGAGTCCTTGAAGCTCTAGTATCGCCTCATTACTCCCACAACGACACCCTGAACGACGACCTGGTCGGCCGGAACCACGATCGGCTGCACCGCGGGATTGGCCGGCTGCAGCCGGATCCGCCCCTGCTCGCGATAGAGCTTCTTCAGCGTGACGTCGCTGCCGTTGACCATCGCGATGACCATTTCCCCGTTGTCCGCGGTTCGACGATCTTCCACAATGACGAAATCGCCATCGCGAATCTGCTCGTCGATCATCGAGTCCCCCTTGACCCGCAGGACGTAGGTCTCGCGCTTGCCCACGAGATCCTCGGGGACCGCAATCGTTTCGTTGCCGACGACGGCCTCGATCGGTGCGCCTGCCGCAACGAAACCCAGCAGCGGCAATTCGAGGGCGCGGCCGCCGGTCTTGTTGGGCACCATCTCCACGGATCGGCTCCGGTTCCAGGCGCGCCGGATGAAGCCCTTTTCCTGCAGATTCGTGAGATGTTTGTGGACCGTCGCGAGGGACGAGAGGTTGAACCGCCGCCCGATTTCCTCGAGGCTCGGAGCATACCCGTGCTGCTGGATGAACTCGTTGAGGAAATCGAGAATTTCCCGCTGACGTTTCGTAAGTGGCAGCATGCGCGCACTATAGACAAAAGAAAAGCGAAAGTCAATTGATGCGCTTGCCGACCCTGCCATCCCTCGGCCCCGAGCGAACCTTCGACGTGATCGCGCTCGGCCTCAACAGTCTCGACATCGTCGCGGTCGTGCCCAGTCATCCGTCGCCCGGCGGGAAGACCCGCATCGAACGCTTCGCGACATTGCCCGGCGGCCAGAGCGCGAGCGCGGCCGTCGGCTGCGCGCGGCTCGGCTGGAAGACGCAATACATCGGCACCTTCGGCGAAGACGATGCGGCGCGGATCGGGATTGAGAGCCTCGAACGCGACCAGGTCGATACGTCGCTGGTGCGTCGCATCCCCGGCGCCACGAGTCATACGTCGCTCGTGCTCGTCGACGTCCGCAGCGGCGATCGGACGGTGATCTGGTATCGAGATCCGCGGCTGGCGATGTCGGCGGAGGATGTCCCGGTCGAGGCGATCAGGAAGCACGCGCGTGCTGCTCGTCGACGATCACGAACCGCTGGCCGCGACCGTCGCCGCGCGCGCGGCGCGCGAAGCCGGCGTTCGCACCGTGATCGACGTCGAGAAGCTCCGGCCCGGGACCGAGGAACTGCTGCAGCACATCGACGTGATCATCGCGGCAGAGCACCTTCCATCGGAGCTGACCGGCCTTCCCGATCTCGGCGCGGCGCTTCGCGAAATGGCGCGGCGGTTCGAGCCGGCGCACACTTGCGCCACGCTGGGTCCGAAAGGCAGCCTGTCGCTCGTCGACGGCAAGGAGGTCCGCACGCCGGCCTTCGAAGTCCACGTCGAGGACACGACCGGCGCGGGTGACGCGTTCCGCGCGGGATTCATCTCCGGCTGGCTTCGCGCGGGGGCCGACCCCAACGTTCACGACGTCCTGCGCTACGCCCACGGGGTCGCGGCGCTGAACTGCCGCGGCCTCGGCGCCCGCGACGCGCTGCCGCGGCCGGCCGAGGTGCTGGAACTCATCCGGCGCGGGTAAGGAGTAACTTTTGCCCGGCCCCGCCGGTCTAACTCCCTGAGCAGTCTATGTCTGCCGATGCTCTATCGCTCTCTTCGAGGATCGCGCTGCAGCGACAGGCGGCATCGGGCCGGTCGCGTGGCGCGGGGCTTCCGATGACCGCGACCGACGACGGCGCACTGGTCCGGCAGTGCCTCGCGGGCGATACGGACGCGTTCGACGTGCTGGTCGAGCGACATCGCCGGCAGGTCTACCAGGTCTGTTATCGCTTCGTGAACAATCACGAGGACGCGAGCGATCTCGCACAGGACGCGTTCCTGCGGGCGTACCGCGCCTTGCACACGTTCAAGGGGAACTCGGCGTTCAGCACCTGGCTGTATCGCGTCGCGGTCAATGTCTGCCTCAATCGGGTGACGGCCAAACAGGCGGCGACCGAGCCGCTCGATCAGCGTGAGCACGAGGACGTCCGTGGGGAACTGCCCGATCGCGAAGTGCTGCGGCAGGAACAGGCCGCTGCCGTGCGCGCCGCGATCGCCCGGCTGCCGAAGAAACAACGCGCCACGATGATCCTCCGCATGTACCACGAGCTCCCGCACGAGCAGATCGCCGGGATCCTCGGGAGCTCGGTCGGGGCGGTCAAGGCCAACTTCTTCCACGCGTTGGCGAACCTGAAGAAGCTGTTGCAGGAGAAGACTCGATGAGCCACCGTGCCGCCATTGGCGGGCCGGCGGAACCGCACCTCGCCGACCACGAGCTCGTCGACGCGCTCGAAGGCACGCTCGACCCGCGTCGGCTGGCGCATGCCTCCAGTTGCCGCGCCTGCGCGACACAGGTGGACGACTTGACGGGCAATCGCCGCCGACGTGGCCACCGGGGACGTGCCCGAGCCGCCGGCATTCTTCTGGAGCCAGCTGTCGGCACGCGTGCGGGCGTCGATCGCCGAGGAACCGCAGCCCGGACCCTGGTCGCTCGCCTGGCGTCGATGGGGCCGTCCGGCGATCGCGATAGCCGCCGTGGCGATGATCGCCGGAACCCTCGCCTCTCTCGGCGTGTTCCGGTCGGGCAACTCAGGGACGTCGCTACCGCCGGCCGTCGCGCAGCAGAACCTGGACGACGCCGATGCCGGCGAGGACGTCTTCGCGGAAATCGACAACGACGAGGCCTGGGCCCTGGTGCGCACGCTGGCCGAGGATCTCGATCACGATGATCTCGAAGGACAGGGCGTGTCAGCGCGGCCAGGAGCAGCCGACCACCTGACGCTCGAGCTGAGCGCGTCCGAGCGGATCGAACTGGTGCGACTTCTCGAGGAGCAGCTGAAAGGCCGGACGCTTCCGGAGTCGGCGTCATGAATCGGGCGGCGGCCTTCACGATAGCTGTCACGCTTCTCCTTTCCGCACCAGCGCTCGCGCAGGATCCCGCGCCGCCGCCAGGCGCCCCCGAGGCGCGTGGCACGCGCCCCCAGGGGATCCGGCCGGGCGAGCTCGCGGCCATGCTCGACGCCTGGGCGATCGTCCAGGCACAGACCGCGCTGCAGTTGAACGACGACCCAATACGGGCAGTTCGTCACGCGCCTGAAACGGCTGCAGGAAACCAGGCGGCGCAACGGACAGGTGCGGAACCGGCTGCTGCAGCAGATTCGGACGCTGGTGGCTCCCGGCGTCAGCCCCGACGACGCGGCGATTCGGGAAAAGCTCAAAGCGCTGCGGGATCACGACGAGCAGACCGCCGCAGCCCTGCGGCGAGACAGCGAGGCGGTGGATGAGGTCCTCGACGCACGGCAGCAGGCGCTTTACCGGCTGCTCGACGAGCGCCTCGAGCGTCAGAAGCTCGACCTGCTGATGCGGGCGCGCGAGCGCGCGCGGCCGGTCCCCGCAAAACCAGGCGGCGGCGGAGCCCGCTGAGTTGATAAGAACTTGTCGGGATTACAATGTCGCATGGTGTCCAGAACCGGTCTCGCCGCGTCCATGCTTCTGCTGGCGCTCCTGGGCGCGTCGGTCACCCTCTCGGCCCGCCTGACCAAGCAGGAAGCCGATCAGTTCTCGGCCAAGCTCGCCCGTATCGTCCAGAACGGAAACAGCCAAATCACTGAAGGCGGGTCCGGCTCAGACCACGCAGATCAGCGACAACGAGCTCAACGCTTATTTCAAGTGACAACGCGGGAAGCCAGATTCCCGTCGGCATCGTCGATCCGACCATCAACGCGCTCGGTGATGGCCGTGTCGGCGGGCGGGCCGTCGTCGACCTGGATGCCGTCCGGAAGCAGAAGCAGCGCGGCTGGCTCGATCCGCTCGGCTACATGAGCGGCAGGCTGCCCATCACCGCGAGAGGGACGCTCACGACCAAGGATGGCGTCGGACGGTTCATGCTCGAGTCCGCGG
Source organism: uncultured Acidobacteriota bacterium (assembly GCA_963836735.1). Classification (GTDB taxonomy): domain Bacteria; phylum Acidobacteriota; class Vicinamibacteria; order Vicinamibacterales; family 2-12-FULL-66-21; genus JACCXG01. The sequence continues at coordinate 13,193 of CAWIKP010000038.1, read as the reverse complement.
AAGTCTCCGGCGTCACCATTCCGAAGACCGTGCTGCAGGAGCTCCTGAGCTACTACTCGCGCACGAAAGAAAATCCCGACGGGATCAACATGGACGACCCCTTCGAGCTGCCGTCGCGCATCCGCGAGATCCGGGTCGGCAAGGCCACTTCGACCATCGTCCAACAATGAGCCCGGCGCCGAGCGGTGCGCCGTTCGTGCCCCTGACCGCCACCGTCAGCTCCTGATGGATCCCCTCGCGTCGGCGCTTCAATACCTCAAGGGCGTCGGCCCGCGGCGTGCCGCGGATCTGCAGCGGGTCGGTCTCTCCACCGTCGAGGACCTGCTGTACCGCTTTCCGATGCGCTACGAGGACCGTGGCGCGTTCAAGACGATCGCGTCATTGAGGCCGGGCATGGTCGCGTCGATATCGGCCGACGTCATCAGCTGCGCCGTGCGTCCGACGCGGCGGCCCCGCTTCAAGATCTTCGAAATGCTGGTGCGCGATCGCACCGGCGCACTGCGCGCGATCTGGTTCAATCAGCCGTTTCTCGCCGACGTGTTCCATCCGCATCAGCGCGTGGTGCTGTACGGCAAGCTGGAGCTCTCGACGCACGGGCTGCAGCTTCAGAACCCCCAGTACGAAATCGTCCGGACGGAAGGGGAGGAGGAGCACGGTGACGGCGAGGCGGCGTCGTCGGCCGACACCGAGGGTCTGCACACCGGCCGGATCGTCCCGATCTACGAGAAGACCGGAACGCTGACGACCAAGATGCAGCGGACGCTGGTGTTCCAGGCACTGGCCCAGCTTCCAGCGGAACTGCCGGATCCGCTCCCCGCCGACGTGCGGCAGCGCGAGCGGCTGATGGATCGCCGGCGCGCGCTGTCGGAGGTGCACTTCCCGCCGGAAGGCACCAGCCTCGACGGGTTGAACGCGTTTCGATCCGAAGCGCAGCGGCGGCTCATCTTCGAGGAGTTCTTCTTCTTTCAGCTGGGCATCCTGTTGCGGCGGCGGCGATCGGACACCGATCGGAAGGCAAGACCTGTCGTCATCACCGAAGAGATTCGGGAGTCCGCGCGCCGCGTGCTGCCGTTCAAGCTGACCGGCGATCAGAGAAAAGTGATCGCGGAGATCGTCGGCGACATGAAGCAGCCGAAACCGATGAACCGCCTTCTCCAGGGAGACGTCGGATCGGGGAAGACCATCGTCGCGCTGATGGCTGCGCTGGTGGCGATGGAGAACAGCCTCCAGGTCGCGTTCATGGCGCCGACCGAGATCCTCGCCGAGCAGCACTTCATCAACATCCGGCGACTGCTCGAGTCCTCACGCTTCCGTTTGACGCTGCTCACCGGGGCCACACCGGCGAAGCGGCGGCGCGAGCTGCAGGCCGAGCTCGCGGGCGGGTCGATGCACATGGTGGTCGGCACCCATGCGCTGCTCGAGGAGGGAGTAGGCTTTCGCGAGCTCGGCCTCGTGATCATCGACGAACAGCATCGCTTCGGCGTCCTGCAGCGCGCGGCGCTCCGCGCGAAGGGGCTGCACCCGGACGTGCTCGTCATGACCGCCACGCCGATCCCGCGCACGCTCGCGCTGACCGCGTACGGCGATCTGGATACCTCGGTGATGCGGGACATGCCGCCTGGCCGGCATCCGATCAAGACCACCGCACGGCCGGAATCGCGCCGCGAGCAGATCTACGACTTCATCCGCGAGCAGCTGGACCAGGGGCGCCAGGCCTACGTGATCTATCCGCTGGTCGAGGAGTCGGCGAAGGTGGATCTCGAAGGCCGCCACCGAGATGGCCGACCACCTCGCGCAGGACGTCTTCCCCGCGTACCGGGTGGGGTTGCTGCACGGGAAGATGAAACAGGACGCCAAGGACCGCGTGATGGGCGCCTTCGCGCGCGGCGAACTGCACGTGCTGGTCGCCACCACGGTCGTCGAAGTCGGCGTGGATGTCGCCAACGCGTCAATGATGCTCATCGAGCACGCCGAGCGTTTCGGCCTGTCGCAGCTGCATCAGCTGCGCGGCCGGGTCGGACGCGGCGCGCACCAGTCGTACTGCGTGCTCCTGTACCAGGAGCCACTCTCTGAGGACGGACGCGCCCGGCTCAAGGCCCTCACCGATACGGCGGACGGCTTCGAGATCGCCGAGCGGGACCTGCAGCTCCGCGGCCCGGGCGACTTCTTCGGCACGCGCCAGTCCGGCCTGCCGACGCTCCGGGTTGGCGATCTGCTGCGCGACCACCAGTTGCTGGAGATCGCCCGGCGCGAAGCGGCCGCCGCGCTCGACGATCCGCAACAGACGGCCGGGCTCGCGGCCATGGTCAGCGCCAGCTGGGAGCAGAGATTTGGACTGGTGGGGGTTGGGTAGTTTTGTTCGTGACAACCGGCTGGCTCGAGACAGTCTGTCAGCATTAATTGGTTTGCGGGCGGGGGCCCACCCCCGCCCGCTCGCGTGGGGCCCCACCCCCACGCGCTGCCAGCGCCTCGCTTCGCTCAGCGCCGCTGTTCAGCAGCCCTTAGCCGCTTGGATCAGCATTCTGTGGATTGCTGCTTCGGACAAATTGCTACTCCAAGCATCCCGATGTTGCTAATCATCGGCGCGGTGGTTGGGGATTGGGTGTGCGTTGAAGCTTGATCTGGAGCTTGGGAGTTGAACATCTCTGTCCGCAGCGCGCAGCCAACTCCCAAGCTCCAAGTCCCGCGTGGAGCGCTGCCTTCGCTAGTCAAGACTGCTCGCAGTCACAACTCGTCTCGAGGCCGGGATCTAACACTCGAAGCGAGCGCTGGCAGCGCGTGGGTGGGGCCCCACGCGGCGTCGCGGGGGTGGGGCCCCGCGACGCAACCAAATAATGCTGACGAGATGCGAGTAATAGCCGGAACGCTCAAAGGACGCCGCCTCCAGACTCCCGAGTGGGAGGGATTGCGCCCAACCTCGGACAAGCTGCGCGAGACCCTCTTCAATGTGCTGGCGCCCCGAATCGACGGAGCTCGAGTGCTCGACGGCTTTGCGGGAACCGGGGCGGTCGGGATCGAAGCGCTCAGCCGTGGCGCCGCGCACGTGACCTTCGTCGAGTCGGATTCCCGGGCGGTACAGCTGATCCAGCGCAACCTCGAACACTGCCGGGTCGGCGACCGCTATGCTATTATCCGCGCGAGGTTTGCGGACGCTTCGCGCAGGTTGTCCGCAGGGTCGTTCGGCCTCGTGTTTCTCGATCCGCCGTACCGATCAGACGACATGGCGGGGGTTCTCGAAGCGGCGGCGCCGCTGGTCGCACCCGATGGACTCGTGGTTCTCGAGCACGCCAGGCGCGATCCCGCGCCGGCGGCGGCCGCGTCCATCATGAAAACGCGCGATCTCTTTTCAGGCGATAGCGCGCTGGCGATTTACGAGCCGCGGGCTGAACATCTGGCCCGCTGAGTCTACGTGGCTTCCGCCTTCATCCCTCGGCCGGACTCGGGATGCCCTGAGCGCAGTCGAAGGGCAGGCGGAAGGAACAGGAGCAGAGGTCCGACCGACACATGCCCAGCGAAATCGTGGCCATCTATCCCGGGTCGTTCGACCCGCTGACCAATGGCCATGTGGACATCATCCAGCGCGGCTCGCGGCTGTTCGATCGCATCGTGGTGGGGGTGCTGATCAACCTCGAGAAGGCGCCGCTCTTCACCGTGCCGGAGCGGGTGGCGATTGCCCGCGACGTGTTCAAGGGGTGGCACAACGTCGATGTCGACACCTTCGACGGACTGCTGGTCGACTTCGCGCACAAGAAGCACGCGAGCGTGATCGTCCGCGGATTGCGCGCGGTGTCGGACTTCGAATTCGAGCTGCAGATGGCGCTCATGAACCGCCGGCTGCGGCCCGAGGTGGAAACCGTGTTCATGATGCCGGCCGAGCCCTACACCTACGTGAGCTCGCGCCTGGTGAAGGAAGTGGTCGCGCTCGGCGGCTCCGTGCACGGTCTGGTGCCGGAGATCGTCGAGGAGCGCTTGCGCGAGAAGAAGCTCGCGCGGGAAACGTTGAGGGCGTAACAGAATGCTTGCCGCACGTGCTGGACGAATTGCAACCTCCCCGACGATGAAGGTGGCCGCCGAGGCCATCAAGCTGAAGGCCCAGGGGATCGACGTCATCGACTTCGGAGCCGGCGAGCCGGACTTCCCGACCCCTCGCCACATCGGCGACGCCGCCAAGGCCGCGATCGACGCGAACTTCACCAAATACACCACCAACTCGGGCACCGAGGAGCTGAAGCGTGCCGTGGTCGCGCGGTATCGGGAGGATTACGGCGTCGAGTTCTCGACGAGCGAAGTGATCATCACCGCCGGCGGCAAGCAATCCTTGTACAACGCCGCAATGGTCCTGTTCGGGCCCGGCGACGAGGTGATTACGCACATGCCCGGCTGGCCGACGCTGGTCGAGCAGATCAAGCTCACCGAAGCCACGCCTGTCGTCGTCCATACCAAGGCCGAGGACGGCTTCAACCTCAAGGCCGACGCCATCCTGGCAGCGGTGACGCCGAGGACGAAGGGCATGATCATCAACTCGCCCGGCAATCCGACCGGCGCGTTGATCACCGAAGCGGAGCTCGCGAAGGTGGCCGACGAGGCGGCGCGGCGCGGCATCTGGATTCTCGTCGACCTCTGCTACGAGAAGCTCATTTACGACCCGGTGCCGCACAACCTGGTGCAGGTGCTCACGTCCCGCATGCGCGATCGGGCGGTGATCTGCGGATCGGCGTCGAAGGCCTATGCGATGACCGGCTGGCGCTGCGGCTGGACGATCGCCCCGAAGGAAGTGGTGGCGGCCGAGAACGCGCTCCAGAGCCACTCGACGTCGAACGTCTGCTCGATCACGCAGAAGGCGGTCCTGGCGGGGCTGATCGGGCCGCAGGATTGCGTCACCGAGATGCTGAACGAATATCGCAAGCGGCGCGATCAGGTGTGCGAGTGGCTTGCGGCCGAACCGCGGATCCGGATCGTCAAGCCGGCGGGGGCGTTCTACCTGTTCCCGGACGTCAGCGAATTCCTCTCGCCCGACACCATCCGCACGACGGCGGAGCTCGCGCAGGTGCTGCTCGACGAAGCCCGCGTGGCGATCACGCCCGGCGAGGCGTTCGACGCCCCGGGGTTCTTCCGGCTGTCGTACGCCACGTCGATGACGGATCTCGAGCGGGGCACGTCGAGGATCCTGGAATTCATGCGGGCGCTGGAGAGCCGGGGAGCGGCAGCGCGGGCATGAATCGAACGATCCGCGTTGCTCGCTCCTGAAATCCTCGACGCGCTCCAATCGATCGTCGGTCCTGACGGCCTCAAGATCGACGAGGAGTCGCGCATCCGCTATGGCACCGACGCGCTGAAGCGCGGCCGGCCGGCCGACGCGGTCGTTTGTCCGGCCGACACCGGGCAGGTCGCTGCGATCGCGCGGCTCTGTAACACCCATCGCATTCCGATCGTTCCCCGCGGCGCCGGCAGCGGCTACACGGGGGGCTCTGTCCCGACCCACGGCGGCGTCGTGATCTCGCTCGAGCGGTTGAACCGAATCCTCGAGATAGACGAGGCCAACCTGCTGGCGATCGTCGAGCCCAACGTCATCACCGGCGATCTGCAGGATGCCGTCGAACGGGTCGGTCTGTTCTATCCGCCCGATCCGGCATCGCTCAGGCTGTGCTCGCTCGGGGGGAACGTCGCAGAGTGCGCCGGCGGGCCACGCGCGTTCAAGTACGGCACCACCAAGCGGTACGTCCTCGGCCTCGAGGCGGTGCTGCCGACCGGCGAAATCATCAGGACCGGCGGGAAGACCGTCAAAAACGTGGTCGGCTACGACCTGACGCAACTGCTGGTCGGCTCCGAAGGCACGCTGGCGATCGTCACGAAGATCGTCCTCCGTTTGATCCCGCGGCCACCATCCCAGGCGACCCTCCGCGCGACCTTCGACAGCATCGAGGCGGCGGTCGCCGCGGTCGTCCACATCACCCGGGCGCGGGTGGTGCCCGCGGCGCTCGAGCTGATCGATGGAGAAACGCTCGAAGCCGTCGCTCAGAACCTCGGCGTGCGCTCGCTGGCGCCGGAAGGCACGGCGGCGCTTCTGCTGCTCGAAGTGGACGGCGTCGCCGCGGCGGTGGAGGAAGAAGCGTCACGGGTCGAGCAGGCGTGCCGCGACGGCGGCGCAACGGAGGTCCTGCGGGCGAAAGACGAGGCCGAGCGGCAGGAGCTGTGGCGGGTGCGCCGCGAGATGTCGATGTCGCTCAAGATGGTCGCCGCCCTCAAGTTCAACCACGACGTCGTCGTCCCCAAGGGGCGGATCCCGCAGCTGTTCGAGCTGGTGGGCCGGCTGCGCCGCGATTTCCGGCTGCGCGTCCCGTCGTTCGGCCACGCCGGGGACGGCAACATCCACGTGAACTTCATGGTCGATCCGACCGATCCGGACGAGGTCGCCAGGGCCAGAGCGGCCGAGCCGGTGCTGTTCGCGGGAGTAGTGGCGCTCGAAGGCTCGATCAGCGGCGAGCACGGGATTGGATTCTCGAAGGCGCCGTTTCTCTCGATCGAGCTCACGCCAGACGAGATCGCGCTGATGCAGAGAGTGAAGCAGGCGTTCGATCCCAATGGGGTTCTCAATCCGGGGAAGATCTTCGGTGACACGTGACCGGGGCTCGGGGCTCGGAAAGCCGGTGGTACTCAGAGGCAACTAGCCGTTTGGATCTGCCACCGTTGCCTCTGAAGACCACCGGCTTTCCGAACCCCGAGTCCCGAACTCCGAGCCCCGAGTGCTATCCTGCTACTTATGTTTAATCGCCGCCGTGGCCTGATGTTCGCCCCGCTGGTCTTCACGTTCCTGGCCTGCAGCCAGCCGGCGGCACAGGGCCGGAAGGACGCCGAATCGCTGAAGAAGGAACTCGAGGCATTGAAGGCGCAGCAGGCCGAGATGCAGAAGAGCCTCGACGAGGTGCGCGAATTCCTGAAGGCGGCCACCGGCGGGCGATTCGGCGCGCCGTCGCTCGTCAACAGCAGCTTCGACATCTCCGGCCTGCCGACCAACGGCCGGGCGACCGCACCGATCACGCTGATCGAGATCTCGGACTACCACTGTCCGTACTGCCGCCGACATGTGCAACAAACGCAGCCCCGGCTCTATTCCGAGCTCGTGAACACCGGCAAGGTCCGTCACGTGTTCGTGCACTACCCGATCGCGCAGCTGCACCCCGACGCGTACCGGTCGCACGAGGCGGCCGCGTGCGCCAACGATCAGGGCAAGTTCTGGGACCTGCACACCAAGCTGTTCGAGGCCCCGCTCAAGACCGTCGAGCAACTCACGGCCGTGGCCGGCGACGCCGGCCTCGACGCCTCGGCGTTCCGCGCCTGCCTGGAATCGGGCAAGCACGCGCAGGAAGTGCAGGCGAGCGTCGAGCGCATCTCGAAGCTGAACGTGACCGGCACGCCGATGTTCCTGCTCGGCCGATCGTCCGGGGACTCCAAGGTCACCGTGGCGAGCGTCGTCGAAGGGGCGCAGCCTTACGAGGCGTTCAAGGCCGCGGTCGACGAAATCCTCGCAGGGAAGTAGCCAGCGCGGGTCACAGCGTCCGGAAGCGCCGCCGCCCGGGCAGGAACGGCGTGGACGTGATCTGCCCGTCGAACGACGCTCCCCACCGGCCCGGAATCGAGGTCCCGCACTCCGGGCACGTGCCATCCGGCGTGAGCCTGTAACTCTGGATGAAGTAGCCGTACCGCTCGACCACGCGCGCGCGACAGTTGTGGCAGTGGGTGTGTTCGAGGTCGCCGACGCATCCCGGGAGGTTGCCGGCATACACGTAACGCAAGCCGTTCCGCTTGCCGATGTCGGCCGCCGCCATCAACATCTCCGGCGTGGTGTTCTCCGGATCGCTCATGCGGTAATCCTTGTGAAACGCCGTGACGTGCCACGGGATGTCCGGAGAGACGTTCGCCAGGAACGCGGTCAGGCGCGTGAGTTCTTCAGGAGCGTCGTTGAAGCCCGGAATCAGCAGCGTCACGATCTCCACCCAGATGCCCATCTGGTGCAGCGCACGGATGGTTTGGAGAATCGGCTCGAGCCGGCCCCCGAGCTGACGATAGTGCTTGTCGTCGAAGCTCTTGAGATCGACCTTGTACAAATCAATCCACGGCCGAAGGAACTCGAGCACCCGCGGCGTGCCATTGCCGTTCGAGACGTAGGCCGTCATCAGCCCGGCGGCGCGCGCATGCTTGAAGATCTCGACGCCCCATTCGCTGGTGATGAGCGGTTCGTTGTAAGTGCTGACGACCACGCGGCCGCCGAGCCGCACGGCTTCCTCCACGAGCCGCGTGGGATCGGCATCGAGCGGGGGAGACACGGCCTGCGGATCGCGGAGCGCCTGGGACGTGACCCAGTTCTGGCAGTACCGAGCAGTGCAGATCGCAGCCGAGCATGCCGACGCTGAACGCCAGCGCGCCCGGACGCGCGTGAAAGAACGGCTTCTTCTCGATCGGATCGCACTGCACGCCGCCGACGTACCCCCAAGGCACGTGCAGCACGCCATCACGCACGAATCGCACCCGGCACACGCCGTACGCCCCTTCAGGGATCGGACACTCGTGTCCGCAGGCATAGCAGCGAACCCGGCCCTTCGAGATGGTTTCGACCAGCTCGGGCGCCGCCGGAGCCGTGCGCGCCTCGAGCACTTCAGCGAGCGTGGCCACGGATCGATCTTAGCGCTGTCCGCAGGTTCGCTGGTCCGCTGGGCCGCTGGTTCGGCTGGGGCCGCTCGTCCGCGGGCCACCCGTCAGCTCGTCCGGACCCATGAGCCGCCTGCCGTCGCACCAACGGACCAGCGAGCCCAGCGGACCAGCGGCCTAGCGGACAATAGCCCCATGTCCAAGACCGTGGCCGTCATCGGCGCTTCCAGCAAGAGGCACAAGTTCGGCAACAAGGCACTCCGGGCATACCTGAGTCAGGGCTATCGCGTCTTTGCCATCAATCCCAATGAAGAGCAGGTCGAGGGGATCAAGACCTACGCGTCGGTGCTGGACGTTCCCGGGCCGATCGACATGGCCACCGTCTATGTCCCCGGACACATCGGCGTGCGCGTGATGGAGGACATTGCGAAGAAGGGCATTCCGGAAGTCTGGCTGAACCCCGGGGCGGATGACGATGAGGTCGTGGAGCGGGCGAAAGCGCTGGGGGTCCGCATCATTCAGGCGTGCAGCATCATGGCAATTGGGGAGGCGCCGGGAAGATACTAGTGGACTGTCCTGGTGATTCGTGGAGTATCAAATCCCAACTTCCAAGCTCCAAGCTCCAACGCACTCCCAACACCCAAATTCCAAAACCTACGCTGCCATTGGAGCTTGGGCGTTGGGAGTGCCTTGGGATTTGGAGCTTGGAGCTTGGGAATTGACACTCTAGTAATGACCAGAACAGTCCACTAGCTTCCAGCTTCCAGGTATGTTGAGCTGGTGGGACCGGCTAGCCCGAATGCGGGCAGCTGGGAGCTGAAAGCTGGGAGTTGGAAGCTCCCGTTGACACCTGCTCGCACCGGTGCCTATACTGCAACTCAACAACTGCGCGTCAGCTCTTCAGAGCGACATCGAACCGCCACGCACTTTCCGCACGCACCATCATCACCACAGTCGCTCCTGGCTGATGCACGAATATCCTGATCCAGAACGCCAGTAGGCTCATGCCAACAACAACCAAGCGCTCATCCGCGCGCCAGACCGCCGAGGCGGCGGCGCAAGAGACTCTCACTTCCGAAACCCCTTCGGAGGCGGCACCCGAGGCCGCGCCAGAGCCGGCGGTCGCGACTGAAGCCTCGCCGCCCCCGCAGGACGAGGGCGCGCCACAGGCCCGGCCCGAACGCGCCGATCGCCCCGAACGCGGCAACCGCGAGCGCGGCGATCGCGAGAAGGGTGAGCGTGGCGACCGGCCGCCCCGTCAGGAAGGGCCGCCGCGCCAGGAGACGCCGCCCCGCGCCGCCGACGCGTCCCCACGCCCCGAAGGCGGGCAACGGCAGGAGGCTCCGCGTCCTGAAGGCGGGCAACGCCCGCACGACCAGCGCCAGGAACAGCGCCGCGGCCCCGGCCTGAACATCACGGAACTGAAGGACAAGAGCATCCAGCAGCTCACGCAGATCGCGAAGGACCTCACCGTGGCCGGCGCGACCGGCATGCGCAAACAGGAACTGATCTTCCAGATCCTGAAAGCGCAGACCGAGCAGAGCGGTTTCATCTTCTCGGAAGGTGTGCTCGAGGTCCTGCCCGACGGCTTCGGCTTCCTGCGTGCGCCCGATTACAACTACCTGCCGGGGCCTGACGACATCTACGTCTCGCCGTCACAGATTCGCAAGTTCGATCTGCAGACCGGCGACACCGTTTCGGGCCAGATCCGCCCGCCCAAGGAAGGGGAGCGCTATTTCGCGCTGATCAAGGTCGAGGCGGTCAATTTCGAGTCGCCCGACCAGGCGCGCGACAAGCTGTTCTTCGAGAACCTGACGCCGCTCTACCCGCAGGACCGGTTCATCCTCGAGACGACTCCCGATCTGCTGTCGGGACGCGTGCTCGATCTGATGGCGCCGATCGGCAAGGGCCAGCGCGGGCTGATCGTGGCCCCGCCCCGCACCGGAAAAACGATGCTGCTCCAGAGCATCGCCCAGTCGGTGGCGAAGAACCATCCCGAGGTGTTCCTGATCGTGCTGCTGATCGACGAGCGGCCGGAGGAAGTCACCGACATGCAGCGGTCGGTCAATGGCGAGGTGATCTCGTCGACCTTCGACGAACCCGCGCAGCGCCATGTCCAGGTGGCCGAGATGGTCATCGAGAAGGCCAAGCGCCTGGTCGAGCACAAGAAGGACGTGCTCATCCTGCTCGACTCGATTACCCGTCTCGCGCGCGCCTACAACTCGGTAATCCCGCCCTCGGGCAAAGTGCTGTCGGGCGGCCTCGACTCGAACGCGCTCCAGAAGCCGAAGCGCTTCTTCGGTGCCGCCAGGAACATCGAGGAAGGCGGTTCGCTGACCATCATCGCGACCGCGCTCATCGATACCGGCTCCCGCATGGACGACGTGATCTTCGAGGAGTTCAAGGGCACCGGCAACATGGAGATCCATCTCGATCGCAAGCTGACCGACAAGCGCGTCTTCCCCTCGATCGACATGCAGAAGAGCGGCACCCGCAAGGAAGAACTGCTGCTGCCGCGCGAGGATCTGAACCGCGTCTGGGTGCTCCGCAAGGTGCTCAACCCGCTGTCAGCGGTCGAAGCCATGGAGCTGCTGCTCGACAAGATGGGCAAGGCGAAGTCGAACGCCGAGTTCCTCTCGTCGATGCAGAAAATGGGGTAGTCCGCGAAGTCGCGGCAAATCTCTGAATGATTCGCACAATATTGGCCACAGTGCCGCTCCGGTGACCCCTTATCTGACCCCTTATAGCGACGCCCCGCGGACGTCCGTCTGCTGGCAGTGAAGGCAGACCTGGACCCGGCGTGGAGATGATGGGCGGGAATCCAGCATTACGACAGGGCAGGAATCGCCGGGCGAGCACACCAGAATGCCCGGGGACAGACCGCACCGGTACGTGACCTGGCCGGTGTTTTCCGTTGGACACCCCAGGTAACCACAGCCGATTTGAGTGGCGCGCCGCCGCCTGGCGCACTCATCCCGTTCGCGATGGTCGCGCGTTCGCGGCTGTTCGCATTCCCATGAGAAGTCACGATGCCACGACGACGGGTTCCCAATGTTTCTGTTCCTCGCCGCCCCGACCGCCGCCGGGCAGGGGGCAACGGCACAGCCGCGCAACGCCGATCGCGGCGCGCCCGACCTGGCGAGGTCGAGACTATCGCCGAGCGCCTGGTAAGCGCGCTGAGTCGCGACTGTCAAACGGCAGTGACGAGGCGTGGCGGGCTCGACGCGGTCGCCCATCGGCCGGATCTGAAAGCACGGTTTGAACGAGAAGCCACAACCCTCGCAATTCCGAGCCACCTGCACATCTGCTGCTTGTTCGATGTTGGGCGAATCGGTGGCACATAGAACCATTGGCAGCAACCCGTGAACGCGCACAACCCGCAGGATTCGCGGCTCTCAGACGCGCAACGCGCGGCTCTGACTCACATCGTTGGTTTGGTAGGCCAGCGACAAAGTGTGAGCCGTTCATACATCTCGGAGGTGCTTCACCGCGCCGGTACCAACCTCGCGGCTTACGGCGCGGCAATGGAGTCCGTCCACGCGCACGCTCGCGTGGTGATCCATTTCCATCCAGACCGGCTCGGCACCAAATCCATAACGGTGGCGGAAGCTCTTTTGAAGGAGGGCGTATACCGCAATCAGTTCGAGACAGGGCTGTCGACTGGAGGGCTGTCCGCGTTTCCAGGAGGGGCGCGTGACTCGTGGGAACGCTCACTGTTCGGAGGTGCCTATCACGGAGAGGGGGTTACCGATTCCCAACGCCCCAAGTCCGGAGCTCTGGAGCTGGTTCGCTATGCCGACGGCCCGATTCCACGTTTCGGGTCGTGCTATTTCGTGCTGCGACCCACCGTGTCAGGCCGTACCTCGTTCACGTTCGCAGGTAGCGAAGATCCGCGCGCGACGGAGCGGCTCGGGATGATAGGCCAAATGGACAACGTCATGGCGGCGCTATTCCGGGAGATCGAGGCAGGCGGAATGGCGGCGCCGCCATGGCCGCCTTTTCGCGCACCCACGCTCGGACTGTCGAACGTGACCGTCGCAGGCTTGCTGGACGTTCTCAGAGAGCTCGCGAGCCCGAGGAAGGAACCGGCTGATCTGCCAGCGGGGCGCGTGCTCGATACCCAAATAGAAGCCCAAGTGCACGGGCCAGTCGACCTGCAGGAGGACATCGAATTATTGGTGGCAGACCCGGCATTTGCGCCGACGCCTACAGGAGACACGCTGCAGGAACTCGCTTTGCGATACGGATTCCCTCTCCGCTGGCATGGGGGTTTCCGGTTATCTGTGGCGGAGGTGCCGGACGATTTTCGTGGACCCGAGATGCCCCGCCTCGCACATCGCATCGCAGACGAGAATGGGCTGGTAGACGCAGCCGTGATCGGAACCGCCGAAGCATCATTGCATCATCATCCCGAGGTGTGGCGCGATCGGGGAAGCCGCGAAGAAGTCCTTCAACACTTGAAGCAGCTCTGGCATGTGCTCGTCCACCATGGTGCGCCTGCCCATCGCAGGACAGACGACTTCGCCAGTGACTGACGGCTGCGGGCA
>CAWIKP010000037.1:0-592516 GCA_963836735.1 uncultured Acidobacteriota bacterium | reverse complement strand
TATTTCTGGTTGCTTAAATAAAAAGTTGTCAGAAGAGTAGAATAAGTAATAAATAAGTCTAGAATTCCAGATAATATTTCAATTCCATATTGACTTACAGCTAATTTTAGGTAACGATAGTAATATATTATATTTTTTACTTGGAGGATATTATGAAATTTATTAGTACACGCGGCAATGTAAGTGAAATTGGTTTTATTGATACAGTCTTGATGGGACTGGCAAATGATGGAGGACTTTTAATCCCAGAAAAAATCCCACAAATTCCTGCAGAAAAGCTACAGGCAATGTCTCAGTTGACTTATCAGGAATTAGCATACGAAATCTTTTCCTATTATGTTGATGGTGAAATTCCAGACAATGAGCTTAAAGGAATTAATCGAGAAAAGCTATGCAACCTTCCGCCACCCAGAGGTAACACCTGTTCAAAAGGTAAAGGATAACATGTATGTTCTAGAACTATTCCATGGTCCAACCTTTGCTTTTAAAGATATTGCCCTGCAATTTTTAGGAAATTTATATTCCTATGTATCAAAGAAGACAGGTGAAACGATCCATATTCTTGGTGCTACTTCAGGGGATACAGGTGCATCAGCGATTGAGGGTGTAAGAGGAAAAGAAGGCATTCGTATTTGTATTTTGCACCCACATGGCAAAGTAAGTAAGGTTCAAGAATTGCAAATGACAACTGTTGATGACGAAAGTGTTTTGAATTTAGCGATTAAAGGAACATTTGATGATGGTCAAAGAATCATTAAGGAATTATTCGCAGATTTGGATTTTAAAAACAAATATCATCTGCGTGCGATTAATTCCATTAACTTTGTTCGTATTTTAGCGCAAACGGTTTATTATTTCTATGCGTATTTCCAAGTGACAAAAGAGACAGATATCAAAGAGCATTAACTTTAGTGTGCCAACAGGAAATTTTGGAGATATCTTTGCTGGATATCTTGCAAAGAAAATGGGTCTTCCAGTTGGTAAACTCATTGTTGCAACGAATGAGAATAATATTCTAGAACGTTTTATCCAAGATGGAGTGTACGAGCCTGGTGAATTCCGCAGTACATATAGCCCTTCTATGGATATTCAAGTAGCCAGCAATTTTGAGCGTTATCTGTACTACTTGCTTGATGAAAATCCAAGCGCAGTATCTGCCTTAATGGATAAATTCAAGTCAGAAGGAAAAATTGTTGTGAATGAGGAGCAGCTTCGCCAAGTACAAGAGGATTTTGCGGCACATGGAGTTGAAGGGGAAGAATGCTTGCAAACGATTAGTAAGTACAATGCTGAAACCAGTTATTTACTAGATCCACATACTGCTTGTGGGGTCGCTGCATATGAAAGCTGTAATGATCCTGGTGAGGTTTGTGTCACACTTGCAACAGCTCATCCCGCAAAATTTAATGAATCCATTGAGCGTTGTGATATTGAGCAGACATTCCCTGAACAAATTAGTCAATTGTTTAATAAACCGCAGTATCTAGAAGTTGTTGAAGCTGATAAAGATGAAATCGTTCGTAAATTAGAAAAGCTTTTTAGTTCTTTGCTCAATAAAATGTGAAATAAAACTTTAATAAGACTAACTATCTTTGAATCATTCGAAAGATTGTATAGCATTGTTTATAGAAGTCCAATCCTATAATGGGTCGGGCTTTTGTTTATCGCAGGTTTACGGGAAGTGAGACCCTGACATCTGCAAAGTTTGTATTCAAATTTAGTGTTGACAGCTAACTGGTGAGTTGAAAATATAAATTATTGCTAAAATGTAAAATTATCTTAAAATTTAAATTTATTGTTGACATTAGACATGCTGGTAAGTAAAATAAAAATATGTACTAATTGATAACAATTATCAATATCATCTATAATAAAATTGACAGAAAAGGTGGATACAAATCATGAATTTATCAAAATTATTTAAGCCTTTCCTGGTTAGTACCGCACTAACGATTGGTCTAGCTGGTTGTGGTGGTACAAATCAAAGTGACTCAAAAGGGGAAGAAGCAGCCTCAAAACCTAAAACAACTGAAAATCAAGAAGTAAATATCTATACGGCAAGACATTATGAAGTGGATGATGAGATTTATAAGAAATTTACAGAAGAAACAGGCATTAAAGTAAATGTTGTAAAAGGAGAAGCGGAAGAACTTATTGAAAGATTAAAGCGTGAAGGCGAAAGTACAGAAGCTGATTTATTTGTTACAGTAGATGGTGGAGTTCTTGCTAACGCAAAGCAAAATGATATCCTACAACCAGTTTCTTCAGATATTATTAATGAAAATGTACCTGAAAACCTTCGTGATGTTGATAATAACTGGATTGGGTTGGCAACAAGAGCACGTATCATTGCCTATTCAAAAGACAGAGTATCACCTGAGGAATTGTCTACATATGAGGATTTAACAAGTGATAAATGGAAGGGCAAATTATTAGTTCGTTCTTCAACAAGTTTATATAACCAATCATTACTTGCTTCCTTTATTGAATTAAACGGTGAAGAAAAAGCAGAACAATGGGCACAAGGAATTGTAAACAATTTTGCCCGCCAGCCAGATGGCGGTGACCGTGACCAAGCGAAAGCAATTGCTGCAGGCACTGGTGATGTTGCCATTATGAACACCTATTATGTTGGGCTGCTTGCAAATTCGGAAGATCCTGAAGAAGTAAAAGTGGCTGATAGTATCGGAGTCTTTTTCCCGAACCAAGAAACAAATGGTACTCATGTGAATATCAGTGGAATTGGTTTAACGAAGCACAGCAAGAATAAAGAAAATGCGATTAAGCTGATTGAGTATATGACAAGTGTTGAAGCTCAAGAATTCTTGTCAGCTCAATAATTATGAGTTTCCAGTAAATCCTAATGCAGCTAAACCAGAATTGCTAGAGAGCTGGGGCGACTTCAAAATGCAAGAACTAAATTTTGATACTTTAGGGGAGCATAATAAAAAGGCAATCGAAATCTTTAATAAAACAGGCTGGAAGTAATATGAATGCAGAACTGATTAAACGTAATATAAAAAAAGAGTTTAATGGTTGGTGGATGATTAGTTTAGTTGGGGCAGTAGTTATTCTACTGCCTATCCTTTTTATTTTCTCTTCTATATTTCAAGAACCTAATGAAAACTGGCTTCATATTCGTCAGTATTTGCTAAAAAATTATGTTGCAAATACCATCATTCTTGTAGTTCTAACTGGTATTTTTACGGCCTTTTTAGGTGTAACCTTAGCGTGGCTGATTGCAGCCTATGATTTTCCGCTAAAACGGTTTTTTCGTTGGGGATTAATGTTGCCACTATCGATCCCAACTTTTATCGCTGCTTATACGTATCGAACGATGCTAGGCTATACCGGAGTGATTCAAACAACGTTAAGGAATCATTTTGATTATCAAATTAATCCAGAATGGTTAACCGTTTCGGGAATACGTGGAGCTATTTTTATTTTTACCTTATTTCTATTTCCGTATGTGTACATGATTACAAGAGCATTTCTTGAAAGTCAAAGTACATCCTATATTGAGAGTGCAAGATTGTTAGGAAGAAAACCATTAGCTGTATTTTTTAAAGTAGTCCTTCCTCTTTCAAGACCTGCTATTGTTGGAGGTACCGTTTTAGTCATCTATGAAGTGCTGGGTGATTATGGAGTTACCAGCTATTTAGGAATTCACACCATTTCAACCGCTATTTTTCAAACATGGTTTGGGATGTATGATGTGAATTCTGCTATGAGACTTGCTGCTTGGCTGATGGTGATTATCGTTGGAATTTTCTTTTTAGAAAGATTGCTTAGACAGGGGCGGCGTTATCATTTAAGTAATAAATCAAGACCGCTTGTACCTGTGAAACTGAAAGGAATGGCAGGGATGGCCGCTTTTATGTATTGCGGAGTCGTGTTTCTTATTAGGATTTCTCATTCCATTTATTCAGTTGATTGCTTGGGCAAAGATGACGTTTCATAAAGTTTGGGATTCTTCCTTTTTTACCTTGTTTTATCAAACCGTCTATGTTGCAGTAATATCTACAGTGATTATTCTTGATTCTTTCTGTTGTTGTCGCAAATGTTTGCCGATCTCATTCTTCATTTTCTTTTATCCTATCGAAATAGCGTAACTTCAGGTTATTCCATTCCAGGTCCGATTATTGCCATTGGTGTACTGGCTATTTTTATCTCACTTGATAAATGGCTCGCACCGTTATACTCTTCTATGGGACTTGGGGAAGCACCTCTCATCTTAAGTTTGTCTTTAGTCATGTTAATCGTTGGCTATTTTATTCGTTTTATGGCTACTGGATTTAATGCGATTGAAGTGGGCTTTGAGAAAGTGGGAACGAAATATATGGAAGCTTCAAGAATGCTCGGACTGGGTGTGACAAAAACATTTTTTAAAGTAGATCTTCCTTTAATAAAAGGAGCTCTAATTAGTGGATTTATTTTAACATTTGTTGAAATTTGCAAGGAATTACCATTGGCCTTGTTACTAAGACCTTTTAATTTTGAAACGCTAGCAACAAAGACTTATCAATATGCAAACGATGAGCAAATCTATGAGGCTTCTATTTCATCGCTTTTAATCATTGCAATTAGTATTTTATCTGTAATTATTTTTCAAATGATAGGTAAGAGGGTGAAACAATGAGTATTGTTGAAATTGAAGGTCTTACTTTTTCATTTTCCCGTAAAGAGGATCCAGTTATTAATGATTTTTCGTTTTCGATGGAAAAGGGGGAAATTGTGGGTATTTTAGGACAAAGCGGAAGCGGGAAAAGTACATTACTCCGCTTGATATCAGGATTAGAAATGCCGATGAAAGGAACCATTAAAATTGCGGGTAATACCGTTGTAAGTGAAAGTGTATTTATTCACCCAGAGGAAAGAGGGGTGGGGATGGTTTTTCAAGACTATGCTCTATTTCCTCATATGACGGTAAAGGATAATATTCTTTTTGGATTATCCCGCATGCCTAGAAAGGATCGGAAACAACGTGTAGATGAGATGCTGGAGCTTGTTCAAATGGAGGAATTTTGAGAAAAGATATCCACATGAATTAAGTGGCGGACAGCAGCAAAGGGTTGCTCTTGCTAGAGCGCTTGCCCCAAAGCCGAATGTATTGTTAATGGATGAACCATTTAGTAACTTAGATGCTGATTTAAAAGAGTCGATTCGGGAGGAACTTGGGGTGGCCATCGGCACCATCTCGTGCTCGACGTCGCGCGCCAGCAGTGAATAGTTGACCTGCTGCGTGATGTAGCGCGGGAACGTGTGGCGCTCGGAGACCGCCAGCGCCTTCATCACGTGCCAGGCCGAGTGATTGGAGCATCCGATGTAGCGGACCTTCCCCTGGCTGACCAGATCGTCGAACGCCCGCAGCGTCTCCTCGACCGGAACGAACTGATCCGGCTCGTGGCACATGTAGACGTCCAGGTAGTCGGTGCGCAGCCGCCGCAGGCTTCCCTCGCAGCTCTCGAGAATGTGTTTGCGGGACAGCCCGATGTCGTGCGCGCCTTTGCCCACGCGCATGAATACTTTGCTCACGATCGCGAACTGCTGCCGCTTGCCTTCCAGCGCCTCGCCAAGAACCTCTTCGGAGCCGCCGAACGAGTACATGTCGGCGGTATCGATCACGGTCACGCCGGCCTCGCTGCAGATGTCGAGCATCCGCGAGGTCTCACCCACGCCGAGAGTCCCCATGTATTGAAACCTGTCCCGGCCGCCGATGGTCATCGTCCCGAAGCTGAGGGCGGACACGCTGAGGCCGGACTTCCCAAGTAATCTCTGCTCCATTCATATTCCGGGGGACTTCGTCCCCCGGACCCCCTTACGCTCTCGCTCGCGGGGCCCCATTGCCCCGCTCCGCTCGGGCGGGCGCGCCTTGCGGCGCGCTTTCGCTGATTGGCGCAACCGTCTAATCGAACGGCGTGCCCACGTAATTCTCTGCCAGGCTCGTCATCGCGGCACGCGAGCTGACCAGATATTCGAGCTCCGCGATCTGCCGCTTATAGTCGAATGCGTTCTGGTCCGGCGCGCGGTGCAGCATCGTCGTCATCCACCAGGAGAAGCGCTGCGCCCGCCACGTCCGCCGCAGTCCGCGATCCGAGTAACCATCGAGCAGTTCTTCGCTGCCTGTCGAATAGAACGCCGCCAGCGCCTCGGCCAGCCGACAGACATCCGCCATCGCGAGGTTCAGCCCTTTGGCGCCGGTCGGCGGGACGATGTGCGCGGCGTCTCCAGCCAGAAAGAGACGGCCGAAGCGCATCGGCTCGGCGACGAAGCTCCGCATCCCGGTGATGCCCTTCTGGAAAATCTCTCCTTCATTCGGCCGCCACCCATCGTCTGTCTGCAGTCTCGATTGCAATTCCGACCAGATGCGATCGTCGGGCCACTGATTCAGATCGTCGTCCGGCGCACACTGGAGATAGAGACGGGTGACCTGCGCCGACCGCATGCTGAACAGCGCGAACCCGCGCGGATGGTTGCTGTAGACGAGCTCGTCGGATGAAGGGGCCGCGTGGGCCAGGATGCCCAGCCAGCCGAACGGATAGTCGCGCTCGTATACCTCGAGGCGATCGGAGACCACCGTCCGGCAGACGCCATGGAAGCCGTCGCAGCCGGCAATGAAGTCGGCCGAGATCTCGTGGTGCTCGCCGTCTTTGCGAAACGAGACGGACGGTTTTCCCTCTGAAAAGCCAGAAGGGGTGACATCCTCCACCTCGAAAAATAGCGGTCGAGACGTCGTCGCTCGCGCCTCGAGCAGATCCTTCACGACCTCGTTCTGTCCGTAGATCGTGATCGCACGGCCGCCGGTCAGCCCCTCCATGTCGATGTGATGCCGCCGGCCGTTGAAAGCGATGTGGATGCCGCCGTGACGCATGCTCTCCCGGTGCAGCCGATCGCCGAGACCGGATGCGGTCATCAAATCCACCGTGCCTTGCTCGAGCACGCCGGCCCGTACGCGTTCGATCACGTACTCGCGGCTGCGGTTCTCGAGGATGACCGAATCGATGCCCTCCAGATGCAGGAGATGTCCCAGCATCAAGCCGGCGGGGCCGGCACCGACGATCGCAACCTGGGTGCGACGGGAGATCATTTGCCGGGAGGGGTGTCGTCTCTCTCGAGCGTCAGGAACAGCGGGCCCACGCCCAGCAGCCCAAGCATCGAGAACGTGCCTAGGCCCGCTCGATTGATCGCTCTGAATCGCGCGTGCTCGCCCGGCGCGAGGTCGAGGTCGATGGTCTTCCAGAAGAGGGTATTGTGGGCGCGGAGGCGATGCCTTCCGGCCGGCACTTCGCGTGTCACTTCATCACCGTAGAGCAGCGTGGCGAGGCGCTCGCCGTCCAGGGACACCACCACCTGCCGGTCCTGGACGTCATCCGGATGCTTGCGCCGGACGGTGATTTTCGCCGTGCCGGCACTCATTCAGGATTGCTCCTCGGACGTTACGCCGTGGGCCTGCGCGGTCCGGGCGTTCAGGTCGCGCAGCGCGCCGAGCTCATCGGGAGTCGGCGCCGGCGTCTCCTGGATTTGCGCGGCGAATCGAACCGGCCAGCCGGTGTTCTCCCGGACGGCATCCGCCGTGACGCCAGGATGCAAGGTCACAACCTCGAATTCTTTCGACTCACGGTCGGGGCGCATCGTGCAGAGGTCTGTGACGATCAGCGACGGCCCCTCGGTGCGAAGTCCCAGCGCGCGACGTTCGCGCCCGGTGGGACCGTGGCCGAGCGAGGTCAGGAAGTCGAGCTTCTCGACGAACGACTTCCGCCCGTGGCGCATCACGATGTAGATGCGGTGGCAGGCCGTGGAGATCTCGGTCGCTCCGCCGCTTCCGGGAAGCCGCACCTTTGGCTTGGCATACGCTCCAATGACCGTGCTGTTCAGGTTTCCATACCGATCCACCTGGGCGCCGCCGAGGAAACCCACGGTGATCCGTCCACCCTGCAGCCAGTATTGGAACATCTCCGGCACCGAGACCGTGGTCAGCGCGGTCTCGTACAACTCGCCGTCGCCGATGGAAAGCGGCAGGACGTGCGGCTTGGTCTCGAGCGTTCCGGATTCGTAGACGAGGGTCAGGCGAGGCGCGTGTGTCAGTCGGGCGAGATTGCACGCGGCCGACGGCAGGCCGATTCCGACGAAGCAGATGTCGTCGTTCGTGAGCGCGCGCGCCGCCGCGACCGTCATCATCTCGGATGCCGAGTAGGTCATGCGCGCACGGCTCCGGCAGGATGCTTGATGTTCGCGTCGATCCACTCGGTGAATCGAACGCGGTCGCGTGAAATGGCGTCCCAGGCCGTGTAGAACGCGTTGTCGCGGCCATAGTACCCGTGCGCGTACGACGGCCGGGCACCTCCCGGGGCGAGCGCTACCGCGCTCAGGGTCCACGACGGGAGGACGATTGCGTTGGTTCCGGTCGTGCCGAGGTCGTCGACGATCTCCTCGACCGTCGCAACCGAGCGGCGCGCTGAAAGCACTGCCTCTTTCTGCACCCCGACGATCCCCGCAATCAGCACGTTGCCCGCGCGATCCGCTTTCTGGGCGTGAATCACCGCCACGTCCGGCCTCAACGCAGGCACGGCAGCAAGCTTCTCACCCGTGAACGGACAAGCGATCGACTTGATTCGCGGGTTCACCGCCGCGAGCTCCGATCCCAGGTACCCCTTGAAGATCGCGCACGGCATTCCAGCCGCGCCGGCAGCATAGGCGTGCGCCATCGCCGAGTGGCTGTGCTCTTCGATCTCCAGCGGGCGCGGCCAGCCGCGTTCCACGGCATCCCTGAGGCGGTGCAGCGAACCCACACCGGGATTGCCTCCCCACGAGAACACCAGCTTCCGCGCGCAGCCGCAGCCGATCATCTGGTCGTAGATCAGGTCCGGCGTCATCCGGATCAGAGTAAGGTCGGTGATCCCCTGACGGATGATCTCGTGGCCTGCAGCAAACGGGATGAGATGCGTGAATCCCTCGAGCGCGAGAGAGTCGCCGGACCGGACGAAGCGACGAATCGCATCAGACAGGGAAAGAATCTCGGCCATGGCGCAGCCTTGGATTGTTGCACAACCCCGGCGCGCCTCAAACTACCGCGCCGGCACGTGATGCCTTACGGTCGCCAGCGACACGCACGTGACTACCAGCGCGCCCGCCATCAGCCAGAAGAACGATTCGCTGCCCCGGTATTCGAGCGCCCACGGACCGGCGTACCCCACCAGGATCGCGCCGAGCCGGCCGAACGCCACGACCGTCCCAACGCCGCCGGCACGTATGGCCGTGGGATAAACATGGGCTGCCAGCGCGAACATCGTCGTCTGCACTGCGTTGATCAGACCGCCGGTGAGCGTCAGCATGACGAGAATCGGAAGCACGGCACTCTGCGCCGTGATCGACATCCGGCTCATGACCAGCGCGCAGACCACCGCTCCGGCGGTCATGCTGACCATGATGATCCGGGAGCCAAAACGGGTCAGGAGCTTGCCGCCGATCAGGGCGCCGACGACCCCGCCGAGGTTGAAGGCAGTGAGCCCGGTGCTGGCGACCGACGACGGCAGACCTGCTCCCGTGAGGATCGTCGGCAGCCAGGCGAATCCGAGGTAAACCGCGAGCAGGCACGAAAAGAACGCCCCCCACAGCGCAAAGGTATCGACCCTGAGCTCACGGCCGAAAATCGACGCCAGGGACGGCCGGCTGACCGCGGAATCGACCGGTGGATCGAACGTGACCTGATCCGGGACGGCGTGCCCCATGCGCCGCAGCAGCGCCGCCAGCTCCCGCCAGCGCGATGGATGCCGGACCAGGTAGCGGGGCGATTCCGGCATCAGCCGGATGAGAAGCAGGGCCCCGACGATTGGAGTGGCGCCGCCAATCACGAACAGGCCGCGCCATCCGATGGTCGGGAGCGCGGCAAGGGCCGCGACGCCGGCCAGGGTTGCGCCGAGCGGCACGCAGACGATGGCGAGCGTCACGGCAAACGGCCGCTGCCGAAGCGGCACGTACTCGGCGGCGAGCGCCGCCGCGTTGGGCATCGCCCCTCCGAGGCCGACCCCGGCAATCAACCGCAGGATGCCGAGCGTTCCGACGTCGTTGACCATCGCCACGACGATGGTCGCGATGCCGAAGAGGGCCAGGCAGCCGAGGAGCGCATTGCGGCGGCCGATGCGATCTCCGGCATATCCGGCGAGCGTGCCGCCGATCATCATGCCCAGGTAGCCGAGCGACACCACCGGCGCGAACGCGCCCCGCGCCACCGACCATTCGCGCATGATCGTCGGCAGCGCTACGCCAAGGAGCTGGTTGTCGAACCCGTCGAAGATGATCGTGAGCGCGGTCAGGAACACCAGCCACTGCTGATATCCGGTCCACCGTCCATCGTTGAGGATTCTGTCGACGTCAATCGGGGTCGGCTTGACGGTTGTCACGCAGCGAAGAATACATGGTCCGCTGGTTCGCTCGTCCGCTGGGCCGCTGGTTCGCTCGTCCGCGGGGCCGCTGGTTCGCGGTCGGCCGCCTGTTGTCAATGCACGAGGCTTCCACTCTCGACATCTCGTCGGACCAGCGGACGAGCGCACCAGCGGACCAGCGGACCAGCGGACCAGCGGAACGAACCAGCTATGTAAAATACGCCGCTGGAGGCAATCAAATGTTCAAGAGCACATGGGGCGCGGCCGCGGTCGCGGTGACGATGTTCGCCGCCGGGTTCGGCGCGAGGAGCTTTGTGGGGGACGACGTGGCGCACGCACAAGGGAATACGCGGGTGTTCGAGATGCGAACCTACACCGCGGGCCCGGGCAAGTTCGCCGACCTGCAGAAGCGTTTCCGCGATCACACCCTGCGGATCTTCGAGAAACACGGCATGCAGAGTGTCGGGTATTGGGTACCGGCGGATCCGCCGAACTCGGAGAACACGCTGGTCTACATCCTCGCGCACAAGAGCCGCGAAGCAGCGAAGAAGAGCTGGGCGGACTTCGGCGCTGATCCGGAGTGGCAGAAGGTTCGCACCGAATCGATGAAGGACGGCGTCAGCCTCACCACGAAGGTCGAGTCCGTCTTCCTCAATCCCACCGACTACTCGCCGATGAAGTAGCGACTGGGCAAAACAGAGGGGGCTCGGGAGCCCCCAGCCCCGTCTGTTTGAGCCTAGCTGCCTCGCTTTACATACGTCTTGCTGAAGCCGTTGCGCGTGTTGGTCACCGTAAAGGTGCCGTCAGGCTGCGCGGAGATCTTGATGTAGTAGGCCGGCGTGTGCGCCGCCGCCGCGCCGCCGCCACGACCGCCGCCTCCTCGGCCCGCGCCCGGACCGCCGGGCCCTCCGGGCGTTGCGCCGGCCGGCGGAGCGCCGCCAGCGGGGGGCTGTCCCAGCGCCGGCTGGCCCGGCGCGGGCGTCGCGTTCGGCGCGGGCGGGACCTGCGCCGGGGGCGTCGGCGCCGGGGGCGAAGGCTGAGCGCCGGGCACCGCCGCGGACGGCACGCCCGCGTTCTGGGGCGGACCTCCCGGCCCTCCGCGACCGCCACCTGCCGGCGCCGTCAGGACGCCAGCGATTGTGGCCGGATCATCGACGTTCGCAATGAAGACGCCGGGGGCGTTGTATTCGATGCCTGCCCTGTACGCCCAGTGCAGCTGCCAGACGTCCTCGAATCCAGGTGACTTCCGCAGCGTCTCGAAGACAGGGACCGCGCCACCCTTGCGCGTCCCGTTCTGCATGACCGCCACTCTCGGACGCACGCCCAGGATCAAAGGATCGGCATTCGACTGGGCCAACCCGTGGTGCGTCACCATGAAGAGGTCCACGGTGCCGACCGGATTGTTGGGGCACATCAGCTCCCCTTCCTTGTTCCAGAGCAGGTCTCCGAGATCGATCAACCTGAACTGGCCGTAGGTCACGACGCTGCCAACCGATGCCGCGTTGTCATCCGGCGTGGCCGGGTCGGGGCGTTTTTCGAACGTGGCACACGCCGGGTTCGGCCGGCCACCACCAGGAAGCGCCGTCTTCAGGACCTGCCCGGCTGACGAGACGATGCGCCAGTCGAGGCCGGTGATGGGGATGCGATCGCCGGGCTTGGCAACGAGATGCTTCGACGTGCCGCGGAACTGCTCGTAAGTGGTCGAAAAATTCGCAACCTGCTCCTTCGGCTCGGTGTTCGGTCCGTGATCGATGTAGGTCCCGATTGGAATCTTCTTCGAGAGCTCCTGCAGCCCCCCGATGTGGTCGACGTGATAGTGGGTCGAGATCAGATAGTCGATCTGCTTCACGCCGGCGTCGCCGAGCATCGCCATGATGCGCGTGAGATCGCGCTCGCCGGGATTGCCGGAGTCGATCAGAAGCGTCTGGCCGGTCGGCGAAACGAAGAGCGCCGCCTTGCCCCCCTCCGTATCGGCAACATAGATGTCGAGGGTCTTGCCCTTTGGCGGCGTCTGCGCGTAGGGGGCCGCGCCGACGGCGATGCACAGCGCAGACAGGAGAGCAACACGTTTCATCAGCAAACCTCCTAGATCCGAGGGGCTTCGCCCCTCGGACTCCCCTACACCGTCGCTCGCGGGGGCCCCTGCCCCGCTCCGCTCCGGTGGGCGCGCCGGTGGCGCGCCTGCCGATTATGCGACTGTCCCCCTCGTCACCGCGCCGTCCAGCCGCCGTCGACGAAGACCGCGCTGCCGGTCACGAAAGACGACCCCGGCGATGACAGGAATACGACGGCAGGGGCGATTTCCTCTACTTCGCCCCAGCGGCCGAGGGGAATCAGGTCCATCAGGGCCTTGTATTTCACCGGGTCGTCCAGCAACTGGCGGTTCATCTCGGTGGCGAACGGCCCGGGGCAGATCGTGTTCACGGTCACGCCCGTGCCCGCCCACTCGAGCGCCAGGACGCGGGTCAGGTTGAGCACGCCGGCCTTGGACGACGCGTAGGGAGCGCGGCCGGGCAAGGCGATCACGGACAACGTGGAGCCCATGTTGATCACGCGCCCCCACCCGCGCTTCACCATGCGTGGACCGATCGCACGAGAGCAGAGGAACGGGCCTTTCAGGTTGGTGTCGATGACCGAGTCCCAGTCCGCCTCCGACAGCTGATCGATCTGCCCGCGGATGTTCGTCCCGGCGTTGTTCACGAGGATGTCGATCTTCCCGAAGGCGGCCTCGACGTCGTTCGCGAGCCGCTCGACGTCGCTGAGCGACGTGACCTCGGCGGCGAACCCCTGACACCGGCGTCCGGTTTCCTGCGCAATCGCCGTCGCTGTTTCCTCGACACGAGCCGAGCGTGCGCGCGGTGATCGCGACATCGGCACCGGCCTGCGCCAGCGCGGTCGCCATGGTGCGGCCCAACCCGCGGGAGCCGCCGGTCACGAGGGCAACCTTGCCGTCGAGACGAAATGAATCGAGCACTGACTTATGAGCCACTCAACATCCTCCGAAAGACCCTCTCTTTACGCGGCCTGGCGAACTGCCTCGGTCCGACCCTCGATCGGCGTGTGCGAGTCCAGGAACAGCCAGCAGACAGCTCCGAGGAAATAGATCACCGACGAGAGATAGAACGTCATCGTCCAGTTGCCGGACGTCCATGCGAGCAGGTAGCCAACCACGGTCACCGAGACCGCGCCGGCGATGCTGCCCATCATGTTCATGGCGCCCGACACGGTTCCCGAATAACGGCCGCCGATGTCCATGGTGCCCGCCCAGGCGGCGGGCATGACGAAGTCGTTGAAGAACCCGGCGAAGCCGAGGACGATCATCGCCTGGCGCGGGTCCTGGATCCCGGCGAAGAAGAAGATGCAGGTCGAGGCGCCGACAAAGCCGGTGATCGCGACAATGCGCCGGGCCAGGGCCACGCTTTGGAGCTTTCTGGCCAGCCGCGGAATCACCCAGGCCGAGACGAGACAGCCCACGCCGCCGAGCAGCAGCGGCAGTCCCGACAGCAGCGCGCCCATCGTCAGCGTGGTCCCGCGGGCGGTCCGCAGGTAGGTAGGCAACCAGTTGATGTAGAACCACCAGCCGTAGGCCAGGCACATGTACTGAATCGAGAGGAGCCAGACCGAGGGCCGCGAGAAGATCAGGGCCCAGGGCACCCCGGTCTCAGCAATCGCCGTATCACGCGCCGGCGGCAGCAGCGCCAGTTCCGCCTGGTTGACGGCGGGATGCTGACTCGGAACATCGCGGTACCACCGGTAGAACAACACGGCCCAGATCACGCCCAGTGCGCCGAAAATCTCGAACATGCGGCGCCAGCCGATCTGCTGGATCAGGAGCGCGACCAGCACCGGCGTGAACGCCGCCGTGAGCCGCGTCGCGAGCCACAGGTTTGCCTGGGCGCGCTCGCGCTCCTTCACCGGCAGCCAGGTCGTGAACATGCGGGTCATGTTCGGAAACGCCCCGGCTTCGCCGGCGCCGAAAAGGGCCCTGATCGCAATCAGCGAAGCGGCGCTCCACGCCCAGCCGGTGGCCGCGGTGAACAGCGACCACCACAAGACGATCCGCAGCAGCACGCGGCGGGGGCCGATCTTGTCGCCGAGCCAGCCCCCCGGGATCTCGAACACCGCGTAAGCCCAGCCGAACGCCGCGAACGCCCAGCCCATCTGGATGGTGGTAAGCCCGAGCTCCTTGCTGATGTAGATGGCTGAGACGTTGATCGCGGCGCGATCCACGTAGGTGATGACGGCCAGTGCCACGGCGAACAGTGTGACGATGTGGCGCGCCCTGGTGGGCGTGGAGGTCATGGGCGGGGAGTATATTCCACGAGGGTTCCGGGTTCCGGGTGCCGGGGTTCAGGGTTCGGTTCGGGGGTTCGGTTCACGGGTTCGGGGTTCCGGGTTCGCGGGCATGGGTGGCGATTCGGGCATTCTAAAACAAACTGCATGCAGAAGGGACCCAGGGGCAGCGGTGCGCGCCGCCAATTACAGTGAATTTACCGACCCGCGAGTCCGCCAGAGGTCCAATTGCATGCAGATTGCCGGACGTGTTAGGCTTCGCCCCACGGACCGCCCTTCAGTGGAACCACGCACCCAAAAGCTCGAATCACAAACGCTTCGTGCGCTGCTTCAAATGCGCGAACTCCTCCTGCGGGGCGAGTTCCGCCCGGGAGAGCGGTTGCGGGAGATTCCTCTCGCGGCCCGGCTGAAGGTTTCCCGCACGCCGCTGCGACTGGTGCTCGACCGGCTGGAACAGGAGGGGCTGCTGACCGCCCGTCCGACGGGCGGATTCGTGGCCGCGGAGTTCACGGTCCAGGACATCCATGACGGGATCGAGATCCGCGGCATGCTGGAAGGCACCGCCGCCAAGCTGGCGGCCGAGCGGCTGCAACGCGAGGAAGACCTCGCCGCCACCCGATCGGTGCTCGCCCGAATCGATCGCCTGCTCCAGCGGTGGACGTCTGGCACCGACGCGCTCGCGCAGTACATCACGCTGAACGAACAGTTTCATTCGCTGCTGCTCGACCTCGCGCGCAGCGCGATGCTCCGGCGGGCCGTGGATCGCGCCGTGGCGCTCCCCTTCGCCTCGCCGAACGCGTTCATCCTCGGCCACGCGCGGGGAAAGGAAGGCCGGGAAGTCGTGACGATTTCCCAGATGCACCACCGGGCGATCGTGGATGCGATCGCCAACCGGGAGCCGACGCGTGCCGAGGCGCTCGCGCGGGAGCACTCCCGGCTGGCACGGACGAGTTTGGAGATGGTCCTGCGCGACAAGAAGCTGTTCACGCAGGTTCCTGGCTCCTCCCTCATCAGATTCCCCGAGGCAGTTTAGAATCTGGCGTTCGGTTCCGCCGCGTCCGCCGGGGCGGCAGAGCCGGGGACGACAGCCGGACAGCTGGAAAACGAGGTGACTATGAAATCGTTCAACCGCGCCCGCCTTGCCGTGGCCCTTGCCGTGCTGGTCTCGGGCGCGATGGGCAGCACCATCGCCTCGCAGCGGACCGGCGCCGCGATGGCGAAGAGCGCGACCGCGTTTCTCGACAGCCTCACCGCTGAACAGCGAGAGAAGGCGGCGGATCCGCTCAACTCACCGGATCGCACGCACTGGAACTTCATTCCGACCAACATGTTTCCGCGGCAGGGTCTCCCGATCAAGGAGATGACCGAGCCGCAGCGCAAGCTCGCGCACGAGCTGCTCAAGAGCGGTCTGAGTCAGCGGGGCTACACCACCACCACCGCGATCATGAACGAGCTCGAGGCCATCCTGCGCGACACCGAGGCGTCGGCGCGCGGCGGGAAACCAGGCGGCAACATCCGCGACCCCGAGCTCTACTTCTTCACGGTGTTCGGCACACCGGCGGGCAAGGGAACGTGGGGCTGGCGGGTCGAAGGGCATCACGTGTCGCTGCACTTCACCGTCGCGGACGGCGCCGCAGTCGTGGGGGCACCCTCGTTCTGGGGCACCAACCCGGCTGAAGTGCGCGAGGGTCCGAAGAAGGGCTTCCGCGTGCTCGACCGCGAACAGGACGCCGGCCGCGCGATGATGATGGCCCTCGACGACGGGCAGAAGAAGTCGGCGCTCATCGCCGAAGTCGCCCCGACCGACATCCTGACGAAGACCGAGGTGATCACCAACCCGCTGTCGCCGCTTGGGATCCCGGCGAGTGCCCTGACCCCGAAGCAGCGCGAGCTGCTGATGCAGCTGATCGAGGTCTACACGTCGCAGATGACCGCCGATATCGCCGCCGAACGCCAGGCCGAAATCAAGAAAGGCGGCGTCGACAAGATCGCGTTCGCATGGGCCGGCCCGGTCGAGCCCGGTCAGAAGCACTACTATCGCGTCCAGGGACCGACATTCGTGATCGAGTTCGACAACACCCAGAACGACGGCAACCACATTCACTCGGTGTGGCGCGACTTCGAGAGCGACTTCGGCCGCGACCTGCTGCGCGAGCATCTCTCGGCCGTGAAACACTAATCTCGGGGCTCGGGACTCGGGGCTGGCGGCTCGGGGGAGGGCCCCAAGCGCAATAGATCATGTCCGACGATACGAAGCGCACCTTTCGATCAGCCGCCTGGTTCGGAAAGCACGACAAGGATGGATTCATCCATCGCAGCTGGATGCGCAACCAGGGGCTGCCGGCTGACGTGTTCGACGGCCGGCCGGTCATCGGCATCTGCAACACCTGGTCGGAGCTGACGCCCTGCAACGCGCACCTCCGTACCGATCGCCGAGCACGTCAAGCGCGGCGTGTGGGAGGCGGGCGGGCTGCCGGTGGAATTCCCGGTGATGTCGACCGGCGAATCCAACATGCGGCCCACCGCCATGCTCTACCGCAATCTGGTGAGCATGGATGTCGAGGAGTCCATCCGCGCCAACCCGATCGACGGCGTGGTGCTGCTCTGCGGCTGCGACAAGACCACCCCGTCGCTCGTGATGGGCGCCGCGAGCTGCGACGTGCCCGCGATTGTCGTCTCGGGCGGTCCGATGCTCAACGGCAAGTACTGCGGCCAGGATATCGGCTCCGGCACCGACGTCTGGAAGTTCAGCGAGGACGTCAAGGCCGGCATCATGAGCCTCGAGCAGTTCATGGACGCCGAGGCCAGCATGTCCCGATCGGCCGGGTCCTGCATGGTCATGGGGACCGCGTCCACGATGGCCTCCGTGGTCGAGGCGCTCGGCATCGCCTTTCCCTACAACGCGGCCCTGCCCGCCGTCGATTCGCGACGCTATGCGCTGGCCCACCTCGTCGGCCGCCGCATCGTCACGCTCGTGCGGGAGGACGTGCGCATCTCGAAGATCCTGACCCGCGCCGCCTTCGAGAACGCCATTCGCGCGAACGGCGCGATTGGCGGCTCCACGAACGCCGTGATTCACCTTCTCGCGATCGCGGGCCGCGTCGGCGTCGAGCTGTCGCTCGAAGATTGGGATACCTACGGCCGCAACGTTCCGACCCTCCTGGATCTGAAGCCGTCGGGCCGCTTTCTCATGGAGGACTTCCACTATGCGGGCGGCTGCCGGCGATCGTCCGCACGCTTGGCGAGAGCGGCCTCATCAACCGCGAGGCCATGACCGTCAACGGCAAGACCATCTGGGAGAACTGCAACGACGCGCCGCGCTGGAACACCGAGGTGATTCGCCCGGTGGACCGGCCGCTCGCCGAGAGCGGCGGCATCGCGGTCCTGCGCGGCAACCTGGCACCTGACGGGGCGGTGATCAAGCCCTCGGCCGCGTCCCCGCACCTGATGAAGCACCGCGGCCGCGCCATCGTGTTCGACACGATCGAGCACTACAAGGCGCGCATCAACGACCCCGCGCTCGATGCCGACGCCTCATGCGTACTCGTGCTGCGGAACAGCGGACCCGGTCGGATACCCGGGCATGGCCGAGGTGGGCAACATGGGGCTGCCTCCAGCCGTGCTGAAGTCGGGTGTGACCGACATGGTCCGGATCTCGGACGCGCGCATGAGCGGCACCGCCTACGGCACCGTCGTCCTTCACGTCTGCCCGGAAGCCGCGGTCGGCGGACCGCTGGCGCTGGTGCGCGAAGGGGACTTCATCGAGCTCGATGTCGAGGCGCGGCGGCTCCAGCTCGACGTGCCGGACGATGAGCTGGCGCGGCGGCGCGCCGAGTGGAAACCGCCGCAGCCAACCCACGACGGCGGCTACGTGCAGATGTACGTGCGCCATGTCGAACAGGCTCACCGGGGCGCGGATCTCGACTTCCTGCGGGGATGCCGGGGACACGCGGTGCCGAGGGAGTCGCATTAAGTAGCTATCAGCTTCCTGGATCAACATTGAACCATTTCGATCTGAAAGGCCGCCGTGCAATTGTCACCGGGGCCGCACAGGGGTTCGGCCGTGCGATCAGCGAGCGGTTGCTCGCGTCGGGCGCCAGCGTGGCATTGTGGGACCTGGACGAGGCGGAGACCGCGAAGACTGCCACCGAGCTGAAGGGGCGAGGGACGGTCCTCACACAGGCGGTCGACGTCTCGAACATCTCGCAGGTCGACGCAGCCGCGGCGGCAACGGCCAAAGCGTTCGGCGGTATCGACATTCTCGTCGCCAACGCCGGCATCGCCGGACCGAATCACAAGACCTGGGAATACCCGCCGGACGACTGGCAGCGAGTCATCGAGGTCGACCTGCTGAGCGTGTTCTACTGCTGCCGGGCGGTGATCCCGGAAATGATGAAGGGCAAGTACGGCCGCATCGTTACGATCTCGTCGGTCGCGGGCAAGGAGGGCAACGCCAACGCCTCGGCCTACAGCGCCGCCAAGGCCGGCGTGATCGCGCTGACGAAGTCCCTTGGCAAAGAGCTCGCGGGCGAGAACATCGCCGTGAACTGCATCACGCCGGCGGCCGCCAAGACGCGCATCTTCGAACAGATGTCGCAGTCGCACCTCGACTGGATGCTGTCGAAGATCCCGCGCGGCCGGTTTCTGCAAATCGACGAGCTCGCCTCGCTGGCGGCATGGCTCGTCTCCGAAGAGAACTCCTTCTCCACTGGTGCGGTGTTCGACATCAGTGGAGGACGGTCTACGTACTGACAGATGTCAACTCCCAACTTCCAACTTCCAACTCCCAACTCCCAAGGGAAGTCGGTCGAACAAGGGGGCGAACGTCACCCAACGAGCTTGTTGGCAGGACTTTCACTGCGTTGTTCGTATCGGTTCCCTTGGGAGTTGGAAGTTGGGAGTTGGGAGTTGACGCACGAAAGGAATGAATGAAGCTCTTGCGATACGGAGCTGCCGGCCGTGAAAAACCCGGACTGCTGGACGCGATGGAGAGATCCGCGACCTCTCCGGTGTCATTGCGGATGTCAGTGGTGACGTCCTCCTGCCGGAGTCGCTCTCGAAGTTGCGGAAGCTGGATCCGAAGACCCTGCCCGGAGTGGACGGCAGCCCGCGGATCGGACCCTGCGTGGCTGGGGTCGGCAAGTTCATCTGCGTTGGTCTGAACTACTCGGACCACGCCGCCGAATCCGGGATGAAGGTGCCGTCCGAGCCAATCATCTTCATGAAGGCGACGTCTTCCATCGTCGGCCCCAACGACGATCTCGAGATCCCGCGCGGCTCTGAAAAAACCGACTGGGAAGTCGAGCTCGGCGTGGTCATCGGCAGGACGGCCAAGTACGTGGACGAAGCTCGCGCGATGGATCACGTCGCCGGCTTCTGCGTGGTCCACGACGTCTCGGAGCGCGCCTTCCAGCTCGAAGGGACCGGGCAGTGGGTCAAGGGCAAGAGCGCCGACACGTTCGGACCGATTGGCCCCTGGCTGGTGACGCCCGACGAGGTGCCTGACTACGCCGAGCTGGACATGTGGCTCGAGGTGGACGGCAAGCGTTATCAGAACGGCACCACCCGCACGATGGTGTTCGGCGTGCCTTACCTCGTGAGCTATCTGAGCAAGTTCATGAGCCTGCGGCCGGGAGACATCATCTCCACGGGCACGCCTCCCGGCGTCGGTCACGGCATGAAACCGCCGGTGTATCTCCGCGCCGGCAACGAGGTCAGCCTCGGCGTCGCGCGCCTCGGCGAACAGCGCCAGCGAGTGATTGCAGCCCGATAGCACGATGTCAAATCCCAAGCTCCAAATCCCAACTCCCAACCACTCCCAACATCCAATCTCCAAATGCATCTTGCTTGGAAAATTGGGCGTTGGGAGTGCGTTGGGAGTTGGAACTTGGAGCTTGGGATTTGACACCTATCTCTGACATGCCTCTCTCTATTTCCACGGTGGATGCTCTCGCTGCGGTCGTCGGCCGTGGCGGAGTCCTGACCGAACCCGAGGATCTGATTCCGTACAGCTTCGACGGAACCGCCGCGATGAAGCAGCGGCCGGAGGCGGTGGTCTTTCCGCGCACCACGGCCCAGGTCGCCGACTGCGTGCGGCTGGCCGCAGCGGCGGGTGTGCCAATCGTGACCCGTGGATCGGGAACAGGCTTGAGCGGCGGGAGCGTGCCGACGCCGGGCAGCCTTGTGCTCTGCCTCGCGCAGATGAACGCGATCCTCGATCTCGATCCCCGAAACCTGACCCTGAGAGCGCAGCCGGGGACAATCACCCAGCGCATCGACGAGGCGGCGGCACGTCATGGCCTCTTCTATCCTCCCGACCCCGGCTCGATGCGAATCAGCACCATCGGCGGCAACGTCGCTGAGAATTCAGGTGGCCTCAGAGGCCTGAAATACGGGGTCACCCGCGACTACGTGATGGGGCTCGAAGTCGTGCTGCCGGATGGGGAGGTTGCTCGATTCGGCAATCAATGCGTGAAGGACGTCGCCGGCTACTCGCTGAAGGATCTCTTCGTCGGCTCGGAGGGCACGCTCGGCATCATCACGGAAGTGCTGATCAAGCTGGTCCCGCGGCCCGCCGCGCGACGGACGATGCTGGCGTTGTACGACCGGATCGAGGATGCCGCCGCGACGGTGTCGGCGATCGTCGCCGCCCACATCATCCCGTGCACGCTGGAGTTCCTCGACCGCGTGACAGCCGTGTGCGTCGAAGACTACGCCCACGTCGGCCTGCCGACCGACTGCGAAGCCGTCCTGCTGATGGAGACCGACGGCCATCCGGCGGTGGTCGCCGACGAGGGCGCGCAGATGGAGGCGCTCGCCCGCCAGCACGGTGCGCGCGATGTGCGCACCGCGAAAGACGAGGCCGAGGCGCTGCAGCTCGCCGCCGCGCGCCGCAACGCTTTCTCGGCCCTCGCGCGGAGACGTCCAACCACCATCCTCGAAGACGTGACCGTGCCCCGGAGCGAGCTCGCGTCGATGGTTCGCTTCATTGCCGACACCGCGTCCGCGTTCGACCTGCAGATCGGCACGTTCGGCCACATGGGGGACGGCAACCTTCACCCCACCTTCCTCGCCGACGAGCGCGACCGCGACGAGATGCATCGCGTTCACGAAGCCCTGGAGGCCATCGTCAAGCGCACGCTCGAACTGGGCGGAACCATCACCGGTGAACATGGAGTCGGCCTTGCCAAGAAGCCCTGGCTGCGAACGCAGATGGGAGACGCCAGCTTCGGGCTGATGCGGCGGATCAAGCAGACTCTCGATCCGAACAACCTGCTCAACCCCGGCAAGATGTTCGACTAGGACCGTGGGCGCCACCCTCAAGACCATCGATTACTCGGTCCTCCAGCAGTGCATGCACTGTGGAATGTGCCTGCCCACCTGCCCCACTTACGACGCGACCGGCCGGGAGCGCAACAGTCCTCGTGGCCGCATCGCGCTGATGCGGGCGATCGCCGACGGCGATCTGGAGATGTCTGCGACGTTCGCCGACGAGATGAGCTACTGTCTCGGCTGCCTTGCCTGTCAGACGGCCTGCCCGGCAGGGGTGAACTACGGCGTGCTGTTCGAGACCGCGCGCAGCGACATTCAGAGAGCCGACGTCGATGCCAGCCTCAAGCGGCGCTTCTGGCGGGCGATCACGTTGAACTTCCTGTTCATGCGCCCTTCGGCCTTGCGGGCTGCCGGGCGGCTGCTCCGCCTGTATCAGGTCAGCGGACTCGAAGCGCTCTCACGTCGACTCGGCCTGACCCGGCTCCTCCCGCCGGACCTTCGACGGCTCGAGCCGCAGGCGCCCACGGTCGCGCCGAAGTTCTCATCAGCCCTGATCGCTCGGCACGAGAAGCCGGCCGGTCCCGCGCGCGCCCGGGTCGCGGTGCTGACGGGCTGCGTGCAGGACCTGGTGTTTCCGGACATCAACCGGGACACGGCCGACGTGCTCCTCGCGAACGGCTGCGAGATCGACACACCGGCGAACCAGCCATGCTGCGGTTCGCTGCACGCCCACAACGGCGAGCTGGACATGGCCCGCACGCTCGCGCGGCGGATGATCGATCTGATCCCGCCAGACCGCTACGACGCGATCATCTCGAACGCCGGCGGCTGTGGCTCGCACCTGCGGCACTACGGGCCACTCCTCGCCGACGATCGGGCGTACAGCGCCAGGGCGCAGATCTGGGACCGGAAGCTGCGGGATGTCCAGGAATGGCTCGTGGAGCTTGGCTGCCGCGCACCGGGGTCGCCGCCATTCGACACGCCCGCGACGGTGACCTACCACGAATCCTGTCATCTGGTGCACGGGCAGAAGATCTCGCGTCAGCCGCGGGCCCTGCTGCGCTCGCTTCCAGGCGTGACCCTCACCGAACTGCCCGAGTCGTCGTGGTGCTGTGGAAGCGCTGGGATCTACGCGCTGACCCAGCCCGAGCAGGCCGAAGCCCTGCTGAAGCGGAAAGTGGGACACATCAAGACCACCGGCGCGGAGATTGTGGCGACGGCGAATCCAGGCTGTCACTTGCAGATTGCACGTGGATTGAAGAACTCCGGCGCCAACGTGCGGGTCATGCACCCGGTGTCGCTCCTGGCGGCAGCGTATAGGCGGGAAAGCGGCCGGGTCTGAAGACCCGGCCCTACAGACAGTGGGGGAGGATCATCAGCAATCGTAGGGGCGGTCTTTAGACCCGCCCGACCTGCCTATTGCTTCCGCGGCGGCTTCTCGTCGAGGTTCTTCGTCAAATCCTCCGCCGTGATGTTGTCCTTGACGCCCC
The DNA here is from genome assembly GCA_963836735.1 of uncultured Acidobacteriota bacterium. Classification (GTDB taxonomy): domain Bacteria; phylum Acidobacteriota; class Vicinamibacteria; order Vicinamibacterales; family 2-12-FULL-66-21; genus JACCXG01. The sequence continues at coordinate 569,079 of CAWIKP010000037.1, read as the reverse complement.
CGGCCGGCACGTCCACCTTGGCCATCCACAGCAGCGCATTCAGCATCACGCGCCGCTGATTCACGTCGCCCCAGTTGGCGTGCGTGTGTCCGCCGGTGAAGCCGAAGCTCCGTCCGCCATCGGGCCGCTCGAAGACCCACATCATCGTTTCCTGCCTGCCGCTGGCCGCGATGATGTGATCGTACGGGCCGCGTCGGGCTGACGTATGGCCCCTTGCGGACCTCGTCGCTCGGCGTGGCGACCAGGATCGGCGTGAAGTGTCCCTTCAAGGCCGCCTCGGGCGCCCATCGCATGTTGAAGTACCACTCGTCGTGCGTGGCGAACGGACCGACGCCCGCGCGTGATCGGGTGATTCGGGAACTTCTGGAAGTCGGGCTTCCACATCGGATTGACCGACCAGTTCGTCTCGTAGTACCCGCCGATCCAGCGCTGGAAGGCTTCGCCCGGCACGCCGGCGCGCCACGTCGACGCCATAGTGCGCGAAGCCGAGACCCGACGCCGCGGGCCGCCAGCGCGTCGATCACCTTCATCCGCTCGCCCTGGAGCGCGGGATGGCCCTTTTCGCCGTCCGCATAGATCAGCACGGCATCGGCGGTGTCGAGCAGCGAGCTGTCGTCGACGCGGGCGCCGTCGACCATCTTCGCCGGCCAGCCCATGTCGTAGACGTCGACTTTGATCCCCGGGACGCCGGACAGCGCCTTCTGCAGCAGCAGGCTGCCCGCGCGGAATTCGTGCATGCCCGGCGGATGGCTCGGCCGCCCGGCGATGAGAACGATCCGCTTGTCGGCGCCGCGAACCGGCAGTGTTGCAGCAAACGCCGCGCCGAGGATGAGCGCCGCGAACGCTGCTCTGCGAAGAAGCGAAGCACTAGGCATGGGGAGAATACTATCGCAATGTGCGCGGGTTCGCGGGTTCGCGCAGTGGGGTTATTCGGGCGACTCGATCAGCATGGCCCCACCTCCATGGCTGCCAGCCTTCGCTTCGCTCAGCGCCGGTGATCAGCAACACTTAGCCGCTTGGATTAGCAATCTGCGGGAAGCCGAAACGACAGAATGCTTATCCAAGCGGCTAGATGCCTCTAGCCACCGGCGCGAGCGAAGCGAGCGCTGGCAGCGCGTGGGGGTGGGGCCCCACGCGGCGGGCGGGGGTGGGGCCCCGCCCGCAAACTAATAAATGCTGATCCGTGCGTCGAATTGTCACTGCTGCTGAATGCGATCCCAAGAGTGATTACCTGAACTCCGCGCGCTCGATCCTGCCAAGCACGAACAGCACGCTGGCCAGCGCCAGCAACGGGAAGATGCCAGCCCCGACGAACACCGGCGTGAACGAGTAGCGGTCGACCAGGACGCCGATCGCGAGCTGTGCGAGCAGGACCGAGGTGCTGTCGCCGAACCCGGCCAGGCCGTTGACGCGCCCGGCGACCTGATGGGGCACGACGTCGCCGACGGTCCCGATGTACGTGGCGGCGACCCACTGGTTGCCGAAGAGGGCCAGTCCCATCAGGGCCAGCGCGACGTAGTCGTTCCCCACGAACGGCATCGCCATGCTCAGGGCCGACAGACCGAATGCACCGGTGAACGCCAGCTTGCGGCCAAGATCCGTCGACCCGGTCTTCGCGACCAGGCGATCCGTGAGCAGGCCGCCCAGGACGTTGCCCGACATGCCGAACAGGTTTGGCAGCCATCCCAGCATGCCGATCATGGTGAATGACATCTCACGGCCGGTTCGCAGATAAAGCGGGAGCCAAAACCAGTACAAGGTCGTGATCGGACCGGAGAACACACGGATCAGGAAGAGACCCAGTACCTTCCGGTTGCGAATCAACTTGCCGAAGCCGACCTTGCCCTCGCCTCCATCCGTCGCGTCGCCGCCCGGGCCGGTGCCGGTTTTGGGGAAATGGGCCAGCCACGGGATCAACCACAGCAGCCCAATCACCGCCGAAATCAGGAACGCGAGGCGCCAGCCAAAGTGTGTGGCGATGAAGACCACGAGCGGCGTAGCGACGATCGAGCCGAACTGCGCGCCGGCATTGAAGAAGCCGCCGGCCGAGGCGCGCGTCGCCGCGGGAAACAGCGCCGGCAATCGCCTTGATGCCCGCGGTGTAATTGCCGCACTCGCACAGCCCCATCAGAAACCGGAGCGCAACAAAACCCAGGAGACCTGACGCGAGCGCATGGGCTCCGCCGACGATGGACCAGGCGATGAAGATTGCGGCCAACCCGATTCGAGTTCCGACCCGATCCATAAAGGCGCCGACCGGCACCTGGCCCGCCATCATCCCGAGCTGGAACGAAGCGGTGATGTAGGCGTACTGTGTCGCGCTCAGCCGCAAATTCTCGCGGAGAACCGGCGCGAGCACCGACAGGACCTGCCGGTCAATCAGGTTGATCGCGATCGATGAGGAAAGCAGCGCGACGATGGTCCATCGCTGGCGTGGAGGCAAGGTCAGCTGGGACAAACCATTACTCTACATGCCCGGCTGATATGGGAGAATTCCGGGTCCAGGAGCATCGAACACACATGAAAAGAACGAGCATCGCGGCGGCCGTCATCTTCGGGAGCCTCGTGGCTTCTGCCGCCGCCCAGACGCCTCAGGCCCCACCGGCAACCGAACCCTTCAAACCCACCGTCGGCCAGGCCGGCAAGGATGTGGTCTGGGTGCCGACTCCTGCTGCGCTGGTCGAGAAGATGCTCGACATGGCGAAGGTGACGCCGCAGGACTTCGTCATGGACCTCGGGTCCGGTGATGGCCGCAACATCATCGCGGCCGCCAAACGCGGCGCACGGGCGGTCGGCGTCGAGTTCAACCACGACATGGTCGAGCTCTCGCGCAAGCAGGCGGCCGAGGCCGGCGTGTCGGACAAGGCGACGTTCATCGAAGGCGACATGTACGAGGCGGACATCTCCAAGGCGACGGTGCTGGCGCTGTTCCTGCTGCCCCACAATCTCAACAAGCTCACACCCAAGTTCCTGAATCTGCCGCCGGGATCCCGGATCGTCGGCAACACCTTCGCGCCCGAAGGCTGGGCCGCGGATGAATCCGAAACCGTCGCCGGCGACTGCGTCAGCTGGTGCACGTCGCTGCTCTGGATCGTGCCCGCCAAAGCCGAGGGAACCTGGAAGCTGCCCACCGGCGAGCTGACGCTGAAACAGGAATTCCAGATCGTCTCAGGCACCCTGACCAGTAGCGGAACGAGCACCGCCGTCAGCGGCAAGCTGCGGGGCGATCAGATTACGTTCACCGCGGGAAACGCCGAATACACGGGGCGCGTGACCGGCGACAAGATGGAAGGATCGGTCAAGGGCGGCGGCACGAATACGAATTGGACCGCCAGCCGCAGCAGGTAGCCGCCCCGCCTCCGCGCTACAGCGAGGCAGGCCCTGTCCGTGTTGCGCTACGGCGCGGCAGGCTCTGTCCGTGTTGCGCTACGGCGAGGCAGGCTCTGTCCGTGTTGCGCTTTACTGCAAGCTGCCGCGATTGCGACCGGGCCGTGCGTAGAGGTAGCCGCCGGCTTCGTCTGTCATCACGGGAATGCCGAACAGCCGGGTCAGCGACCCTGCCGTGAGCACTCCCGGCTTCGGCCCGTCCTCGATGATCTTCCCCTCACGCAGCAGGACGACGCGCGAGATCTCTGGAACGATTTCCTCGATGTGGTGCGTGATCAGGATCAGCGTCGTCCCCGCCCTCGCCACCTCGCGCACACGCTCCATGAAGCCGTGGCGGGCGACCAGATCGAGCCCGGTGGTGGGCTCGTCGAGCACCAGCGCGCGCGGGGAATTCACGAGCGCGCGCGCCAGCATCACGCGGCGGGCTTCACCGCTCGACATCTGATCGAGGGTGCGGCGCGCCAGGTGGTCAACGCCGGCAGCCTCGAGCGCCGCCGCGGCGCGGCGGCGCATCTCGTCGGTGATCGAGCCGTAGCGAAGGATGCCGTGGGAGGCCAGGAAGGCCGACACCACGGCTTTCGCGGCCGTGATTCGCCCTTCGCTGTTGCCCGTGACGAAGCGGTTGTGCAGGTCCGCCGACACGATCCCGATCTGCGAACGCAGATCGAAGACATTCCACGCGTCTTCCCCGAACACGCGCACGGGTGGGACGCCGTCGGCGCGGGCCACCGGCCGCTCGAAATGCGTGAGCAGGCTGACCAGGATCGACTTCCCTGCTCCGTTCGGACCGACGATCGCGGTGTGCTCACCATCCGCGATGGTGAGGCTGACGTCGTCGAGAACGGGGCGGTCGTCCTTGAGGACCGTGGCGTGATGGAGCTCGAGGATCGGGGCGGTCACAGCTCCCGATTCTACAAGCTCGAGTTCAGCATCCGACTTCGACCAGCACCTTCATCACCGGGCCGCCGCCCAGCGCTTCCTCCATTCCCTGCTGGAGATCGTCGAGCGGAATCACGCGGCTGACCAGCGGCCCGACGTTGACCGCCCCGTTTGCGACGAGGCGGATGGCCTCCTCCCACGCCGAGCGGGTATACAGCCGGCTGCCATGGACCTTGAGCTCGCGGGCAAAGAGTGAATACAGGTGGAACGGCACCGGCTCTGAATGGATGGCGATGATGCTCACCGTGCCCCACACGCGCGCGACCTCCGTCACCAGCGCCGCCGCATCGGCACTGCCGCTCACCTCGAAGGCCACGTCCGCACCGGTGCCGTCGGTCCAGGCGTTGACGGCGGCTTTGACGTCCTCTCCCGGCCCGATCGGATCGAGCCCGAAGGTCTTCAACATCTCCACGCGATGCGGATTGATCTCCACGACTTTCACGTCGGCTCCGCGTTGCCGGCTGACCAGCGCGATGAGCGTGCCAATCGGTCCGCCGCCGAACACGACGACGCGATCGCCGGACTTGACCTCGGCGCGCGCCACATCATGCGTGGCCACGGCCAGCGGCTCGATCAGCGGCGCGTCGTGATCGGAGACAGAGTCCGGCAACTTCAACAACCGCGCCGCGGGCACCGCCCAGTACTCCTGCATGCCACCGGTGACGTCCACACCGAGCACCTTGAGCTGATAACAGAGGTAGGTCGCCCCCATGCGGCAGGCGCGGCACTGCCCACAGAACTGCACGGGCTCGACGACGACGCGATCGCCCTCGTGGAAGCCGCTGCCGCCGGGCGCGCTGACCACGTCGGCGAAGGTCTCGTGCCCGATGATCCCGCCGCGAGGCACACGATGATCGAGGTGACCCTGGAAGATGTGGAGGTCGGTGCCGCAGATGCCGACGCGCCGGACGCGCAACAGCGCTTCGCCGTCGGCCGGAGTCGGCATCGGGACGGTACCTGTCTCGAACTTTCGATTGCCTCGGTAAAACGATGCTTTCATATAGTCGACTCATCGACGTCGAGAATGGTTGGGATCATTCGGATATCTTCGTCCCGCCCTTCACGCTCGGGCTGTCGTCCGCCTGCAGATCCCCGAGGACATACTGCATCCCGGCGAGCAGGTGCTCGAGGAGCGGGGTCTTCGCGTAGTTGCTCTCGTCGTGACCGTGCGCCATGTAAAAGACCCGTCCTTTCCCCTCGCGCTTGACCCAGCTGAGCCCGTAGTCGTGATCCTCCCGCGGGTTCTGCTCCTTCTTCTTGTCGTCGTCGCACATCTTCGAGTAGTCGATGCTCGTGAGCACGCGGACGTTCTGACGCGAAAAGCTCTCGCGGCCGAAGGTGTAGGTCTCGTCGTTGACGACCAGCGGCCCCTGGAGCTTGAGGAACGGCGCATTCAGCGGATGCTTCGGATCGTCGATCTTGTAGGTGATCTCCTGCGGGTTGTTCCAGTGCCACTTGAAGAACCCGCCAATCATCTTGTTGAACTCCGGCCACGTCCCGACCTGGTTGTCGGGACCGAGCGCTGTCGACGCCGCCTGGTTCGAGTACCCGGTGCAGCCCTGGCGCGGTGGCGCAACGGAGGCCGACGCGGACGCGGGCGCGGCCGGCGGTGGCGCCGGCAGGATGGCGCCCGCGAACCGCTGCGTGAATTCGGCCTGGCTGACGCGGCCGGCATTTGCGGTGTCGAGCTTGCCGTACCAGGTATCGGAGAGCGCACCGAACTCGTCCTTGCTCAGGCGTTGATCGTTGTTCTTGTCCCCCTGGGCGAAGAACTGCGCGACCAGGCCCGCGGCCTGACCGCCGCCACGTCCGCCGCCGCCGCGAGCCCCCCCGGCCCGGCCCGCCGCGCCGGCTGCCTCGGTCGTCGCCGCGGGCGCGTTCTGGTGGTACGAATCAGTTGCCGCGTGGATGCCCCCGAGCCCTTTCCCGCCCCGGACGAAATCGAGGAGTGCCTTGCGCCGTGCCGCCGTGGCGGCCGCGTCGTTCGCATCGTCGAGGAACGCGCCGGTGGTGCTGGCCAGGAAGATCGCGTCGTACTGCTTCAGGTTCGCGTCGTTGATGTCAGCAGGGTCGTAGGTGATGGTCGTCGACCATGCACCGGTTTTCTTGCCCAGTTCCTCGATCGTGCGGCCGGCCAGCGGAATGGATGAATGCACGAAGCCGGCAGCCTTGCCGAGTACCGAGCACGCGCCGAGGCTGTTTCGGTTTCGCCGGCGCAGCCGCGGGCAGGGCGGCGATCATCGCATCCACGTGCTGAGGCTGCGGAGTCTGATTCTGCCCAGCCCCACGGCCGCCGCCGAACGCCCCAGGGGCCGGCTGCGGCAGCGCCGCGTTCATGCCGGCGAGCACCTGGTCCTGCGTCAGCGCGCCGCTGTTCGCGCTGTCCCACTGACCGAACCAGCGGTCGAAGGTCGCCCGCATCTCCGCCTTCGTTACGGCCCCGTCCTTGTCGGTGTCGATGGCCGTGAAGAAGCCGGGCGCAACGCCGCCCCTTCCTCCGCCGCCGCCACGGCCGCCGGGCGCCGCGCCCTGACCCGGGGCCGCGGGCTGCTGTGCGGCGCCGCCGAATCGCCGCGCAAACGGCCACGGCCGCAACGGCTGCCGTCCAGAACTTCGACTGCATGACGCCTCCTCTATTTGGCCGGGTCTGAACGCTGAGACCTTCGCCGGGTCCAGCAGACGGCCTGCACCACAAACCGTCGATACCGGTTACTGACCCCTGCCCCCGCGGCCGCGTCCTGCAGTCGTGAGCTCCGCGTCCGTCCAGGGGCGCGTGCGGGTCTTGGTGAGGCCGCGCACCTCGCGGACGTCTTCCACGGACACCGGCGCCCCGGTGTTGGCCCACTCTCGACGCACGTAGGTCAGCACTGACGCAATCTGCTCGTCGGTGAGCGCGCCGCCCAGGGGCGGCATCAGCCCGATCGTACCTTCCTTGCCCGCCAGGAGGATTCTGGTCGCGGCGCCGCCATCAGGCCCGGAGGTGTAGCGCGATTCCACCAGCGATGGGGCGATCTTTTCCTTCCCACGCCCATCCGGCTGATGACAACCGAGGCAGATGCTCTTGTAGACCTCTGAGCCTGCGGTGAAAAGCTTCTGCTCCTCGGCTGTGAGCGGCGTCACGGCGACCACCGGTGCGGGCTTGTTCGGCCACTCGAGCTTCGCCGCGATGCGTTTCGCCAACCCACCGGTGTCGTTGTTCTGCGCCGCCAGGGCGCTCAGCGCCACGGGCTCGGCCTTCAAGGCAACCGGCCGCGCCGGCGCCACACCACGGCCGCCGCCGCCCGCGCCACGGCCGCCTCGGCCGCCCCCGGCAGCCGACGGCAATCCCAGGTCGAGCCCCTGCAGCAATGCGGTCTGATCGCCCGGCGTGACGGAGGCATCGGTCGCGCGCGCAATCAGCTGTTCGACGGCCGCAATGTTTCCACTCTTCGCGACCGCCGCCGCCAGCATCGACACCGCGTCCGGATCGTGCTTCGGCGACTGCATGACGCGCGTGAGCACATCCGCCTCGATGCCGCGCAGGCCGCTGATCACCGCGTCGACCGTGATCGGATCGGTGGCGTAGCTGGCCAACGCCGCGACAACTGTCTCAGCACGCGCGGGATCGGGCAGCTCGCCGGCGGTTGCCGCCACCTGCCGGCGAACCATCCAGTTCGGATCGTCCAGCAACTTCGTGACAGCCGCCGTCAGCGGATGATTGGCCTGTCCAATCCACCGCTCGGACAGCCGCACGGCAGCCGCTCGTACCTCCGGCGCCTTGTCACCGAGCGCCCGTTGGACGTCCTCGACGGCGATGGCATCCAGCCCGTCGAGCGTCCACAGCGCATGCAGCTTCGTCCGCCAGTCAGCGTCCTGCGCCGCGAGCTTCTTCAGCAGCGGCACGACGGTCGCGTCTCCACGCTCGACCATCAGCCGCTGCGCGGTGTCGCGCCACCAGCCGTTGGGGTGCGACAGCGCCTTCACGAGATCTGCCGCGGGTGCCTTCGACAGCGCCGGGGCCCGATCCCGTTTCGTCGTGGTGTGGACGATCCGCCAGATGCGGCCCAGGTGCACCGGCTTCTCCAGGTCGCGGGCGCGGATGTAGTCGCGGAGGAAATCGGTCCAGTAGATCTGTTCCTGCACGATCCCGCGATACATGTCGACGACGTAGAGCGTGCCGTCCGGGCCGGGCAGCATGTTCACCGGCCGGAAGCGCTCGTCGTAGGACGCGAGAATCTCGCCCTTGTCGTAACCATCGACCGCCTTCAGCCGACCGGAGCCGTCGTCGACGATCTTGTAGCGGTGAACGAGGTTGGTGGTGGAGTCGGTGATGAAGGCGTCGCCGTACAGCTCTTTCGGCAGCCGATCGCCGCGATAGACGACCGGCGTGCCAACTCCCTGGATCGTCACCGAGCTGTCGTCGGGCCGGAAGAACTGATCGCGGTATCCGCGATTGACGCCCCGCGTCGCACGGATCGGCCAGATCGTCGAGGCCTCTCGCGAGATCAACGGCTCGTACAACCCTCGCGTCCGGACCAGGTTCGGGTTCCTGGCGTAGTACTTCGCCGCGATGAAATCGACGAACAGCGGCGCATCGTTCACGTTCCGGAAGATGCGCCCGGCGTCGTCCATCGATGCGCCCCACTGGCCGCGCGCCAGTGTCGGGATCGTCTCGAACTTGCCGTTCTTCAAACGCAGGTGCCAGTCGTGCTCGGACGTGTAAATGATGTTGTCGAGCCCCCAGAAGAGGCTGTTGGCGTTGTGCTCGATGCTGGCGGCGGCCCGGCCGTAGCTATCGCTGACGAGCTCCTTCGAGTCGGCTTTCAGGTCGCCGTCGGTGTCCTTCATCAGCCAGAGATTCGGCGGCTCCCCAACGAGCACGCCCGACTCGAGCACCTTGAGCGCGCGAGGCAGCACCAGCTTGTCGGCGAAGACGGTGCGCTTGTCCATCACCCCGTCGCCGTTGGTGTCCTCGAGCACCGCCACGTCGTTGATCGGCTCCCGCGAATTCGCCGCGCCCTCCGCCGACATGAACCCGGGCATCTCGAGCACCCACATCCGGCCGTCGGCGTCGAAGTCGATCGCAATCGGATCGACGACGAGGGGGTCCTGCGCGACCAGCTCGACGCGATACCCCGGTGGCAGCGCCAGGGTCTTCATCTCTTCTTCTGCGGAGAGGACCGGGGCCTTCTCGGGTGTCTTCCGAACGGGCGGCGGCCAGGAGGATCTCTGCTGCGCGCTCAGGACGGTCAACGACGCGAGGAGCGCCGCGACGACAACTCCCAACCTCCAACTCCCAACTCCCAAGGAGCTTCCGAGTCCGAGAGAGCCGGGTGAAAGTCGCTGGCTACCAGCTGCGGTGCGTGGGCTTTGCACGCCCGCGTGCTCGAGACCAGGGCGGCTTGGGAGTCTGGAAGTTGGCGAGTTGGGAGTTGCGCGCGAGCACTGTCCACCAATGAACCCCTATTTCGAAACTGGCACCAGCCGTCCGACCATCCCGGGCGTCGATGCAGACATCACCTGCCCCGGCAGCTGGAGGGTCACATACAGCAGACCGTCGGGCCCCTGGATCACGTCGTGGAGGCGGCCGAACTGGTTGAACAGCACTTCCTCTGCGAGCACCTTGTCGTCCTTGACCTCGAGGCGGCGCAGCTGCTGCCCGGCCAGCGCGCTGACGAACAGGCTGTTCTTCCAGCCCGGGTACTCGTTGCCGCTATAGAACGTGATCCCGCTCGGGGCGATGCTCGGCGTGAAGTAGGTGATTGGCTGCTCCATGCCGGGCTCGCTGCGCTTGGTGATCCCGTTCTGGACGCCCATCGTAATCACGCCCCAGCCGTAGTTCTTGCCGGGCTCGATGATGTTGATCTCGTCGCCACCCTGAGGCCCGTGCTCCGACTCCCACAGCTTGCCGCTGACCGGATCCCAGGCGAGGCCCTGGGGATTGCGGTGGCCGTAGCTCCAGATTGTCGGGAGCGCTCCCGGCTTGTTGGCGAACGGGTTGTCCTTCGGCACCGAGCCGTCGTCGTTGACCCGATGGATCTTGCCGGTCGGCTTGCTGAGGTCCTGCGCGTTCTCAACCACCCCGCGTTCGCCGATCGAGTAGAAGAGGTGCCCCTGCCGATCGAAGATGAACCGCGAGCCGAAGTGGATGTTGCTGTCGGTGAACAACTCGGTCGGCGCGCGGAAGATCACTTGCTGGTCGGTCCAGGCGTTGTCTTTGCCGATCTTGCCGCGGATGATCGTCGTCATCGACGGGATGCTCGGCGTCTGCGGACCACGTCCGCCGCGGCCCGGGGCCGGAGCGGGAGCCGGCGCCGCGCCCTCGGGCGGCGGAGGCGGCGGCGTGTAGTTCGGGAGCGGCTCGGCGTACGACAGGTAGATCCAGCCGTTCTTCGCGTACTGCGGATGCACTTCGACATCGAAGAGTCCCGCGTCCTGCCGCTCCCACACCTTGGGCAGTCCCGAGACGGTCACGACGGTTCCGGACTTGTCTTTCGGGAGAATCTTGAGCTTGCCGGCGCGCTCGGTGACGAGCAGCCTGCCATCGGGCAGAAACGCGAGACCCCATGGCGTCTCGATCTCCCTCGCGATCACCTCGATCTTGAACGTCTGCTTCTCGGACTTGATCTCCTGACCGTCGGGATCGGGGACATAGGTCGGCCGCGGCTTGGCGTTGGCTCCTTGCGTCCTCAGGTAGGCCACGAGCTGCCAGATCTGCTGCTCGGTCAACTGCGCCTTGAACGGAATCATCTCGGTCTGAGGCACACCGTCGGCGATGACCGCGGCAATCCCGATATCGTCTTTTGCCCGGGTCCACTGGTCGTCGAACAGGTTGGGTGCGCGCCCGGCTGCGGTCTCGGTGCCGTGGCAGGCGGCACAGCGCTCGGTGTAGAGCGCCGCCATCTGATTCCCGCGCCCGCCCCCTCGGCCGCCGCCCTGTCGCCCCGGTCTCAGGGGTGGCCGGCGGTGCCGCGGGAGGCTGAGACATGGAGGGTTGCGCCGGCGCGGGCTGCTGCGAGGCAAGCGGGACGCCGACCGCTGACGTGAACGCAAGGAGCGCCGCCGCAGCCGCAATACGGACAGGAGCTTTCATCATCACCTCGGACCTATGGAGGCCGATAGGGCCGCTTCGATTACGACGGGACGCGCCTCGGTGATACACGATCGGCAGGGCGACGCGGCAAGCCTAACGCAAATTGCATGCAGAGTCGAGTCTCAGGAGCCACCGTCGCCCTGTTTTTAGCCGTCCTGGCGCCTTTCTGCACGCAGGAATCGCTCAACGACAGTAAGAAGCCCACGGAAGCACACCCGGCAACCAGTCTCTTCGAACAAATGCGGGTTGGAGTTGGAGGTTGGGAGTTGATACGCGTCAGATGTCGAGGTCAGGACAGAGGCCTACTCGTGAAAAAACCCCGGGAGCCGCGATGCGACTCCCGAGGTCGAATCTGCGCCGCGAGCGAGCGCAGCGAGCGAGCCACGCGAACGGAGCGCGCCGGCGAAGCGGCGCGCGAGAGAGCGTGCAGGGGGGTCCGGGGGGCGAAGCCCCCCGGACTGGATTAGAACGCGAACCGAATCTGGATCTGCATGCTGCGCAGCGGATTCGCGGCCGTCGCCGCGCCGAAGCCGGCGTTGCGAGGCGGAATGCGGGCCGGGTCGATCGAGCCGTCGGCCAGCGTCTGCGAGTTGCGGAGGCTCAGATCGGTCGGGCTGTTGTACTGAATCTGGTTCTGCCGGTTGGTGATGATCACCGTGTTGAACACGTTGAACACGTCCAGCCGGAATTCCAGCGTTCGGCTGCCGCCCATGCGGATGTCGCGCGAGATCGCCGCATCGACGCGGTTGTCGAAGCAGCCGCGCAGCAGGTTGCGGCCGGATTCCAAGCCCAGACTGTTGTAGGTCGGGCCGGTCACCGACTTCACGTTGAACTGCGCGTACTCGTTGTCCGAGCAGCCGCTGCCCGGATCGCCGACGTAGACGATTCGCGCGCCGTAGTCGGGTGAGCCCGTCAGGTTCACGTTGCCGCCGTTGGCGTTGTAGCTGTAGTTGAGGTCGTAGGCCGCGCCTGACCCAGCGGTCCACACGCCGGCCAGCCGCCAGTCGTTGAGGATCGCGCCGGCGATGTTGCCGAACGACTGCGGCACCTTCGGCAGCGCCCACACCGCGTTGCCCTTGATGGTGTGCGGCCGCGCGTCGAGCGTCTCGTTCAGCTTCTCGTACTCGGCCTGGTCGGAGCGCAGCTGGAAGCTGCCATCCGGGTTGTGCTGGAGCCGCCACTGCAGGCCCAGGTTGCCCTTGTACGAGATCCCGTAGGTGTAGTTCAGGCCGAACGAGTAGCCGTTCCGGAAGCGCCGGTTCAGCGACGCCTGGAGCGAGTGATAGGTGTCCCAGAACTCGGTCGTGTTCTGGTTGATGTTCGCGAAGCCGACATACGGTTTCAGCAGGTTGGTGCTGAGCGCGTTCGCGCCGGGCACGGTGCTGACGCGACGTACGCGTGGTGTCCTGGTTCTGCGGCAGGTACGCGGCGCCGAAGTCGACCGCGTTCAGGTTGACCGTCGAGCCGCCCTGCAGCGCGCCCATCCGGCTGAACCCGTGGTTGCCGACGTACGAGAGGTCGATGGCCATCGCGTACGGCAGCACGCGCTGCACGCCCGCCTGCCACTGCCACTGTGCCGGCACCTTCGCGTCGTACTGGAACGTCACCAGCTGTGACACCGGCAGCAGCGTCAGGCCCTGTCCGACGGTCTGCAGCAGGCCGTTGCGCAGGTCGGCGGAGTTGGCGATCGGCGGGTTGCCGGGAATCGAGAAGACGGTGTTGCCGTCGGGACGATCGTAGAAGAGGCCGCCGCCCGCACGGATGACCGTCGTCTGGGTCCCGGTCACGTCGTACGCCACGCCGAAGCGCGGGCCGATCACGATCGCCGGCCAGGTGTAGCCGGTCTTGGCAATGCCGTCACCGGCCTGGCGCACGCCGTTCAGCATGTTGCCGGATCCGGGGATCGGGGTGCCGATCGCGGCCTGGGTGTTCGCGACGCCCGCCACGGTCAGGATCTGACCGGTCCGTGGGTCCTTCGCGTTGAGCGTGTTCCCCGAGCAGGTGGCCGCGCCGTTGTTGCAGCCCGGCACGTAGAGCACCGGCGCTGCGCCGAGCCGACCACTGATCCGGGAAGAAGTTCGACATCTGCTGGAGCTTGTCGTACTGCGGCTGCTGGTGCGTGAAGCGCATGCCGTAGTCGAGGGTCAGCCGGTTGTTCATCTTCCAGTTGTCCTGGACGTAGAACTCGGTGTTGTTGTAGACCATCTGGCCTTCGATGAAGTCCGACGCCTGCTGATACTGCCGGAACACGCCGGTGGCCGCGTTGGCGTACCCGAACCCGGTGTCGATCGGGTTGTTGGTGTCCTGGCCGAAGTCGACTCTACCCTGCAAGCTTATACCGCCACCGGCGTCGACGTTCTGCGCCTTGAAGCTGTGGTTGTTGTAGAACCCCGCCTTCATCGTGTGCCGGCCCGCAACCTTGGTGAGGCTGACCGCCACGTCCTGCGTGCGGTTGATATTCAACCAGCCCGGGTAGCGCTGGTTGGGCGGCGCCGCGCCGATCTTGTTTCCCCAGGCGAAGATCGGGGGCAGGTTCATCATTCGGTTGCTCCGCATCCCAAAACGCCGGGCTCACGTAGTCCAGCACTTCGTTGGCGTAGTAGCCGTCGTTCTTCACCTTGACCCGCATTCGGGAAGAGGAGCGGGAAGCCGGGCAGCGCGGTCAGCCGGTTCGCGGCGTCGGTGACGAGCACGCCGCCCTCGTTGCCGCCGGTCAGCTCGTTGCGGATGAACCCGTAGGTGCCTTCGAGGAACGTCGTCGGGCTGATGGTGTAGTTCACCGTCGCTGCGTAGTTGGTGATGTAGGGGAACGGCGTGTTCACGTCGGTGAACCCCGGAACCGGTCCCGGCGACGTGATCTGCCGCGCGCGCTGGCCCGAATACTTCCCGTTGATGCGCAGCTTCGAGCTGAGCTGGTAGTCGATGCGGATCGCCGGCTGCTGCGTGAGGTTCTCCACCTGGGCAGGGCGTCGCCTCGTAGTTGTAGTTGGTGCCGGCGGTCTGCGTCCGGTTCGGCAGCGGATAGCGATTCAGGATGCGCTGGCCGAGCGTATAGAGCTCGCTCTGCGGGATCACGTTGTTCGGATAATTCTGGCCGGTGATCGGGCTCTTGATCGCGCCGATGAACGCGCCGTTCTGGTCGAGGCTCTGCGAGAAGTCGCCGTTGCGCTCGGCCTGGGTCGGGACCCGCAGCCGGATCGGGTTGCCGCCGTTCAGCGGCGTGTTGCGCGGGCGGTACTCATGGCTGTAGAAGAAGAACAGCTTGTTGTCGCCGCCGGGCTTGCCGATCGGGCCGCCGATCGAATAGCCCCAGTCGTTCTCGTCCTGGATTGGCTTGGGGTCGCCGTTCCTCTTGTTCACCCAGCTGTTCGAGTTCCAGCTGGTGTCGCGCTCGACGTCGTAGAACGATCCGCGGAACCGGTTGGTGCCGCTCTTGGTGACGGCGGTGACCTGCAGACCGGTGGACCGGCCGTACTCGGCCTGGTAGCCCTGGGTGAGGATCTTCACCTCGCCGATGGACTCGATGTTCATCGCCAGCATGGTGCCGTTGTTGCCGGTATCCATGGCGGAGATGCCGTCCATCATGAGGTTGTTCTGCGACTGGCCGCCCAGGCGCACGAAGCTCGGTGTCGCCGCCCGCGATGACGCCGGGCGCGAACTGAATCAGGCTGGTGAAGTTCTGGCGGTTGACCGGCAGATTCTCGATCTGGACCGAGTCGACCGCGTAAGACCGCTCCGCGCTCTGCGACTGCACGAGCAGCGCTTCGGCGGTGACGTTGACGGTCTCGGCGACGCCGCCCGCTTCGAGCGTGAGCGCCGGGACAGCGATACGGTCGCCACCACTGAGCCGGACCCCGGCCCGCTTGACCGTCTTGAAGTTGTCCATCGTCACTTCGACGGTGTAGACGTCGGGTGTGACGTTCGCAAAGACGTAACTCGCCGGTCTCGTTCGTGACCGCCGGGGCTCCCTTCGTATTCCGTGACTCGCTGATCAGGACAACGGTCGCGCCAGGGATCACGCCGCCCTGGTTGTCGACGACCGTTCCGGTGATCGTGCCCGTCGTAATCTGCGCGGCGGCAGGCATGACCCCTGCGCACAACGCGGCGATTGCGAAGGCGAGCACCCAAACCTTCCTCAACTGCATGCTTCCTCCTCCAGTCACTTTCCCGTGCCCCTACTCCGACACGACACAACCAACCAACCGCCGGCGGACCCTCCCGCCGTCCGGTCGCAATACCGAGGTCTTGCACGGCACGGCCATCGAGGTCGATGGTCCTGCCGGCTGCGTGCACACACGCCCCATCGCCCCGCAGCGCGGCGATGGCCTTCGTGGGTGGTGCTACTCACCCGCAATCATTGAGTGGGTTGCCTGTTCGGTCGAAGCGCAGCGAAGCCTAACCTAGATTGCATGCAGAGTCTAGCGTGCGAAACGCTTCCACGCCCGTAAAGCTGCGCAACGACAGAGGGTTCTGTATGCAAACGCGCGCCCGAGTTCGTGCCGCTCGGTGCTGTGTTTTGGATCGCAATACGGCGTTTCGTCGAGTGATACGGCCGCGTAAGTTTGTCCAGCGGCCTGTGGTAGCGGTTCCGCAAAATTGCTGGAGGTTTGAAGCGATTGACCGTATCGACGATGGCGGAGGCCCTCTGAAGCCACAAACCGGCCGTTCGCCAGTCGATCTGTGAAGCGGAACGGGTCCGGCGGTTTTCTTCAACCGAATGGAGTTTCGGATCCGGAAACAAGGATAAAAGTGGACCTACCGCTCTGCTCGACATTCGAAACTCCCGACGTCGTTCTGGCTCCCCCGCCCCTTGAAGCGCGCGGTCAGCGGGTACTGGCAGATCGGCCGCGACATCGTCACCGTCCCGGCCTGATCGCGCTTCACGCCTTGCAGCGTCTCCGGCGCAAGCCCCTGTTCGACCCACTTCACGACCGCGTCGAACTGACCGGATGGCGCCGCGCCAGGGCCGCCGCCGCAGTGACCCACGCCCGGGGCCATGAACAGCCGGGCGAACTGGCCGGTCTTCGCGGGACCGCCGTTGTGCTGCTGCACCCGTTTCATGTAGTCGACGGTGCCGCCCGCGACGATCAGCTGATCCGCCCACCCGTGCCAGACCACGATCTTTCCGCCGCGGTCGCGGAACGCGGACAGATCGGGGTTGTCGGTGCCAATCACCCCGTTGAACTGTTCGTACGACTGATCCCAGATCTGCTCGTAGGCGGCGGGGGTGATGGTGGTCCAGTCCAGCGTCGGATTCTGCGTCACGAAGTACCGAAGCCAGTCGAGCGTGATGCCGAAAGGTCGCGGCGCGGGCGGCGTCCCGCCGGTGGCGCTCAGCGCAAAGGCGGCTCCGCGCGGGAGGCCGTGCCACAGCGGTGTACCGTCCAATCGCCGCGGCCCCTCCCAGATCTTCCGGATGATCTCGGCGTCGGCTTCGGTGAACGGACCGCACTCGGTCCCGGTGCCGACGAGCGCCTTCGGATCGTAGCTGCAGCGCGTCGGATCCGCGATGACGCCGTCGCTGACGCCGTCGTTGCCGTCGCAGGCTTTCACGGCGGCCTCGGTCGCCGCGGTCATGCGGCACATCGGGACGGCGTAGCCGGCGGCCTGCATCAGCATCGGCCCCCACAACTGGGCGACGTGAAGCTTCGGAAAGTTGATGGCCGGGGCTCCAGCGAGGATCCCGTCGTAGTCCGAGGGGTACCGCTGCGCTTCACTCAGGCCCTGCCGCCCGCCGGTCGAACAGCCGTTCCAGTACCAGTATCTGGGAGGCTTGCCGTAGAAGGCCTCGGTGACCGCCTTGGCCGTCACGGTCATGTCGTGGATCCCGAGATAGGCGTTGTCGCGAATGAGGATCCAGTTGTGCCGGTTGTCAGGTCCGAGCGCGAAGCTGCCGCTGCCCCCTTCGTGGCCGGTGTCGGTCGCGGCCGCAACATACCCGGCAGCCGCCGGCGCGCGCAGGCTCATCTCGCTGCCGCCCGACATCCCTCCTCCGCCCACCCCCTGAAACCGCCCGTTCCATTTGTCGATCGGCAGCGCGATCCAGACCTTCACCCTGTCGCCGGCCGGCGGGTGCGTCACGATGGCCGTCACCCGGCACACCGCGGATTCCTCCGCCGTGGACTTGTCGATCGCGGCAGACTCGATGGTGGTATTCGCAAGCGCCAGCGAGGTCAGGCTCTCACACGGCCGCGCCGGCCGGATGTCGGGATAGAGCGGCGGCTGTGCGGCGAACGGTGAGACCCCAGGCGCGGGCTGAGCCCCCTGCGGCGGCCCGGCTCCGGCGGGAGGCTGCGCCTGGGTGGCCGAGGACACCAGCAAGACGACCAGGACTATGAGTGTGCGTATGGTCATCGGTCGTTTTCCTTCCGCCTTTAGGCGGAAGAACTCCCCCCAATCCGAACAGCCGCGCGGCATTCTCCTTCAGGATCAGCGGCCGGACCTCGTCCTTGATTCCTATCTTCTCGAAATCGGCAAGCCAGCGATCCGGCGTGATCCACGGGTAGTCGGATCCGAACAGCACTTTTCGCTTCAGCAGCGAGTTCGCGTACTGCACCAGCGTCGGCGCGAAATACTTCGGGGACCATCCCGAAAGGTCGATGTAGACCGTCGGCTTGTGCAAGCAGATCGAAATCGCCTCGTCTTGCCACGGAAACGACGGATGCGCCATCACGATCGGCAGCTCCGGAAAATCGACCGCCACGTCGTCGATGTGCATCGGGTGCCCGTATTTCAGCCGGATCCCGCCGCCCCCGGGCACGCCGGTGCCGATGCCGCTGTGGCCCGTATGGAACAGCACTGGCAACCGTGCTTCGGAGAAGAGTTCGTAGAGCGGGTACGCCGCGCGGTCGTTCGCGAAGAACTGTTGCAACGGCGGATGCAGTTTGAGCCCGCGCACCAGCCCGGTGGCCAGCAACCGCTTCGCTTCACGGACGGCCTCGGGGCCCCGCGTCGGATCCACGCTGATGAACGGCATGGCCACGTCGGCATGCGTTGCCGCGAATCCGAGGACGTCGTCGTTGCTGACGTGCCGCCGGCCCGAAAGCCGCTCGTCGACGGTGAACACCACGAACGCCATCCGGCGCGAGCGGTAGGTACTCGGCGAGGCCATCGGGGTCTCGAGGGGCACCCGAGTCGCCGAAGTAGTCGCGCGCCGCCGCGTCGGTGTCGGACGTCTCCACGGCCTCGAGATGCACGTGGACGTCGATGGCGCTGAGCGCTGCGGGATCGATGTCAGGGGGCTGGATTGTCACGCTGGCGTCCTTCTCCGATCTCGAAGAGCGAACGGTCGAGCCGCTCCGCGAACAGGCGCTCGACCACGGCCGCGCGGTTTCGCAGCACGGCTTTCTGGTTGACCGATCCCTTTTCGGTGAGCTCCTGACGATCGATTGCCGGCGGATCGTCCAGGATCGCGGCCCGCCGCACGGCGGTGGAGGTGCCCGGGTGGCTCTCCGCGAAGTCCGCGAGGCTGCGGCAGACCAGCTGTTGCAGGTCAGCGGCCGGCAGGCCCTCAGATCGCGCGCGGTTCGGAAAAATCAGGGCGACCACGTAGTCCCGATCGTGCCCTCCGATGACCACGTCGAACACCAGGTCTCCGAGATGAGTCAGCAGTGCCGCACGGAGAGGACCGACGCGAACCCACGTACCGGTCGACAGCTTGAAGTCTTCCGACAACCGGCCCTCGAACACGAACCCCTTCGACGGGTCTTCCGGATCGACGAACCCAAGCGCGTCGCCCAGACGGTAGAACCCCTCCTCGTCGAACGCAGCTTCGGTCAGCTCCGGCTCGCGCCAGTATCCCGGCGTTATGTTCGGGCCGCGCAGCCGTCCCTCATACTTGCCGCTGACCGGCGCCAGTTTCAGCTCGACGCCGGGCACCGGCACGCCAATGCGGCCACCAGTGAACGCCGAATCTCCCGCACAGAGGGCGAAGGGCGCGCTCTCGGTGGCGCCCAGCCCGGTGACGAACGGGATGCGTTCGCCGCGCGTGTCGAGCGCCGCGCGCTCGAGCGCGTCCGCGATCTCCTGGCGCAGCGCCGCCGCCGCGCAGAACAGCATTTTCACCCGGCTGAAGAAATGGGTCCGGAAGGCCGCGTCGGCGCCGAGCATCGGGACCAGCAGGTCATACCCGCGCGGCACGTTGAAATAGGCGGTCGTTGCGATCTCCCGCAGATTGGCCAGCGTCGTCTGAAATCCGTCCGGGGTCGGCTTGCCGTCGTCCATGTAGAGCGTCCCGCCGTTGTAAAGGACGATGCCGAAGTTGTGGTTGCCGCCGAAGGTGTGATTCCAGGGCAGCCAGTCGCAGAGGATCGGCGGCTCGTCGACCAGGAATGGCAACGCGGTGCGAATCATCTCCTGGTTCGCACACAACATCCTCTGCGTGTTGATGACCCCCTTCGGCGCGCCGGTAGATCCCGAGGTGTAGAGAATCTTCGCGACTGTCTCGGCTCCGACCGGCGCGTGCGCGGTGTCGAGCGCACCCCCGGGTGCGATCCGCTCGAGTGCATCGAAAGGCGTCGCCCGCTTCGTATCGGAGGGGCTGCTCGACACGACCTCGACGCCGGGCGGGCAGACGCTCTCCAGCGCCAGGCGAAAGCGATCGAAGTCATCGGCGAACACGAGCCCGGGCTTCATGGCGTCGAAGATCTTTCCGAGCGTCGTGTACTCACGGGCGAGCAGCGAGTACCGAGGGAGCGATCGGCGCGTACGGCACACCCCCATACATCGCGGCCAGCGCCAGCAGGGCGTGTTCGATGCTGTTTCCGGACAGGATCACGACCGGACGATCGATGGAGAGACCACGGTCGATCAGCGCGGCGGCTATCGACCTGACCCGCACCAGCGCGGATCCGTACGTGAGCCGCACCCACGAGCCGCCCGCGTCACGCCGGCACAGGAACGCCCGGTCGGGTGCCTGCGCGGCCCAGTGCTCGAGCCGATCGGTCAATCTCGCCGCATATGGAGGCAACCGATGTGGCGAGCGCGCATACAGAACATCTCCCCGCCGCTCGACGACCGTGTCGCACGGCAGGATCCTTGGCTGGGGCATCGGGAGCGCTCAGGATCGTTCGCGATCCAGTTCCCGGAAGGTCTTTCCACTTCGTGCAAGCTCCGCCAGGAGCGGCGCCGGGGTCCAGCGTTCACCGTGGTCACGCTCGAACTGGCGGATCCGGTCGTACACGACCGCCAGACCGACTCGATCGGCGTAGAACATGGGACCGCCCCTCCACGATGGGAACCCGTAACCGTTGGCGTAGATCACGTCGATGTCGGATGCCCGCTGGGCCGATCCATCGGCGACGATCCGCGCGCCTTCGTTGACCAGCGCGTAGAGACAGCGCTCGACAATCTCGCGCTCGTCGAAGGTGCGCTGCTGAATGCCCGCCGTGCTTGCGGTCGATCTGATCAAATCGATGACCTCCCGGTCCGGAGTGGCTTTGCGCTGCTCGTCGTAGCGGTACCAGCCCCGGCCCGTCTTCTGACCGTACCGCCCGAGCTCGCACAGCTTGTCGGCGACGAGCGGCCGCCGCTCGCCAGGGCGTTGGAAGTGTCCGAGCTCCTGACGGACCCGCCAGGCAACGTCGATGCCGGCCATGTCGTCCACCGCGAAGATGCCCATGGCCATGCCGAAGTCCGTCAATGCGCGATCGACCTGCTCCGGCGCGGCCCCTTCCTCGACGAGGAACTGCGCCTCGTACATGTAAGGGAACATCATCCGGTTGCCGACGAAGCCGCGGCAGTTCGCGACCACGACCGGGACTTTGCCGAGGCGCTTCGCGAGGGCCAGCGCGGTTGCCAGGACGTCGCTGCCGGTCTGCCCTCCGCGCACCACCTCGAGGAGGCGCATGATGTGCGCCGGGCTGAAGAAATGCAGGCCGACCACATCCTGCGGCCGACCCGTCGCGGCGGCGAGGACGTCGATGTCGAGCGTCGAGGTATTGGTGGCCAGGACCGCGCCCGGCTTCGCGACCGCGTCGATCTCGCGGAAGATGTGGGTCTTCAACTCGAGGTTTTCGAACACGGCCTCGATCACGAGATCGGCCGTGGCCACGCCGTCGTAGCCGAGCATCGGCGTGATCCGCGCCATTCGCTCGACCGCCGCGTCGGCAGTCAGCCGGCCCCGCTTCACCGATGCGTCGTAGTTGCGCCGAATCGTCGCGTATCCAGCGTCGAGCGCTTCCTGCGTGCTGTCCTTGACCGTCACCGCCAGGCCTGCGTTGGCACAGGCGGTGGCGATTCCTCCACCCATGGTGCCGGCCCCGATGACGGCGACCCGCGCGATCGGCCGCGGCGCAGCATCCTTCGGAAGCCCTCGGACCTTGGTGACGGCACGTTCAGCGAAAAAGATGTGAATCAGCGCCTTCGCCTGTTCGCCCTCGACGCACTCGAAGAAAAGCTCCCGCTCGCGGCGGCATCCTTCGTCGAACGGCAGCGTGGTCGCGGCCGCGATGGCGTCGATCACCTTGGCGGGCGCGATCTGCCGCCGCCGTGTTTTCGCGGCCAGCTCGCGAGCGGCAGCGAACAGCGGGCGCGTTTTCGTCCGGCGTCCCGAGGTGCTCATCACGTTCGCGCGTCTTGCGCACCTGGACCGTGGTCGCCACGGTGCGGGCGAACCTCACCGCACCGACGATGAGATCGCCTTCCATCACCCGGTCGATCAGACCGGCCGCCTGTGCGTCGGCCGCCTTCAATGGCTTTCCGGTCACGCACATGTCGAGCGCCTTGGCGACACCGACCAGCCGCGGCAGCCGCTGCGTCCCCTCGGCGCCGGGAATGATGCCGAGGTTGACCTCCGGCTGACCGAGCAGCGCATCGGGCGCCGCGACTCGAAAGTGCCCGGCCATCGCGATCTCGAGCCCGCCGCCGAGAGCGGTGCCGTGGATGGCCATGACCACCGGCTTGGCACAATCTTCGATCCGCGCCAGCAGCGGATGGAGATCGCAGGCGGCCTCGCGATCTCCCCAGGCTGCCCGTTCGAGGCTGTTGATATCGGCGCCGGCCACGAAGGTCTTGCCGGCCCCCATGAACACGATCGCGGAAACCGCGGGATCGCGCTCGGCGCTCTCTATGGCTTCGGAGATCGCAGCGGGGACACCGGGGCCGAGAGCGTTGACCGGCGGGTAGTCGACGGCGATCACGGCGACGCCATCTTTGATGGTGGTGCCTACGGGTGTGGACATGTCAAATCCCAAGCTCCAAGCTCCAAATCCCAAATGCACTCCCAAATTCCAACTTCCAACCAACTTCCAAACCAACTCTCAACGACCGGCTCCGGTTTGGAATTTCGCGTGGCCACTGCGCTTGGGATTTGGCCGTTGGGAGTGCGTTGGGATTTGGAGCTTGGAGCTTGGGATTTGTCATGACTTTCGCCTGAAGTTCCTCGGCCGCAATCTGAAACCCTGTGTTTGCCGCCGGGACGCCGCGCGTACACCGCGACCTGCAGCAGCACCTCTTTCAGATCGCAGGCCTCGAGCTCCGCGGCGAGGCCGGCGCGGACGTGGAGCCGGAATTCCTCCCAGCGGCCCAACGCGGCAGTGGCGGCGATGACCAGCATGCGGCGGGTGCGATGGTCGAGGCCGGGCCTGGCCCAGATCGTGCCCCAGGCGAACCGCGTGATGAGATCCTGAAAATCGCGCGTGAAGTCGGTGGCGGCCTCGAGGCTGCGATCGACGTGCGCATGCCCGAGCGCCGCGCGGCGAATCGCCAGTCCGGTCTCGAACGACCCGTCCGCCCTGGGCAACAGGAAGTCAGCGAGCGCGGCGGTGAACGACCGCGGCCGCGCGAGATTGGAGATGTGCGCGGCGGGCAGCCGGACGTACCTGGGCTCCCGGAATCCCCTCCGATAACACCCGCCCGTGGCCGGTCCAGGGCATCGATTCATCCAGGTCGCCGCTGATCACCAGCGTCGGTGTGCGAATGCCCCCCAGCAGGTCGGTGTGATTCAGATCCCTCACCGCGGCGCAACAGCCGGCGTATCCGACCGGGTTGGTGGCGAGCAGCACCCGGCGCGACGCGGTCACGGCTGGCGCTTCGGCCGCTACCATCGAAGCCGAGAAGAACCTGCCGATCGCCGGTTCCGTGACCGGCCCCATCCCCTGCTCCAGCACCGTCCGCCGCCGCGTCTCCATCAACGACGGATCGGCCATGCGCGAGGTGGTATTGGCGAGCACGAGATGGGTGAGCCGGTCCGGCGCGTTGAGCGCGATCCACTGGCCGATCATTCCGCCGATCGACAGCCCGCAGAACGCGAAGCTCGGCAGGCCGAGCGCGTCGGCGATGCCGAGCGCATCGCGTCCGAGCTGCGCGATGGAGTACTCGCCCGGCGGCGAATCGCTGCCGCCATGGCCGCGCAGGTCGTAGCGCAGCACCTGGAGATGCCGCTCGAGGTCGGTGGCCTGCGGATCCCACATCCCGTGGTCGAGACCGAGCGAGTGCGAAAGCATCAGGACCGGACCCGCCGATGGCCCGGTGAGACGGTAGTAGTGCCGGAGACCGTCAATCGTGACAAAGGGCATGGCAGTTCACTCGTCCGATTGGCTGAGCAGCTGCGTTCTGATCCACCCGGCCGATCCGAGATAGGTGCCGGGATCATCGATGCCGTCCAGCAGCCCAGGCGGCACCGCCTTCTCCGCGCCAGCGGCGGTCTTCAGCGCGGCCGCGAACGGGACATCGTCTGCTGCGGCTCGCGGCAACGGCGTCGGCAACGAGTTGCTCGGCCCGATCCCGGCCGAGCGATGGCGCCAGCAACAGGACCGCACGCTCGGCGAAGATCGTCCCTCCGGTCGCGTCGAGGTTTGCGCGCATCTGCGCCGGATCGAGCTCGAGCCCCTCGATCACCGAGGCCAGCGCCGCGGCCGCCGCCCCTGTTGACTGGACGGTCGCACTCACAATCGGCCACTCCGCCTGGATTCCCCCGACTCCGCGCTCGTGTTCGTGCGTCATCGCCATCAGGTACGACCCAACCAGACCCGGCATCCGCGATGCCGTCGCGAGCACCAGCGCGCAACCCGACGGATTCCGCTTCTGCGGCATCGTCGACGATCCGCCGCCTGGCTCGGCAGCCTCCTTTACTTCAGCCTGCATCAGCAGCGCCACGTCGCGCGCGGCCTTCCCGAGGGCCGCCACGTACAACCCGCAGCCGGTGATCAGCGCCCCGAGGCGATCGCGATCCGTGTGCCATGGCGGGGACGGCTGGAGTGCCAGTTCGCGCGCGGCGAAATCGGCAATCTGTGGTCCCGCCTCGCCAAGGGCGGCAAGCGTTCCGGCGGCGCCGCCCAGTTGAATGACCATCGCCCGATTCCAGGCGCGATCCAGCCGCCGCCAGCTCCGCACGATCGGTGCGGTCCAGTTCGCCGCCTTCAGCCCAAACGTAGTCGGCGTTGCCGGCTGCAACAACGTGCGGCCCAGCATGACCGTGCCGGAGTGACGTTCGGACAGCGAGCGCAACGCCCGCTCGAGCCGTTCGTGATCGGCGGCGATGATCCGGTGAGCCCGGCGCAGGAGCAGAACCAGCGCCGTATCGGTGACGTCCTGGCTCGTCGCGCCCGCGTGCACGTACGCGGCGCTGCCGGGATCGATCTCGCGCACCCGCGCTCGTAACGCCTTGACCACGGGGATTGCCGGCGTGGCGCCGCTTCGTGCCTCCTTCGCGATCTCGGGGGCCGCGAATCCGCCGCGCCCGGCCGCGTCGGAGATGACCGCCGCGGCAGCCGTGGGCACTACCCCCGCGGACGCCTGACGCGCGCGCGAGGGCCGCCTCGAACTCGAGCATCGCGCCGAGGACGCTGTCGTCGGAAAAGAGCTCCGCGAGCGCATCCGTCGTCGCGAGGCAATCGATGAGGCTGGAACTCATAATTAGACCGGGGCTCCGCCCCGGACCCCGGCTCGGTCGCTTGCGGGGGCCCATTGCCCCGCGCCGCTCCCTCGCGGGCGCGCCGTGCGCGCCGCCGTTATGCGGCAAGCGAGAACAGCATTCTGCAGACCGCCGCATAACGGTCTGGCCCAGCGTCTCACAGATCGAAGAAGACCGTCTCGTCGTCTCCCTGAAGACGGATGACGAAGTCCCACGTGCCCGGCTCTGACGGCGCCGGTTTCGCCATGAGCGTGTGGCGGCGCCCGGCTGGAACCAGACCGAGAATCGGATCGCCGGCCACATTCGGATCGCCGTCGAAATAAATGCGCGTGTAGATCTGCCGCAGCAATCCACGCGAGAGGAAGCACACGTTCACGTGCGGCGCCTGCTCGACCGCGGCGCTGCGAACGGCTCCCGGCTTGATCGTGGCGAACGTGCACGTGCCGTCGCCATCTGTCGGCAGCCGGCCGAAGCCATGGAACCCGCGCTCCCCTTCGGCCTGCTCGTATTTCCCGTCAGCGTCGGCATGGTAGAGCTCGATCAGCGCATCGGGCACCGGCGCACCTTCCCCGTCGAGCACGCGAATCCGGAGCTGAATGTGAGCGCCGGCCGCGTCCGGTGGCACGATCCGTCCGAGCCCGGCATCCGCCGCCAGGCCGAAATGAAAGAACGGCCCCACCGTCTGCGATGAGGTCGCGATCCGGCGTCCGGGGTCGCTCATGCGCGCTCTTCGAACGGGGTGGAGTCCCGCCCGCGCAGGACGATGTCGAAGCGGTAGCCGAGCGCCCATTCCGGCTCGGTCAGGCCGAGATCGAACTGCGAGATCAGCCGCCGTCGCGCGCGTTCGTCGGGAATCGAGTTGAAGATCGGGTCGTGCGGGAACAGCGGGTCGTTCGGAAAGTACATCTGGGTCACGAGCCGCGAGAGAAATGACGTCCCGAACAGCGAGAAATGAATGTGCGCCGGCCGCCAGGCATTGGGGTGGTTCCGCCACGGATACGCGCCGGGCTTGATGGTGACGAACCGATATCGGCCCTCGGCGTCGGTCATCGTCCGGCCGGCTCCGCTGAAGTTCGGATCGAGCGGCGCGGGATGGTCGTCGACCGCATGGCGGTAGCGGCCGGCCGCATTGCACTGCCACAACTCGACCAGCGTGTTCGGCACCGCGCGGCCGTCTTCATCGAGAATTCGCCCAGCGACGATGATGCGCTCACCCAGCGGCGCGCCGCTGTGCTGCCGCGTCAGATCGTTGTCTCCCGAACCCATCGGCAGGTACCCGAACAGCGGCGCGGCGAGATTGGTGAAGTCACGCGGCAGCCGGATCAGCGGCTTCGAAGGAGCCCGCAGCATCGTCGACTTGTACGCCGGATACAGGAGCGGCGGCTGGGTCCCGGCAACATCGCGCGGATCGCTCATGGGCTCACGATCATAGCAACGTCAACTCCCAACTCCCAACCTCCAACTCCCAAGGGAGGTTGGGAGTTGGGAGTTGATCTATGGCCACACGTGCCCCGCGATTCTTCCGGTGAGCTCGAGCTTCCTCCGCTGATCGTCCGGCGACAGCGCGGTTCCCCTCGTGGGTCGAGGCAAAGCCGCACTGCGGGCTCACCGCCAGCCGCTCGAGCGGCACGATCGCCGACGCGGCCTCGATCCGCGCCTGCACATCCGCCTCCGATTCGAGCCGTGGCACCTTTGAACTGATCAGCCCCAGCACGACGACACGATCGTCCGGCACGTGACGAAGAGGCTCGAACGTGCCCGACCGGTCGTCATCGGTCCTCGAGCAGGTAGCGATTGAAGCGCGTGCGCGTGAACACGTGCGCCGCGATCCGATCGTAGCCGCCCGACGCGTAGAACATGCTCTTGTGGTTGCCGCGGCAGATGTGGATCCCGAACGTCATGCCGGGGTGGCCGTCGATGATCGCGTTGTCGAGCTCGATGTTGGCGTCCAGCATCTTGTCCGGATCGCTCCCGCGCTGGCGGTAGCCCTCACGGATCGTCTCGTCGAGCAGGGCCGCATATTGCGGCGCGTCGATCTGGACGTATTCACATCCCAGGCGGCGCAGCTCCTGCGATCTCCCGCCGGGTGAAGTCGACGAGATCGGCCAGATAGGCGTCGCGGGTCGGATACGCCGCTTTCGAGCGGTCCGGATCGTAGTAGGCGGCGGCCTGCTGCGCGCTGATCAGCGTCACCTTCGGCACGGCCTTCGTGCGGCCGCGCAGATAGGTGAACTCCTCGACCGCCATCTGCCGGCGCCATCGGAGTTTCTCGACGACGACCGGACGCTTGAGATTGGCCTCGTGCCCCTGATCATCGCGGAACGTGATCGACCAGCCGGCGTACTTGTCGAACCCCTCGAGCGCCTCGACGAGATGCCCGTAGAACGCATAACGGCGCATCTCGCCGTCGGTGACCACGTCGAGCCCCGCCGCTTCCTGCAGCGCGATGGCTTCGTCGACGGCGCGATCCTCGATCGCCTTGAACGCTCCCGGCGTCAACTCCCCCCGCTCCAGCCGCTCGCGCGCGTCGAGGAGGTACTTCGGGCGCAGGAGGCTGCCGATGACGTCGGCGCGGGCGTTTAGAAGCTTTTTGCTTGTTGCCACTGTTGACATGATCCCGCTCTCAGCGGGGTGCCCACTCGAACTGGTCGGCTCATTCGAGCTTCTCGTTAGCATTATTTGTCGTGGGGCCCCACAGCTGCCAGCGCTGTTAGAGGCAACCGGCTGCTTGGTTCGGCATCCTGGGCTGCTGGCTCGGCGCATAGTCAGCCCGTTGTCGAAGAGAAAGCTATCCAGGGACGATTCAATCAGCATTCTTTGTTTGCTCGCGGGGCCCCACCCCCGCGAGCGCGTGGGGCCCCACCCCCACGCCTGCCAGCACTCGCTGCGCTCGCGCCGGTGTGTAGCGGCATCTGGCTACTTGGATTGGCACGGCGTCCGAATCGGCCACTACAGAATGCTGATCCAAGCGGCTAAGGGCGGCTAACCAGCGGCGCCGAGCGCAGCGAGGCGCTGGCAGCGGCGTGGGGGTGGGGCCCCACGCGGTTTCGCGGGGGTGCCTGTCCGCCGTAGCTTTAGCGGAGGCGGAGGGCCCCGCGAAACAATCAAAAAATGCTGATCCAGCCCTTCGCATTACCCAGTTGTTCGAATGACTTCCTTTGGGAGTTGGGAGTTGAGACCCTTCATGCGTCAGGCCCGGCCAGTCCGAAACACGGCCGGCTCGATCCGTCTGAGCACCAGGAACAGACTCGCCATCGCGAAGAACGGCACCATACCGGCGCCGATGAACACCGGTGTCCAGCCGTACCGATCCGCAATGACGCCCGTGTACAACACCGCCAGCAGCGCGGCGCCATTGTCGCCAAACCCGGCAATCCCGTTCACGCGCCCGGCCAGCTGCTGCGGCACGACGTCACCGACGGTGCCGATGTAGGTGGCAGCAACCCACTGGTTCCCGAACAGGGCGAGCCCCATCAGCAGCACCGCCAGCACGTCGTTTCGCACGAATGGCAGCGACATGCTCAGCGCGCCGAGGAGAAACGCGCACGTGAAGGCGATCTTCCGTCCCCGGTCGACCGAGCCGGTCGATTTCACCAGCTGATCGGTCAGCAATCCGCCGACGACGTTGCCCGACATGCCAATCAGGTTGGGGACGGACGCGAAAAATCCGATGGCGAGAAAGGACATCCCGCGTCCGCCGTTCTCGACCGACGTGCGCAGGTATAGCGGCAGCCAGGTCCAGTAAAACGTCGTGATCGGTCCCGTGAACACGCGGATCAGGAAAAGTCCCAACACTTTTCGGTTGGTCATCATCTCCGCGAGAGAGAGCGAGGGCCCGGCGGCCGGCGCGGCCGCGGCGGGCTTGATGGAGATGGCCGTGATCGTGTGCTTGTCCGGGAATGCCGCGAACCACGGGATGAGCCAGATCAACCCGACCAGCCCCGGGAGGACGAACGCCATCCGCCAGCCGAACTGGATGCTGAGAAACACCACGATCGACGGAGCGATCACCGATCCAAACTGCGCCCCCGCATTGAAGAACCCGCCGGCCCGCGCGCGCGTCGACGCGGGAAAGAGTCCCGCCAGCGCCTTGATGCCGGCGGTGTAGTTCCCGCACTGGCTGAGGCCGAGCACAAACCGCAGCAGGATGAAGCCGGCCAGCCCCGCCGCCAGCGTGCTCATCCCGGGAATCCAGGTAATCAGCGCGCGTGCGAGCGCCTCGACGCCGGTCCCCGGCCCCGCGAGCGCGTGCGCCGCCGTCAGCAGTGACCACGCCACGAAGATGAACGCGAGGCCGATTCTGGTGCCGAGCCGATCCATCAGCGCCCCGGCCGGGATCTGCCCGCACATCATCCCGAGATTGAACGCCACGGCGATGTAGGCGTACTGCGCGTTGTTCCATTGAAAGGCCGTGCGCAGCTCGGGAGCGAGCACCGAGAGCACCTGGCGGTCGAGCAGGTTGATGGTGATCGACGCAGACAGCAGGCCGACGATCGTCCAGCGCGTCTTGGAGGACAGGGCGGATTCAGCTGTGGTGACCATCGCGTCAATCGATCGGGGCTCGGGGCTCGGGACTCCCGCCTTCGCGCGGCGCGCTACGGCGGGCAGCAGCGGGGCTCGGCAATCGCTACTCATTGTTCCGCTGCTTCATTCGGACCCGACGGTGGTCCATTCGCGCGTCCTCGCCGAGCGCTGCAGGGCGTCCAGGGCACGCTGCACTTCGACGCCGTCGGCGAAGTCGGGCCGGAAGCGCTCGTTCTTCGACACCGAGAGCAGGAACTCGGCGAGCGCCGCGATGAAGGTGTGCTCGTAGCCGATGATGTGCCCCGGGCGCCAGAAGTTGCCGAAGATCGGGTGCTGCAGGTCGGTGACCAGCAGATCGCGCGGGCCCTGTTCGGTGGACGGCTGCGTCGCGTCGACGAACTCGAGGTGATTCAGCCGCTCGAGGTTGAAGCGCAGCATGCCGTTGGCGCCGTGCATCTGGAACGCGTTCCCGTTCTTGATCCCGATGCCGAACCGGGTCGCTTCGAAGGTGCCGATGCTGCCGTTCTCGAACTTGACGATCGCCACGAACGCATCGTCCACTTTGCGGTCGGGCGCGAAGGTCCGGGTCAGCGCCATGCCTTCCTGGATCGGCCCGTTGAGATACAGCGCGGTGTCGAGCAGATGGGTCAGGAGATCGTCGGCCACTCCTGATCCGGCCAGCGCCGGATCCATCCGCCACGTGGCGGCACGTGACAGATCGGCGCCCCATTGCTGTCGATACGCCGCGTCGTAGTGAAAGACGGTGCCGATTCGCCCCTCGTCGATCAGGTGTCGGGCAAATGCGATCGCCGGCACGCGCCGGTAGTTGAACCACACCATCGTGGGCACGCCGCGTGCGGCCTCCCGCATCGACTCGGCCTCGGCGAGGTTCATCGCCAGGGGTTTCTCGCACAGGATCATCTTGCCGGCCTGAGCGGCGGCGATCGCGACGGGCGCGTGCAAGTGGTTGGGCAGCGAGATGTCCACCGCATCGATGTCGTCGCGCTCGATTGCCGCGCGCCAGTCGGTGCAAGTCTCTTCCCAGCCCCATCGCTCCGCCATCACCGCCAGGGACGCCTGATCGCGACCACAGAGCAGCCGCCGGCGGATGCGATACGGCAGCTCGAAGAAATGCCCGGCCTGGACGTAGGCATTCGAGTGGGCCTTGCCCATGAAGCCTTGTCCGAGCAGGGCGATGCGGAGTTCTGGTTTCATGAAAGGGGACGAGTGTCCAGTAGCCAGTTTCCAGTAGCCAGTTCCCAGTAGCCAGTTCCCAGTCGTCTTGGAAACTGGTTACCGGCGACTGAGAACTGAGACCGTCAGAGAGTCTTCATCGACATCGTCGACGCATCCCAGCCGAGCGGCTTGCCCTGCTTCATCGACTCCAGGGCGAGCAGGCACGGCAGCGCCGCGTAGTAGCCAATCTCCATGTCCGCGTTCGGCTTCTGACGTGACTTCATGCACGCCAGGAAGTTCTGGACGTGCGCGTCGAGCGGATAGTCCTCTTCGACGCCGCCGCGCGGATTGACGTAGACCTTGTATTCCACCGGCGGCAGATTCGGATCGCCACCGCGTCCCCCGCCACGTCCGCCGCGTCCGCCGCCCCCTCCGGGACCGCCACCGGGAGCACCGGCACCCGGAGCGCCTGGGGCAATCGCCGTCCCGCCGGCGCCGAGCGTGGCGCCACCCGCCGTCGGCGGCGGCGGCGGTCCCTGCTTGCGAATCACGTGCGCGACGACCGGACGGATCGCATAGCCCTGACGGTTCACCTGCAGCGAGCCGCGGTTGCCGATGAAGAACACGCCCCAGTTCTCGATCTTGTTCTCGGCGTCCGCCGCCATGTAGACCTCGCCGTTGGCGAACGTCATGAGGAAGTTGTCGTAGAGCCAGGAGATCGAGAACGTGTCGGGCACCTGCTCCGGATCGGCGTCCGGCACCGCCATGAACGCGCCGTTGGCGGTCGTCCGGATCGGCACCTTGTGATCGGCGTTCATGAACCAGTGGGCGACGTCGACATGGTGCGCACCCCAGTCGGCCACGAGACCGCCGCCGTAGTCGTACCAGGCGCGGAACCCGAGGCGCGACGGCTTGAACGGCTTCTTCGGCGCGGGGCCCTGCCACATGTCCCAATCGAGGCCGGGCGGGACGGGCTGCTCGGCTTCCTTGGCGCGGGCGTAGGATCCCGGCTGCACGATGGTCACGTGCGTGACCCTCCCGAGGATGCCGCTGTCGAGGATCTTCTTCGCCTCCTGGAAGTGATCCCAGCTCCGCTGCTGCGTGCCGACCTGGACGACCTGCTTGCCCTTCTTGTAGGCGTCGAGCATCGCGTTGATGCGCGGGATGTTGTTCGACGCGGGCTTCTCGACGTAGACGTCCTTCCCGGCCGACAGCGCATCGACCATCTGCTGGGAGTGCCAGTGATCCGGCGTGGCGATCAGCACCGCATCGACGTCCTTGCGATCGAGAATCCGGCGGTGATCGCCGACCACGTCGAGCTTGAAGGTCTGCCGCGCCGGGGTCATCCACGCATCGAGCTTCGCCTTGTTCACCTCGGCGGCGCCGACCCACTGGACGTTCGACTGCCGCGCAAAGGCGTCGAACACGCGGCCTCCGCGATTGCCGCAGCCGATGATCGCCATCCGGATACGATCGTTGGCGCCCTGGATGCCGAAGAGAGGCTTCGTCGCGGCCACCGCCATCGCGGCCGCCGAGGCCTTCAAGAACTTGCGCCTGCTTTCCATCGTTCTGTCTCCTTATCGACCGCGGGACCGCGGCGATCGTTCCGGGTGCGCCGCCAGTCCACGCGCGGCATGAACAACGACGTATCCACGCGCTCGCGATACTGCACCGCGATGTTCATCAACGAATCGAGCAGCGGTTCCGACAGGAAGTGCGGCTCGAGCCCGAGGTCGAGCAGCTTCGAGTGCTTCGCATTGTAGTAGTGCTCTTCCCGCTCCACACGCGGATCTGGAAGATGCGCGATCCGGACGTCGAAGCCGAGGTGCGCCCCGGCGGTCTGCACCAGCCCGGCGAGCTCGAGCACCGAGAACTGTTCGGTGAACTGGTTGAAGACCCGGAACTCCCCGGGCGCCATCGCCCCCGAGAACGGTGATTCTCATCGGTTACGCCGACAGATCCCGCCCAAAGGCTGCCCCTCGTTCGGACGTTGTGCATGCATTGGTCGTGAATACGACAGCGGGGAGCCGGGCATTTAGTGGAGGACCGCGCCGAAAATCCCGGCGCGAACCGTGCCGGCTATCTTAAGCGTTCCGCCATTTTGCATGCAAAGACATCCTCGCGGGTTCGGGGGTTCGCCTTTCACATCCTCTCGATCACCATCGCAATCCCCTGCCCCACTCCAATGCACATCGTGCACAGCGCGTAACGGCCGCGGGTTCGGCCGAGCTGATACATCGCCGTGGTGACCAGCCGGGCGCCGCTCGCTCCGAGGGGATGCCCCAGCGCGATCGCGCCGCCCGACGGATTCACGTGCGGGGCGTCGTCGGGCACGCCGAGGTCGCGGAGCACGGCCAGGGCCTGCGCGGCGAAGGCCTCGTTCAGCTCGATCACATCCATCTGATCGATCGAGAGCCCGGCGCGGGCGAGGACCTTGCGGCTGGCGGGGACCGGGCCGACGCCCATGACGCGGGGCGCGACGCCGGCGACGGCGGAGCGACGTAGCGTGCCCGCGGCGTCAGGCCGTGGGTCCTCGAGCGGCCTGTTCGGAAGCCAGCAGCACCGCGCACGCGCCATCGTTGATGCCGGACGCGTTGCCCGCGGTCACCGTACCGTCGGGCTTCACGATCGGCTTCAGCCTGCTCAGCGCCTCGAGGGTCGTGTCCGGCCGCGGATGCTCGTCGCACGACTGACGGTGATCGGGCCCTTGCGCTGCGGTACCGTCCACCGGCACGATCTCCTCCGCCAGGCGCCCGTCGGCCATTGCGGCGCCCGCACGCTGCTGGCTGCGGACCGCGAACGCATCCTGATCCGCGCGCGAGACCTTCCACTCGGCGGCGACGTTCTCCGCAGTCTCCGACATCGAATCCGTCCCGTAGAGCTCCTTCATCCTGGAGTTCACGAAACGCCAGCCGAGCGTCGTGTCTTCGAGCGAGATCCCGCGGGAGAAGGCGGCGTCAGCCTTGTTCATCACGAACGGCGCGCGCGACATGCTCTCGACGCCGCCGGCGATGACGAGATCCATTTCACCGGCGGCAATCGCGCGGGCCGCGGTCGCCACCGCATCCATGCTCGATCCGCAGAGCCGGTTCACCGTCGATCCCGGAACCCTTTCGGGCAGTCCGGCCAGCAGCAGCGCCATCCGGCCGACGTTCCGGTTGTCCTCGCCCGCCTGGTTCGCGCAGCCGTAAATCACGTCGTCGAGCTGCTGCCACTCGACGTTCGGGTTCCGATCCTGAAGCGCGCGCAGCGGAATCGCGGCGAGGTCATCAGTACGGACGGAGGCCAATGCTCCGCCATATCTGCCAAAGGGAGTACGGATGGCGTCGCAGAGATAGACCGGACGAGCCTCGGGCATGGGGCGAATATCGTACACTTTCCAGTGTGAGGCTCGAACGAATGCGACCCATGGCTGAACGCAAATCGCTCGTCTTTGGCCTGCTGATTCTGGTCGGCGTCCTGTCAGCTCCACTGGTGCCGGCGCTGGCGACCGGTTTCCGGCAGGACCCGCAGAAAAACGATGTGAAGTCGCCGGAGGAGATCAAGGCCGAAGAGACGTTCACGCGCAACTGCGTCAAGTGCCACCCGGTCGATCGCATCGCCGGCTCGCGCCGCACCCGCACCCAGTGGGAAGAGGTGATGACGACGATGCAGACGGCGCGCGGCGCGGTGATCACCGACGAGGACTGGGACGTCATTCAGACGTACCTGGTGAAGCACTACGGCCGGGTGAACGTGAATCGCGCGACCGCCGACGACCTGGCCGAGGTGCTGGGCGTCACCCCGGAAACTGCCGCGGCCGTAGTCAAGTACCGGAAAGAGCACGGCGAGTTCGTGGACTACGACGCGTTCTCCAAGGTGCCGGGACTCGATTTGGAGAAGCTCGAAAAACTGCGCGACGCCATCTCGTTCTGATTGGGGTCAACTCCCAACTTCCAACTCCCAACTCCCAAGGAGAGCCCTACGAACAACGGGGTGAAAGTCCGGCAACAAGCCTGGCTGCACAGTTTTCACCCCAGTTGTCCGAACGGCTTCCCTTGGGAGTTGGACGTTGGGAGTTGGGAGTTGACCCTGCGCGAGTAGTCCCCGAACAGAAGACATCCCCCGAGATAGAATTCCCCCCATGCGTCATGCGTGGAAGGGTGCCGTCGGGATTGTCGTCCTGACCGCCACCGCGGTCATCAGCTCGTCCGGACAAACACCACAGGCCGCGCAGCCACCGGCGGCGCCGGGCGCCGGGCGAGGCCAGGTGCCGGCGGGACCTCGACCCAACGTCGGCGCGGCCGACCGGCATCGCGTCGACCCCGCGGCCGCCGATCGCGGCCGGAAGATCTACGCCGCCGAATGCGTCACCTGCCACGGCCCGAGCGCGCGCGGCACCGAGCGCGGCGCCAACCTGATTCGATCCCCCATGGTCCTTCGCGATCGGTACGGCAGCGCCATCGGCCCGTTCCTCAAGAAGGGCCATCCGATGCAGACCGGCGCGTCGAGCGCCGGCCTGACCGACGCGCAGATCACCGACCTCTCGCACTTCATCTGGCAGCGCATCAACGACACGCTGCGGGGATCCGACGGCGTTCGACGTCGAGCGACGTCCTGACCGGCGACCCGAAGGCCGGCGAGGCGTATTTCAACGGCGAAGGCCGGTGCGCGACCTGCCACTCGCCCACCGGCGATCTCGCCGGGTACGGCAAGCGCTTCCAGCCGGTCGACATCCAGCAGCGCTTCGTGTTTCCCGACACCGCCGGCGGCCGCGGGCGCGGACGCGCGGCAGGTCCATCCCGGCAGCAGGTCACCGTCACGGTCACGCTGCCGGACGGCACGACCGATCGTCCGGGCGTGCTCGTCAGCATGGACGACTTCCACGTCGCGCTGCGGGACCCGACCGGCGACTACCGCTCGTGGACCCGCACGCCGGCATGAAGATCGTGAAGAACGATCCGCTCGCCGCGCACGTGGAGCTGCTCGACCGCCTGACGGACAAGGCGATGCACGATGTGGTGGCTTATCTCGAGACGCTGAAATGAGAGTCCAGAGCAACTCGCAACTCCCAACTCCCAACTCCCGACGGGAGCCCTGCGAGCAACGTTCGGTGAGACGGCATCGTCAACAGACCGCTGGCTGCCAGGCCTTCCACCCGCTGTCCGAGACGCGTGCTTCCGCTTGGGAGCTGGAAGTTGCGACTTGGGCGCCGTCTCGCTGACGTCCTCGCGACGTCCGTCGCGCTGTCTGCCCAGGGCCGCGTCACCACCGCGAAGCTGCTCAAGCCGAGCCCCGACAGCTGGCCGACGTTCAACGGCGACTACTCCGGGCCGGCGCTTCAGCACGCTCACGAAGATCACCAACGCCAACGTCCAGCAGCTGAGCCTCGCCTGGATGTACCGGATCGCCGACCGGGACTGCCGGCGCCACGATCAAGAGCACGCCGCTGCTGATCAACGGCGTGCTGTACTTCACGCGTCCCGGATCACGTCTGGGCCGTCGACGCGCGGACCGGACGCGAGATCTGGCACTACCAGTGGCAGACGACGGGCGGCAATCATCTGGGCAACCGCGGCGTGCGCCGTCTACGAGGACTGGCTGTACTTCGAGACGCCCGACTGCTACCTCATCTCGCTGAACCTGAAGGACGGCAAGGAGCGCTGGCGCAAGCAGATCTGCGACATCGACCGCTTCTACTACGCGTCGGCCGCCCCGACGATCGTCAAGGACCACCTGATCGTCGGCGTCAGCGGCGACGACTTCGACATCCCCGGCTACATCCAGGCGCACGACCCGGAGAGCGGCGAGGTGCAGTGGCGCTGGTACACCGTGCCGCAGAAGAAGGGCGATCCGGGCTCGGACATCGTGGCCGAACGAGGAGATGGCGAAGCACGGCGGCGGCATGACGTGGCAGCCGGTCACCTACGACCCCGAGCTCAACTACGTCTTCGTCACGACCGGCAACCCGCAGCCGGTGATCGCGCACAAGAACCGCGCCGGGCGACAACCTGTTCACCGGCTCGATCGTCGCGGTCAACGCCGACACCGGCAAGATGGTGTGGCACTTCCAGTCGTCGCCGCACGACACGCACGACTGGGACTCGACGCAGACGGCCGTGCTGATCGACGACGAGGTCGAACGGGCAGAAGCGGAAGCTGATCGCGCAGGCGGCGCGGAACGGCCACTACTTCCTGCTCGATCGCACGACCGGCAAGGCGATCGTCTCGGCCGAGTACGTGAAGACGCAACTGGTCGAAGGGCTACGACGCGAAGGGCCAGCCGATTCCCGATCCGGAGAAGATGCCGCAGATCGCCGGCGCGCTGGTCTCGCCCAACCAGGGCGGCGCGACCAACTGGCAGTCGCCGAGCTTCAGCCCGCTGACCGGCCTGTTCTACGTCAGCGCCGCGCGCGCCTTCAGCATCTATTACATCTACGACCCGAGCGACAACCCGATGGGGTGGGGCGGCTCCGATCGCGGCGGCTGGTCCGAGTCGATGCTGCAGGCGATCGACTACAAGACCGGCAAGGTCCGCTGGACGCCACAAGTGGGAAGGCAGCGGCGGCGCCCGATCCGGCGTGGTCAGCACGGCCGGCAACGTGCTGTTCACCGGCGGCTCCGTCGAACGACCTCGTCGCGCTGGACGCCACGACCGGCCAGGCGCTGTGGCACTCGATCCTGAACAGCCTCGATCACGCAACGGGCCGATCACCTACGAGCTCGACGGACGGCAGTATGTGGTCGCTGCGGCCGGCGATACGTTATGGACGTTCGTCCTGAATACGCCGCACGAAGTGAAGTGACATCGGCTGTCAACTCCCAACTACCAACTTCCAACTCCCAACGGCGCGTCGTTCGAACAACGGGGTGAAAGTCCGGGCCAACCAGCTCGTTCGACGGCCTTTCACCCCATGTGTTCGAACGGCTGCTCTTGGGAGTTGGGAGTTGGAGGTTGGGAGTTGACGCGGTACATCCCATGAAATTCGCCATCTGCAACGAACTGTTCGAGGACTGGGAATTCGGCCGCGTCTGCCAGTACGTCAAGAGCGTCGGCTACGACGGGCTCGAGGTCGCGCCGTTCACTCTGGCGCCGCGGATCACCGACGTCACCAGGGAACAGCGCGCCGAGCTGCGGCGGCAGGCGGAGGCGGCCGGGGTGCAGATCATCGGGCTCCACTGGCTGCTCGCGGGAACGGAGGGCTTCTACCTGACGTCCCCGGACCCCGCCGTGCGGGAGCGAACGGCGAAGTACCTGGTCGACCTGGCCGAGGCGACGCGCGATCTCGGCGGCGACCTGATGGTGTTCGGGTCGCCGAAACAGCGATCGCTGCTGAGTGGTGTCGAGTGGCAGCAGGCCTTCGACTACGCAACCGAGACCTTCAGACGCGCCATGCCCGGCATCGACGCCAACGGCGTGTCGCTGTGCATGGAGCCGCTCGGGCCGTCGGAGACCGACTTCATCAACACGGCCGACCAGGCGGCGCAGTTGATGGAAGCCGTCGGACATCCGCAGTTCGTGCTCCACCTCGACGTGAAGGCGATGTCGAGCGAGCCGACGCCGATCCCGGACATCATCCGGCGCCACGTACCCCGCACCGGCCACTTCCACGCCAACGATCCCAATCGCCGCGGCCCGGGTTTCGGCGACGTGGACTTCGTCCCGATCTTCCGGGCCCTGAAGGACTCGGGGTATGACCGCTGGGTCTCGGTCGAGGTCTTCGACTACACGCCGGACCCGGAAACCATCGCCAGCCGCAGCATCGAGTACATGAGGGACTGCGAAGGCAGGGCCTAGTTCGTCAGGGGCTGGGGTCTGGGGACTCGGTGAGCCTTCGAATCAGAGCTGAGCCCCAGCCCCGAGCCTCCAAGCCCCGTCAGCTGGTAAGCGCTTTCAGATTGCGTCCGCAAATCGTGCTGGCTTCGAACTTGTCGCCCTTCGGGCCGGTCCAGTGCGTCTCCAGGCTGATCCAGCCGTCGTAGCCGTCGCGGCGCAGCGCGTCGATCTGACCGCGCCAGCCGATCCCCATCTCCCCCACCGGTCCCCATTCGGGCTTGTGATCCTTGACGAAGCAGTCCTTGGCGTGGACGTGGGCGATGCGTTTCGGGTCGAGGGTCTGGTACCCGTTCGGGAACGGCTTCTCGCCGAGAATCGAGGCGTTCGCCGGATCCCACAGCAGCTTCAACGCGGGGTGATCGAGGCGCGCGAGCATCCGCGACGCTTCTTCGCCGGTGCCCACGTTGCAGGCATGCTCGTTCTCGAGACCGATGAGGACGCCGCGGCGGGAGGCCTCGTCGGCGAGCGCGAGCAGGGCCTCGCCGAGCCGGTCGTAGCAGCGCTCCGGGTCGGTGGTGCGCCAGTAGGAGAACACGCGGATGATCGGCGCGCCCAGACGCTCGGCAATCTCGAAGGCCCGCTTCGTCAGACGTGGCTGATCGTCGAACGTGTGCGGCGACCCGAACACGTCGTGCTGCACGCGGCTGTCGAGGGGTGGAGAATCCGGCAGCACACACTTGAGGAGCGGCGAGGCGAGGCCGACCACCTCCATCCCGTGCGCGGCGACGGTCGCCCGCACGCGATCGATCTCCTCGTCGCTGAGGTCGATCATGTTCCTGTCGCCGACCACGCGCAGCTCCGCGCCGGTCATGCCGACAGCCGCCATGCCGCCGAGCGCGGCCTCGAGATCCTGTGGCGAGAATTCGTCGGTGATTGCAGCGATCCGATAGGCGCTCATTCCGGCAGCGGCCGTCCTTTCGTTTCGGGCGCGAACGGCACCGTCGCCAGCCCGATCAGGAACACCAGGCACATGGTCACGCCGGCATAGCGCATCGGCTCCGCCTGATCCCGCGAACACCCGGCTGGTGAGCAGGCCGAGGGCGAGCGGCCCGAGCGCCGCGACGAACCGCCCGACGTTGTAGCAGAACGAGGTGCCGGTGCTGCGCAGCCGCGTCGGGAACAGCTCCGGCAGGTAAATCGCGTAGCCGCCGAACAGCGCAAGCTGGCAGAAGCCCATCAGCGGGATCATCCAGAAGATGTCGCTGAAGGTATTCAGGTTCCAGAAGGTGTACGCGGTCGAGAGCATGGCCGCGACGAACGCGATCGCGAAGGCCTTCCTGCGGCCGATCCACTGCGTCACGTGAGTGAACGCATAGATGCCAAAGAACGCGCCGAGGTTCTGCAGCAGCGACGTCATCCCGATCCAGAACGTCTTCTGCCCCGGCGTCAGCGAGGTCTTGTCGAGCACGGCCCGGAACAGATCGAAGCTGAAGAAGCCGATGCCCCACAGCCCGACGACGCCGGCGAAGGCGAGCAGCATGCCGATGATGGCGTTGTAGCGCCACCGCGGATCCGAGAACAGCTCGTGCGATCGAGCCGCGCTTCGCCCCTTCTCGCGCCGCCCGCTGCCACTGCTCCGGCTCCTTCAGGCTGCGGAAGATCAGCAGGCACAACGCCGCCGGCAGCGCGCCGACGAGGAACATCGCGCGCCAGGCGCTGCCGATCGCCCCGGACTGACTCCAGCCCGCCGAGGATCATGCCGATGACCGCCGCCATCATGTTGCCGACCGCCGACGAGGCCTGCAGCCAGCCGAGCGCATAGGGCCGCGCGCGATCGGGCAGCGATTCGGCCACGAGCGCCACGCCGACCGCGAACTGTCCGCCGACGCCGAGCCCGGTCAGGAAGCGATAGATCGAGAAGTCCCAGACGCCCGTCGAGAACACGCTCAGCCCGGTGAAGATCGAGTAGCAAAGAATCGTGTAGACCATCGTCTTTGCGCGGCCCACCCGATCGCCGAGGATCCCGAAGAAGACCCCGCCCGTCGCCCACCCGATGATGAAGATCATCGTCGCGTAGCCGGAGTACTCGGCGATCGCCGCCGTGGACGCGCCCGGCCCGAGCAGTTCGGTGATCGCCGGCCGCCGCGCCAGGTTGAAGAGCTGCTGATCCATCGTGTCGAACAGCCAGCCGAGCGAGGCGACGATCAGAACGAACCAGTGCGTGCGATCGAGTTCGCGGTACCAGGGCGGCCCGCCCGCAGCTGCGGCCGGCGCCTTTTCCGATGGGGTGGATATGTGCATAGGGTCGGTTGATGACTATAGGGCGAATGGCAGCTATCAGCTAGCAGCAGCTCGGATAGCCAGCTCATCACGTCGAACTGGCAGCTGGAAGCTGGAAGCCGGGAACTGAAAGCTGAGAACTGACAGCTGACAGCTGAGAGCTAGACTCGCAACGCAAGGACTCTCTGTTCGTATGTCTGCACTTCGCGCAGCCAGGCCGGACCGACCGGCACGTTCGAGGACTCGCAGTAGTGGTCCCAGATGGCGCCGAAGGGCAGGGTCTTGACCTCCTCGAGCAGCGCCAGGCGGCCCGTGTAGTCGCCCTGCGCCTCCGCGGTGCGGAGCGAGGCGGCCGGCTCGAGCAGGGCCTTCAGCAGCGCCTTGATCATGTTGCGCGTGCCGATGGTCCACGCCGCGACGCGGTTGATGCTGGCGTCGAAGTAATCGAGCCCGATGTGGACGCGGTCGAGGAACGTTCCGCGCACGAGCTCCAGCGCCACGGCCTCGAGATCATCGTTCAGCACGACGACGTGATCGCTGTCCCAGCGGACGCCGCGGCTGACGTGCAGCAGCAGCTCGGGCAGGAACATCAGGACCGAGCTGATCTTGTCGGTGACGGTCTCGGTCGGATGGTAGTGCCCCGAGTCGAGCGTCAGCAGCTTGCCCCGCGTGAGCGCATAGCCGTAATAGAACTCGTGCGAGCCCACGGTGTAGCTTTCACAGCCGATTCCGAACAGCTTGCCCTCGACCGCATCGCGGTTGTACGCGGGATCGATGTTCTCGTCGAAGATCGCATCGAGCGCCGCCAGCACCCGCTCGCGCGGACCGACCCGATCGACGGGCGTGTCCTTCATCCCGTCGGGAATCCAGAAATTGGTGATGCAGGTGTTGCCGAGCGTCTGGCCGATCGCCGCGCCAATCCGGCGGCATGCCACACCGTGCGCGATCCAGAACTCACGAATGGCCGGATCGGCGTGGGACAGCGTGAAGTTGTCGGCCGCGTTGGGATGCGAGAAGAACGTGGGATTGAAGTCCAGCCCGATCCCGAGCCGCCGGGCCCAGTCGATCCAGGCCGCAAAGTGCTCCGGTGCGATCCGGTCGCGGTCGACGCGCCGGCTCTCGAAGTCGCCGTAGAACGCGTGCAGGTTGAAACGATGGCGCCCGGGAATCAGCGAGAACGCCTTCTCGGCATCGGAGCGGAGCTCGTCCGGTGTCCGCGCCTTACCCGGATAGTTGCCGGTCGCCGCCAGCCCGCCACCGAGCCCCGTGCCGAGCTGCTCGAACCCGCCGACATCGTCACCCTGCCAGCAATGCAGCGAGATCGGGATGGTGGCCAGGGTCTGGAGCGCCTGGCCGACGTCGACGCCGTGTTCGGCGTACTGGTCCCGGGCGGCGTCATAGGCGCGTGCGATCGAATGTGGCATCAGGCAGTCCTACTGAAAATCGCGCCACAGCATATCGCAGTGCGGCGTTCCGCTGTCCCCGGCGTTCACAGGCCACTCAAGATCATCCGCACCGCCTCGATCTCGTCACGGTTCACCGTATGCCCCATCCCATGGTAGATGCGCTCGTCGACGACCGCGCCGAGACCGCGAAGGACCTCTGCGGTTTCCCGCACCCGCTCGATCGGGATGTGCGGATCGACGTCGCTGCACCCGAGGAACACGAACGTGCCGGCGGCAGACCCTGAATAGTTGCGAGGGGTTCCGGGCGGGCCGATCAGGCCGCCGCTCAGCCCGATCACGGCGGCATGACGGCGCGGGTTGCGCGCTGTGAACTCGAGCGACAGGCAGGCTCCCTGCGAGAATCCCAGGAGGAGGACGCGCTCGGGCGGAAGCCCCTGCTCAGCGAGCGTCGAGACGAGGCCCTCGAGAACGCCCAGCGCCGACGACAGCGCGGGCTCGTTTTTCTCGATTGGCGCCAGGAACGTGTACGGATACCAGGTGTGTCCCGCGGCCCGCGGCGCGAGATAGGCCACGTCGGACTGCCGGAACTCGCGGGCCAGTCCCAGGATGTCTTCGGCTGATGCTCCGCGTCCGTGAACGAGAATCATGGCCAGCCGCGCCTGGTCCGGTTTGGGCCCCATCGTCAGGACCGGCTGACCTGCATGAGGATTCCCGGGATTCGACATCCGTTGATCCTATCGCGCGAACCCTGCTGGCTTGCGGTTCTCCTGGTATTGAAGTCGCGGCGGAATACGACCCTCGCTCCTCAGTCCTACCTGACGCGCCGGCGTCGGCGGGAGGCTTTTGCTGCCGCCGGCCGGCGGGATTCGCCCGGCACTCTGCCAGCGCTCTGCGATTTCAGGAATGCGTCGACGACGTC
Organism: uncultured Acidobacteriota bacterium; assembly: GCA_963836735.1. Lineage (GTDB taxonomy): Bacteria > Acidobacteriota > Vicinamibacteria > Vicinamibacterales > 2-12-FULL-66-21 > JACCXG01. The sequence goes on along the minus strand of CAWIKP010000037.1, from coordinate 525,768 downwards.
TTCGGGCAGACGGGAAGAGATGGGGCGATCCACCATTCCCATGATGTGGCGATAGAAGAGCGGGCCCAGCAGCATCGCGATCGCCACCTCCATATCGACGGCCTTCGACAGCGTGCCTTGCGCGCGGGCGTGCCGCAGCAGCCCGGCGAGCTCGGTCCGCGGCGGCTCGAGAACACGCAGGCGCCACGCCTTGCCGAACGCCGGATTCCTCATCCCGTAAGAGACGAGGTGCGGCGTCATGCGCGAGCGCATCTCTGCGAACCGTGGTGGCGGCTCGTGCGTGAGGACGGCAAGGAGATCGGAGCGCAGATCGCCGGTCAGGCGTGAGGGCGACGCGTCGGCGTGACCGTGAATCCGGGACAGCACTTCCAGGCAGAGCGCGTCCTTGTCCGGCCAGTGCTTGTAGATGGTCGCCTTGCTGACGCCGGAGGCAGCGGCGATCGCGTCCATGCTGGTGGCGTCGATGCCGCGCTCGGCGAAGAGCCTCGAGGCGGCCTCGAGGACGTCGTTGTGCGCGCGCACGCTCCGCGGTCGCATCAGACCTGGATTTTCGAGAACGAGTACGCGCCGAGCACGAGGAAGGCCACGGCGACGACGGCCAGCACGCCGAGGTCGGTGGCCAGCGCCGAAATGGGTCATGCCGATGAGCGCGCCGCGCAGGCCGTCGATGCCGTAGGTCAGCGGATCGAGCCTGGTGACGACCGCGAGGGCCGCCGGAAGGTCGTCGAGCGGAAACAGCGCGCCCGAGAGGAAGAAGATCGGCATCACCAGGAAGTTCATGATCAGCTGAAAGCCCTGCATGTTCTGCAGCGTCGATCCGATCGCCGTGCCCAGCGCCGCGAAGACGATCGCGATCAGCGCCATGAACAGCGATCGCCAGCGGCAGCGCGCGCCAGGCTCGACGGGACGGAAGCCGGCGATGAGGCAGACGACCAGCACCAGCAGCCCCTGAATCATCGCGACCGTCGCGCCGCCCAGCGTGCGGCCGATCATGATCGTGCAGCCGCGGCACCGGCGCGACCAGCGTCTCCTTGAGGAAGCCGAACTGCCGATCCCACAGCAGCCCGATGCCCGGAGAAGATCGACGTGAACAGCACCGACATGCCGATGACGCCCGGCGCGACGAACTGCAGGTAGCTGCCCTGCCCCGCCTGCTGGAACACCGGGCCGAGGCCGAAGCCGAGCACGAGCAGATACAGCAGCGGCTGGCCGAGCGAGGCGACGATCTGCGCGCGCGACCGCGAATAGCGCTTCAGCTCGCGCAGCCAGAGGATGTAGATCGCGCTCATCGCATCGCCTCCACATCTTCGCCATCTGGCGCATCTGATCGGCGGCGTCCGCGCGCTCGTCGCGGATCGTCGAGCCGGTCAGCGCCAGGAACGCCTGCTCGAGCGACTCGGTCTTCGTCTGCGCCTTCAGCTCCGCCGACGATCCCTGCGCGACGATCCGGCCGTGGTCGATGATCGGCGATGCGATGCGCCACGCGATCGGCCTCGTCCATGTAGTGCGTCGTCAGGAACACGGTGACGCCCTCGGTCTCGTTCAGGTGCTTGACGTGCGTCCACAGCTGATTGCGGCTCTGCGGATCGAGGCCGAGCGTCGGCTCGTCGAGAAAGAGGATCCGCGGCGTGTGCAGCAGCCCGCGCGCGATCTCGAGCCGGCGCTTCATGCCGCCCGAGAACGTCTTGACGAGCGCGTCGCGGCGGTCCCACAGCTCGAACAGCTTGAGCAGCCGCTCGATCCGCTCGTGCGCGCGTCGCGTCGCGGCACGTGGTACAGCACGCCGTGCAGCTCCATGTTCTCGTAGGCGGTCAGCTCGCCGTCGAGGCTCGGATCCTGGAAGACGATGCCGAAGCGCCGGCGCACTTCGTGGGGCTGCGCGCGCGGGTCGAGGCCGTCGATGCGCGATCCTGCCGCTCGTCGGGCCGGAGCAGCGTCGTCAGCATCTGGATGGTGGTGGTCTTGCCGGCGCCGTTGGGCCGAGGAAGGCGAAGATCTCGCCGGCGGCGACGTCGAACGACACGCCGTCGACGGCGTTGACCTCGCCGAACGTCTTCACCAGGTTTTGGACGTGGATCATGAGGACCTCTGGAGGGTTGAGATACTAAACGGTTCAGTTTAGAAATGTCAATGCACTGACTTCCGCCTGAAGGCGGAAGCCACCAGATGCGGTGAGGCAACCCGAAGGCGGAGCCTGCCTCGCCGAAGCGCGGAGGCGGGTGGCTTCCGGCTTCAGCCGGAGGACTCGGCGATTACGAGAACGGCTCCCCCGCCGAGACCCACTCGATCGGCACATCGGGCAGGAACCCGCGCAGCCAGTCGGCGACCTCGAACATGCCGAAGTCTTCCGACAGCATGTGGCCGAGCAGGATCACTCCCTTCGGCTGACCGGCTGCGGCGGCGTCGGCCAGGTATTCCGAGTTGCCGCCGGACTCGGACGCCTCGCCGCCCACCGCCACATCGAACGAGGTCGTCAGCGCCGGCACGCCGTAGCCCGGCCCGAGCGCGACCCGCGCGACCTTCATTGCCGGGTCACCGGCGACGCGAATGGCGCGTGCTTTCAGCCGCCGTGCAATATCCGCCGCCAGCGCGCCGAGCGTGGTCGGCGGAAGGTTGTAGATACGCGGCTCTGTCGGCTGACGCGTACGCGGTCCAGCCGAGAGCACGGGCCGAGCCGACGACCAGCGGATCCGGCCGAAGCGCGTGCGCGTGATCGTGGAAGCGCCAGACGACCAGGCGGTTGTCCTTGATGAAACGCTGCTTGGCCTCGTAGGTCGGATCCTGCGCGAGCGCGGCGGTCTGATCCTGATGGTTGTAGAAAGTCGGCTCGTGCGTGATCACGAAGTTCCGGTTCGCCTTCGCGGCCCGCTTCAGCACGCTGAAGGTCGCCATGCCGGTCGTGGCAATCCCGGCGATCGCCGTGTCGGGGTCACCGGCCTTGAACGTGTCCACGGTCTCCGTTCGCCAGTTGATCTTCTGGCTGGCAAGCTGCTGCTGGATGCGGGTGACGATTTCCTGCGCGGTCATGATGCGGCGTTCCAGAACGGATCGCTGACCGGCAGCGCTTCCACTCGCAGTCCCGGCGCGAGAGTACGAATCCAGGCAGCGCAGGCGCGCATCCCGGGCTCCTCCGAGACGATTCGTCCAATCGAGATGAGTGCCTTGGCAGCGCCGGACTCCCGCGCGTCGAGCATGTACGGGACGACTTCCCACTCGCGCGGCTCGCCCGCGAGCACCACGTCGGCGCCTTTGAGCCGCGCAACCGTCGTGGCGAGATCGGTCGTGCCCGGGCTCACCAGGACGGTGCGCACCCGCATGCCCGGGAGCCCCGACCGTGCGCATGCCGCCGCGGAGTCCGAGTCGCTTGGTCACGTGGGCCATCAGCGACGACAAGGAGGTCTCGGGGATCCGGTAGATGTTGTCGCTGCCCGGGCCGTCCTTCCAGGACAGCGCCTCGGCAATTGCCGCGACCCGCGGATCCGGCTGCCGCGCGCTCCAGTGATCCGAGAATCGCCACACCACGAGCTTCGCCTGGTCGATGTAGGCCTTCTTCGCCAGGTACACCGCGTCGGAAGCGCGATTGCCGGGATCGTCGTTGGCGCCGTAGAAGACCGGTTCCTGCGTGATGACGAGATTGCAGCCGGCGGAGGCGGCACGGCGCAGGTTCTCCAGGCGCGCCGCAACCGTCACCGCGACACCCGTGAGTGCGACCGACGGGATCGCCCGCTTTGAAGCCGTCGATCGTCTTCTCACGCCACGGGGCCACCGCAGCCCGAATCCGGTCCACGAAGTGCGCGACCGTGAGCTCCACCTGAGGCGGTGCCTGCTCCGGCGCAACCAGGAGCGGCGCGGCCGCCGCCTGGACGAATGCTCGCCGGGTCAGCCGCATCACTTTGCCCCGTCGACGCTCAGCATGCCCGCGCCACGCGTGGAAATGTAGAGGAAGAGGAAGGCGTACAACGCGGCCAGCTCTCCCTGGTTCTGGATCGGCCAGGTCCCCTTGGGCTGGTGCTGGGTGAAGTAGGCATAGGCCATCTCACCGCTGCAGATGAACGCGACCGGCGACGTCGCGAACCCGACCATGATGAGCGCGCCGCCCACGGTCTCGATGATCGCGGCCAGGCCCAGCTTTCCCATGAGCGGCACCATCCCTCCACCCATGATTCCGAACTTCTGCAGACCATGGAACAGGAACAACAGTCCAGCGACGATGCGGAGCAGGGTGTAGGCGTAAGGTTCGAACCGTCTCAACATCTTCACGGCCATTTCTCCTTCCCGACGGGACGTTCATCATTCATCAGGGGGGACTGTCCCCTCTTCGTCGCAAGCGGGTAAGCTCTTCAGACGCCTCTCGCGTTAGCTGGGGAAGATCGGGGGGATGCCGGGCGGGAGGGAACGTCTGTTCGACGGTCGGAGAATAGCACGGATGACGACAGTGCACCGTTACGTTCCAGGGATCCTCATCGCCGTTGCGACATTGACGCTCGCGGGTGCAGCCCAACGCTCGGGTCAGTCCGCTGCGTACCGTTCCTGGTCGTCCTATGGCGGCGGACCGGAGCAACTACGCTACTCCAGCCTCACGCAAATCAATCGGCAGAACGTGGCGACCCTCGAGGTGGCGTGGACGTACGACACCGGCGAATCGGGCGACCTCCAGACTCAGCCGGTCGTCGTCGGCGACCTTCTCTATGCCTATTCTCCAAACCAGCGCGTCCTCGCGCTCGAGGCCGCTACCGGCAAGCCCGTCTGGACCTTCGATGCGAAGCTGCAAGGGGGCCGTGGCCCTAACCGCGGCGTCATGTATTGGGGCGGCGATGGCACGACGCCGGCACGAGTCTTCGCCGGCGTGGCCGAGTATCTCTACGCGCTCGACGCGAAGACCGGCGCACCGATCGCGGAATTTGGCACCAGCGGACGGCTCGACCTCCGGCAGGATCTGGGCCGCGAGGAAAAGGGCCAGTCGGTGCGGCTCACCACCCCAGGCGCAATCTACAAGGATCTGCTGATCATCGGCGGCCGGGTCAACGAGGGGCTGCCAGGATCACCGGGCCACATCCGCGCGTACGACGTGCGCACCGGCAAGCTGCGGTGGATCTTCCACACCATCCCGCATCCGGGCGAACCCGGATACGAGACCTGGTCGAAGGACTCCTGGCAGTACAACGGCGGCGCGAACAGCTGGTCCGGCATGTCGCTCGACGAGCAACGCGGCATCGTCTATGCCGCCACGGGTTCGGCCGCGTCCGACTTCTATGGCGCGAACCGGGTCGGCGACAACCTCTACGCGAATTCGCTGCTGGCGCTCGATGCCGCAACCGGCAAGCGGCGCTGGCACTTTCAACTGGTCCGGCACGACATCCTCGACCGCGACCCGCCGTCGCCGCCCAACCTCGTGACCGTGAGGCACGGCGGCCGCACGATCCAGGCGGTCGCGCAGTCGACCAAGCAGGGCTACGTGTTCCTCTTCGATCGCGCGAGCGGCAAGCCGCTGTTCCCGATCGAATACCGCAAGGTCCCGCCGAGCGACGTCCCCGGCGAGATCGCGGCCGAGACGCAGCCGCTCCCCACGAAGCCGGCCCCGTTTTCGCGACAGCTGCTGACGAAGGACCTGCTCACGACCCGTACTCCAGAAGCGCACGCCTGGGCGGTCGAGCAGTTTGGCAGGATGCGCAGCGAAGGGCCCTTCACGCCGCTGCGGGTCGGGCAGACGACGCTCGTGTTCCCGGGCTATGACGGCGGCGCGGAATGGGGCGGACAGGCGTTCGATCCCGAGAGCGCGCTGTATTACGTGAACGCCAACGATCTCGCCTGGACCGGATTGCTGGCACCGGATGATGCGGGCCAGAGCGGCAAGGCGTTGTATCTGCGCGAATGCGCCGCCGTGTCATCGGGACGATCGCCAGGGCACGCCGCCGCAGCTGCCTTCGTTGATCGGGATTGGCGACCGCAAGTCTCGCGCGGAGATCGTCGCGGTGATCCAGAAGGGATCGGGCCGCATGCCGGCGTTCAACAGCCTGCAGCCGTCGGCGCTCAACGCCATCGTCCAGTACGTGTCACCGGCGAGGACGTGCCCACCGACGCGCCGGTCATCACGCCCACCTACGAGAAGTATCGATTCACCGGGTACCCCAAGTTTCTCGATCCCGACGGCTACCCGGCGGTCGCTCCGCCGTGGGGCACGTTGAACGCCATCAACCTGAATACCGGCGAGTACGCCTGGAAGATCCCGTTTGGCGAGTACCCGGAGCTGGCAGAGAAGGCCTGAAGAACACCGGCACCGAAAACTACGGCGGCCCGATCGTCACGGCCGGCGGCCTCGTGTTCATCGGCGCCACCAACCACGATCGCAAGTTCCACGCGATACGACAAAGCGACCGGCGCGCTGCTGTGGGAAACGACGCTGCCGTTTTCCGGGAACGCGACGCCGGCGACCTACGAGAGCGGCGGCCGGCAGTTCGTGGTGATCGCCGCGAGCGGCGGCAAGTCGCGCGGACCGCGCGGGGGTGTCTATGTGGCGTTTGCGTTGCCGAAGTGAGTAATCCCTCTAGCCCGATTCGCAGATCCGAGTTCCCTATTCTCGAGACCTGCACCTATCTGGTCAGCCATTCGCTCGGCGCCATGCCGCGGGCCGCCGTTGACGAGTGTCCACGCGTTCGCCGACGCGTGGATGACCCGTGGCGTGCGTGCGTGGTCCGAGGGCTGGTGGGAGATGGGGCGGACCGTCGGCGATCTGCTCGCTCCGGTCATCGGGGCGCCTTCGGGTTCGATCTCGATGCACCAGAACGCGAGCGTGGCGCAGGGCATCATCGGCTCGTGCTTCCGCTACGACGGCCCGCGGCGGAAGATCGTCCTGACCAGTCTCGAGTTCCCCACCAACATCTATCTCTTCGAAGGGTTTCGGCGCTACGGTGCCGAGATCATCGTCGTCCCCGGCGAGGATGGTATTCGCACCAACCTCGATCGGCTTCTCGACGCCATCGACGAGCGGACCATCCTGGTGCCGCTGTCGCTGGTACTCTTCCGCAGCAGTTACATCCAGAATGCGCGCGCGGTGATCGAAAAGGCCCATCGGGTCGGAGCGCACGTCATCCTGGACATCTATCAGGCCGCCGGAGTGATTCCAATCGATCTGCAGGCGCTCGGAGCCGACTTCGCGGTTGGCGGTTCCGTGAAGTGGCTCTGCGGCGGCCCTGGCGCCGGCTACCTCTATGTGCGGCCGGACCTCGCGCCGACGCTCGAGCCGGCATTCGTTGGCTGGGCCGCGCACGCGGACCCGTTTGCGTTCGAGGCGGCGCCAATTCGGTACGCCGACGCGCCCGAGCGGTTCCAGAGCGGCACGCCCAACGTCCCCGCGCTCTATGCGGCCCGGGCGGGATACGAGATCGTCGCGAGCATCGGCATCGACGCCATTCGCGAACGCTCGCTGCGCCTGACTCGGCGCCTCATCAACCACGCGCATGCCGCCGGTTTTCGCGTCAACACGCCTGAGGCTGATGCCGAGCGCGCCGGCGCCGTCATCATCGACGTTCCCGATGGCTACGCCGCCACCCAGGAACTGATCCGCCGCGACGTGATCATCGATTACCGCCCCGGCGCCGGCATCCGGATGTCGCCGCACTTCTACAACACCGAAGAGGAGATCGATCACGCGATGGAGGTATTGAGGGAGATAGTCCGTTCGGGTTCGCCAACCAGGTGATGCGATAGGCGGTCTGCATTTATCTGTTGCGCTTGGGGCCCCACCCCCAAGCGCTGCTCGCTCCGCTCGCCCGGCCTCCGGCCGGTTGCTGCTTAGCAGCACCGGGCCGGAGGCCCGATCTTCGCGCGGGGGTGGGGCCCCGCGCGATGCGGGCGGGGGTGGGGCCCCGCCCGCAAACAAAGAATGCTGACAGGACGCCACGAATTACCCCGAACCCGCGAACCCGCGAGCTACGACAGATCCACCCACACCGACTTCACCTGCGTGTAGTGCTCCAGCGCGTGGGCGCTCATCTCGCGGCCGAACCCGCTCTGCTTGTAGCCGCCGAACGGCGCGGCGGTGTCGTACACGTTGTAGGTGTTGATCCAGACCGTGCCCGCCTGCAGCTGGCGGGCGACGTAATGGGCCTTCTTGATGTCGCGTGTCCAGACGCCGGCCGCGAGGCCGTAAGGGCTGTCGTTGGCGGTCGCAATCGCCTCGTCCAGATCGGCGAAGTCGATCGCGGCCAGCACCGGGCCGAAGATTTCCTCGCGTGAGATCGTCATCGACGGCTTCACGTCGGCGAATACCGTCGGCTGCACGAAGTAGCCCTTGCCGGTGCCGATGTCGGCGCGCGCGCCCCCCGCCACGAGCGTGGCCCCTTCGGTCTTTCCGGCCTCGATATAGCGCAGCACGGTATCGAGCTGCTTGCGCGACGAAATCGCGCCGTAGCGGGTCTTCGGATCGAGCGGATCGCCCGGGCACCATCTTCTTCGTCCGCGCCGCGAGCTTGTCCAGGAACTCGTCCTTGATCGCCCGATCGACGAGCAGCCGTGATCCGGCGGCGCAGACCTCACCCTTCCCGTAGAAGATGCCGATGGTCGCGCCGCGGATTGCGGCGTCCATGTCGGCGTCGGCCAGCACGATGTTCGGAGACTTGCCTCCGAGCTCGAGCGTAATCTTCTTCAGCGTCTCGGCAGCGCCCTTCATGATCGATCTGCCGGTGCTGGTATCGCCGGTGAAGGCGATCTTGTCGATCCCGGGATGCTCGACGAGCGCCTGCCCCACGGTCGATCCGGCGCCGGTGATCACGTTGAGCACGCCGGGCGGGAAACCCACCTCGATCGCGAGCTCACCGAGGGCCAGCGCGGTCAGCGGCGTCTGGCTCGCCGGCTTCAGGATCACGACGTTGCCGCAGGCCAGCGCCGGCGCGATCTTCCATGCCGCCAGCAACAGCGGAAAATTCCATGGCACGATCGCCGCCACCACGCCTATCGGCTCGCGGAGCGTATAGGTGAGATAGTTGCCCTTGACCGGAATGGTCTCCCCCATCACCTTGTCCGACCACCCGCCGTAGTACTCGAAGCACTCCGCCGCGGCCGGGATCTCGATCTGCCGCGATTCGCTGATTGGCTTGCCGTTGTGAAGGGTCTCGAGCCGCGCGACGTCGTCGGCCCGCTCCATCAGCCGCTCGCCCAGCTTGCGAACGAGCCGCCCGCGCTCCCGCGCCGACAGCTTGCTCCACGGCCCCGCGAACGCCGCCCGCGCCGCGGCGACCGCACGATCGACGTCGCTCCTGTCGGCCGCCGGGACCTCGGCGATCACCTCCTCGGTCGCCGGGTTCACGACCGACATCGTCTTGCCGGACGACGAGGGCTGCCATTCGTTGTTGATGAAGAGTTTCTTAGAGTCTTTCGTCAAATCCCAAGCTCCAAGCTCCAAATCCCAATCCACTCCCAACCTTCAATACCCAAACAACGCCAGAATCTCGCGCCTTGGCACTTGGGATTTGGCGAGTGCCTTGGGATTTGGAGCTTGGAGCTTGGGATTTGAGTGACCGATCAAGCTTCAGTCCTCACATACTCGAAATCAATCGGCATCCGGTTGATCCCCCGCAGCGGCGGCGCAATGTAGTTCGCGAACTTCCCGGGCTCGTAGACCGGCTCGGCCATGATGCTGAGCAGGTACTCGCGGTCGCCTTCCGACGGCAGCCACTCGTGCGTCCGTCGCTGCCAGTCGTCGTCGGACACCGGCGCACCGTTGGGATCGAAGTGCAGCGACGAGAACATCCCGATGCCCCGGTTGAATTTCCGATCCGGCAGGCGCAGCCGCTCGGACATCCCGTGCTTCTCGAAGATCCGGTTCCAGCGGTCGACGCCGGCCTGACAATCCCCGACGTACCAATCGCGCAGGACCTCGTTCATCGCGGTCCGCATCGGGATCGTCTTGCGGTCGAGCCGGCCGCCGGAGCCCGCCGTCTCGAGCTCGTAGAACTGGTCGGTCACGACGTGGTCGTCCCACTTCTCTTCCTGCGCCCGTCCCTTCAAACCGTTGGCAAAGTAGGACGCGGCATTGGTCGAGATCTCGTTCCCGTGCAGATCGAGCGAGAGGCTGAACCAGAGATTGATGAACTTCTGAATCGTCGGCACGTCGATGCCGCCGACCCTGCGCACATCCTCCGAGAACCCCGCCTGCCTCAGGAGCTGGCAGGTGCGCTCGATGATGCGGCCGACACCCGTCTCGCCGACGAACATGTGGTGTGCTTCTTCGGTCAGCATGAACCGCGTCGTCCGCGACAGCGGATCGAGTGAGCTCTCGGACAACGACAGGAGCTGCGACTTCCCGTCGCGGTCGGTGAACATCGTGAACATGAAGAAGTCGAGCCAGTTGTCGATCGGCTCGTTGAAGGCATCGAGAATCCTGGGCTTGTCGCGGTTGCCGCTCTGCCGGGCGAGCAGCTCCTCGGCCTCGTCGCGGCCGTCGCGGCCGAAGTAGGAGTGCAGCAGGTAGACCATCGCCCAGAGGTGCCGTCCCTCTTCGACGTTGACCTGGAACAGGTTGCGCAGATCGTACAGGCTCGGGCACCGCTGCCCCAGCCAGCGCTGCTGCTCGACGCTCGCCGGCTCGGTGTCTCCCTGCGTCACGATCAGCCGCCGCAGCTGGTTGCGGAACTCGCCAGGCACTTCCTGCCAGACCGGCTGGCCGAGGAAGTCCCCGAACCCGATTCGTCGATCGTGCACCGGGTCGGCGAGGAAGATTCCCCACCGGTACTCCGGCAGCTTGACGTATTCGAAGTGCGCCCACCCGGACGGATCGACGCTGATCGCCGTCCGCACGTACACCTGGTGGTAGTCCTGGAACCCTTGCGGCCCCATATCCCGCCACCACTGGATGTATTGCGGCTGCCAGTACTCGAGTGCCCGCTGCAACCGCTTGTTGCTCGACAGGTTGACGTTGTTGGGGATTTTTTCGGGTGAGATCATTTTAGCTTCCGGCTGCCAGCTGGGAGCTGGCAGCTAATTCAAGTCCTCCCAAAATCGAACTCCGGCCTCGACTGCGATCCGTACGACGTCAGCGCGCCCTTCTCGCCGACCGCATTCGGCCTGGTGAAGATCCAGTTCTGCCACGCCGTGAGGCGGCCGAAGATCTTCGTCTCCATCGTTTCGGGGCCGGCGAACCGGAGGTTCGCCTCCATGCCGGTCAAGGCGTCGGGCGACAGCGCCGCCCGGGCTTCGATTGCCAGCCGGACCTCGTCGTCCCAATCGAGGTCGTCGGGGGCGAACGACACCAGCCCGGCGTCGAGCGCGGCGCCAGGGTCGAAGGGTTCCTTCTCCTCGAGCAGCTCCGCGACGACGGCCGGCGTGGCGAGAAACCGCGTCTGCAGGCGCGTCAACCCGTTGCTCATCATCAAGGGTCCGCCATTCATGGCGGAAAGGGCAATCGCGTTCGGCTGCTGGGGATCGTCGAGCATGTACGAACGATCGGCGGCAAGGGCCAGCTCGAAGAGCGTTCCGGCGAAGCAGCTCCCCGGCTCGATCAACGCAAAGAAGCTGCGCGAGGTCAGGTCCATCCGCTTCAACGTGCGCTTCATGAAGTGGATGATTTCCCGCACGAACCAGTGTTGCCGGTGCGCCATCAGGACCGCATCGACAGCGAGCACGTGCCCGGCGCCGCCGCGGGTCTTCACGACGATCGTTCCGATTGCGGGCTCGTTGAAGCGGAGGCGCAGCAGCGCGTCGTCGAGCTCGCGGAACGCACGCAGCGGCCAATAGCGATCGCCTTCGCCGAGCATCTCGTCCGGCGTCGACGGCTGTGATCCCTCCGGCCCGGACACCGTCAACGTCGCGACTCGCGCCGGGCGGTCGATGTCGACGCGAACCGAGCTGTACGCGAGGCTCGCGTCCGTGATGACAGGGGTCAGCGGGTTCAACCGAATGCCAGGCCCCTGATCCGCGCGATCGGACGCCATTGCCAGCTCGGTCGCGCGCTGGGCGACTCGCGTTTTGAACTGGCTCGTAGGATAGACCGCGTCGACCAGCCGCCACTCGACCGCCCGCCGGCCTTTCACTCCTTCGGCCACCGTGCTGAAGACATCTGCGAGATCGCGGCGGACCTTCCGCTTGTCCACGACCCGGGTGAGGCCGCCCGTGCCCGGCAGAACGCCGAGGAGCGGGGTCTCCGGCAGGCTCACCGCCGAGTTGCCATCGTCGACCAGCAGGATCTCATCGCAGGCGAGCGCGAGCTCATAGCCGCCGCCGGCGCAGATGCCGTTGAGCGCGGCAATGAAGCGGAGTCCCGAGTGAGTGCTGGCGTCTTCGATGGCGAGCCGGGTCTCGTTCGTGAACTTGCAGAAGTTCACCTTCCACGCGTGCGTCGACCCGCGCAGCATGAAGATGTTCGCGCCGGCGCAGAACACGCGCTCCTTCAGGCTGGTGATGACGACCGTGCGGATCTCCGGGTGCTCGAAGCGGATTCGCTGGATCGCGTCGGCCAGCTCGATGTCGACGCCGAGGTCGTAAGAGTTGAGCTTCAGCCGATAGTCCGGCCGCAGCCCACCGTCCTCCTGGACGTCCATCGAGAGCGTCGCGACGGGGCCGGCGAACGACAGACGCCAGTGCTGATACGTGTCAGGGGTACGTTCGAATTCGACCGGCGCGGGGAGAGCGGCCGGGCCAGCAGTCTCCATCGGCCAAGCCTACTACATGGCCGATGGCAGGGGTCGAGGATGAGGTGAGGCGCACCGCCTCAGGAGAAGACGTCCTCACCCCAGCCGGACGCCGTGGTGGCGCGATGTGACGTCGCCGGCTTCTCGTCGTTCCCAGCGGTTCCGTGCTCGACTGTCCCGAGCCGCTCACGGATCCTCTCCTGCAGCCACCCGACGGCGTCGGGCTCAACCGCGCGTAGCGCCTGCCATTCCGATTCAGACAGGACGACAGTGAGCGTGCGAGATGTGGCGTTGGAGCCTAGATGAGTCATACGTGGAAATTGTAACGGCGACGACTTATGCAGCGCCTGCAGAAAGAACTCATGGAAGTCATCTGTGGGGGTAATAAATCGGGGTCGCGGCTGGACCGCTGGTCCGCGGGTCCGCGGGTCCGCGTGGACCGCGTCGGGCCCGTGAAGTCCCGGATCGAGCTTGCGAAATCGGGCCCTGATGATGAGTGATTCCCGGTCCAGCGCACGAGCGGTCCAGCGGTCCAGCGTCCGACCAGCGGTCTAGCGGACCAGCGGTCCAGCGGACCAGCGGACCAGCGGACCAGCGGACTACGACGCCGTCTCCCCCGGCTTCAACACGAGGACGTCGACCGACCCTGGCTCGACCAGGCGCTTCAGCCGATCCGGTGTTCCGGTCAGGACAGGGAACGTCCCGAAATGCATGGGAACGACCTGGCGTACGCCGAGGAGCGCCGCAGCGCGAGCCGCGGCGTCAGGGCCCATCGTGTAGTGATCGCCGATCGGCAGGAACGCAATCTCCGGCTTGTGGACTTCTCCGATCAGCCGCATATCGCCGAAAAGGGCCGTGTCACCGGCGAAGTAGAACGCGCGGCCATCCTCCATCTTCACGACGAATCCGGTTGGAACTCCGAGATAGACGATCTGGTCGTTCTCGACCACGCTGCTGGTGTGGACCGCCGGGACCATGCTGACCTCGAGGCCGGCCACGGTCACCGTGCCGCCGACGCCCATGCCGACCACGTTCTGCAGCCCCTTCTTCTGCAGCCAGATCGACAGTTCGTGCACGGCGACGACCGGCGCGTTGGTCGCACGGGCGACATTGACGATGTCGCCGGAGTGATCCGAATGTCCATGGGTCAGCAGAATGAGATCCGCCGCGTCGATCCGCCGGCGATCGGCGGGACACATCGGATTTCCCTCCAGCCACGGGTCGGTAACGATGCGCTTCCCTCCAGGCGTCGTGATGATGAACGTCGCATGGCCGAGCCAGGTGATGGAAAGGCGGGACATAGGCGGGATCATATAATCAATGAATCCGCGGTCCGCTGGTCCGCGGTCCGCTGGTCCGCTGGTCCGCGGTCTGCGGCGGCGGGCCACGGGCGGCGAATACTCTCAGATGTCCACAGCTCCACTGACTTTCATTCGCGGCCGCAAGAAGCGCGCTGACTCGATTGCGCGGGTGCCCAAACCCGACTGGCTCAAGGTCCGCGCGCCGGGGTCGGAGAACTATCTCCGCCTCAAGGGCATCATGCGAGAGCTCGGGACTGCACACCGTGTGCGAGGAAGCGAATTGCCCGAACATCGGCGAGTGCTGGCACCACGGCACCGCCACGTTCATGATCCTCGGCGATACCTGCACGCGGTCGTGCGGCTACTGCAACGTCACGCACGGCAAGCCGGCGCCGCCCGACCAGGACGAGCCGGTCAAGGTCGCGAGTGCCATTCACGCGATGGGTCTGGATTATGTGGTGGTGACGTCGGTCGATCGCGACGACCTCGACGACTGCGGCGCCGGACACTTCGCCCGGACGATCCGGGAAACCCGCGCCCGCCTGCCGCACTGCCGCATCGAGGTGCTGATCCCCGACTTCAAGGGCGAAGAGCCGCCGCTGCACACCGTCCTCGACGCGCGCCCCGATGTGCTCAATCACAACATCGAAACCGTGCCGCGGCTGTATCGGACGACGCGCCCCGGCGGCCGCTACGAGCGGGCCCTGCAGCTGCTCGACCGCTCCCGGACCTACGCCCCCGAGATTCCCACGAAGTCGGGGCTCATGGTCGGCCTGGGGGAACAGTGGGACGAGGTGGTGCAGACGCTCCGCGATCTGAGCTCGGTGGGCTGCCGGATCGTCACCATCGGCCAGTATCTGCGGCCGTCGCTGGCGAACGTCCCGATGGACCGCTACTACACGCCCGCGGAATTCGCGGAGCTGAAGCGGATCGGGCTCGAGCTCGGGCTCGGGCACGTCGAGTCGGGGCCGCTGGTGCGCAGCTCGTACCACGCGCACGAGCAGACTGAAGCCCTCGAAGCCCGCACTCGGTGACTCTCGAGTCCGTTCGTCACGACATCATCACCTGCACGCGCTGCGAGCGGCTGCGCACCTACTGTGCGCGCATCGCGGCGGACAAGAAAGCCGCACATCGCAACGACACGTACTGGGGCCGCCCGGTGCCCGGCTTCGGCGACCCGAATGCACGAATCCTGGTGCTCGGCCTCGCCCCCGCGGCGCACGGCGCCAATCGGACGGGCCGCGTCTTCACCGGCGATGGATCGGGCGATTTCCTGATGACCGCGATGCACGGCGCCGGGTTCGCCAACATCACGACCTCGCAGCGTGCAGATGACGGTCTCGCGCTGACCGACGCGTACATCGTCGCCGCTGTCCGCTGCGCGCCGCCCGACAACAAGCCTACGCCCGATGAGATCGCCGCCTGCCATCCCCACCTGGTCGCCGAGACCGCCGCCCTGCACGGGTGCGGGTGATCGTGGCGCTGGGAAAAATCGGATTCGATGCGGCGTGGCGCCTGCTGAAAGATCGCGGCGTCCGGTCTGCGGCGCGTCCGGTCTTCGGGCATGGACTGGTCTACGAGCCCAAAGGCGGCCCAGCGGTGGTCGCGTCCTACCACCCGAGCCGCCAGAATACGAACACGAAGAAGCTGACGCCGGAGATGCTGGCGTCGGTCTTCGCTACGTGCGCGACGTTTAGCGGCCCGGTGAGTCTCTTCGGCCGACACTCACTGTCACGCTGCGATCGGATCCACGGTTGCGCTTCGCGCTTGGACGACGGCACGACGACACGACGATCGACGAAGCGCCTGGCCACGAAGCAAGCGTCGAAGAGCACCGAGGCCCACGAAGACAACTGGCCAATATCAGCGGCTCGACCGTTGACGGCGACGTCGGCCCTCACGAGCCGCGCGAAGCGCGGCGCGGCCGCGATAGTAATCCGTCGAAGGACTGACAAGGCTTTCATCGTGAGTCGTCCTGCCGCCGTGTGCAGCGCGTGGCGCCGTCCGTCGGCCGTCGAGCGTCGTCTCGTCGTGTCGTCGTGTCGTCGTGAAGGCGGCCGAAGGCCGCAACCGCCGAAGGCGGCGTGACAAGCGAACAGCGGCCGAAGAGGCTCAGCCGCGCTTTGGCCGGTAGACGTGCGTCGCGTGCCCGAAGAACACCTCTGCGGACTCCATGAGGGTCTCCGACAGCGTCGGATGCGGGTGGATCGTCATCTTCAGGTCGGTCGCGTTCGCGCCCATCTCGATCGCGAGCGCGCCCTCGGCGATCAGCTCGCCGGCGCCGGGACCGACGATGCCGACGCCGAGGATGCGGGTCGTTTCCGGATCGATCAGCAGCTTGGTGAGGCCGTCGGTCCGATCGAGCGTGAGCGCACGGCCCGAGGCGGCCCACGGGAAAGCGGGCGACCGTGACCTTGCGCCCCTGCTTCTGCGCGTCGCTCTCGGTCAGGCCGCACCACGCCAGCTCGGGATCCGTGAACACGACCGCCGGGATCGCGAGCGGCTCGAAGGCCACCTTCTCGCCGGCAATCGCCTCGACCGCGACGCGCCCCTCGTGCGAGGCCTTGTGCGCGAGCATCGGTTCGCCGACCACGTCGCCGATCGCGTAGATCGAGGGCTCGGCGGTCTGGAGCTTCTCGTCCACCTCGATGTAGCCGCGCTGGTTCACCTTCACCCGCGTCTTGTCGAGCCCCGGCACCGCGCCATTCGGCCGCCGTCCGATCGAGACCAGGACGCGATCGAAGGTCTGCTCCTCCGGCCGATCGCCCTGCCCTGAGCCTGTCGAAGGGCCTAGTCCCTCCCCTTCGAACCTCACGGCGATCCCCTCGCCCGCCTCCTTCATCGCCACGACCTTGGTGTTGAGGAGCACCGCCTCGCAGATCTTCTCGATCCGCTTCGCGAGGATGTTGACGAGATCGCGATCCGCGCCCGGCAGCAGGCCGGCCGTCATCTCGACGACCGTCACCTTGGTGCCGAGCGCGGCATAGACGCTCCCGAGCTCCAGGCCGATGTAGCCGCCGCCAACGACGAGCAGCGACTTCGGGATGTCGGGCAGCTCGAGCGCGCCGGTCGAGTCCATCAGTCGCGGGCTCTCGATCGACATCCCGGGAACCGTGCCTGGTCGCGAGCCGGTGGCGATCACCGCGTAGTCGAAGCCGAGGGTGCTCTTCTTCCCGTCCTCCGCGGTGATCTCGAGCGTGTGCGCGTCGCGAAAACGCCGCGGTGCCGCGCACGTACGAAATCTTGCGCTGCTTCGACAGCTGTCCGAGTCCGCCGGTCAGCTGGTTGACGACCTTCTCCTTGAACCCGCGCAGCCGGTCGAGGTCGATCGCGGGCGCTCCGAACCTCACGCCCCAGGCTTCCGCGTGCTTCGCTTCCTCGACCAGCTTGGCGACGTGCAGCAGCGCCTTCGACGGAATACAGCCGCGATAGAGGCAGACGCCGCCCGGGTTCTCGGCCGGGTCGACCAGCGACACCTTCATGCCGAGGTCGGCGGCGTAGAACGCCGCCGCGTACCCGCCGGGACCGGCGCCGATGACGACGACGTGAGGATTGGAGGAAGAAGTGGTCACAGCGACAGCACGAACGGCTGTTCGAACGCTTCACACGACCCAGCGAAGGAAGCGCGCCGCATCGGCGCCGTCGATGACGCGGTGATCGTAGGACAGCGACAGCGGCAGCATCAGGCGCGGCTCGAACGTGCCCTCGTCTTCGACGCTCGCCGGGCGCCAGACCGGTTCCCAGGTCGCCCGCGAGACGCCAAGAATCGCCACTTCGGGCCAGTTGACGATCGGCGTGAACGAGGTGCCGCCGATCCCGCCGAGATTGGTGATCGTGAAGCCGGCGCCCTGCATGTCCTCGAGCCCGAGCTTGCCGCTCCGCGACTTCTCGGACGCCAGCGCGAGCTCCTTCGAGAGATCGAAGATGCCCTTGCGATCGACGTCGCGAATCACCGGCACCAGCAGGCCGCGCGGCGTGTCGGCGGCCACGCCGACGTGAATCGACTTCTTGTAGATGATCTCGTTGCTGCGCCGTGTCGATCGAGCTGTTGAACTGCGGGAACCGCTGCAGCGCGCCGGCGACGATCTTCAGCGCGATCGCCGTCATCGTCAGCTTGCCGCCGGCCTTCTCGGCCTGCGGCGCGTAGCGCTTGCGCAGCCCTTCGACCGCGGTGATGTCCGCGCGGTCGTGCTGGGTGACGTGCGGGATGACGCTCCAGGCGTGACCGAGATGCTCCGCGGTCTTGCGGCGGATGTTGCTCATCGGCTTGCGCTCGACCTCGCCCCACTTGCTGAAATCCGGCAGCGGCGCGGCGGCCGGCGCGCCGCGGCGCCGCCTGCCTGGATGTCGGCCAGGGCGTTCTTCACGTAGAGCTGAACGTCCTCGAGTGCTGATGCGTCCCTCGGGACCGCCGCCGGAGACCAGGGCGATGTCGACGCCGAGCTCGCGCGCCAGGCGGCGCACCGAAGGCGCGGCTGGAGCGGCGGGCCCCCGCGGCGGCTCCGGCTTCGGCCGGCGTCGCCTGCGGCTGCTGACCCGCGCGCGCCCCACGGTTGATGTCCACGACTTCGCCGCGCGGTTTCTGCCGCGGCTTGTCCTCGTCTTCGTCCCCTTCGTCTTTGCGCTCCGGCGTGGCGGCCTGGCTGAGCCCGCCTTCCTCGGCGGCGCCCGCCGGCTGCGGCTTCGGCTTCGGTGCCCTGTCGGCCGCGGCTTCCTTCGACTGGTCGGCGGCCGGCGCTTTCGCCGCGCGCTCGCCCTGCTCGGCCTCGGTCTTCTCGGCGGCAGGCTTCTCG
Organism: uncultured Acidobacteriota bacterium; assembly: GCA_963836735.1. Lineage (GTDB taxonomy): Bacteria > Acidobacteriota > Vicinamibacteria > Vicinamibacterales > 2-12-FULL-66-21 > JACCXG01. The sequence continues at coordinate 507,051 of CAWIKP010000037.1, read as the reverse complement.
GCCGGTTTTTCCGCCGCCTTGCTCGCGGCCCCTCCGGCATCGCCGACCGTCAAGACGACCTGCCCGACCTTGACCTTGTCGCCTGGCTTGACCTTGACGTCCCGGACCGTGCCGCTGACGCTCGACGGCACCTCGATCGTCGCCTTGTCGGTCTCGAGCTCGAGAACCGGCTGATCCTTCTCGATGGTGTCGCCGGCCTTCACCAGCACCCGGACGACATCGCCGGCGGTGACGTTTTCCCCGAGCTCGGGGATCTTGAATTCGGTGGGCATCTGTTTGTCTGCGGCTTCGCTGTTGGCGTCAAATTCCAAATCCCAAGGTCCAAATCCCAACCCAGGTTCGATTGGGAGTTGGAGGTTGGGGGTGGTTGGGATTTGGACCTTGGAGCTTGGGATTTGCCATATCTCAAGCCTTCGCCGGCTCGCGCTTCTCGGGGTCGATCCCGAGCTCCTTGGCGGCCTTCGCGACCACGCTGCGATCCAGCTGGCCGGCGTGGGCCAGCTCCGCGAGCGTCGCCAGCGTCATGAACTTCGCATCGACTTCGAAGTGCTTGCGCAGCGACGCTCGATCCTCGCTGCGGCCGAAGCCGTCGGTGCCGAGCGACCGCATCCGGCGCGGCATCCACTGATCGATCGAATCCGGCAGGACCTTCAGGTAGTCGGACGCCGCGACGAACACGCCGGGTGCGTTCTCGAAGCACTGCGTCACGTACGGCTTCCGCGGCGTCCTGGTCGGGATGCAGCATGTTCCAGCGATCGCAGGCGTGGCCGTCGCGGTACAGCTCCTGGTAGCTGGTCACGCTCCAGACGTCGGCGGCGACGTCGTACTTCTCGAGCATCTTCTGCGCGGCGAGCACCTCGTTGAGGATCGCGCCGCTGCCGAGCAGCTGGGCCTTCAGCTTCGCCTTGCCGTTGTCGGCCGGACGCAGCTTGTACATGCCCTTGATGATGCCGTCGCGCGACCCCTCGGGCATCGGCGGCATCTCGTACTGCTCGTTCATCACGGTGATGTAGTAGAAGATGTGCTCCTGCTCCTTGTACATCCGCCGGATGCCGTCCTCGATGATCACCGCGAGCTCGTAGGCGTACGCCGGGTCGTAGGACACGCAGTTCGGCACGCACAGCGACATCACGTGGCTGTGGCCGTCCTGGTGCTGCAGCCCTTCGCCGGCCAGCGTGGTGCGGCCCGCGGTGCCGCCGAGCAGGAACCCGCGGGTGCGGGAATCGGCGGCCGCCCAGATCAGGTCGCCGACCCGCTGGAACCCGAACATCGAGTAGTAGATGAAGAACGGGATCGTGTTGACGCCGTGGTTGGCGTACGCCGTGCCGGCGGCGATGAACGACGACAGCGAGCCGGCCTCGGTGATGCCCTCTTCGAGGATCTGACCGTCCTGCGCCTCCTTGTAGTACAGGAGGGTGTCCATGTCGACCGGCTCGTACTTCTGGCCGACGTGCGAGTAGATGCCGACCGCGCGGAACAGCGACTCCATGCCGAAGGTGCGCGCCTCGTCGGGCACGATCGGGACGACCAGCTCGCCGATTTCCTTGTCGCGCAGCAGCTTCGACAGCAGCCGCACGAACACCATCGTGGTCGACGCCTTGCGGCCCGCCGTGCCCTTGTAGAACTCCTCGAAGAGCTCGCTGGCCGGCGGCTCGATCGGCTTGACCGCTTTCCGTGCGCGACCGGCACGAAGCCGCCGAGCGCCTTGCGCCGCTCGCGCAGGTACTCGCAGCTCGACGCTGTCTTCGGGCGGACGATAGAACGGCGCGTCCGCGATCTCGTCGTCCGAGACCGGGATGCCGAAGCGGGTGCGGAACGTTCGCAGATCTGATTCGTTGAGTTTCTTCTGCTGGTGGGTGATGTTCTTGCCTTCGCCGGCTTCGCCGAGGCCGTAGCCCTTGATCGTGCGGGCCAGGATGACCGTGGGCTGTCCCTTGTGCTCGACCGCGGTCTTGTAGGCGTTGAAGACCTTCACCGGGTCGTGGCCGCCGAGGCGCAGGCGCTTCAGCTGATCGTCGGAGAGATGCTTGACCATCTCCAGCAGCCGCGGATCGGTGCCGAAGAAGTGCTCGCGGAAGTAGGCGCCCGTTTCGACGGCGTACTTCTGATACTGGCCGTCGACGATCTCGCCCATCCGCTTGGCGAGCAGGCCGTCGTGGTCGGCCGCGAGCAGCGGATCCCAGTCGCTGCCCCAGAGCACCTTGATCACGTTCCAGCCGGCGCCGCGGAAGCTCGCCTCGAGCTCCTGGATGATCTGGCCGTTGCCGCGCACCGGACCGTCGAGACGCTGCAGGTTGCAGTTGATGACCCAGATCAGGTTGTCGAGCTTTTCGCGCGCCGCCAGGCTGATCGCGCCGAGCGACTCCGGCTCGTCGGTCTCGCCGTCGCCGAGGAACGCCCAGACCTTCGAGGCCGACGGCTTCTTGAGCCCGCGATCCTCGAGGTAGCGGTTGAACCGCGCCTGGTAGATCGACATGATCGGGCCGAGGCCCATCGACACGGTCGGGAACTGCCAGAAGTCCGGCATCAGCCACGGGTGCGGGTACGACGACAGCCCGCCGCCCGGCGGCCAGCTCGCGGCGGAAGTTCGAGCAGCTTCTCGACCGGCAGCCGCCCCTCGAGGAACGCGCGCGCGTAGATGCCCGGCGCCGCGTGCCCCTGGAAGTAGATGATGTCGGCGTCGCCGTCGTTCTCCGTGCCGCGGAAGAAATGGTTGAAGCCGACCTCGTAGAGCGTCGCGGCGGAGGCGAAGGTCGAGATGTGGCCGCCGATGCCCTCCGAGACGCGGTTGGCGCGCACCACCATCGCCATGGCGTTCCAGCGGACCAGGCTCTTGATCCGGCGCTCGATCTCCTGGCTGCCCGGGCAGCGGCGTCTGCTCTTCGGGGCGGATCGTATTGACGTAGGGCGTCACCGCGCGTGAACGGCAGCGCGACGCCCTGCATGCGGGCGTGGTGACGGAGGGCGGTCAGCAGCCGCTGCACGCGGCCCCGGTCACCCTGTTCGATCACGTACTCGAGCGATTCGAGCCATTCCCGCTGTTCGAGCGCTTCGAGCTCGGAGCCGTCAGCGCGGCGCGATGTTCCTCATCGAATGAATCCTCTAGGCAGTTCCGTGGGTCCTGTACAATCTCCCCATTCTAGTCCCGCTGCCTGCGGCCTGCGCCAGCGAACCGTGTTTGGCAAATACATGAAATCTCAAATCCTGATTGCTGCTGCCGCGCTCGCCTGCGCGGCCGCCCCCGCTCGACTCGCCGGAGAACCCTCTCGTGCAGGAAACCTCGACCGTGCCCGATCGCGCCGCACTTCGTCACGATGACCGCGCGGTTCGCGCCGGTCGACATCGCCGCGGACGTCACGAAGCTGAACGACGGCGATCGGAAGGCCCTGGCCAGCCTCGTCGAGGCCGCCCGCATCATCGACGCGCTGTTCCTGCGCCAGGTCTGGGCGGGCAACGACGCGCTGCTGCAGCAGCTGGCCCGACGACACGATCGCGGCCGGCCGCCGGCAGCGACGCGTCCGCGCGGCTGCACTACTTCCTGATCAACAAGGGCCCGTGGTCGCGGCTCGATCACAACCAGCCGTTCATCGCGGCCGTGCCGGCCAAGCCGGAAGGCGCGAACTTCTATCCGCCCGACGCCTCGAAGGAGGAAGTGCAGAAGTGGATCGACTCGCTGAGCGGCGACGAGAAGGCGCGCGCCACCGGCTTCTTCACCGACCATCCGCCGCGGCGACGACCGCCGGCTCACCGCGGTGCCCTACTCGATCGAATACCAGGGCGAGCTCGGGCGCATGGCGGCGCTGCTCCGCGAGGCCGCCGATCTGACCAGCGCGCCGTCGCTGAAGAAATTCCTCCAGGCGCGCGCCGACGCGTTCCTCTCGAACGACTACTACGCGAGCGACGTGGCCTGGATGGAGCTCGACGCGCCGATCGAGCCGACCATCGGTCCGTACGAGGTCTACGAAGACGAGTGGTTCAACTACAAGGCGGCCTTCGAGGCCTTCATCACGCTGCGCGACGACGCCGAGACCGCCAAGCTGCAGACGTTCTCGAAGCATCTGCAGGCGCTCGAGGACGCGCTGCCGATCGATCCGAAATACCGCAACGCCAAGCTCGGCGCGCTCGCGCCGATCCGCGTCGTCAACGTCGTGTTGACCGCCGGTGACGGCAACCGCGGCGTCCAGACCGCCGCGTTCAACCTGCCCAACGACGAGCGGGTGATCCGCGAGAAGGGCAGCAAGCGCGTCATGCTGAAGAACGTGCAGGACGCCAAGTTCCGGATGGTGCTGCTGCCGATCGCGAAGGTCGCGCTCACCGCCGCCGATCAGAAGCGCGTCTCGTTCGACGCCTTCTTCACCCACATCCTGATGCACGAGCTGATGCACGGCCTCGGCCCGCACAACATCACCGTCGGCGGCAACGCCACGACCGTCCGCCAGCAGCTGAAGGAGACCTACAGCACGATCGAGGAAGCGAAAGCCGACGTCTCCGGCCTCTGGGCGCTCGCACAGCTTGCCAATCAGAAAGCCATCGACCCGGCCATCGGCCGCACGATGTACACGACGTTCCTCGCCTCCGCGTTCCGCTCGATCCGGTTCGGCATCAACGAAGCGCACGGACGCGGCATCGCGATCCAGATGAACTACCTGCTCGACGACGGCGCCTTCCGGGTGAACGCCGACGGCACCTTCGCGGTCGACGACGCGAAGATGGCGGACGCGGTGACCTCGCTGACGCGCGAGATCATGACCCTGCAGGCCGAGGGCAGCTACGAGAAGGCCAAGGAGCTGATCGACCAGCTCGGCGTCGTCCGGCCGCAGGTGCAGACCGTGCTCGACAGGCTCACCGCCGTCCCGGTCGACATCGAGCCGCGCTTCACGTCAGCGGGTGCCGCCCGCTGATGGGGAGCCCGGGGCCAGACCGGGGTCAGGTCGGGGGCACGCCCGTGATCCTGTTCCTCTGTTGGCCGTGCTCGCGGCGTGAAGGGAGTTCGTCATGCGATACGTCGTCAGGTGAACCTGCTTCGGCTACTGCGTGGCCCAGTTGGGATAAAGTTCAGGTCTTCGACGAATCGGACGCGGCAGCCATGAAACGCATCGCCATCCTGACGGCCGGGGGTGACACTCCCGCCCTGAACGCGACGATCCACGGCGCCGTGGTCCGCGCCAACCAGCTGCGCATCGAGATCTACGGGTTGATCAAGGGCTTCAACTGCCTGTTCAACCCGCGTGTCCCGCACGTCCACCTCAATCCGCTGTTCCAGGAGATCCCCGAGCTCGATCCGACCAAGGGCGGCACGCTGATCGGGTCGTCGCGCGACTACATCGACCCCGATCAGGGCGCACGAGCTCGATCGCATCACCGACCGGCTGAAGAAGCTGGGCATCGAGGGGCTGATCGCCGTCGGCGGCGACGGCACGCTCAACGGACTGCAGCCGCTGGTCGAGCGCCTGCCGACGGTCCTCGCGCCGAAGACCATCGACAACGACCTCGGCCTGAACTATCCGAGCGAGGCGGACGAATGGACGCGCGTCGCCGAGCGCCGACGGCGCAGCGGCTACTCGCTACACGCACACGCCGTCGAGCGCGGCCTTCGATCTCGAATCAGATCGTCAACTACGCCACCCCGGGCTATGCGACCGCGGTCTGGTCGCCGCGCAGGGCGTGGAGCGCATCCGCACGACGGCCGAGAGCCACCGCCGCATCGCGATCATCGAGGTGATGGGACGGCACTCCGGCTACATCGCGCTCGGCTCGGCCTACGGGCAGCCCGACATCATCCTGGTGCCCGAGCACACGCTCGACACCGACCTGCTGGTCGAGCGGGTCAAGCACCTCTACGACCTGCAGAAGAACGTCGTCATCGTCTGCGGCGAGGGCATCGTGGACGAGGAGGGCGTGGAGCTCGGCGCGGAGTCGACGTCCACCGATCCCGGCGGGCAACGTGGTCGTTGAGCGGGGCCGCGGAAGCGCTGCGGACGAAGATGATCCAGCGGCTCGGCGATCGCTACTTCCAGCTCTACCGGCGCAGCAGCACCGCGAAGGAAGCGATCTTCACGAGAAAAGTCGGGCACACGCAGCGCGGCGGCCGGCCGATCCTCTTCGACCGGTTCTACGCGGCCATGCTCGGCTCGCAGGCCGTCGATCTGCTGGTGGAGGGCCGCAACAACGCGGTGTCGGTGCTGCAGTACCACTCGGAACGAGGCTTCCACGTCGAGGGCTACGACGCCAACCGCTTCCGCGACCGCTGGGGCCTGATTCACGCGCGCCAGCATGCACCCGACCTTCTACGACCCGCGGCTGATGAAGCCGTCACGGGTCGGCGTCGACTACCTGCTGCCCATCTTCACCGCCGCCATCGGCCACGACGATGCCGAGCACATGCGACAGACGCTGTTCGATCCGGGCAACCTGGCGCAGCCCTACCACTCGATCAACACCGACGTCCACAAGCGCATCCGGTATCTCGCGCAGGATCGGTCAGGCGATTGAGCTACTTCTTCTCCAGCGGCGACTCCGCCGGCCCGGCCAACACCCCGCCGCCCGGCAGTGAAGCGCGACCCGTGGCACGGACAGTCCCAGGTGCGCTCCGCGGTGTTCCACTCGACCTGACATCCCATGTGCGTGCAGATCGGCGACAGCGTCGTAACCCGTCCATCCTCGCCGCGATAGGCCGCCACGCGCTCGCCGCGACGCTCGATGATCTTCCCCTCTCCCCGGCGGAGTTCGCCGAGCGACGTCGCATCCGGTCCCGCAATGCGATCGCGCAGCATGTAGTACGGATAGTCGACGTTCTCCTTGATGTAGTTCCAGGCGCCGCCGCGGATCTTCGTCCGCCCCACGTCGAACAGCTCCGCCCACGGGTTCTTCAATCCCAGAGCGGCGTCGGCCGCCATGATCCCGGCCAGCGTGCCGAACGTCGTGCCATTGCCTGCGTATCCGGTTCCGGCGAACTGACGGGACGACGTCTCGCCGATGAACGGCAAACCGTCGTTGGTTTCCACGACCTGGCCGGACCAGTGATGCGTGACCTCGAGACCCGGAATGAGCCGCCTGGCCGCCGCCTCGAGCGTCTCGAAGCATTTCTGCTCGTCCTCCACCTGCCCGGTCTTGTGATCGTTGCCGCCGAAGATCGCGATGTCGTGATCGCGTTGAGCGTCGATCCGCAGATAGTGGTACGGATCCGCCGTGTCCCAGAACAGCCGATCCGGAAGTACGCCCTTGGCCACTCTCCCGGCGATGACGTAGGAGGTGTAGAGATAGAGCCTGGTCTGCAGGAGCGTTGCGCTCGCCAGGTTGGTCTTGCCCGTCAACGGTGTGTGCGTCGCAAGGACGACGTATCGACACGAGATGGTGTGGCCGCCGGCCTTGACCGACAGCGGGTCATCGACCACTTCATCGCAGGCCGTCTCCTCGAACACGAACGATCCGTCGCCATCGATGATCTTCGACAGCGCCGCGAGATACTTTCCGGGGTGTATTCGAGCCTGGCCGCCGAACACGACGCCTGGCGATCCCACGAACGGCGCCTCGTCCACGTATCTGGCGTCGAAGCCGAGCTCAGCCGCGAGCGCCGCTTCTTTCCGGAGCTGCTCCGTTTGCCGCTCGGAGGCCTGATCTGCCGCGGCGTGTTTCACGCCATCCACAAAGGTCCAGCTGCAGTCGATGGCGTGGTCACGCACGGTCGAGTCGATCTGCGCGATCGCGGCAAGCCCGGCGTCCCACACCGCCTGTGCGTGATCGCGGCCGAAGGTGCTGACCAGCTCGGTGAGGTCGAGGTCGGTCACACAGGTGACGTGTGCGGTGGTGGCCATCGTGTCGACACCGCCGACCCGCCGCCTCTCCAGCACGGCCACCCTACGCCCTGCTCGCTTCAGCAGGCAGGCGGCCGTCAGCCCGGTGATACCGGCGCCGACGACGACCACATCGACGTCGAGATTGCGATCCAGCGGGCGAAACCGCGGCATCCCTGCGTCGGCGGTCCAGTATGATGTGGTCTCGACGGCGTTCTTCATCTTCATTGCTGACCCTCCACATCCCGACTACGAAGCAACTCCCTCGCCATTCCCGGCACGATCGAGACGGGAATGGCTAGGCTTCGTCGCGGAACGAGCCTGTGGCTGGATCAGTACGACCGACGACGCTTCTCCGCGCCGAGATTGGCCGGGCGACATGAGGCGGACGTGGTGATCATCGGCGGCGGCATCACGGGATGCGTTGCCGCCGAGCGGCTCGCGGCGCGCGGCGTGGACGTAGTCGTGCTGGAGGCCCGGAAGATCGGGAGAGGCAGCACCGCGGCCAGCACTGCGCTCCTCATGCAGGAACCCGACGTCGATTTCGGTGACTTGTCGGAGCGATACGGCCGCCGAGCGGCGGCGAGTGTCTGGAAGGCAAGCCGGCGCGCGGTGCAGTCGATGATCCGGGCGATTGCCGGGCTCGAGATTCCGGCCGCCCTGCATCGGGTGCCTTCGGTCTATTTCACTCGCCACCAGAGCCAGGCCCGCGCGCTCGCCCGTGAAGCGCGCGCCAGGGCGCGAGCCGGTATCCAGTGCCGATGGCTGGACCCCGGCCAGCTGACCGACCTGACGGGGATCCGAGGTGCCGGAGCGATCCTCACGCGGGGGAACGGACAGGTGAACCCGTACGTCGCCTGTCTTGGCTTCGCGGCTGCCGCCGAGCGCAAAGGCGTTCGCATTCACGAGCGCAGCGCGGTGCGGCGCGTCGAGGCCAGAGGCTCAGAGGTCGAGGCCGAAACGGAGCACGGCATCGTGCGGGCACGCTGGGCGGTCGTCGCCACCGGCTATGCCACGCCGGAGTTCAAGCCGCTGGCCGGGCGGTTTCGCATGTCCAACACCTACGTGATCGCCACCCCGCCGCTGGATGAGGAGCAGCGCCGGCGGATCGGGCTCGGCGACGTGTTGCTGTGGGACACGGAGCGGCCGTATCACTACTGCCGATGGACGGCCGATCGTCGCCTGTTGTTCGGCGGGCGCGACCAGCCGCACAAGCGAAAGACGAGTGCCGCCACGCTTCGCGGGCGGACGGCAGGACTGACCGCCGATCTCGTCGATCTCTATCCCGCCGCGCGCGACCTGGCTCCTGAGTACGCCTGGGAGGGACTGTTCGCCACGACGCCCGACGGTCTGCCCTATATCGGCGCGCACGGTAGATACCCCCGCCACCTCTTTGCGCTCGGCTATGGCGGGAACGGGATGACGTTCGGCTTCCTCGCGGCGGGGATCCTGGATCGAATGATTCGGGGCGTTCCGCGCCCCGAGGACCGGCTGTTCCGGTTCAACCGGGGTAATCGCTGATATCGCGGGCGCCGGGGATGGCACCGCCTGCGATTACGTCCTGCACGGCCGCAATCAGCGCCGGTGGCGTGATCGGCTTGGCAAGATGCCCATCGAAGCCCGCCTCCAGCGCGCGGCGGCGATCGTCGTCGGCCGCATAGGCGGTGACGGCAGCGCCGGAATGCGGGCACCGCTGGTTTCACCGAGCCGGAGACGTCTGACCAGGGGTTTGGCGGCGGCCGCTGTGCAGCCGCCGTCAATCCGCGCGCGCCGGGGCACTGACGATCAGTTCCCCGACAGCGCCGATGAGCTGGGCGACATCGATCGGCTTGCTGATATGCCGCTGATAGCCCGCCGTGAGCGCGGCGGTCGCGTCCTCGAGGCTGGCGTAGGCGGTGAGGGCAATGGCGGGGACATTCCCGCCCTCGTTGTCCGCGAGTGCGCGGACCCGACGGATCAGCGTGTACCCATCCTCCTCCGGCATCCCGATATCGCTGACGAGCACGTCCGGCCGCAAGTGCGTGAACCGCGCGAAGGCGTCCGACGTCGAGCTCGCCATCGCCACTGTGGCCCCCTGATTCTCCAGCAACTGACACAGTACGTTCCTGGAGTCCGTGTCGTCGTCTACGACGAGCACGGAGATCCCGTCGAGGCTCGGCAGATCCTCGATCGAGAGATCGGCGACCGGACTTGCCGCGGGTGGGGCGAGATCGTCGTCGGTCTCGAGCTCCAGGCCGACCGGCAGCACGATGGTGAAGGTTGCGCCTGCATTCTCGCCGGGGCTCTCCGCCTTCACGGTGCCGCCATGCAGCTCGACGAGATAGCGGACGATCGCCATCCCGAGACCCAGGCCACCGTGGCGGCGGGTGGCTCCCGGATCCGCCTGGCTGAAGCGATCGAAGACGAACGGCAGGAAGTGCGTGGGAATGCCGATGCCGGTGTCTTCGACCGCGAGCACCACTTCGTCACCGCGGCGTTCCAGCCGCACGACCACGCGCCCCTCGCGCGGCGTGAACTTCACCGCGTTCGACAGCAGGTTCCACACGATCTGCTGGAGCCGATCCTGGTCGCCGACGATCGGCTCGAGGTCCTCGATGTGCCGGTCGATCGTCAGCGCCTTGGCCTGCGCGGCGAGCGAGACGGAGTCGAAGGCCGCGTCGATCACCTCGCGCAGCTGCACCCGGCCAAGCTTCAGCCGCAGCTTGCCGCCGATGATCCGTGAAACGTCGAGGATGTCCTCGATCAGCTGCGACTGCGCCAGCGCGTTGTTCCGGATCACGCCGATCGCCCGCTCCATCATGGCCTTGTCGCTCTTGCTGGAGGTCAGCAGGAACGACCACCCGAGAATGGCGTTCAGCGGCGTCCGCAGCTCGTGCGACAGCGTGGCGAGGAACTCGTCTTTCAGGCGGTTCACCGCCTCCGCCTCGGCGCGCGCGCGCCGCTCGCTCTCGAGCAGCGCCAGCCGTTGAGCCTCGATCCGCTTCCGTTCGTCGACTTCCTCCCGGAGCAGCTGGTTGGCTTCGGCGAGCTCGCGGGTCCGGGCGCGCACGCGATCTTCCAGCTCCTGGTGCGCGTGAAGGAGCGCCTGCCGCTGACGCTTGAGCGCCTCGCGCTTCAGGAACAGCTCGACGAAGACCGCGACCTTCGACTGCAGGATCTCGGGACTGAAGGGCTTGAACAGATAATCGACGGCGCCAACCGAGTAGCCGCGGAAGACGTGGGCGTCGCTGCGATAGTTGGCGGTCAGGAAGATGATCGGCGTCTCCCGGCTGCGCTCCCGCGTCCGGATCAGTTCCGCGGTCTCGTAGCCGTCGAGGTCGGGCATGGCCACGTCGAGCAGGATCAAGGCGAAATCGCGCTTCAGGACCTCCTTGAGCGCAGCCCGGCCGGACGAGGCGCGGACCAGGTTGTACGACGGGTCCACGAGAATGGCCTCGAGGGTCAGCAGGTTCTCCTCGTGGTCGTCGACGAGCAGGATATCCACCTGCTGCATCATGCCCGCGTGCCCTCAACCAGTGTCACCAGATGGCCTCCGATCCGCTCGAGCGGCAGCACGTAGTCTACCGTCGTGGCGGCGAGCGCCGCCGCCGGCATGGTCCGGCACTCGGCCGTGGCCGGGTCCTCGACGATGGCTCGACCGCCGTACGCCTTCACCGCGGCCAGCCCTTCGGCGCCGTCCGCGCTGGCGCCGGTCAGCAGCACGCCGAGCAGCGCGTCACGGTAGGCATCCGCCGCGGTCTGGAACAGCACGTCGATGGACGGCCGCGCCGCCCGCACCGGCGCGTCGGTCGAGAGCGCCAGCCGCCCCGGCTCCTCGATCATCAGATGGTAGTCGGCCGGCGCGAGATAGATCGTCCCCGGCTCGAGCGCCATCTTGTCTTCGGCTTCGACGACCGTCAGCCGCGTGCTCTGCTGGAGCAGCTTAGCCAGACCACCTGCTGCCGGGTTCATCGTTCGGTGCTGGACGACCGTGATCGGCACGCGGAATTTCTCGGGCAGCACCCCGAGGAGTTTCGTCAACGCATTCAACCCGCCGAGGGAGGTCCCAACGGCAACCAGTTCGGGCCGTTTCACACGATCCGCCTGTACAGCTTTTCCCCGGCGACCAGCGGCTCGTACATCTGTTCCTGCGGCATGAACCGCAGCGACTCGCGCGAGCCGAGCCCGAGGATGGCGAACATCGCGAGACTGGCGTGCAGCAGATTGTGCGTGCGCTCCTGCAGACCACGATTGAAATAGATCATGACGTTCCGGCACAGGATGACGTTGAACTCGTTGAACGGCGCGTCGCTGACCAGGTTGTGCTGCGAGAACACGATGTTGCGCTGCAGCGTCGGACGGAGAATCGCATAGTCGTAGCGCGCGGTGTAGTACTCGGAAAACGATCGCTGCCCGCCGGCGTGAAGGTAGTTCTGGGTGTACTTCTGCATCAGCTCGGCCGGATAGATCGCCTCGCGGGCCTGTCGCAAAGACACCTCGTTGATGTCGGTCGCGTAGATCAGCGACCGCTCGTACAGGCCCTCTTCTTCGAGCATGATGGCCAGGGAATACGCTTCTTCCCCCAGCGAACAGCCGGCCTGCCAGATGCGAATGAACGGGTAGGTGCGCAGCACCGGAACCGCCTGCTGCCGGAACGCGAGGAAGAAACTGGGATCCCTGAACATCGCGCTGACGCTGACGGAGATCCCGTTGAGGACTCGTTCCCAGCACCGGCGATCGTGCAGCACCCGATCCTGCAAGGCACTGATGGTGGAGACCTCCTCCTGCTTCATGAGGTTGGCGATCCGCCGCCGCATCGACGTCTTCGCGTAATCACGGAAGTCGTAGCCGTAGACACGGAACACGGCCTCGAGCAGCAGGTCGAGTTCCAGCGCCTCGAGGTTCTCGGTCTCGGGGCCTCGTGCCCGGGACTTCACCGGGACAGCCATACGCGGAGCAGCGACACGAGCTGTTCGGTATCCACCGGCTTGGTGATGTAGTCCGAGGCTCCGGCCTCGATGCACTTCTCGCGGTCGCCTTTCATCGCTTTGGCGGTCAGGGCGATGATCGGCAAAGCCCTGAACTCCGGCAGGACGCGAACCAGGCGCATCGCTTCATAACCGTCCATCTCCGGCATCATGACGTCCATCAGGATCACGTCGACGCCCGGCACCTCCTGCAGCTTCTGGATGCCGTCCTTGCCGTTCTCCGCATACAACACCTCCATGTCGTGCTGCTCGAGCACGCTGGTCAGCGCAAAGATGTTCCGGATGTCATCGTCCACGATCAGCGCCTTGCGCCCGGTCAGCGACGGATCGTGCTGGTGCAGCTGCTCGAGCATCTTGCGCTTCTCGGCCGGCAGGTTGCTCTCCACCCGGTGGAGGAACAGGGCGGTTTCGTCGAGCAGCCGATCCGGAGACTTCACGTCCTTGATGATGATGGTCTCGGCGAGCCGGCGCAGCTCGGTCTCCTGCTTCTTGGTCAGCTCCTTCCCGGTGTAGACGATCACCGGAATCTGGGACAGCCGCGGGTCGTCCTTCATCTTCTCGAGCAGCTCGAAGCCGGTCATGTCCGAGAGCCCGAGGTCGAGCACCAGGCAGTCGAAGTTCTGGTGCGCCAGCGCGGCGAGCGCCTCCGCGCCGGTCGCGACCGCCGTGCTCCTGACGTCCCCGTTGCCGATCAGCTCGACGATGCTCTGACGCTCGACGTCGTTGTCTTCGACGACCAGCAGGTTTCTGACCTTGCGTTCGATGAACCCGCTGAGCGAGGCGAACGCCGCCTCGAGCGCCTCGCGGTCGACCGGTTTGGCGAGGTGGGCCATCGCGCCGAGCCGCATGCCCCGCTGGGCCTCCTCCATCAGCGAGATGATGTGGACCGGGATGTGGCGGGTCGCCGGATCGTGCTTCAGGCGATCGAGCACGGTCCAGCCGTCCATGACCGGCAGGTTGATGTCGAGCGTGATCGCGTCGGGCTGATAGTGCCGGGCCATCGCCAGCCCGACATCGCCGCGGGTGGCGGCCAGGCACTTGAAGCCTTTCTCTCTCGCCATGTCCTTCAGGATGTTCATGAAGGACAGGTCATCCTCGATCACGAGCACGACCCGGTCCTCGTCCGTGATCGACTCGCGATCGTCCTCGACGTCGCTCTCGGCCAGCAGCGACTCGTCGATGTGATGAACCGTGCGTTCGGCCGCCAGCCGGACGGCGGCGTCGGTGCGCTGATAGGACGGCCGAAGGGCCAGCTGTTCGACCGGCACGTACACGCTCGGCAGATACAGCGTGAACGTGCTGCCGATCCCGATATCGCTGGTCAGCCGGATCTCGCCGCCGAGCAGCCGCGCGATTTCACGGCTGATGGACAGGCCGAGGCCGGTGCCGCCGTACTTGCGGCTGGTCGAACCATCGGCCTGCTGGAACGGCTCGAAGATGATCCGGTGCTTCTCGGGATCGATGCCGATGCCGGTATCCGTGACCCGGAACGCCACCACTGCCGGCGCGTCGCCGAGAGTGCGGTGCTCGGAGCTCCAGCCCTCCTTCGCCAGCGCCACATCCAGCCTGACCGATCCACGATCGGTGAACTTCAGCGCATTCGACACCAGGTTCTTCAGCACCTGCTGCAATCGCTTCGGATCGGTCTGGATCGTGGGCGGGAGTCCTGACCCCAGCGACACCTGGAAGTCCAGCCCCTTGTTGTTCGCGACCTCCTTGAACGCCCCGCTCCAGGTACCCCTGCAACTCGGCGAACAGCAACGGCTTCACGTCGACCTCCATCGCCCCCGCTTCGATCCGCGACAGGTCGAGAATCTCGTTGATCAGCTCGAGCAGATCCGATCCGGATGAGTGAATCGTGCGCGCGAACTCCACCTGCTTGTCACTGAGATTGCTCTCGGGGTTCTGCGAGAGCAGCTTCGAGAGGATCAACAGGCTGTTGAGCGGGGTCCGCAGCTCGTGCGACATGTTGGCGAGGAACTCGGACTTGTACTTGGAGGTGACCTCGAGCTGTTCGGCCTTCTCTTCGAGTGACCCCCGCGCCTGCTCGATCTCCCGGTTCTTCTTCTCGACCTCCATGTTCTGCTTGACCAGGAGCTCGGCCTTCTCTTCGAGCTCCTCGTTGGTCTGCTGCAGCTCCTCCTGCTGCTGCTTGAGCCGTTCCTCCGACGCCTGCAGCGTGCGCGCCTGGGCCTCGAGACGCGCGTTGGTCTCGGTGAGCTCCTGCTGCCGCGTCTGCAGCTCGACGGCGAGCGACTGCGACTGCTTCAGCAGCTCCTCCGTCCTCATCGTCGCGGTGATGGTGTTCAGGACGATGCCGATGCCTTCGGTGAGCTGGTTCAGGAAGGTGAGATGGATCTCGCTGAAGCGATAGAACGAGGCCAGCTCGATGATCGCCTTGACCTCGCCCTCGAACAGCACCGGCAGGACCACGATGTTCACCGGCTTGGCTTCGCCGAGGCCGGAGCTGATCTGCACGTAGTCGGTCGGGACGTTGGTCAGCAGGATGCTCTGCTTTTCGAGCGCGGCCTGACCGACCAGGCCTTCGCCGGCCCTGAACCGGTTGGCGAGGTGCTTGCGCTCCGTGTAGGCGTAGCTGGCAAGCAGCTTCAGCTCCGGCTCGCCATCCTGCGAATCGTTGACGTAGAACACGCCGTGCTGCATCGAGACCAGCGGCGCCAGCTCGGACAGGATCATCCGCGACACCGTGATCAGGTCGCGCTGGCCCTGCAGCAGCCGGGTGAACTTCGCCAGATTGGTCTTCAGCCAGTCCTGCGCGGTGTTCTTCTCCGTCGTGTCGCGCAGGTTGAAGATCATCTCGTTGATGTTGTCCTTGAGGGCGGCCACTTCCCCCGCCGCCTCGACGTCGATCGACCGTGACAGGTCGCCCTTGGTGACCGCGGTCGCGACTTCCGCAATCGCGCGCACCTGCGTGGTGAGGTTTGCCGCGAGGCGGTTGACGTTGTCGGTCATGTCCCGCCAGGTGCCGGCCGCGCCGGGCACGCTTGCCTGGCCGCCGAGCTTGCCTTCGATCCCCACTTCGCGGGCGACGGTCGTGACCTGGTCGGCAAACGTCGCCAGCGTGTCGATCATCCCGTTGATGGTTTCGGCGAGCTGTTCGATCTCTCCCTTGGCTTCCAGCACCAGCTTGCGGCGCAGGTTGCCGTTGGCGACGTCGGTCACGACCCGGGCGATGCCGCGGACCTGGTTGGTCAGGTTGTCGGCCATGAAGTTGACGTTGTCGGTGAGGTCCTTCCAGGTGCCGGCGACCCCCTGCACCTGCGCCTGGCCGCCCAGCTTGCCTTCGGTGCCGACCTCGCGGGCGACGCGGGTGACTTCCGATGCGAACGTGCCGAGCTGATCGACCATCGTGTTGATGGTGACCTTCAGCTCGAGGATCTCGCCGCGGACGTCGACGGTGATCTTCTTGGAGAGGTCGCCGGTGGCGACCGCGGTCGTGACCGCGGCGATGTTGCGGACCTGGTTGGTCAGGTTCGCGGCCATGAAATTGACGCTGTCGGTCAGGTCCTTCCAGGTGCCGCCGACGCCGCGCACCTGGGCCTGTCCGCCCAGCTTCCCTTCGGTGCCGACCTCGCGCGCCACGCGCGTGACTTCGGAGGCGAAGCCGTTCAGCTGATCGACCATCGTGTTGATGGTGTTCTTCAGCTCGAGGATCTCGCCGCTGACGTCGACCGTGATCTTCTTGGACAGGTCGCCGTTGGCGACCGCGGTGGTGACGTCGGCGATGTTGCGCACCTGCGACGTCAGGTTGCTCGCCATGAAGTTGACGTTGTCGGTGAGGTCCTTCCAGGTGCCGCCCACGCCCTTCACCTGGGCCTGGCCGCCGAGCTTGCCCTCGGTGCCGACCTCGCGCGCGACGCGCGTGACCTCGGAGGCGAACGCGTTCAGCTGGTCGACCATCGTGTTGATGGTGTTCTTCAGCTCGAGGATCTCGCCGCGGACGTCGACGGTGATCTTCTTCGAGAGGTCGCCGTTGGCGACCGCGGTCGTGACCTCCGCGATGTTCCGGACCTGGCCGGTCAGGTTGCTGGCCATCGCGTTGACGTTGTCGGTCAGGTCCTTCCAGGTGCCGGCCACGCCGCTGCACGTCGGCCTGGCCGCCCAGCTTGCCTTCCGTGCCGACCTCCTTCGCGACGCGCGTGACTTCCGACGCGAACGACCCGAGCTGGTCGACCATCTTGTTGATCACGTCCTTGATCTGCAGGATCTCGCCGCGGACCTCGACGGTGATCTTCTGGGTCAGGTCGCCGTTGGCGATGGCCGTCGACACGCGTGACACGTCGCGCAGCTGCACGGTCAGGTTGCCGGCCAGCTGGTTGACGTTGTCGGTGAGGTCCTTCCAGGTGCCGGCCACGCCCTTGACCTCGGCCTGGCCGCCGAGCTTGCCCTCGGTGCCGACCTCGCGCGCCACGCGCGTGACTTCCGACGCGAAGGCGTTCAGCTGATCGACCATGACGTTGATCGTGTTCTTCAGCTCGAGGATCTCGCCTCGCACGTCGACCGTGATCTTCTTCGACAGGTCGCCGTTGGCGACCGCGGTGGTGACCTCGGCGATGTTCCGGACCTGCGCGGTCAGGTTGCCGGCCATGAAGTTGACGCTGTCGGTGAGGTCCTTCCAGGTGCCGGCGACGCCCGGCACGTCCGCCTGGCCGCCGAGCTTCCCTTCCGAACCGACCTCGCGCGCGACGCGCGTGACTTCGGACGCGAACGCGCTGAGCTGATCGACCATCGTGTTGATGGTGTTCTTCAGCTCCAGGATTTCGCCGCGAACGTCGACCGTGATCTTCCGTGAGAGATCGCCCTTGGCGACCGCGGTGGTGACGTCGGCGATGTTCCGGACCTGCGCGGTGAGGTTGCCGGCCATGGAGTTGACCGAGTCGGTGAGGTCGCGCCAGGTGCCGGCGACGCCGCGGACGTCCGCCTGGCCGCCGAGCTTTCCTTCGGTGCCGACCTCGCGCGCGACCCGCGTGACTTCCGACGCGAACGCGTTCAGCTGGTCGACCATCGTGTTGATGACGTCCTTGATCTGCAGGATTTCGCCCGGCGGCTTCGACCGTGATCTTCTGGGTCAGGTCGCCGTTGGCGATGGCGGTCGAGACCTGCGACACGTCGCGCAGCTGCACGGTCAGGTTGCCGGCGAGCTGATTGACGTTGTCGGTGAGGTCGCGCCACGTGCCGGCGACGCCTTTGACTTCCGCCTGTCCTCCGAGCTTCCCTTCCGTGCCGACTTCCTTCGCCACGCGCGTGACTTCGGAGGCGAAGGAGCTGAGCTGGTCGACCATCGTGTTGATCGTGTTCTTCAGCTCGAGGATTTCCCCCCGGACATCGACCGTGATCTTCTTGGACAAGTCGCCGCGCGCGACGGCGGTGGTGACTTCCGCGATGTTGCGGACCTGCGAGGTGAGGTTGCCGGCCAGCGTGTTGACGTTGTCGGTCAGGTCCTTCCAGGTGCCCGCCACGCCGCGAACCTCCGCCTGCCCGCCCAGCTTGCCCTCGGTGCCGACTTCGCGCGCCACGCGCGAGACTTCCGAGGCGAACGACCCGAGCTGGTCGACCATCGTGTTGATGACGTCCTTGATCTGCAGGATCTCGCCGCGGGCGTCGACGGTGATCTTCTTGGACAGGTCGCCGCTCGCGATCGCCGTCGCGACGCGCGACACGTCGCGGAGCTGCACGGTCAGGTTGCCGGCGAGCTGGTTGACGTTGTCGGTCAGGTCCTTCCAGGTCCCGGCGACGCCTTTGACTTCCGCCTGGCCGCCCAGTTTCCCTTCGGTGCCGACCTCTCGCGCCACGCGCGTGACTTCCGAGGCAAACGAGCTGAGCTGATCGACCATCGTGTTCACGGTGTTCTTCAGCTCGAGAATCTCGCCTTTGACGTCGACCGTGATCTTCTTGGAAAGGTCGCCGCGGGCGACCGCCGTAGTCACCTCGGCGATGTTGCGAACCTGTGAGGTGAGGTTCGCCGCCATGAAGTTGACGTTGTCGGTGAGGTCCTTCCAGGTGCCGGCGACGCCTTTCACGATCGCCTGGCCCCCGAGCTTGCCTTCGGTGCCGACTTCGCGCGCCACGCGCGTGACCTCCGAGGCGAACGTTCCGAGCTGGTCGACCATCGTGTTGACGACCTTGGCGGTGCGCAGGAACTCGCCGGTCAGCGGCCGGCCGTCGATTTCGAGCGCCATGCTCTGGGAGAGGTCCCCCTTGGCCACCGCGCCGATCACGCGGGCGACCTCGGTAGTCGGCTGGACCAGGTCCGACACCAGCGTGTTCACCGAGTCGATCGCCGTCGCCCACTGGCCTTCCGCGCTCGGCAGCGAGGCGCGCTGCTTGATGTTCCCGGCCTTCCCGACCACGTTGCTGAGACGCTCGAGCTCCTTGACCAGCTTCTCGTTGCGCTCGATCACGTCGTTCAGGGCGTCGTAGATCTTCCCGGGCAGCCCGGTCCGATCCACTGGCAGGCGGACCGAGAAGTCTCCGCGCCGGTAATCGGTCAAGACCTTGAGTAACCGTTTCTGATCGAGTGTCTCTAGGGGGGCAGCCGACGTGGCCATGCAGGTCTCCTGGAATGCCTGAGGGATGGGCTCTAAGCTGAACAGATTTCAAACAGTGCGTGGCGGGATTCAAGACGCAAGACGACCCTCTCTGGCTGAAAAAATGAACGGTAGGGCTGAAATGCACGGGAAGTGCCAACATCAACTCCCAACTCCCAACTTCCAACTCCCAAGCAGACCGCTCGAAGCAACTGGGTGCGAAGGGGCCAACCAGCCCGTTGGCTCGACTTCAGCCCCATTGTTCGAGCAACTCTCCTTGGGAGTTGGATTGGAGTTGGAAGTTGGGAGTTGACGTCAGCGTCCTCTGGCTCTCACCGCGTCGACAGCAATGTCCGGCCGATCGCTGATGATCGCGTCGACACCCCAGCCGAGCAGCCGGTCGATATCGGCGCGCTCGTTGACCGTCCACACCTTGACGGGGAGACCGGCACCGTGTGCCAGTTCGATGAATCGCGGGGTCACGATGGTCGTCCGGCCCGAGCGCTCGGGGACCTGGAACTCGCGGTAGGCGGTGTCGCGGACCGGCCAGCGCACCCAGGATCGATACAAGGCCCAGCGCGTCTCCTCGCGTGCCGCGCCGGTCGCCAGACGCGGCTCCAGCCGCCGGATTTCACGAAGCGCCCGGTATGAAAAGGATCCGACTGCCACGCGCTCGACCGCCCGGGCCGCGCGAATCTCTTCGACCGTGGCCCGGGCGAGCGCCGGATCGGGCGTCTTGAGCTCGATGATCAGCGGCACCGGATACCGGAACAGGACCTGACGCAGGGTCGGCACGCCCCAGCCCAGGCCACGATACGGAAACACATCCGCCGTCAGCGCGAACCGGTATCCGGCATCGACGCCTGCCAGATCGGCGGCCGACCACGTGCTGATCGGTCCGGTCGCATTCGTGGTCCGATCGAGCGTGTCATCGTGGTGGACGACGACGACACCGTCGCGCGAGAGATGAACGTCGAGCTCGAGACCATCCGCGCCGAGGGTCAACCCGTGATCGAACGCCGCCAGCGTATTCTCCGGGCCGGAGCGCGGCGCCGCCGCGATGCGCATAGACGAGGGGGCGAGGGAGAATCGGTGAAGTCAGAATTCGGATCTTAGCGTCAATCTCAAGCTCCAAATCCCAAGCTCCAAATCCCAAGCTCCAAGGCATTCCCAATACCCAACTCCCAAGCCAAGCTCCGAGCCAAGGCGCAGACTCGAGCCGGTTTGGATGTTGGGAGTTGTCTCGGAGCTTGGGATTTGGGAGTGGTTGGAGCTTGGGATTTGGAGCTTGGGATTTGACTGGCGAAGCACTGATAAGATGCCCTATGGCTTCCGCAAGACCTTCGACCCTCGGTGAGCTTCGGGCGGCGGTCGCCGCCGGCCGCGTCAGGCGCCGGCCGGTGCGCGACGAAGTCCGCGAAAACCTCGTGGCGCGGCTGCGCGCCGGCGAGCCCCTTTTCCCAGGCATCATCGGCTACGACGACACCGTCGTCCCGCAAATCGTCAACGCGGTGCTGTCGCGCCACAACTTCATCCTGCTCGGCCTGCGCGGGCAGGCCAAGAGCCGCATTCTCCGGGCGCTCACCGGACTGCTCGACGACGCGCTGCCCGTGGTGCCGGGCTGCGAGATTCACGACGATCCGCTCGCGCCGCTGTGCGCCGCCTGCCGGGCGCGGGTGCGCACGGAGGGCGATGCCCTCCCTGTCGGCTGGCTGTCGCGGGACGTGCGCTACGTCGAGAAGCTCGCGACGCCCGACGTCACGATCGCGGACATGATTGGCGACCTCGATCCAATCAAGGCCGCCCGGTCGGGCCTCGATCTGGCAGACGAGCTGACCATGCACTATGGCCTGGTCCCGCGATCCAACCGCGGCATCTTCGCGATCAACGAGCTGCCGGACCTGGCCGGCAAGATTCAGGTGGGCCTGTTCAACATCCTCCAGGAGGGGGATGTGCAGATCAAGGGCTACCCGATCCGGTTGCCGCTGGACGTGCTGATGGTGTTCAGCGCGAACCCTGAGGACTACACGGCGCGCGGCAAGATCGTCACGCCGCTGAAGGATCGCATCGGCTCGGAGATCCGCACGCACTACCCGACGACACGCAGCGCCGCCATGGCGATCACGGCGCAGGAAGCATGGCTCGATCGCGGGGACCTGACCATTCCGGCGTATGTACGGGAGACGGTCGAAGAAGTCGCGTTCCAGGCACGAGCCGATCAGAAGATCGACAAGCGCTCGGGAATCAGTCAGCGGCTGCCCATCTCCCTGCTCGAGAACGTGGTCTCGAATGCCGAGCGGCGCGCACTCCTGGCCGACGAGCCCGTCATCGTCCCGCGGATGACCGACATCTACGCGGCCCTGCCGGCGATCACCGGCAAATTCGAGCTCGAGTACGAAGGCGAGCTCCGGGGCGCCGACAACGTCGCGAAGGACATCATCCGCAGCGCCGTCGGCACCGTGTTCAACGGATACTTCGCGAACGCCGACCTGAGGCAGGTGACCGAGTGGTTCGACCTCGGCGGGAACCTGCAAATCGACGACACCCTGCCGGCCACGGAACTGCTCGCGCGCGCGTGTGACGTGCAGGGCCTTCGGGAACTGGCCATGCTGGCCGGCATCGAGCGCGACGCGTCCGCACCTCTCCAGGCATCGGCGATTGACTTCGTGCTCGAGGGGCTCTACGCGCAGAAGAAGATCAGCCGATCGGACGAATTCCAGTACCAATCGGCAGAACCGCCGCGGCGCCCGACGCCGCGAGGAGTACAGACAGAGCCGGCGATGGAGCGCGATATTCCGAACGTCGGGGGGAAGAAGAAATACTACAACTGAGTCAAATCCCAAATCAGCTCCAAATGCCAAGCTCCAAATACCAATGCACTCCCAACTCCAACGCCCGCGCGAACTGCCTCGCCCGCTCAATCACCTTCGTCGGGTGAAGCCCTGGGAAGTTGGTTTGGGAATTGGACCTTGGGCGTGCGTTGGAGCTTGGGATTTGGAGCTTGGGATTTGACGAGATCGCAATGAAGTACCGCTACTCCAAATTCCGCCCCGAAGACCTCGACGGCCTGGACCTCGAAGAGCTGTTGTCGAAGCTCTCCGACCTGCTGCTGTCGAGCGGCTTCGATAACCCGTATGGCTCACCGTACGACGATGAGGACGGGGTGTCGGCGGAGGCGCTGCACGACGCCATCATGGAGGCGCTCCTGAATGGCGGGGTGATGTCGGACGGGATGCTCGAGCAGCTGCTCGGGAAGGACTGGCAGAACGCCGACGACGCGGAGGAGCGGATCGAGCAGTTGATTCAGCAGATCCTTCAGAAGCTGCAGCATCAGGGGTACCTCACCGGGCCGCCCAACCTGGAAGCCGCGCGCGACGAGCGCAATCGGCCCGGACGCGGCGGCCGGGGGCCGGAGACGAACTTCAAGTTCGAGATCACCGACAAGAGTCTGGACTTCCTTGGATACCGCGCGCTTCGCGACCTGCTGGGATCGATCGGCCGCAGCAGCGTCGGCCGTCACGATACGCGCGAGATGGCCACCGGCATCGAGGCGAGCGGGGCGCCGAAACAGTACGAGTTCGGCGACACCATGAACATCGATGCGGGCGGGACGATCCTGAACGCCGTGATGAGGGCGCGGGAACGCGGAGCCGGGGTCAGACCGGGGTCTGGCCCCACCCCCTTCTCGATCGAGGTCGACTACGAAGACCTCATGGTCGTGCAGGGCGAGTATCAGAGCTCCTGCGCGACGGTCCTGATGCTCGACTGCAGCCACAGCATGATCCTCTATGGGGAGGATCGCTTCACCCCGGCGAAGCGCGTCGCGCTCGCGCTGGCGAATCTGATCCGGCTGCAGTATCCCGGCGATGCATTGAACGTCGTCCTGTTCCACGATTCGGCCGAGGAGATTCCGCTCAGCCGGCTCGCCCGCGTCCGTGTCGGCCCCTATTACACGAACACGCGCGAAGGCCTGAAGCTGGCGCGGCGGGTGCTGGAGCGGCAGCGGAAGGACATGCGGCAGATCATCATGATCACCGACGGCAAGCCGTCGGCGCTGACCCGCCCCGACGGCAAGATCTACCGCAACGCGTTCGGCCTCGATCCGTTCATCGTCTCGGAGACGTTCGCGGAGGTCGCCGCGTGCCGTAAGGCCGGGATCCTGATCAACACCTTCATGCTCGCCCGCGATCCCGATCTCGTCAGCTTCGTGCGGCGGGTCGCGCAGATCTGCCACGGCAAGGCGTACTTCACGACCCCGAGAACACTTGGCCAATACGTCCTCATGGACTACATGGACAAGAAGACGAGGACGGTTCATTGACGATTGTCAACTCCCAACTTCCAAGTCTCCAAATCCCAAGCTGAGCAGTCTACTTCGAAGCTGATCGCCTTGGGATTTGGAACTTGGACACTTGGGATTTGATCAGAGATCCTGCCAATGCTTCCACCCACCATCCCCATCTTCCCGCTCCCGAACGTCGTGCTGTTCCCCAGCGTGTTCCTGCCGCTCCATATCTTCGAGCCGCGGTACCGGGAGATGGTCGGCGACGCGCTGGCCGGCGACCGGATCATCGGGATGGTCCTGCTGCGGCCGGGCTGGGAGGCTGATTACGAGGGCCGGCCGCCGATCTATCCCGTGGGGTGCGCGGGCCTGATCACCTTCTCCGAACAGCACTCCGACGGCCGCTACAACATCGTGCTGCGGGGACTCGAGAAGTTCCGGGTCGAGGGAGAGGATCACAGCCGCAGCTACCGGGTCGCCCGCGTCGAATCGATGATGGAAGAACCGAGCGAGGCCGATCGCGCGATCATCCGCGAGGAGCGGCGACGGCTCGAAGCGCTGCTGGTGCCACAACCGCACGGCGGGCGCGGCGTGGATCCGAAGGTCCCGCCGTCGATGGCCGACGAAGACCTGGTGAACGCGCTGGCGCAGTATCTCGATCTCGAACCCGTGGAGAAGCAGGCCCTGCTCGAGCGCGAGGGACTGGTGGCGCGCTGCCGGTCGCTCATCGATCTGCTCGAGATGAAGGTGATCGTCGCCCAGCGGACCTGGAGCGCCGGCTCGCACTGACGGCCCGCGTCCACGCGTCGATATACTCACCACATGCGGATGCTGACGGCCGTGATGCTCGGGCTTCTGGTGGCGGCGCCGGAGTCCGCGCACGCGCAGGCCGGACGGCGGTCGTCGGCCAAGCCGAAACCGAAGCCGGTCCCGGTGCAGCCACGCATCGAGCCTGCGAAAGTCACCTGCCCCGAGAGTCTCGGGACCGGCGTGCGGACCGGCGAGCAGGTACCTGCTTCGTGATTGCCGGACGCGATCCGGCGCAGGGCGTGCTCATCGACATCCCGCCGCACACCGGCGACGTGACGCTGCGGTTCGATCTGCACAACCGCCACACCTATTCCGAAGAACAGATGCGTGCCGGCCGCGGATATGCCAAATACACCGCGGTGATCGGCGTGCTGTCGCTGAAGGGGGATCTCATCGACCGCGCCGGCGTCCAGACCGAGTTCCGGTCAGCCAAGGACATCTACGAGCGGATCACCGGCGGCGCCGGGCCGGGCGGCGTGAAGGCGGTGGCGCCGGTCGGTGTCGAAGAGATCAGCATCACCGTGCCCGCCGAGTACAACCAGGTCAGCCTGCTCGGCGAGGTGCTCGACGCCTACACGCCCGCCGGACGCGAATCCGCATCACCGGGGCGGCCCGTCGCGATCGTGAGCAAGGTGACGCTCGAGTACCGCCCGAAGCCCGCGACCACTCCCGCCCGACGCGGGCGCTAGCGTTCACCGTTTCGCAGTCAAACGCGCGCGCGCCTTCTCCTTGAACTCACGATCTTCCGGCGCCCAATCCGGATCGACCGGGGCGTCGATCACCTTCTGCAGCTCGGCCCGCGCGTCCGCGTCGCGACCGAGATCGAAGAGCGTCTCGGCGAGAAAGAAGTGCGACGCGGTGCTCTGCGGAGCGTAGGTCAGCGACTGCCGCAGATGGGCTTCTGACTTCTGGTTGCTGCCGCCAAACAGCCCCGGCACTTTGAAGTACCAGCGCCCCAGCGCTCGATCGGCCGATCCTTCCTGAAACGCAGGATCGATCTTCAGAACGGTCAGCAGCGCGTCCTTGATCGGCGCCGCGGTACTTGATGCCCTGGCGCATGCCGAACGACTCGGCGAGGGCGCCCATGTTCGCGGCCATCCAGAAGTGCCCTTCAGGCCGATGCGGCCGCAAGCTCGCGGCGGTTTTCGCCGCCGCGATTCCTTCTTCGAGAATCTTCTTCCGCTCCGCCTCGGAGGCATGGCCGCCGAGCCAGTAGCGCGCCCGCGCGAGCTTCCAGGCCGTCTCGAAGTCCGTCGGGATGCGCGGTCAGCCGCTCCTGCCACAACCGCTCCGCCTCGCGGGCGCTGGCGAGATCCTCGCGTTTGGCGTAGAGCGCGTCCGGATCGGCACCCTGCAGCGTGGCCGATGCCGCGGGGAGCGTCACGGCTGTGCCGGCGCCGGCGGGAAGGGCAAACGCGGCGATATAGAATGCGAAGATGCAGGAAATCATCCGGCAATTGCTCGCGGAACTGGGGGAGGATCCGTCGCGTGAAGGGCTGCTCGACACCCCGAAGCGCGTCGAGAAGGCGCTCGCGTTCCTGACGAGCGGCTACGCTGCGGATGTGGACGCGACACTCAACAACGCGCTCTTCAGCGTCGATTATAACGAGATGGTGATCGTCCGGGACATCGACTTCTACAGCCTGTGCGAGCATCACCTGCTGCCCTTCTTCGGCAAGTGCCACGTCGCCTACATTCCGCAGGGACGCGTGCTCGGCCTCAGCAAGATTCCCCGGCTCGTCGACATCTTCGCCAGGCGCCTGCAGATCCAGGAACGCTTGACCAACCAGATTGCCGAAACGGTGCGCGAGAAGATCGAACCGCTCGGCGTGGCCGTGGTGATGGAGGCCACGCACCTCTGCATGTCGATGCGCGGGGTCGAGAAACAGAACTCGGTCGCCACCACGAGCGCGATGCTCGGCGTGTTCCGGGAGGACGCGCGCACGCGAATGGAGTTCCTGGAGCTGATCAAACGCCCCGACCTCCATTCACGCGCCGCCACGGTGCCGATGGGGCTCGCGGGAGTGCATGACTGAGCGCGAGCGCGGGGCGCGCGGATGGCTAACCGCGTCCCCGATGCCCGCAGACATCTGACACGCCCTATGGCTTCACCTATCTACATCCTCGGCGGCGCCCGCACGCCCATGGCCGAATATGCCGGCAAGCTGCGGGAGGTCTCGGCGATCGAGCTTGCCGCCATTGCTTCGAAAGCGGCGCTGTCACGCAGTGGCGTTCCAGCAGATGCCGTGCAGCATGCCGTGTTCGGCAACGTGCAGCAGAGTAGCAGCGATGCGGTCTACGGGGCGCGTCATATCGCGCTCAAGGCCGGCGTCCCCGTGGAGGTTCCGGCGCTGACCGTGAATCGGTTGTGCGGCTCCGGCATCCAGGCCGCTATCAGCGGCGCGCAGATGATCCTGCTCGGCGAAGCCGACATCGTGCTCACCGGCGGAACGGAGAGCATGAGCCAGGTGCCGCACGTGATCCGGGGTCTGCGAAATGGCCTGCGCCTGGGACAGGGGCAGCTCGAAGACTCGCTCTGGTCGGCCCTGCTCGACACGCATTGCGGCTGCACGATGGCGGCGACCGCCGAGAACTGCGCGACGAAGTACGGCATCCCGCGCGAGGCACAGGACGAGTATGCGATCCGAAGCCAGCAGCTGGCAGCGCGCGCGTGGGCCCAGGGACGATTCGAGGGTGAAGTCGTGCCAGTGGAGGTGAAGACCCGAAAAAGCAGCGAGCTCGTGACTCAGGACGACCATCTCCGGCCCGACACAACCATGGAGACCCTCGCCAAGCTGCCGCCCGTGTTCAGTAAGAACGGCTGCGTGACCGCGGGCAACGCGTCTGGCATCGTCGACGGCGGTGCAGCGCTGGTGCTCGCATCAGAACGTGCCGTCCGGGACCGCGGCCTGACACCGCTTGCGCGCCTCACGGGCTGGGCGATCGTCGGTGTCGACCCGGCGCTGATGGGCATGGGCCCGGCACCGGCCACACGCCTCGCTCTGCAACGCGCCTCGCTGACGCTCGACAACATCGATCTCTTCGAAATCAACGAAGCCTTCGCGGCACAGTACCTGGCCGTGGAGAAGGAACTCGGGCTCGATCGCGACCGGGTCAACGTGAACGGCGGCGCAATTGCCCTGGGCCATCCGCTGGGCATGACCGGAACTCGTCTGCTGTTGACGTTGACGCTGGAGCTCCGTCGCCGGAAAGCGACCCGCGGCCTCGCTGCCGCCTGCATCGGAGGAGGCCAGGGAATCGCGGCAATTGTTGAGAGAGTGTGATTCGGGCGCGAGGATCAAAATTGAATTGGTTGCTGGTTTGAAGGTTATGCAGGAAAAGCCTCTAATCAGCTTCCAGCCGAATTCCTCTCACGATCGCATCCCCCGCCTCCCGCGTGCCGAGCGACCCGCCGATGTCCTGGGTCACCTGATTGTCCCGCACCGCCGCGAGCACCGCCGCGTCAATCGCTGCGGCCGCCTGTTCGAGGCCCAGCGTCTCCAGCATCAGCGCCGCTGAGGCAATCGCGCCGATCGGATTGGCGATGTTCTTTCCCGCGAACTTCGGCGCCGATCCGTGCACCGGCTCGAACATCGATGTCCGGCCCGGATGGATATTGCCCGAGGCCGCCATCCCCAGACCGCCCTGGAACGTCGCGGCGAGGTCGGTGACGATGTCGCCGAACAGGTTGTTGGTGACGATCACGTCGAACTGCCCGGGGTCGAGCACCATGTACATCGCGAGCGCGTCGATGTAGTAGTGCGTCGCGGCGATCTCCGGATACGCCGGCGCGAGCTCGTGGAAGACGCGCTGCCAGAGCGCGTGCCCCGCGGTCATCGCGTTGCTCTTGTCGGCCATGCAGACCCGCTTCAGGCCGCGCGCCCGCGCGAACTCGAAGGCATGCCGGATGATGCGATGCACGCCTTTCCAGGTGTTGACCTCCTCCTGAATCGCCACCTCGTCTTCGGTGCCGGGCTTGAACCGGCCGCCGACGCCGACATACAGCCCTTCGGTGTTCTCACGGAAGACGGTGAAGTTGACGTCTGCCGGCGTTCGCCCCTTCAGCGGGCAGAGCCGCTCGTCGAGCAGCCGCACCGGGCGGTAGTTCACGTAAAGATCCAGCTCGAAGCGCGTCCCGAGCAGAATGTCGCGTGCGTGTCGATTGTCGGGGACCCGCGGATCGCCGAGCGCGCCGATGAACACCGCATCGAACTGGCGCAGGAGATCGTAGCCGTCGGGGGGCAGCGTCACGCCGGTCTTCAGGTAGTGATCGGCGCTCCAGGGAAGATGCTCGAGCCGCAGGCGGGGGCCGAACCGCTCCTCGACGGCGGCCAGCACCTTGACCACCTCGCGGGTCACGTCCTGCCCGATCCCATCCCCGGCGACGATGCCGATGTTCACCGTTCGTCCCACCCCTCTCGGTTGCGCAGCGTTCGGTTCTGATTGTTGATCGGAGACCGCCCGCGGCTTTTCGCGCCGCGGGGTGGCCGGACCGGTCGGGGCATGCCTGCCCCACGCCAGCGACGGTTCGTCACTCGTCTCGCAATCCATCACGTTGGATTCGAGAATCCGTTATTTCGTGATTAGTGGCTGCAATAGCGTGCCGAGATGCGCGTAAATGCCGATGAATTTGGAGCTTGCAGGCGGGCACGACGTATGCTGTTTGCGCGTTCGACCCTCACAACATCATTCGAGGGGGAACGGTCGACGCCGGTGAATCGGCGAGCGGCTCGTTGCGAGTGCACGCCCGGCCACCCACCACAGGCGGCGGCGACGGCAGGCAGGCCGCGGGGCTGGATCGCCGGCTCCGGGGCTCAGATGCCTTCCTTCTGCCGCGATTCGTCCCAAATGTGTGATGTGGCCGAGGTCATGCGCTAGTATCGACGATCGTTCAGAGGTCTGGTTTTATAGGAGGATTTTGATGTCCGCATACCTCGCTCAGGCACCGCGGTGGCTGCGATCCGCTGTTGTGCTAGGGGTGTTTCTCTCGCTTACAGCCACGGCTGCGGCGCAGACGGAGACGGGCCGAATCACCGGTGTCGTCACCGACGCGACCGGGGGCATTCTGCCAGGCGTTACCGTGAACGCGAAAGCGGTCGGCACCGGCGCCACACGCACGGTGGTCACCGATTCCGCGGGCCAGTACGTCTTCGCCAACCTGCCGCCAACGGAGTACGAGATCACGACTGAGCTTGCGGGCTTCAATCCTGCCAACTCGAAGGTGACCGTCTCGGTCGGCGGCGCGTTCAGCGTCCCGATCAAGATGGACGTGGCCGGCACCAAGGAAAACGTCAACGTCGTCGCGGAAGTGCCGCGCATCAACACGACCAACGGCGAAGTGTCGACGACGATCACCGAAACGCAGATTCGCGAGCTGCCGACGATCACCCGCAACGTCTACGACCTGGTCGCGGTGGCGGGCAACGTGTCGGGCGGCAAGGTGGCGGACGGCGAAGAATGGACGACGACCACGCGCGGCACCGGCTACAACATCAACGGCCAGCGCGCGTCGAGCACCAACATCCTGCTCGACGGATCGGCGAACAACAACGAGTTCGACACGACGGTCGGCCAGAACGTCCCGCTCGATTCGGTCCAGGAGTTCAGCGTCGTCACCAGCAACTTCTCGGCGCAATACGGCCGCGCGAGCGGCGGCGTCGTCAACGTGCTGACCAAGTCGGGGACCAACAACTTCCGCGGCACCGGCTACGAGTTCTACCGCAGCGACGGGCTGTCGACCAACACCTTCGACAACAAGGCCAACGGCATCGAGAAGGGCGAGTTCACCCGGCACCAGCTGGGCTTCAGCATCGGCGGACCGATCCGCCGCGACAAGGCGCACTTCTTCTCGAACCTGGAATACATCCGGGTGCGCAGCGCGGACACGGTGATCAGCTGGGTGCCGACGCCGCAGTTCATCGCCGCGAGCGCGCAGCCGACGAAGGACTTCTTCGCCGCCTACGGCGGCAACGTGACGCCAGGGAGCACGGTGCTGACGCGCGGCGACGTGTCGTCGATCATCAACGCGACCGGCACCGGCGCCTTCCAGTCCCTGCCTGCCAACACTGCCAGTGTTCGCTCGCGTCGAGAAATCGCTGCCGCTCGATGCCGGCGGCGGCGACCCGCAGAACGACTATCAGTGGGTGAGCCGCGTGGACTTCACGCTGAGCAACAGCTCGCAGATGTACGTCCGCTACGCGATGCAGGACCAGCAGGCAGAGCCGGGCACGAACTCGCGGAGCCCCTACAACGGCTTCGACACCGGGTACCTGAACAAGAACCACAACATCCTGGGTTCGTACACGCGGGTCTATGGCTCCAGCTTCACGACCCAGACGAAGGTCACCTGGAACCGCCTGCTCGGCGACCAGCCGCTCAACGGCGACTACCAGCCGACGCTCTACATGAACCCGACGACGCCCGGTGTCGCTCCAGGGCTACGACATCGCGTTCCCCGGCTATCTGCCCTGGAGCCCGGGCAATGCGATCCCGTTCGGCGGGCCGCAGAAGCTGCTGCAGCTCTACCAGGATCAGACCTGGATCCGCGGCAAGCACGACTTCCGCTTCGGCGGATCGTTACGTGCACATCGCGGACGACCGCACGTTCGGAGCGTACGGGAACGCGGTCGAGGCGCTGAACACGACGTCGGCGGCGCTGCCGGCGCTCGACAACTTCGTGCTCGGTCAGCTTGCGCCGGTTCCAGACCGCCATCAATCCTGAAGGGTATCCCGGGTGGCACCTACACGACGCCGGTCAGCCTTCCCAGCTTCACGAGCTTCAACCGCTACAACGAGTTCGCGCTGTATGCGAACGACAACTGGAGCGTGGGCAATCGCGTCACCGTGAACCTCGGGCATTCGCTACGAGTACTACGGTCCGCAGAAGAAGAGCGACCCGAAGTTCGACTCGAACTTCTATTACGGCGACCCCAACGTGTCGGTCAACAACAGCTCCCCGGCCGACATCGTGCGCGGCATCGCGACGGGGGCGCCCGCTGCCCAGCAATGAGAGCCCGATCGGCACGCTGTGGAAGTCCGACTGGAACAACTGGGCGCCGCGTCTGGGCTTTGCGTGGGACGTGACGGGCGACGGACGCACCAGCGTGCGCGGCGGCTACGGCATGAGCTACGAGCGCAACTTCGGCAACGTCACCTATAACGTGCTGTTCAACCCGCCGAAGTACCTGGTCGCCTCGATTGACGCGGGGGTGGACGTCGCCTCGATGCCGATCTTCGTGGACAACGCCGGCCCGTTCGGCGGTGTCGCCGGCGTCACGAAGACGATCCCGGGCGGCAGCCTGCGCCACATCGATCAGAACATCGAGACGGCGTACGCGCACTTCTACGGCCTGTCGCTGCAGAAGCAGATCGGCCAGGCCATGACCGGCAGCATCGAATACACCGGTTCGAGCGGCCGCAAGCTGTACGACCTGGCCGACCCGAACAAGCCAGGGGCCGCGCTGGTCTACACGGGCACGGGAACGCACGACCTCGCGGCCGAACCCGCGCTTCACGCGCCTTCAACACGCGCGGCAACCGCGGCCAGTCGCAGTACCACGGCGTGACCTTCGGACTGGATCTGCGGCAGCTCGCAGCGACCGGCCTGCAGATGTCCGCGAAGTACACGGTCAGTAGCGCCCACGACAATCTGAGCACGACGTTCAGCGACGACGGCCAGAACAACTTCAACCTCGGGTATCTGGATGCGTTCGATCCGATGCTCGACTGGGGCTACGCGCAGTTCGACGTCCGGCACCGGCTCGCGCTGTCCGGCGTGTGGGTGCTGCCGTTCGGCCGCGGCGCCGGCGGGCTCGCCAAGGCGCTGGTGTCCGACTGGCAGCTGAACTGGATCTTCACCGCGCGCACGGGCTACCCGTTCACGCTGTGGGACTGCACGAACGGTGCGTTCTACTGCATGCGGGCGGAGAATCCGGACGGCGTCGATCTGAAAGCGACCAGCGGCGACTCGACCGACAACCCGAACGAGTTCTCGCTGCTCGACCTCACGCCGCTCGTGGCCCATGCCGGCGGATACGTCAATACGATCACCGGCAACAGCGACTTCGGTCCGTATCCGGCCGACATGACCGAACGCGACGCCGTTCGTGGCCCAGGCTACTGGAACGTGGACTTCGGGCTCAGCAAGCGGGTCCGCTTCGGCACCCGTGCCGTGCAGTTCCGCATCGAGGCGTACAACCTGTTCAACCACGCCAACCTGTTCCCGAACACGAACACGGCGGACGTGTCCAGCTTCACGGAGATCACCGGAAGCCGGGCCGGCAACCGGCGCGTTCAGCTGGGGGCCAAGTTCGAGTTCTAGGAATCCTGTTCCCGGTATAGTGACGGGGGGCCGCGAGGCCCCCCTTTTTTTATGCCCGAGCGACAGCTTCCGCGGACCGCGGTCGCCGCAATCGTGCTGGCGTCAGCTCTTGCCGTCGGCATCCTGGAGGCTGGCGGGGTTCAGCAACGGCGTCCGACCGTCCCGCCGCCGTCGATTCGTCCGGTCACATGGGCGGAAGCGCGGCCCATCGTCGAGCGCTTCGAAGACGTGCTTCCTCGATCGCTCGCGGATATTCCCGCCTCGGAGCGTCCTGCGCGCTGGGCAGCGTGGCTCGCTGCCCGGCGTCAGGCTCTCACCGCACGCATTGCCCAGGGCGATGTCGACTCGGTCGTGAACCTGCTGCTTTTCGGCACCAGCTTCACGAAGCAGCCACGCATTACGGCGAAGCTGCTGCGCGAGCTCGATCAGCGCTGGAAGGCCGGCGATCGGTCCGCGCAGGAGACACTGGCACGTCAGTACCAGCAGCGCGCGGCTGATCTGGTCGAAGCCGCCGCAGATCCGCGGGCCGGCGAGCGGATGCGGGACGTGCGGCGGATCCTCGTGGAGCACGGACATGACGTGACGACCCCGAACGGGCGCCGCACGGCAGTCGAGTATCTGTTCGAGAATGTCGCACGGGTCAGAGAGGAGGCCGCGAAGCTCGCCGCCGAGCTCGAGGCCGCCAGGACTGCCGCGGATTCCACGACGGGGTTTGCCGAGCGATCACGCCTCTTCCGCGATCGCGGGCTCGCCGGCGATTCCTCGGTGCTGACCCAGTTCGCCGTGGATCGCGCAGTCTGCGGACTTCGCGAGCGCGGCCTTCTCGATCAGCGGCCGGTCAGCCGGGTCGCGATTGTCGGCCCGGGCCTCGATTTCGCGGACAAGCAGGAAGGCTTCGACTTCTACCCGCCGCAGAGCCTTCAGCCCTTCACGTTGATCGACAGCCTTCTCCGCTGCGGCCTCGCGACGCGATCGCCGCTTCGCATCACGACGCTCGACGTCAGCCCCAGGGTCAATGCGCATTTGAGAGCGGCGGGATCGCGTGCGGCTTATCGCCTGGTCTTTCCCTGGGATACCGCCTCGGGCTGGACCGAGGATGCCGCCGCTTACTGGAAGCGCACAGGCGACCGCATCGGTGCTCCGGTCGCGGTCGGCGCGACCTCCCTCCTGCCCGGCGTCCGCGCGCGCGGCGTGGAAGTGTCTCCGGCAATCGTCCGGATGATTCGCCCGCTCGACGTCAGCATCGTTTCCGATCGAATCGATCTCGCCGACGGCGAACGCTTCGATCTGGTCGTCGCGACCAACGTGCTCCTCTATTACGACACGTTCGAACAGACGCTGGCGCTCGACACAGTCGCCGCCATGCTGCGGGCCGGCGGTGTCCTGCTGACGAATGACGCAGTGCTGGAAGTGCCGGGAATCCCCATGCGCTCGCAGGGATACGTGAACGTGGCGTTCTCGGAGCGTCAGGGCGATGGCGAGCGAATGGTGTTCTACGTGAGGAACAAATGAGCTTCAGTCGCCGCTCGCCTTCCGGCTAAAGCCGGAAGCCACACGAACAATTCATCATACGAGTAATTCATCACGCGAGTAATTCATCGCGCGAGAGCAAATCATCACAGGTGCAATTGGAAACCGCTCGTGGCTTCCGCCTTCAGGCGGAAGACCCTCAGCTGCGCTCGTCGTCGTCGGCGATGATGCCGTCGACCACGGAGGGCGAGTTGCGGGAATACTTCGTGTTGCTCACGAACGTGGTGATGGCGTTGCGGGCGTGCTCGGTCAGATCGACGAACTCGACGCCGGTGCGGTAAAGGGCGGTGACGTCGGTCAGCTGGCCGATGTGACAGTGCGCGATCCGCCCCTTCACGACGATCGAGCGGTTGCCGAGCGTGAGCCTGAAATCGTGGAGCGAATCGAGCTGCAGAGCGAACGCGGTTTCGATCTGGGCGCCGCCGACGCTGATGTCGAGAATCGTCATCGGCTGGAAGACCATGACTTCCCCCTCGACCTGCCCTTCCAGGGGGATCCGTTCGTCGTCCCGTTTGTTGCCGGCCACGCCGGTCTTCTTATCGGGAAGTGGAGCGGAGCTCTGCACCACTGGCTCCGGCCCGCGGGATATCACGGGGGGAGCCGGTTTTTCAGCCCGGCGGTTTCCAAATCCGAAGAACACGCCAGTATCAGAAGCAAACGGCGAGCCTGCCCCTCGACTCACGCTCGGGGCCCCCTGAGCTACGCCGAAGGGTGCGGTCAGCGGGTCAGCGCGCCTTTATGTGCTCGAGGTAGTCGCCGGACGGTATGCGGCCGGCTCGACCCAGAGGGGCGTTGTAGAAGTAGACCCAGGCCTGGGCGGCCGAGCCATCCTGCAGGGTCACATCCGCCCGCGTCCGGAGATAGAGGCTGGTGTCTGGCTGAAGGGGGCTGAAGCCTTCGATCCCGTCGAGCGCGGGGAGGACGGTGTCGGGATCGGTGACCTCGTAGACCTCACCCCAGACTTGACGATCGGGGGCAGGAACGGCCGCAGGGTAGAGCCCGAGATCGAACAGCGCCGCTTTGATCGAACCTCGGCCGATGTAGGTCAGCTTGTCGTCGATGCCGGCCTGCCGGCGGCGGTCGAAGCCCGCCATCAACGTCCCGTAGAAAAACACCAGATCCGCCACGGTGAATCGCGAGAGCGTATACCGGCGGCGCCGGAAAGTGAAAGGGCCGGCAACCTGTGCTGCCGGCCCTCAATCCTCGACTAATCGCGAGCGTCCAAACCCGCGTGTAATTTCGTGCTCAGTGAGCCTGTATTGCTACAGCCGGACTTTTCGGCAGCACCATCTGGAGCAGGTCGCCCGGCACGGCGAACGACAGCTGAACCGTCTTGCCTGAGCCGCTCATCTGGACCGTCTTGAGCGCGGCAGAAGCGCGCGGGTCCGACCGTCCGACCATCTCGCCGAACGCGAGAGCGCCGTTGATCTGCCGGCGGAGCAGTTCGGCGGACTCATCGTCGTTCGCCTCGAGGCGCACCATGCCGGAGACGCCGCCGTTGATGTGTCCGGCCGCGGCGAACCATTTCACCGGGGGAATCTGCCTGGCAATCTGATCCGGGAGGTTGGCGTGGGCTGTGAGGGCGTCGACGCGGCCGACCGCCCAGGCGTTGTTGCCCTGCTCGATCTCGCTGACCAGCGTCATGATCTGGTCGTTGCTGGTCACGCTGGTCGCGGTCAGCTGCGCGTCGATAGCGCGCTTGACGGTCGCGGTGTCGCCAATGGCGACCAGACCCGGCTCCAGGAACGCCAGGGTGCCGCCGTTCGGCGCGTGCTCGTCGGAGACCTTCGAAATCAGCTGCTTGTCCTTATAAGTCTCGAGGACGCCGCCGTGCTCAACGGCAAGACGCTGGAGCTCAGTCGGGTTGAAGTTTCCGCGGGCAACGAGGAGAGCGCTGTGGGTGCCCGGTGTCACCGCGGCGACGACATATTGAATGTCACGCTCGACGTCGATGCCGGTCTCGCGATAGAACTCCTCCTGCCCTTTCTGCTGCTGGGGCATGGCCTCTTTGATCCGGAGGCGGAGCTCGGAATTCATGATGGCCCCGACGTCCGCGTAGGCGATCACCGCCGCGTCTGGCGGGACGTAACGCAGTTCGATGGGTCCGGTCGAGGCGGACAGCGCTTGAAATCCGCCCCCGTAGTAGGCGACGAGCCCCGTGCACAGTCCGGCGACCAGCACTGCCGCCGAACCGGCCATGAAATACCGGGTGTTCCTGGTCATCGATATCACCCTCACGTCCGAAGAGAACGAGCCTTGAAAGGATTATACAGATCGGGCGGTAAAAAGTTCCCGCCTTCGCTCGCCCTCTGACGCTTCACGAGCTACGGCGGGCAAGCCCGCCTCAGCCTACGCGCCCGACTACGGGAAGCCACTGACCCGCTTAGAGATGCGTGGCTTCCGCCTTCAGGCGGAAGATCAGCCAGACTACTGCTCCAGCACGTATTCCCGGCGCTCCACGACCCAGGCGCCGAGCGCCAGGAATGTAATCCAGATCAAGCCGAGCCAGAACAGGCTCCCGAAGAGCCCGGGCGTTTCCCGGAACAGGCCCTGGAGGGCGCTGATCACCCCGTCGTTGGGCATGGCGTGCGGGACCAGGCCCTGGAGGTAGTAGGCGACCGTGAACTTCTTCATGTAGCCGGGGAAGGCCATCGCGGCCTGTTCCCAGCCGAAAATGAACATCAGCCCCACCAGGAGCGGGCGCTTCAGCTTGGCGCCGATGAAGGCGAACACCGCGCCGTACACCGCCAGCCCCAGCGACAACAGGGTCAGATCCTTGAGGAGGTCGATGAACGAGCCGCCGAGCGAGCCGTTGATGGGGACGATCAGCAGGTAGACGAGCATGACCGAGGGCAGCACCACGAAAACGGTGCAGACCACGTAGGCCAGGTACTTTCCGAGCAGCACCGCCCCTCGCCGGATCGGACGGACGAACAGATACGTGATGGTCTTGTCCTCGACCTCGTCGGCCATCAGCGAGGTGCCGTAGAACACCCCGAGAATCGGGACGATGACCCTGAGATAGAGCAGCCAGATCACGTGGCCGAAGACCACCGGTCCGGGGACGAGAATCCGGGTGCGCACCCCGTCGCGCATCTGGGAGCCCTCGAAGATCGGCGCCCCCAGGAACACCAGGCCCCGCACCAGCAGCGCGAACAGCACCGGCGCGCCGACGAGCAGCCCCATGAAGATCGTCCGCCGCGACCACAGCATCTCGCTCAGCGACAGATCGAAGATGCGGAAGGCGGACTTGACGAAGCCGGGCGCCGGGCGGCAAGGGCCGACGCGTTGTCGTCTGCGGAGCTGTGGAATCCATCGCAGGCATGCGTGCACTTCACCAGGTACTGGAACACGGCGGCCAGGTTGTCATCGGGGGACGTGACTTCGTCGATCGAGCCGAACTGGCCGCTCGCCGCCATTTCCGTCAGGCGGGCGTAGAACATGTCGGGCTTCCCCGTTTCCACGATCACGGCCCCTTCCTCGAACTTCAGGCTGCGCACGTCCGCGAACGCCAGGAACTCGCGGGCCAGCGCACGCGGCTCCTGGGCCCGGACCGAGACGGTGTGCGGGTGTTCGTCGATCAACTCCCGGATCTGGTGGACGTCGCCTTCGGCCAGGATCCGCCCGTTGTTGATCAACAGGATGTTTCCGGTCATCGACTCGATCTCGTGCAGGATGTGGCTCGAGACGATGACGCTCTTCCCGGTGCGGGCCCACTCACGGATCATCCGGATCGTCCGCCGCCGGGCCAGCGGATCCATCCCCGCCAGCGGCTCGTCGAGGATGAGCAGCGCCGGATCATGGGCGAGCGCCTGGGCCAGCTTGACCCGCTGGCGCATCCCCTTGCTGTAGGCGCCGATCTTCTTGTTGGCGGCGTCCATCAGGTCGACGTCCGTCAGCGCCCGCTTGGCCGCGTCGTCCGCTTCCTTCTCGGCCAGCCCGTTCAACCGCACCAGCGCGGTCACCCACTCGAGGCCGGTCATGCGCTCGTAGAACGCATCCTGTTCAGGACAGAACCCGAT
The DNA here is from genome assembly GCA_963836735.1 of uncultured Acidobacteriota bacterium. GTDB lineage: Bacteria > Acidobacteriota > Vicinamibacteria > Vicinamibacterales > 2-12-FULL-66-21 > JACCXG01. Next base: position 468,779 of record CAWIKP010000037.1, on the reverse strand, counting down.
TTCGAAGTAGAGATGCGGATTGCCCCAGATCGGCTCGCCGAGGACCTTGACCTCGCCCTTGCTCGGCTTGAGCTGTCCGGTGATCAGCTTCATGAACGTCGACTTGCCGGCGCCGTTCGGGCCGAGCAGGCCGGTGATGCCGGGCGGCACGTCCACGCTGACGTCGTTCAGGCCGATGACCTGCCCGTACCACTTGGACACGTGCGCCGCGGAAACGATCGGCCCGCTCACGTGACCACCTCCACGCCTCGCACCCGCCGCTCGAGCACCGAGATCGACAGCGCAATCAGCCCGATGATCACGATGAGCGACACCTGCCAGGGCGTGCTGTACCGCGGGGTGACGCGGAAGATCACGTCGACGACCTGGGTCAGGTTGGCGCTGAGCGAGAGCCACGCGAAGCTGGTGCTGCCGCCGGTGATCGCGTACATCGCGCCGTAGATAGCCGCCGAGAAGAACAGGATGCCGGAGTAGAGAATCGCCACGTAGCGGCTGCTCTTCGACAACGACGACAGCGCCAGCATCGTGAACGTCGCCAGCAGCACCTGGATCAGCGAGGCGACGGTAATCGCCGGGAACAGGAACAGGTTGGCCTTGAGGAACGCGAAGCTGCCCGCCAGCATCACCTGCACGAACAGCAGCAGCACCGCCGGGACCCAGGTCACCAGCGACAGGAACGTGAAGAGAATCGCGGCCTTGCCGGCGATGTACTCGGCGCGCAGCAGCGGCTTCGACAGATAGATCTGCAACGCGTTCGCGCGCCGATCGTTGGCGATGAGGCCGGCGCCGACGTAGACGGTGAACACGAAGACGAAGAAGCCCTGCTTGTCGAGGAAGTCGCGGAAGGTCTCGGCCGACGGCGCAAGAATCTGCGCCGTCTGGGGCACGTTCGAGGCGAACCAGAAGGTGACGGCGCGCCCGATGAACTGCATCCAGGCGAGCAAGAGCAGGCCGAGGAGCGGGCGCCGGCGGATCATGGTCTTGATGCCGGCCGAGGCAATCACCAGCCAGCTGCGGCCGAGCGCGCTCCGCTGACCCGTGTACCGGCGATAGCTCTGATCATGAATCGGCATGCGTTAGGTCGCTCTCGCGGTAGGCATTCTGGGCGTTCGCTTGCGTCTCACTGTTCACCGAGCGCCTTGGCAAAGACGTCCTCGAGCGTGGGAATGCTCGGGCGCAGGTGGCGCACCTGGACGCCGTGGCCGGCGGCCAGCTCGAAGATCGCGCGCTGATCGCGGGCGGTGCCGTCGCTCCCGTGCGGAACGAACACCCGCATCACGTCCTGATCGGTGGCGTGGCACTCCATCCCGGCCTGTCGCAGGAGCTCGATGAACGCCGGCAGGTTCCCTTTGATCCGCAACTCGAACACGCGGCCGGCGGGTCCCTTCAATTCCTCGATCGGCCCCTGCGCCGCGATCTGCCCCTTGTCCATCACGATCACGTGGTTGCACGTGTACTCGACGTCCGGCAGCAGGTGGGACGAAAGGATCAAGCTGACGTTCTTGTTGTGGCCGAGGTCGCGCACCAGTTCCAGCATCTCGTCGCGGCCCTTCGGGTCCATGCCGTTGGTGGGCTCGTCGAGGAACAGCAGATCGGGATCGTGCACCATCGCCTGCGCCAGCTTGATCCGCTGTTTCATGCCGGTCGAATACGTCTCGACGTTCCGGTAGCGCGCCTCTCCGAGGCCGACGTAGTAGAGCACCTCGTGCGCCCGCTGCATCGCGTCCACCGCCGGCAGCCCGGCGAGCTCGCCGCAATAGGCGACGAACGACACCGCATTCATTCCCGGGATGTGCGCGTCGGACTCGGGCATGTAGCCGATGCGCGATCGGATTTCCAGGGGCCGCGTGGCCACGTCGAGCCCGAGCACCGACATCCGGCCCTGATCCGGCTTCACGAACCCGAGCAGCGCCTTCAGCATCGTGCTCTTGCCGGCGCCGTTCGGGCCGAGCAGGCCGACGGCGCCGCGCGCGAACCGCGCGGTCACGTTCTTGAGCGCCTGGTTCTTCCCGTAGATCACGGTCACGCTATCCAGGCTCACGACCGGCGCGTCGGGATCCAAGGCAGGTGAGGCTGTCGGCGGGAGGGCGGTGGCGGTTTCCAAGTCCTTACTTATACGCGATGACGCGGTTAGAGGTTTCCCTTGAGACCCAGCGGTTCGGCCTGCACGCGGAGAAAGCTGATCACGTTCCCGACGTGCTCCTCGAGCGGAAGGCCCAGCTCCTCGGCGCCGCGCTTGAGGTCGTCGCGGTTCACCGCCCTCGCGAACGCCTTGTCTTTCATTCGCTTCAACACCGAGCCGGCCTCGAGATCGAGCACGCTCTTCGATGGCCTGACCAGCGCCGCCGCGGTGACGAAGCCGGCCATCTCGTCGCAGGCATAGAGCGCCTTCTCGAGGCGGGACTCGCGGGGCACGCCGGAATAGTCCGCATGCGAGAGGATGGCGCGCGTGACCCACTCCGGGTAGCCCTTCTCGTTCAGGATCTCCACGCCGCGGAACGGATGATTCGTCTGGTCTGGCCACCGCTCGTAGTCGAAGTCGTGCAGCAGCGCGACCACGCCCCAGTCGTCTTCGTCCTCACCCCAGAGCCGGGCGTACCCGCGGACGGCGGCTTCCACCGCGAGCATATGCTTCCGCAGGCTCTCGCTCTGCGTGTGCTCGGTGACCAGCGCCCACGCCTCGTTGCGCGACAGACTCACGACTCCATCCCCTCCGTTGCCATCCTGACCCCGCGCGCGATCACGGACGCCGCCTTGGCCGTCAATCGGAACGGCTCGAGCGTCTCCGGATCCGCGATCGTAATGTCGGCCGCATCCGATCCCGCTCGCAGCGTCCCGCCGGCAGGCCGGCACAGGTAATCGACCAGCACGAAGTGATACTGCACGCGGTCCTGATCGTCGAGCATGATCCGGTCGAAGACGTCGACGACCGGCCCGACCTGGACCGTCAGGCCCGTCTCTTCCACGACCTCGCGTGCGATCGCCGCCTCCAGCGTCTCGCCGACCTCCAGCGTGCCGCCCGGAAGGCTCCACTCACCCGCCAGCGGCTGATGGCCGCGCCTGACCAGAATCACGCCAGAGGCCGGCAGGTGCAGCGCGGCGGCATCGCCGGACGTGACATATACCACGGCGCCCACACCGACGATGGGGCGCGCGGGATACTCGCGGGAGCCCCGTTCATTCACCCATCACCTTCAGCACCACCCGCTTCTTCCGCTGGCCGTCGAACTCCGCGTAGAAGATCTGTTCCCACGGCCCGAGATCCAGCGTCCCGTCGGTGATCGGCACGATCACCTGATGCCCCATGATCGTGCGTTTCAGGTGCGCGTCGGCGTTGTCCTCGCCCGTCCGGTGATGCTCGTAGGGCAGACCTGCGGGCGCCAGCTTCTCGAGCCACACCTGGAAGTCCTCGATCAGGCCGTCCTCCCAGTCGTTCACATAGACGCCGGCGGTGATGTGCATCGCCGACACCAGCACCATCCCCTCTTTCACGCCGCTCTTCTTCACCACCGCCGCGACCTCGTCGGTAATCCGCACGAACTCCTGCCGCGACTTGGTGTTGAACCAGAGATAGTCGGTATGGATGGTCATGACTCGCGTCAAATCCCAGCTCCAAGATCCAAATCCCAAGGACAGAGCCGATCGCACCAGCTCCCTCCGTTTGGGAGTTGGAGCTTGGAGCTTGGGATTTGACCTGCCTCCCTGTGAACCGTCAGCCGTGAGACCCCAGTGCCAAAGAAGCCTCTGCGTTGAAGCTGTAATCGCTGCCCCCCGCGCCTCTCTCGATCAGCCGCATCGCCGCGGCGCCGATCATCGCGGCATTGTCGGTGGACAGCGAGAGCGGCGGCACGAACACCGGGATCCCGTAGTGCGCGGATCGAGCTTCGGCCTCCGCGCGAAGCCGGCTGTTCGCCGAGACGCCGCCCGAGATCCCGACGCTGCGCGCGCCGAGCCAGCGCGCCGCCTCGAACGTGCGGTCGAGCAGCACCGTCACGACGACGCGCTGAAAGCTGGCCGCGATGTCGGCCACCTGCTGCGCGCGTGAGCGCCGCGCCGAGCGCGTCGGCATCGGCCGCCTTGCCGCGCGCGGGCGTGCCCGTGCAGTTCCCGCACGAGCCGCAGGACCGCGGTCTTCAATCCGCTGAAGCTGAAATCGACACGCCGGGCGACGTCGGCCGGCAGCAGGCCGGCGGGCGCCGTCGTCTGCGGCGCGTTGCGGTCGGCATGCGTCAGCCGGGCCACCGGAAAATCGTAGGCGTGCTCGTTCCCCTCGCGCGCGAGCCGATCGATGACCGGACCTCCCGGATACCCCAGCCCCAGCAGCTTCGCGACCTTGTCATACGCCTCGCCGGCCGCATCGTCCCGCGTGCGTCCGACCAGCTGATACCGGCCGGCCTCGGGGATGAAGTAGAGGCTCGTGTGACCGCCCGGACACGACCAGCACCGCAGACGGCAGCGGCAGCTCGCCGTGGGCGAGCACGAGCGATTCGATGTGGCCGGCCAGGTGATGCACGGGCACGACCGGCAGGCCGCGCGACCATGCGAACGACTTCGCGAACGCCACGCCCGACCAGCAGCGAGCCGACCAGACCCGGTCCCTGCGTCACCGCAATCGCCGGAGAGGTCTGCGGCCGAGACCCCGGCCTGGTCGAGGGCCGCCTCGACGACGCCGCAGATGTCGCGGACGTGCTGCCGCGAGGCGAGCTCGGGCACGACGCCGCCCCACTCGCGATGGATCTCCGTCTGCGACGCAACGATGCTCGACAGGATGGTCCAGGGGCGCCCGGGATCGGCGGTGCGGCCGATGACGGCGGCGGCGGTCTCGTCGCACGACGTCTCGATCGCGAGGATCGGCCGGCTCACGGCGTGACCGCAGCCACCTCGAACGCGCGCTTCAGCGACTCGGTGTACGGCGGCTTGAAGATGCCGCGCTCGGTGATGAATCCGGTGATGTAGCGGCTGGGCGTCACATCGAACGCCAGGTTCCTGATGTGCGCGCCCTCCGGGGTCAGGCGGGCCGACCCCAGGTGGCTGACCTCGCGCTGATCGCGCTCCTCGATCGGGATGCTGATCGCCGTCGGGGGTCGCGAGATCGATCGTGGAGAGCGGCGCCGCAACGTAGAACGGCACCTTGTGCTCGTGCGCGAGCACCGCCACGGTATAGGTCCCGATCTTGTTGGCGGTGTCGCCGTTGGCGGCAATGCGATCGGCGCCGACGACGACGATGTCGATGTCGCCGGCGCGCATCAGCGGGCCGGCCATGCTCTCGGTGATGACCGTGGTGTTGATGCCTTCCCGCACCAGTTCCCAGGCGGTCAGCCGCGCCCCCTGCAGAAACGGCCGGGTCTCGTCGGCGATCACCGCGATCCGCTTGCCCTGCTCGACGGCGGCGCGGATGACGCCCAGCGCCGAGCCGTATCCGGCGGTCGCGAGCGCGCCGGCGTTGCAGTGGGTCAGCACCCGTGCGCCGTCGGGAACGACCGCCGCCCCGAAACGCCCCATCGCACGGCAGGCCGCGACGTCCTCGTCGTGGATCGCCCGCGACTCGCGCTCGAGCCGGTCGGCAATCTCTTCGGTGGACTGCCCGGCCTGGGCGGCCTCGGCGAAGACCCCCTTCATGCGATCGATCGCCCAGAACAGGTTGACGGCGGTGGGCCGCGTCGACGCCATCATGTCGCAGATTTTCTGGAAATCGACGGCGAACTGGCGGGTGCCCTTGGCGCTGCTGTTCCGCATGCCGAGCGCGATGCCCATCGCCGCCGCGACGCCAATCGCCGGCGCGCCGCGAATCACCATCGTCCGAATCGCCCGTGCGACTTCCTGAGCCGTCCGGCAGCGGATGTACAGCTCCTGCCCGGGCAGCTTGCGCTGATCGACCATGACGACCGCGCCGTCCTGCCAATCGATAGTGGGAAGCATCCGGCTATTGTAAGGGGGACAGTGACGATTTCGGGGCTCGGGGCTCAGGGCCAAATCCCAAGCTCCAAGCTCCAACTCCCAAAGGGAGGGAGGTTGTGCGATCGGCTCTCTCCTTGGGACTTGGATCTCTGGAAGTTGGGATTTGACCCCGAGTCCCCAGCCCCTGAGCCCCGAGCCCCGACGACTATTTGCCTAAAGCAGCCTCCGATCGAACGGCAGCGGCAGCAGCGACGAGAGCCGGTAGCGGCCGGTCAGGGCACCGAGATTGCCGAGCAGGATCTCGACGTCGCCGCAGTATTCCCACAGCAGCTGCCGGCACGGACCGCACGGCGGCGTGGGCGCCTCGGTGTCGGCGACCACGGCAATGCGGGTGAAGACCGTGTGGCCCTCCGAGAGCGCCTTGACCAGCGCGACGCGCTCCGCGCACAGCGTCAGCCCGTAGGTCGCATTCTCGATGTTGCAGCCGGACACGATCACCCCCTCGACGGTCTCGAGCGCGGCGCCGACCTTGAATTTCGAATACTGCGCCTGGGCGAACTCGCGCGCGGCGCGCGCGGCGGCGAGCAGGCCCTCTTCAGGAGAAAACGTATCCAGCGGGCCGGTGTCGATGAGCACCGGCTGCCACGCCCGTTCGTCGCGCCGCTCGGTGCCGCTGCGGCGCTGGCCGCTGACGCCGTTCGCTCTCGGGCGCCGGCGATCCGGTCGCGGCGGCGCGGCGGTCCGCGTCTGGTTCGCCGATCGGTGCCTGACCGGCGCTCGCGCGCGGGCCAGCGGTCCCCCTGATCAGAGTCGCTCAATGATCGCCTCCAGCAACGCCGAGAATTCCGCCCGGACCCGGTTCGCCACTTCCATCACCTCGTCGTGCACGAGCGGCTTCGGCAGCACCCCTGCCGCCGGGTTCGTGATGCACGAGATCCCCAGCACCTCGAGCCCCATGTGCCGCGCGACGATCGCCTCAGGCACGGTCGACATCCCGACCGCATCGGCGCCGATGGTGCGCAGGAACCGGATCTCCGCCGGCGTCTCGTAGCTCGGGCCGTGCAGCGCGACGTAGACGCCGCGCGCCAGCGGCTGCCCGAGCGCGGAGGCGGCCTCGACCGCGATCGTCCTGAGGCGGTTCGAATAGACCTCGGTCATGTCCGGAAAGCGTGGGCCGAACCGCTCCTCGTTCGGCCCGATCAGTGGATTGCTGCCGAGCAGGTTGATGTGATCGTCCATCAGCATCAGCGTGCCGGGCTTGAACGTCAGGTTGATGCCCCCCGCCGCGTTGGTCAGGATGATGGCGCGGACGCCGAAGGTCGCGAGCGCGCGCACGCCGAACGTGACGGTCCGCAGGTCGTGACCTTCATAGAAGTGGGCGCGCCCGCTGAGCGCCGCGACCCGCTTCCCCCGGATCGTCCCGACCACGAGCTGACCCGCGTGCCCCACCACCGCGGACGCGGGCCAGTTCGGCACGTCGGCATAGGCGCAGGTCACCGCCTCGTTCAGCGCCTTCGTGAATTCGCCGAGCCCCGACCCGAGCACGATCGCGACATCGGGCGGCGCGCCGTAGCGTTTCTTCAGCCAGGCGGCGGTCTCCTGCACTTTGGTGTAGTAGTCTCTCATTCGTCGGCAGCTGTCACAGGAGCAACGAGATCAGGAGACCAGAACATGGCTTACAGGAGGACAGGAGTTCAAGAGGAATTCTTCAGATTTCTCCTGAGCTCCTATCCTCTTGTCGAAGATCTTGGCGACCTGCCGAAGGCTTCGCTAGAGAAGAAACCCCGCAATCGTCGCCGTGATGAAATTGGCAAGCGTGCCCGCCAGCATGGCGCGCAGCCCGAGCCGCGCCAGATCGTGCCGCCGCGACGGCGCCAGCGCGCCGATGCCGCCGATCTGAATGCCAATCGAGCTGAAATTCGCGAACCCGCACAGGGCGAACGTGGCAATCGTAAACGACCGCGGATCCAGGGTCGGCTTGAGCGTGCCGAGTTGTGAATACGCGACGAACTCGTTGAGCGCCATGCGCGTACCCAGCAGGTTGCCGATCGTGGGAGCGTCACGCCAGGGCACGCCCATCGCCCACGCGATCGGTGCGAAGCCCCAGCCGAAGATCTGCTGAAGACTGAGGCCAACCAGGCCGAGCAGCGCGTTGACCAGCGCCACCAGCGCCAGGAACGAGATCAGCATTGCGCCGACGTTGAGCGCCAGGGACAGGCCCTCACTCGTGCCCCGACCCGCCGCATCAATCACGTTGACGTCGGTCCGTTCGATTTGCAGCTTGACGCTCCCCATCGTCTCGGGCAGCTCGGTCTCGGGCACGAAGATCTTCGCCATCATCAGCGTGCCCGGCGCGGTCATGATCACCGCGGTCAGCAGGTGCTGGGCCTCGATGCCGAACAGGATGTAGGCGGCCATGATCCCGCCCGAAATGTGCGCCATCCCCGAGGTCATCACGGTCATGAGCTCCGACTCGGTCATGCGCGGCAGGTACGGCCGGATCGTGAGCGGCGCCTCGGTCTGGCCCATGAAGATGCTGGCCGCGACGTTGAGCGATTCGGCGCCGGACGCGCCCATCACCCGCCGCATGACAATCGCGAACAGCCGGACGATCGCCTGCATGACGCCGAAGTAATAGAGCACGGCGAACAACGCGGCGATGAAGATGATCGTGGGCAGCACCTGGAACGCGAAGACGACGCTCCACTGGGCCCCCTCCGGCCCGAGCACCTGGTTCATGATCCGGGGCCACACCTCCTTGCTGCCCATCGGACCGAAGACCATGCTCGACCCGACGAAGGAAAAGTCGAGCAGGCGATTGATGACCCCGCCGAGCGCCTGGAAGGTGCGCTGTCCCGCGGTGGTCTTCAGCACGAGGAGCGCAAACAGGATCTGGAGACCGAGACCCCAGGCCACGGTGCGTCTATCGATCGCCCGGCGATTGGTCGAAATGGCGTAAGCCAGGGAGAGGATGACGATCAAGCCGACCACCGGCTGCAGCCAGCGCAAGCCGCCGAGCGAGGCCAGGGCCGCACCGACGGCGGCGGCGGCGACGGCACTCGCCAGCACCATGAGGTCGGTTCGATCGAAGGGGGCGCGAGGGGGCGGGACCTGGTGAGGCTCGGCCTGCACCGCTACATCAGTCATCAATCCTCCGGGAGTCTGACTTCGTCGAGAACCAGGGGGTCGTTCCCGCAAGGGTCCGCTGCCGATGGTCGACGGCCTCGTCGAGCAGCGCCACGGCCTCGTCGAGGCCCCGGCCGCCGCGATGCCGGACGAGGAAGATCGCCTCGCCGCGCGCCACGCTCGCGCCGCGCGGCAGCAGCACGGTGATCCCCACGCCGTGGTCGACCGCATCGTCGAGCGTCGCCCGGCCGGCGCCGAGCGCCACGGCGGCGCGGCCCACGAGCTCGGCGTGCATGTCGCACATGGTCCCGGATTCCGCGGCGAGACACCCGATGCTGATCGGGCGCGGAGGGCAGCCGCGAATAGTCGTCGACGACCGCCGGGTCGCCGCCCTGGCGCTCGATGATGCGCCGGAACGCCTCGAGACCCGCCCCGGAGGCCAGCGCCTTGCGCACGGCGCGATCGGCTGCGTCCTGATCCGGAGCGACGCGGGCCAGGACGAGCATCCGGGCCGCCAGCAGGACGGAGAGCTCCTCGAGATCCGGTGGACCGTTCCCCTTGAGCGTCTCCAGGCTCTCGACGACTTCGTTGGCGTTGCCGACCTCGCGGCCGAGCGGCGCGTCCATGCGGGTGACCAGCGCCTCGGTCCTGACGCCCGACGCGTTGCCAATCGACACCAGCGACTGGGCCAGCCGCCGGGCGTCCTCGCGGGTCTTCATGAACGCACCGGCCCCGGCCTTGACGTCGAGGACCAGCGCGCCGATGCCTTCCGCGATCTTCTTGCTCATGATCGACGCCGAGATCAGGGGAATGCTCTCCACCGTGCCGGTCACGTCGCGGAGGGCGTAGAGGCGTCGATCGGCGGGGGCGATTTCCGAGGTCTGGCCAATCAGCGCGCCGCCGATGCTGGCGACGGTATCGCGAAAGGCCTGGAGCGACAAATCGGTTCGAAACCCGGGAATCGCCTCGAGCTTGTCCAGCGTCCCGCCGGTGTGTCCCAGACCCCGGCCCGACATCATCGGCACCGTCGCACCGCAGGCGATGGCCAGCGGCGCGAGGATCAGCGAGGTCTTGTCGCCGACGCCGCCGGTGCTGTGTTTGTCGACGGGAATGCCGTCGATGCCCTCGAAGCTCACCCGGACGCCGGATCGGACCATCGCGTCGGTGAGCTGCGCGGTCTCCTCGGCGCTCATGCCGCGGAGCACGATCGCCATCAACAGCGCGGCGGCCTGATAGTCAGGAATGGTGTGATTGGTCACGCCGGTGACGAAATGTTCGATTTCGTCGCGGCGGAGTGGCTCTGCCGTCTCGCTTGCGGCGAATGACATCGACCGTGCGCATTCGGGCAATAATATTAGACAATGACTGCGCCTGAGCGCGGCACTGCGAACACCGGCCCGGTGTTCGCAGTCCGTCTCGAGTTCCGGCACGCTCTCAATCAAGCTCTCGATCCAGATAGCGTCGCGATCGACCCGCTCGCGCACCTCTGAGACCGATGGCCGAACCTGCCACGCTGCAACCGCTCGCCCCCGACGCCGCCGCCCGACTCGCCGAGTTCGCCCGCGCCTGCAAGGCGGCGGCGCGCGCGGTTTCGCTCTATCCCGACGGCCACCCGGCGATCGGCACCACGCTCGGCCGGCTCGCGCAGGTGACCGCCCTCCTCACCGAAGGCGGCCCGTATCGATTCCAGGTGATGGCCAACGCCCTGCTCGTCGGTGGCGCGGCGCCGGCCAAGCCCGACGCGGCCATCGTGGAACTGGCCGATCTCCTGCACCGGCAGCTGATTGGGGGGGTGACCCTGAACGCCGGCGCCGACGCACAGTCGTGGCGCACGCTCCTGCTGCTGCTCGCGCGCTCGCCCGAGGAGGTCCGCACCGACGGCGGCATCAGGCACCTGTGGGCGACGGCCGGGGGCCCGAGCATCGACATCGAGGAAATCGACTATGCGGAGGTGCTGCGCGAGAAACAGGGAGTCGCGGCCACCGCCGAGGAGATCATCGCCGCGGCGCTCTCGGGCAGGCCCCTCGAGCTGGACGACTCCGGCATGCGGCTGCTGCTCGACATCGTGCAGGATCCCGCGCGGCTCAAGGAGCTGATGTCTCAGATCGAGCAGCAGGCCGGGCAGCACGGCGGCGTCGACGCGCAGGCAGCCGCCTTCCTGACGCTGCTGAAAGGGCTGACGGAATACCTCGGGAAGACCAACCCCCATCGGCTCGAGCCGGTCTTCGGCAACATGGGGCGCGCGGCCGGGGAGCTCTCGGCCGAGGTCATGCTGAAGCTGCTCGACCTGCGCAACCGGCCCGAAGCGATGGTCGGGCTCGATTGACGTCACTCGTGCGGTCACCGACCGCATGGACGACCAGGCGCTCTCGCATTTCGTGGCCGGCTCGATCATCAAGGAACGCGGAGCCACCGAGCGGCTCGCGCACGCGTTCCAGGCGCTGGTGCCCGACGCGCACCGTCAGCGCCAGCTGCTGGGAATGGCCGCACGACGAGGTCGCGGCGTCCGAAGCCGGTGGCGAGGGGCTGGAGGCGCTCTGGAAGCGCGTCGAAGGGATGCTGACCTCGTATTCGGACGAGCAGTATGTGTCCGAACAGTACGGCCGCGAGCTGTCCAACGCGCGGACGCGCGCCACCGAGGTCGAGGCGATCAGCGACGATCCTCCGGAACGCATTGCGGTGTGGCTGGGAACGGTCGCCGACGCGGCCCTGCGCAGCCTGGATCATCAGCTGCTGCTCGATCTGCTGGCGATCGAGGCCGAGCCGGCACGCTGGCGCGACATCGCCGAGACCGCCGCCGCCCATGCCGAGGACCTGGTCCGGGTCGGCTACTTCGATCAGGCCTGGCAGCTCGCCGACGTCGTTGTCCGCGAGGGCCAGCGTGTCCCGGCGCGCGGACCGCACGCGACCGCGGCGCTCGAGCGATTCGGGCGGGGCACGATGATGCGGCACGTGTCCACGCATCTCCGGGGCACGGATGACGAGGCCTACGAACGGTTCAAGGCGCTCTGCCACGCCATCGGTCCGCCGGTGATACCCGCGCTGGCCGAGGGACTCTCGTCCGAGAAGGACGCACGCGCCCGGCGCCGGCTGCGCGATATCCTGGTCGGGTTCGGCCCCAAGGGGCGCGAGTCGGTTCAGCGGCTGATGAGCGCGCAAAACTGGGAAGTCCGGCGCACCGCGGCCTATCTCCTTCGCGAGTTCGGTGGCGCCGAAGGCCTGAAGGATCTCATCCCGCTCTTGAGCGATTCCGAGCCGCTCGTCCAGCGTGAGGCGGTGCACGGCCTGGTGATGAACGGCAGCGACGAAGCCTCGCGGCTGCTGATGCAGGCGATCACCTCCGGCGACCGGCCGTTCGCGCGAGACGCTGCTCAAGGAGCTGACCGGCATCCGCGACGAACGCGTCGGGCCGGTCTTCACGTATCTGGTCAAGCACCTGGATCGCCGCAAGGAGGCCCAGCTCTACATGACCGCGGTCGTCTCCCTCGGCAGCTTCGGCGGACCCGACGCCGTCGGCGGCGCTCAAGTTCGCCCTGCACGAAGGCGACATCTGGTCCCCGATGGCCACGCGCCGCCTGCGCGCCGCCGCTGCCCAGGCGCTCCGCCGGCTCGGCACGCCGGCCGCCCTCGACGCGCTTCGCGAAGCCTCGGAACAAGGGTCGCGCGGCGTGCGCTCGGCCGCCCGTTCAGAGCTCGATCGAACCAACTGAGTCGACCGATGTCGCAGGATCTCTCCAGCCGCCTTCTGCTCTACGAGGAACTGCTCCGGAGGTTTGCCTCCGGGGTACGCGCCGCGCAGCTCTATGCCGCCGACCACCCGCTGCTCGGGAAGAACGTCGAGGGCCTGCTAGCGGCCCTTCGCGGCCTGCATCCCCACAATCCCTCCGTCGCCATCGGCATCGTCGGCAACCAGCTGGTCGTCGCGGATACGCCGATGCCCAAGGCGAGCGCCGGGATGGCGGAGCTGATCAAACGGCTGCGCGACCACCAGATCGAACGCATCGCCTTCGATCGCGGCGTGACCCCGGACGAGGTGACCGCGTTCGTCCACGCCATCGCCTCCCTCGGCAACAAGGGCGCCGCCGAACAGCCGCCGCAGTTTCCACACATCCACGTCGGCCGGATCAACGCCGACGAACGGAAGGACGACGGGATCGGCAGCGACATGGCGGCCATCCGCCAGCTCTACTCGAACGCGGTGTCAGCGGCCCAGTCGGTCTGGGAAAGCGCGACCGTCGAGGGGATGCCCGACGTGCCGGCGGCGCTGCAGACGGTCGAAGGGCTCGCTGAGGCGGTGACGCAGAATCGCACCGCGCTGGTCGCGCTGACCGCGATGCGCAACTACGACAACTACACGTTCACCCACATGGTGAACGTGTCGATCCTCACGATGGGGCAGGCGCGCGCGCTCGGGATCGAAGGCCGCCTGCTCCGTGAGTTCGGCCTGTCGGCCCTGATGCACGACATCGGGAAGGTGCGGACGCCGAAGGAAATCCTGAACAAGCCGGACAAGCTCACCGATGACGAGTTCGTCATCATGCGGCGCCATACGGTCGACGGCGCCGAGATTCTGCGCCGCACACCGGAGATGCCGATCCTCGCGCCGGTCGTGGCCTTCGAACACCACCTGCGGCTCGACCACACCGGCTATCCGTTCGGCGTGCGCCGGCAATCGCTCAACGTCGCGACGATGCTCTGCAGCATCTCGGACATCTACGACGCGATGCGGTCGCAGCGCGCCTATCAGCAGGCCTTCCCCACCGAACGCATCCTGGCGGTGCTGAAACGCAACGACGGCACGCAGTTCGATCAGCACCTGGTCCGACGCTTCGTGCAGCTCCTGGGCATCTACCCGCCCGGCAACCTGGTGCGGCTCTCGACCGGCGAGGTGGCGGTCGTGGCCCGGATTCACGCGCCCGATCCGTATCGTCCTCGCGTGCGCGTGCTGTTCAACGCGGCGGGCGCGCGACTGGATCTGCCGTACGAACGGAACCTCTGGGAACCGTCGCATCCCGGCGCGGAAGCGGACACTGTCGTAGGGCCGCTCGATCCGGCGGAGTTCGGCATCGACCCGCTGAACTTCCTCCCGACATGATCGGCCGCTCATGACCGAAGCGTCGCGCACCATCCTGATCGCCGCGCTGTCGGTCGCCGCCGGAATGACGTGGCAGGCGCTGCGGACGGCGGCGATCCCGCTCACCTCCCCCGACCGGCTGATCGCGGAATTACGGCTCGCCCAGATCGCCGCGCTCGTGCTGATGGCCACGGCCGGCTCCTATCTGGGGTTTGCCGCCGCCCACGAAGCCCAGCCGGGCACCGGGCTGGACATCGCCCTGACGCTCGGTTTTGGCGTCCTTGCCGGCGTCACCCTGCTGCGCGATCCACGCCAGGCGCCTGACGCTCCTCGCCCTGGCCTTCGCCGCCCACGCCGTCGTCGACGTCGCGCACCAGCCCGGGGTCCTCCCCGAAGGCGTGGCGCCGCGCTGGTATGCGCTCGGGTGCGCGGTGTTCAACGTCTACGTCGGGGCGGTCACGTATTGGCCGATTCTGAGACGGTGAGCTTCGCGGCCCTTCCGCCTGAAGGCGGAAGCCACCAGTCGCCGCTGGGATCTCGATGCGCGGCCGCGACACATGTTCAGCAGCGTGGCTTCCGGCTTCAGCCGGAAGGACGCTGCCAGTGACCACTGAGCCACGCGCCTGAAGTACCCAGGAGACCGTATGCCCGATCGCTCGCACCTGCTCGTCGGAGTGGTAGTCGCCTTTGCCGCGGCGCTCGTGAGTTCGCCTCCACTGCTGCGGGGCCAGGAGCCGCGCATGCAGCACATCGCCGCGGTGACTGCCGCCGACCTCCGAAGGTGGGACAGCCAGATCGACCGGATGATTCGCTCGCGCCAGCTGGAGATGCGTCTCGACCGCGAGGACACGCTCATCGCGGGCCGGCGCCACTCCCGCTATACCCAGACCGGTCAACGGCGTGCCGATCTACGGCGGGGACGTCGCCCGGCAGACCGACGAGAAAGGCTTGACGGTCTCGATCTTCGGCGATGTGTTCGAAGAGGTGAGCGTCGCCACCACGCCCGCGATCGGCAGCGATCGGGTACGCGAGCTGGTCGCCGCGCGGACCGGCGTCGACCTCGGCGCCGATCGTGAACCGCGGCTGATGATCCTGCCGCGCGAGGGCGGGGCATTCACGCTGGTCTACACCGCCCGGGTCGCCACCCCGGAAGATGTCACGCTCTTCTTCATCGACGCTCAGACGGGTGCGGTCGTGGAGCAGCGCAGCGATGCGCAACGGCAGATCTCGAGCGTCGGTGTCGGCATCGGTGTGCTGGGCGAACGGAAGAAGGTCAGTTCCAGCTCGCAGGGCGGCACCTACGTCGGCTCCGATCGTCTCAGGCCGCCGGTGATCGAAACCTACGACATGAAGGGCAACCTCGCCCGGCTGATCAACATCTTGAACGGGTTCACAGTCCCGGCGGCGAGCGACTTCGCGAGCGACTCGGACAACGACTGGACCGACGGCGCGAACGTCGACGCGCACGTCTACGCCGGATACACCTACGACTATTACTTCAAGCGATTCGGCCGGCGCGGACTCGACAATGCCAACATCCGGATCCGCAGCTTCACTCACCCGGTGAATCGCCAGGACGCCACCACGGCGTCGCCAGGAGTCCTCGGCACCTTCTACCTGAATGCGTTCTACGCGGGCGACGGGATCATGGTCTACGGCGAAGGACTCCCCCCCAACCTGACGGTGGACGGGCAGCGCTGGAACTATCTCGCAGGCTCGCTCGACGTGGTCGCCCACGAGCTCACTCATGGCGTCACGGATTACTCGTCCGACCTCATCTACGCCAACGAGTCCGGGGCGCTGAACGAAGCGTTCTCCGACATCATGGGGCTCTCGGCGGTCTTCTTCTTCCAGCAGGCCGGTTCTGGGGCAGGAACCGCAGACTACATTGTCGGCAACGACGTCATCACTCCTGGCGGCATCCGGTCGCTCGCGGATCCGCGGTCCCTCGGTTATCCAGACAACTACCGCATTCGCTACACCGGCCCCGAAGACAACGGCGGAGTGCACATCAATTCAGGCATCGCCAGTCATGCCTTCTACCTGACGATCGAGGGAGGCACCAATCGCACCTCCGGGCTGCAGGTTCAGGGCGTTGGCGCCAGCAACCGCGAGCAGATCGAAAAAGTCTTCTACCGGGCCTTCACGCAGCTGCTCCCGTCGAACGCCCGCTTCACCACCGCCCGCGCGGCGACCCTGCAGGCGGCGCAGGACCTCTATCCGGGAAACAACGCAATCGCCAACGCTCTGACGCAGGCATGGACAGCGGTCGGGGTGAACTGAGACTCCTCATGCGACACATCACCTCGACACTCGGCTTGATTACTGTCTGCAGCCTGCTCGGCAGCGTTCCCGCTGCCGCGCAGCCGCTTCCCCGTTTCACCATCGCGGTGAACGGCGGCTACCAGCCGTCATCCAGCAGCTTCGACGACCGCTTCACGTTCGATCTCAATCACGAGACGGCTTCGGTCGAGATCGACTATCCGGTCGATGCCGGCCCGCTCTTCGACGCCGGCGCAGGCTTTCGAATCTGGAAGGGGCTCGGCGTCGGGATCGCGTTCTCGCGCTTCACCGTCGACAGCACGGTGCAGGCGGAGGCCACGCTCCCACATCCGTTGTTCTTTCAGCGGAACCGCCAGATCTCGGGCGAAACGGGCGGCCTCAGCCGGGAAGAAACGGGCATCCACATCCAGGCGCAATACCAGCTCCCGCCCTTCGGCAAACTCTACGTGACACTCGCGGGCGGGCCGAGCGTGCTCGATACCCGGCAATCGATCGTGACCGACGTGAACTACACGGAGGAGTTTCCCTACGACAGCGCCAGTTACGTCGGCGTCGATTCGCAGCAGGTCTCCGGCACCGCGACCGGCTTCAATGCCGGCGCGGACTTCCGGTGGATGTTCACGCGAAACATCGGAGTCGGTGGTCTCGTACGCTACACGCGCGCCTCGGTGGACCTCACACGCGACGGCCGGACAGTTACGGTGGATGCGGGAGGGGCGCAGGTGGGAGCGGGAGTCAGGCTGGCTTTCTGAGCACGAATAGTTGACGTTGATGAGACCATGACAGACTTCACTGCCAAAGTCCTCAGCACCGTCCGCCGCATCCCGGCCGGCAGGGTCTCGACCTACGGCGATGTCGCTGAACTCGCCGGCCGGCCGGGCGCGGCACGTGCCGTCGGCAACATCATGCGCGACTGCACGGCCAGAGATGTTCCGTGCCACCGGGTGATCGCGGCGGCCGGCCGACTCGGAGGGTATGGAGGCGCGACGGCGCTCAAGCGGGCGCTGCTGCAGGCCGAAGGGATCGTGGTCCGCGGCGAACGAATCCGTGAGTTCGAGGACCGCCGCTGGGCTCCCCGGGCCCGAACTTTCCGCCGCCGCAGGACGTAAACCATCCTTCATGAACGATTCCCGGGCAACGCGGCGCGACCATGGCGACGTCTAAGGCCACAAGACCGCCGGCGTTCGCGGCGGCGGCAGCCGGGCCGGGCCGGGCCGACGAGCTCGCTCTGGTGGAACGCTGCCGGGCGGGCGATCTCGCCGCGTTCGAGGCGATCTATCGGGCGCATTCCGGCCGGCTGTACAGCGTGGCCTGCCGTGTCCTGGGCAACCCGACAGATGCCGAGGATATGCTCCAGGAAATCTTCCTGGCTGCGCATCGCAAGCTGGAGACGTTCCGTGGCGAGTCGGCGCTCGGCACCTGGCTGTATCGTCTGGCCATGAATCTCTGCCTCGATCACCTGCGCAGCCGGGCGACCCGCAGCGGGCAGCTCACCGACGCGCTGGACGACGAGCACGGACTGGACGACACCGGCTCGCGGCATCTCGCCGAGCGGACGGTCGCCAAGATGGACCTCGAACGCGCGATGGCGCAGCTGCCCGAAGGATGCCGGACGGCGTTCGTGCTGCACGACGTCGAAGGGCTGGAGCATCGCGAAGTCGCCGAGATCCTCGGCATCGCCGAGGGCACGTCGAAGTCCCAGGTCCACAAGGCGCGGATGCGGCTGCGCGCGATGCTGCGGAGCCGCTATGGTCAGAGGGCAGCCTGCTAGGATTACACATCGTGAAAGCCTGCGAGCGGTATCTCAACGCGATTCAGGAGCTGGCCGACGGCACCCTGGGACCGATCCGCCGCGCCGAGCTCGAGCTCCATCTCGAGAGCTGTGACGCGTGCCGCGCGCTCGCGGAAGACCTGCAGGCGATCGTGACGGCCGCCGAGTCACTCGACCCGCTCACGCCTCCCGAACGCATCTGGCAGCAGATCTCCGGCCGCCTGCGCGCAGAAGCGCGGGCGAGCGGCAGCAGCCCGACCATGATGCGCCGCCATAGCGTCGCCATCGCTGGCGCTCGCGGCGGCTCTCGCGCTGATCGTCGGCGCATCGCTGTATTTCCTGAAGCGTCAAACGCCCGCGCCCGCGCCGTCGACGGCCTCTGCGCCGGTCGCCGCGACGCCGGCCCCCGGCACGCCGCCTCCCACACAGGGCAACGCGGCCGCCAGCGCTCCCGTCCAAGCTGTTGACATCGCGACCGAGCTGGCGCTGACCGAGAAGCACTTCCAGAACGCGATCGAACAGGCTTCGACGACCAACCCCGCAACTGCTGCGGTTCTGCAGAAGAACCTGCTGGTCATGAACGAGGCGATTGCCGAGAGCCGGAAGGCGCTCGAGGCCGATCCGCACAACCGGTCGACGCAGCTGTACGAAATGCTGAAACGGAAAATCCGCTTCCTGCAGGACACGATCGCGCTGATGAACTCGATGCGTCAGGGGGACGCCGCGGGAGCGGCGGAGATCGTCGAGAGCGGAAAATCTTGAGGCCAGTCACAGACATCATGCGCATATTGCTCACCCTTACCCTGCTCGCCGCGATCGCGGCGCCCGCCGCGGGCCAGGACCACCGCGACAAGGCTCTCAGCGCCCGCGTCGTCATTCATGAGGCGATTGCCAGGGCCTCCCATGCGAGCGACGCGGCGCAGCGGCAGGATTCGCGCGAGCAGGTCGAGCGGACGACCCGGACCCTCCGCGTCGGCGCGAACGGGGAGTTGCAGCTCGCCAACGTCGCCGGCGACATCGTCGTGACGCGGGGCGGCGGCAACGACATCTCGGTCGAGATCGTCAAGACCGCACGGGGAAGCACCGACGATGACGCACGGGAACTGCTGCAGCTGGTGCAGGTCGAGGTCGTCGAGCGCGGCGGACGCGCGGAGGTGAAGACCCACTACCCGCAGGGAGACGAGATGCGGCGCAACAATCGCCGGAACGTCAACGTCTCGGTCCAGTACAACGTGACCGCTCCCGCCGGCATCCGGCTCCGCGCCTCGTCCATCTCGGGATCGATCACGACCAGAGACATCAAGGGCGAGGTGTCGGCAGAATCGGTCAGCGGCGTCGTGCGGATCTTCAACGGCGGACGGATCACCTCGGCGAAGTCGATCTCCGGCAGCGTGGAACTGAACGACACGGACATCGATGGCAGCTTCAGCGCCTCCAGCGCGAGCGGCAGCGTCATCCTGCGGCGGGTGAAGGCCCGGCAGCTCGACCTCGGGTCGATCAGCGGCGACGTCCTCCTGGACGACGTCGACTGCCAGCAGGTGGAGGCCCAGACCGTGAGCGGCAACGTGAGATTTGGTGGGCCGGTCGCGAAAGGTGGCCGTTACGAGCTGAGCTCACACTCCGGCAACGTGAGCGTCGCCCTCGGCGGATCCACCGGATTCGAGGTCGAAGCCACGTCGTTCAGCGGCTCGATCCGGTCGGATTTCTCCTTCAACAACAGCCCGGCGGACGCGGGGAACTCCCGGTGGCGGAAGTCGATTCGCGGTGTTTATGGCGACGGCAGCGCGATTCTCGAGATCACGACTTTCTCGGGCAACGTCATCATCTCCAAGCGCTAGTTGTCCCGCCCTCGAGTCGGAAACCCGGGGCCCTGTGTATTGGCCCAAGGCACGCCGGCCCTGGCCAACCCGCCAACCTCTGCTGAGTCGGATGGCACTCTCCTTGCTCCAGCTGAACTCGCACGCAGCGCCGCCGTCCGTGCATATAATGCCCAGAATGGTTCAGGCCCGGCGGATGTTGAGGAGATTGTGGCTATGAAGAAGCAGTGGGTTCTGGTCTGTGTCCTGGCTGGCGCGCTGATGGGGAACAACGCCGCGGCGCAGCACAACGCGCCAAATACGCAGCCTTCCACCGCTGAAGCGCCCCCGGCGGGCACGACCGGTGAGGCAGCGCTCGGCACGGTGCGGCTTCCCAAGGCGGTGACCGCCGACGGCAAGCCGCTCGCGGCCGGCTCCTATACGGTGAAACTGACCCCGCAGCAGGCCGCCCCGGAAGCCGTGGGCACCACCGAGGCGTTGGAGCGGTGGGTCGAGCTGGGACAGGGGAAAGAGGTCAAGGGCCGCGAGGTCGTCACCATCGTCCCGCAGTCCGAGATCAAGATGGTGGTGAAGGATACGCCGCCCGCCCCCGGCACCTCGAAGGTGCAGGTGCTGCGCGGGAACGAGTATCTGCGCGTCTGGTTCAACCGCGGCGGGACGCACTACCTGATTCACTTCCCGCTCGCGGCCGCCGCGGCGCCCGCGAAATAAGTAAGGGGTTCCGGGTTCCGGGTGCAGGGTTCATGGTTCGGTTCTTGGGTTCTGGGTTCGGTTCCGGGTTCTGGGGTTTCCGGGTTCCGCGGTGCATCATCAGTTCGGGCGGGCGTCGACCGTCAGAACCTCTGAACCTCTGAACCTCTGAACCTCGAACCTCGAACTCGAACCCGGAACCTCGAACCGAACCCGGAACCGTGAACCGAACCCGGAACCCCGGAACCCTGAACCCGGAACCCTAAATCGCCATGACGTCGAACTGCTCGTGATGAAGGTGAGCGTCCGGCTTGATGGTCACCTTCTTCCCGAGTGTCGATTCCAGGTCGCGCAGCAGCGCCTGCTCCTCTTCCTTCAACGCCCGGGCGATGTCCGGGTTCACCCGTAGAATCACTCCCTGCCCATCGAGCTCGGGGCCGATTTTCTGCATTTCTGTCAGGATTTCGTAGCAGATCGTGAAAGCGGACTTGATCGAGCCGGAGCCGGAACAGTACGGGCACGGCTCGGTCAGCTGCCGCTCGAGGCTCTGCTTGACCCGTTTCCTGGTGACGATCACCAGCCCGAAGTCCGAGACCTGCAGCGCCTTCGACGGTGAGCGGTCCCGGCGAAGCTCCTTCTCGACCTCCTGGAAGACCTTCTGCCGGTTCTTCTTCTCTTCCATGTCGATCAGGTCGAGGACGATGATGCCGCCCAGGTCTCGCAGCCTGATCTGCCGGACGATCTCCTTGACCGCCTCGAGGTTCGTCTTGACGATGGTGTCTTCGAGCCGGCCGGTGCGCTTCCCGACGTAGCGGCCGGTGTTCACGTCGATCGCCACCAGCGCTTCGGTCTGGTTGATGACCAGGTAGCCGCCAGACTTCAGCCAGACCTTGCTGCGCAGCGCCTTGTCGATCTCGCCCTGCACGCCGTACTCCTCGAAGATCGGGAACGTCTTCGAGTAGAGCTTCACCCGCGGCACCAGCGACGGCATGATCCGCTCGACCAGCGCGAGCACCCGCCGGTGTTCCTGCTCGTCGTCGATGCGGATGGCGCTGTAGTCGTCGGTGAGCAGATCGCGCAGCAGCTTGACCACCAGGCTCTGTTCCTGGAACAGCACCGCCGGGGCGCGGCGCGCGTCCATCTTCTGGCGGATTTCGGTCCAGATCTGGTGGAACCAGGACAGATCGCTGACGATGTCTTCTTCCGAGCGGCCCGACGCTGCGGTCCGGATGATGACCCCGCCGGTGAAGCCGTGCTGCTCGCGGAACGCTTTGACGATCCCCCGCAGGCGGCCCCGTTCTTCTCTCGACTCGATCTTGCGTGAGACGCCGACATGGTCGACCGTCGGCATGAACACCAGGAACCGTCCCGGCATGGTGACGTGCGATGTCAGGCGGGCGCCCTTGGTCCCGAGCGGTTCCTTGACGACCTGGACGAGAATCTCCTGCCCTTCCTTCAGCAGGTCTTCGATCTTGGCTTCCGGCCTGTCGCGCTCGCGGTCGTCGCGCGACTGGGTGCGGGACTGATCCCGATCCCGCCCGCGGCGTTCGCCGCGCGGTCCGCCGTTCTGCGGCGCGGGTAACTCCGCCGGGACGGGCTCTGCTCCCTCGGGGACGGCGACCACCTCGACGGGCACCGGAACGGGCCGATCCTCGTCCTCGTCTTCTTCGTCCTCGCCCGCCTCGAGGCGGGCGAACTCCTCTACGGTGTTGACGACCTCCGACACGTAGAGGAACGCGTCGCGTTCCAGGCCGATGTCAATGAAGGAGGACTGCATGCCGGGGAGGACCTTGGAGACCCGCCCCTTGTAGATATTGCCGACCACGCCGCGCGATCGCTCGCGCTCGATGAAGATTTCGACGACCTGATCGTCTTCGAGAATGGCGACCCGGGTATCGTGGTCGCCAGAGGAGATGATCATCTCCTTGTTCATGGATCAAACTCCGCTGATCTGCGGAAGCGGGCACAACCCCGGCGTGCGCGACGGCGGACGGTCGGGCGGGCCGATGCCCGGCGACGTACCGCGCGGTCGCGACGATGCTCAGGACGAGCACGAGAAAGCTGCCGGAGACGACCATGTGACTGCGCTGTCCGGAAAAACGTCGGCTGAAGGAAACCTTCAGGCCTAATTGGTGAAGCGCCGCATCCTGACGTTCAGGATGAGGCCGAAAGCCGCCAGCGTCGCGATCATCGACGACCCGCCGTAGCTCATGAGCGGGAGCGTCAGCCCTTTGACGGGTGCGAGGCCGGCCGACATGGTGATGTTATAGATCACCTGAAACGTAAACCCCGAAATGATCCCTCCGACCAGGTACGCTCCGATGCGGTCTTTCGCCAGCCGCGCAGCTTCGAGCGCCCTGAGAATCACGAACAGGTAGAGACCGAGGGCGCCAAGGACGCCCAGGAAACCGAACTCCTCCGCCAGCACGGAGAAGATGAAATCGTTGTGCGCAACCGGCAGGAACTTGTACTGCCCCTGTGTCCCCTGCATGAAGCCCTTGCCGCGCAGGCCGCCGGAGCCGACCGTGACCCGGGCCTGAATCGGTTGATACCCGGCGCCTCGCGGATCCTGTTCCGGGTCGATGAAGATCACGATGCGGGATTTCTGATAGTCCTTGAGGCCGTATTTCCAGGCGATCGGCGCGAGCAGGATGGCAATCGCCGCGGCAATCGCCAGCAGCCGCAGCCGCAACCCGGCCAGGTACGCGACGCCGAGAAAGACCGGCAGCAGCGTCATCGCCGAGCCGAGATCGGGCTGCTTCACGATGAGGGCGAACAGCACGAGCACGAAGCATCCCGGCGATGACCAGATCCGAGGTGTTCCGGGCGCCACGCCGGTTCTCGCCGAAGAACATCGCGAGAATCAGCGCGAGGGTCATGCGGGCGAACTCGGAGGGCTGGAACTTGAACGGGCCGAGCGCGATCCAGCGCTGCGCGCCCATGGCGCTGTCGCCGGCAACCAGAACGAACACCAGCAGGCCGAGCAGCCCGGCATAGAGAAACAGCGAATGCTCGGCCAGGAAGCGGTAGTCGATCGTCATGCAGACGAGCAGGGCGATCCCGCCGATCGCGAGCGCGTAGAGCTGAATCCAGAATTCGCGTCCCGCGTGCCCGCTGCCGTCCGGCAGCCTGACGTAGGTCGTGCTGTAGATCATCGCGACACCAGTCGCCGCGAGAAGCAGCACCGCCCCGAGCAGGAGCCAGTCGACGTGGAAGAACAGCCGGCGTTCGAACATCCTAGTTACCAGTTACCAGTTACCGCCGCACTTCCTGCGCCGCTTGAGGCGTCGGTCGCCGCCGCGATCACCGTACCGCGGCGGTACAGGCTTCTGCAGCACCGGCAGGGGCCGCCCTTCCTTCTTCGCGTAGTAGGTGTCGATGATGTGCTTCGCGATGGACGCGCCGTAGTAGCCGTGTTCGGCGTGCTCGAGGAAGATCACGCCGGCGAGCTCCGGCTTGTCGCGCGGGGCGAAGAACACGAACCAGCCATGATCGCGGACGTCGATCTTGCCCTTCGCGACCTTGGCCCCGGTCAGCGAGATGACCTGCGCCGTCCCGGTCTTGCCCGAAACGTCGCGGCCTTCGAGCCGGGCGCGGCCGGCCGTTCCGGCGCCGTTCACGGCAAGCCAGAGTCCATCGTGGATGGCCTGCACCGTGGAGGTCTTCATCGTCGCGGTCGGAGAGCGGCGCGGGCGGCGTCAGCGGCGTCCATCCCTTGCCCTCGTCCATGGCCTTGAGCACGTGGGGCGTGTAGCGCGTGCCGCCGTTGGCCAGCGTCATCATCATCACCGCCCAGCGACAGCGGCGTCACGTTCACCTGGCCCTGGCCGATCGCCACCGAGATGGTCTCGCCGGCGTACCACTTGTCCTTCATCACCTGCCGCTTCCACTCGCTCGACGGCACCAGGCCGCGGACCTCGTTCGGCAGGTCGATGTTGTTGCGCTCTCCCAGGCCGAGCAGCGACGCCCACTTGTGGATCCTGTCCACGCCGAGCATGTTCCCCAGCGTGTAGAAGTAGACGTTGCACGACTTCTCGATCGCGTGGCGCATGTCGACGACGCCGTGGCCGCCCTTGAGATGGCACTGGAAGTAGCGGCCGTAGAACGTGGCGCCGCCGGGACAGTTCACCTTGTAATCGGGCGTGACCAGCCCCTCCTCGAGCGCCGCGGTCGCGACCACCAGCTTGAATGTGGAGCCCGGCGAGTAGGTGGACTGCAGCGCCCGGTTCGTCAACGGCCGCGCCTTGTCGGTGCTGTACGAGGACCAGGTCGCCCGATCGAGCCCCACGGCGAACTTGTTTGGATCGAACGCCGGCAGGCTGACCAGGGACAGGATCTCCCCGCTGTTCGGATCGAGCACCACCGCCGCGCCGTCGTAGCCTTCGTTGCGATTGACCTCGCCGAAATGCTTGAATCCGTCCTCGGCGGCCTTCTGCAGATCGGCGTCGATAGTCAACTGTACCCGGGTGCCCTCGCGCGGCGGGTCCTCGCGAAGCGGCTTGCCGATCTCGCGGCCGATGCTGTTGACGATGACCTCTTTTGCGCCCTCGGTCCCCATCAGCAGCTTGTTTTGCGCTTTCTCGACGCCGGCCTGCCCGACGACCGCGCCCGACTCGATGCCCTGATACTCGGTGCTGGTCAGCTGCGCCTCGGTGACCTCGCCGACATACCCGAACAGGTGCGCGGCCATCGCCGCCGGATATTTCCGGGTCGGGACGCTCTGGTAGATGATGCCCGGCAGATCCGTCTTGCGGGCCGCGACCGCAAACAATTGCTCGCGCGTCGCGTTCTCGATCAGCACGATCGGCCGGTAGCTCGGCTCGCGGCGCCGGCGGTTCACTTCCTCGCGCATCAGGACTTCGTCGGCGCCCGTGGCCAGCGCGAGCGTGTGCAGCGTCTGATCGATGTTCTTCGACTGTTCGCGGACCAGCGCGATATTGAACGTGCTGCGGTTCTCGACCAGGACCTTGCCGTTGCGATCGAACAACACGCCGCGGGGAGCGGGCAGCGGCAGGCGGCGAAGATGATTCTCCTCGGCCATCTGCGCGAACTTCTGGTGCTGCACGACCTGGAATACCCAGAACGCGACGGCCAGCGCCGAGAAGAAAACGGCGATGATGTACTGGAGCGACGTCAGCCGCACCGTCAGGCTACGGCGATCCTCCGACATCATCACGGGTGTTGCAGCCATAGGCATTTCTTCCGCCTGAAGGCGGAAGCCACGAATTACACGGAAAATCAGCGTCACCCTGCGGCTTCGCCTGGAAGGGGGAAGCCGCGGAATCAGCGTTGTCTGGTAGCTTCCACCTTCAGGCGGAAGCACCCCTATTTTAATATCGGCCCCGCCGCGCCCGCCGCCGCTGCACCATGCCGGGCAGCCGCTCGACCACGAAAAATGCCGAAAGCCCGACAATTCCGTTGATCGCCGCCTGGGTCACCACCGGCCCGTAGGCCAATCGCAGCGGCCGAACCTCGAGCAGTGCCGACAGGCCCTGGTAGCAGATCTCGTGCAGCACGCTCGCGGAGACGAACATGACGAACCGTGGCAGCGGCTGCGCGACGATGAAGTGCGCGCCGAGCAGGCCTGCAAGAAACCCGACAACCGTCTTCGACAGGCTGCCGATCCCGACGATCCCGCCGGCCAGGGCATCCTGGGCCAGCCCGCCAGCCGTCCCGGCCATCATGCCGGTCACCGGACCGAAGACGAGCGCCGTGTACACCACCGTCACGACCACGAGGTTCACCATGCTCGCCCCGCTCATGGTCAACCCCGAGAGGCTGGTCTGCACCGCCAGCGCCAGGATGAGCGCCAGCAGAACCCCGACTGTTTTCATCGGGCCGGCCCGCCGGGCTCGCTGGCGCTCTCGGGGATCGCCGCACGCGCTTCCCTGAGCACGACCAGGACCTCGTCGAGCGCCCGGAAATCGACCGACGGCCTCACGGTGATCGCGAGCGACAGGCCATCGCCCCGCTCGGAATGCTCGACCGAACCGATCCGGAACCCGCGCGGGTAGATGCCGTCGGCCCCGGAGGTCACGACGACGTCTCCGACCTTGACATCGGCCAGATTCGAGACGAAGTCCATTCGCAGCGGCGGGTCACCTTCCTTGCCCACCACCATCCCTCCCGCACGCGTACGCTCCGTCATCGCGCCGGCTGCCGCCGGACCGTTGTGGTCGATGATGAGCTGAACCCGCGCCGCGTGCGCGGCCAGCGGCCCGATCACTCGTCCGATCACGCCGGCCGACGAGATCACCGCCATGTTCGGCTTCACGCCGTCGCTGCTGCCCCGGTCGATGGTCACGGTGAGCACGCCCGGATTGACGTAGCCGGAAATCACGTCCGCCGCGAGCGTCGGCACCGAGACGAACTGCCGCAGATCGAGGAGCGCCTGCAGCTGCCCGGAGCGCTGGGCCAGCGCGCGCTGCTCCTGCAGCCGCACCTCGAGATCCGCGACCCGGCTCCGCAGCGTGGCGTTCTCGCCCCGCACGCCGCGCAGGTCGGCGTAGTTGCCCCAGAAGTTCCGGACCGACTTGAACGCGTAGGACGTGCCCTGCTGAACCCGGGCAAAGGCCCCGAACGTCACCCCTTCGAGCACCGGGACGCCTGATCTCGACTGCACCTGGGAGGAAATCAGGATGACGTGGCCCACGACCACGGCCAGAAACAGCAGGCCGGTTCGTGGCCGTGCCGTGGTCGTGCGCTGGAGGTTGTCGAGCACAGGGGGCTATCGCACGTTCATTGCCAAAATTGCCAAGATTGCCAACATTGCCAACATTGGGGGCAAATCGCTGCGGCGATTCAATTTCGGCAATCTCGGCAATTTGGCAATTTGGCAATGCGGATGATCCACCTAGTCGATCGAGATCTTCCGCAGCAGGTTGAAGTCCGACAGCATCTTTCCGGCCCCGAGCACGACCGACGAGAGCGGATCCTCCGCCATGGCGAGCGGCAGCCCGGTTTCCTCGCGAAGACGCTTGTCGAGATTCTTCAGCATCGAACCGCCGCCGGTGAGCACGATTCCCCGATCGACGATGTCGGCCGACAGCTCCGGCGGCGTGCGCTCCAGCGCGACGCGCACGGCGTCGACGATCACGTTCACGGTTTCGGCAAGGGCTTCGCGGATCTCCTCGTCGGTGATCGTGATGGTCTTCGGCACTCCCTCGATCAGGTGCCTTCCCTTGATCTCCATCGTCATCCGATCTTCGAGCGGGAACGCGGAGCCGATCTCCATCTTGATCGCTTCGGCCGTGCGCTCGCCGATCAGGAGGTTGTACGTCTTCTTGATGTACTGGATGATCGCTTCATCCATCTCGTTGCCGGCGACCCGCACCGCCTTGCTGTAGACGATGCCCGCCAGCGAGATGACGGCGATGTCGGTGGTGCCGCCGCCGATGTCCACGATCATGTTGCCCGACGGCTCCGTGATCGGCATCCCGGCGCCGATGGCTGCGGCCATCGCCTCCTCGACCAGGTGCACTTCGCTCGCCTTTGCCCGGTAGGCGCTGTCCTTCACCGCACGCTTTTCGACCTGGGTGATCTCCGAGGGCACACCGATGACGATGCGCGGGCGCACCCACACGTTCCGGTTGTGCGCCTTCTTGATGAAGTAGGTCAGCATCTTCTCGGTGACCTCGAAGTCGGCGATCACGCCATCCTTCATCGGCTTGATGGCGACGATGTTGCCCGGCGTCCGGCCGAGCATGTCCTTCGCATCCTTGCCGACGGCTTCGATGCGCCCGTTGACTTTGTTGATCGCCACGATGGAGGGCTCGTTCACCACGATGCCTTTGCCGCGCGCGTACACGCAGGTGTTCGCGGTGCCGAGGTCGATGGCGAGGTCACTCGAGAATAGAGAAAACAGAGAACGCAGGCTCAATATCGATTACCTCTCCGCAACGCCGAAACCGTGCCAGGAGTGCCACGACTGCCAGGAGGGCTCAATCGGTGGCCGCATCTTTCGGAATGCCGGGCATCCTGGCGCCGTTGGCACTCCGGGTGTGACCGTCGGTTCCGGCCACGTGCACGCCGTTCTTCCCGTGCTCCTTGACCCAGTACATGGCTTCGTCCGCGGCGTGAATCAGCTGCTCGGCGGACGCAGCAACGTCGGGAAGGGTGGCGACGCCGACCGAGACTGTCAACCTGATCTCGAAGCCTCTCTTCTTCAGGAACTGGTGCACGGCGATCTTGTCCCGGATGCGCGCGCCGACCATTTCGGCGCCCTCGGTGCCGGTATCCGGGAGCACCAGCGCGAATTCGTCGCCGCCGAACCTGGCGACGATGTCCGTTTCACGGGCGCTGATGCGGATCACGGCCGCCGCCTCGACGAGCGCCGCGCTCCCGGCGAGGTGGCCGTGCGAGTCGTTGACCGTCTTGAACCCGTCCAGATCGATGAAGAGCAACGACAAGGGCCGGCCGCTTCGGGACGCCCGCTTGGTCTCGCGCCGCAGAACCTGTGAGAGATACCGCGAGTTGTAGAGCTGGGTGAGGTCGTCGGTGACCGACAGCGCTTCGGCCCGCTGTATCCGTAAGGCGTTATCGAGCGCAACCGCTCCGGGTTCCAGTGCCGTACGCAAAAGAGCCAGCGTCGGGGCGGCCAGACGGGGCTCGCGAGCCGACGCGACTCGATCGATTGCAATCAGCGCCCCTACGACCCGCCCCCGGGACTCGAGCGGAAACCCGATGACGGCTGCCGGCGTGACCCCGTCGGTCCGGGAGAGCCGCTTGTCGCTGGAGACGTCGGCCGAATAGAGCATCGCTCCGCCCCGCAGGACGACCTCCGCCGCCGCCTGCGCCGCAGGCTCCAGCCCCGCGGAAAGGCCGCGCGTCGCGACTGTGCGGAGCTCCGCCCCTTCGTCGCAGACCAGCACCAGCCATCCGGAGACGGGGAACCAGTCCGCCAGCCCACCGATCAGCGCGTCGGCAATCTTTTCCGGCTCCAGGCTGGCATTGACCGCACGAACCATCGCCGTGAGGACGTCCGCACGGGCCAGCCGGCGGCGCATTTCGACCTGGAGCGGACGCAGCCTGACGGCGAGGTCCGGACGACCTGCTGTTTGAGCTTTCCTGCTCGGTGGACGCGCGCGAGACTGCCGACCAGTCCCGGTCAATCTCGTCTCGGTCCCATTGGAGTGGCGAATCTCTCTAAGTCCTTCTATTCAATACGATAGTAACACGTACCGGCCGGCGGTCGGCTGTGCTATAAGGTTCGATTTTGAGGTGACGCCGCCATGCGCTTCCGCTCTCTCGTCTCCCTGACCTCACTTGCCGGTGCCCTGTTCGTGACCCTGGCCGCCGAGCAGGCCCAACCCCCGGCCAAGCCGGACCAGGCCACCGCGCTCTTCGACGGCAAGTCGCTAAGTGGCTGGCGGGGCTACAAAAAGCCTGACGCGGCCGGCTCCCGGTGGACCGTCCAGGACGGCATGCTGACCCTTCCCGCCAACGACGGCAAGGACACCCGGGGGGCCCGCGACATCATCTCGGCCGACACGTTCGACCTGTTCGACTTGTCCTGGGAATGGAGGATTGCCCGAGGGAGGCAACAGCGGTCTGAAGTATTTCGTCCTCGAGGACCGGGACAGCGCCATCGGCCACGAGTACCAGATGATCGACGACGCCCGGCACCCCGACGCCAAGATCGGGCCGCATCGGCAGACGGCGGCGTTCTATGACGTTCTCGCCGCGGGGACGGGGACGTATACACGACTGATCTGCGGCTCCCGCGATTCGCCCCACCAAGCCGGCAGGTGAATGGAACACCAGCCGGGTCCGGGTCGCGCCAAGCCGGATCGTTTCCGGCGGCACCCGGGTCTATCACTATCTGAACGACGTCCGGGTGCTCGAATACGAGCTCAATTCTTCCGAGCTGAATGCGGCCATCGAGAAGAGCAAGTTCAAGGGGATCGAGCGGTTCGGCAAGCTTCAGAAGGGCCACATCCTGCTCCAGGATCACGGGGATCAGGTGTGGTACCGGAACATCAAGATTCAGAGGCTGGACAAGTCATAGTTCGCGGGTTCGCGGTTTCGGAAGAGTTCATCACAGCGAGGAACAATGCGTCGGATACTAGGAACGTCCCTGTTCGCGCCGCTGGTCATTGCCGCGGCGGCGATCACCGTCACGACTGAAACGCCTCGGATCCAGGTCGTCCCGCACCCGGTCGCGCCCCGCGTGGACGTGACGATCGATGGCAAGCCGTTCACGTCGTACATCTACGAGCACAGCCAGAAGAAGCCCTCGCTGTATCCGGTGCGGTCCGCCAGCG
The DNA here is from genome assembly GCA_963836735.1 of uncultured Acidobacteriota bacterium. Classification (GTDB taxonomy): domain Bacteria; phylum Acidobacteriota; class Vicinamibacteria; order Vicinamibacterales; family 2-12-FULL-66-21; genus JACCXG01. The sequence continues at coordinate 437,858 of CAWIKP010000037.1, read as the reverse complement.
GCAAGATCATCACGCGCGGCTATCCGCTCGAGCCCAGGCCCGGTGAGCGCGTCGATCATCCGCACCACGTCGGACTGTGGTTCAACTACGGCGACGTCAACGGCCTCGACTTCTGGAACAACTCCGACGCCATTCCCGCGGCGCGCGCAGCCGCAGATGGGCACCATCGTCCACAAGCGCGTGATCGAGACCATCAGCGGCAAGGACAAGGGAGAGCTCAACGTCGAGATGGATTGGGTCGACTCCAAGGGCACGCTGCTTCTGAAGGAAAACACGCACTTCATCTTCCAGGGCGACGCGAAGAGCCGCGTCGATCGATCGCATCACGCGGCTGACTGCGCTCAAGGAGCCGGTCGTGCTTGGCGACAACAAAGAAGGCGTGCTCGGGATGCGCATGGCGCGCAGCCTCGAGCAGCCGTCGAACGCTCCGGACACGTTCGTGGACGCGAGCGGCAAGCCCGCCACGACGAAGACCGTCAACAACGAGGGCGTGACCGGCAACTACATCGGCAGCGACGGCAAGACCGGCGACGCGGTCTGGGGCACCCGCGGCCCCTGGACGATGCTGCAGGGGAAGGTGGACTCGGAGCCGGTGACCGTCGCGATCCTCGATCATCCGGAGAACCCGGGCTTCCCGACCTACTGGCATGCCCGCGGTTACGGCCTCTTCGCCGCCAACAATCTCGGGCAGAAGGTGTTCGATCCGAAGCAGCCTGAAGCGAAGCGAACCATCGCGCCGGGCCAGTCGATGACCTTCCGCCACCGGATTCTGATCCTGAACGGATCGGCCGACGCTGCTCAGATCGGCGCCGAGCACAAGAAGTTCGCCGAGGCCAAGTAGTGTCCCGGCACTACACCGGATGAATATCGGAATCCTCGGCGGAGGAAACATCAGCGATACCCACGCCCGCGCCGCCGCGGCGATTCCCGGCGTGAAGGTCGTGGCCTGCCATGGCGGCAACCGGGAGCGCACGGCGAAGCTGGCGGCGCGACATCAAGCGGTGCCCTACGACGATCTCGAGAGCTTCCTCGCGCACCGCCCGATGGAGATCGTCGCCATCGGCAGTCCCTCGGGGCTGCATGCCGAGCAGGGGATCGCGGCCGCGCGCCGCGGCCTGCACGTGCTCTCCGAGAAGCCTCTCGACATCACGACCCGGCGCGCCGACGAACTGATCGGCGCGTGCGCCGCCGCCGGGGTCAAGCTGGGCGTGTTCTTCCAGGATCGGCTCCGCCCGGACGTCGCGCGCATCAAGCGCATGCTCGACGACGGCGAGCTGGGCAAGCCGGTGATGATCGCGGGGCGCGTCCGCTGGTACCGTCCTCCCGAGTACTACTCCGGCTCGAAATGGCGCGGCACCTGGAAGCTCGATGGCGGCGGCGCGCTGATGAATCAGGCGATCCACACCGTGGATCTCGTGCAGTGGCTGTTCGGCCCGGTCGCGCGCGTCTCGTCGGCCGTCGCCACCCGCATCCACGAGATCGAAGTCGAAGACACCGCCGCGGCAGTGCTCGAGTTCACCAGCGGCGCCCTCGGCACGATTGAAGCCGCGACTTCCCTGTTCCCCGGGTATCCACGCCGGCTCGAAGTGACAGGGTCTGAAGGCACGATCGTGCTGGAGGACGACAAGATCGTCCGGATGGACCTCCGATCGTCGACCAGTGCCGGGGCGCCGGCCGCCGCTCCAGCGCCGCCGCCCGAGAACGTGGCGTCCCCGGTGGTCTCCGATGCCAGCGCCCATCAGCGAGTGATCGAGGATTTCATCCGCGCCATCCGCGACGATGCCATTCCCGCAACCGACGGCCGCGAGGCCAGACGCAGCGTGGAGCTCGTCGAGACGATCTACGCCGCCGCTCGCAAGCAGCGGGCGATCGCGCCGGGAGATTTTTGAGGTGGACCCGAAGGCGCCGGCTCTCGACGAAATCCCTCCGTCGCGTATCGTCGGCTGCCTCCTCGCCGCGCTCGCGCTCGTGGTCGGGGTCTGGTACGCGGCCTTCGGCGTCTCCCTGCTGATGAATCTGCCGCTCGCGACCCACCGCTGGATCGTCGCGTCGGGCGATCAGGACTTCTGGCTGGACGTGGCGTTCTTCCGCCGGACGGGCGCCGCGCTCGCGGTGCTGGCCCTCGGCCTGGGGATCTTCAGCATTCGCGCCGCAGGCCGAACGTTCGCAAGCCCGTACGAACCGCCGCGGCACTGGCTGCTCCTCATGAGCGTCGCGATGGTCGTGGGCTTCCTGCGCGGATTCGCCGAGCTCATCGCCGGCGCGCTCACGCCGTGGCGGGTCACTGTTTCCCTGGCGGTGTGCGCGCTGTATGCGGCGCTGTGGGCTATCGATCGTCCGGCACAGCGAGCCGCGCGATGATGAGGCGCGAAACGCCCAAATCCCAAGCTCCAAATCCCAAGGCACCGCCAACTTCCAAGTTCCAAGCTGCACTGCGCAAAATCCGGGTTTGGCTCGGGGATTGGTTTTTGAGCATGCATTTTGGAGCTGCTTTTTGGCGTTGGGAGTTCTTTGGGATTTGGATCTTGGGATTTGGGAGTTGATCTAAGCTCTCCGTATGAAACGTCGCGACTTCCTCTCGACTCTCGGCGCCGTTCCGGCACTCGGCATCGTGGGTGCCGCTCAGACTCCGCCTGCCGCTGGTGCCGGGCGCAAGGGGCTGAAGCTTGGCACGGTCACCTACAACATCGCCAAAGATTGGGATCTCCCGACGCTGATCAAGAACCTGACCGAGGCCGGCTTCGACGGCGTCGAGCTCCGGACAACGCACAAGCACGGCGTGGAGATCTCGCTCGCTCCTGCTGCGAGGGCCGAGGTGCGGAAGCGCTTCGAGGACTCGCCGGTGAAGATCGGCGGGCTCGGAACCACCTGCGAGTATCACTCGCCCGATCCCGCGGTCGTCCGGAAGAACATCGATGAGACAAAGGAATGGGTGAAGCTGGCGAAGGACCTCGGATCCCCGAGCGTCAAAGTCCGCCCGAACGGACTGCCAAAGGAAGTGCCGGAAGAGAAAACGCTCGAGCAGATCGGCAAGTCGCTGCGCGAGTGCGGCGCGTTCGCCGACGAGAACGGCGTGAAGATCCAGCTCGAGGTGCATGGCACGGACACCTCACGCGTGCCGAGAATCCGTAAGATCCTCGATTACGGCGGCAATCACCCGGGCGTGAAGGCCTGCTGGAACTCGAACCAGACCGATCTGCTCGACGGCGGCTTCGAGGCGAACTTCAAGCTCCTGAAGGGTCAGATCGGCCAGGTGCACATGCGGGATCTGTACCTCGAGGAGTATCCCTTCCGTGCGCTGATCACCAATCTCGCTGCGATGAATTTCCAGGGTTACTGCTTCGCGGAGATCCCCGAATCCACCGACGGCGTGCGGGTGCTGCGGTATTTCAGAGGGCTGTTCCGCGCCTACCAGAACCTCTAACGACGCTAACCTCCCCAGGCCAACACCTCGAGTCGCACCCGGGTCCGCCCGCGCTGGATGAATCCGAGCACCTCCGCGGCGCGGCGGGACACATCGATGATGAGCCCGTCGGCGCGCTGTTCCGGCCGCCGGCCCACGATCGACGACCCGTACCGTTGCCGATCGGCCATTGGCCAGGTTCGTCACGCGAAGCAGCGTCCCGAAGGGATAGCTGGGATGGGCCGCCACCATCGCGTTCATGTCGAACCGGGCGCCGCTGGCGGTGACCTTCCCGTGGAATTCCTTGCCGTAGTAAGACGCCAGGCCTTCCCTTGTCTGGAGGATCCTGGTGCTGCTGCCTGCCGGCGCTGCCACCGGAGCCCGCGCAGCGCAGCCTGAAAGACAGGTCACCAGGCCCAGGACGCCCGCGGCGACGGCTCGTTGCATGCTCGTCGCAGCCTACCAGCGATTCAAGCGTCAGAACCGACCCTCCGATCTGTTCGATTGCAGCCCACCGTTCGTTGTCTTTCTCAGAACCCCGTACAACACGGCAATTACGGCTGGCCCGGAGGGCGCAATGCGATGCGAGCGGTTGAGATCGTGGCTCGTGGTTGGGGCGCCAGTGCTGCTCATGGCACTGACTGCGGAGGCACCCGCGCTCGCCCAGGAAGCAGCTCTGCCGTGGACGCTGCCTTCGGTGCCTTCCTACGTGAGCATGTCTGGGGCGATCGCGTTCGGATTCATCCCGTATCGGGACCGGCAGCTCACGCCGTCCGTCGATCTCGTGGCGATGCTCCCTGCGGGCTCCGACATTCCGACCATGTACCGACAGTTGCTCGACACCATGTGGAGAGGCTCCGCGACTTTCCGCAGGCAGTGGATCCGGGTCGCGGACGCCGGGGTCCGGATCACCGTCATGCTCGACAACCGGTGCCAGATCGCAGGGCCCCGCGCGCAGTCGGAGATTTCGCGGAAGGACGGGCTCCGGGTGCGCGTTTCCCTTCGAGACGCCGATCGCTCCGCCATCGAATATCTCGCTCACGAGCTCGAACACGTGCTCGAGCAGCTCGATGACGTGGATCTGGCGGAAGCCGTGAACAATCACGTCCACGGCGCCTCCGCGAGCGGCAAAGCCGCCTTATTCGAAACGCGGCGCGCCATCGTCATTGGCAAACTCGTCGCGCGCGAAGTCAACGTCTACCAGGATCGGAGGTAGCGATGTTTCGCCCGTCGCGTTTGCTGGCAGCCATCACGCTCCTCGGCGGGCTGACCACGGAAGGAGCGCCAGGCCGGACGGTCCTGCGACAGGAGTTTCCGCAAGTGCCGTCGGGCATGTTCGCCGGCGCGGTCAGCGCAGACGGCCGCCATGTCGCATTCGTGTCGAGCGCGCGCCTCCTCCCCGAGGATACGAATGTCGTGGACGACATCTATGTGCTCGACCGGGCGTCACAACGATTGACGCTGGCGAGCGTTGGGTATCTGGGGACGAGCGCCAACGGCACGTCCCTGAACCCCCAACTGAACGCCGACGGCCGTCATGTCGCATTCGATTCATCCGCAACCGTCCTGACCGCCGCACCGGACCACAATGAAGTGGAGGACGTCTTCGTGCGCGACCATACGACCGGCACGACCACGCGCGTGAGCGTCGGGCCGGGTGGACAGGAGGCGAACGACCGGAGCAGCCACCCCGCGATCAGCGCTGACGGCCGGTGGGTCGCGTTCGAGTCATCGGCAACGAACCTTGTGGCCGGCGACGATGCGAACGGCGCGGGATCGGACGTGTACCTGGCGGATCTCGTCGGCGGCACCATGACCAGAATTGGCGTGAACGAAGCGGGTCGGCAGTTCGCTCGGGCCTACTCGCCCCGGATCTCTGGAAACGGACGCTTCGTCGCATTTGCCGCTTCAGCCATTCATTCCGGCCTGAGCGCTTACGTTCGCGACGTCGTCGCCGGGACGACCATCTGCGTGAGTTGCGAAGGAATTGCCGGGACGGCTCGCCTGGCTGCCTTTGCGCCGGATCTGAGCGCCGATGGAAGCGTCGTCGCCTTCTCGATTCAGAGCACCGGCGTTCGCTCCGATGTCGCCGTCTACGATCGGACGTCCCGCACCACGACCGTCATCACCCGACAGGCGAATGCGCGAAGCACGATGCCGCGGCTGTCTGCCGATGGGCGGATCATCGCGTTCGAGTCGTGGGCCTCGAACCTGCTCTGCCGCGGACGCTGCCGCGATGAAGATCTGGACGAAAACCTGCTTCCCGACGTCTATGTCTTCGACAGAACGACCGGGCGTTTCGAACGGGCCAGCGGCGGGCAGACGACGTGGTGGACGCCCAGCCTGGGTCCAGGGATCGACGGCACCGGCGCGACGGTCGTGTTCTCGTCGCGCGAGCCGTTCGGCCCGGAGGACCTGACGACCGACTTCGATCTGTTCGTGTGCTCGCCGGTGTGTTCGTGAGGCGAGGCTGCCCGCGAGCGGGTGTCAGCGCCAGTCGCCGACGGCGACGAATGCCGCCCAGTAGAACGGGTGGGTGCTGAGACCTTTGCTGCGCCGATCGCGCAGAAGAGCCAGGCTCGCTTCATGCGCGGCATCGGCCGTGGGACGATTGCGGTCGAACCGGCCCTCGTACAGGGCCCTCATCCACGCGCGGGTGGACAGGTCCTCTACCGACCACAGGCTCATGATCACCGACCGGGCCCCCGCGATCTGGAACGCTCGGCGAAGCCCGAACACGCCTTCCCCCGCCGCGATCTCGCCAACGCCCGTGTCACACGCGGAGAGGACGGCCCACTCCACGCCGCTCAGGTCCAGGCCGGCCACCTCCTCCGCTGTGAGGATGCCGTCGTCACCGTCCGCGCTGGCCAACGCGCGGCGGTTTGCGCCAGACAGGGCGAGGCCCGAGAGCAGCAGCGGGTTCTCGGCGGGACGTCGCCGGTGGGCCGGCCAACCCACCCACGCCTCGCGTGACACCCGCGGCCCTTCCGACGCAGGCATCACTCAAGAAGAACCCGTGCGTCGCCAGGTGGAGGATGCGGTACTCGTGAGCGGACCGTTTGAACGTGGTCTCGCTCGCCTCGGGTCCCAGAAGCAGCCTGACGGGCTCAGCCGTCCGACGTGCCGCCCACAGGCGGGAGATCTCCTGTGCTTCGGCGATGGTGCCAGCGAGCGGCTGAAACTGCAGGCTCTGAACGCTCGCACAGGCGGAAGCGGAGCGGGTGTCAGCCGCTGACGCAGCGGGGACAGCGGGCGCAGGTGCCTGAGAGACCGGAGCCGCAGCCGCAGGAGCCGCGTCGCCAAAAGCCGGTCCGCCGAGGGCCAGAATCCCCCGGGCGCCGGTCTGTACTGGTACGGTCATGGCCGCGAGGTCCCGTTCCGCCGACAGGTAAGAGATCGGCGGCGAGTGTTCGAGCAGGTACGCATGTGTCTTTGGCCGGCAGCGCCGCGAGGGGCACCAGGCCGATCGCGCCGTCGGGGACCACGAATACTCGGGTCGCGTCACGGAGGTGCGCGCCGATCGGATCCCAGATCATCTGCCGGAGGAGCATCGCCAGCACGGCGGTACTCCAACATCGCGGTTTTGGGATCGCGGCCCGAAAGCAGGCGTGTCCCGCTGGCTTCGAGGCGAAACGCCGAGACGCGTTGCTCGATGTTCGCCACCGTGCCCAGTGGTACCAACGCCACGCTCTGCTGGCCGCCGCGCAGGACGAAGGCCGCAATCGACGGCGTTTTGCTCGATGCCATGCCGATGGCAGGGCGGCGCGTGCTGCGGTTGAACTGCACGAACGACACCAGCACCGAGCCGGCTGGCAGTGCGCGACGGACTTCGTCGAGGCCCACCGCCACCCTCGCGATCTCGGCTCGTTCCGACGCGCTCTCTTCAGCGAGGGCGCGTTCGGCGTCTTCCTTCTCCTGCCTGGCCTCGTCCATCAACGATCGCGCGACCGGCTCATCGAGGCTGCGAACCAGCAGGTTGGCGTACCTTTGCCGGGCCTGCTGGGCACGTTGGGCGGCTGCCGACATCTGCGGGCCGGCAGTCCGAAGCGTGTGGGCACGAGCGGCCAGCTCGTCGAGGACGAGCCCGCGTGACCTGATGAGCGCATCGAGCACATCGGCGCGGCGATCGGGCGCGGACAGCGCCGCCGAGAGCGCCAGGTCGAGCCCGCGAGGCCGTCTCGCGGCATAGGCCAACGCGACCCGTTCGGGCAGGTAGCGTGCCGTGAACAGCAGGTGCGCCCGCCCTTCGCGCTCGGCGTCGAGCGCGGCTGCAAGGGCGGCATCCGTTCGCCCCGGCTGCGAAGTCCACCTCGGCGATCGAGACCTGCGTGCTCGCGACGAGAGGATGGGTCCGGCCGAAGATGCGCGAGCGCTCGCTCAACGCCTTCCCCAGATTGGCGCGGCCGTCGTGGACCCGGCCCATGCTCGCCTGGAGAAGCCCTTTGAGTTCAAGCGCCTGCGGATAGCGATCGGGTTCATCGCCCGCGCCCGACTTGCCGAACACCGCCACCGCCTCGTCAGCGAATCGCGCGGCGACAGCAGGCTGGCCGGCCTTCCAGGTGACGGCGGCGAGGCTGGCGAGCGTCCATGCGACCTGCGGGTGCGCGGGCCCGAGCGTACGCCGTCGCATCGCGAGTACCTGCTCGTACAGCCGCCGCGCGGCATCGAACCGGTTCTGGGACGCAGCCACGTCCGCGAGGCCATCTAGGCCGCGCGCGACGAAGGCATGTTCGGCACCAAGAGTCTTCGACCAGATGTCCACCGCCGTACGGTACAAGTGCTCCGCTTCTGCCCAGTCGCCCACCTCGGCGGCGAGGATTGCCTCGTTGTACGCTGTAGTGGCGCGGGTGGACGGGTTCGGCGAGACACCTAGCTTCTGGACGCAGTCGTCGAGGATGGCAGCCGCCTTGCGATATAGCCGGCGCGCTTCGAAGTACTCCCCTTCGTACCGGAAAGAATTGGCGAGGTCGTTCACAAAGATGGCCGAGTAGGGATTGCAGGGTGCAAGCCATCGCTCACCGATGCCGAGCGCCTGCTCTCGCAGCGTATGCGCCTTCGGCAGGTTTCCGTCCGCCAATTCCGCCAGTGCCAGTCGGTTCAACAGCGCTGCGACCGCGACATGATCCGGCCCGAACGAGCGCTCGACGATGCTGCGGGCCTCGCTCCAGATGCGCGACGCGCCCGCCACATCTCCGGCGAGGAAGCGGAGATCGCCTTGAATCTCGATGGCGGCCGCGACATCGGGATGACCGGGCGCATGTTGCCGCTGCAACGAGATGGACCGTTCGATGGGAGGCCCGGCATCGGCTGCTCGGCCCGACAGGCGGTGCATCAGGCCGACGAACTCGAGCGTCCGCGCCAGCGCGAGAGGAGCCGCGTCGGCGTGCGCTTCGCGAATGGTCAGGGCTTCGGCGAGGTGCTTCTCAGCCGTGTCGAAGCGCTTCAGGCGAATCAGGGAGAGCGCCACCAGGTCGAGGCTGTCCGCCACGCTCGAATCGTCGGCCCGCACGCGGCGCCGGACTTCGAGTGCACGCGTGTTCAGAGCGAGTGCGTCGTTGAACTCTCCTCGATCCAGTCGAACCAGGGCGAGGTTGTGCATGGCGCGAGTGGTTTCGACATGGTCACGTCCGAGCGCCACTTCCTCGACGCCCATGGCGTGCTCGGCCACTCTCAACGCTTCAGGGGTTCCGCCCCTGCCGTTCTTGACCAGCGCTGCCACGAGTCGATCCTCCACCCGGGCCAGGTCCATCGACTCCGAGCCGTACCGTCGGGCGGCGCGCTGACGGAGGTCGGTGGCGAGCCGCAGCGCCACGTGGTAGTCCCCAGCCGTCAGGCGATCGTCGATGGCTCGCGTTTCTCGTTCGATCCCGCCAGCAGACCATGGACCTCCACACGCGACGCCCGCGGCCAGGAAAACCGGGAGGGCGTGTAGCGCGATACGCCGAACGAACTGCCGACAGCCTCGGTCAGTTGAGGCACCATTGGTGAGGCGCGACTTGTAATGGAGCGCCATGCGGCGCACTCCTCGTAACCGTCAGTGACTCGCTAAGCAGGACCGAAGTCGGCCCCACCCTTGTCGAAGTCGGCCCCACCCTTGTCGGCGCCGAAGTCGGCGCCACCCTTGTTGAAGTCGGCGCCGCCCTTGTTGAAGTCGGCGCCGCCCTTGGCTGCTGCGAAGTCGGCCAGGCGTACGGCGAGGTCAGCGATTGCCGCGTATTGCGCGGACTCGGCGAAATCGGCCTCGGTCGGGTCCGTGTTTCGGGAAAACCGGGCGCGGCGCCGGAGGTAGGCGTTGGCACGGGCCGCAGACGCGGGGTCGGTGCCGACGCCCAGGCGCTCCAGTTGCTCGAACAAGGCGATGGCCTTCGACACATCCTGGACTGGACGGGCTTCTGGGATCGGCATCCTCCCAAGCGCGATGTCGGCCCATTTAGTGTCCTTGCTGATTGCCAGGCGTCGGTAGGCCTTCTCGTCCGCAAGACGGGTGAGCATTGAATCCCGCTGATCCTTCGTCGACTCGGGGAACACGAAGACGCTCACTCCGCCGAAGTCCTTTCCAGTGTGGGCAATGACGAGCCCGTCGGAGGTGGGGGCAATGCCTCGAGCACGTGGCGGCTCCGTGCTAGCCGGCTTGGCATTCCCGAGGGCCTGGATGAGCGCATCTAGTTTCCCGTCAGCGCGTCGGAGGCTACTTGTCGAGCCTTGCGCCCTTTGGCCTTGCGCCCCCTCGCGGCTTGAGCGCTCGGCATCGGCCGTTGCCGACCAGCTGACCCAGGTCCGCGAGCGCTGGGTCCCCAGCAGCACGGGCGGCGGCTTTCAGCTTTGGGCGGAGTCGTCTTCTCAGCCTTATCGACGCTTGGGCGGTCTTTCGCCGAGCAGCGCCTCCAATGCCTTCGACGACTGGGACCGCACCCTCTGTGCTGAGCAGCGAATACGGCACTTCCTTGTGCGGACCCTTGTTACCTTTCTTGCCTTGATCTTCGTAGTACTCCTTGAGCGCGTCGAGTATCCGCTCGGCTGCCTCGAGTGCCCATCATCGCCGGTGAGGGCATTGAAGATGTCCTCGTAGGGCCACCCCTCAACCGGCACCAGCCCGGGTGACGCCAGCAGGTAGTCCGCGAGCCCGCTCAGCTCGTAAGCGGTCTCGAGGTTCGCCATGAAGCAGTCCTTGAACGCAATCACATCCACTGGCTTCTGGAGCGACCGCTTTGCCGCCGTCAGCGCCGTGCGGAGTTCCTCGAGCGTCAGGGTCTGCGCCGTGTAGTCGAAGGGGTCGGAATCGCCGAACATCCCGAACTGCCCTCGGCTGTGCCCCCAGAAGATCAGGAGGTAGTGGTCGGCGGGGCACTCGGCGGTGGCCCAGTCGAAGAACCCGTACAGCGTCGCCGGATCCGCGGCATTGCTCTCGGGCCTTATGAACGTGCTCTCGCCGATCGACCGTCTCCAGACCCCCGGAAGCGTGCGAAAGTCCACCTGCACCGCGACATAAGATCCTCCGTGTTCTTGACCGAGCAGTGTCGCCTTGGTGATCTGGTCCATCTCCTGGACGGCCTGCCGGTCCAGCAGCTCTCCGCCCTGCGGGTCGTCGGCGACCATGTAGATGAGGACCGTCCAACGCTTGCGGTCTTTGCCTGGCATCTCGGGCTCCTTCTTGGTGATCGAATGACGGCAACCCTCGGGTTCGTCCATACCGCCGCGCGCGCGAGCGTGAGCGCCAACGGCGCGAATGGCAGGGCCGGCAGTCTAGCTCCAAACCGTGTGTTGCCGCTACCTGGAAGTGGCTTCTCAATCCGCCTCGATACAGGAGTTAACGTGTGGGCGACGGTAATTGAACAGGTGACGTGCCGATGCGGTCAGCGAGGCCAGCCTCTCCGTCTTGCGCGACAGGCGTGCACGCGGCCAAGCACTCATCCGTTCTACTGGGCAGCCTTTGTCGCCGCCGGCGACTGGCGCTGACGCGTTAGCTTCCTCGTCCCGCGACGTTGATATCCCAGTAGGCATGCGTACGGGTCCACTGGACGCGGCTTTGGGGGTGTCGGCAGAAGAGGCTATGATGAGCGCCGCAACAGCTCTACTCCAGCCCTACCCCACGATGAGCGATGGCGCCGACGACCGCGCGGACGGGCCTGTCCAGGCGACGAACGCGCCGCTCGAGCGCTACCTCGTCCTTCGACCTGGTGCTGCGGGCGAACCGCGGCGAAGCGCAGGCGCTCGAGGCGCTGATCGCGCGCTACCTGCCGCGTCTCCAGCGCTGGGCGCACGGGCGCTTGCCGCCCGCGGCGCGCGGCGCGCTGCAGACCCAGGACCTCGTCCAGGACACGCTCATGCACGTCGTCGAGCGTCTCCCGTCCTTCAACCCGCGGCATGAAGGCGCATTCCAGGGCTACGTGCGCACGGCGCTCTGGAACCGCATCCGCGATCTCGCGCGGCATCACCAACGAACGGGGCCCTCGGTTCCGCTCGACCCCGACATCGCCGCCAAGGATTGGTCCCCGCTCGACCTCGCGGTCGGCCGGGAAACGCTCGATCGTTATGAGGCTGCGCTCGAGCGCCTGCGACCGGACGACAAGGCACTCATCATCGCGCGCATCGAGATGGGCCTGCCGTTCGCCGAGATCGCCGACATGTTCGACAAGCCGAGTGTGGCGGCGGTGCACATGGCCGTCAGTCGGGCGCTCGTCAAACTGGCAGAGGAGATGGCCCATGAGCGCAAACGCTGACGACCCGCTGATCCTGGCTGCCGCCCGCATCTCCGACGGCACGCCCGTGGATTGGCGGCGGCATCCGGGAGTTGCTCACGAACCGCGCGCAGGAAACGATCGCGGACGAGCTCGAGTCTCTCGAGCAGTTCGCACGCGCATCCGGCGGCGAGTCGGCTGTCTCCTGGGGCCGCTTCACGCTGGTCGAAGTGATTGGGCGCGGCCAGTTCGGCACGGTCTACCGGGCTGTCGATCCCACGCTTCAGATCCCCGTCGCGCTGAAGATCATCCGGCCGCGTCCGGGTGCCGCGTTCGATTACGACCGCGCGCTGCAGGAGGCGCGGCGGCTGGCGAGAATCCGCCACCCCGACGTGGTCCGGGTGTTCGGCGCCGAACGGATTGGCGACGAGGTCGGCCTGTCGATGGAGCTGGTTGAAGGGCGGACGCTCGACGCGATCGTCCGCGAGCGGGGGCCGCTCAGCGCGAGCGAAGCGGCGATCATCGGACTCGAGCTGTGCCGGGCACTCGCCGCGGTGCACAGCGCCGGCCTGCTGCACGGCGACATCAAGGCGCACAACGTCATGCGGGCCGAGGGTGGCCGCACGATGCTGATGGATTTCGGCGCCGGCCGTGAGTTGAAGCTCGCACCGATCCTCCCGGGCAGCGATTTCGCCGGGACCCCCATCTACCTGGCTCCAGAGGTCTTTGCCGGAGCGAACCGGACGCCGGCCTCCGACATCTACAGCCTTGGCGTGCTGCTCTATTTCCTCGTGACCGGCTCGTACCCGGTTGACGGTGGGACCAGGACCGAGATCCACAGACTGCACGATCGGGGCGGCTCGCGACGGCCGCTGCGGGACGCCCGCCCCGATCTCCCCGACGACTTCATTCGTACCGTCGAACGCGCGCTGGCAGAAGATCCCGGGCAGCGATTCGCAAGCGCGGGCGCCCTGGAAAGTGCCCTCGCCAGTACCGATTGCCGCCGCGCCGGCCGACTATCGAGCATCACCGCGCTTCAGCAGGTCACAGCTGACGGCCATCGCGGCCGCGATCGTGATCGTTGCGGGCCTCACGGCGCTCGCCGCATATCGGGGCTGGTTTCCTGCCCGCACTGACAGGCGCGACGCCGTAGCGAACGCGGCCCTCCCAGCCAACCCGACTCCCGCCGCCCCTGCTCCAGTGGTTGCGGACTATCGCATCACTGCCGCCTTCTATCGGGAGCGCAACGATTCGGACGAAGAGCTCGGCTCCGATGATCGCCTCACCCGCGGTGACAAGCTCTCTTTCCATGTGCAGGTTTCAGAACCCGCCTACGTGTACGTCGTCAATGAGGACGAACAGGGCGAATCGTACCTGCTCTTCCCGCTCCCCGGTCTGTCGCTGTACGAATCCGCTTGCACCCGGGCAAAGCCATCGTCTTCCGGGGAAGGATCAGAGACAAGAACAACTCTCATGGGAAGTGTCGAGCCGGGGGGGCCGGGAGCACTTCCTTCTCGTCGCGAGCCGCGAACGCTCTCCCGAGTTCGAGAAAATCATCAGCGCGCTGCCGCCACCGGTGCGGAACCGGCCATCCCTGTCGGCGCCGCTCTCGGCCGAAGCGCTGAGCACCCTTCGGAGCGTCGGCGGGCTTGCCGTCTCGTCGGTCGCCCCGGCGAAGGCCTCATTGCAGCTGCACCGGCAGCCGGAATTCTCCACGCTCTTCGTTCCTGGCGAACAGACCGTGCGGGGCACCTGGGTCAGACACGCGATGTTCGACAATCCGGTCAAGACACGGGACGCATCGCCGCAGCGACAGAAGTAAACGGACATGCTGCTGGAAGAGGTTCAGGGGTTCCAAGGTTCAAGGTTCAAAGGTTCGGTTCGAGGTTCAGGGTTCGGGGTTCGGGTTCAGGGTTCGGCGTTCACTTCACCGGTTCGGCAACCGTCAGAACAGGCCCGACGCCGCCGTCAACAGATAGTAAATATCCGTCCGGATTCGTGAGGGATCCGAATTCCATTCGGACTCCCAGTGCCCGTAGATCTCCCAGTTCGGGCCGGCGAGGCGGTGCTGTTGGCGCCGCACCACTGCCGGACCGCGTCGTGCGCCGCCCCCAGGCCGGCATAGGGGCCAAAGTGGGTTGTCGAGGCCACGACGCCGGCAGGCGTTGCCGAGCGGACGACTTCACCCTGCTGGCTGAACGGCGCCTGGAGCTCGACGCCGACCTCGAGCCGGATGCTGCCATCCCAATAGATCGCCACATGCCGACCGGCCTTGTCTTCTGAGCACGGACGACGTCCCAGACCAGGCCACAGCACTGAGGCACCAGGCGCGACAGATCGGCCGGCTTCGCCTGACGCCGCATGACGGCGAGCGGAACGCTCTCGAGTCGCTGGACCTGAACGCGGTAGGGTGAAGAGGGGTTCAAGGGTTCACGGTTCGAGGTTCAGAACGGCTCGCTGGTTCAGGAGTTCGGTTCAACCAGAACCTTGAACCGAACCCTGAACCCCGGAACCCCTGAACCCCTGAACCGATCTAGTCTCAGAAGATGATCTTCGTCCCGATCTGGATGTTCCTCGGCAGGTTGTTCTGGCTGTTCACCTTGCCGAAGTCCGCGCTGGTCGGCGTCAGGTTCGGGTTGTTGTAGAACACGTCGTTGAACGCGTTGTAGAGCTCGATGTGGAACTGGGCGCGCACGTGGCCCGATCTCGAAGCCCTTCACGAACGACATGTCCCAGTTGGTGTAGCGCGGCCCGCGCAGGCCGTTCCAGCGGCGTCGGAATCGTCCGGATGTTGCTGCGTCAGCTGGATGCGCGTGTCGGCGCGCTGCTTCGCCGGATCGTCCACGCCGTTGGTCTGCACCGCCGCATCGTGGAAGTAGAACCCGCTGGTGTCGAACACCGGCTGACGTCGGGGTCATTCGTGTAGTTCGTCTTCAGCTGCGTGATGTCGCCGTCGTAGTACACGTTGCCCATCGTCAGGTTGGGACGGCCCGACTGCCAGTTCCAGATCGCCGAGACGCTCCAGTTGCCGATGATCGCGTTGACGACCGGGTTGGCGTCGCTGGCGAACCGCCGGCCCTGGCCGAACGGCAGTTCCCAGATGCCGTTCATCACCAGCCGGTGCGGCAGGTGCGTGTCCTGGTAGCCGCTCCTCGTAGTCGGTGTCGCGTGTCGTTCAGCCGGCGTCACCTTCTCCTTGAAGTCCGACCAGGTGTAGCTGGTCGAGCACGGTGTATCCGCCGCTGAACCGCCGCTCGAGGCGGAACTGCGCGGAGTCGAACCTGCTCGACCCGTCGTAGCGGCGCACGTCGATGTTGCTGAACTGCGGATACGGCCGCAGCAGCTGCTGCCGCTGGACGGTGGCGCTGTTGAGTCCCTCGCCGGGCAGCAGCCCGGCGAACGGATTGGTGACGTTCGCGGTCAGGAACAGTTGACCGTCGTTGTCGCGGACGTGCGACGTCGACAGGTACTGCCGCGGAACGAAGTTCAGGTTGTAGTCGGTCGACAGGTCGTAGCTGCGGCTCGCCACGTACGCGCCCTCGACGACCCACTGCCCCGGCAGCTCGCGCTGCATGCTGACCGACCAGCGCATCGACTGGCCGTTCTGGTAGTCGAGGTCGTCGTTGAAGCGGCCGATGCCGCGGCCGACGAACGTATTCGACGCCGTGGCTGCTGCCCGGCGGCGTCGCGCACGCCGTCCGGCAACGGATTGGCGAGCGTTCGCGCGGATCGTCACGCCCGGTGTCGAGCGTCGGCACGATGTTGGTCGGCCTGCGAGAACCCGGCTGGTAGATGCCGCTGATGTCGAACAGCGCCGGCACCGCGTAGATCGCCCAGCCGCCGCGGAGGACGGTCTTCTCGTTGACCTGGTAGGCGAAGCCGACGCGCGGCTGGAAGTTGTTCATGTCCGGGTTGTAGGTGCCGCGATTGCTGTCGCTCGGCGAACGTGCAGCCCGCCCCGCACGCGGAACGCGCTGGCCGGGACCTCGGGGATCGGGTTCGCGCGCATACGCCGCCTGCGCGGCCGACGTGATCGCGAGCTCGCGCGTCGGGATCCCAGCCGCGCACGTTGCGGTTGTCGCGCTCGGTCGGCGCGCCTTCGTACTCCCAGCGCAGCCCGAGGTTCAGCGTCAGCTTGTTGTTGACCTTCCAGTCGTCCTGGAAGAACACGCCGCCGTAGATCACCTGGTTGAAGCGATCGGTGCTGCGGTCGATCAGGCCGCCGCTCGGGAAGCCGAGCAGCATGGCCGCGAGATCCTGGCCGATCGCCGCCGGCGGACGAGTTGTCGAGCTGCTTGGTGAACAGCGAGGCGCTGCCGCGCGCGAAGTCGTAGCGGCCGGCCGAGTGCACGCTCGGGAAGCTCTCTTCGCGATAGACGCGGAAGTCGCCGCCGGACCGGAAGCTGTGGCTGCCGCGGATCAGCGTCCAGGTCGGCTGGAACGAGTAGATGCTCGCGTTCGTGCCGCCCGAGAACGAGTCGCCGAGATCGCTGAACGAGCTGTCGTCGAACTCGAAGCGCGGGAAGTACTTGTTGTCGCCGAAGTACTGCGTCGCGGCCGAGCGGGAACCCGAGCGTCGACGGGATCGAAGATGCCCTGGTGCTGCCGGATGCTCGGCTCCTGGAAGCGCGACCAGCTCGCGCGCACGTTCAGCAGCGACGACGAGCGACATCGTCCAGACGTGGTCGACGTTGACCGCGTCGTTGATGCGGATAGAGGAAGTTGCCGGTCGGCAGGATGCCGTTGACCTCGCCGGTCCAGTTGCCGCGGTTCTCGACGCGGTTGTTGCGCGAGTAGCGGACGAAGAACCGCTGCTTGTCGGTGAGGACGTGATCGACGCGGTAGTTCATCGAGTAGAAGTCGTCGCCGCGCGGGTTCGTGGTGATGTAGTTGTTGCAGCCCGGTGGCGGTGCCCGGCCTGGTTCGGCAGCGGGTAGTACTTCAGGTACTCGCGCGCGATCGGGCTGATGCGCTCCGCCGGGATGATGTTGTTCGGGAACGGCTGCCGCTCGATGCGGCCGTCGGCGCGCCGCACGGCGGTCAGCGGATCGTAGATGACGATGCCCTGCGAGAGCAGCGCCGAGAAGTCGCCGTTGCGCTGCGCCTCGGTCGGCACGGTGAACTGGCCCGGCTCCGGGAACGTGTCGTACAGCCACTCGAAGCGCGGTGAAGAAGAACGTCTTGTTGCGGCCGTCGTAGAGCTTGCCGAGCAACGCCGGGCCCGCCGGCGTTGAAGCCGTAGCGCTTGTAGTCCATGCGCGCCTTCGGCCGGCCGGCGCGCTCGAGGAAGAAGTCGTTGCCGCGACAGCGCCTCGTCGCGGTAGTGGTAGTAGGCGTCGCCCTTGATCTTGTTGGTGCCGCTCTTCAGCGTGACGTTCACCGTCGCGCCGGCGGTGTGGCCCTGCTGGGCGTCGAAGGTCGCCGTCTCGACCTTGAACTCCTGGACGGCGCCGGCCGGCGGCACGAACGCGACGCGGCGGCCGTTCGCCATGTTCGGCGAGCCGTCGAGCGTGAACTCGTTGCGGCCCGGGCCGCCGTCGGCGGTGAAGTCGGACGTGCCGCCGTTGTCGAACGGACGCGAGAACTTCAGGTCGCCGTGATAGGCGACGCCGGGCGCGAGCCGCGCGAGCACGAACGGATTGCCGTCCGAGAGCGGCATCAGCGCGATCCGCTTCTCGTCGATGACCTGGCCGGCCGATCCGCTGCGGGTCTCGAGCAGCGGCGTCTCGGCGGCGACGGTGACCGACTTCTTCGAGGCCGCCGACTTCCAGCTTGAAGTCGATTTCGAGGCGATCGCCGACGCGGACCTCGACGTTCTCGCGCATGACTTTCTTGAAGCCCTGCAGCTCGGCGCTCACACGATAGGTGCCCGGCGTCAGGTACAGCAGCGTGTACGCCCCGGTACTCGTTGGTAACGGCCGTCGTTGCTGACGTTCGTGTCTTTGTTCGTGACCGTGACCGTGACGCCCGGCAGCACCGCCGCCGGATTCGTCGGTGACCTGTGCCGACGACGCCGCCGCGAAAGTCCTGCGCATACGCGATGCCCGGCAGCACGCCGAGCGTGAGCGCCACCAGCAGGAGGCGCACCCGCCAGCTGTGGCATCGCACCCCTGACCAGTTCATAACGTCTCCTCCTCCTCGTCCACCCGTACGACGTGAAACCGGCCGATACGGTATCACAGGCTCCGACGCAGGGCGTTTACTTTAGCGGTAAAGTTTGCTATCTCTCCCCGCGTCAGCCGTTCTATTGCAAGTGCACATCATCCACCTGCTGTTCGGGAGGATCGCATCGTGATGCAGCGCACAATCGCGTCCACGCTGCTCGTGGCGACCGTCGCTCTGGCCGCCGTCGCCGCACGCCCGCAATCAGCCACGCCCGCCGCGATCCCCGGCCGGCCCAGGCCGATGCCGCCCGAGAAATTCGCGGGCGGCTACGTGCTCGAGCGGGACGCCGACGTGGCGCGGGAGGAACCCGGCACGCACAAAGGCGGCGGCCAGACGATCGGCTATTCGTTCTTCAAGGACACGCCGAAGCTGGCGATGGTGTTCCGGAAGCGCGCGCTCAAGCCGGGATCGGCCATCGGCTATCACGAGCAGCAGGAGGACGAGATCTACTACGTGCTCAGCGGCCGCGGCATCATGACCATCGACGGGAAGCCGATCGAGGTGGGGCCCGGCACCGCGGTCCTCACCCGGCCCGGCAGCTCTCACGGACTGAAGCAGGTGGGCAACGAGGATCTCGTGATCATGATCAACTACCTGCAGCAGCCGAAGTAGATCTGAGCAGACCGAGAGTTCAGATCTCCACCAGCTCGGAGCACCTCCGGGATTCCGTAAGCTGCGGACGAGCTGCAGCCGGGTCGTCCGGCACCGGAAGCCTCTAAGCGCTGGTTTTCACCCCACTTACGGCCGGCAGACGCGTCTCCCCGGCCCTGGCCCACGGGATGCTCAATCCCGAAGATGCCTGCCGTGAACCAGCCGACATCCCGATTCCTCGCGTGCGCGCTGCTCGTGATCGCCTCCGCCTCGCCGGCCTTTGGCCAGCGCCCCGCACCAGTCACGGATTCGCTGGCGCGAATGAACGAATCGATCGACGCGCTGACGAAGAAAGTCTGGCCGAGCGTCGTGCAGATCCTGGTGACGAGCTACGGCGCACAGGGAGCCGACGCGCGCGACGAGTCGCGCGTCGTGTTCGGCAGGCAGAGTTCCGTCGGCTCCGGCTTCGTGATCGACGCCGACGGCTACATCATGACCAACGCGCACGTGGTCAGCGGTGCCCAGCGCCTGCAGATCGTGCTCCCGGCCGAAGACGCGGATGGAACGCTGGCAACCGCGCTGTCGGCCCGGGTGAACCAGGTGCCCGCGCACATCGTGGGTCTCGCCACCGAGCTCGATCTGGCGTTGTTGAAGGTCGACATGAAGCTCCCGGCACTCCCGCTGGCGACCTACTCGAACGTGCGCCAGGGCGAAACCGTCTTCGCGTTCGGTAGCCCGATGGGGCTGCGCAACAGCCTCACGCACGGGCTGGTGTCGGCCGTGGCGAGACAGGTCGATCCGGACTCGCCCGTTATCTACGTCCAGACCGACGCCCCCATCAACCCCGGGAACTCAGGCGGCCCGCTCGTGAACATCCGCGGCGAAGTGGTGGGCGTGAACACGTTCATCATGTCGCAATCCGGAGGAAACGACGGTCTCGGCTTCGCCATTCCGAGTGCGACCGCCAGGACCGTATTCCGGCAGTTGAAGCAGTACGGTCAGCTGCGGCGCCAGGAAATCGGCATGAGCATGCAGACGATCACGCCCGGCATGGCCGCCGCACTCGGGTTGAAGAAAGACTACGGAATCATCGTTTCGGATGTCTGGCCGGGCGGCCCGTCGGAGGCGGCCGGGCTGAAGGTTGGCGATATCCTGGTGTCAGTCGACGGCCAGCCCGCCGACAACCTTCCCACCGTGTCCTACAACTTCCGCTTGAGAGACTCCGCGGAGAATGTGCGCCTCGTGGTATTGCGAGGCGACGGAGCAGCAGACCTTGAGCGTGACCGCGGTCGAACAACGCAGCGAATTCGATTCGGTATCCGCGATGGCGGATCCGCAGAAAAACCTGGTCCCCGAGCTCGGGATTCTCGGCGTCGAAATCGACCAGCGCATTGCCGCCGCCGCGAGCGGGCTCAGGGATCCGCCTGGGTGTCATCGTGATCGCGCGCGCGGCGGGCGCGACGAGCGAGGTGCCGCTGCTGCCGAGAGACGTGATCCGCAGCGTGAACAATCGCCAGATCTCGACGCTCCAGAATCTCAGGGACGCGGTCCGCGCTGCAGCGCGCGGGGCGCCGATGACGCTCCAGATTCAGCGTGAAGCGCGGCTGATGTATGTGACGTTCCTGTTCGAGTGAGAGTGCACGCGTGAGCGACTGAGCTCTGAGTCCGGCCGCCCGCGTCAAGAGGGCTGCCGCAGACCCGCAACCACCAGCTGGATCAATTCGGACGGGTACACGGCCTCTCCGATCGCCCCGGCAGCGAGGGCCTGCCCGGCGCGCGCCGCGCGGGCGGCCCCATCGAACTCGCTGTGATAGAAGATCAGCGGCAGCGCCGCGCCTCTCTTTCGAAGCTTCGAGAGCAGCCGCAGGCCGGCGCCCGGTCCCTCCCACGGACGGCCCCAGTCCGAGATCACCATGTCGAATCCGTCCGGATCCTCGTCGAGCGCTTTCAATGCCGCGCTCGTCGAGGTCACGGTCTGGACCTCGATCTGCAGTTTCGCCAGCGCGGCGATCTCGTGGCGGTTCTTCTCGGGGTGATCGTCGACCCACAGCACGCGCTTCTGATCCGGCTCGTCGATGAGCCCCATCGCCTGGGTGCGCAGCGCGCGCTCGTCCACTGGCCCGCCGCCCCGGGTGGTGGTGGCTTCGCGGACCTGCGTCGCGAAGCCGTCGAGGACCTGTGTCAGCACCGGGTCGCTCGGGTCCGGCGGGCGCGGCGGCCGCGGGGTCGCGGGCGCCGGGGCCATCGGACGCATTCCGCCCCGTTTGGGCCTGGACGACGCGCTCGCCACCTTCTTCCCGTGAATCGTGTTCACTGTCGCCCGCAGCCCCTTGGCCACATTGGTCCAGGCCTCGTCGCGATTTGGCCACGACGTGACCGGCCGCAGGTCGGTCGGCAGCCCCTGGAGCTTCATGAACGGAAACGCGTCGGCGTCCTCCGCCTCGATGTTGACGGCGCGGACGATGATCGGGACCACGGTCGCGAAGCCGGCGGCATGACGCTGCATGGCAACGGTGAGCTCGTTGCCGAAGATGTAGTCGGAGTTGATGAAAGCCGGTACTGACCAGGAGCAGCACGAGATCGGCGATCTGGAGCTCGTCGGAGATTCGCGAGTGCCAGTCTTCACCCGGCTGAATCTGCCGATCGTGCCACTGAGACACCAGGCCGCGCCGTTCGAGGATCTTCAGGTGACCGACCAGCTCGATCCGGAGCGGTTCGTCCTCGTGCGCGTAGCTGTAGAACAGGCTGACCGGGGTGGGAGCTTCGGTTTCGCTCATCTGTCGTGAACGGCCTCAGGAGCCCTTGAACGTCTTCACCAGCGCGTCGCAGCCCTTCCGCAGCACCACGACATCGCTGCCGACGGCGACGTAGGCGAAGCCCATATCGAGATAGGCGCGCGCGTCGCTCTCGACGGGGCGAGGATTCCGATCGGCGTCCCGATCGCCTGCGCGCGCCGGCACGCCTGCTCGATCGTGGTCCGGACCTCGGGATGGGCGTTATTGCCCAGATGCCCGAGCGACGCGGCGAGGTCCGAGGGACCGATGAACACCGCATCGACGCCGTCGACCGCGGCGATCGCCTCGAGCGCGTCCACGGCGGCGCGCGTCTCCAGCTGCACCAGCACGCACATCTCGTCGTCGGCCCGCGCGAAGTATTCCGGCACACGGCCGTAGCGGTTCGCCCGGTGGACCGACGCGACGCCCCGGATGCCGCGCTGGCGGATAGCGCGTCGCCGCCACCGCGCGAGCCGCCTCTTCCGGCGACTGAATGAACGGCACCAGCAGCGTCTGCACGCCGACGTCGAGCAGGCGCTTGAGAATGACGATGTCGTTCCAGGCCGGACGAACCACGGGCGAGGCCGTGCCCATCGAGGCCGCCCGCAGCTGGTCGGCCACCATCGGCGTTTCGTTCGGCGCGTGCTCGGTGTCGATCAGGATCCAGTCGAAGCCTGAGTCGCTGAGGATCTCGGTCGCCGCGGCGCTCGACAGGCTGCTCCAGAGGCCCACCTGCTGCTTACCGGCTTTGAGGTTTTGCTTGAATCGATTTACGGGGAAATCCATCGGATAGCCATTCTATTTCGATTGTGTCAACTCCCAACTCCCAACTCCCATGGGGATAGGGTTGAGCGGGCCGTATGAAAGTCGCCACAACCGCCTTGTTTGCGGGGGTCTCGCCCCCATTGTTCGAGCGGCTCTCCTTGGGAGTTGGAAGTTGGGAGTTGGGAGTTGACACGTCACCATGAATGAAGAGTCCCATCGATCTTCCGACTGACCGGCAGGTAGGCGCGCTCGTACGGGAACGTGCGCTGCCAGCACCTCGTCGATGTCCACGCCGAGCCCCGGCGCGTCGCCCGGGTGCATGTAGCCGGCGCCGTAGGAGTAGGCGTGCGGGAACACCCGATCGGTGTCGGCGGCGTGCGGCATGTGCTCCTGAATCCCGAAGTTGTGCACGCTGAGATCGAAGTGCAGCGCCGCCGCCATGCAGACCGGACTGAGATCCGTGGCGCCGTGACAGCCGGTGCGCACGTGGTGCAGCTCGGCGAGCGCGGCGATCTTCCGCAGATGGCTGATCCCGCCGGCGTGCGTCACGGTCGTCCGGATGTAGTCGATCAGCTGCTCCTCGATCAGCTGCTGGCAGTCGTAGATCGAGTTGAACACTTCCCCGACCGCGATCGGCGTCGTCGTGTGCTGGCGGATCAGGCGGAACGACTCCTGCAGCTCCGCGGGCACCGGATCCTCCATCCAGAACAGGCGGTACGGCTCGAGCGCCTCGTCCGAGGCGCGCCGGCCTCGATCGGCGTCAGCCGGTGATGCACGTCGTGCAGCAGGTGCAGTTGCTCGCCGAACTCGCTTCCGCAGCCGCTCGAACACCGACGGCACGAAGGCGAGATAGCGCTCGGTGCTCCACGACCGTCTCCAGGGGCCGTCCCTTTTCGGCCGGCTCGTACGGCGCGTCGCCTTTGGCGATGCCGTACGCGTGCTCCATCCCGGGGATGCCGCACTGCGCGCGGATCGCCTTGTAGCCGAGCTTCTGGTGGTGCGCCACCGCGGCGACGGTTCGTCGAGCGTCTTGCCGTTGGCGTGCGCGTAGACCATGACGCGATCGCGCGACGCGCCGCCGAGCAGCTGATAGACCGGCACGTTCGAGGTCTTGCCGGCGATGTCCCACAGCGCCGTGTCCACCGCGGCAATCGCCGCCATCGTCACCGGACCGCGCCGCCAGTACGCGCCCTTGTAGAGGTACTGCCACGTGTCCTCGATCCGCCGGGCGTCACGGCCGATCAGCAGCGGCAGCACGTGGTCGGTCAGATAGCTCGCCACCGCCAGCTCGCGGCCGTTGAGGGTCGCGTCGCCCAGGCCATACACCCCGTCCTCGGTGACCAGCTTCAACGTGACGAAGTTGCGGCCCGGACAACAGACGATGACCCGGGCGTCGACGATGCGCATGACCCGGTGACCTCCATGAATGCCGCTCTTCGTGGCTTCCGGCTTCAGCCGGAAGGATAAGCTGCGCAAGCGTTCTTCATACGCTCTGCAGGCGGCTGAACACCGACGGATCGAGCGCCGGCTGCCACCCCGAACGGCGCCGCATTCACGGAGCGCAGGTCGAGCCGGCCACCCTCGATGCCGAGGCAGGCGAAGCCGTCCGGCGTGGCGCCGCGTAGATGTCGCCGTGCGCCGCGAGCGTGGCTCGTCCTGCCAGGACGCGCGGCAGCATGCTCAGCCCGCGGTAGTAGTGATGGCCGTTGCGCTCGACGTGGCCGATGCCGAGCAGCGCCATCATCGCCAGATCCTGCAGCAGCGCGACCGGACCGAGAATGCACAGATCCTCGCCGGTCAGGACCGCGGGCGGCCGGCGCCGCCCGTGCTGCATCCGAAGCATCGCCGCGTTCGCGAGTCCCTTTACGATGCCCTTGCAGTTCTTGTGGCTGGCGCCGGCATAGCCCAGAGCGAGCGCGCGCGGGCACGTCGCCCACCGCCCCGTCCGATTCGTCGATGATGAGCGGCGGACGATCGGTCCACGCGCCGAGCGCGTCCGGCGTCCTCGTCTCAGAGCGCGTGATCGCGGTGGACCGGCTGCTCGACCACGAGCACGTGGCGCCACAGACCGCGCAGCGCGGGCTCCGCACGGGCCAGCTCCCAGTACTCGCGGAACGCCGCGAAGTCGTGAAAGTTCTCGTTGCCGTCGAGCGTGACGTGCCACTCGCCGACGTCTCGCGCTCGAGCAGCGGGACGAGCCGCCGCAGCCGCGGAAAGTCGCGCTCGAGGTCGCCGCACAGCTTGACCTTGAAATAGCTGCAGCCCGTAGGCGCGAATCGACGCCTCGAGATCCTGCGGCAGGCCGTCGGTCACGCGATCCTCGGTCGGAGATCGGCCGACGTCGAGCGCATCCGCCAGTCCAACCGTGTGCCGCACGCGCGTCGTCCCGAGCGGCGCAGGCGGCAGCAGATCTCGCCGGCTGCGCGGTCGCCGAGCTCCGGATAGATGTCGCCGAGACGGAGCCCCAGACCGTTCGCACGCACGACCTGATGCAGCGGCTCGCCGGCGAGCCGGCAGAGCCCGTCGAGCACCGCGCGTTCGACCAGGCTGACGCCGAGGTGCGCCAGCAGCGGCGCGATGCGCCGCGATTCCGGCCCATGCGCGCCTGCTGGCGATTCGAGCTCGCGCCACAAATCGAAGAAGCGCGATCGGCTGGCGCGCGATCTCCAGCCGCGAGCCTCGCCGCGTGCCTGATGACCTCGGTCATCATGCGGCAGGTCCTGCTCGAAGGTCGTCGTCGGGATCCTTCGTGAACCATTTCGGCGGCAGCCCTTCGGCCGCGAGCCCGGCCCGGACGCCGCGGCCGTCGGAGACCTGCGTCGTGGCGAAGAACTGCGGCACGTCGGTCATGCTGGCGATCCCGTAGCGGAACGGAAAGCGCGTTCGCGTCGGCAGCACGAAGAACTCGAAGGGGGAAACGGTGAATCTCATGAGGGCGCCTTCGGCTCTGGCTGCCATCTGTCAACTCCCAACTCCCAACTCCCAACTCCCAAGGGAAGCCAGTCGAACAATTGGGTCGAAGGCGCGCCATCGAGCCTGTTGGCGCGGCTTTAACCCCGTTGTTCGAACGGCTCGCCTTGGGAGTTGGGAGTTGGAGGTTGGGAGTTGACATGATGGCGCCTAACGTCCCAGATACAGATCCCTCCCCTTGACCAGCGCCGCGATCTTCCGGTCGGCGACCGACCGCTTCAACATCCAGAAACCGCAATCCGGATGCGCGTAGCGCACGCGGTCCGGGCCGAGCGCCTGTTCGGCGCGCTCGAGGGCCATGGCGATCTCGTCCGGCGTCTCGACGTGATTGACCTTGATGTCCACGACGCCGACACCGATGCCGATGCCCGGACGCAATTCCCGCAGCGCGTCGAGATCGGACGTCGGCCGGTGAGCCAGCTCGAGCACCAGGTGATCGGCGTGCAGCGCGTTGAGGAATGCCATCAGCGCCTGCCACGTCCCCGACTGAATCGTCTGGCCGCCGTAGTTGCCGAAGCAGAAATGCACGGCCTTGGTCACCTCGGACCGCGTCCAGCACGCGGTTGATCGCCGCGGCGGCGAGCGGGCCGTCCGACGGGTTGCCCGGGATGTTCGCCTCGTCTACCTGCACGCAGGCGCAGTCGAGGTCCCGCACCTGCGCCGCCAGCGCATCGGCGATCGCGAGCGTCAGCGCGCCGAAATCGCGATAGTGCTCGTCGAGCAGCGTGCGCGCCAGCATGTAGGGGCTGGTGAGCGTGAACTTGAACGGTCCGCCCGCGACGCCGGCCGCGCGGGCACAATCCTCGGGCAGGTTCAGCGTGCCCTCGTCGATCGGGTCCGACCACCACGCCGGCGGGCCGGCTGCGGAACCGCATCTCCGACTTCGCGCGGAACGCGGCCGTCTCGCGCCGGCCGACCCGGGCGCTGACGCCACCCAGCCGGTGCACGAAATACTCGATCATCCCGTTGGTGTCCGGATGATTCACGTCGAAGCGATACAGCTCGCCGTCGGTGGGAAGATCGATGCCCGCCTGGCGCTGCAGATCGAAGACGACCCGGGTGGCGTCGATCAGCGCCTGCTCGCTCGGCAGCGCCGCCAGCCAGTCGGGAATCGGATAGGAACCGACGGTGGTCGTCAGGATTCGGGGCGCCGTCATCGCACATCCTGGAGCCGGACCTCTGCGCCCCCCTTCTCCTTGCTGATCTGCGCGGCGGTCATGAACTCGACGATCTCGAGCGTGTCGGCGATATCGACCGGCGGCCGTCCGGTGTGGAAGAACTGCGCGATCTCGGCGACCAGGCCATCGTAGCTGCTCGGCGCCCCGGTGCTGGTCGTGCCCGTCGCGCCAGTCAACACCAGCACCGGCTGTTTCGCATCCCCCTTGATCAGGGCGTTGTAGACACCAACGCGGCCGTCCTTCCACACGCAGGTGGTGACGTCGCTGTCTGGCGCCACCTTGCGCGTCAGCCGATCGCAGCCTCTGCCCATCACCGCGTAAAGCGCTTCGACGCCGTGGATGCCGTAGTAGAAGAGGTCGGGGTGGAACGGCACCATGTTGAGCTGGTAGTTGGCCTGCACTCTGGTCACCCGTCCAATCGACTTGTCGTCCTGGACGCGCGGGATGTCGGGCTGGAAGCGCGCCGAGGAGCTCGAGAAGATCGGCGTGCGCGTCTCGCGCGCCAGCTCCACGATGCGCCGGGCGTCCTCGAGGCTCGCGGCCAGCGGCTTGTCGACGAACACCCGCTTGCCCGCCTTGAGCACGGGCGTGACCTGGCCGAGATGCGGCCGGCCGTCCACGCTCTCGAGCAGGACGACGTCGACCTTCGCGAGGAGCGCCTCGATGCTGTCCACCAGCTCGACGCCATAGTCGTCTGAATCGTTTTCGCGAAACCCTCGACCCGATTGGCGCTGATCGGAAAATCCGGGCTGCCGCCCTTGTACGCGGCGACGACCGTGATCTTCCACTCCGGGTGGTCGCGGAATGCCTTGGTGAACGCCGGCACGTGCGAGGTGTCGGTGCCGATGATGCCGGCCCGAAGCGGCTTCGTGACCCAGGCGGGCGACGGGGTGGATTGCGGAGCCAGGAGCGCAGCGAGAACGCAGCGAGACCGACGGTGCAGCATCGGGTGATGTTAACCCTTCAACGCGGCGACGGTACCCCACGTTCGACACGAGAGCCGCTTCCCAAGAGCCTTACA
Source organism: uncultured Acidobacteriota bacterium (assembly GCA_963836735.1). GTDB lineage: Bacteria > Acidobacteriota > Vicinamibacteria > Vicinamibacterales > 2-12-FULL-66-21 > JACCXG01. The sequence continues at coordinate 410,313 of CAWIKP010000037.1, read as the reverse complement.
GGAGGGCCAGGAGATAACGAGGTATTAAGCCAAAATGCTCCTTATCTCTTTGCCCTCCTGTTGGATGCCTTTTGGGGGCGTGAGGCGCCGCAAGCCATCTGTGCTAGTTTCTCTCCCATGTACACACGACGTGAGCTCGCCAAACTCGCCCTCTCGGCCGTGCCGGCCGCCTACGTGTTGCGCGATTTCCGGTCATCGGCCAGTCGAAGCCGAACTCGAAGGTCCGCGGCGTCCAGATCGGCATGAACGTCCCGTACAACTTCGGCGGGCGCAGCGCTCCGGTCGACGAAATCATCCAGAAGTGCGTCCAGCTCGGGGTGAGCGGCGTCGAGCTGCGCACGCAGCCGGTCGAGGCCGACCTGGGACTGCCCGACAGCCTTGTCACCGCCGCGGCGCCGGCGCCCGGCGGACGCAACGCCAAGCCGCAGACGCCCGAGCAGGAAGCGGCGCGGAAGACCGCCGTCGAGGAGCTCCGCAAATGGCGGCTCTCGGCGCCGATGGACAAGGCCAAGGCGGTCCGGAAGAAGTTCGACGACGCCGGCATTGCCATCGAGATCGTGAAGGTCGACAACATCTTCACCATGGCCGACGACGTCGTCGACTACGAGTTCACGCTGGCGAAGGCCCTCGGCGCACGGGCGATCTCAACCGAGATCACCCACATCGATCCGAAAGCGCCCCCGACCGGTCCGCTGCCCGAGAAGCGCCTCGGCGGGTTCGCCGACAAGCACAAGCTGATGGTCGGCTACCACGGGCACGCGGAGACCGGTCCCAAAGAGTGGAAAGAGGTGTTCAGCTACGCGCAGACACAACGGCGCCAACCTCGACATCGGCCATTTCATCGTCGGCAACAAGACGTCGCCGGTGCCGTTCCTGAAGGAGCAGCACGAGCGGATCACGCACATCCACGTGAAAGACCGGACCCTCGACGGCCGCAATGTGCCGTTCGGCACGGGCGACACGCCGATCAAGGAAGTGCTGCAGCTGATCCGCGACAACAAGTGGCCGATTCAGGCCACGATCGAGTTCGAATACCCGGTGCCGGAAGGCTCCGATCGAATGACGGAGCTGAAGAAGTGCGTGGATTACTGCCGCAACGTGCTGGCGTAAGGCGCGGCTGAGCGAGCAGCAAGAGTTTTAACAGGAGCGACAGTCCGCAGACTGCTTTCAAGAACTCCCGACCTACCGTCCTGCAAACGCAGCCTGTCCCGACAGCCGCACCGGCCGCGCCGCCGCATGACTCCCGGACGACCAGATGCGGCGGGACGATCACGCGGCGCGGCTCGCCGCCGTTGCGTTCGGCGGCGTTCAACAGCAGCTCGGCCGCTTCCCGGCCGAGCTCGGCTCTCGACCAGCTCACCGTCGTCAGCGGCACCTTCAGCAGCTCGCCGTGGATCACGTCGCCGGCGCCGACCACGGCGATGTCGTCGGGGACCTTGAGACCGGCCTCCCAGATCGCTCTCATCGCGCCAATCGCCGTCGGATCGTTGACCGCAAAGACCGCGTCGATCCGCGGTCGCAGCGACAACACGCGCTTCATCGCGCGGTAGCCGTCGATCTCCATGAATCCGGCCACGGCGATCCAGTCGTTCGGAATGCGGATGCCCGCGGCGCGGAGCGTGTCCTTCCAACCCTTCTCACGGCGCCGGGCGTGGGTCAGCCGCGGCCCGGAAAGGTGCGCGATGGCGCGGCGCCCGGAGGCGAGCAGGTGCTCGGTCGCCAGCACCCCGACCCGCTCGTCGTCGGTGATCACGCGGTGGCAGGGGATGTTCGGGTAGTCGTCGCGGTCGATCATCACCAGGCCCGTGCCATCGGCGTGCAGCTCGCGCAGGATCTCGCTGTTGCCCGATCCATGCGTCGAGGCCAGCACGATGCCGTCGACCTGACGGCCGTGGAGCAGCTGGAGCTCTGACCGCTCCTTGGCGGGGTTCTCGCCCGAGCTGCACAGCAGCAGCCCGTACCCGCGCTCGCTGGCCACCGGCTCGATGCCCGCGATGATCTCGACGAAGAACGAGTGCAGCAGGTCGGGGATCACCACCCCCAGCGTGTGCGTGCGCCGGAGCGTCAGCGAGCGCGCGACCGCGTTCGGCCGATATCCGAGCTCTTCCACCTTGGCCATGACCCGCGCGCGCGTGGCCGGGCTGATGTCGTCGTGATTGTTGAGCACCTTCGAGACCGTGGTGATCGACACCCCGAGCTCGCTGGCGATCCGTTTCATGGTGGTCGAGGCCATCGGCTTTACCGCTACAGTAACTTGACTTTTACGAGAAACACACAGTATCACAAGCCGACAGCACTGCCTGGCGGGAGGCGGGTCGGACCCGCCGCGCGCAGTGCGCTCCGTTACGCCGGACCGACCGGTCCGGTGTGTTTCCTTTGCAAGGGGCGATGGGACAAATGAAGATCACGCGCTGCGGATGGCTGAGTGACGCTCCAGTTCCGGGCGGACGTGTTCAACGTGTTCAACCGGCTGAACCTGAACAACCCCAACGTCACGGTCACCGCGGCGGAGTTCGGGAGGATCTCCAGCGCGAGGATTCCACGGCAGACGCGACTGAGCTTCCGCTTGTCTTTCTGATGCGTGTCAACTCCCCACTTCCAACTCCCAACTCCCAAGGAAAGTCGTTCGGAGCATCTGGGCGAAAGGCGTCGCAACAAGCTTGTGGCAGCGGCTTTCACCCGACTGTCTCGAACGGCTCTCCTTGGGAGTTGGGAGTTGGAAATTGGGAGTTGAGTCTTTTCACTCGTCAGCCTTGGGCCGCTTCTTGAGAATCATGGCCGCCTCCGGCTTGGCCATGTAGAACGGATCGAGCGGATAGCAGCCTGACACCATGCCCAGTCGTGGTCCGGTAGTGCAGTCGCTGAAGGTCCGGCAGATCGATTTCCGGCGGAGCTTCGTTCCGCCGAGCACGTCGGCCGGCAGGTCCGGATACGCGAGGACCATCCGGCCGAGGCCGACGAAGTCGGTCAACCCCTTCGCGACCGCGTGCTGGGCCACGTTCGGCAGCCACTCTTGCAGGTAGCTGTAACCCGATCCCACGATCGCGAGCTTCGGGAAGCGCTGTTTCAGCCTGGCGGTCGCATCGATCTGCCGCGCCACGCCGCGCAGCGGATCCTCCGGCGGCAGATAGCCGTCGAGCGGCGGGAAGAGCGCCGGACGCTGGGTGTGCGGGTTGTAGTAGGGGCTGCCGGCCGTGACGCAAATCCATCGCACGTCCATCCGCTCCAGCGCCGACAACAGCTCCACCGCGTCGTCGATCGACGCCTGATCCCCGCGGGTCAGACCGAATCCGTGATTCGACCCGGTCGGCATCAGGGTCGGGCTCGCCGACACCGTCGGCCCTCTTTCGATACGGCACCAGATCGAACGCCGAGAATCGGACCGCGATCAGCAGTCCCGGCACCGCGGCGCGGACCGCCTCGATGACGTTCCGCATGAACCGCATCCGGTTCTCGAGCGCCGGGCCGCCGTACTTGCCCTCGCGCGCACGGGCGCCGAGCAGCTCGTGTCCGAGATAGCCGTGACAGGCCTTGACGTCGATGAATTGATAGCCGGCGTCGTACGCCAGGCGCGCGGCCGCGACGAAGTCCTCGACCAGCCGGTCCAGATCGTCGTCCGACAACACCGGGACGCCGGAAGGCACGCGGCGATCCAGGACCGGATTCGAGACGGCGGCGAGCGGTTCGGGCCGATCGAAGACATTCGGTCGAGACCAGCGGCCCGAATGCGTCAGCTGCAGGCCGATGAACAGATCGCCGTCGGCGTTGGCGCCGAACCGTTCACGATGCGCGCCGATCAGCGTTTCGCGCAGATCGGCGATCGATTTGTGATTCTCCGGTGTCAGCAGCAGCTGATTGGGATTGGCGCGGCCGTCGTGCCGTACCGCGACGGCTTCCCCGCCCCACATCAGTTTCGCGCCGCCCAGGCCGAAGTTGCGCCACCGCCGGATCGTCAGCTCGGAGGCCTTCCCATCCGGCGTCCCGTCCCACCCCTCCATCGGCAGCACGCAGAAACGGTTGCCCACCCGAATGCCGTCCATCTCGAACGGCTGCGCCAGCGGGGACTGCTCCGGCGGCACCAGCTGATCGTCGAAGTCGAGAGGAATACCGTTCCGCGTGAGGTAATCGCGAAATGCGGCAGCCGTCTTCAGGGCAGCGATGCGAGGGAACGATTCGGGCATGAACAATTCTTGAACGAAGACGAGTTCTTGAACAGGAGGTTAGGAGATACAAACAGTATTCAGTGGCTGTCGCCCAACCACACTGGACCGTCGGGAAACCGATATTGGTGTCGCGAATCGGGCTTGATCGTGATGCTGTAGCCAGGCGCGGCGGGCGGCATGTAGCGCGCGTTCCGGATGACCACCGGATCCTCGAAGTGCTCGTGCAGGTGGTCGACGAACTCGGTCACCCGGCCGTCCATGGTTCCGGTCACCGCGAGGTAGTCGAACATCGACAGGTGCTGCACGTACTCGCAGAGACCGACGCCGCCGGCATGCGGGACAGACCGGCACGCCGAACTTGGCCGCCATCAGAATCACGGCCAGGTTCTCGTTGACCCCGCCCAGCCGGCAGCTGTCGATCTGGCAGAAATCGATCGCGTTGGCCTGGAGCAGCTGTTTGAAGATGATGCGATTCGCGCAGTGCTCGCCGGTCGCCACGCCAACACCGGCCGGCCGGACGCCTTTCGCGATCGCGGCATGCCCGAGCACGTCGTCCGGGCTGGTCGGCTCCTCGATCCACCACAGCTTGAACTTCGCCAGCTCGTTGACCCGCGCGATCGCCTCGTCCACGTTCCAGTTCTGGTTCGCATCGATCATCAGCGTCCGGTTCGGGCCGATCGCTTCGCGCACCAGGCCGACCCGGCGTGCGTCGTCCTCCGGCACGCCGCCGACCTTGACCTTGAAATGCGTCCAGCCCTCCGCCAGCGCCTCGCGTGACCAGCTTCCGAATCCCGTCCTCCGAGTACCCGATCCATCCGGCGGAGGTGGTGTAGGCCGGGTAGCCGATCTTCAGCAGCTGCGCTTCCCGGTCAGCTTTGGTCGCGGCCTGACGTTCGAGGATCGCGAGCGCCTCGTCCGGGGTGAGCGCGTCGGTGATGTAGCGGAAGTCGATGGCCGAGACGATCTGCGCCGGCGTCATGTCGGCCAGCAGCTTCCACAACGGTTTGCGCTCGGCCTTCGCGTAGAGATCCCAGACCGCATTGACGATGGCGGCGAGCGCGAGATGAATGACGCCCTTCTCCGGCCCCAGCCAGCGGAGCTGCGACTCGGAGGCGAGGCTGCGCCAGAAGCCCGCGAAGTCCGCGGTGATGTCGTCGAGCCGCTTGCCGACGACGAGGTGCCGCATCGACTCGATCGCGGCAACACAGAGCTCGTTGCCGCGGCCGACGGTGAACGTGAGGCCGTGACCTTCCAGGTCCGCCATCCGTTTTCAGGATGACGTACGCCGCCGAGTAATCGGGATCCTTGTGGACGGCATCGCTGCCGGCCAGCGTACGGGAGGTGGGGAAGCGGAGATCAAGAGACTCAAGGTCAGTGATTTTCATTTCGTAGATCAGTTACTCGCTGCTTGGCGACGCGATGTGCTGGCTACCGGCGAAATTATTCACAGGGGTCAAGAGCTAGGAGGTTTCAGACGATCCTCCTGAACTCCTGACCTCCTGTGAGTTCGCAGCCGCTGTCGCCGATTCATTGGACCGCTCCCCGCCTGAACGATTCTTGCCTCCAGTGATCCAGCGCGACCGCCATCACGATGATGATGCCCGTGACAATCTGCTGGACCCAGTTGGGCAGACCGTGCTGCGAGCAGCCGATCTGGATCACGGCCATGATGGCCGCACCGCCCATCGTGCCGATCACGGTGCCCTTGCCGCCGAGCAGGCTGCCGCCGCCGATGATCACCGCGGCGATCACGTCCAGCTCGAGGCCGACGGCGACGGTCGGATCGCCGACCGACAGCCGGGAGAACTGAAAGATGCCGGCCAGGCCGGCGAAGATTCCCGCGAGCGTGTAGACCTGCAGCTTGCGGCGTTCGACGCGCACACCGCACAACCGCGCGGTCCGCTCATTGGATCCGATGGCGAACAGGTGGCGGCCGAAGCGGGTGTAGCCCAGAACGGCGCCCACGATCAGGGCCAGCACCAGCGTGATCCAGATGCCGGCGGGCACGCCGAACCCGCCGCCGCCGCGCGCGGTGCGCAGCAGATCGTTCAACCACGTGAGCGGAGCTTCGATCCGGCGCTCCTCGGCCACGCCTTTCGCCGCCCCGCGCACCAGCAGCATCGTCCCGAGTGTGACGATGAAGGGCACGACCTTGAGCCTGGTGATCAGCAGGCCGTTCGTGAAGCCACAGACGGCGGCGGCGCCGAGAGCGCCGAGGGCGGCGAGCGCAGGATCGTAGCCGCGCCGCAGCAGGACCGCGGTCACGACCGTCGCGAGCGCGACCACCGAGCCCACCGACAGGTCGATGCCGGCCGACACGATCACCATCGTCATCCCAAGCGCCGCGACACAGACGATGACCGTCTGGATCGCCATGAGCTCGAGATTGACCGGGCGAAAGAATTGCGGGCCGATGAGAAGCCCGAAGAAGATCGCGACCAGCAGCAGTCCCAGCAGGACGCCGCTGTCGCCGCGCCAGACCGCCTTCAAGCGGTTTGCGCGCCCGAGGCTTCCATCAGCAGTGAGTGTTCCGTCCATTCGGATGTCGGTCGTGCCGGTCCCAGCCGGCCGCGGCACATCACCGCGATACGATCACAAAGTCCCAGCAGCTCCGGCAGATAGCTGCTGACCATCAACACAGCCCGCGGTCGGGCGGTCTCGCCGCCGCCGCCGGCAGCAAGAGCGTCCAGCAGCGCGTAAATCTGCGCCTTGCTGCCGACATCGATCCCGCGCGTGGGCTCGTCGAGAACGAGCAGGTCGACGTCGTGGTGCAGCAGGCGGGCAATCGCCACCTTCTGCTGATTGCCTCCCGACAGCTCGCCGACCGGCTGGCGGGGTCCGGAGCTCCGGATGCCGATGCGCTCCATCCAGCGCCTCGCGGCTGCCGCCTGACGCGACGGGAGCACGACGAAGCCCGGCCCGAGATCGGTCAGACGGGACAGCGTCAGATTGTCCGCGATGCTGAGCCCGATCGCCAGCCCTTCGGCGGCGCGGTTCTCGCTCAGCATGCCCGCGCCCTGCGACCATCGTGCCGTCGGCGAGGCCGGCCCCGAATAGACGCCGACCCTGATCCGGCCGCTGCGTACGGGTTCGAGGCCGAAGATCGTCCGGAGCAGCCGCGTCCGGCCGGCACCGAGCAGTCCGGCGATGCCGACGATCTCACCGCGCCGCAGCGTCAGCGTCGCGCCCCCGGGCTGGAGCTCGGCGAGCTCGAGCAGCGCTTCGCCCGCCTCCCGCGGGGTGCGGGGATAGAGATCTTCGACCTCCCGTCCAACCATCAGCTCCACGATCATCGCCGGCGACAGATCGGCGGTCCTCCCTCCACCCACGTTGGCGCCGTCGCGCAACACGACGACGCGATCGGAGATGGCTTTCACTTCCTCGATGAAATGCGAGATGTAGACCACGGCGAGCCCCTGCGTCGCGAGCCGTCGGATCAGCGCGAACAGCCGCTCGACGTCCGCATGGGTCAGGCTGCTCGTGGGCTCGTCGAGCACGACGACGCGGGCCCGAGCGGCGAGCGCCCGGGCCACTTCCACCAGCTGCTGCCCCGCCGGGGAGAGATCCGCGACGATCGCATCGGGCCGAATCTCCGGGTGGCCCAGCTGGGTCAGGGCCTCGGCCGCCGCGTCACGCATGCGGCGCCACTCGATCAGGCCCATTCGCGCCGGCTCGACCCCGAGCGCGATGTTCTCCATCACCGTGAGGTGGGAGGCGAGGGAGAGCTCCTGGTGAATCATCGCCACGCCCGCATGCCGGGCGTGGATGGGCTCACGAGGCTGATACGGCTGACCGTCGAGGATCATCGTCCCCGCGTCCGGCCGGATTGCACCCGACAGAATCCCCATCAGCGTGCTCTTGCCGGCCCCGTTCTGGCCGACCAGCGCACACACCTCCCCCGCCGCGACGGCGAAGTCCACCCCATTGACGGCCCGGGTCGCGCCGAACGACTTGCGGACCCCCCGCATCTCGAACCGGGGCGGTGTCGATGCAGCGTCGCGGCGGCGGAGAGCGAAGTCGCTACTTCAACCACTGCGAGAGGTCCGGCTTCAGCAGTTCCTTCATCGCCGGCTCGTTCATGTTCTCGCGGGTTGCGATGTGAACGCCCGTGTCGATCCGCTTCTCGACCGGCTGCCCTTTGATGTGCGACACCAGCGTCTTCACCGCCAGATACCCCATCTTGACCGGGTCCTGGATGATCAGGGCGTCGATGTGACCGTCGGCCAGCCCTTTGATCAGGTTGTCGGACGCGTCGAAGCCGACGAACTTCACCTTGCCGGCCCAGCCGTGATCCTGCAGCACGCGCATCAGCGCAAACGTGGTCGACTCGTTGACGCAGAAGATCGCGTCGATGCCGAGGCCGCCGTCCGGGGTGCGATAGTTGCTCAGCACCGCCTCGCCGCGCTTGACGGCGCCTTCGACGTCGGCCCCGAGGTACTGGTTCGAGCTGACGATCTCGATACCCTTCATTGGCGCGAGCGCTTCGAGAAAGCCCTCCTCACGCTGCGTGGTGCTGTCATGACCTTCCGCGTACCGCAGCAGCAGCACCTTGCCCTTGCCGTCCAGCCGCTTCGCGATGTGCTCGGCCGCCATGCGGCCGCCCTGCCGGTTGTCGGTCGCGACGAAGCTGACGTAGTCGGCTCCCTTCAGCCCCGAGTCGAAGACAACTACCGGAATCTTCTGCCGCTGCGCATCGGCGACGGGCAGGGCGAGCGCCGTCTCGTCGAGCGGGGCGATGGCGATGCCCGAGACGCCGCGGGTGATGAATCCTTCAATCTCGGAAATCTGCGAGGCGCGGTCGTCCTCGCGCAGCGGCCCGCGCCAGATGACGGTCACCCCGAGCTCCTGGGCGGCCTTCTCGGCACCACCGTGAATCATCTGCCAGAACACGTGGCTCGTCCCTTTCGGGATCACCGCGATCGTGAGCTTGCCGGCCTCTCCGCCACTGTTCGATCCGCCACGGCAGGAGATCGCCGCGACGGCGAGCAACAGAGTCATCAGGACGCGTTTCATGCAGTGGGCTCCTTTGTGGGTTCCTGGTGCCGGGTGCCGGGTTCGGGGTTCGGTTCGGGGGTTCCGGGTTCGGTTCAGGGTTCAGGGGTTCAAGGTTCGGCCCCGGTCGACGCTCTGGCTCTGGTTCGCTCCGAAGGATTCCACCACCGTAGTGGTTGATGGTGAGAACCTGGAACCCGGAACCCCGAACCGAACCCGGAACCCCGAACCGAACCCGGAACCCCGAACCGAACCCGGAACCCCGAACCGAACCCTGAACCCGGCACCCGGAACCCGGAACCCGTATTCCCTCAGATAAACGATCCTCGCGTTCCCCCCAAGGACGGCGGCGCGTTCAGCCGACGTGAATGGCCCGAGATAGTCCCGCACAACCGCCATCGTACGCGAGTAGTCGGCGGCCAGCGTGCAAACCGGCCAGTCCGACCCGGCAATCAGCCGCGCGGCGCCGAAACAGTCGAAAGCCACGTCCAGGTACGGAGCCATCTGCTCCGGCGTCCAGGCTCGCCAGTCTGCCTCCGTGACCAGCCCGGACAGCTTGCACCACACGTTCGGCGCACCTGCCAGCCGGCGCAGGTCACGCGCCCATTCGTCGATCGCCCCGTTTCTTATCTCCGGCTTCGCCAGGTGATCGAGCACGAAGGGCTGCGACGGGAAACGCGAGACGAATTCGGCCGCCACCGGCAGGTGCCGCGGATAGATCAGGATGTCGTACGGAAGCCGGGCCCGTCCGAGCGCCGCGATGCCACGGCCAAACGCTGGATCGAGCAGGAAGCGATCGTCCGGCTCGCTCTGGACGATGTGGCGGATGCCGGACAGCTTTGGCTGGAGGCGCAGTTCCTCGACCACTGCCTCGACGTCGTCGGCGCGGAGGTCGATCCAGCCGACTACGCCGGCAATGAACGGATGGGCGTCGGCAAGGCGCAGCAGCCACTCGGTTTCTTCGATGGTCTGACGCGTCTGCACGGCAATGGTCGCATCGACGCCGGCCTGTGCCAGGTGCGGCGTGAGGTCTGCCGGCATGAAGTCACGCCGGAGCGCCGCCATGCGATCGTCGATCCAGTCGTACTCGCAGGGGTCGTAGCGCCAGAAATGCTGGTGCGCGTCGACGATCATGGCTCGGGGATCGGCGTACCGCCGCGGGCGCTCGACTGGTAGCAGGCTTCGACCACGGCCATCGTCCGGATCGCATCGTCAACCGGCGATACCAGCCAGGCGTCCTCGCCGGTCACGAACCGCTGCAGGTTCGACATCGGGCCTTCGAAGGCTTCGGTGAACCAGGAGCCCCGCAGCGCGACTGGAGACCACTGGCCCTCGTGTGCGACCTCGAGCGTATCGGGCAGCCCGTGCGGGTAGTCGAGGTTCACGCCCATCGAGAGCACGGCGGCGCTCTTGGTGCCTTCAATCTTGAATATCGAGGCGCGGTGCCGCTCGCCGAAGACGTGCGTGTGGTTGAGCGTCAGCGAGCAGCGAATCCGGTCGCCGTAGTCCAGGATGATCGAGCTGCGGGGATCGGCGTATTCGGGAAGCTTCGGGTGTCCGACGGCGCGACAGTACACGCCGCGCGGCTCGCCGCTCAGCATGCGGATGGTGTCGAGATAGTGGATCGAGTGGTAGAGCACCTCGAGACGCGGCAGCCCCCGCATGAACGCCCAGGTCTCCCAGGGCTGCCGGACCTGCAGCCGCACCTCGATATCGACGATCTCGCCGAGCAACCCGCGCGCGAGCAGATCGCGGAGCGCGAGCACGTTCGGGCTGAATCGCAGCTGGAAGTTCATCGCGGCCACCAGCCGCCGCTCGCGGCACATGTCGCGGATCTCGCGGGCCGCCTGCAGATCGTCGCCCATCGGCTTCTGAATCAGGACCGCGGCGCCGTCGGGAAGACAGCGCAGCACCCCGAGCACCTGATCGCCGGGCACCGCCACGTCGAACACCACCTCGCCGTCTTCGCCGGCACGACACGCGTCGGTCAGCGTTTGATGAACGGTCTCGATGCCGAAGCGTTTCGCCAGATCGGCGGCCGGATCGATCCGGACATCGAACAGTCCGGCGACCGGCAGGCCCAGCCGGCGGTACGCGGGCAGATGCGCGGTTCGAACGATCGCACCGGCGCCGATGATGACGATCGGTCGTGGCCGCGACGGGACGTCCCATGCCTGCCGCAGGGGGAGATCCGAGGGAGCGGTCACTACACTAGACCTTCGCAGGTTCCAGACGCGGTACGAGGAGGTGAATGACCGCGAGCGCCGTCAGGTAGGCGAACGCCGCGATCAGGAACACCGGCACATAGCTTCCGGTCAGCTGGAGCAGATAGCCGGTCAGCTTGGCGATTAACATGCCGCCGATGGCTCCGGCCATTCCACCGAGTCCGACCACCGACCCGACCGCCTGCCGCGGAAAAGTGTCCGACACCAGCGTGAACAGGTTGGCCGACCAGCCCTGGTGCGCGGCCGCGGCGACGCTGATCAGGGCTACCGCCAGCCAGAGGTCGTGCGCGCCCGAGGCAAACATCATCGGCACCACGGCGAGCGCACAGACCAGCATCGCGGTCTTGCGGCCGGCATTCACGCTCCAGCCACGCTTGATCAACGCCGACGACAGCCAGCCTCCCCCGATGCTGCCGACATCCGCGACGAGATAAATCACGACGAGCGGCGGCCCGACCAGCCGCAGGTCGATGGCGTAGTTCCGGTTGAGGAAGTCGGGGACCCAGAACAGGTAGAGCCACCACACCGGATCGGTGAGGAACTTGCCGAGCATGAAGGCCCAGGTCTGCCGCAGGGGCAGGACCGCTCTCCAGGGCACACGCGTGACCGGATCGGGCGGATCGCTGCGGATGTAAGCCAGTTCGCTCGGGCTCACCCGGGGATGCGACTCCGGGGCGCCATAAATCGGCAGCCACGCGAGCAGCCACAGCAGCCCGATCGCGCCCGTCGCCACGAACGCCCAATACCATCCCCACGTGAGCGTGATCCACGGCACGACGAGCGGCGTGATCAGCGCGCCGATGTTGGTGCCCGAGTTGAACAGCCCGGTCGCGAAGGCCCGCTCACGCTTCGGAAACCACTCCGCCACCACCTTGATCGACGCCGGAAAGTTGCCCGCTTCGCCCAGCCCCAGGAGGAAACGCGCCGCGAGGAATCCTGCGACCGAGGCCGAGTAGGTCAGCCCGACGACGCTCAGCAGGGCAGCGGCCGCAGGACCAAACGTCGTCGCCTCGGCATGCGCCATGGCCGCAAGGCTCCAGAGAACAATCGCGACCGCGAACCCGAGGCGGGCGCCGATCCGATCCACGATGCGGCCGGTGAGGAGCAGGCCGATCGCATACGCGAGCTGGAAGGCAAAGACGATGTCGGCGTAGTCGACCTCCGACCAGCCGAACTCCTGCTGGAGGGTTGGCTTCAGGATCCCGATCACCTGCCGGTCGATGTAGTTGATCGTCGCCGCGAAAAACAGCAGCGCGCAGATGACCCAGCGGTACTGTCCGCCGGCACGCACGGGGCCGGCGGCGGGCCGTTCGGCTGGACTGGAGGGGACGTGATGCATTCGGGGCGTCATCCTAGTCGAGAACTTGGTCAACTCCCAACTCTCCAACTTCCAACTCTCCAAGGAGAATCGCTCGAACGATCTGGGTGGAAAACGCTTCAACAAGCTCGTTGGCCGACTTTCCGCAGTTGTTCGACCGGCTCTCCTTGGGAGTTGGGAGTTGGGAGTTGGGAGTTGAGGCCAGTCAGATCGTGGGATTCCGCCTGTGAATCGCGAACTCCCGATGCCCGAGCCTTTCGGTTGCCGTCTCCTTGCCCGAGGCGACGGCGAGCACCTCGTCGAACAGCCGATCCGCGCTGGCGTCGAGGGTCTCGGTCTCCGCCATGATGCCGCTGACGTCGAGATCGATGTTGTCGGCCATCTGCCGCGCGGTGCGGGCGTTGCCGGTGATCTTGATGACCGGGGCGATGGGGTTCCCGGTCGGGGTGCCAAGCCCGGTGGTGAAGACCACGACCTGCGCGCCACCGCCGACCATGCCGGTGACGGCCTCGACATCGAGCCCCGGCGTGTCCATCACGGTCAGGCCTTTCTGACGGATCGGCGCCGAATACCCCACCACCTCCTCGAGCGGCGCGCGCTCGCCTCCCTTGTGAGTGGCGCCGAGCGATTTCTCCTCGATCGTGGTCAGGCCGCCGCGGATGTTGCCCGGTGACGGCTGCGTGCCGCGGATGTCGAGACCGAGCGACCGTGCCTCGGATTCCACGCGCCGGATAATCTGGATCAGCTGTGTGGCGGCGGCCGGGTTGGTCGCGCGGGCGGCCAGCAGGTGCTCCGCGCCCATGATCTCGGCGACCTCGCCGAGGACCGCGCTGCCACCGAGATCGACGAGTCGATCCGTGACCCGCCCGAGCGCGGGGTTCGAGGCGAGACCCGACGTGTAGTCGGATCCGCCACATTTCAGCGAGAGCACCAGCTCGGACACGTCGCACCATTCGCGCTCGGCGCCTGACAGCCGATCGGCCAGCGCCTGGACGATACGGTGCCCTTCTCGGTGGTCCTGACCGTTCCGCCCTCCGACTGTATCGCGATGATCTCGGCCGGCTTGCCGTGCCGCTTCGCGGTTTCCGCCAGCATCTGCGCCACGACCTGCTCGCACCCCAGCGCGATGACCAGCACCGCGCCGACGTTTGGATGCGCACAATAAGCGGCCAGCGTGTCGTGGGTCACGCGCATGTCGGGGCCGAGCTGACCGCAGCCCGCGAGGTGCGGCAGCGCGGTGGACGACCGGCGCCGCCGACGCGGCCACGCGCTCGGCGACCACCGCGGAACAGATCACGGTCGGCACGACGAGCACGTGATTGCGGGTCCCGATGCGGCCATCGCTGCGGCGATAACCGAGGAATCCGGGGCGCTTCTCTGCTGTCATCGTCCGCCACCCGCTGGCGCATCCGGCGGCTCGGCCAGCCGGGGAGCGACGGGAGCCGCCGCCTCGTCGAGGTCGCCCCGGCCGCGGCCGCTCGCGACGTTGTGCGTGTGGACGTGGGCGCCGGGCTCGATGGCGGCGGTGGCCGTGCCGATCGGGCTGCCGTACTTGATGACGGGCTCCCCCGCCGCGATCGCGCGAATCGCGACCTTGTGACCCGACGGGATCGCTTCGCGTACCGTCACCGACACGCCGGCGACCTCGAGCACCCGGCCATCATCGAGCGGCTGCAGCGCGGTCGCGACGTTGTCGCGATCACTGATGACCAGCGCGGCTTTCATTGATTCACCCCGCTCGCGAGGAACCCGCCGTCGACGGCAATGACCTGACCGGTCACGAAGGTGGAAGCGTCGGATGCGAGGTAGACCGCGGCTCCGACGAGCTCTTCCAGCTTGCCATATCGCCGCATCGGCGTCCGCATGAGGAATTCCTGTCCCCGCGGTCCTTCCAGGAGGGTGGCATTCAGCTCCGTCCGAAACACTCCGGGAGCGATCGCATTGACCGTCAGGCCATGCGGCGCCCACTCCACCGCGAGGGCACGCGTCAGGCCGGCGATGCCTGCCTTCGATGCCGTGTAGGCACTGACTTCGTGGAGGCCGACGAACGACGACAGGGAGGCGATGCCGATCAGGCGTCCGGATCCCCGGGCGATCATGGGTTTCGCGAACACCTGATAGGTGTGGACGGCACCGGTCAGATTCGTGTCGATGATGCGGTGCCAGTCCTCGTCGCTCATGTCGATCGTGGGGACCCTCTTGTTGATCCCGGCGCAATAGACGACCACGTCGACCTGCCCGAACGCCTTCAGAACCGCGTCGCACGCCTCGCCCAGCGAGCGCCGGTCGAGCACATCCGTCGCCACCCGCAGCGTGCGACGGCCTTTGGCCTCGATCTCCTTCGCGACGTCTTCGACGAGCGCCTCCCGTCGCGCGGTCGCCACGACATCGGCGCCGGCATCCGCGAGCCCCAGCGCCAGCACCCGCCCGATGCCGCTGGTTCCGCCAACGACGACCGCGATACGTCTCTGCAAACTGAAAAGGTTCTGACTCATTTATTTTCCGAGGGGCGGCTGGACGCCCCTACAGCCTCGCGTCGCCGGCCGCTCTTCGCTGGTCGATCTGTAGGTGCGGGCCTTCAGGCCCGCACGAGACACGCACTAGTAACCGATGAATACCGCACCGTCTTCGATGCTGAGCTCGACGCCTGCTCCCTTCGCCGCTTCCTGAAGTGCCGCATCGAGCATCACGATCGGGTCGGAGCTCACGTCGAGCCGCCGCATGAGCCCCTCCCCTTTTCTCGTGCCGACCGCGAGCGCGATCTTCAGGCCCCGGCGCTTGCACTTCACCGGCGTTCCATCCTCGAGCTTCGCATTCATGGGCTTGAGGTACGCATCGACATAGTGCACGCCGATGCCGGACTTGTCGTCGGTGTGCTGTGGAAGCTTCGTGACCGCTGCCGCGTTGACCTCGCACAATCGTTGTTTCATAGGGCCTTTGCCGTCTGGAACTGATCCATCGCCGCGCGAAAGGCGCGAATGTGGCCCGGTGTGCTGCCACAGCAGCCGCCGATGATGCTGGCGCCGGCCTGCAGCAGCGGAACGACGCCGGTCACCATCTGCGCGGGCGTTTCATCGTAGACGACTTTCATGTCCACGAGCTTCGGCTGGCCGGCGTTGGGCTGGGCCATGATCGGCAGATCGGTCGCCTGCAGGTATCGGAGCACCGCGTGCCGGGCGCGTTCCATGTCCATGCCCGTGCCACAGTTGAGCGCGACGATGTCGGCGCCGTGCTCCTGCATGAATTCCGCGGCGCGCTCCGGATCGACCCCCATCATGGTTCGGAACGTCGATCCGTCGAGCGTGACGTCGTACGCCATCGAACCGATCACGCAGGAGGCGCCGGCTTCACGCGCCGCCATCAGGCCGAGGCGCAGCTCCTCCAGCGAGGTCTGCGTCTCGATGATGATGGCGTCGGCGCCGGCATCCACGAGCGCCTTCGCCTGCTCGCGGAACGCGTCGAGCACCTGCGCCTCGGTGAACTCGCCATACGGTTCCATCAGCCCGCCGAACGGTCCGATGTCGCCAATCACATACCCGTCCCGGCCGCCGAACGCCTCGCGCGCGATGGCGACGGCGGCGGCGTTGATCGCCACGACGTCATCGGCATGCGAGTGACGATTGAGCATGATGCGGCTGCCGCCGAAGGTGTTCGTGAGGAGGCACTCGGATCCGGCCTCGACGTACTGCCGCTGAATCGCCAGCACGCGCTCGGGGTGGGTCAGGTTCCAGACTTCGCCCGAGTTCCCCTGCTCGAGCCCGGCGATCATCAACTGGGTGCCCATCGCGCCGTCCCCGAGCAGAGGGCGTTCCTTGATCGCGTCGAGCAGCGTCTTCTTCAAGGTGACTCCAGGCTTTTACTTCCGCCTAAAGGCGGAAGCCACGAAAGCGATGTGGAGAATAGCTTCAAAACCATCTGGCGTCAAGCGCTTCCGGCTTTAGCCGGAAGGCAACAGGTTTTGAAACCAGTTCTACATTCTTGCCAGGGCATAGTGGATCGTTTCGAGCACCAGTCCCCACTTGTGCTGGCGGCTCTCCGGCTCGCAGTAACAGCCGGCCGGGCTGGCCGGCCGGCTCCAGCCCACGACCTCGTCGAGCGGCCGGCCATGGAGCGGACGTTCCAAGGCGATCGATGCCATCAGCTCGTCGTGATGGCTGAGGTAACGGCACATGGCGGTGTACCCCTCATCACCCGGAGCCGGTCTGCACCATTGTTCCAGAATCGGGTAGCCCTCTTCACGCGGCCCCAGCGTCACATGATAGTGAAAGTGCAGCGGCCTCCCCATGTTGGTGCAGGTCGTGCCTTCGTAGCGAAACATCGCCGCGATGCTGCCGTCGTCCCGAACCTCGATCGTCAGACGGTCCTGGCTCCATCGCTGCAGCGCCTTGAGGCTGATGCTGTAGCTCGCCGCATTGCTCAACGGGTTGGGGCTGGAGGGATTGCCGTCACCATCAGCAACGATCGGCAACTCGGATGGCGAAGGTCGTCGCGAACGGCGGTACGGCGCCCGGCGGTACTGGCACGGCACGAACGAACAGCCTTCGCAGGGACTCAATTCCGTCAGCGGACGGACGCGATCGAGGTGCCGGGTCACACCGAAGACGGCCAGCAGCGACTTCTTCGGCCGCAGCATTCCTGACTCGAGCACTTCGAGAGGCACTCGCAGCAGGGTGAGGCGCACGGATCACGTCGAGCAGCATCGGCTGCTCGTCGATCGTCCACTCGGGGTACCCGGGGCTGTAATGCGGGAGGACGGCCGCCTGCGCGGTGTCCGCCCACGCACACAAGCGCGCGCCCGTCATCGTCACGAGGTGTTCGACGACGGCCGATCCGTAGACCTCGAGAAAGAAGTACTCGTCCGGCTTCCCGTCCCGCCACCGGACTTGCGCCTCCTCCTCGAGCTCCGGCCCGGCACTGACGGCGACAAGGAAGGCGCGGTCGGCTCCGGCCGCCGCCAGCGTCGCGCTCAGCCGGCTGCTGTTGAACCTCACGCCATCGATAACGACGGCACCATCATTGATTTGAATCCCGCCGACCCCGCGCGCGTAGGTCCATGGACGTCCGTGGTGCGCATACCAGTCGCGCGCCCAGTCTCCGAGCTCCTGCGCGCGGCCGTCGAGGGTCCAGCCCCGCGGATATCCGAGCAACCGGGTGTATTCGGCCGGCGGCACGTTGACGCGCGGCGAGCCGTCGCTGATTTCGATCACCCGTTCACCCCGGGCGGTGAGTCGGCGGGCCGGAACTGACAACCATCGACGAAGAAATCGAAAAACCCCGGGTGCGTTTCGAGCCGGCAGTGCTCGACCCTTCTCACCAGGGCCTCGAGCTCCTGACGCCGCGATTGCGAGACGAGCGCAATCGTGGCGCCCTCGAGCGCCGCATTCCCGACCTGCACGATCTTGTCGTCCGCGATGTTGGGGATGAGCCCGATGCGCTTCGACGCCGACTTCTTCAGATGACGGCCAAAACCTCCCGCCAGATAGAACACGGCGACGTCGTCGAACTGGATGCCGTAGTCGCTGAACACGACCTGCAGGCCGGCAATGTTGGCGCCTTTCGCCTGCGCCAGCTCGTTGACGTCCCGCTCCAGGAAATAGATATCGTGCCCGGCGTCCAGCGTGACCCGGTCGACTCCGTCCTCGAAGCGGCCCAGCGCATTCATGCGGCCGGTCCGGAGCAGCTCGCTCAGCAGGTCGACGAGCCCGGATCCGCAGATGCCCTCCGGCGGCCCACCTCCGATCACGCCAAGCCGGAACCTCCCGCGTCCGTCGAGCGCGACATCCTCGATCGCGCCGTCCAATCCAGGCATGCCGCAGGCGATGGCGCCCCCCTCGAACGCGGGGCCGGCCGGGCACGACGCCGCAAGAATGCGATGACGATTGCCGACGAGCAGCTCGGTGTTCGTGCCGATGTCCATGATGGCGACGAGCCGATCTTCGTGCGCGAGATCGATGGCCAGCATGCACGCGGCCGCGTCGGCGCCCACATGGCCGCTGATGATCGGCAGTCCCGAGACGCGGGCGTTCGGGTGGATGGGCAGCAGGCTGCGCCGGCCGGTCGTCCTCAGGCTGGTCGTCGTTCGCTTGCCCTCGGCCATTTCGATTTCGGTGATCGAACGGTACGGGTTCTGCCCGATCGTGTAGACACTCTGGCGGAAGAACAGATCGCGCATCGTCGAGTTGCCGACCAGCACCACGTCGTAGATGGTCAGCGGATCGGCCGGGAGATCGGCGATCGCGTGGCTCAAGTACCCGGCAACCGTGCGCATCAGCAGGCGGCCCGGATGCCCGGTGTCGTAATGAATCCGGGACATGACGTCCGAACCGCCGAAGCGCTGCGGATTCTCGAACGAGGTGTCCGCGACCTGGTCGCCGGTTTCGAGATCGATCAGCCGGACGACGACGGTGGTGGTTCCGAGATCGATCGCGAGACCGTGAATCGGGCCGGTCGAGCGGGCGATTTCTTCGCCGGTCATCGCGTCGACCACGCGATCGCCCTCACGCACGACCGCGGGATCGAGCGCCGTCGTCTGGTGGGTGGCCGGAAGGTGGAGCGCCCTTCGCTCGATGCGCATCTGGCCCCGGCGCATCGTGTGGCACTCGATCTCGCCGGTATCGGCGGCGACGCGAGATTGGCACGACAGACGAAACTGGCTACGGGCGTCGAGATGTGTTTCGCACGCGTGTCGGCGGCGTCAGCAGCTCCATCCCGCGCACGATTTCGACGACGCATTCCTTGCATTTGCCCTGGGTGACGCATGACGTCGGGACGCGGATGCCGGCCTGCTCGGCGGCTGTGAAGAGCGACACGCCCGCCGGCGCTGATGCGGTGGCCGTTGACGGTGAGCGTGACCGGCATCGGTGAGAGTACATCTACCAGTCGGCGCGCGCGCTTCGAGCTCTCGGCTTGATCGCGCCTGCGCGACCTCCTCGGCGGTGCCCTCGCGCTCCTGCTGCGTCGCTCCATCGCCACTGGGCGAGGTAATCGTCGGTGCCTTGCAGCCCCCGCTGGGCGGCGAGCTGATCGATCCGCTCCATGAATCGCGGATCGAGCGGCAGCGTGACGTCGTCGAGATCGTCCTCCGCCTTGATCTGCGAAGGGATCTCCTGCCAGTACAGAATCGTGTAGGTCGCCACGGTCAGGGCTGCCTGGCCAGCCGCAGGAACAGGTCGACGGCCGCCGACGCGTTCTGCCCGTACCCGTCGGCGCCGATCTCGTCGGCGAACATCTGGCTGATCGGCGCGCCGCCGACCGCCATCTTGATGTGCCCCTTGCCGGCCTTCTCGAAGCCGTCGATCACGGTCTTCATGTAGGTCATCGTCGTCGTGAGCAGCGCGCTCATGCCGATGATGACCGGCTGGCATTTCTCGGCGGCAGCCATGAACTTTTCGACGCTCTGATCGACGCCGATGTCGTGCACCTCGAAGCCGGCGCCCTCGGCCATCATGCAGACGAGGTTCTTGCCGATGTCGTGGAGATCGCCGCGAACCGTCCCCATCAGCAGCACGCCCAAGCGTTCCACGTTGCTGTCCTTCGCGCTCAGGAGCGGCTTGAGGACGGCCATCCCGGCCTTCATCGCCCGGGCGGCAATCAGCACTTCGGGCACGTAGAGCACGTTGTGCTTGAAGTCCTCGCCGACGACGCTCATGCCGGCGATCAGGCCGTCGGTCAGGACTTCCTGGACCGGACGCCCTTCGGCCAGGGCATCCCTGGTCATCTGCTCGACCTCTTTGGCGTTGCCTTCGTAGAGGAACTGGTTCATCAGCGCGTAATCAGGCATGCGTTCTTCGACGCCGGCTGGAATTGAATTCCTCGAGCGCCTCGAGCATCGCGACGATGTTCTCGCGCGGCATGCCCGGGCTGACGCCGCCGCCGACCGACAGGATGACCCCTTCGCCGCCCGATCCCTCGAGGACGTCGAGCGTCGCCTCCCTGACTTCCTCCGGCGTGCCGCGCACCGCGATCTCCAGCGGATTGACGTTGCCCATCAGGCACATCCGATCGCCGACGCGTGCCTTCACCTCGCGGATGTCCTTCTGCTTCCCCCAGTTCAGCACGTTGAACCCGGCGTCGGGCAGGTGGTCGAGGCAGGCATCGACTTCGGCGTCGTTGTGATAGATCTTGACCCAGTCCTCGGGAAACGCGTCGCAGATCCGCTTCAGGTACGGGATGCGCGAATTCCATGTAGTGCTCTTCGTTGATGAAGCCGACGATGTCGTCGAGGATGAAGATGCCCTCGACGGTGTCCCCCATCACCTTGTGCTGCGCCTTGAGCCAGTCGATGATGACGCGCGTGCACAGATCGATCAGTTTGTGGCAGCCTTCCGGGTTCTCGACGAGCTCGATCATCAGGTTCGTCGTGCTGCGGACGAACCCGGCGGTGCAGAGCGGACCGCGCGACGTGACCATCGGCAGGATGTAGCCGTGGTCGAGGATCTGCTGCCGGTGCATCCCGATCCGGTGCAGCGTCATCGCCGCGAACGCGTCCGCCTCGACCTCGTACTCCGGGAACTGGTCGATGTCTTCCAGCCGGTAGAGCGTGTGGTACTCGCTCGGCGTGTTGTCCTGCCAGAACTTGATCTTCGCGCCGAGCACCGACGGCTCGGCCGCCATCCCGTATTCCATCCACCACGAGGGCACCATGATGATGTCCGGGAACTCGCGCATGATCTTCAGGTTCGACTCGAACCACAGCTGCGGGTCCAGGTAGTAGTCCATGTGCTTGATCCCCAGATACCCCGGAATCCACGGGCTGTCGACGATGAGCGCCATGGGCACCTTGTCCAGCTTCTCGCGCCTCGCCGCCCGCTTGAACATGTCCCACTGTTCGGGTCTCATTGAGTCCTCATGAAGCCGGCCGCGGAACCGGTTCAAAAGCAGCATTATATGCGTCGAGGTTCGCAATCGGCGCACGTTGCGGCCCGGGACCCTTGCACGCCACATCCCCCTGACGCTACGCTGACGGATTCTGAGAGAGCGGACGCTGTCAACTTCCAATTCCCAACTACCAACTCCCAAAATGCTCACAGCCGCTCGACTGAGATCAAGCTTGGGAGTTGGGAGTTGGAACTTGGGAGTTGAAACTTGGGAGTTGACCTGGTTTGTCGGCGACCTGTCAGACCGATTTTCAGCACTAAACCCATGACCAACACCACTCATCAACGCGCATCGGAAGTCGTCGAGGCGGTCGAGCGGGCCGGCATCGTGGCCGTGATCCGGATGAAGGATCCGAACAAGCTCCAGGCGGTCGTCGATGCGATCGCCGAGGGTGGGATCCGGGCGCTCGAGATCACGATGACGGTGCCCGGCGCCGTCGATCTCATTCGCGATCTCGCACCGAGGCTGCCGGAAGGCTTCATCCTCGGCGCCGGCACGGTCCTCGACGCCGACACCGTCGCGCGCGTCGCCGATGCCGGGGCGCGTTACGTGGTCAGCCCGGTGTTCCGCCGCTCCGTCATCGAGGCGTGTCACGCGCGCGATCTGGCGGCGATGCCTGGCTGTTTCACGCCGACCGAGATTCTCGACGCCTGGGACGCCGGCGCCGACATCGTCAAGGTCTTCCCCGCGACCACGCTGGGCCCGTCGTATCTGAAAGACGTCCGCGCCCCGCTGCCGCAGGTCAAGCTGATGCCGACCGGTGGCGTGACGGTCGAGAACGCCGGCGACTGGATCCGCGCCGGTGCGGTGGCGGTCGGCGTCGGCACCTCGCTCCTCGATGCCAAGGCCATCGCCGACGGCCACTTCCACGTGTTGAAGACGAATGCCGAGCGGATGATCGCGAACGTCCGCGCGGCCAGAGGTCAGAGCTGATGCCCAGAGTCGTGACGTTCGGCGAGTTGATGCTGCGCCTCAGCCCTCCGGGGTTCGAGCGGCTCCTGCAGTCGCCGATGCTGGTGGCCACATTCGGCGGCGGCGAGGCCAACGTCGCCGTCAGCCTGGCGCTGTTCGGCATCGAGAGCGTCTACGTCACGGCGCTCCCGAAGAACCCGATCGGCGACGCGGCCGTGCGGGCGCTCCGGGCCGAAGGCGTCCGCACCGACGGCATCGTCCGCAGCGGCAACCGGGTCGGCGTGTATTACGCCGAGGGCGGCGCGGCCCAGCGCGGATCGGCGGTCACCTACGACCGCGCCAATTCGTCGATCGCGGACATGAAGCCGGACGCGGTGGACTGGGCCGCGACGATGAAAGGCGCGGACTGGCTGCACGTCACCGGCATCACGCCGGCGCTGGGCGCGAACGGCGCCGAAGGCACGCGACGGGCCTGCGCCGCGGCGCGCGCGGCCGGCGCGAAGGTCAGCGTCGATCTGAATTTCCGCAAGAAGCTCTGGACCGAGGCCCAGGCGCAGGCGGTCATGGGCCCGCTGATGCGCGACGTCGACATCGTGATTGCCAACGAGGAGGACCTGCAGTCGGTCCTCGGCGTCCACGTCCCCGGCACCGACGTGACCAGCGGCCAGCTCGACGTGTCGGGCTACCGGCAGGCCGCCGAGCAGGTGACACGCGACTTCGGCCCGAAGATGGTCGCCATCACCCTGCGCGAGAGCCTCTCGGCCAGCGACAACGGCTGGAGCGCCGTCCTGTGGGAAGCCGGCACCGCGACGATGCATCGCAGCCAGCACTACGACATCCGGCTGGTCGATCGCATCGGCGGCGGCGACAGTTTCGCGGCGGGCTTGATTTACGGCTTGATTACCGGCCGCACGCCCGAAGCAGGCGCTCCGCTTCGCCGTCGCCGCCAGCGCGCTGAAACAGAGCATCCCGGGCGACTTCAACCGCGTGAGCGTCGACGAGGTCGATCGGCTGGCGGCGGGCGATGCTTCCGGGCGAGTGCAGAGATAGGCAACCTTCAACTCCCAACTCCCAACTTCCAACTCCCAAGGGGAGTCGGGCGAACAACGGGGTGGAAGGCAGACCAACGAGCTTGTTGGGGCGCCTTCCACCCAGATGGTTCGACCGACTCTCCTTGGGAGTTGGAAGTTGGGCGTTGCGAGTTGATCCGATCTCACCTGAAACCCACGATGTACTCCGCGCCCCCGCACCAGCCGCGCCCGCACGACCCCGTCGGGCGCGCTCGCGTCATTGCGATCGCGGCGCCCGCTGACTCATCCCCGCAATCCTCTGCCCCTTCGGCGGCCTGATCATGCGCTCCCCATCGACCCCCGGTCGCAACTTCACCTCGTCCGCCTTCCCCCCACTCCACTTGATATCGACGCCGACCGCGCCGCGCGCGCGCAGGCCGGTGATCGATCCGCCCGGCCACGCCGACGGCAGCGCCGGCAGCAGCGCGATCTCGCCGGCGTGGCTCTGGAGCAGCATCTCGGCGATCCCGGCCGTCGCGCCGAAGTTGCCGTCGATCTGGAACGGCGGATGGTTGTCGAACAGGTTCGGCAGCGTCGACTTCGCCAGCAGCGCGACGAGATTGCTCGTGCGGCGAGATCGCCTTCGAGCAGGCGCGCCCAGAAGTTGATGATCCACGCGCGGCTCCAGCCGGTGTGGCCGCCGCCGGCGGCCAGCCGGCGTTCGAGCGTGACCCGCGCCGCCCGCGCCAGCTCCGGCGTGCCGCGCGGCGTGATCTGGTTGCCGGGGTGCAGCGCGAACAGGTGCGAGATGTGCCGATGGCCGGGCGCGGCTCGTCGTAGTCCTCGAGCCACTCCTGGAGCTGCCCGTGCTTGCCGATCTTGAGCGGCGGCAGCTTCGCGCGCGCGCGTTCAACCGCGCGCGGAACGCCGCGTCGACGCCGAGGATCTCGCTCGCGGCGATCATCCGCGTGAACAGCGCGTGCGCGATCTCGGTGTCCATGTACGGCGCCCATCGCAGACGCGCGCCTTGGTGCCGTCTGGCAGCAGGTAGTCGGTTCTCGGGCGAGATCGACGGCCCGGTGATCAGCCGGCCCTGCGCGATCCTCGACCATGTAGTCGAGCAGGAACTCCGCCGCCTCCTTCATCGACGGGATAGCGCGCGCGTCGCGGAGGAACTCGCGTCCCGCGTGAAGTCGTAGTGATCCCAGAGATGGAGCGCCGAGCCAGGCGCCGCCCATCGGCCAGATCCCGGACGCACCCCGTCGATCGGCGACGCGTGGCCCCAGAGGTCGGTGTTGTGGTGCATGACGAAGCCGCGCGCGCCGTACATCGTCTTCGCCACGCGCCGGCCGTCCTCCCGCGCCTTGTCGACCAGATCGAACAGCGGCTCGTGCAGCTCCGACAGGTTCGTCACCTCCGCCGGCCAGTAGTTCATCTCGGTGTTGATGTTGATCGTGTACTTGCTGTCCCACGGCGGCGCCAGCGAGTCGTTCCAGATGCCCTGCAGGTTCGCCGCCAGATCGCCGGGCCGGCTGCTCGAGATCAGCAGGTAGCGGCCGAACTGGAAGTAGAGCGCCTCGAGGCCGATGTCGGTCCCGCCGGCCTTGACCCGCGCCAGCCGCTCGTCGGTCGGCAGCGACGCGTCGCCGCGGGTCGATCGAGGCTGAAAGTCACGCGCCGGAAGAACCGCGAGAAATCGCTTCGTGATCGCGTTCGAGGCGGTCGAAGGGCTTCGCCGCGGCCGCGTCAATCGTGCGGCGGCACGCCGCGGCCGGATCCTTTTCACGGAAGCTCGTCGCCGCGGCAATGAACAGCGTGGCTTCGTTCGCCCCTTCGACGACGACCGATCCTTCCGCCGCGCGAACCTGCCCTCCGCTCGCCACGGCCCGCACCATTCCCGTAAAGTCGACACCCGCTCGCGGCTCGTCCTTCTGCCGCTCGGTCAGGGGAGGCAGTGCACGCCCCGAGAGCATCGCGGTATCCGATCCTTCGGCCTTCACGGTGGCGTCCGCTTCGCGCCGGAGCGTGAACGAGAAGCCGACTTGTCCAGGACGATCGGCGACGATCCGCATCACGATGACCTGATCGACTGCCGACGAAAAGACCGTGCGAGAGAAGCGGGTCCCGCCCACCCGATACTCGACGCGTCGCGCGCGCCCTGTCGAGCTCGAGCGACCGCCGGTAGTCGGTGACCGCGCCGCGGGCTTCGAACCGGAGCAGGAGATCGCCGAGCGTCTGATACGGCGGCATCCGTCGGGGGATCGAGATCATGGCCTTGTCGGCCAGGGCCTCGGCTTCGGCGACTTTCCCTTCACCTAGCAGCCGGCGCACTTCAGGAACCGCTCTGGCTGCGGCGGGATTGAGCCGGTTCAACTTCTGCCCCGCCCAGACCGAGTCCTCGTTCAGCTGCAGCCGTTCCTCCGTCACACCGCCGAACACCATCGCTCCCAGCCGCCCATTCCCGATGGGAAGCGCCTCGTTCCAGCCGGCGGCTGGCGCCCGGTACCAGAGCGTCGCCGGCGCCGGCGCCCCGGCGCCGCGAGTCACCGGGGCGGGTTGCTGGCCCAGTCCCAGGACACAGATGACGGCCAAAAGCGCGATCGGTCTGGTCATAGCCCTCGGAGCCCCTCTGAGGCCGCTAACATGCGATAATTCACGTTTCTACGCCCCCGCAGGAGCCGGGGAAAGAGGATTCCTCAATGACAATGCTCGATCGGATGCGCCGACACCGGGGCTGGCTGAAGTGGAGCCTCGGTCTCGTCGTCCTCTCCTTCATCGTCCTCTATTTGCCGAACCGGCGGCTCAACGGCCAGCCGGCGGGCTCGCGGGAAGTCGTCGCCAGCGTGGACGGACGCGACATCACCGTCGACCGGTTCCGGCGCGTCTACCTGCAGCAGATGCAGGCGTACCGCAACGCCTACGGCGGCAACATGGACGAGCGCCTGCTCAAGCAGCTGGGCATCGACCAGCGGATCCTGCAGGGACTGATCGAGGAGGAGGCGGCGCTCGTCCGAGGCCGGCAAGCTCGGGATCAAGGCCAGCAATGAGGAAGTGGTCGCCCGCATCCTGTCGCTGCCGGCGTTCCAGGAGAACGGCCAGTTCATCGGCGAAACCCGCGTACCGGCAGATCCTCCAGGTCCAGAACCCGCCGCTCACGCCCCGATGAGTTCGAGGAGCAGGTCCGCCGCGGCATCGTGATGGAGAAGCTGCAGGGCGTCCTGACCGACTGGATCACCGTGAGCGACCAGGAGGTCGACTCCGAGTTCAAGCGCCGCAACGAGAAGGTCAAGCTCGCCGTCGTCAACTTCCCCGCCGACAAGTTCCGCGAGGCCACGACCGCGACCGACGCGGAAATCGCCTCCTGGTTCGAGGCGCACAAGAACGACTACAAGATCCCGGAGAAGCGCAAGATCAAGTACGCGCTGATCAACACGCAGGGGATGCGCGATCGGCAGCAGGTCTCCGCCGAAGACGTCCAGCGGCACTACAAGGACAACCAGCAGCAGTTCACGACGCCGGAACAGGTCCGCGCCAGCCACATCCTCTTCAAGACGGAAGGTAAAGACGAGGCCGCGGTCCGCAAGGAGGCCGAAGCGGTGCTGGCGCGCGCGAAGGCGGGGGAAGACTTCGCCAAGCTCGCGAATCAGTACACGGAAGAAGAAGTCGGCAAGACGCGCGGCGGCGATCTGGACTTCTTCGGGCGCGGCCAGATGGCCAAGGAGTTCGAGGAAGCCGCCTTCGCGCTGAAACCCGGACAGATCAGCGACATCGTGAAGACGAACTTCGGGCTCCACATCATCAAGACGACCGACCATAAACCTGAGAGCACGAGGCCGCTCGACGAGGTCAAGGCGCAGATCGAAGACCAGCTGAAATGGGAGCGCGCCCAGAACGAAGCGCAGCGGCTGGCGGACGAGCTCGACAAGCAAATCGACGATCCCGGCGACTTCGACACCGTGGGCAAGCCCCGGGGGCTCACGGTCGGCGAATCGGCGCCCTTCGCCAGGAACGAGCCGATCCCCGGCCTCGGCATGGCGCCCGCGGTGGCCGAACGCGCCTTCGAGATGAAGCAGGGGGAAACCAGCAAGGCGATTCGCACGCCGCAGGGCTTCGCGTTCATCTCGCTGACCGGCACGGAGTCCGAGCGGGTGCCGGCCCTCGACGAAGTCAAGGCGCGGGTCAGGGACGACGTGGTCAAGGGAAAGGCGGCAGATACGGCTCGCCAGCGTGCAGCGGCAGTCTCGGCGCAACTCAAAGCCGGAGACTTCGAAGCGGCCGCGAAGAGCGCCGGCCTCGACCCGAAGACCACCGATCTGATCGCGCGCGGTGCGCCGATCGCGGACGTCGGCGTCAGTCCCGCGGTCGAGGCGGTCGCCTTCACGCTGCCGGCGGGCGCCGTCAGCGATCCGATCAAGACCGACAACGGCGCGGTTGTCGTGAAGGTGCTCGAGCGGAAGGACGTCGCGCCGGCCGAGCTCACGGCGGGCAAGAAGGACGTCCGCGATCAGATGCTGAACGAGCGGAAGAATCGCTTCTACGGAAGCTACATGACCAAGGCGCGCGAGAAGATGCGCATCAATCGCAACGAATCCACGATCGCGCAGGTCACGAGCTAGGATTCGTCTACTTCCAGGTCCTCCCGCCGTCGGTCGTCCTAAATGTCCGGCCGCCGGCGGCGACGACCGTCGCCGTTGTGGCGTCGGTCGCCACAACTGAGATCAGGTCGACCGCCTGCGGGAACGGCACCCGACGCCACGACCGGCCGTCGGTCGACTGCAGAACGACACCGGACTTCCCTACCAGCCAGCAGACCGAGTCGGATGGCGCCGCGCCGCTCGTGATCACGGCGCTTACGCCGGCCGCCTGGGTTTCCCAGGTCGCACCCGCATCGTTCGAGCGCTGCACTGAACCAGGTTTGACGATGCGCCATTCGGTCGAGCCACCGGGACTTCGAACCACGAGCGGCGGCTGCTGAGTGGCAGCAGTACCGGCTCAGGAGTGACGGTTTCGGCCACGCTTTTCTCGGTCATCGCCTGTGCCCCGGCGGATCTGTCCTCGACGGGCCGGGTCGGTGATGCGGACGGCGCCGGCGGAGGACCGGTCGCGATCACCGAACGGGGCTCGCTCGCGGCTGGCGGCGGCGCGGGCGCGGCCACCGCTGCTGACGCCGCCTTCTGCAGCGTCAGGTTATCGATCGGTACCCCAACGCGATCCTTCAGCGGTGCCACTTCGACCGAAGCGGGAGGCACAGCCGGTGTTGAAGCTGGCGCCGGTGCCCCTCCCTCCGCCTTTGCTGCCGGCTCGAATCTCGAGACATCCCTGGACCTCGCCTGTACTGCGGGAGCTGGCGGCCTGGTCGCTGGAACAGCCGCGTTGCCTGCCAACGTTTCGGGTCGGAGTGGGGCCTCCTCGGCCGGGGCCGCGATCGCGGCGGGCGCCTGCTGGACCGCGACCTCCGGGGCCGTCCGATGCCGGTACGGCTGGATGAAAATCACGAGCGCCGCCGCGGCAACCGTGATTGGCACCAGCCATCCGAACGCCGCCGAGCGCCACCAGGGACGTGATTCGATCGGAGGCTCGCTTCGGATCATTGCGGCCAGCGCCGCCTGGCACCGGGAACACTGCGCTGCATGCGCTTCGGCGACTCCCCGCTCGCCGGGATCCAGTGTCCCCTCGAACCAGGCCGCCAGCACGCCGGCATCGAGACATCCGTCCGGCGGCTCCGGCGCCGGCCCCTGCAATGTCTCGCGCAGCAGATGATCGAATGACTTCTTCATAGAGAACGTTCCCGCACCTGATCCACCGGATCGGTTCCGCGGAAGAGGCGCGTCAGATCCAGTGGACCGGGATCCGCGGCCACGGCGGCCAGGCACTCCGCGACCTGCGCCTCGTCCAGTCCGGCCTGTTCGCGAAGCGTGCGCTCGACGTCGGCACGAATCGCCCGGCGGGTCCGCGCCAGCTGACGCGACACCGTGGCCTCGTGCTCCTGCAGCAGCCGGCCAACCTGCGCCAGGGTCAGGTCCTGAACGTAGTACGCAGACAGCCGCAGCCGATCCCTGGGCTGGAGAGCGCTCACCACACGCGCGAGCACCGAGGCGAGGAGCGCGGTGTACCGCGACCGTTCCGGATCGGGCTCGCTCGCTGGTGCGACCAGCGCTCGCGCGCTGAGGTCGGGGCCGGTGCTCGGGTCGTCTTTCAGCTGCTCGTCTTTCAACTGCACCAGCCGCCGGCCGGACCGCAATCGATCGACGTAGCGCTGCGCGAGGACCGCGCGAAGCCAGGTGGCCAGACTGCTCCGGCCCTGAAAGTACCGGAACAGCGATCGCCGTTCGCCCGCTCCGTCGCTCGAACGCCCAACGCCGAACAGCTCGGCATACAGCGAATCCGCGACTTCTCTGGCAACGCCGTGGCGATCGAGGGCGTCCGCGGCCCGGTACAGCACCGGCCGGTACTCGAGCACGAAGCGATCCCACGCGGCCGGGTCACCGGCCGCACATCGCTCTGCGAGCTCCAGGTCTGCCGAGTGCGAGACGCCCACGCCTTATTCCACGTTCAATTCTTCCAGATTCGTTGCCACCACGCCGCGGGCTCGGCGCCGGCCGGCCGCTCGCCGAGGTTCATCTTCGTCCGGACGTTCGCCAAAGACCAGCCGGTCAGCGAGGCGAGCCGCTGCGCCTCCTGTTGCTGCCGGTCCCAGACCGACTGCCGGTACGCCTCGGTCGCATCGCAGGTGGCCGTGCCGGTCCACGGATGCCGCAGCACGAAGCGCCCCTGGAAATTCGACCGATCGGGCGTCTCCTGGAACACCAGGTCCTCGGGAAAATGCGCGCCGTCATACCGGACGTGCAGCCTCGTGAGATACACGTTCGGCGGCTGGCTCCCGGCCCCGTCCTGCCAGAACACGCCCAGGTTCCGAAGCTCGGTCGCATGTCAGCGGGTCGGCGGCGCACGGGTCGCACCACCGCATGTCCCACGCATACTCGGTGAATACGACGCGCGCGTCGTGCTTCGCCACCTGGCGGCTGAACATCGCCTTGTAGAACTTCGAGAACTCTCCGCGGTCCTTCAGATACACCGGGAGATCCATGTCGGACGGCAGCTTCACCGTCCGGTAATTCGTGGTCTCGACCCGGCCTCTCCGGGTCAGCGTGTAGACGATCAGGTCCTGCGGCCCGTTGGCGTTGACCATGCCGAGGCGCAGCGGCAGCATGAACTTCGGCGATTCGAATGCGACCTGCAGCGGCCGCAGATAGGTGAATCCGAGCTTGGTCTGCTCCTTCACGTTCACCTTTGCCACGAAGAACCGCATGTTCTGTTTCAGGTAGCTGCCGAGCACCTCCGAGGCGCCGGCCGGGATCTTGTAGCCGTTTTCCTGCAGCCACGTTTCGAGGCCCGCGCTCTGCTGCGCGGACAGGATGAGGATGTCGTATTCGCCGACCGTGTAGGACGCCTCGATCGTCACCCCGAGACTCTTACGCCGGAGTTCGTCCCTCGCCGCCCTGCCTCATGGCCATCGGCGCCGCGGTCGCGGCGACGGCTTCGGCAAGGGCTCGCATCTGACAGGGATCCTCATCGAAATACTCGACCAGCCGCGGCGCGGAATACGCGTCGAGGTGATCGACCAGCGCCTTGTCGCCGACGTGAATCTGCTCTCGCTTCAGGAACGTCGGCACCGGCACCACGAGCGCGAACTCTTTCGGACTTCCCTGAAAGTCGTTCACCATCGTCAGGACGGTACGATCGCCGTCGCGGACGAGGACGACCTGCGACGCCTGGTTAAAGAGCTTCGCGTCCGCCTTGGCGCAGTAGAAGCCGCAGAACCCCAACAGCGTGGGCCCCGACCCGGCCACCATCGATACGAGCGCCGCCGCCAGTAACAGTCGTCTCATTCCCGAGCTCCTTGTGAGCGGTTGAATTCCACGAGTAGCGGTCGCCGGGCAGCAGCCGATCGATCAGCGGAACGGTCATCGACCAGGCAGCCAGCGACCAGAGCAGCCCGTTCGTCCTGAACAGGCGGAACTGCACGTACCAGGCGCCGAACGCCACCAGCGCGGCGAACAGCGCCCGCCCCGCTCTCGAATCCGGGGTCGTCTTGGGGTCGGAGATCATGAAGAACGTGAACAGCAGCAGCGCGCCGCTCTGGAGCCGGTGCAGCGGGATCGTCATCGGCTCGCCGAGATAGAGCGAGCGTCCGAAGACCAGCGCGCAGTACGACACGATGAACGCGTAGGTGACATCACTTCGCGACGCGCGATTCACGACCAGCCCGCCCAGGCACGCCATCAGGAATCCGAAGAACGCCACCGAGCCCCACTGCCCCGGCGAGACCCAGACCTGATCGGTCAGCAGGAGCATGGCGACGATGCCGCCGTTGGTCGGGTTGAAGAGGTGCTTGCGCTCGATCCGGAAGACGAACTTGGCGGCAATCGTCACCACCGCCGCCAGCACCGCCAGCCCGGGCCGACCGGTCCGGAGCAGCAGGCAGAGCGACAAACCTGAAATCAGCGCGCTCTTCCAGTTGGCAGGACGGGGGCCGTCGAGGCGATCGCACAAGGCCTGAGTCGCCAGCACCGTCCCGAGCAGCAGCGCCGCCCGCGGCACGGTGATCTCGAAATCGAGCCAGGCCATCCCGTACAGGAGCAGGCCCGACAACACCCCAATCTGATAGAGCCGCGGATCGGCCATTGATCGTCCTCATTGCTCAGAACGATCGAGGGGGGGTTTCTTGCAGCTGGCTCGGGGCTCGGGGGGTCCGGGGGTCGGGCGGGTCGGGGTCGGGGCTTTCCGAGCCTCGAGTCCCGAGCCCGAGCCCCGACTTGCCCCTACCTCACAAACACGTTGGGCATTATCGCCAGCGGCTCCCCGCGGCGGAACACGCGGAGGGGGGCCGTGAGCGTCTGGAGGGCGCGGCGGTCGCCGAGGCCGAGGAACGCCGACAGCAGTCCGCTGCGGTCGGAGCTGCCGAAGGGGTTGGCGAGCGATTCGTACAGCGAGCGCTTCGGGGGATAGACGACCAGTTCGACTTCAGCGTCACGGCCGATCTTCGCCTGCTCCTTGGCGAGCACGAGGGCGCGGTCGAGACCGCCGAGCTCGTCGACCAGGCCGATCTGCTTCGCCTGCTGACCGGTCCAGACGCGGCCTTGCGCGATCGCGTCGATCTTCTCGGGTGTCGTGTGCCGCCCGGCCGCGGCTTTTTCGACGAACGCGTCGTAGGTCGCCTGCATCTGCTCCTGGATCTTGGCGCGCTCCTCGGGCGAGAACGGGCGGATCGGCGAATAGAGATTGGCGTACCGGCCGTTGCTCACGCCTTCCATGTTCATGCCCAGCTTCTTCAGCGTGCCGTCGATCACGAACTTCACCATCACGACGCCGATCGACCCGGTCAACGTCGCCGGTTCGGCGACGATCTTGTGGGCCGGCATCGCGATGTAGTACCCGCCCGACGCCGCCACGTCGGACATCGAGGCGATCACCGGCTTCACCGCGCGGGTCAGCTCCACTTCCCGCCAGATCACATCCGACGCGATCGCCGATCCCCCCGGGCTGTCCACGCGCAGGACGATCGCCTTGATCGAATCGTCGGCCCTGGCCTTGCGCAGGTAGCGAATGATGGTGTCCGAACCGACGACCTCGCCCTGCGGCGAGTCGTAACTGCTCTCACCGGAGGTGATGATGCCGACGGCATAGAGCACCGCGATGCGCGGACCGCGGTTCAGCCCGAGCGAGCCCGGCGAGACGCCTCGGTACTCGTGGTGCTCGAGCAACGTCGTCGTGGCCCCGTCCGAGCGAGACCTTGTCGTCAATCTCGTCTTCGTAGGCGACGTCGTCCACGAGCCCGGCGCGGACCGCGTCTTCCGGCAGAAACGGGCCGTGATCGATCAGCTGGCGCACTTCCGCGTCGCGCTTCTGGCGTCCCGGTTGCAATCCCCTTCAGCAGCTGCTCGTAGAGGTCTCGATTCAGCGACTCCGCCATCTCGCGGTGCGCCGGCGTGAACGTGCGCTCCGTCATCTGGTTCGATGCGGTCTTGTAGTCGCCGATGTGCATCGCGTCGGGATACGCGCCGATCTTGTCGAGCGTGCCGCGGAGGAACAGCTCGTAGCTGGCGATGCCGGTGAGATCCAGCGACGCGGTCGGCATCAGGAAGACCTTGTCGCAGGCGCTGGCGAGGTAGAACTCCTGCTCGCCGCCGTACTCGAGATACGCGATGATCGGCTTCTTCGAGGTCTTGAAGTCCACGATCGCGTCGCGGACCTCCTGGACCTTGCCCCAGAGCGCGGCGGTCCCGGTGGGCCGGATCAGGACGCTCGTGATGCGGCGATCGACCTTGGCCTTGCGCAGCGACTCGACCACCGAGCGGACGGTCGGAGGCGGCTCGAAGAACGAGCCGACGAGGCCCCCGGGCTCGACCTCCCCCAGATCGCCGCCCACGCGCAGCACCAGCGTCGAGTTGCCCTCGACCCGGGTCTGCCGCCCCATGAGCACCGCGGTGGCCACGAGGCCGGCGGCCGAAATCGCGACCGCGAGTGTGATGAAAAAGACGACGAGCCAGACGCCCCGCCTGCCAGCCACGCTAGTTCCTTCCCGGGGCCAAATGCCCGCGTTAACGACCGATCATCTCACGTGCTGCCCCGGACTGCCCGGACCCTGCTCCGAGCTCAACCGCACAAAACCGCCATCCGATTTCGCAAATGTTAGTGACGAGGTCGGGCAGCCCCCCGGGAATTCACGAATGTGCCCGATTTTTCGGATGGCGCGCGGTTTGCCGCTCCCCCGGCCATGGAAGCCTCCCGCGAGGGCGTCGTAGTGCTGGTGGCCGAAGACGATCCGCATGCGTTGAGCGGATACCTGGAGTTCCTCGGCCGGTCCGGCTATGTGGCGACAGGCAGCGCCGATGGCAAGGAGGCGCTGGGGCTCGCCGTCGAGACGGTGCCCGACATCGTGGTCACCGACATCAACATGCCGGGTCTCGACGGGTTCGGACTCGCCGCCGCGCTGCGCGCGGATCGACGGACCCGCCACGTCCCGCTCCTCGGCATGACCGGACACTGGAACACGGAAATGCAGAACGAGGCGGCACGGTCGGGCTTCAGCGCCATGCTGCTGAAACCGTGCATGCCTGCGCACCTGCTCGCCGAAGTCGAGCGCGTCCTGCGCCACGCCAAGTTGATGAACGCCGCGCTCGGACACGCGACGGTCGGAGCCGAACCGGCGCTGCCCGTCGGTCTCCGCAACGCGGTTCGCCGCCGCCGCGCGTTCTGACGCGCTCAGCGCGGGCGCGTCCTTCCCGAATCCTCACCGTACGTCGGCCTGCGTCAGCGACGACCCCTGAGTGGGTAGATCAGCAACCACTCGTGTCGCTGCGGTCGTCCGCTTCCTGCCCACGTCCGGCGCGTCTGAGCGCTTCCTCTATGTACTTCGCGTGACGCGAGCGCTGATAGGCCTTGCGCAGGAGCTCGGCCTGTTGCTCGTTACGCCGACGATGTTCAGTCTCCTTGGGAATTGCGGGCTTCCGGGGGGTGGGGTCCTTCGACGAGTCCTGGTCCATGATGCTCGGTCTCCTCCAAACCGCTCACCGTGTGTGTTGCTGGAGGGCGCCCCTGCGAACAGCGTGCCGGCGATCGCGCGCTGGCGTGAGCGCGGCCGTCAGGCAAGGGATCTCGGCTTGGAGACGACGGTTGAGGTGGATTTTTCGACGATTCCCTTTACGATCTAGAAGTATGTCGGACCAGCGAGCACGCCAGCTGGAAGCCCTTGAAACCTACGCCGAGATCCTCGTCGCGCATCAACTCGACCTGGTCGCGCAGCTCGAGGGTCAGCTTCGGGCGGTCCATCGCACCATGCGCCGGATCGAGCAACTGCGCGGCGCCAAGCGCCGTCGTGCAGGGAGTGCCACCCTGTCGAACGGGGCAAGAGACAACACGCTCGAGCACCTCGCCGGCGAACTGACCTCCATTGACGCGGAGTTGGACACGCAGCACGAGCTTTGCCTGGAGATGCAGAGCACGGTGGACAAAATGCGGGCGAAGCTGCGGGCGATGAAGCACGCGTCGATCTCGACGTCACCGCCCGACGATCCAGGATCAAGCCCCCAACCGTCAGGCTGAAAGAGCGGACGAGGCGTCCACGTCGGACGCCTATTTCTTCGGAGCGGCGGCCGGTGCAGCCGCCTTGCTCGTGAACGTGAACGTCCCGAAGATGGTCCCCACGACAATATCCAGCTTGCCGTCCTTGTCGAGGTCGACGACGTCGAAGGAGGAGCCGACGCCGGATTTGTTGTGCACCAGCTCGGGCACGAACCGCGCTCCGCCAGGCGCCTTGGGATCGCGCACGGTCTTGTAGATGTAGAGCACCGGATCTCCCGCCGGATCGTTGTGCGTCAGGACATTGTTTCCGGCCTCCGACCAGTAGCGCTTGCCGGTGATCATGTCGGGGATCTTGTCGCCATCCATGTCGGCAAACCGCGCGCCGTGGGACTCCGAGAACACC
This sequence comes from uncultured Acidobacteriota bacterium, assembly GCA_963836735.1. GTDB lineage: Bacteria > Acidobacteriota > Vicinamibacteria > Vicinamibacterales > 2-12-FULL-66-21 > JACCXG01. Next base: position 374,329 of record CAWIKP010000037.1, on the reverse strand, counting down.
ACGCCGCCCATGTTCGTGCCGGCAGTCGAAAAATCCTGCGCGATATTGTGACGGACGAACGTGCCGTCCTTCTTGTGCTCGAACCAGTTGATGCCCCAGTTGTGGCCGGTCCCCGCGACGACGTCGGTGAGGCCGTCGCCGTTGACGTCGTAGACTCCCATCTCGCCGCCGCCACTGCCGAACACGGCCGGGTCGGCCAGCTCCGCTTCATGGAACGGCCATGGGCTGGTGTTGATACCGGCGGCAGGCTGTTCGTACCAGCCGGTCGGCACGACGATGTCCTGACGGCCGTCGCCATTGACGTCGCCGACGCCGAGCCCGTGACCGTTGACGGCCTGGCCGGTTGCCCAGACGGAACGCGCGGTCCACACCGCCGTTGGATTCCCCGGGTCGGGCTTCGCCCACGCGTAGCCGCCGTTCCCGACAGCCTGGCCGAAAACGATCTCCGGCTTGCCGTCTTTGTCGAGATCCTTCATCAGCACGATTTCGCTCGAGATCGTGGGCAGAACGCTGAACTTGTCCCAGCGGCGCGATTCGCCGGCCGGATTCACGTACAAGTCCATGTGACGATTGCCGAGCGACGAGAGCACGTCCGGCCATCCATCGCCGGTGAAGTCCGCCGACAGATTCACCATGTCCGGCGCGAATGAATTCTCCGGGTTGTAGATCGGCCCGTCGCGATACCTGCGCTGCTCGGTGAAGTTCGGGCCGAGGTAATAGAACGGACCGGAGATCACATCCAGGGCCCCGTCGTGATTGACGTCGCTCGTGATCGCCCCCCAGCCATAGTAGGTCGTGCTCAAACGGCGAATCGTGTACCGGGGGGAGACCTGCTCCGGGTTCGTGACGACACGCATCAAGTCCTTCCACGCAAGATCCTTGAAGCGGACCTCGCCGGAGCCGCCGACGTACAACGCGATCGCGCCGAACGCCGTCGCGTTCTTCTCGTCGACCGCGGCCGTGGCGGTGGGACCGAAGGTCGAGAGCACTCGGTTCGGGCCAGCGGTGCCGGCCGGACTTCCCGAGGCCGGTCCTTCCTGGCCGATCGTGATGTTGACGGCGTTCCATTCGCCGGCCCTCAGGGTCGGGCGTGCGCGTCCGCCGCTGCCGACCTGCGTCCCGCGCGCCGGAGGCGTGGCCTGTGCTGCCTGCGACGCTGGAGCATCGCCGCCGCGCCCACCACGACCGCCGCCGCGGCCTGTATCCGCGGCATCAGGTGCCGGCGCACCACCACGGGCGGCGTTGGCCGCCGGCGCTGCTCCGCCGCCGCCACGCCCCGGCGCGGACAGCCCGTCTCGCGACGTCTCCTTGCCGCCCGCATCGAGCGCCACCGAGTAGTACCCCGTGTCACCGTCAGCCAGCGACACGAACACGCCGGTCATGCTCCCGTCGGCGCCCTTCTTCGCTCGCAGCAGCACACCCGACTTGCACTCGCCGGCGCACTTGTAATTCAGATGCAGCTGCACGTCCTGGAAGCTCTTGTCCAGAACGAGCCAGCCCCCGTTGGTGCCGGGCTTGGCCTTGCCGATGATCTCGCCATTCTGCGCGGTCCAGTCGGCGTCGCCGAGAACGTGCCAGCCCGTGAGGGCGGAGCCCTTGAAGGCTCCGTCAGGCTTGAAGTTCGGTGGATCGTCAGCACGCACGCCGAGCACCAGACCGACGGTGCACGCGGCGGCGATCGCAATCGAACGAACGAATCCGTGATGGCGGGTCATGTTCTCTCCACTTCACTCCTGCGCGGCGGCGGGATGCCCGGCCGGTTTGCTCACGAAAACACGGATCAGGACGTAGAGGTGCGTGAGAGGTTCGGCCAATTCGTATCGCCCTGAGTCATCGGTGGACTGGCGGCCTGCAGGCTACCATTTCGCACACAGGATAGTCGAGCATACGGGCCAGCCCGCGCGTTGGCCACGGTGATCGTGACGCGTTTCGGGATACTGGCCGCGGTCGCCTACACGTTCTTCCACCTGTCGTTGATCTGGTCTCCCGTGACGCTCGATCCGACGCCTTCTACATGCCGCGTGGCTGATCGCGGCCCTGCTGCTGCTGGGACTCGGGTGGTCCGCGCTCTATACAAGCCTCGGAGGAAAGCCGCTGGACGGCTGGACCGAAAGCCAGTCGGTCTGACGAAGTCGACCGTGCGCGCTAGATGGCCGACCGCAGCGATGAGCACGCGGTCAGTCTCGCACCACCACCTCTCCTTCACCGAGCCAGAGCGGATGTCGCCCGCCGTGCAGGGGGCACTTGGGCCAGTCCGTGTCGATGTATCCGTCGTGGAAGTCTTGACTGCGTGTCATCGACAACCCGTTCGAAATACCAGACCGGGTCATCGATGAATTCCCGCAATCTCCGCGCGTGCGCCCGCACGATGGGTTCGTAGCCCGGACCGAGGGTCGCCTCCACGTCCGCGAGAACCACACGCACTGCGCGCGCCTCGTCCTCGTCCGTAACCGCCATGCGCGCACTATGGCACGCCGGTCGTGGGACGCGGCCGTCGTCGGGCCGTCTGGGTATCGGAGAGGGCACGCGAGGCCGGATTTCCGTGGGCGGCACTGCTATGCGGTAGCTCGGAATCGAGTGAAAGATCCGCAGTATTTATCTGGGCCCATCAATGCTGTGTGCGGAAGAGAGGATTTGAACCTCCACGACCTTGCGGCCACTAGCTCCTGAGGCTAGCGCGTCTGCCAGTTCCGCCACTTCCGCACGAAGGGACGACACTTCCCGGCTGGAACCACCGATTATACAGGCCGCTCTTCCTGAAGTCGACAGCGGCCCTCCCAGGCGAGCCGGAGGTCACTATAATGCCCTGCATGGAGAAAGATCCGGCCAGTCCCCGTGCACCGGCGGCGCCGGACGCCCAGCCGAAGGCGCGCCAGCCCTGGGCCGTTCCCCGCCTGCGTGTGTTCGGCACCGTTGCCGCCATTACCAGCACCCTCTCGATGAAGGGCGCTAACAAGGACGGCGGACCGAACAACCTGAAGACCTGAAGCCCAGGGCGGGACTCATACCTGAATAGGATCAGCCGATGCACGCCCTCTTCGAGGTGTGGACGCGGGGATCCTCGAGCCAGACCAGGAACTCGCTGTAGACGCGTGCCGGCCCCGGGCCCAGGGTTTCGGGCTGCGGCGCGCCGGGAGCCATGAGGAACGCGGCGAGGCTGCGGCGCGACTTCATGCCGGCCGCGCTCAGGACCGCTCGCCAGAACACTTCTGCCGTGGTCGCGCCCGGGTTGAGTATCTCGCAGGCCCGGACCGTGATCTGCCGATCGCTGAAGCCCTCCGGGTTGCACGCGAGCCGGAGCTCGCTCGCCAGCGCCAGAAACCGGTTCGCCTGTCCCGGATCGGCGAAACGATCCGCGAACACCGCGATCACGTCGTCAGGGATCTCGAAGAACCGGACGGTCGGCCCGACCGGCACCGCGGAGATTGCCCGCCTGGCGGCTGCCATCTGGGCTGTGGTCGGAGGCCGTCGCCCGGCGACGTCGAAGAGACGATCGATATCGCCGGCCAGCTGTGCGACCAGCTGCCACTGCTGCCGGGCCGGCGCGTCGGCGGCGGCGCTGCCTCCCTGCTGGCGCCGTTCGAGCGCCACCGCTCGTTCGAGCGCGCCGAGATCGACGCGTTCGGGGTGGATGCTCGACGCATCCGGCAGGCCGAGCTCCCGCGGCAGGTCATCGACGCTCAGATCGTCTATCACGCACGCCACCAGCTTCCGGTGGTGCAACCCCAGCAGAAGCTCCTGCATGAGCAGGCGGCGTTCCCGCGCCACGGCGCCGGACAAACACACCAGAACCGCTCCAGCCCCACGGATCGCTTCGGATATCTGATCGCTCCAGCTCTCGCCGATGCGCAGGGTTCGAATCCCGTAGCGCGCGATGAAGGACGGCTCGAACTCGAAGGTGCTGGATCCGCTCCCCGGCCGGTCGATACAGACGGACAGCCCATGCAGGGCGAGCGCTTCGATCAGCGGTCGCAGCCGTCTCCTGTCGTCAGGGACGTGGCCAACGAATACATACGGAGGAGCCATCGCTGTCCGAGGTAACGATGCGGACCGCGAATATGTACGGACGTCCCGGTCTGGTTTTTTCCCGACCCCGGCGGACCGTACGATCCCAGGCCCCACCCCGTTATCCATCCAGCGAGCTGGATAGGGACGATGTTCACGAATACGCCAGCAGTGGTGGACCAGGTCAGAGCACCCGGGTCTTCGGACCCGGCCAGGATGAACTGGAGCTATGATCGCGGCGCCACCCCCACCGTGAACGCCGACGAACTCCGGCCGCCTGGCTCAGGGCCGGACGCGCCATCGAACGACTCGCCGCTGGACCTCCTGTCCACCAGACAGCTGCTGGACCACGTTCGGAACGGCAATCTGGAAGCCCGCGAAGTCTTGTTCAGCAGGTGCGTGCCTGCGCTCCGGCGCTGGGCGCGGGGTCGGTTGCCGTCGGGCGCTCGCGGAATGCTTCAGACCGAGGACATCGTCCAGGAGGCCGTCTTCAGCGTGCTCAAGCACCTCGATACCTTCGAGGCGCGGCATCAGGGCGCGCTGCAGGCCTACCTTCGTCAGACGGCGTTGAACCGGATCCGCGACGTCGGCCGCCAGGTCGCGAATCGGCCCGTGGCGATCGAGCTCCAGGACGAGCACGCCGCTGCCGGGCGCTCGCCGCTCGAACAGGCGATCGAGAGCGACGCGCTCGAACAGTACGAGGCCGCGCTGGGGCGCCTCTCGCCTGTCTACCGCGAAGCGGTCATCGCACGCCTCGAGATGCAGAACAGCTACGAAGAAATTGCCCGCGCGCTGGGCAAGCCGACTGCGAACGCCGCGCGTTCGCTGGTCGTGCGGGCCCTTTACAGGTTGTACAAGGAGATGGGGCATGGCGAGTAGCCGCCGGGCGGTCCTCAACCTGCTCGCCGCCGTCGCTGATGGCAAGCCGGTGCCGTGGGACGGCATTCAGACCGGGGATCCGGTGGCCGACGCTACGTCGGTTCGCGTGCTGCGGACGATCGCGGGGGTGGCGGAAGTCCACCGGACGGCTGGTGGCGAGAACACGTTGTCATGGGATGCGCCGACGGGGCCGATGCGGGTGGAGCCGCTGCGCCGTTGGGGACCGCTGATTCTGCTGGGGCGTCTCGGCGAGGGCGCCTTCGCCGAGGTCTACCGCGCCCACGACCCCGATCTCGATCGGGATGTCGCCCTCAAGTTGTTCAAGACGGATCGGGTCAGCGGGCCCGAGCGCCGCACACGGCTGCTGCGCGAGGCCAGGACGCTCGCGAGAGTCCGCCACGAGCACGTGGTGCAGGTCTACGGCGCAGACGAGCACGATGGGCGCGTCGGCACCTGGATGGAGCTGATTCACGGCCGGAACCTCGAAGAAGAGCTCGGCGAGCGCGGACGGTTGAGCGCCAGGGAGGCTGCCGCGATTGGCCAGGACCTCTGCCGGGCGCTCGCCGCGGTCCATAGTGCCGGCTTCACGCACGGCGACATCAAGGCGCACAACGTGATGCGCGAAGAAGGCGGCCGGGTCGTGCTGATGGACTTCGGCGCAGGCCGTTCGCGTCGCGGCGTCGAGAGCGAGGCCGTCTCCGGCACCCCGCTCTATCTCGCGCCCGAGGTGCTCAACGGGCATTCGCCGGGCGTCGGCGCCGATGTCTACAGTCTCGGAGTGCTGCTCTACCATCTGGTCACCACGACCTATCCGGTCAACGCGGCATCTCTCGACGACCTGCGCAGAGCGCATGCCGCGGGCACGAGAAGCCGGCTGGCCGACGCACGGCCGGATCTCGATCCGGGCTTCGTCCGGGTCGTCGAACGAGCGAGCGCCGCCAATCCCGCCGATCGGTTTCAGAGCGCTGGAGAGTTGGAATCGGCGCTGTCGCAGGTCCTGGGCGCGACCTCCTCCCGACCCGCGCCGAGCCGGACCCGGCTCTGGCCGGCGATCGCGGCCGGCACGGTGGCCGCCGGCCTGATCGCGGCGATCGCGAACGGTCCAGCGCTGATGCGGTCGATCAACCCACCCGACACCGACTCGGTCGCCGTCCTGCCGTTTCGCTCGATCGGTCCTCAGGAAGAGCTGGCGTCCCTCAGCGAGGGCGTCTCGTCGATGCTCACGACGCTGCTCACCAAGTTGCCGGAGATCCGGGTCGTTGGTGGCGTTTCGGTGCAGCAGTTTCGCGGCACCTCCAGGCCGGCGTCGGAGGTCGGGCAGGCACTCGGCGTCAAGACGATCGTGGCCGGCGTGGTGCAGCTGTCCGGCGATCGCATCAGCGTGAACGTCGAGCTCGTCGACTGCCGGACGTCGCAGCAGATCTGGGCGCAGCACTTCGACCGGCGGACGGAGGACCTGTGGACGACCCAGACCGAAATCGCCAGGAGCATCGTGGCGGCGCTGCGCGGGCCATTGTCGGCGCAGACGGAGAAAGCCCTCGAGCAGCCGCCGATGCAATTTCGCGCCTTCGAGCGCTATTCACTTGGCCGCCATCACTCGAACAAAAGAACCGCCGAGGGACTTCAACGGAGCATCGGCTATTTCGAGGAAGCCGCGCGTCTGGATCCGTCCTCCGGCCTGCCGCAGGCAGCGCTCTCGGATGCCTACATCCTGTCCGAGGTGTATGGGATTCTCCCAAGCCTCGAGGCCCAGCAGCGCGCGGAGACGGCGGCGCTGCAGGCGGTGAAGCTCGATCCCGATCTGGCGGAAGCGTACGCGGCGCTCGGATCGGTCCGTGGGGCACAGTTCCGGTGGGGGGAGTCAGAAGCGGCCCTGCAGCGGGCGATCGAGCTGGCGCCCGGCTATGCCCCGGCGCACCACTGGTATGCGCTGCACCTGGTCAGCTTCGGCGAGTTCGATCGCGCGCTGCAGCACATGCGGCAGGCGCTCGATCGGGAGCCGCTCTCGGTGGCGATGCGTGCGGCACTCGGCTTCGTGCACTACATGAACCGTGATTACCCTGCGGCGATTACGCAGTACCAGCGCGCGCTGGAGGTCGAGAACAACCTCGGGTGGCTGTACATGAACCTGGCCATTGCCTACCTCGGGGCCGGGCAGCCTGACGACGCCCTCGAACAACTGGAGAAGGCGGCCGCGGCGGGCGAGACGGAAACGAACTTGAAGCCGCTCCGCGCGAGCGTATATGCTCACGCCGGCCGAAGCGCCGAGGCCCGCCAGCTGCTGGCGTCATCGGTCACGGCCGCCGCCGGTCTCAACACCGAACACGCTGCGGCATGGGTCGCGCTGCAGGAGGACAGCACGGCATTCGAGTGGCTGGAACGGGCGGTCGCACTCCGCGAAAACGACGTCCATTTCCTCGCCGTCGAACCCAGATTCGACCGGATCCGGGCCGATTCCCGGTTTCGCGCCTTGTTGTCACGCATCGGCCTGCAGAAGTGAACGGAGCACCTCGCGATGAACACGTCTTTAGCGAACTTCCTGATCTCAGTGGCCGGCGATCCCGAGAAGGTTGCGGCCTTCAACAACCCCTCGACGCGGGACAGCCTCGTGAACAACAGCGGCCTGTCGGCTGAGGACAAGGCCGCGCTGAACAGCGGCGACGTCTCTGCCCTCCTGCAGCAATTGAACGCGGGGCCGGAAGAACTGACGTGGGTGATTGCTCCCGTGGGGTCGGCCGGCTTCGGGATCGCGTTCGGCATAAGGACCGGCCTGGAGCTCAGCGAGCGATCCTCGGCGCGCGCGCGCACCACCCCGAAGAAAACGGTGAAAGCGAAAGCCCGCAAGAGCGCGAAGCGCCCGGCGGCGAAATCGCGACGACGGCCGAAGAGCAAAGGCCGGGGATAGATGACGGCCGCCGCGCCGCTTCCGGGCCTGGGCGAGGTCGTGTTCGTGGGCACCGGCTTCTCGCTCGTCACGCAAACGACCCCTGAGGCCCTCGCGGCGATGCAGCGCGCGGACAAGCTCTTTCACGTCGTTGCGGAACCTGCGGCAGCGGTGTGGATGAACTCGCTCAACCCGTCGGCGGAATCCCTCGCGGTCCATTACCGCGAGGGAAAGCCTCGCCGCGAAACCTACCGGGAGATCGTGGACAGCGTGCTCGCTCACGTTCGCCTTGGCAAGAAGGTGTGCGTGGCGCTGTACGGCCATCCGACGGTCGGATGCGATCCCACCCAGATGCTGCTGGCGCACGGGCGCGAGGAAGGATTCGCCGTCCGCATCCTCCCCGGTATCTCCTCCGATGCCTGCCTTTATGCGGATCTCGGCATCGATCCGATGGAGCGACGGGATCCAGGCCTACGAGGCCAGCCTGTTCGTGCAGAGGCGCCCGCGCATCGATACGCGCACGCCGATCCTGTTGTGGCAGATCGGCTTCATCGGCGAATCCAGCATCAAGTTCTCTGGACGAGCCAACAAACCCGGTGTCGCGGCTCTCGCTCGCCGCCTGACGGCCTATTACGGGAACGATCACAAGGTCGCGCTTTACCAGGCGTCCTGGTATCCGTTCATCCCTTCGACGATCACCTGGACCGACGTCCGCTCGTTACCCGAAGCCGCGACTGCGGCGGTCGCCACGCTTTTCGTTCCTCCACGCGCACCGGCCGCGAGAGCCAAAACAACCCGATCCGTGCCTGCACGCCGCCCCCGCGCAGGCCGCCGTTCCTGAGCCTTCGCCCTACTCTTTCTCGTTCTCGGCGGCGATCAGCTCGCGCTCGGCTTCGAACCAGTCCTGCTGATCGCGACCGTGCCCGCCGCCGCGCTGCTGATATCGCTCGGTACGCCCGCTGCGCCAGCAGGTCCGAATCAATCGCAGACGAGGCCGCCGTGCCGGGACCATCAGTGTTCGGCAGGCGGTCGTCGCCGCCGCTTCTCCGTTGGTTGGCCATTGCAGGTTGTCTCCTCTCGTCAGATGCCGCACCCCCTCAGCGGGCGCCACGCATCACGTCGGATTCATCAGCGGGTCGGCCCAGTCACCAAGGACCTCGCTGAACGTCCACCTCACAGCATCACCGTCGGCCGTGCCCATCTTCACGCGGAGGCGACGCCTCTTGCGTTCCATCGGGCAGTACTCAGTTTCCAGCTGAGGGCACTCCGGGTGACCGTGCCGCAGGACCTCGAGACTGTCGGCGATCACCTGCCGGCTGGTGAAGAACAAGGGCAGGTTCCGGCCGGTGAGGCCGCGGACGGTCAGGTTGAACAGGCGTGCGCCGTCGGGCGACGCGCCAAGCACGCGGCCGTACGGATCGGTCTCGACCCAGGGCTCAGCGGGAATCTCGGGCGCCCCTCCCGACGCGACGAAGGGCGAATTCAAGCGTCGTCTATTCACGTCTCACCACATTCTCAATATGAAAGGAGATCGGGCACTCGTCTGTACAGGAGTGCCCCTATTCGCGATTGGGAGTGCCCCAATGGACCAGCCCATGAGCTCGCGCGAATCCGCCTCTGGCGGCTGGCTTGCACTCGACATGTGAGCGAGGCCACTCGCCGACGCCCACAGGAGCCACTCATGTTTCTCCGCATCAATCGTGCCGCCATTTCAATTGCCATCCTGTGCTGCGGGGTGTTGGCGTGGGGATGTGGATCGAGGGCTGACAGCGATCGACACGAGAGCCATGGTTCCTCGGCTCCGCCCGTGGCGAGCCAGGGTCATCAGCAGGCGGTAAGCCTCAGCGGCTGCGTCGAGCTCAGCGGCACATCTATCGGCGGTTATGTCCTGCAGAGGGTCCACGTCGAAGGCCAGAAGGGCCAGGACCCGCAGCGGACCAGCACGTATCCGCCGACGGGGATTGTCGAAGGCTCCTGGGTTCGCCTGACCGGCGCCCGCGATCTGCCCGCGCTGGCAGGGCGCCGGGTGCTGGTCTCAGGCGTCCTCGTGGACACCGGCTGGAACACCATCGGCACCACCAGCGGCTCCGGCGTCGTCCTCCCGTCGGGCGACGTCTCGCTGGCGGCGAGCGACGAACCTTACTGGAAGAAGGTAAAGAAGGAAGCTGGTCCCATCGGACGCGAGTCGATGGCGGGAGGAACCGCGCCGGAGGTCAAGGTCACCGAGATCAAGGATCTCGGTGAGACTTGCCACGAAGAGCGCCGCCGCCGATAGCCCTGTTTCGCTATCCCCCACCCTTACCGAGAGTCATTCCAACCAAGTTAGAACGGCAGAGGTTGCCATGCGCCGAAGGCGCCCGCCGAAGCGGAGCGGGGCCCCTGGGCCCCCGCGAGCGCCGGCGTAGGGGGGCTCCGGGGGGCGAAGCCCCCCGGACTACATTGACGCGCCGGTCACTCGGCGCTACGCTGCCTCGCTGAGATTAGCGGCGCCGGAATCTGCAACGGATCAGGCGCCGCCCGTCTGCAGTGGATCGCGCGCACCAGTGCGCGATCCCTCGAAGGGAGGACAGATGCGCGTCCAGCGAATCCTGGGCAGGGACCTCTGGGTGGTCCTCGGCGTGTCGCTGCTGCTCGCCACCAGCGCGAGTGCGCAGGTCGACACGGGATCGATCGTCGGGACGGTGAAAGATGCCGGCGGAGGTGTTCTTCCCGGCGCGACTGTCACCATCACCCATGAAGGCCAGTCCTTCATGCTCACTGCGGTGACGCGTGAGGATGGCACCTACGTTTTCACGCCCATCCGCACCGGAACCTACCCGATCGAAGTCGAGTTCCAGGGCTTCAAGAAAGCGGTGCGCCGCGGCATCACGGTCAGCATTCAACAGCAGGCGCTGGTCGATTTCACGCTGCAGCCGGGCGGCCTGACCGATGAGATCGTCGTGACGGCGGAGACGCCGCTGCTGCAGACCGGCACCGGCACGGTCGGCGAGACGCTGAAATCCGACGCCATCGAAGACCTGCCGATCAACGGGCGCGACTACACGGTGCTCGCCCGGTTGACCGCCGGCGTCGTGCCGCCGCAGCCCGGCGCGCGCGCGCCGCTGATGTTCTCGGCCAACGGCGTGCGGCCGGCGCAGAACAACTATCTGCTCGACGGCATCGACAACAACACCAGCAACGTCGACTTCCTCAGCGGCGTCGCCTACATCGTCAAGCCGCCGGTCGACGCGGTCGACGAGATCAAGATTCTCACCAGCTCGTTCAGCGCCGAATACGGCCGCGCCGGCGGGGCGGTCATGAACACCACGCTGAAGTCGGGCACCGGTCAGCTGCGCGGCAGCGTCTGGGAGTTCCATCGCAACGACGCGTTGAATGCCAGCGACTTCTTCGCCAACCGCGCCGGCCTCAAGAAAGGCGACTACCTCTCGAATCAGTTCGGCTTCACGGCTGGCGGGCCGGCGATCGGCACCAAGACGTTCTGGTTCGCCGACTACGAAGGCAGTCTGACGAAGCAGGCGCGGACCTGGGTGAGAACGGTGCCCACGGCGCTTCAGCGATCCAGCGGGTTCACCGATTTCTCGGATCTCACCTCGCTGCAGAGCGGAAACATCGCTGCCGATGCCCTGGGCCGGGTGTATCCGCGCGGGACGGTGTTCGATCCGGCCACGACGCGGCAGGTGCAGGCGGGTCAGGTCGATCCGGTGACGGGTATGGTCGCCACCCAGAGCAGCTTCGTGCGGGATCCGTTCGCCGGCAACCGGATTCCAGGAGGCCGTCTCGACGCCAATGCCGTACGGCTGATGCAGCTCTACCCGGAGCCGAATGTCGCCGGGTTGAACAACAACTACGTGGCGAACCGGACGAACACCGACGACACGCATTCGTTCGACGTCCGGGTCGATCACAACTTCAGCGGCAACGACCGGTTCTTTGCCCGCTACAGCTTCTCCGACAATCACAAGGTGCGCCCGTCGCCGTTCGACGGCGACGGTGATGGCGGCGAATTCAGCGAAGGCGACGAGAAGGTGCGCGTCCATGGATTTGCCGCGAGCCAGACGCACATGTTCTCGCCGACGCTGATCAACGAAGCGCGTTTCGGCATCAGCCGCGAACACACCAACCGGATGCCGCCGTTTGGCGCCGATACCGGGGACATCCCGTCGAAGTACGGGATCACCGGCATTCCGCAGGTGGCAGGAAACGGGGGCCTGCCGAACATCGCTGTCTCGAGCCTCTCCAACTTCGGCCACGCGGGCTGGGTCGTCAGCGAGCGCTTCAGCAACACGCTCCAGTTCAGCGACAACCTGACCAAGGTCTACAAGTCGCACACGTTCAAGGGCGGCTACATCTACCAGGACATCTTCTTCGGCTCGACGCAGCCGCCCTACGCGAGGGGCGACTACAGTTGGGATGGACGCTACACGTCGGTCATCAACCAGGCCGACAACACGACCGCGCGAGCGGCGATCGTGCTGAAGCAGATACCGTCGATGGTCCCGGGCGGCGTGGACTTTGCCGGCGGAATGAACGTCATCCGCGTCTCCCCATTCGGCGACGTCGATGCGTTCAAGACCTATCACGGCGCCTACGCACAGGACAGCTGGCGAGTGAACTCGCGCCTCACCCTGAACTACGGCGTGCGCTGGGACTACTTCAGCCGCGAACAGGAGAAGGAAGCGGAACAGTCGAACATGGTGCCGGGTCCGCCGGCGCAATACCTGATTCCAGCCGAGTGGCAGGGCAAGCCGCTCTCGCAGAGCTTCATCAACAACCTGAGGACGGACGGCATCGAGCTGGTCTACACCGACGAGTTCGGCAGCGGCCTGGGCAAGATGCCGAACAACAACTTCGCGCCGCGGCTGGACGCCGCCTACCAGATCGCGTCGAGATTCGTGGCGCGCGCCGGATACGGCCTGTTCTACGGGGCGTTCGAGAACCGCGGCGGCAATCCCAGCCTCGGCTACAACTACCCGTTCCAGTTCACCCTGCAGTACCAGTCTCCGAACGATGCGTTGCCGAACCGGCTGGGCGATAGACTCGCTCGTCGACCTGAGCTCCCGGGACCGCATCGTGCTGGATCCGGTGAACGTCAACGCGAACGGATTGCAGGTCCGGGGCGTGGAATTCGACTACAAGACGCCGCGCTACCACAACTACAACGTCACGCTGCAGACCGAAATCATCCCAGGTCACTCGATCGAGGTCGGCTACGTCGGCACGCGTGGCCGCAATCTCGAAACCTTCACCGGGATGAACAATGTCACCCGGCTGCTGCCGCCGGGCACCAATCCGCAGCAGCACGTCACGTGGCCGAATCTCGCCCGCGGATCGCTCCTGGTGCGCACCGTCGGCGTCAGCGACTATGACTCGCTGCAGATGAAGTTCCAGCGCCGCCATCATGCCGGGCTGGGATTCCTCGTCAGCTACACGTTGAGCGATTCAACGACCAATGCGGGCGACTCGCTCTCCGGCGGCGGCGTCGGCGGCCTGCGGGCGCCGGACGTGGCCGGCTGGAGTCTCGACAACGACATCGGGAAGTCCGGCTTCTACACCAAGCACGCGCTGGTCTTCAGCGGCACCTACGAGCTGCCGGGAAGTGGAGCGATCCTCGGCGGCTGGCGCGCCAACTGGGTCGCGTCGATCTACAGCGGCCAGGCGCAGACGATCGGCTGCTCCATTACCACCGGCGCCGGGACGGGCTGTTATGCGCTCGTCGTCGGCGACCCGTATGAGGGCAGCCACGACGTGAACCAGTTCTACAACCCGGCGGCATTTGCCAATCCCGCTCCGGTCGCGACGATCGGTCAGCAGGACTTCAGCCCGCTCGGCGGCACCCGCAGCCAGGTGACCGGTCCGCCGCTGCGGCAGCTCGACTTCGGCGTCGCCAAGCAGTTCAGGATCGCCGGCCAGCGGCAATTCGAGATCCGCGCCGAGGCCTTCAACCTGACGAATACGCCGTCGTTCAACCTCCCGGGCTCGCCCAATTTCCTCGACGCCCGGAACTTCGCCAGCATCACCTCGATGCGCAACGCGCCGCGGCAGTTCCAGCTGGGTGCCAAGGTGTATTGGTAAAGACCTTACGAACTCCCAACGCAACTCCGCAATTCCAGCGGGAAGGCCGACAGGGGTGACGACTCGACGAGCTTGTGGACGTCCGTCACGTTGTCCGCACCGATCCCGTTGGAGTTGAGTCGGAGTCGTCCCGTTTCGTGCCCTGCCGCCCCTTCCTCGTCCTGATCGCTCGCCGCGCAGCGCGGCGGCGAGCAGCGGCACAGACGCCAGCTGCCCAGACGGACCGGCCGTCGAACGCAACTGCTGGACAGCGTGAAGCAGAGTCCGACATCTTCGAAGCCCGCCACATGCTGGCCGGCTCTACCTGCAGCAGGGAAAGGTGAAGCAGGCGCTTCCGCAGCTCGCAGCGCGCGGCGGCATCAATCCCTCGAGCTACGAAGTCGGCTACGACCTGGCGCGCGCGCAGCTCGAGACCGGGCGGCTGGACGCCGCGCGGTCGCAGGTGAAGAAATGGCTGGCCATGAAGGACGTCGGGGAGCTTCACAACCTGCTCGGCGACATCGAGGAGCGCGGCGGCAATCTGACTGGCGCCGCCGCCGAGTACCAGCGCGCCGCGCACATGGATCCCACCGAAGAGCACCTCTTCGACTGGGGCGACAACCTGCTGCAGCTCCGCGCCTACGATCCCGCGGCCGAGGTCTTCCCGGCCTCCATCGCACGTCACCCGGAATCGGCGAGGCTGCGTGTCGGGCTCGGCATCGCGCAGTATTCGCGCGGCGAGTACCAGGACGCGGTCCAGTCGTTCTGCGACGCCGCCGACCTGGCGCCCTCCGATCCGCGTCCGTATCAATTCCTGGGCGAGATGTATGGCGTCTCGCCGGAGATGGCGAAGGAGATCTCGACGCGCCTCGCGCGCTTCGTCGAGACCCACCCGAAGAACGCGCTCGCCCACTTCCATTACGCCATGAGCCTGCGGAAGGACGCCGGCGAAGCCGCCGGCGCGGACGATCTCCGCCGCATCGAAGATCTCCTGAAACGCGCGGTGCAGCTCGATCCCCGGATGACGAAAGGATTCTTCGAGCTGGGAGTGCTGCAGGCAGAACAGCAGCGCTACGACGAGGCGATCGAGAACCTGCGCCGCGCGACGACCCTCCAGCCGTCGCTGTCGCAGGCGCACTATCGGCTCGCGCTGGTCTATCAGCGGACCGGCCGCAAGGATCTCGCCGCGAAGGAGCTGGAAGCCTTCCGCCAGCTCACCGGCGCATCGGGCGGAGACAAGTGATGACCGTCACGACCCGATTTGCGTCGAGCGGCGCCCTGAACCGCCGCATGTTCCTCCAGTCGCTGCTCGCCACGGGCGTCGGCGCAGCCTTCACCGGCGATCTTCACGCGCAGGCGCAGGCAGAGCGTCGCCGTACCGGTTGGATCATCCCGACCAACAAGCCGGACCGCTTCAACCTGAAGGTGATGGCGTTCAATCCGATCCCGGCGCCGGACCCGAAGACCTGGGAGCTCGGCATCGAGGGGGCCGGCGAGGCGGGTGTCCGGCTGACGGCCGGCGATCTCGACAAGCTCCCGCGGGTCGACCAGAGCAGCCGGCTGAAGTGCGTGCAGTGCTGGTCGGGCCGCGTCAACTGGCAGGGATTCCGCGCCGCGGACCTGCTCCGCCTGATTGGCGCGAAGACCGACCTGCTGTGGGTCCGCGTCGATTGCGCGGACAAGTACTACGACTTCGTGAAGCTCGAGGACCTGCTGCATCCACGCACGCTGTTCGCCCTGGGGATGAACGGTGAGGCGCTGTCGCCCGAACACGGCGCGCCGCTGCGACTGGTGATGCCGGCCAAGTACGGCTACAAGTCGTCGAAGCTGATCACCAGGCTCACGTTCGTCGACAAGGGCGGCATGGGCCTCGTCGCCGATGGCTGGCCGTACTACTCCGCCAGCGGCGACATCCTGGCGGGTGTGGATCATCCGTTCGAGTTCCCGGACGAGACGCGGAAGATCGCGGGGGGCGAGATTGTCGAGACTACTGACCGCCGCAACGTGCTGCGGCTGATCGCCGCCTGCATGGCCGACTGGTGGCTGCCGCGTCGCGTGCTCGCGCGAGCGGCGCGAACCTCGCAGACCGGATCGCCGGGTCATCGTCGTCACCTTCGGCGGCGGCGTGCGCTACGAGGACACGCTCGCGCGCGAAGGCTGGATCAACATTCCCCACCTGGCCACCGAGCTGGTCCCGCAGGGACTGGTCTATCCGGTCGCGCGCTACGACGGCCTGACCGGGACACTTCAACTCGACCGGCGCGCTGGTGACCGGCTCGCGCCAGAACGTCGACGCCTACGGCAGCGAAGCGCCGGTCACGCCGACCATCTTCGAGCTGCTCCGCAAGGAACACGGCCTGCCGCCCGAAGAAGCCTGGGTGATCGCGACCAACAAGAGCTTCGGCCTGATGGGCGGGAGCAAGCTGCGCGCGTACGGGGATCCGTATTCCGCGAACGTGATCCTGCCCAAGCAGCTGCTGATCGAGACCATCAAGTCGGCGGTGAGCACCGAGGCCGGCCCGGGCGTGGAGGACCGCCAGGCGCTGGCCGAGCAGATGATGCTGGCATTGGACGAGGGCTACGAAGGGTTCGGGTGGCGGGTGTTCGAGTCCGGCCGCGCGCTCGGAAAGGACCTCAAGGCCACCCTGGCCAGGTCGCTGCTCGATTACTTCAACGATCCCACGGTGCCGACCAGCGGCGACGAGCTGACGTTCTTCATGACCAAGGAGATCATGAACCGGCTCGCCCCGTCGCTCCTGGTGGTGAACTTCTGGGACATCGACATCGCGCACTACGGCGCCTACTCGCTGTATCTCGAGGCGATCCGGCGCACGGATCGGCTGGTCCACGAGTTGTGGCAGCACGTGCAGTCGCTGCCGGCGTACCGCGATCGCACGACGCTCCTCGTCGTGCCCGAGCTGGGAAGAGACAGCGACGTGGCGGGCAACGGATTCGCCAACCACCGCAGCGGCGACGAATCATGCCGCCGCGTGTGGCTGGTGGCGCTCGGCGCGGGCGTGCCGCGGGGTGCGGGCACCGAGCGCCCCATCCGCACCTTCGACGTCGCGCCAACCGTCGCGCGCATCCTCGGATTCAAGATGCCCGACTGCGAGGGCACGCCCCTGAGCGAGCTGGCCTTCTAAGGCGCACGCATGCTATTTGAGGCGAAGCTGACCGGCGAAGCGGCCTCGCTCGCACGAGCGCACGACGAGGTGCTGCGCCGGCTGCCTGCCACCGTTCACGCGTTCATCCTGGTCGACCTGCAGAAGTGGGCGGCGCTGTTCCCGGCGGAGCAGCGCTACCAGCGCGCGCTGCTCGAGCATCTCTCGCGGGTGACGCGTGAGGCGCTGCTGGAGCTGTCAGGCAGGCATCGCGCGGGTCGAAACCGAGGCCGGGCTGGGTCGAATCTCGGAGCGCGATCCAGCCCGCTTCCAGGATCTCGCTCAAGCGGCGTTGCGAAAGCAGAACCTCGTCACCGCCTGGCGGCGCGAGGTCGATTCCTTCTTCCAGCAGATCGATCCGGCGCTCGAGGCGCGGCTCTATCCCGCCCGATGCGCCCCGGCGCGTCGTCCTTCAGCTGTATGGCGACGGCATCGCGGTACAGCCCGACAAGCTCTGGAGCCGTTTCAGCGCGAAGGGATTGCGCATACCGCTCCGCCTCGACGGCGTGAAGAACTCCGGGGACTACCTGCGCGCGTTGTTCGGCGTCTCGGCGCACGCGACCGGTAACGCCGGCTCTGCGTTGTTCGCCACGCTTCGGAGCGATCCCGCCTTCGCCCCGACCGACGCCTGGATCATCGAGTCGCACGCCGCGCTGCACGACCTCGTTCGACGAGAGCCGGCGGACGCGCGGCCGCCGACCGGCCTGAGCTACGAGCGGCTCCTGCCCTATCGCGACGTGCTCATGCGGGCGCTCTTCAGCAAGATCCAGAGCGGCGTCGAGAGTCCGCAGGCATTCGCGGCGTACGCCCGCGGCCTGAAGCTCGCGCCCGAACCGGGGGTCCTGCTGAATCCCGCGGAGATCGTCCAGGTGTTCGTGCGCGACGTGCTGCTGACCGGCAACGGCACGCTGTTCGTCAACAACACGTTCGTCGAGTGGGCGGCGGCGCAGGCGTTGCGGCGGGCGCAGCCACGCCTGCTGGTGGCGCGCTACGGCGTCCGCGATCGGCTGAAGCCGTTCAGCAGCCTGCTCCTCTTTTCTCAGCCCCGAACCTCGGATGTCATCCCGCTGGTGGAGGATCCGGTCGGCTCGTTCATCGACGTCGAGCAGCTCGCCTACTACGTCTGGGTCCACGCCGAGAAGAGCGCCGCCTACCGCAACCGGACCCTCTATCTGTTTCTCGCCGAGAACGTCCCGGACATGCTCGCGATTCGCTCCGATGTGCCGGGCGTGATCCGGCCGCCGGGAGACGCCGTCTCGCTGGCCGACGTGGGCGCCACGATGGCGCAGTGGTTGGGCGTTCGGCAGTCTGAGGGTTCGGGACGGCCGATTACCCCCCTCGTGGCTTGACCTCAGCTCCGCTCGCAGCCTTCCGCCTGAAGGCGGAAGCCACCCACGTTGTGGCGTGTGGCTGACAGGCACGCCTGTGGATGCCTCTGGATGAACGATGCGTGGCTTCCGGCTTCAGCCGGAAGCTCAGTACCCTCGACTCGCTCCCGCGCCGCCCGATCGGCCGCCCCCGAACGTGGAGCCGCCGCCCGACGAGCTGCCTCCGGACGACGAGCTCTGCTGGATCCGGGGCAGGACCTTCGTGTATTCGTGCCGGAAGCTGCAGAACGCGCAGGTCTCGACGACCTGCGCGCTGCCGCTGCTGCTCGTGGTCGCAGGCTCGATCACGGTTTCCTTGGACGACTTGGTCCGGTTCTGGCACTGCGGACACCTGGCGTAGCCCGTGATCCATTTGGGATAGCGAAGGGTGAAGTGGTGCGAGCACGAGCCGCACTTCCACACGTCGTAGTCGACACTGCCCACCCGTTCCTCCGCCTGCTGCCCGTCCGCCAGCAGCGCATCGTCTTCGGCCTCGTCGAGGCGGGTCATCCACGACTGACATTCCGGGCAGCGCCGCCGGCGATAGCGGCGCCATCGACGGACTCCGGTGATGGAGCCAATCGCCGCCGTGATCGTGCCGAATATGCTGGCGAGCAGCCCCACCAGCCCCCAGGGACCCCGCTCGTACGACTCGCTCTTCGCCGACGCCAGTTCGACCGGCTCGTCGCGCGCCAGGCGGACCAGCGCATCGACGCCGTCGAGCACGCCCTGGTCGAAACTTCCTGTCTTGAATTTCGGGATGACGTACGTGTCGAGGATGGCTCCGACCTTTCCGTCGGGCAGCGCGCCCTCGAGCCCATATCCCACCTCGACGCGAACGCGCCGGTCGCCGGTGGACCAGAGGAGCAGCAGGCCATTGTCCTTGTGCTTCTTGCCGATGCCCCAGAGCTCGAACAGCTTGACGGCCGCCTCTTCGACCGCGAGGCCGTCGAGCGACTTGATTACGACCACCGCCATCTCGGCGCCGTTGGTGCGTTCGAGGTCGCCGATCGTGGAGTTGAGCCGCGCGATTGTTTCAGGACGCAGCGCGCCTGCCATGTCGGTGACCCAGCTGCCGTCGCGGGTGCGCGGGTTCGGGATGCTGGTGAGCGGTTCGGCGCCGAGCGCGGCGGCCAGGGCGACTGCGATCGCTGCCGCTGCGACGAGGCGGAACCAACGTCGGAGCGGTGAGGGGAGGCCGGGAAAGGGCACGGTCCCGGAATCGTAACGCACGTGCCGTTTCAGCGCTTGCGCTGCCTTGATCCTGTACGATCGGCCTGGAATCCTTTGGGAGTGCAGTTGACTTTTCTCGAAGCGGCGGCGGCGGTCGACAGGTTCCTGTTACGGGTGAGCCGGCGGGTCCAGTACACGGTGATCGCCGCAACGGTGCTGCACATGATCGCCGTGGCGATTCCAAACGTCCCCCGGGCTTACGTCGACTACAGCCGTTTCCCGCTGCTGAGCGGCGTTCACCAGTACGACAGCTACGGCACGGACACGATCGGAAACTCGTACGTCGCCAAGGTCGTGTTGAACGATCCGCTCGACATGTACACCAAGGCGCGCCTCGAGCAGACACCGCTCGAGAAGGCGACGTGGACCCGGGAGCAATCAGCTCCCTACCCGCCGGCTGCCTTGTTCGCGGGGGCCGGGCTGTATGCCGTGGGGGCGGCGACGGGAATCGGGTTCTACGGCATGGTCCTGGTGCTCGCCGCGCTGTTCGTCGGGCTCTCCCTCTGGTATTTTCTGAACACGCGGTGGTACCTCTTTCCCCTCCTGTACCTGAACTTCGGGTACTTCGGACAACGGTTCGTCTACGTGCAGGACGACACCTACCTCGCCATGCTCGTCGTGGTGCTGATCGCGCTCGTTCTCGCCCGATCGAGGCGCGAAGTCAGCCACATCCTGATGGCGCTCGCCATCACGATGAAGCTCTCGCCGGCGGCGTACGCGCGGGAAATGCTGACCATGCGCCGTGGCATGGCGATCATCTTCGCCGCCATCCTGTTCGCCGGTTTCGTGCTGCCCTTTTTCATCTGGGACAACTACCTGACCATCTTCACGTTCCACGACCAGAACAAAGGCAACATCTACGACACGATCGCGGCGGTCGCGCTGGCCGTACCCTTCACGATTGTGCTGTGGTATATCGAGGCGCGACTCGGGTTCGACATGGAGGATCGCATCGGGTGGTCGCTCGTTCCGTTCGCGATATTCGTCGCCATCAAGATGCGGGTCGCCCGGCACCTGCTGGTCGTGCTCCTGGTGCCGGACAAGCGCGGTCCGCGCAACATCGCGGCATCCATCGGCCTCGCGCTCCACGCCGCGGCTCCGGAGCTCTTCCGGCTCGGGTCGGTGCTTTACATCACGACCGTTCTGCTCTTCGCATTCCTGGCGCTGTATCTGCGCAGAATCGGATGGGCCACGGTGCGCGACGACGCGCGGCATCCGCTGCGCACCCTCAGGCTGCTGCTGTCGGAGCCCCGGCCAGGTTCTGCGGCGGCGTAGTACTCTCGCGGAACGAGACTGCCTTGACTCCGGACCTGATGCGGGCCATCGACTACTGGGTCGGAATCCCGCTCGTATTTCTGCTCACCATCCTCTCCCGCGTCCAGCGCTTCATCGGCCTGGCCGCCTCTCCGGCCGGCAGGCCGCGAAACATCCTGTTCATTCAGCTCGCCGAGATGGGGACGATGGTCGTGGCCTATCCCTCGCTCAGGAAAGCGCGCGAGCTCTATCCAGACGCCACGCTGCACTTTCTCTGCTTCAAGCAGATTCGGTCGAGCGTGGAGATGCTCGAGATCATCCCGTCGGGGAACATCATCACCATTGACGCGCATTCCGGGCTGTCACTCGCGCGCGACACGCTGCTCTTTCCGTGGCGTGCCCGCCGCCCGCGGCATCGACACCGTGATCAACATGGAAGCCTTCGTCAGGTACAGCAGCCTGCTGGGCTACCTGTCTGGCGCGTGCCGCCGCGTCGGCTTCCACCGGTTCAACCAGGAAGGCGCGTACACCGGCGATCTGCTGACCCACAAGGTGGTGCACAACGGGCACATCCATGCCGCGCACACGTTCCTCGATCTCGTGCACGCCCTCGACGCGCCGGCGGACCAGGTGCCGCGGGTGAAACGGCCGAGGATCGATGGACTGCCTCGACGTTCCGAAGATTTCGACCGGCGAGAACGCGGCCGCGGCGATGTGGCGGAAGCTCCGCGCGATCCATGCCGACATCGGACCGGCCCGCAAGCTCGTCGTCCTGAATCCCAACGCCAGCGACAAGTTTCCAATGCGCCGCTGGCCGCTCGAGTCGTTCACCGAGCTCGCCCGCCGGCTGCTGGAGGATCCCGAGGTCTTCCTGCTGATCACGGGAGTCGCGGGCGACAAGCCCGACGCCGAATACCTGCGTTCGCGGCTGGGCTCGCCGCGTGCGCTCGACCTCACGGGCCAGACGACGATGACGGAACTGCTGCAGCTGTTCGATCTCGCTCACGTGCTGGTCACGAACGATTCGGGGCCGGCCCACTTTGCGGCGCTGACGCGGATCCACGCCGTCGTCTTCTTCGGGCCGGAGATCCCCGACCGCTACCGGCCGCTGACGGCCAACGCGGACGTGATCCACACCGGTTATTCCTGCAGCCCGTGCATCGGTCCGCTCAACCAGCGACGGTCGCCCTGCAACGACAACTTGTGCCTGAAGAGCATCGACGTCGAGGAGATCGCCGCGCTGGTTCGCTCGCGTCTCGAGGCGGTGCGGTCTTCGGCCGCTCCGGGGTGAAGACGCCCGCGAAGCCCCCGCCGCTCAGTCCGCTACTCGGCTCTCATCGCGACGATCCGATCCAGCCCCGGAGCATGAGGCTCAGGATCAGCGCGAGGACCGCGAAGACCGCGAGCATCGTCACCACCTCTGGTCCCACGCTCGACGGCGGCAGGAGATAACGGAAGCTGCTGGCCACCGCGGCCCAGGTCACCAGGAGGAGCATGACGCGCGTCCTGGGAAATCGAGCGACGAGAACCGCGACAGCGGCGGTCGTGACCACGAGGATGGCCCAGGCCAGCGGGAGGGGAGCGAAGGTCTGGTAGTCGAGAAAGTCCCACCCGAAAGCCGCGACGGTCGCGGTGATGGCGGTCTGCCAGGCGAGCGATTCGGAAAAGAGCACGAGGCTCGCAAGCACGGCGCCGGCGACGGTGTAGTCGAAGCGCACGGGCACGTACTGGCCCGCCACGATTGCGAACCCAATCGCGAGGATCGCTGCGAGAAACGCGCGCGGGAGCCCGCCTCCGCTGAAGCTACGGCGGCCAAGCGGATGGCTCGCAGCGGCGGTCGATGCGGCGCCAGCGAGCTGATCGCGTAAACGCCACGCGCACAGGACGTAGGCAAGACCCAGGAGCCCGCCGAACGTCAGCTCCATGGCCTTCCACCAGCCGAGCGGCATGCCGGCCCAGACCGCCTTGCCCAGCGGCTGGAGCGACGCGCCCACACCGAAGCCGATGCCGCCGCCGATCGCGCCATAGAGCGCGAACAGTGAGGGAACGCGCGAGCGAAGCCACGCAAGCAGCAACAATCCGCCGAGCCAGAGTCCCGCCCACAGCTCTTCGCGCGGCCTGTCGAAACGGTTCGAGAAGTAAATCAGCTTCGGGTTATTGAGAAACTGCCAGCCAAGCCACGTGCCGAGCACCATGATGCCGAAGCCGGCAACGAGCTGCGCGGTGGTGTGGCGATGACGGTCGAGGGCGATGCCGATGAAGGCGCCGCCAAGGAGCCCCCAGACCGCTCCCTTGATGACGAAGCCGAGAATGGCCCACCAGAATGTTTCGGGCAGCAGGCTGAGACCCACCGTCTGGCCATAGGTTTCCTGTCCGCCAAACCCAACGCCGATGGCCGCGAATGCGGCGATGAGGCCGGCATCCGAGTGGCGATTGAGCAGCAGGCAGAGGACGAGACCGATCATCGCCCCGGGGATCATGGCGCCGAGCGAGCCGCCGCCAATCGAGCCGCGCAGTCCCCAGCCGAGCGACATGGCGACCGCACCGAGAAGGCACCAGTGCCAGACACGGCGTGTTGTAGTCATCGATGAAATGTGCGGAGAGGACCGTGCGGCGAGCATTCTGACACGATTGGTCGACCAGTCTGCCGCGGACCGGGCGCCGACAGGATTATCCCAGTCCACGCCGTTCTGCACGCGGTGGCGCTCACCGGACCTGGAATTATTACGAAGCGCTTCGTATTGACATTACGAAGCGCTTCGTAATACCTCCCGGCGCGTGCCGCGCGTCCCAAGCCGACCGCGTCCGAGTTCCAGATCCTGCACGTGCTGTGGCGGCGCGGCCCGTCCACCGTCAACCAGGTGCAGCCCGAGCTGCAGCACGGCGATCGCGTCGCCTACACCACGGTGCTCAAGCTGCTCCAGATCATGTTCGAGAAGGGGCTGGTTCGCCGCGACGAATCCACGCGGCCCCACGTCTTTCGCGCCGCCGTCGCCGAAGCGCAGGTGAAGCGGCGGTTCGTCACCGACCTGCTCGACCAGGTCTTCGAGGGATCGGCGACCAATCTGGCGATGCAGGCACTGTCGGTCAAGCGGGCGACCCGCGAGGAGCTCCGCCAGCTGCGGGAGCTGCTGGACGAAATCGAAGGAGACCACTCATGACGATCATCGAACGCGGTGGTTGGGTGCTGCTGCATTTCGTCTGGCAGGGCGCGGTCATCGCGCTGGGGTTGGCGATCCTGCTCGCCCTGACCCGCGAGCGCAGGCGAGGCTGCGGTATGCCCTCTCCTGCGGCGCGCTGGCGCTGATGCTGGGGGCGACGCTGACCACCGCCGCGACGCTGATACGCGACACTGCGGGCGCAGCGGTGCAGGATGGAGCGCCGACGCGGCCGCCGGCATCATCGCCGCTGACGCCAGCCGGGTTGGCTGGCGAGCGAGCAGACCGCACCGCCGGCATGCCTGCGCCGGCCGTCCCATCGCGGACGACCGGCAACGCGGACGGCGGTGCAGCCAGCCTCGCGCAGTCGATCATCGATCCGGGCGATGCCCTGGCTCGTGCTGGCTGGCTCGCCGGTGTGGTGCTCCTCTCCTTCCGGTCTGCTCGGCGGCTGGTGGAGCACCCGCGCGCTCCGCGTCGTCGACGTCTCGCCGGTGCCCGAGTGGTGCCTGGCGCAGCTGAGCGCGCTGTCGGCACGCATGGGCATCGCGCGCCCGGTGGCGATCGTTTCGTCTGTCCGCCTCTCGGTGCCGGTCATCCTGGGTCACGTGAAGCCGGTCATCCTGCTGCCGGCCGCCGTGCTGTCCGGGCTGAGCGCGGCGCAGGTCGAAGCCATCCTCGCGCACGAGCTCGCCCACGTCCGTCGTCACGACTACCTGGTCAACCTCGCGCAGACGGTCGTCGAGACGCTGCTCTTCTATCATCCCGCCGTCTGGTGGGTGTCGCGTCAGATGCGCGAGACGCGCGAGCACTGCTGCGACGACCTCGCCGTCGCGGTCTGCCGCAGCCGCCGCGAGTACGTCAACGCCCTGCTCGAGCTGGAAGAGCTCCGGGGCTCGATGCCGGTGCTGGCGCTCGGGGCGGCGGATGGGTCGCTGCTCTCACGGGGGCGACGGCTGCTCGCGCCGGCGCAAGCGCGACCCGGCATCCCCGCGCCTCGCCGCCAGTGTGATCGCACTGATCGTTGTCACGGCGGCCGTGGCGGGCGCCTCGTTCAACGCCGCAGCCGTCCCAACCTGGTCCGGGGCGGAGCCAGTGCCTTCGGCTGCGACAGTGCCAGCCGCGTTGCAGACGGCGCAGCCATCGGACACCACGCCTGTCATCGCCGCGCCGGACCCGGCGACGGCGCTGTCGAGCCGCTGGGCGTGGGCCGAGGGCGCGGCACGTGCCGCCCGACGGCGGACCTACTGGATTGGTTATACCGTGGCGCCGGTGAAGACGCTGCCGCCGTTCATCTACAGCGACCGTTCCAGAACCGTGATGGCCGAGAAGATCGCCTTCAGCGGTGACGTCTTTGCCACTGACGCAGCTGGCCTGCGCTTCCCCGGGCGGGCCCTCGCCGCCCCGCCCGGCCAGAGTCAGGTGAAGCTCCTGTTCGAGCTCGAGGCCAGCGGGCGCGAGCCCAGGCTCACGGCCGTCCACACCAGCACGATGTCGCTACCCGTCGATACGAAGGACTTGCCGGTCTTCTGGCTTGGACCCGCCGAGGCCGCGCAGAGCCTCGATCGCATCGATCGCTTCTATCAGGTGGCCTCGACTCCCGAACTGAAGCACGACCTCGTCTCCGCCGCAGGTGTGCACGACGACTCGGCCGCGGTCGTGGCCTGGCTCGAACGACGGATCGCCAGCCAGGATCCCGAAGAAATCCGCGGCAACGCCGCCGAGTGGATCGCCCGGCACCCGATTGCGGCTTCGATCAGAGCGCTCGACCGGACCGCACGCATCGACCGCAGCCCGCACGTCCGTCAGGAGGCGGCCGAAGCGCTGGGGGACGTCGCGATGCCGGAAGCCACACCGGTCTTGATTGCGCTGGCCCGTTCGCTGACCGACACCGACGCGCGCCGTGAGGCGGTCGAGGCCCTGGGTTCACGTCCCGAGCGGGCGGCGACCGACGCGCTGGCCGCGATTGCCAGGGACGATGCCGATCTCGATATCCAGCGCGAAGCCGTGGAAACGCTCGGCGACTTCGAGGACAAGCGCGGGGTCGACATGCTGATCGAGCTGGCGCGGACGCCACCCCAGCGTCGACGTGCGCCGGGAAGCGATCGAGACCCTGGGGGATGCCATGCCGGAAGCCAAAGCCGTGGAAGATGCTGAAGGAATTCCTGACCGACCAGGACCCCCACGTCCAGGAGAAGGCCGTCGACACGATCGCCGGCATCGAGGACACCAGCAGCGTGGAGACGCTCATGCAGCTGGCCCGATCGCACGACGAGCACCGGCGTCCGCCGGGAGGCCATCGAGGCGCTGGCCGACCGGGCTCGCGGACACGACGAGGGCAAGCCGAGCGCTGAGCAGACGAAGATTGTCGAACTGCTGTCGACGCTCGCGACGGCGGATCGCGACCTCGATGTGCAGATCGGAGGCCATCGAGACCCTTGGCGAGATCGGCGGAGCCGCCGTGGTCGCGGAGCTCCGGAAGCTGGCCGGCACCCACGCCGAACGAGCGCGTGCGCGTCGACGCCATCGAATCGCTTGGCGAAAGCGAGGCGCCCGCAGGCGAGACGGCAACGTTCCTCAAGGGCTCGCGCTCGCAGAGAAATCGGAGCAGGTGCGGTCGGAGGCCCTCGAAACCCTCGCGGATCTTCGCGACGGCGCTGGCATCGCCGTCCTCATCGATCTCGCGCGTGAGCACCCTTCGGCGGCCACGCGGCGTGAAGCGCTCGAGCGGCTGCTCGAGAGCGATCACCCGGAGGCGCGTGCGTTCTTCGAGCGTGCGCTGAGGAAATAGCCGCCCATTGCGCCTCGCCGCCTATCTCATCTCCGGGGCGATGTCCTTGCCTGTAGGGGCGGGTCTTCAGACCCGCCCGCTTTTGGGGATCTTCTACTGCGACGGCTGCAGGATGCGGGTGTCGTTCTTCAGCGCTCCTGGCGACACCGACAGGTAGGTTGTCGGCGACAGCACGATCTGATCGATCGCGAACCCGTCCTCGCGGGTCTGCACGCGGAGCGTTTGCGGGCCCGACGCAGAGAAGTACACCAGCGGACCCGAGGACGTTCGACCCGTAGCCGTTGTCCTGCCATCCCCAGCCCGAGACGCCGCAGCCGCTGCACGCCTCGAGATTGACTTCGGCGGCCGACGTCGTGCCGATCCGCCAGGTCGCGGCGCCGCTGCTGGTCACGGACTTGTTGAACTGCACGAACACGGAGTCGTTCGCCCAGCTGTTGCCGTCCCCCTTGCCGCGCAGCCAGAGCCGATAGCCGCGCCCGGCCTCGGCGTTGAACGTGACTTCGAAGTAGTTGGCCGGATTCGTGCTCGCGGTCGTAATCTTTGCCGCGCCCGCATCGGGGTGCCGCATCTTCTTGCCGCCCGCCGCGGTCGCATCGGACTCGACTCTCCACGCGCCGACTTTGAGCGGGGCCGTCAAGGCATACACCACGATGTCACCACCTCCGGGCGGCGGTGGTGGTGGCGCTCCCCCAGCGGTCGTGAAGCTCCACACCGCGCTCGTCTTGGTCTTCAACGCCATCGTCTTGCCGACGACCTTCCAGTAGTAAGTCGTCCCGGGCCGCAGCGCGGTCGGCAGCGTGTAGCTGAACGTGCTGTTCTCGGTCTTTCCGGATGTTTCGGCGAGGTTGGCGAAGACCATCGGGGCCGCGAAACTCGAAGTGGTATCGACGTAGAGGTCGTACAGGTGCGCCCACGGACCGCCGTACCACTTCAGCGTGAGGCTGGTGCCGACGTTTCCCGCACCGGCCGCCGGCGCCGGACTGGTCGGCGCATCCGGCGGCAGCGGCACGAAGTCGGTGTTCTCGACCACGCCGCCGAGGTTGTTCCACTTGCGCTCGAACTGATCCACGTACCAGCGCACGAGATCCAGGTCGGACGTGAAGATGTTGTGCTCCACCTGCCCCGCGGCCGACGGGCTGGTCCAGTTCGAGGAGCCGAAAATGACCATGCTCTGGTCCCCCGCATTCGAGCTCTGGTCGTACAGGATGACCGACTTCTGATGGTTCAGGCCGGCGTGGGCGCGGTGCTTGACCTTCACGCCGCCCATGTACATTCGATCGACGTTCCAGGAGTGCCACATCCGGCTGCGAAGACGGTACTGCTGCGGCTCGGTGATGAGCCGCACCTGAACGCCGCGTGCGACCGCCGCGATCATGGCGTCGGAATGCTGCACGGTCGGTGATCCTGAACATCACCGTGTCGATCTTCCGCCGTTCAGCCTTGTAGGCGTTGACCGAGCGCGTCCGGTAGTTCTCGGCCGGCGGAAAATTCAGCGTTGGATCCTTCGGGTAGATGTCGTACCGCCGCGTGAGCGGCTGCGTGATGTTCGCGTAATTGGCCCACGACGCCGTGTCGATCCAGTGGTCGTCGAACTTGGTGCGAAAGCTGTTGGTGATGCTGGTGGCGCTGGTGAAATAGATGCCCTCGTCGGTGTAGTTCTCGTACGGCACCGCGGTCGCCGGGCGCCACGCGTTGGCGCTGTAATTCGCGCCGCTGAACTCGACGACGTTCTGGCCGGCGAAGAGCATCATCTTCCAGTGAAGGATGTAGTTGCCGAGGCGCTTGCGCATCGGGATGCCCGCGGCCTGAAGCTCGCTCAGGCGCGACGCATTGAGGGGATAGTCCGTGTTCGCACGAGGATCCATGAGCACGCGGACGCGCACCCCCGCCTGGTGGCGTCGAATCAGCTCCGTCGTGTAGCGTGCGTCCTCCATGAACCAGAACGCCACGTCGATGCCAACGGTCTCGTTCCGGATGTAGTTGATCAGGATCGCCCGGCAATCCTCGTCGCCGGGATCGCACATGCGATCCTGCGCCGACGCCGGGGCTCCGCTCAGAAGCACTATTCCAACCATCAGCAGGAGCGAGTGACTGACGAGTCGATTGGTCATTGGGAACAAACCTCTACCGTTTCGTGGATCAACCCGGCGCCCATACAGACGACCTGCTGGTCTCTCGCAGCCATCGAGCCTGCGACTGTGCAAAGGTGCGACCGAAGTTCACGACGTCCGTGAAAACGCGGATTCGTGGGTGTTGAAGTCAATTCCGCAGACTTCTCCGGAATCGGATGTCGCGGTAACGAGCGGTCCGGAGCTCAGGAGATTTGGCTCAGCCGGAGAATCTGAAGGGGAAATCTCGGAACAGTGAAGGAACAGATCAGTAGGCCGTTACCACGGCGCCGATCAATGCCTGGTCCGGCGACCCGGCGGCGATGCCTGGTCCACGTCGTCCGCGTGCAGGTAGTGCAGGAACCGGTGCACCACCGGCGCGAACACGATGCCCGCGATCGCCAGGACCGCCAGGCCGCTGAACAGCGCGTAGATTCCCGCGAACACCTTCGCCCCGGAGGTCTGCGGGTCCGCGAGCGGTCCCATGCCCGACAGGATCATCGACGCGTTGAGGAATGCGTCAATCCACGACAGTCCCATGGCGCGGTGGTAGCCGAACATCCCGATCGCCAACGAGACAGCGACCAGGCCCGCGCCAATGACGGTGCTTCCCGCCAGCCGCCAGAAAAAGGCCGGCCATGGCAGAACCGGTTCGTGCCGGCGTTCGAATCGCATAAGGTTCTCTCGTGCACATGCTAAGGCGAACCACGATGGGGCTCACCCCCGATTCCTTCCAGTCGATCCGATTCGGCACCCCGGAGCGAATCCTCAGCGCCGACCGGCTGATGCTGCTGGCCGCCGAGATCGGCGCTGCCGGCGCCCACGGCGGGATGACCGACGTGTCGTTCGACTGGGCGCGGCGCACACGGCGCCTGAAGGAGGAGCTCGACATGTATCTCGAGATCCAGACCTTCCTGCCGCGCCCCGACCCCGCGGAGTTCGAGCATGCCGTGAAGGTCGCGAAGGAAGCCGGTGCGACCAGCCTGCGGGTCGTCTGTCTGCTCGGGCGCCGCTACGAGATGATGGCTTCGCTCGACGACTGGAAGCAGGCGGTGGCCGGGTTTCACCGGCAGATTGCCGCTGCGCTCCCGATCGTCGAGCGGCACCGGATGCCGCTCGGGATCGAGAACCACAAGGATTGGCGCGTCGAACAGCAGGTGGCCCTGCTCGAGCAGTACAGCAGCGAGTATCTCGGCGTCTGCCTCGATACCGGCAACAACCTCGCCGTGCTCGACGATCCGATCGAGACGGTCGAGCAGCTGGCGCCGTGGACCTTCAACGTCCATTTCAAGGACATGGCGATGGAGGAATGCGAGAACGGCTTCCTGTTGTCGGAAGTGCCGCTCGGTGAAGGGATCCTCGACATGCCGCGGATCACCGAGACGATTCGCCGGGCCCGGCCGGACGTGCGGTTCTCTCTCGAGATGATCGTGCGCGATCCGCTGCTCGTGCCGTGTCTTGCCGATCGCTTCTGGGCCAGCTTCGACGACGTGAACGGGATCCACCTGGCCCGTGCCCTGTCGCGCATCCGGACGAACCGCTCGCACCACGCCGCTGCCGCGCATCAGCGGCCTCGACCCGAATCAACGCCTCACGCTCGAGCACGAGCTCGTCGATCGTTCGATCCGGTACGCGCGGGAACGTCTCGGGCTGGTGTGAAGATCGCGGGTTCGCGGGATCGCGGGCAGGTGCCGCATTACTTTCGAATGCCCTCGAAGAGATCCGTCTCCTGTGTCCGGCCGCTGTTCACCAGGCTCATGGCGCGATAGAAGGACTGGGCCCCCCACAGCGCTTCATGGTGCTGGGGTGAGAGCTCCTTCAAACGTTCGTACGCCGCCACCTGCGAGTCATGACAGGAGATGGCCTTCCACACGTCCGGCCAGAACCGGCGCGTGTCGATCACCGTGGTGATGGCCCACACCGGCCACGGGACCGCCTGCCGCTCGCTGCCGTCGACGGTCGACACGACCCGCCCGAATGCGGCTTCGTAGGCCGCCCATGTCGAGGGCGGCCAGGCGATGTCGTACAGCTTCTTCGTCAGGTGCGGATTCCCATCCGTGTCGGTCGCGAAGGAGGCAGACGCGGCCGCGGCGACCGCGGTGGTCGTGTACTGGTTGATCGCGATGTGATCGGGATGACCGTAGGCGCCGTCTGGCCCGAAGGTCAGGACCACATCGGGCCGCACCTCCCGCAGCTCGGCGACCAGCCTCGTCACGGCTTCGTGCGGATCGGCGCGATCGAGCGCCTGGTCGTGATAGTCGAGCAGCGTCAGTCGGTGGATGCCGAGCACGGCGGCCGCGGCCCGCAGCTCCGACTCGCGGATTCCGTCCGAGTTGTTCCGGCCCGGGGTGCTTTCCTGGCTCACGATGGCCGTGGTAGCGGCCGCTCTCCCCGCGCGTCGCGGTGACGAGGCTGACTTCTACTCCTTCCGACGCATACTTCGCCAGCGTTCCGCCGACGCCCAGGGACTCGTCGTCGGGGTGCGCGAGGATCGCCATCAGGCGCAGCGGTCGATCGGCTGGCGGCATGCGCTGGAGTGTAGCAGCAGGGCGCTTGCCATCAACGGCTTAGTTCGACGCCGGTCGTCAGGACGTCCTGATCGTGGGCGGCTCCACTCCACCACTGACCGCGCCGGATCTCACGAATCTGGAGATGACATTCACGGTGGATCCTCTCGACGAATGATTCCTCGTAGGCCACCGCCGCCGCTGGAACCGACGCGTCATCGAGGCGGTAGACGCCCGACGGGTGGACGACGTCGAAGCGCATGGAACGGAAGACGGGCAGCGAGGAGAAATGGTCCGCTGACACCAGGCCACCGCCTCCGGGTGAATCTCGAGACCATCGTACCCGCCGGTCAGCTAATCCTTCAGCGCCAGCGCCAGGTTGCCGATGCCGGATCCGATGTCGAGGACTCGATGCTCCGCACGCAGGCCCCGGCTCATGAGCTCGACCCTGGCGTTCTCCCCGGCGCACGTGACCAACGCCGGTGCCCACGATCCGTAGTAGTAGATGCGCAGGTGCGCCGGCGGCAGCAGCCCGGTCGGGTCTGGATGGACGAGCGGGTCGATCAGAGTCGCCCCGCGATGGAGGATCCGCCGGACGGGCCGAGCCATCCGGCGCCACAACGATCGGCTGTTCACGAGAGTCGTCCCTACAGGTTAACTCACGCCTGTCTCATGCCCTGCGCGGGACCGACCTCGTGGCGTATAGTCTTTCCACGACAGGAGATCAGACCATGACGATCGCTGAGCTCGTTCAGGAATTCGAAGCCGAGGCCAAGACGACACGACGCGTGCTCGAGCGCGTGCCCTCGGACAAGCTGGCATGGACGCCGCACGCGAAGTCGATGTCGCTCGGAAAGCTGGCCATGCACGTGGCCACGGCGCCCGCCGCGATCTCGGGCTGGCCGGTCGCCGATCATTTCGAGTTCGCCGGCGGTGGGCCGCCCTTGCCGACGTCGACCGACCAGATCCTGGCGGCGCACGACAGTGGTATCGCGAAGGTCAAGGCGAATCTGGAAAAGATCGGAGATGCCGGCCTGAATGCCGAATGGACGGCGGGCATGGGCGGCAAGACCCTGATGTCGATGCGGAAGGCGGCAGTGCTGCGCGCGCTGCTGATGAACCACACCTATCATCATCGCGGCCAGCTGTCGGTCTACCTCCGCCTGCTCGATGTGCCGGTGCCGCCGATCTACGGCCCGAGCGCCGACGAGAGCCCGTTCACGTAGCCGAAGAACGGCGCCTCACACTTCGCTGCGAAGCGCCGTCACGGGATCGACCCGTGCGGCGCGGCTCGCCGGGACGAGAGCCGCGAGCAGGCCGACCGCCGTCATTCCGAGTCCAGCCACCAGGAAGGCCGCCGGATCGAGAGCCGAGACCTGGAACAGCAGGCTCGTCACGACCCGGGTCAGCGCGAGCGCGCCAAGCAGTCCCGCCGCCAGCCCGATCAGGATCATTGCCATCGCATTCCGCAGCACCTGCGCCAGCACGTCCTGCGCCCGGGCCCCGAGCGCCATCCGGATGCCGATTTCGCGCCGCCGCTGGCTGACGGCATGCGACAGCACGCCGTACAGGCCGAGCGCCGCCAGCAGCACCGCGGAGGCGGCGAACGCCCCGATGATCCACGTCGGCTCGGTCCTCCCCGACAACGTCAGCTGTTTCACTTCCGCCATCGTCCGGACGTCGCCGAGCGGCAGGCGCGGATCGATTTCACGAACCGCGTCGCGAATTGCCGGCATGGCGGCCGCCGGCTCCCCCTGAGTCCGGACGATGAGCTTCAACTCGCGGCGCGGCGCCTGCACCAGCGGCACGTAGGCGACGTCCGGCGTCGACGACAGGAGATCCGTGACCCGTTCGTTCCGGATGATGCCGACGATCTCGACGTCCTCGGCCTTCCCCACCTGGCCGCGATTCTCGTACTGCGGCGTGTTCAGGCCGGCAATCCGGCCGACGACGGCCTTCGGATCGGCGACACGAAAGCGCTCGGCCAGCTGACGGGCCAGCGATTCGTTCACCACGACGACCCGCGGCGCGCCCGGCCGATCACGGCTGGTGAAGCCGCGTCCCGCGACGAGCGGGATCTCCAGCGTGGTGAAATATTCCGGATCCACCCGTTTGAACCGCACCGTGATGCTGCCGTCGGTCCCGGCAACCGTCATCCCGTCCGCCTGCCTGACGCCGAGCAGCGGCACGTCTGTCGAGAGCGCAGCGCGCTCGACGCCCGGAACGGCTCGGAGACGCTCGCCGGCCGTCTCGATGAAACGCGAGGCCGCGTCCGCGTTCGGATAGGTGGCCAGCGACAGGTCGGCCGACATCGTGATCACGTTGTCGATACGAACGCCGGTGTCGACGCGCTGGAGATTCAGCAGGCTCTTCAGCATCAGGACCGCGCCGCAGACCAGGATCAACGAGGCGGCCACTTCGGCCGCGACGATCAGCCGGCGTACGCCGTCGTGCGAAGACGATCCGCGCGCGGTCAGGCTGAATCCGCGTGAGAAGCGGCGCGACGACATCTGCAGCGCGGGAAGGAGGCCGACGAGGACCGAGAGTCCCATCGCGACGACCGCGACGAACCCGAGCACCCGCAGGTCGAGGGCGACGGCCGCGGTCGGCGGCAGCGTCGGTGCGAGGAGCGGCACTGCCGCGCTGATCGTGAGGTAGGCGAGGCCGACACCGGCGGCGCCGCCGAGGAGGCACAGGTACCAGGCTCTCGGTCAGCACCTGCGCGATCAATCGTCCGCGACCCGCGCCGATCGCCGCGCGGATCACCATCTCCTTGTGCCGCGAGATGCCCTTGGCGAGCAGGAGGTTCGCGATGTTGGCCGACGCGAGCAGCAGCACGAGCGCCACGGCGCCGAACGCCACCGCGATCGAGCGGCGAAGGCTGTCATCCACGAGCCCCTGGGTAAACGGGTCGATGGCGACGCGCCACTGCTGTTTCCACGCGGGTTGGAGCGGCGCGAGGCTGGCGCTCACCGACAGCATCTCGGCCTGCGCCTGTTCGAGGGTCACGCCGGCCCGCAGCCGCCCCAGTGCGCCGAGCCAGTGGTAGCCGCGGGTGAGCTGTTCCGGCGCGAACATCAGGGGCTTCCAGAAGCTGGCCCCGCCGCGATCGAAGCTTCCGGCGGGCAAGACGCCGATGACTTCATGGGCCTCGCCGTCGAGGATGATGGTGCGGCCGACGATCGTAGTGTCGCCACCGAAGCGGTCCTGCCAGACCGCGTGACTCAAGACGACGACCGGGGTGGCGCCGCGCTGCTCGTCGTGCGGCTGGAACGCGCGGCCCAGTGCCGGCTTGACCCCGAAGACCTCGAAATAGTCGGCCGATACCAGCATGCCGTTCAGCCGCGAGGGCTCCCCGCTGCCGGTCAGCGCCACGCTCAGTCCTCGCGTGGCCGACAGCGCCTCGAACGAAGTGCCGAGCCGCTTCCAGTCCAGGAAATTGAGCGTGCTGATGCCGTTGCGCGACGTCGGCGAAGGCGCTTCGAGCACACGGACGATGCGTTCGGGCTCGGGATAAGGGAGCGGCTTCAACAACACGGCATCGACCAGGCTGAACATGGCAGCGTTGGCGCCAATGCCAATCGCCATCACCCCGATCGTGACGGCGGCAAAGCCGCGATCCCGCAGCAGCAGCTTCAGCCCGTAGCGGACGTCACGCAGGAACGTGTCGATCCAGCGGACGGCGCGCTGATCGCGATGCGCTTCCTTCATCGCTTCGATGCTGCCGAACCGGCGCCTGGCCTCGCGCCGGGCTTGCTCGGGCGACAGGCCCGCGGCCAGGCCGTCACGCTCGGCCATCTCGAGGTGGGCCAGCACCTCGCCCTCGAGCTCGCGCTCGAGCCGCCGCGCGGTCACGAGCGCCTTCAATCGCCGGACCAGCCGCCGGCTCACGGCTTCACCGCCAGGAACCTGGCCACCAGGGCGGTCGCCCGCTCCCAGTTCGCGACCTCGACCCGCAGCTGGCGCGTGCCGGCCGCGGTGAGCGAATAGATCTTCACCTGGCGTCTGGTCTCGGAGATGCCCCACTGCGTCCGGATCCAGCCCTGCTGCTCGAGCCGGATCAGCGCCGGGTAGATCGAGCCCTGGCTCATGGTGAGCAGGTTGTCGGCCACCTGTTCGATGCGCCGGGCGATGCTGTAGCCGTGCATCGGCCCCATCGCGGCCAGCGTCTGCAGGATGACGAGATCGAGGACGCCGTACGGAACTTCGGTCTTTGGTGTTGACATGTCGATTCTCGACACGTGAAAGTGTCGACTTTCGACAGGTGTGTTGTCAACGCTTTTGAAACGCCAGGCCTCTCGCCCGCGCGGAACACCGGTTCCTCAACGCCGTGACCGGGCCACTCGATAAGATCGGGGGCGATGCATTCGTCCGATCTGATTCTCACCATCACCGGAGGGCTGGCGGCTGCCCTGCTGCTCGGCTACATCACCCGGCGCATCGGGCTCTCGACGATCGTCGGCTACCTCCTGGCCGGCATACTCGTCGGACCGCATACGCCGGGATTCGTCGCGGACAGCTCGCTGGCGGAGCAGCTGGCGGAGATGGGGGTCATCCTCCTGATGTTCGGCGTCGGGCTGCAGTTCCACATCGACGAGCTGCTCGCGGTGCGGCGGGTGGCGATTCCGGGCGCCGTCGCCCAGAGCGCCATCGCCACCGGGCTCGGCGCCCTCATCGCGCGTGCGTTCGGGTGGGACTGGTCGGGAGGCCTCGTATTCGGGATGGCCCTCGCGGTGGCGAGCACGGTCGTCCTCATCCGCGTGCTCGCCGACAACAACGACCTGCACACGCCGAGCGGTCACATCGCGGTCGGCTGGCTGGTCGTCGAGGATCTCTTCACCGTGGTCGCCCTGGTCCTGCTGCCGGCGTTGTTCGGAACGACCGAGAAGAGCTCACCGCTGTGGCTGGTGATCGCGATCACCGCGCTGAAGGTCGGCGCGCTCGTCGCCTTCACCGCGATCGTGGGCACGCGATTGATTCCGCGTCTCCTCGAGTATGTCGCCCGCACCCGGTCGCGCGAACTGTTCACCCTCACCGTTCTGGTCCTCGCGCTCGGCATCGCGGTCGGATCGGCCATGGTGTTCGGCGTGTCGATGGCTTTGGGCGCGTTTCTCGCGGGCATGGTGGTGGGCCGATCGGAGTTCAGCTCGAGGGCCGCATCGGAGGCGCTGCCGATGCGCGACGCCTTCGCCGTGCTGTTCTTCGTGTCGGTCGGCATGCTGCTGGACCCTGGCTACCTCCTCGAGGCGCCGGGGCTGATCGGCGCGACGCTCGCCGTCGTCCTGGTCGGCAAACCGCTGATCGCGCTGCTCACGGTCCGCGTTCTCGGATACTCCTTCAGGACGGCGCTGACGATCGCCATCGCGCTCGGACAGATCGGCGAGTTCTCCTTCATCCTGTCCAGCATCGGGCGCGACCTCGGGATCCTCCCGGTCGCTGCAACCAACACGCTGGTGGCCGCCGCGATCGTCTCGATCATCCTGAATCCGCTGCTCTACCGGGCGATCGATCCGGTGGATCGCTGGGTCTCGGCGCGGCCGGGGCTCGCGAAGCTCCTCAACCCCGCCGCCGGCGCCCCGGAGGCGGACGCCGCTCAACCGAGGGCGGCGGCGAATCCGCACCACCGGGCCGTGGTCGTCGGCTATGGACCGACCGGGCGGACAGTCGTCCGTCTCCTGCGCGAAAACGACGTCGTCCCGACCGTGATTGAGCTGAACGTGGATACGCTGCGGGAGCTGCGGGAACAGGGAATGGATACGGTGTACGGCGACGCGACCCGGCCCGACACGCTCGCGAGTGCCGGGTTGGACAGCGCCGGGACGCTGATCCTGACGTCGGCGGGGATGGAGAACAGCACCGAGGTAATCCGCGGCGCGCGCGAGCTCAACCCGGGAGTTCGCGTGCTCGCCCGCGCGGCCTACCTCCGTGATCTGGAAAGCCTGCACCAGGCCGGCGCCGACAGCGTGTATTCGGGGGAAGGCGAGGTCGCGCTGGCGTTCATCGAAGACATTCTGTCGGCGCTCGGCGCCACCGCCGAACAGATTCGATTGGGAGCGCGCCAGGGCGCACGAGGAGCTGTTTGGAAGGGCCTGACAACTCCCAACTCCCAACTTCCAACTCCCAAGGGAAGTCATTCGAACAAGGGGTCCGGGGCCTCCAACGAGCTTCGTTGGAGGCCTTTCACCCCGTTGTTCGAGCGACTCCCCTTGGGAGTTGGACGTTGGGAGTTGGGAGTTGACGTTCTACGGTCTGATCACCGTCCCGTCACTCCGTCTGGTCGTGCCCCACGAGTAGTCGAAGTTCGGCGGACCGGCGGGAACGGGAACTTCGCGGCCAGCTTCTCGTCGACTTCGATCCCGAGGCCCGGCTTTTCCTGCGCGAGCATGTAACCGTTCTTCACCTCGGGACACCCGACGAACACGTCCTGCGTCTCCTTCGGGAAGCTCCCGCCTTCGTGGACGCCGAAGTTGTAGCTCGCGAGCTCCAGGGCGAGCTGCGCGGCGTGGGCGAGGGGGACGCATCGCCGGGGCCATGCCACGCCGTGCGCACGCCGAAGTACTCGCTCAAGCGCGGCAACCTTGCGTGCCGGGCTCAGGCCGCCGATCTGCGAGATGTGAATGCGGATGAAATCGATCAGCCGCTCCTTGATGAGCGGCAGGTACTCGTGCTGCGTGTTGAACAGCTCGCCCATCGCGATCGGGATGCTGGTCTGCTGACGCAGCAGCCGGAAATGATCGTTCTCCTCGGGCGGGAACGGATCCTCGAGGAAGAACAGGCGATACGGTTCGAGCGCCTTGCACAGGTTGATGGCCTGGTTCAGCGTGATCCGCTCGTGCACGTCGTGCAGCAGCTCGACCTCGTCGCCGAGCTTCGTCCGCATGTGCTCGAAGAACTTCGGCAGCATCCGCACGTACGGCGCCGGTTCCCAGATGGCCCTGCGGGTTGGTCGGGCCGACGGCCTCGTTCGACTGTGCGCCGGCAGCCGGCGCTGGTGCGGTGCTGCGCGCGCCGTAGCTCGCGTAACCGGGGGTCGATACCTGGACGCGGACGTGACGGAAGCCCTGTTCCATCCCCCGACGCGCGCTCTCTTCGACCTCGGTGAAGCTGGCGCCGCTGGCGTGGTAGTAGCAATCCGCGCCGTGCCGCACTTTGCCGCCGAGCAGCTGATAGAGCGGCATCCCGGCGCGCTTGCCCTTGATGTCCCACAGCGCGATGTCGACGCCGCTCATCGCGTTGAAGAGCACCGGACCGTTGCGCCAGTACGAGCTCATGTAGCACGACTGCCAGATGTCCTCGATCTCGTCGACGTTGCGCCCGATGAGGAACGGCTTCAGGTACTGCTCGATCGCCGTCTGGACGACCAGCGCGCGCTGGGTGAAGGTGGCGCAGCCCCAGCCGACCAGTCCAGGCTCGGTCGTCTCGACCTTCACCACGACCAGCCGGATCCGGTTGGGCGCGGTCAGGATGGTCTTGATGTCGCGGATCTTGACGGGACCGGTGCCGCGCACCGCCTGCGTGTAGGCGGCAGCCGGCGCCGGTGCGAGCGCACCGGCCAGTGCATCTTTCGATGCGAGCAGGGTGGCCCCGCCTCCCAGGGCAATCGAGCCGAGCAGATCACGGCGATTCATAGGGCTGTCTCCTTGGAAAGATCAGTCATCGTCAAATCCCAAGCTCCAAGCTCCAAATCCCAAGCACTCCCAGCTCCAAAATCCCAAGCTCCAAACCTGCGCCCCTGGCTCCGGGCGACATTTTGGCATTTGGCCATTGGGAGTGGTTGGAGCTTGGGATTTGGTGCTTGGGATTTGTCATAGCTCACCAGTGCGTCAACGATCCGTCAGGCCGCTTGTAAACATTCCGGCGTCCGGGCTCGGTGACCTCGCCGATCTGCGTCAGCAGCTTCATCTCCGCGGTGACGCCGAGGCCGGGACGCTGATTCGTGTACGCCTTGCCGTTCTTGAAGTCCAGGCATTCCGGCAGGTAGTCGATCGGCCGGCCGCCGAAGTTGTACTCCATCAGCACCGGGCCTGAAAACGTCGACAGGCAGTTCACCAGCGCCGCGGTGGCGATCGGCCCGGTGAAGTGCGGAACGATGCCGACCGCGTGCGTCTCGCAGATCGCCGCGACCTTCATCATCTCGGTGATGCCGCCGACGTTCGGCAGCGTCGAGCGGATGAAGTCGACGTCGTGGTTCTCGACCAGCCGGTTGAAGTCCCACTTGAGGCCCCACTCCTCGCCATGCGTCAGCGGGACGGTGGTCATCTGCCGCAGCTTGGGAATGTCCTGGAGCGCGTGCTCGTCGCGGACCGGATCCTCGACGAAGAACGGATCGAACTCCT
Organism: uncultured Acidobacteriota bacterium; assembly: GCA_963836735.1. Taxonomy (GTDB): domain Bacteria; phylum Acidobacteriota; class Vicinamibacteria; order Vicinamibacterales; family 2-12-FULL-66-21; genus JACCXG01. The sequence goes on along the minus strand of CAWIKP010000037.1, from coordinate 334,595 downwards.
CCATCACCTTGCACACCCGCAGCGCGTCGTTCAGGTCGAACCGCTGATGGAGATCGATGCACCAGTTCCCGTCGGGCCCGACGCCGTCGCGCACGTCCCGGCAGTTCTGCGCGATCTCCCGGACGATGGCGCGGGTGTCGTAGACGTCGCCGATCGGCCGCTCGGCGGGCCCCATGCGGAAGGCCCGATACCCGGCCTCCATCGTCGCGCGCGCCCGCTCTTTGAGACTCAGCTTGGTGCCGGCCGGCGCCGGGCGCGCCGCCGGTCGCGTAGCACTCGCAATAGTCACGCGCCGAACCGCCGAGCAGCTCGTGGACGGGCAGCTTCAGCGCCTTTCCCTTGATGTCCCACAGCGCGAGGTCAAGCGCACCGAGGGCATGCGCCTTCTCACGGCCGGGCGGATAGAACCAGGCGATGTAAGCCTCCTGCCAGATCGCTTCGATCCGGAACGGACTCTTGCCGATCAGCGTGCCGGCGCACTGTTCGAGCGTGTCCTTCGAGCCGCCTTCCCCGATCCCGGTGATGCCGATGTCGGTCTCGACGGTCACCACCATGTTGCTCTGGTTGAACAGCGGGTTGAAGTTCGGCGGCCGGAAGATCCTGACTCGCGTGATCTTCGCCTTGGGCAGATCCGCCCAGGCCTCGAACGGATCGAACAATCCCAGCGCCGGCGCGGCGGCGATGGCACGAAGAAACGATCTGCGGTTCATGGCTCTCTCCTGAAAAGCAGCGCAAACTCGACAGACTCTCAAGTACGATGGGGTCCGGCGTCAATGAAGAACAGCGAGCAGGTCACGCCGGTGGCCGCGGCGGTGACCGCGCTCTCCACTCTCCTCTGTTGTGTTCCCACGAGCTTTGCCGCGGCGATCGCCACGACGAGCCTCGGCGTATTCGTGGCCGATCACCAGGGCTGGTTCCTGGCCGCATCGGTGCTGTTGATTGCGCTCGGGGTCGTCCAGTTCCGGCGCGCCAAGGTATGTTCGACCGGGACGAAGCGTACGTCGGCGATGGTGCTCGCGCTTTCGGCGGTCGTCGTCGTTGCGGTCATCTTTTTTCCGCAGGTGCTCGCCGGGCTCATGGCCGACTGGGTGATGCTGGGACGGTAGCACCATGAAGACGCGCTCCCTCATCGTCGCCCTGGTCCTCGCGCTGCTCGGTGGGTTCGCCTACTATCTCCGGGCGGAGCGTCACGCCCCTGCGGGCCAGCCGCCCTTCGCGACGCTGGACTCCGCCAGTCTCGACAGCCTGCGCAGCGACTTCAACGCTCACACCGACAAAGTCCGCATCGTCGTGCTGCTCTCGCCGACTTGAACCATTTGTCTGCGGGGGGCCTCCGCAGTTCAGAGCGTGTTGGAGAGCAGGCCGGACGCGCCAGTTCGGGTGTTTGCCGTGTGGGTGCCGATCCGGATAACCGATTTAGCCCCGCCACTCTCGTCTGTCCTCGGGCGGATTCCGGATACGCGCGCGCGTCAGTTCTGGGATCCCGGCCACGTCCTGTCTGCGCAGATGAAGAAGGATGCGCGCCCGCCCCAGCCGGCCCAGGACTGCTGCGAACAGTCGGGGCACCTGTGGGATCTCGCGGCAGTTTACCCGGCTGGCGCGACCTGGACGGATCGGATGCCGCCCGCAGCGATCTTCAATGGCCCCGTAGTCGATCTCACCGAGGCGCTTACCACTGCGCTGGCCCCGCTGACCCGCTGAGCGCCTTTCTTTGTCTCCTTCCCTCCTGTTCGGTATCTCCTTCCCTCCTGCTCCTGTTCGGTTTTGAGGCGGCTGTCGTTGCTATAAAGGGTATGCTCGCCGTGGCGCCAAGGAGGCTGGAGGGAGTGATCGGTCAGCGCGTGGGCCCTTACGCCGTCGTCGAGCGATTGGGCGGCGGGGGCATGGGCGAGGTTTACCTCGCCGAGGATACCCGCCTCGGGCGTCGCGTCGCGCTCAAACGTCCGTCGGAATCGTTTCTGAGCGCCCCCGATGCGCGCGAGCGCCTCCACCGGGAAGCCAGCGCGGCCGGCCGTCTCACCCATCCCAACATCGCGGCGGTCTACGACGTGCTCGACGTGGACGCCTACCCGTACATCGTCATGGAGTACGTCGAGGGCGAGAGCCTCTCGACGGTGCTCGCCCGCGGTCCGCTCAGTGTCGAGCGTGCCCTCGCTCTCGGACTGCAGGTCGCCGACGCGCTCGCAACTGCCCACGCACGCGGCGTGATCCATCGCGACCTGAAGCCCGGCAACATCGCGGTCACCGCTGAGGGCATCGCGAAAGTCCTCGACTTCGGTATCGCCAAGGGGCCGGGCCCGGGCTCGTCACACTCATCGCCGGCCACCCCTCCCTTGAACACGATTACGGTCGCCGGACAAACCATGGGGACGCCGGGCTATTCCTCGCCGGAGCAGCTGGTCGGGGCTGGCGCCGATCCTCGCGACGACATCTACAGCCTCGGCGTCGTCCTGTACGAACTGCTCACGGGACGGCGTCCGTTCGAGGGAGCCGACGCGCTCGAACTGGCGGTGGCGACGATGACGAAGACGGCGCCGCTGCCCCACCAGCTGAATCCCGCGGTGCCGCCGGAGGTCAGCCAGGTCATCGCGCGCGCGATCGCCCGCGACCGCGACAATCGTTACGGGTCTGCCTTGGATCTGCGCGAAGAGCTTCGCCGCGTGTCGCGGACCCTTTCATCCAGTGTCACTGGCCCGATCTCGACGTCCACGCCGGCGTCCGACCGCTCCACGCTGCGGCGGGCCTGGCCGATCGTCCTGCTGCTGGTCGCGAGCTGGGCGGTACTGCTGGGACTCTGGTGGCGAAGCACATACACGTCCACGCCGGCCGACCACGTGCCGATCGTCGCGGTGCTGCCCTTCGCCAACAACAGCACGCCGGCCGACGTGCCGCTCGCCGCCGGGATGCGCGACGTGCTGATTGCCAACCTGGGTGCACTGCCGGGCATCAACGTCTTGTCGAAGGCGGCCACCAGCGTGGAGACGCCCGGCCGCGCCGATCCCAGGAAGCTTGCCAAGGATCTCGGCGCCACCCATCTGATCGACGGAAGCCTGCAGCGATCGGGCAGCGAGCTGAAGGTCTCGATCAGCCTGGTCAACGGCGAGACGGGGATCGTGGTGTGGAGCAGTTCGTACTCCGCTCCAGAGAGCGGGATCTTCTCGCTGCAGGAACGAATCGCCGAAGGGATCGGCCGTGCGGGCCCGATCGGGACGCCGGGCGCGGCCCAGAATCGTGATTCGAAGCTCGGCACCAACGACGTCCAGGCGTTGTCGAGCTACGGGCAGGCGGTGGAGGCGCTCGAGCGGCCCGACATCCCCGGCAACCTCCAGCGCGCCGCCGGGTTCCTGCGTGGCGCCATCGACCGCGATCCGAATTTCGCGCTCGCCTTCGCGCGCCTGGGCGAAGCGTACTGGGCGACCTATCAGTCGACGAGCGAACCGAGATGGGCGGCCGACGCCGTGACTGCCACCAACAAGGCTTTGACCCTGGATCAGCAGCAGCCCGAGGTGTGGATCTCGCTCGCGCGAATCCACCAGGGCACCGGGCGGCAGGAAGACGCGCTCAACGAACTGAACAAGGCGCTGTCACTTCAGCCGAACAGCGACGAAGCGCACCAGGTGATGGGCCAGGTCCTGCAGTCGCTCGAGCGGTTGAAGGAAGCGGAGGAGCACTATCTCAGAGCGGTGGCGCTCAGGCCGAACTACTGGCGCCACCACACCCTGCTCGGCGGCTTCTACTACGCGACCGGCCGCAGCAAAGAGGCGGTCGCGGCGTTCACGAGAGTGACCGAGCTGCAGCCGGACAACGCGCGCGGCTTGAACAATCTCGGCGCGGCCTATTACGCGCTCGGCGACAACGTCAACGCACTGAAGTTCTACGAGCGTGCGGTCGCGATTACGCCGCTGCCGGAAGCGCTGTCGAACATCGGGAACATCCACTTCGTCGAAGGTCGGTACGAGCAGGCCATGGTTTCGTTCCAGCAAGCGGTGACCGCATCGCCGAACGACGGGCTTCTGCGTGGAAATCTCGGCGACGCGCTGGCGCGCCTGAATCGCACCGAAGAGGCGCGGCGGGCGTGGCTGGAGGCGGTACGGCCTCGACCGCCAGGCCCTGCAGGTCAACCCGAACGAGGCGACAACGCTCGCCCGTATCGCGCTCAGGGAGGCCAAGCTCGGGGACCGGACCGCGGCCGAAGCCGACATCACACGGGCACTGTCGCTCAATGCAACCGATGCGGAAGTGCTCTATTATTCCGCAGTCGTGCGCGCACTCGCGGGTGACACCGAACGCGCGCTGGCATCTCTCGAACAGGCGCTGCGAAACGGATACAGTCCGGCGATCGCCGCGAGGGACGTCGATTTATCATCTTTGCGCAATTTGCCAAGGTTCGGGCAGCTGGTCGGCGCCCGGTAGGGGTGCGAGGAGAGCATGAAGAAGAGGACCGTCGGTTTGCTCGTCGGCGCCGGCGCCGTCCTGGCGTGGATCTTCCGCGGCCGGCTGCTCGGCACAACGTTCGTCCGGCCGATCACCTTGACGATGAAGAAAGACGGATGCGGCATCGAGCAGGAACCCGAGCGGGTCGAACTCCACTGGCTCCGCGACGACATGCTCCGCTGGGAGATCTCCAGCCCGTCGATCACCGGTTGCGGGGGACCACACAACGTGTGCATCGGCAACTGGCGGCTGAATGGCGTCGCGACGAACGTCCCGCCGGTCACCAATCCGCGTGGACTCTGCCGTCCCGTACTGCAGGGTAACCCCCGATGCGCATCCTCGCGCACATCAACAGCCACGCACCGCTGGGCGAGGACCAGTACGACATCCTCGTCGACGACGTGGTCGTGCACGATCCGATTGTCAAGCTGACGCTGTAGCGATCACTTCATGAAGCCGCTGCGCACGGTCACGTTGGCGCTGAGCTCGTCGTTCAGCGGATCGTCGAGCGCGAGCAGATCACGGAGCGCCGGGGTCAACCCCGCCTGCACCTCCGGCCGCAGCAGCCGTTTCTGGTACTGCTGCTGCGGTTTGTCGCGCCGGCAGTAGAACGCGTGCATGGCGAGCCGCGGCGCAGCCGTCAGGTTCGCGGTTCCGCCGTGCCAGAGATGCGCGTTCATCACCACCACTCCGCCGGCGCGGCCCGCGAGCAGAATCTCGTCGGGATGCGGCGCCGACGGATCGGCGAGCACGTCCTGCGGCCGTCTCCCCCATTTGTGCGAGCCCGGGACCAGACGCGTCGCGCCGTTCTCCGAGGTGAAGTCGTCGAGCATCCAGATCGTGTTGCACACCCAGTAGCCTCGTTCGTCGGGAATCGCGGCCATGTCCACGTGCAGCGGCTGCCCCGCGTCTGAATGCGGATCGGCCGACCGCGCGTTCAGGCTGCTCAGCTTCATCTCCGGCCCGAGCACATGCTTTACTCCGTCGAGCACTTCAGGGAGGATGATGGCGCGCCGGAAGACGTCGCCCTTGTCGACCAGGTTGGCCAGGCGATGGGCATTCTCCTCGGTCTTGAACTCGTGGCCGGACTGCTCCCCTTCTTCCTCGAACAGCTCGAAGATTCGGGTGCGCAAGTCCGCAAGCAGGCCATCGCCCATCACGCCTTCCAGGAGGACGTAGCCTTCCTCGTCCAGATGTCGTTTATGCTCGTCGATCACGAAGAGCAGATTACCGCTGGTAGCTGGGAACTGGGAACTGGAAACTGGCGGCTGGAAACTGATCAGCGGAGTCATTGAGATGCTCACTCGACGCGAACTGATGCAGGCGGCCGCAGCGGCGGCGTTGACGCCACTCTCCGGCCGTGCCGCTGAAGCGGCGTCGTTCTGCCTGTTCTCGAAACATCTTCCCGACCTGGGCTGGAGCGACCTCGGACGCGCGGTCAAGGACGCCGGCTTCGACGGGGTCGACCTGACGGTGCGGGCCAAGGGGCACGTCCTTCCAGAACGCGCGACGGCCGACCTGCCGAGAGCCATCGAAGCCGTCCGATCGCACGGCCTGACCGTCCCGATGGTGACGACCGAGCTGACGTCGGCGAAAGATCCGCTGGCCAGGCCGCTCCTGCAGACGGCGGCGAAGGGCGGGGTCCGCTACTTCAAGACCGGCTACTGGTATTGGAGCGCATCATCCGACGTCCGGGCGCAGCTTGCCGCGGTCGGTGACGCGCTCGCCGGGCTCGCCGAACTCGGAAAAGAGTGCGGGATCGAGCTGGGATTTCACAACCACAACGGCTACGTGGGCGCCGCGCTGTGGGACATCGCGCCGGCGATCGACAAGCTCGATCCGAAATGGGCCGGCTACTACTTCGACCCACGTCACGCCGTGGCGGAAGGCGGCGGGGGATCGTGGAAGGCCGCGGCGCATCTCGTCGCCCCGCGCCTGAAGATGATCGCCCTCAAGGACTTCTACTGGGAGAAGACGCCGAAAGGCTGGGCGATCCAGAACTGCCCGATGGGCGACGGCGCGGTGGACTGGACATCGATGGCCCGGATCGTCCAAGAGGCGCGATTCGCGGGGCCGATCTCGCTGCACCTGGATACGAGATTCCGGGGTCGACCGCCGCGGAGCGGACCACGCGGACGCTCGCGGCGGCGGTAAAGGACCTCGCCTACGCGAAACGATTCTTCAAGTGACGCGGACGGCTCGCCGTCAACGCGGCCGCAATCCCGGCCGCATCCGCGTAGCCTTTACTCAAACTGTCATTCCATCCCCGGATCCGCAGCCGGCCGCTCGCCTCATTTCCCGCCCGTTCCCTTCCGCAACTCCTGCAACGCCTAGCAGTTAACCAATTCCGTCGAGCGCGGCACGCGGGTTGCGAGGGTCAGATCTCGATTTTTCAGGACTCCGAAGACGAAGACCAAGTCGGACGCCGGTCGACCGTAACCTCCTATGCGCCTCAAACATTTCCTGATTGGTTTCGCCCTGTGCGGGCTGCTGGCGCAGCCGGCGGCCGCGCAGGGCAACGGGCATGGCAATGCGTTCGGCCACGCCAAGGGGTCGACCTCGGCGGGGGCGGCAGCAACAGCCTCGTCTCCGGGCAGCACGGCGGCGGATAGTGGCTCCGCCCCGGACACCGGCATCCGGAACTTCGGCGCGTGGCTCGACGACGCGTCGGTGCTGGCGCCGGGGGGCGGGTTTACGAGCTTCTCGGTGGGCTACTGGCGGCTGTCCTCGTTTTCCGAAGTCGACGCGCCTTCGTTCGATGTCGCGTTCGGACTGACGAAGCGAGTCCAGGCGGGCGCGAGCGTGCCCGTGTATCACGCAAGCGTTCCCGGCGCTCCGGCGGCGCGAGGCATCGGCGATCTCTATCTGAGCTCGAAGATCCAGTTGCGGGAAGCGTCGGCCGGGAGATTCGGCTTCGCGGTGGTCCCGCTGCTCCAGGTGCTCAGCGCGGAACCGTTCCCCGGTTCGAGCCGTGTCAGCTGGGCGGTGCCGGTCTCGCTCGAGTACCCGGGCACCGGCTGGCGCGCCTACGGCAGCACCGGCTATTTCTCCCGCGGCTCGCTGTTCGCGAGCGGAGCGTTCGAGGTGGCGGTCGCCGATCGCACCTGGGTCACCGGCACTCTCAGCCAGTCGCACTCCATCAAGAACGACGCGGCCGCTGACGCGCTTGGGCTGTCGAGCAACCGCACCGACATCAGCGGCGGCGCGACATGGGCGGCGTCGGACGCGGTGGCGCTCTTCGGCGCGATCGGACGGACGCTGGGCCGCGATGACGGTAGCGCGACGAAGCTGTTTCTGAGCGGCGGCCTGTCGGTTACCTGGGCCGTGCAGAATCGCTGACGCCGGCCGGGTCTAGAGACCCGACGCTACAGAGGCAGGCGTGGCTATCAGCCTGTAGTGTCGGGTCTTCAGACCCGACCTAACGGCTTCCCCAACGTCGCCTTCAACTTGTCGAGGGGATCGACCAGCCCGTCCGCTTTCGTGGAGTCGATCCCGACCAGGTTGAACATCCAGGCCGGCATCTCGACCTTCTGGATGATGAACGGGATCAGCCGGCGCCGGCGCTCGCTCATGTCCAGCACCTTCGTCACGACAGCTTCTTCCTCGCAGTGTCCGCTCTCCAGATAGCGGGCCGACACGATCGCGACCGTGTAGCGGCTCTCCCTGATGCACCGCTCAATCTCCAGCAGGAAGCTCGCGCTCGCCACGAAGTCGCGCTCGTCGATCGCGACTCTGTAGCCATCGGCTTCGAGCGCATCCAGCAGCTGGCTGGCGACGTCGGCGTCGGCGCCGCCGTGACGGTAGCTGATGAAAACGTCGTAGCGGATCACCGGTTGTGCAGGTGTGCCGGATGCTGCCGGGACCGGGGACGTCGGCACTGACAGTCTTCCTGCCGGAACCGCGAGTGTCGCGCTGACGAGCGACACGATCAGCAGCGGCAGCCACAGGAAATAGGTCGAGCTCAGGATGACCCGGCAGCGGTTGACGGATTGCCTGGTCCAGACCGTCTCGGCATCCCCGCTCGCATCACGGAGCAGCTCTTCGATCGGCTGCTCAGGATAGACGCGCCGGTAGTCCTGCCCCAGCTGCGTCAGCTCGGTGCCGATGAGAACCGCGCGTCCGTCGTATTGCAGCGTGCACCGCCGTTGAACCGACGCGCCGGCGACGAACGCGATGACGCCGAGAACCAGGGTGATGGCGCCGGCCGCCACCGCGATGCGCCGCGAGCTGTGGCGGCGACGCGCGGTGAGGGGAATGATGATGGCGGCGGCGATACCCGCGGAGGCCAGCGCCGCGAAGATGGCGTGCGTGGGCGATTCGCTCTGCGCGAGCGCCGCGGGCTGTGTGAGAAATGCCGCGACCAGGGCGGCGGCGCCGATGCCGACACTTGCCAGGAGCGTGGGCCAGCGGCGGCCCAGGCCAGCGAACGCTGTCGGCATCACTTGCTGGCGGCCGGGACCGGCAGGTCCACGATCAGTTCCTTCCGGCCTTCGCCGACCTTGACGACCGTCCGCTCGCCGACGGCGCTGGTGGCCGGGTTACGCACCCACATCAGGTAGCGCCCCGGAACCAGGAGATCCTCGGTCGGACTGCTCAACTGCGGAAAGAGGTCCGGGCTCGCGGTTGGAGCGACCTCGAATATCTTCGGCATGTAGAAGACCTGCCACCTCGGAGCCTCCGTGCCGGCCTGCACGGTGCGGACCCGCACGAGCACCGACCCACCCAGGCGTCCCCCGCTCTTCCGGCAGTGTTCGAGCTTGGCCTCGAGATCGTCGGCAACCGCCAGCAAGGCTTCCCTGAGCCCGCCGGCATCCTTGCGCTCGATCGCCACGCCGAGCAGCGTGCCCTCCGCTTCGAGGCTGGCACGATAGTCCTCTGGAGAATCTGCGGGCCAGTTGGCAGACAGGGCTTGCAGCTCCGAAAGCGCCGCAGTCGCACGGCGATGCGCGTCGCGGGCATCCGCGGCGGCCGCCGTCTTCGTCAGCAAGGCCTGGATGGTGCCAAGCGAATCGGCAATCGACGGCGGCTCGGCAACGCTGCGGCGCCGGGTCTCTGACGCGGGGGTACGGTCTCTCAGGAACGCCGCGACGTACTTGCCCGTCGATGGCGACTTCTCCGCCCAGTCGAGCACGGTCAGGCCCTGGCCGTCCCGCGCGAGCACATCGGCCCCGCGCGAGAGCAGGAACTGCATCGTCCCGAGATCTCCGTTCCGGGCGGCGAACATCAGCGGCGACACGCCAGCGCTGTCGACGACGTTGGCAGGAGTTCCGCGCGCGAGCAGCTGGCGGACGGCAATGCCCTGGCCGTCGGACGCGGCCTGCAGCAACTGACCTCCAAGCGTCTCGGCGGCTTCGAGTGCGTCCGCCGTATCCATCTGTCCACGCGCGGCCGCGGCCTGCCGCGGCGTCTGCCCCTCGCGCGCCAGCGCGGGATTCGCGCCCCTAGCGAGCAGCATCTTCACCACCTCGGTCGAGCCGTTTGCGGCGGCGAGAAACAGCGCCGTCGCGCCATCGGCCGCCCGGGCCTCGACGCGGGCGCCGCTGTCCAGCAGGTAGCGGGTCACGTCGAGCGAGCCGGCTGCCGCGGACCACATGAGGGGTGTGTAGCCGCGTCGATCGGCGACGTCGATCGGAATGCCGGCGGTCACCAGCTCCCGGGCCCGGCGCAGATCGCCGAGCTTCGCCGCGGCGATCAGGTCCACATCGCGGCCTGGCGAGCTCGCGGCCGGGACCTGAGCGAGAACCGCGGCGAGCAGGATGCCGGGAATGACCATGATCGTCGGTGTTATCGGGCCGGGTTGCCGCAGTCCGCAGTCCGCCGGGCTCGGTCCTGGATCTCAGCCTCGCTCGAGCTGGAGGACTTCGACGCCTGGGCGCTGGGCGAGGCGTTTGCCGATGCGCCACGGACCACGCAGCTCGAGGCCGGGATCGCCCGACAGGCCGACCAGCACCGTCCACGCGGCGCTGCCGCCAACCCCCGTATATGCACGGATGATCGTGTCGTCGAACCGGGCCTTGACGACCGGGCTGTCGGCCCAGGTGGCGTTCTTGAACACCAGCCTATCGTCGGCCGGCACGACCCGGCTGCCCTCGACAAACGCCTCGGCGCAGGCCTGCTGCATCGGGCCCGGCAGCGCCCCGTTCAAACCTGCCTCCGAATGAAACACGCCGCCCACTTCGAAGACGCGATTGAGCGCGCCCATGCAGAAGAAGAACGCGGGATCCGATTCGCGCCGCCCCGCTTGAGACGACTCGGCGGCGCCGATCGGCTCGTTGTTCACGACCGGCTTTCGGGTCGTGTCGCCGAGCACCGCGAGCTCACGCACGCGCCGCACCTGATTCCACTTGTCACGCCCGCGATCGAGGTGCGCGGTGACATAGGATCCGCCTCCCATCTCGACCGACTCGTCGTCTTGCGCGGCACCCAGCGCAAAGGGCAGCTGCGACTGACGGCCCAATGCGAGGAGGTTGTCGGCCGAATGAATCGCGTCCGCCTGCGTCCCGTGGTATGGCTCGTTTGCCACCTCGAGGATCGCGTTGCTGCCCTGCTCGGCGATCCGCGCGACCGCGCGGTAGTGTTCTCCGGGGTCGTAGCCGCCGTTGCGTGAATCGGTTATGACGGTGACCTCGACGTAGAGTCCCCGTGCGGCCGCTTCGGTCAACAGTTCCGGCAGACGGGCCCGTGCCTGCGGTGCGGTCTGCGGCGCCCAGCCGAGCGCGCCGGCAAACACTCGGATGCCGTTGAATCCGGTGCGCGCCGCCCAGTCGAGAAACGCACGCAGGTCGTCGGACGATCGCGCCAGGAGCGACAGCGCTGACGTGAAGATCGGCCGGAACGTGCCGGCGTCGTTGACGAATGCGCGGCCGTCGATCCGCAGCCGCCCCTGAATCGTGCCGGGCCGGAAGGACCGGCCCAGGGGACGAGAGGGCTTGAACGTCTCGGCCGGACCGGGACTGGTCGCCACGGCACGCACCACGCCGGGCGCGCCGCTGTCTGCCGAGACGTAGCGGCCGTTCGATGTCTTGATCGCGACCGCATCGTCCCCGATCAGGGCAATCTGGAACTCCTCCCATGCCGCCGGAGGCGATGTCCGGTTGGCGACCAGCTCGCGGCCGCCGCCGTCTTCCGCCGTCACGAACCGGCCGTTCGCGGCGCGGAACCGCACCCGCGCGTTGCCGGCGGGCATCAGCTCGAACGTCTCCCACGCACCTGCGTGTTCGCGATTGCAGACCAGCCGGATGTCGGCCGTTCCGAGATCCGAGCAGAGGAAACGGCCCGAGCCGGTTTGGAAGCTCACGTTCCCGGGGATTGGCTGCGACAGCAGCGCTTCCACTGGTGCGGGCTTCGGATTGACGGTGACTTCACGCCGCATCCCGGTTTCAGCGATTCCGCCCGGCCCATCACCGCGCAGGCTGATCTCGTACCGCCCGGGTGCGTCGAAGACGAACTCGTGCCGCAGGCCGGTGCCCGGAACGGCCGGCGCGCTCTGCCACGCGGACTCGCCGGCGCGGCGCCACCGCCACGTCAACGTGTTCACGACGCCGCTGGTGATCGCACCGGTTGCGGCCACCGTGAGCGGAGCGATGCCCGCAACGGGCGCAAAGGCGGTGATGGTCACGGCAGGCGGCGAAACCGACTCGGGCACGACGGGCGGCTCGGTGACAACCAGGTGCGCCGGCGGTTCGTGCGGAGGATACGGCTCATCGATCTCGGCGAAGAAGGCGCCGGCCTCGGTCATCGCGGCAACGCCGAGCCGCGTGCCGTTGCGCACGCCACGCACGCCAAGCTGCACGCTGCCCGCCGTGAGGCTGAAGTAATGCGGCCCGGCCTCGAGCAGCACGCCGATGCGGTTCCCGACCGTGCCGCAGACCAGCCCTGCGCCGCGAGTGTAGTCGTCGAACGCAGTACCCGGCGACGGTCAGCCCGGACGATCCCTGCGCGGCGCCTTCGGCGAAGACGACCGTGCCGTCCGATCGAACCTCACGGATTCCTGAAGCTCCTGCCGGAACCTGGATGTCGCGCGCACTCCCGTCGAGCCGAATCTCCCGGCAGCGATCGGGCGCGACCATCGTGTAGGCAATCCAGCGCTGACCGTCATGTCTGATCGCAACCGGATTCACGCCGGTAGCGACGTCGAGCATCTCGGCCGAACCGGCTCGAACGATCCAGGCGCGGCCGTCGGCCGACTGGCCAATCGCCGCGATCGATCCATCGGGAGCACACGCGCACCGGAGGAAGCGCAGAAGATCGGTCGCGAGCGCCTGCCGCCAGAGCGGTGGCTTCTCTTCCCCGCCGTCGTAGACCGCCACCGCGCTGCGATCGCTGACCACGTGGGCGAAGCGGCCGGACGGCAGCACGCAGATGTCACCCCAGAAACCGGTGCGGGTCATCGTCTTCATCGCCTGCTCCTGGCCTGCCGGCACGAATTTGCGCGGGATACCGCCACTAGTATCGTGACTCCCCGCACGAAATCAACTTACCGACTCAGCCATTTGACAGGCTTCCTTCACCGGCTTAGAGTCTGCCGTTCCGTCTCGGTTCGCGATCAGACCCCTCGGAAGGAGCGCTGGATGCCTGGCAGGAAAGTCAGGAGACTCAGGATGCTGCCGATCTCGTGATCTACCCCAAGGCTCCGGCGGTCAAGAGCGATGCGCGCGACCGCGCGGGGGTGCCTGTCCGCCGTAGCTTTAGCGGAGGCGAAGGGCCCCGGCGCGCAACCAAGAAATGCTGATCCAGCCCCCAGTTGACCCCACTGCCCAATATGTCTACTGAATCAGCCCTCCGCCACATCCTCGAGACCAGTCAGACCATCGCCATGGTTGGCGCGTCATCCAATCCGGCCAAGCCATCCTACGAGATCATGAGAGGGCTGCTCGCCGCGGGGTTCACGGTGATTCCGGTGAATCCCACCGAGACCGAAGTCCTGGGGCAGCGTGCCTATGCTTCGCTCGCAGAGATTCCAGAGCCGGTGGACATCGTCAATGTCTTCCGCCGTCCTGAACAGACACCCGAGATCGCCGATGAGGCGGTGAAGATCGGCGCCCGGGCGTTGTGGCTGCAGACCGGGATCGTCAGCGAGGAGGCGGCGAACCGCGCGCGCGCGGGCGGTCTCGAGGTCGTGATGGACGAGTGCATCGGCGGCACGACGGCCCGCCTGCGGATCAGAAAACCGCGTCGCTAGTCCCCTGGAAGCGTGATTCCTTGCACAAGTCCCGGAGCGCGGCGCCCGGCTGGCAAGGCGCGAAGAGCGAGCATATCGGCCATATGTGAGCGATGAGCAACGCCGCCAGCCGGGATGCCCCGCCCGGGAATTGTGCGAGGAATCACGTTTCCAGGGGACTAGGGCCGAGCCCGATCCATTTTCGCGGCGAGCGTCTGGAATGCGGGGGTCGGTCCCGTCCAACGCAGCTCCTCGACGTCGTCGAACACCGCGACATCGGTCCGCAGCGTCGCGAGATCGCGGAACAGAAACGCCCGGTCCCGTTCGCGGCCGAGCGTGGCCGCCAGCGCGCCGGCGTTGGCGGCGTTGACGCCCCAGGTTCGCGGATTCTCGGGAATCGCCTCGAGGTGGAGGTAGCGCGCCAGCACCGCCGCCGACGACTTCGCGCCCCAACCGGGCAACCCGGGATATCCATCCGCGGCATCACCGACGAGCGCGAGATAGTCGGGGATCGATGCCGGCCCCACGCCGAACTTCGCCACCACACCCGGCTCATCCCTGATCGCGTTGGTCCTGCGATTCAGCTGGACGATGCGGGTGCCGCTGATGGTCTGGGCGAGATCTTTGTCGGGCGTGCAGATGATCACCTGCTCGACCCGTGGATCCGCCGCGGCCCGTACCGCGGCCGCTGCCAGCGCGTCATCAGCCTCGGTACTCGACCATCGGCCAGACCCTCACACCGAGCGCCGCGAGCGCTTCCTCGAGCAGGCCGAACTGCGACAGCAGATCCGGGTCGATTCCCGCCCCGGTCTTGTATCCAGGCCAGAGCCGATTGCGGAACGACTCGATCACATGATCGGTGGCCACGCCGACGTGCGTGGCCCCGCGGTTCATCATCCCGAGTACCGACGCCACCACCCCGCGGGTCGCCCCTACCTCACGCCCTTCCTCGTCGCGCGCCGAGGGGACGGCATAGAAGTGCCGGAACAGTTCGTAGGTGCCATCTATCAGGTGAATCTTCATCGGGGCTCGGGGCTCAGACTCAGGACTCGGAACTTGGGATTAGCGACTAGCGATTGTAAGCTGCCGCGCGTGATCACGGATCCCGCACTCCTTCTCCTCGTCGCCGTTCTTGGCGTCGCACTGGTGGTCGTACTGATCACGGTGGTGCGGTTGCCCGCTTTTCTCGCCCTCGCGACCGGTGCCCTGGCGGTTGGCCTCGCTGCCCGCATGCCGTTCGCGGAGATCACGCGGTCGTTCCAGTCCGGCGTCGGCGACACGCTGGGATTCGTGGCGATGGTGATCGGGCTGGGGACCGTGATCGGCAAGCTGCTGGCCGAGTCCGGCGGATCGGCCGTGGTGTCGACCGCGTTGATTCGCGCGCTGGGCGAGCGCCGGCTGGACTGGGCGATGATGCTCTCCGGCTTCGTGATCGGGCTGCCGGTGTTTTTTCAAGTCGGCCTGGTGCTGCTCGCCCCCGTGCTGTTCACGGTCGTGCAACAGACCGGCGTGCCGCTGCTGCAGCTCGGACTTCCGCTCGTGGCCGGTCTCTCGACGGCCCATGGGCTGGTGCCGCCGCACCCCGGACCTGTCGCCGCGATGGCGCAGCTCCACGCCGACCCGGGCCGGACCCTGCTTTACTCGCTGATCGTCGGCTTCCCCACTGCGGTGATCGCCGGGCCGCTGTTCACGCGGTTCATCACCCGGCGGGTCGCCGCCGAACCGGGCGCGATCGCCGCGCAGCTCGCCGGCGGCACGGCTCCCGCGTCGTCCGCGCCCTCACTGGCGATCACCCTGCTCACGATCCTGATGCCGGTCCTGCTGATGCTCGCGGCCGCGCTGGCGCAGGCCGTGCTGCCGCCCGGCGGGATCCGGGCGGCGCTCGAGTTCGCCGGCACGCCGCTGATGGCGATGCTGCTGTCGACCCTCCTGGCGCTGGTGACCTTCGGCACCGCTGCGGGGATTCAGCCGGGACCGCATCCTTGCCTTCGCTGAAGAATCGCTGCCGCCGATTGCCAGCGTGCTGCTCGTGGTCGGCGCGGGCGGCGGGTTCGGGCGGATCCTCGACACCGCCGGCGTGGACACCGCGATCGCGCAGGCGATGGGCGGCATGGCCCTGTCCCCGCTGGTGCTCGGCTGGACCATCGCCTCGCTGCTGCGCGTCTCGGTCGGCTCGGCGACCGTGGCCGTCGTCACGGCGGCCGGGATCATGGCGCCGATTGCGGCGGCGGTTCCCGACGTGAACCGCGAGCTGCTGGTGGTCGCGATCGGAGCGGGCTCGCTGATCGCCGGCCACGTCAACGACGGCGGCTTCTGGCTGGTCAAGGGATACCTGAATACCACCGTGCCGCAGACGCTCGCGACCTGGACGGTGCTGGAGACGATCGTGGCCATCTGCGGCCTGCTCGGCACGCTGGCCCTCGGGCTGATCGTTGGTTGATGATCTTCGACCGCTGGCGACAGCCTTCCGGCTGAAGCCGGAAGCCACACTACTCAGAGCGGTGCCACACTAACCCAGACCGGTGGCTTCCGCCTTTAGGCGGAAGGCTGTCGCCAGCCTCGATTCCGGCTGAAGGCGGAGGCCAACCGAGGACGAACGCCTCACGGCTGCACTGTCAGGCTCGCCGCCCTGGACGCCATCGAGCGTGTCGGCGACGGGGGGGCGTCTGAGTGGGGACCGGTGCTGTCTGAAACGCGATCAGCATGCCGGCGAGAAACAGCGAGAGAGGAACCAGGGACCGGGAACGGCGAGCCATGAAACAACTCCGTAACGACCTGAGGGGACGTGCGGCGAGACGGATACCTCCGACGCCGCCACGCCGGGCAAGGCCGGTTCCACGGTTGACCTTGACGCTTCCGCGTTGCCATCCGATGGCGGTGACGAACTCCGGAAAATCGCGAATGACGGCATACACGACGTGCCGAGAATGGCAGAGCTGCCGGCGATCGGCGATGATCGGTGGCGATGCTGATCATCGACGCCCATCTCGATCTGTCCATGAACGCCCTGGAGTGGAACCGCGATCTGACGCGCCCGGTCGAGGAAATCCGCGCGCGCGAACGAACCCTGACCGACAAGCCCGATCGCGGCAAAGGGACGGTGTCGTTCGCGGAGATGCGGCGAGGCGGCGTGGGCCTGTGTGTCGCAACCCAGATCGCCCGCTATGTCGCGCCGGGCAATCCCCTGCCTGGCTGGCATTCGCAGGAGCAGGCCTGGGCCCAGACGCAGGGGCAGCTGGCGTGGTACCGGGCGATGGAAGAGCGCGGCGAGCTGGCGCCGATTACCAATCGTGAGGCGCTGGATACCCACGTCGCCCGCTGGGCCGGTGGGACGGCCGGCGGCGTTACCGATTGGTTACGTGCTCAGCCTCGAAGGGCGCGCGATTCCATCGTGACGCCGCGGCACGTCGAGCGCGCGTATGCCCAGGGGCTCCGCGCCGTCGGTCCCGCCCACTACGGGCCCGGGGTCTACGCCCAGGGGACGAATGCGACCGGCGTGATGGGCCCGCGCGGACACGAGCTGCTGCGCGAGATGGAGCGTCTCGGCATCATCCTCGACGCGACCCACCTGTGCGACGACAGCTTCCGCGACGCGCTGGATCACTTTCGCGGACCGGTCTGGGCGAGCCACTCGAACTGCCGCGCGCTGGTCGACCACAACCGCCAGTTCTCCGACGATCAGATCCGCGAGCTGATCGACCGCGGTGCGGTGATTGGCGCGGCGTTCGACGCCTGGATGATCGTGCCGAACTGGGTCCGCGGCTCGTCCACACCCGAGAGCGCCGGCGTGACCCTCGAGCGGGTGCTCGATCACGTCGATCACATCTGCCAGCTCGCCGGCAACGCGCGCCACTGCATGATCGGATCGGACCTCGACGGCGCCTTCGGCCGCGAGCAGTGCCCGTCGGACGTGGAGACGATCGCAGACCTCTCGCAAGATCCCCGACCTGCTGCGGAAGCGCGGCTACTCGGACGACGACGTGCGCGGCATCATGCACGGGAACTTCGTCGGGTTCCTGCGCGAGGTTTGGGGTTGAAGGACGTCAAGTCCCAAGCTCCAAGCTCCAAATCCCAAGGCGCTCCCAACGTCCAATCGGGTTCGACACCGCGCACCGTCTCCGTTGGGAATTGGGACTTGGGAGTGCGTTGGGATTTGGAGCTTGGGATTTGGAGCGTTGGAGCTTGGGATTTGACGATAGTTCACTGCCTTAGGCACGATGTCAATCTGCAGCATCGGATCCGCCGCCGGGACGTAGCCTGGCTCCAGGCCCAGCTCCTTGCGGACGATGTTGCAGCCCTGGGCGATGGCGCTGGCCTTGTAGAACGCGATCTCGCGGTTGGCGCCCTGCCGGCCGAAGCCGCAGTCGCTCGACACGATCAGCTGCTCTGGCGCCATGTGCTTCAGCGCGGTGCGGATCGCGCCGGCCACGTCCTCCGCGCGATCGGCCTGGAGCATGCGGTGGCTGACCGCGCCGATGCAGAGCTTCTTGGGCAGCTTGCCCTTGTACTGGCCGAACAGCTCGATGTCGGTGAAGTTGCGGTCCTTCGTCTCGATCGTCCACACGTCGCCGCGCATCTCGTTCAGATAGAGCTCGAACGAGGCCTTGTAGCTGGTGTCCTCCATGACCCGCTGCATGTTCGGGTTGCCCCAGCAGGTGTGAATCCAGATCTCCACGTCGTCGAGACCCTGGACCTCGCGGTTGTAGCACTCGACCATGAACTTCACCTTTTCGTCCTTGGCGCCGAAGGTGTTGGCCATGAAGTGAAGGGTCGGCTCCTCGATCTGGATGCAGCGGCAGCCGGCGTCGCGGAGCGCGAGCAGCTCCGTGTTCATGGCCACCGCCATGTCCCAGACGACTTCCCGGTTGTCCTTGTATTTGTCGGTGTGGATGTCGAGGAACAGGCCCATGACCTGCGAACAGCAGGTGCCGAACCGGACCGGCTTCCGCGACTTGCTCTGGGCCAGGCGCCAGATCTTCGGATAATCGAGCGGACGATGCTCGATCTTGCCGACCACGCGCGGCCACCGCCACGCGGTATAGATCTCGTTGAGGAGCGTGCCGGGCGGATAGCGCAGCCACGGGCTGCGGGTGCGTTCGGACTGCAGGTGATCGCCCTCGAAGCCGGCCCAGCGCTGCAACGGATAGTGGTGCCAGCTGCGGCCGGCGAAATCCTCGTCGCAGTGGAAGTCGCCGTGCGTGAGGATGTCCAGGCCGGCGCGTTCCTCGTCGCTGATGACCACCGCGAGGGCATCCTCGAACTTCTCCCGGAAGCGTACGTCGAGCATGCAGGTGTCGAGCGGCCGCCCCCACATGCTGGTGTCGAACCAGCGCGGACGCGGCCATGAACCGGTGACAGTGCCCGGTAGAATCAGATCGCGGGTGACGGTAAAGGGCATGGCCGCATAGCATACGCGAACTGACGGCGGCTCGAACTCCCAACTCCCAAGGGAAGCCATTTCGTTGTTCGAGCGAGTCCTCTTGGAAGTTGGGAGTTGGGAGTTGATACGATTCCGCCGGATGGCCACATCGACTCAGAAGCTCACAGTCGTCCTTGCCTTCCTCGCTGCCGCGCTGAGTTTTGCGGCGGTCGTGGTCGGCTACCTGCAGACCGGCACGATTCCGGTCGTCCCGCTCGGCGGCGGCGTCGTGATGCTCGCCCTGGGCATCAGCGGCTACAAACGGATTACGGCCCCCCGGGCCTGAGCGTACGGACCCGTCATTCTTCGTCTCTCGACTGACTGAAAGGATCGTTCGCATGCGCAGAAGTGCCGCACTCCTGATCGTTCCCCTGTTGACTGCAGCGCTCTCGGGCCAGCAGCCCGCCCCACCCGCCGCCGGTGCACCCGCGGGACCCACCGGCCCCGAGATTGCCGCGGCGCTCAAGAGCCTGCTGGCCAACGACGCCCGGCTCCGGGACTGGGCGCAGCTCGGCCGCTATCGCGAGCAGAATCGCACCCTCGGGAAACCGGCGTCCGGCGAGTCGCGCGTGGTCTTCATGGGCGACTCGATCACCGATGCCTGGCCGCAGCCGCGTTTCGGCGATTTCTTCACGACCAACAAGTCGTACGTGGGTCGCGGGATCAGTGCGCAGACCACGCCGCAGATGCTGATTCGGTTCCGGCCTGACGTGATCGACCTGAATCCCCGAGCGGTGGTCATCCTCGCCGGCACCAACGACATCGCTGGCAACACCGGCCAGATGAGCAACGAGGACATCCAGGGCAACATCATGTCGATGGCGGAGCTGGCCAAGGCTCATAAGATCAGGGTGATCCTCTCGAGTATCCTGCCCACCAGCAACTACCACGTCGCGCCGAACGGCGTGCCGCAGACCCAGGCCCGGCCGAT
The DNA here is from genome assembly GCA_963836735.1 of uncultured Acidobacteriota bacterium. Taxonomy (GTDB): domain Bacteria; phylum Acidobacteriota; class Vicinamibacteria; order Vicinamibacterales; family 2-12-FULL-66-21; genus JACCXG01. Next base: position 314,651 of record CAWIKP010000037.1, on the reverse strand, counting down.
GGACCGCATCCGCGCGATCAATGACTGGATGAAGAAGTACGCGGCGGCCGAGGGCCACATCTATCTCGACTACTTCTCCGCGATGCTCGATCAGTCAGGTCTCCTCCGCACCGAGTTGAGCGGTGACGATCTGCACCCGAACGCCCAGGGCTACGCGATCATGGGGCCGCTCGCCGACGCGGCGATCAAGCAGGCTCTCAAGTAGCGGACATGTCAAATTCCAAGCTCCAAATCCCAAGATCCAACGCGACTCCCAAATTCCAAGACACCCAAGGGAGCGATCCTTCCGACGCACGATCGAGTCATTGGGAGTTTGGGAGTGCGTTGGGATTTGGAGCTTGGAATTTGGGATTTGACTCGGTGAAGCCCCTCAACATCGTCCTGATCGGCCCGCCCGGCTCCGGGAAAGGAACCCAGGCCGTCCGGATCGCCCGGCGCTACAACCTGCCGCACATCTCGACCGGCGACCTCCTGCGGCAGGCGGTCCGTGACGACACGCCGCTCGGGCGCGAAGTGGCTGCCACGATCGCTGGGGGAGGGCTGGTGAGCGACCAGCTCATGTCCAGCCTGGTCAAGGCGCGCCTCGAGCAGCCGGACGCGGCGCGCGGATTCCTGCTCGACGGTTTTCCGCGCACGATCGAGCAGGCGAGATTTCTGGACGCCGTGCGGCCCGACCTTGCCGTGATCCACATCGACGTCCCGGACGACGAGATCATCCGGCGGCTCAGCACCCGGCGGGTCTGCCGCTCGTGCGGCCTCACCCAGTCGGTCTCCATGGACGAGGCCGTAACCGAGGCCTGCCCGTACTGCGGCGGCACGCTCGTGAGACGCGAAGACGACAACGCCGAGACGGTAAGGAAGCGGCTGGCCACCTACGCGGAGCAGGCCGGTCCGCTCATCGATCACTACCGGACGCGAACGCAGTTCGTGACGGTCGACGGCGTCAAGGAGCCGGACAAGGTCAGCGAGGAGATCTTCAGGGGGATCGAGCGGATGGCATGACTCAACTCCCAACGCCCAACTCCCAACTCCCAAGCGGAGTTGGTGGTTGGGAGTTGAGAGTGTTATGGTGCAGGCCCTTGCCGTCCCCCGCCGATCGCGCCGTTGTACTCAGCCGCGTCACCAGGCGCCTCATTCCGTTCGCCTTCATCTGCTACGTTGTCGCCTACATCGATCGCGTGAACATCGGCTTCGCCGCGCGCGAGCTGCAGCAGGATCTCGGGCTGAGCGCGACGGAGTACGGCCTCGGAGCCGGGCTGTTCTTTCTCGGCTACTGCGCGTTCGAGATTCCGAGCAATCTGATCCTCGAGCGGGTCGGCGCCCGGCTGTGGATTGCCCGGATCCTGATCGTGTGGGGCCTGGTGTCGATGGCCACCATGTTCATCAGCGACGTGTGGTCGTTCATGGCCGCGCGCATCATCCTTGGCATCGCCGAGGCGGGGTTCTTCCCCGGCATGGTGCTGTATCTCACCTACTGGATCCCTGCGGACGAACGTGCACGGGCCAACGCCTTGTTCATGATGGCCGCCCCCGTGTCGGTGATCGTCGGCGCGCCGGTCTCCGAAGCGCTGCTGTCGATGCACGGCCTCGGCGGCCTCCGCGGGTGGCAATGGCTGTTCCTGCTCGAAGGGCTCCCGGCGGTGATCCTGGGTCTGCTCGCGTTGAAAATCCTGACCGATCGCCCGGAACAGGCCGACTGGCTGCCGCCAGCGGATCGCGACTGGCTCGCGGCGACGATGAATGCCGAGCGGGCCCTCCGCCAGAACACGGGGCACGCGTCGATCGGAGAAAGCTTGCGCAGCGGCCGCCTGTGGCTGCTGAGCACCGTCTACCTGATGAACGCGTCGGTGACCTACGGCATCTTCCTGTGGTTGCCACGGATGCTGCAGGACGCCGCCGGCCCGGGAGTGTCGGTCGGCTGGCTCACCGTGCTGCCGTTCGTTGCCGCACTCGTCGCGATGGTCCTGATCGGCCGTCACAGCGATCGGACCGGCGAGCGCAAGCTCCACGTGGCCGCATGTGCGGTCACCGCCGCGATCGGCCTGTTCCTCGCCGTCGCGTTCCAGAGTCACCTGTACCTGCTGGTGCTCGCGTTCGCGATCTGCCAGATCGGTCAGCGCTCGGTGATGAGCGTGTTCTGGACGATCCCGCCGATCCTGCTGAGCGGCACCGCGGCGGCGGCCGGCATCGCGCTCATCAACGCGATCGGCAACCTTGGAGGGTTCTTCGGTCCTACGGTGATGGGCACGTTGCGCGACGCGACCGGCGGCTACACCGGCGGACTGCTGGTGCTGGCGGGCGCGTTGATCCTCGAGGCGATCCTGGTGACGATATTGAAGCTGCCGGAGACGCGGCCCGCGATGCGCGGGCCGCAGCCCGCCGCGCGATGATGGGGTCGAGGGTCGGGGGTCGCGGGTTCGGGGGCTCGGGCAGTGGGGTCATTCGAGCGACTCGATCAGAACGCCCCTGATCCGGATGTCCCCAACCCCGGAGTCCCGAAATAGAATGTCGCGATGAGCACGATTCCGATTGCCGATCTCGCCGGTGTCTTCTCCGTTCCGCCACTGCCCCGCAAGCGCGACGCGAAGCGGTCGCTCGACTTCGATGCCGCTGAATGCGTGGCGCGGCACATCGAGGCCGGCGGCATCACCCGGCTCCTGTATGGCGGCAACGCCTTCCTGTACCACATCACGCTCGGTGAATACGACGCGCTGCTCGGCTGGCTGGCCTCGTTTCCGGGGTCACGCTGGGCGATCCCGAGCATCGGGCCGTCGTTCGGCCGCGCCATGGACCAGGCGCGCATGGTCCGCCAGCACCGCTTCAGGACCGTGATGCACCTTCCCTGTGGCGATCCCCGGGATCCGGCCGGGCTCGAGGCCGGGATTCGCGAGATTGCCGATGCGACGGGGATGCCGCTGATCCTGTATCTGAAAGCCGAAGACAGCTTCGGATCGGACAAAGAAGCGGGACTCGATGCCGTAGGACGGCTGATGCGTGACGGCGTCGCCGTGGCGATCAAGTACGCGGTCGTCCGGGACGATCCGCGGCACGACCCCTATCCTCGATGGCCTGCTGCGCCGCGTCGAACGGGCGCGTGTGATCAGCGGCATCGGCGAGCGGCCCGCGATCGTCCACATGCGCGACTTCGGCCTGCCGGGATTCACCACGGGCTCGGGCTGCATCGCGTCTGCGCCATCGGCCGCCCTGTTCGAGGCGTGCCGCGCCGGCGACTGGGAGCGCGCGGAACGCATTCGCGCGCACTTCATTCCGTTCGAGGATCTCCGCGACGAGTGGGGGCCGGCGCGCGTCCTCCATCACGGTACCGAGCTCGCCGGCATCGCCCCGGCCGGCCCGATCCCGCCGTTCGTCGCCGAGCTCGACAAGGCGCAGCTCGCGCGCCTTGCGCCGGTCGCCAGGGCGCTTCGAGAGCAGACGGCATGAGCGGTCACCGCCTCACACCAGCCGGCCTGCGGAGTCACCGATGGTTCGGCAAAGACGATCTGCGCTCGTTCGGTCATCGGTCTCGTGCGAAACAGGCCGGGTTCAGCCTCGAGGACATCAGCGGCAAGCCGGTCATTGCGATCCTCAACACCTGGAGCGACGCCAATCCCTGTCACACCCATTTCCGGGTGAGGGCCGAGGAAGTGAAGCGCGGGGTGTGGCAGGCCGGCGGGTTCCCGATGGAGATCCCGCTCCTGACGCTCGGCGAAACGCTGATGAAGCCGAGCACGATGATGTACCGCAACCTCCTGGCGATGGATGCCGAGGAAGCGCTGCGCTCGTACCCGGTCGACGGCGTCGTCCTGCTCGGCGGCTGCGACAAGACGGTGCCCGCGCTCGTCATGGGCGCCACCAGCGCGAACCTCCCCGCGATGCTGGTGCCCGCCGGACCGATGCTGCGCGGCAACTGGCGCGGCCAGATCCTCGGGTCGGGCAGCGACGTCTGGAAGTACTGGACCGAGCGCCGCGCCGGCACCTTGGACGAGTGCTCCTGGCGCGAGATGGAAGACGGCATGGCGCGCTCGTTCGGCACCTGCATGACGATGGGCACGGCGTCGACGATGACGTCGGCGGTCGATGCGCTGGGGCTCACGCTTCCGGGAGCGTCGTCGATCCCCGCCGCCGATTCCGCGCATCCCCGCATGGCCACCGCCGTCGGCCGCCGCATCGTCGAGATGGTCTGGGAGGACCTCAAGCCGCGCGACATCCTGACGACCGCGGCCTTCGAGAATGCGGTGACGGCCGCGATGGCGCTCGGCGGATCGACGAACGCGATCATCCACCTGATCGCGATGGCCGGGCGCGCCGGCGCGCAGCTGGACCTCGATCGGTTCGACGCGCTGTCCAAGCGCACGCCGTTCCTGGCGAATATCCGCCCGTCCGGCGCGTTCCTGATGGAGGACTTCTACTACGCGGGTGGACTGACCGCGCTGATGCAGCAGATTCGCGACCTGCTGCACACCGACTGCGTCACCGCGAACGGCCGGACGCTCGGCGAGAACCTCGAGGCCGCGACCGTCTTCAATCAGGACGTGATCTCACCGCGCGAGCGCCCGATGGGACCCGAGGGAGGCGTCGCGGTCCTGCGGGGCAACCTCGCGCCGCAGGGGGCCGTGATCAAGCACACGGCGGTGCTCGACCGCCGTCTGCTGCAGCATTCCGGCCCGGCGATCGTGTTCCGGAACTACAACGACCTCGAGGCGCGGATCGACGATCCGGATCTGCCGGTCACGCCCGATTCGGTGCTGGTGCTGCAGGATGCCGGCCCGCTCGGCGGCCCCGGCATGCCGGAATGGGGGATGCTGCCGATTCCGAAAAAGATCCTCGCGCAGGGCGTGCGCGACATGCTCCGCCTCTCGGACGCCCGGATGAGCGGCACCAGCTACGGCGCCTGCGTGCTCCACATCGCCCCGGAGTCCTTCGTCGGCGGCCCGCTGGCACTCGTCCGCGACGGCGACATCATCGCGCTCGACGTCCCCGGCCGGAGCCTGACGTTGCGCGTGCCGGACGCCGAACTGGCCGGACGGCGAGCCGAGTGGAAGCCGCGAGAGCCCATCTACCCGCGCGGGTTCGGACGCCTCTACGCCCAGCACGTGACCCAGGCCGACCGGGGATGTGATTTCGACTTTCTGGAGGGGACTGCCCCTATTGGGGAGCCGGAGATTCACTAGAGCAAGTCCCAAGTTCCAAGTTCCAAATCCCAAGCAGGCCAACCCGCGAAAACGGGGCAAAAGCACGGCAAACTGGCTGGTTCCTGCGACTTTCGCCCCGTTCTCTCGAGGGTCTGCTTGGGATTTGGAACTTGGAGCTTGGGAGTTGACCCTGTCAAGTCCCCAACTCCACCGCTAAAGCCGCCCTTTTGGTAGCATATCCCGCTGGCAAAAACGGGTCGTGCGTGCCCGCGCCCAGCCCAATCACATCGAAATAGTCGGAGGGAGGCAGCTGATGTGTCGCAGTTTGTGGGCGGCGTCCAGGTCCGGGAGGATCAGCCTGGCGTTGTCCCTGGTATTGGGACTTGTACTCCTCGTCCCCTCGCACGTGAGCGCGCAGGCCGTGACCGGCACGCTGCTCGGCAATGTCACTGATTCGAGCGGCGCAGCCGTCCCCGGCGCGACCGTGACGGCGCGTGAGACCCAGACCAACGTCAGCCGGACCGTCGTGACCAACGAGACCGGTTACTACATTTTCTCGAGCCTCCAGAACGGCACCTACGCGGTCGAGGCGGAGCTTCAGGGCTTCAAGAAGGTCGTGCGTGAAGGCGTCCGTGTCGACGTCAACACCACGGTCCGCGTCGATCTGAAGCTCGAAGTCGGACAACTGTCCGAGACGGTCCAGGTCGCGGCCGAGACGCCGCTGCTGCAGACCGACCGCACGGACACCGGCCGGATCATCGAGTCGAAGATGGTGGCGGAGCTGCCGCTCACCTTCAACCGCAACTTCCAGTCGCTGCTGATCACGGTGCCCGGCTCCACCCGGCCGCACCGCGAGCACTCGGCGTTCTTCAACTCGCAGGACTCGCTTGCCGTCGAAGTCAACGGTCAGCCACGTCTCGGCGAACAACACGCTGATCGAGGGGCTGGACAACAACCACAAGACCGGGCTGCTGCAGGTGATCATTCCCGGCGGCCGACGCCCTCGAGACGGTGAACGTCACCACCAGCAACTACGACGCGGAGTTCGGCCGCTCGGGCGGCGCGATCACCAACGTGACGCTGAAGTCCGGCACCAACGAGCTCAAGGGCAGCGTCTTCATGTTCGGCAACACCGAGGCGACCAACGCCAGCGACTACTTCACGCACCTGAAGGCGCCGACCAAGTTCTTCAACAGCGGCTTCACGCTGGGCGGGCCGATCGTCAAGAGCAAGCTGTTCTTCTTCGGCGACTACCAGCGCACCATCGACAACGCCGGTTACGTCGTCCGGACGACGGTGCCGACGATGCGGATGCGGCAGGGTGACTTCGGCGAGGTCGCGAGCCGGATTTACGACCCGCTCACCGGGGACGTGAACGGCAACGGCCGCGCCGCGTTCGCGAACAACATCATTCCGGCCGAGCGCATCAGCCCGATTGCCCGGCGCCTGCTCGCGTTCATACCCGAGCCCAACACGGCGGCGCCGCTCGGCCAGAACAACTATTCGGAGGCGCAGACGCGCGAAAAGACCACCGACGGGTTCGACACCAAGGTGAATTACGCGATGAACGAGAAGGATCAGACCTCGTTCCGCCTCAGCTTCATGCGTCCAGTGGTGTTCGATCCCGGCCTCTTCGAACGAGTACGGCGGCCCGGCCAACGGCGGCTTCGCGGGCACGGGCACCAACACCAGCTGGAGCGGCGCGGGCACGTGGACGCGCGTCATCAGCGCCAAGACGGTGCTCGACGTCCGCGGCGGCCTCAACTACTACAAGAACGTGACCTCGACACAGGGCAACGGGCTGACGACGAGCACCGACGTCGGCATCCCTGGCGCCAACCTGGACGAGTACACGAGCGGCGTGTCGTCAGATCATGGTCGGCAGCCACGGCGATCCGCTCCTCGGGTTCTCCGCGAGCCAGCCGTGGGATCGGTCCGAGAAGACCTGGAACTTCACCTCGACGTTGACGCGGCTGCTCGCGTCGCACACGGTCAAGGTCGGCGGCGAGTGGCGGTCGAACGAGGACATGCTGCTGCAGACCCAGGATGCCGGCGGCCCGCGCGGCCGGTTCGCGTTCAACGCCTCAGGCACCGGCCTGGCCAGCGAGTCGAACACACTCAGCGGCCCGGCCAACGCCATGGCCTCGTTCCTGCTCGACTGGCCGAACACGGTGCAGCGCGATCTGAAGGTCTTCGATCGCCCCGGCACGGAGCATCAGGCGGTCGTACCTGTTCGTCCAGGACAAGTGGCAGGCCCGCTCGAACATCACCATCGACCTCGGCCTGCGCTGGGAGTACTACACGCCGCTCGCAGGGCCTGGAGGGCAAGGGCAGCCTGTCGAACTACGATCCGGCCATCCACTCGCTCCGCGTGTCGGGGTACGGCGACCTCGACAACGCGCTGAACGTCGAGAAGAACTTCTCGAACTTCAACCCGCGGACCGGCGTATCCTGGCGTCTGAATCAGCTCACGGTGGTGCGCGCGGGCTACGGCGCCGGCACCATTCCGTTCCCGGACAACCGCTACGCGTTCAGCTATCCGGTCAAACAGAACTATCAGGGTTCCGCGGCGAACGGGTTCCAGCGCGCCGGCTCGATGGCCGCCGGCTTCCCGGCGCCGGCGCTGCTCGACATCCCGTCGAACGGCATCATCCCGGTCGCCGGCACGTCGCTGCAGAACGCCACGCTCGACGTGATCCCGACCGACGCTCCACGAAGGCACGCTGCACTCCTGGAACGTCGCGTTCCAGCGGCAGCTGCCCGTACAGCCTCACCGCTGACATCGCCTACGTCGGCAACCGCGGCGTCGATCTCGTGATGGACGTCGACTCGAACGCGAGCATGGTCTACGGCGTCCGGCAACAACGGCCGGCAGTACTTCGCGCAGTTCAACCGCACCGGCGAGCAACCGAACGCGCACGAACGACGGCAAGTCGGAGTACCACGGGCTCCAGGTCAAGGTCGATCGGCGGTTCCGGAACGGACTCCTGGTCACCAACTCGTACACGCTGAGCCGGTCGAAGGACTACGTGAACGAGAACACCGGCATCGGCACGCCGATCGACTGGAACCTGAGCTGGGGCCGTTCGAACTTCGATCGCCTGCACAACTACGTCGCGACGGCGCTCTACGAGCTGCCATGGGGACCTGGCAAGCAGTGGCTGAACGAGGGTGTGCTCGGCCGCATCATCGGCGGCTGGCAGTTGAGCGGCATCTACACGCTGCAGTCGGGCACGCCGCTGACCATCGGCGGCAACGGCACGGTGCTGAACACCCCCGGCAACAGCGCGTTCGCGAACCTGAACGGCGAGCACAATGTGCTCGGCGGCCTCGGACCCGGGAAGCTGTACTTCGATCCGACGGTGTACTCGCTGCCCGCGGCCGGCCAGCAGGGCAACCTGGCCCGGAACAACGGTCCGGAGGGCCCCGGGTTCTGGAACCTCGATGCGTCGCTCTTCAAGCGCTTTGCCATCAACGGCAGCCGCTTCGCCGAGTTCCGCGATCGACGCCTACAACGTGACCAACTCGGTCCGCTGGGGCAACCCGACCACCGGGTACAGCACCGCGGCCGGCAACACGTTCGGGCAGATCACCGGCACCACCGGCGGTCAGCGCAGCGTGCGGTTCGGCGGCCGGTTCGTGTTCTAAGTAATCGGGACTCGGGGCTCGGGACTCGGGGCTCGGAAAGCCGGTGGTCTTCAGAGGCAACACGGGCAAATAGTTGCGGCTTGTTGCCTCTAAATACCAACTTTCCGAGCCCCGAACCCGAGCCCCGAGCCCCGACTCTTTCCCCTGTGTGGCTACCCGCGCCGTCATCCTCGCCCGCGGCCTGGGCACGCGGATGCGCTCGACTGACCCGGCGGTCCCGCTCACCGAGGATCAGCGCCGCGCCGCGGACGCCGGCTACAAGGCGATGATGCCGATCGCCGGCCGGCCCTTTCTCGACTTCGTCCTCTCCGCGGCCGCGGATGCCGGGCTCGAGCGGATGGCCATTGTCGTCGCTCCGGACCACGCCGAGCTCAGGCACTACTACCAGGCCGTCTCACCACCAGATCGCGTACGCGTGGACTTCGTCGTGCAGTCCGAGGCCCGCGGCACGGCTGATGCGGTGCTCGCGGCGGCAGGATGGATCGGGGATGATCCCTTCCTCGTGATGAATGGCGACAATCTCTATCCCGTGGAGGCGCTCTCCGCGCTGCGCCGCATGCGGGAACCGGGACTGCCGGGATTCGACCCGGAGGATCTGGCACGCTCCGGCAACATCGCGGCAGACCGTGTGCGCGCGTTCGCGCTGGTCGAGCAGGATGCCGATGGCTACCTGACGCAGATTGTCGAGAAACCCTCGGTCGCGGACATGACCCGGCTCGGCCCCGGGGCCCGCGTCAGCATGAACTGCTGGCGCTTCGACTCGCGGATCTTCGACGCCTGCCGGGCGGTGACGCCGTCGGCCCGCGGCGAGCTGGAGCTGCCCGCCGCGGTTGCGCTCGCCATCGATCGGGGCGTGCGATTCAAGATCGTGCCGGCGGCCGGTCCCGTCCTCGATCTGTCGCGGCGTGCCGATGCGGCCGATCTGTCACGGCGCCTCGCGGCGACACCACCACGGCCATGACCGGCGAGCAGTTCTCGGCGCGGCTCACGCGCGACGGACTGGACGAGGCCGAGGGCCCACGCAAGCGGCTGCTCGGCGATCTGGCGCTCGAGCACTTCGGGATCCTGGCCGGCGGCGACCGTCCGGTCGCGGTCTGGGTGCCGGGGCGGATCGAGGTGTTCGGCAAACACACCGACTATGGCGGCGGGCATTCGCTGGTGGCCCCGGTCCCGCGCGGGTTCATCTTCATTGCGCGCGGGCGCAGCGATCGACTTGTGACGATGGCCGATGCCGCGCGAGGGGAAGGCTTCAGCATCGACCTCGACAACCGCGCGACCTCCGGCGTCCGGTGAGCCCGCGCCGGCAGGATGGCGACGGTACGCGGCCACTACGGCTCACCGGCTGGATCGGAACTTTCCAGGCGGCGTGCGGGGAGCCGACATCGCCTTCGCGAGCGATCTTCCTCCGGCTTCGGGGATGAGCAGCTCGAGCGCGCTGATGGTGGGCCTCGCCGCGGTCCTGATCCGGCTGGGCAACATCGAGACGAGCAGCGAGTGGCGGACCTCGATCAGCGGACCGGTGGACGCAGCCGGCTACTACGCCTGCATCGAGAATGGCCTCTCGTTCGGATTGCTGAGCGGCGACGCCGGCGTGGGGACACATGGCGGCAGCGAGGATCACGTCGCCCTGACGTGCGGCCGCGCCGGACAGGTCAGCGCCTGGCGCTTCGCGCCGATTCAGCACGTCGCGGACGCGCCGGTTCCGCCCGACTGGGCGTTCGTGATCGCCTCGAGCGGTGTCGCGGCGAAGAAGACCGGCGCCGCGAAAGACGCGTACAACCGGCTGTCCTTTCTGGTCCGCGCGCTGCTCGATCTCTGGAATGCCGCCGAACCACCGCAGCCGTCGCTCCATGCGGCGCTGTCGTCAAGCCCGGGGGCAGCCGAGCGCCTCAGCGCCCTGCTGCGCGCCCGCTCCGCTTCCGATCCGGCGACCGTCGATCTCGAGAACCGGCTGAGGCATTTCTTGAACGAAGATGCGCGGATCCCTGAGGCCGTGCGCGCGTTCCGCAATGCCGATCGTGGCCTCGTCACCACCCTCTCTGACGAGTCGCAGGCGGATGCGGAGCGGCTGCTCCAGAACCAGGTTCCGGAAACGATCGCCCTCGCTCGAACGGCGCGGATCCTGGGCGCCTTCGGCGCCTCCAGCTTCGGCGCCGGGTTCGGCGGCAGTGTCTGGGCGCTGGTCGGGAAGTCCGAGGCCCAGGACTTCGCCGCGCGCTGGCTGGCCGAGTACCGCTCCGCGTTCCCCGCCCGCGAATCGGCGACGGTTTTCGTGGCCCCTCCGGGGCCCTCCCTGACCTGGCTCGCCTGAAATTCTGGCCCGCCTCAACGACAACTCCCAAATCCCAAGTTCCAACTTCCAAAGTGAGTCGTGGGAACAACGGGGTGAAAATCGCGCCGACAGGCAAGGTCGATCGATTTCCACCCCGTTGCTTCGAACGGCTCACCTTGGGAGTTGGAACTTGGGATTTGGGAGTTGTCGTTGAGCCCCCGTCTGGCCCGCCGTATGAATGAGCTGAAGCCATGCACCTGCTCATTGACCGGGCCAGCACCCATCTCATCTGTCAGCAGCCTTGATAAACGCGACCGCCGACATCTCCGACGCCGTCGACCAGCGACCGGAACCGCCGATCCTCCTCAGCCAGGAGCAGCTCGAAGCGCATGCGGCCGCGCTGGCCGCCACGCATCAGCTCGCGCCCGATCCGTCGCGCGGACGTCCGCTTCTGCCGCTGCTCGAGGAGGACGCGCGAATCCTGGACGAGGGCTACGAGGTGCTGTCGGCCGCGACGCGGACAGCGCAGCCGATCCCGTCGGAGGACTGGCTCCGCGACAACCATCATGTCGTTCAGGATCAGGTCCGCGCCGTGCGGCAGGACATGCCGCGCCGCTTCTACACACAGTTGCCAAAACTGGCGAGCGGGGAGTTCGGGGGATATCCACGCGTCTACTCACTCGCGCGCGATCTGGTCGCTGCACACCGCCGGCCGCTTCGACATGCAGACGCTGATCGGCTACGTCAGCGCCTATCAGCGTGGCGCCGTGCTCAACATCGGCGAGCTCTGGGCGATCCCGATCATGCTGCGGGTGGCGATGGTCGACGAGCTGCGGCGGCGGGCCGAAGACGTGCTCGAGGCGAGCCGGAACCGCGAAGATGCGCGCCGGTGGGGACTCCGCATTGCCGAAGCGACGATCGATCCCGCCAGCATGATCGACGAGCTGCTGAGCGATATGGCGAGCAGGCACCAGCGCCTGCCCCCCGCTTTCGTCGTCGAGCTGCTGCAGTGGCTGCGGGATCAACCGTCGACCGCGGCTCCTGCCTGGCAGGCGCTCCATCGCGCGCTCGAGGCCCAGGACGACTCCCCTGAGGCGATCCTCCGGCGCGAGCATCAGCGCGAAGCCTCGAACCAGCTCGCCATCGGCAACATCGTCACGACGATGCGGCTCGTCTCGGCGAGCGACTGGCCGGTCTTCGTCGAGCGCGTCAGCGTCGTCGAGCGGATCCTGCAGGATGACCCCGCGGGCGCCTACGCCCGGATGGATTTTCCGACCCGCGATCGCTACCGGCATTCGGTCGAGCAGCTGGCGCGTGGAGCGAAGAAACCAGAGCCGGCAGTCGCACAGCGCGCCGTCGCCCTGGCCCGGGAAGGACGCGAAGCGCATCCGCAGAACGATCGGCGCCATCATGTCGGCTACTACCTGATCTCGCGCGGCCGCTTCCGTCTCGAACAGGACCTCGGCTACCCGCCCACGGCCGGTGAACGGATCGCGCGGTTTCTCTACGGCCATCCGGCCATCGGTTATCTCGGCGCGATTGCGGCCACCATCTCGCTGGTGCTCGCCAGCTTCCTGTCGTATGCCACCCGCCGCGGCGCCACCTGGCCCGAGCTGCTGGTGGTCGCGCTGGTGGTCATCATTCCGGTCAGCGAGCTCGCCATCAATCTGCTCAACCTGCTGATCACCACGCACGTCCCGCCGCGCCAGCTGCCGAAGTTCGACCTGCGCGGCGGCATTCCCCCCGACGACCGCACCGTCGTCGTCGTGCCCGCAATCATCGACACCGAGGAACATGTCAACAGCCTCGTAGACGACCTGGAAGTGCGGTTCTTTGCCAACCGCGACGTGCGGCTGCACTTCGCGCTCCTGAGCGACTTCCCCGATTCCCCCGAGCGCACGGCGCCCGGAGACGACGAGCTGCTGGCGACGGCCCGGACGGCGATCGAGCGCCTCAACGCCAGTCACGGCGCCGACCGCTTCTTCCTGTTCCATCGCGAGCGCCGCTGGAACGAGGGAGAGAAATGCTGGATGGGCTGGGAACGGAAGCGCGGAAAGCTTCACGAGTTCAACCACCTGCTGCGCGGGGCGACCGATACGAGCTTCGTCGTGCAGCTCGGCGACCTGTCGGTGCTGCCGTCGGTGCGCTACGTGATCACGCTCGATTCGGACACGCAGCTGCCGCTCGAAACCGGCCGTGCGATGGTCGGGACGCTGTCGCACCCGTTGAACCGGCCGCGCTTCGACTCGAACGTCCGGCGCGTGACCGAAGGCTACGGCATTCTCCAGCCGCGGGTCGCGGTGAGCGTGGTCAGCGCGAACCGCACGCGCTTTTCACGAGCCTATTCCGGCCACGTCGGCATCGATCCCTACACGACCGCGGTGTCCGACGTGTACCAGGACCTCTTCCACGAGGGCAGCTACGTGGGAAAGGGCATCTACGAGGTCGATGCGTTCGAAGCCTCCCTCGACGGCCGCGTCCCGGTGAACACGCTTCTCAGCCATGACCTGTTCGAGGGCTCGTTCGCGCGGGCGGCGCTGTGCACCGACATCCACGTCATCGACGACTATCCGTTTCACTATCTGAGCTTCGCGTCGCGGCAGCATCGCTGGGTCAGGGGCGACTGGCAGATCGCGCGGTGGATCTGGCCGACCGTACCCGACGCGAATGGCCGGGCGGTTCCGAATCCGCTGCCGGCGATCGCGCGCTGGAAGATCCTCGACAACCTCCGCCGGAGCCTGGTCCCGCCCGCCCTGGTCCTGATGCTGGCCGGGGCATGGACCTTCATGCCCGGGTCGCCGGCACTCTGGACCACGCTGGCGCTCCTGGTCATCGCCTTCCCCGCGTACACGCAACTGGGCCGGTCGGTGACCGGCCGCGTCGCCGGGGTTCCGCTCGCGCGAGCACTTCCGCGCCGAGCGCGACAACATTCTCGGCGGTCTGCGGCAGGCGGCCCTGTCGCTGGTGATGCTCGCGCACCAGACGGCGCTCATGCTCGATGCCATCGCGCGCGTCCTGATCCGGATGCTGGTGACGCGGCGCCGGCTGCTCGAGTGGAAGACCGCCGATCGCGCGATCGTGCCGGCGACGCTCACCGGAGTGATCCGCCGGATGTGGGTGGCGCCGGCGATCGCCGTGGCGCTCGGAATCCTCGTCGCCCTCGTCGCCCCGGGCCGGCTGCTGCTCGCGTCCCCGATCCTCGTGCTGTGGGTCCTGTCGCCGCTTCTCGCACACGTGACCGGTCAGCCGCTCGAGCACCGGCATCCACCGCTGACCCGCGAGCAGCGCGCGGCATTTCGCCAGCGTGGCGCGCAGGACGTGGCGATTCTTCGAAGAGCTGCTGACGCCGGCCGACAACTGGTTGATCCCGGACAACTATCAGGAAGATCGGGCCGACGTCATCGCGCATCGCACGTCCCCCACGAACATCGGGCTGCAGCTGCTGGCCGTGCTGGCGGCCCACGACTTCGGATACCTGAGCACCGAGCGACGTCGTCGATCGACTGGAGCCGACGTTCGACACGCTGTTGCGGATGCAGCGGTATCGCGGGCACTTCTACAACTGGTACGACACGCGCTCGCTCGTCCCGCTGCCGCCGCCGTACATTTCGACCGTCGACAGCGGCAACCTGGCCGGCTATCTCCTGGCGCTTCGATCCGGGCTTTCCGAGCTGACCGAGACGAAGCCGCTGATCGACGCGTCCGCGCTCGAAGGGCTCGAAGACGTGCTCGGGCTGTTCGAGGCGGAGGTGACGAGCGGAGGCCGCGGCGCCGCACGCACAGCGGCTCGACAAGCAGCTCGACGAATTGCGCACGATCCTCGCGGCGCGGCCGGTGAAGCTCGGCGAATGGCGCACGCTGCTCGGCGAGATCCGCGAGCGTTTGACCTCCCTGGCGCTGCTCCTTCACGAGCTCGAGGAGCCCAGCGGCACCGATGTCGGCACCCAGATGCCGCACGTCTCCACCTGGAACGAGGCCGGCTACTGGCTGGAACGGGCCGAGGTGGCGGTCGCGGGGCGCCATGCAGAGCTGGAGCGCCTGACCGGGTGGATGACGGTCCTGGGCTCGCAGGCGACAACCCTCCCGCTGCACGTGCCGTCGCTCAGCGAGCTGATCGAGTGGTGCCGCCAGACGCTGGACAGCCTCGCGGTCCGGCCTCAGAGCAGCCGGCTGCGGTCGTTGATCGAAGAGGCCCGGCGTCGCGCCGAGGAGCTGGTCGTGCGAACCGATCGGCTCGTCCGGACACGCCGACGATCTGCTCGAAGAAATCGAGTTCGGGTTCCTGTTCAATCCGGAGCGCCAGCTCTTCTCGATCGGCTTCAGCGTGTATGACGGACGACTGGACGGCTCCTACTACGACATCCTCGCCTCCGAAGCACGGCTGGCGAGCTACGTCGCCATCGCGCTCGGCAAGGTCTCGCACGAGCACTGGTTCAAGCTCGGACGGTCGCTGACGCCGACCGGCAGCTCGCGGGCGCTGTTGTCCTGGAGCGCGTCGATGTTCGAGTACCTGATGCCGGTCCTGGTGATGCGATCGCACGCAGGCACGCTGCTCGACGAGACCTACGAGGCCGTGGTGCGCCGGCAGATGGATTACGCCGCGGGACGCGGCGTGCCCTGGGGCATCTCCGAATCGGCCTATAACGTCCGGGATCTCGAGAGCAACTACCAGTACAAGGCCTTCGGCGTTCCCGGCCTCGGGCTGAAGCGCGGCCTTGCCGACGATCTGGTGATTGCCCCGTATGCCACGCTCCTCGCCGCGCCTCTCTCGCCGAAGGAAGTTCTCGCGAATCTCGAACGGCTGCGCGACGAGGGCCTCTCCGGCCGTTTCGGCTACTACGAAGCGATCGACTACACCCCGGAACGTGTGCCGCCAGACGTCAAAGGCGGCGTGGTGCTGGTGACCTACATGGCGCACCACCAGGGCATGGGTCTGCTGGCGCTCGACAACCTGCTCAACGACCGGCCGATGCAGCGCCGTTTCCATGCCGACCCGCGCATGGAGGCTGCCGAGCTCCTGCTTCAGGAACGGATCCCGAGGCTGGTGCCGCTGAAGAACCCGCCGATCGAGCGGGCCGAGCACGTGCCGATGACGCGTGGCGCCGTGGCGCCCGCGGTGAGGCGGTACGTCACGCCGCACACGCTCAGTCCGAGGGCGCATCTGCTCTCGAACGGCTCCTACTGCGTCATGGTGACGAATGCCGGCGGAGGCTACAGCCGCCGGCAGAACCTCGCCATGACCCGGTGGCGCGAGGACATGACGACCGACGAGTGGGGCACGTTCTGCCTGGTTCGCGATCTCGAGTCCGGGGCCGCCTGGTCGACGACCCACCAGCCGATCGGCCGTGATGCCGACGAGTTCGAGGTGACCTTCGCGCTCGACCGCGCCGTGTTCCGGCGCGTCGATGGCCGTCTCGAAACCCGCACGGAGATCGTGGTCTCGACCGAGGACGATGTCGAGCTGCGGCGCGTGTCGATCACGAATCACGGAACCGAGACCCGCACCCTCGATCTCACCAGCTATGCGGAAGTCGTCCTGGCGCCGCCGGAGGCCGACATCGCGCATCCGGCGTTCTCGAATCTGTTCATCGAAACCTCGGCGCTGCCGGAACGCGATGCCCTGCTCTGCGCGCGGCGTCCACGCGCCGGCGGGAACCGGACCTACCTGCTCCACATGCTGAGCGGCCGCGGCCGCGTCGGCCCGGCCACGCAGTGGGAGACCAACCGCGCCCGCTTCATCGGCCGCGGCCGCACGCTCGCGACATCGCTGGCGATGACCAGCGACGAGCCGCTCTCGAACAGTACGGGGCCGGTGCTCGATCCCATCGTGTCGCTGCGCCAGTTCCTGCGGCTGCCGCCGGGCGGAACCGCTCGAATTGCGTTCATCACCGGGTTCGCGGAGTCCGAAGCCGAGGCCCGGGGCCTCGCCGAGAAGTACCACGATCGACGCGCCGTCGCGCGCGCGCTCGCGCTGGCCGGAACCCACAGCCAGATCGAGCTGCGGCACTTCGGCCTGACCGTCGAGGACACGATCCGGTTCCAGCGCCTCGGAGGCCGCCTGCTGTATGGCGACCCGCGGCTGCGGGCTGCGGAGGCCGTGCAGGCGAACCGGCGGAGTCAGCCCGAGCTGTGGAAGTACGGCATCTCCGGCGACCTGCCGATACTCCTCGGCAGGTTCGCCGAGGGCGCCGAGCTCCCGTTGTTCCGCGAGCTGCTGAAGGCCCACGAGTACCTGCGCGCCAAAGGCCTGACGTTCGATCTCGTGATCCTGAACGAGCACGGCGCCAGCTACCGGCAGGATCTCCACGAGGCGCTGGTGGAGGCGCTTCAGAACAGTCCCGAGCACGGCTGGGCGGACAAGCCTGGCGGCGTATTCCTGCGGCGCACCGACCTGATGCCGCCCGAGGATCAGACGCTGCTCAAGGCCAGCGCGCGCGTGGTCATGGACGCCTCGCAGGGTGGCGTATACGAGCAGCTGGTTCGCCCGCTGCCGCCGATCGAGCCAATGCCGCCGGCGCTCTCGACGGTTGTCAAGCCGCTCGGCGTGTCACACGCGTCGAATCCTGACGCCGGGACGCTGCAAGGGTTCAACGGCCTTGGCGGATTCCGCGAGGGCGGGCGCGAATATGTGATGCAGGTGCATTCCCTGGCCGGCTCCATCGCACCGGCGCCCTGGTCGAACGTCGTGGCGCACGAGTCGTTCGGGTTTGCCGCGACCGATCTCGGTCCGGGCTTCACCTGGTCCGGGAACAGCCACGACAACCGGCTGTCGCCGTGGCGGAACGATCCGGTCTGCGATCCACCCGGGGAGGCGATCTTCCTGCGCGACGACCAGGACGGGCGGGTGTGGTCGGCAACGCCCCTGCCGGCCGGGGGCGGACAACCGTATACCGTCCGTCACGGCCAGGGCTACTCCACGTTCGAGCACACGAGGAACGACATCGCGTCGAGGCTGCGGCTGTTCGTTCCTCACGGCGAGCAGGTCAAGGTTTTCGAGCTCGGCGTGCGGAACGGGTCGTCGCGCGCGCGGCGGCTGTCGGCGACACTCTACGTCGAATGGACGCTCGGCGAGCATCGTTCCCGCACCCGCCTCCACATCGTTACCAGCCGCGAGCCGGCCACCGGTGCGGTCCTGGCGACGAACGCCTTTCGGGATCCGTTCGGCGATCGCGTGGCCTTCGTCGATCTGCACGACGGCTCGCCGGCGGGAAGCAGGCCTGACGCGGAGCGCAGCGTCACCGGTGATCGCAGCGAGTTCATCGGGCGCAACGGTTCGCTCGGCTCGCCCGCGGCGCTTTCACGGGTGCGGCTGTCGGATCGCGTCGGCGCGGGGCTCGATCCCTGCGGCGCCGTCCAGCTGACGTTCACCCTCAAACCGGGCGAAGAACGCACGTTCATCGGCCAGCTCGGTGAAGCTGCCAACGAGGCAGGGGCGCGCGCGATACTGCAGCGGTTCCGCGCACCTGACGTGGCTCGAACCGCAGCTGCCGAGTCGATCGCGTTCTGGAACGGCGTGCTCGAAACGATTCAGGTCAAGACGCCCGAGCCGTCGATGGACCTGATCCTGAACCGGTGGCTCCTGTATCAGGCGCTCTCGTGCCGGCTCTGGGGCCGGTCGGCCTTCTACCAGTCGAGCGGCGCATTCGGATTCCGCGATCAGCTGCAGGACTCGCTGGCGCTGCTCTACTCCGCGCCGCATCTCGTGCGCGCCCAGCTGCTCCGCGCGGCGTCCCGGCAGTTCGTCGAAGGGGACGTCCAGCACTGGTGGCACGAGCCGGGCGGCCAGGGTGTCCGGACGCGCTTCTCCGACGACCGGCTGTGGCTGATCTTCTGCGCGCTCAGGTACGTTTCGGCTACCGCGGACGATGCCGTGTGGGACGAGCAGGTGGCATTCCTCGATGGGCGGCTGCTCAACGACAACGAGCACGAAGCCTACGAACGGCCGTCGATCTCGAGCCAGACGGGAACGCTCTACGAACACTGCGTGCGGGCGATTGGCATCAGCCTCGGCACCGGCGCCCATGGCCTGCCGCTGATGGGGATCGGCGACTGGAACGACGGCATGAACCTGGTCGGCGCCGAGGGACGCGGCGAGAGCGTCTGGCTCGGCTGGTTCCAGGTCGCGCTGCTCCGGCCGTTCGCCGACGTCGCGGAGGCCAGGGGCGAGTCCGATCGCGCCCGCATGTATCGCGCCCATGCCGACAAGCTGACCCAGGCGCTCGACGAGGCCTGGGACGGTGAGTGGTACCGCCGCGCGTACTTCGACGATGGAACGCCGCTCGGATCCAGGGAGAACACCGAGTGCCGGATCGACAACATCGCCCAGTCCTGGTCCGTGATCTCCGGCGCGGGCAAGCCCGAACGCGCCCGTCAGGCCATGGCGTCGGCCGATCGGCTCCTGGCGCGTGAAGACGTCGGCCTGATCCTGCTGTTGACGCCCCCGTTCGACAAGATGACGCCGAGCCCAGGCTACATCCAGGGCTACGTCCCCGGCGTCCGCGAGAATGGAGGACAGTACACGCACGCCGCGCTCTGGACGGTGCTGGCCCACGCGATGCTCGACAACGGCGACCGCGCGGAGAAGTTGTTCCGCATGATCAATCCGATCAACCACGCCGCGGATCCGGAGGGCATCGAACGCTATCGAGTCGAGCCGTACGTCGTCGCCGCCGACGTCTACTCGCAGGATCGTCACGTCGGCCGCGGCGGGTGGACGTGGTACACGGGCTCGGCGGCCTGGATGTACCGGGTCGGGGTCGAGACCCTGCTCGGCCTGACCCTGCAGCGCGGTGCCCTCCGCATCAATCCGTGCATCCCGCACGGCTGGAAGGGCTACGAGATCATCTACCGATCAGGCGGTGCGGAGTTTCAGATCAAGGTCGAGAATCCGGACGGCGTGTGCCGCGGCGTGCGGCGGGTGGAAGTGGATGGCGTCGAGAGACCTGACAAGCTGATTCCGCTGGAGGGCGTCAGCGGAGTTCACGAAGTGCGGGTGGTTTTGGGGGAGTGACTTACGTCAAATCCCAAGCTCCAAATCCCAAATCCCAAATAGATCCCAATTTTCCAAATCCGAACGAAGTCCCAATCCCAAATCCCAACGGGCGCGGTTGGCGTGTCTGATGCTTCTCATGGAGACGTCAGACTGGACGTTCAAGAACAAACCCTACAATCTGCGCGAAAGATTGTTCGGCTTCGCGTGCGTGATCACTCGGCTGGTGCAGTATCTGCACACCCGCGGGCCGATCGCGATCGAGCTTTCTGCTCAATTGCTCGCCAGCGGTAACTCGGCAGCCGCGAATTACGAGGAAGCGGACGACGGCACGAGCCCGAAGGATCGGATCGCGAAGACGCTCATCGTGTTACGCGAGTTGAAGGAAACCCGCGTTCGGCTCAGGGTTCTCCGCGACGCCGGCATATTGACCCGGGAACACGACCCGGTCATCGCCGAGACCACCGAACTCGTGAAGATCGTGGCAACCATCATTCGCAAATCCAAAGGATCCGCCGCTGCCTGCTGAGAGTTCCTCGGAATCGGGATTTTGTTGGGATTTGGGATTGGGGGTTTGGGATTTTGTTGGGATTTGGGATTTGGGATTTTGTTGGGATTTGGAACTTGGAGCTTGGGATTTGACGCGCAGAGGCGGTCCGTAAGACCGCCTCTGCGTGCGAGTGACTAGAACATGTAACGCAGCGCGAGCTGCACGTCGCGCCGGTTGCCGTCCTTGCTGGTGCTGCGGCCGAAGTTCGCGTTCGTGATGTCCGTGTTCGGGCCGCTCAGGTTCGGGTGGTTCAGGAAGTTGAAGACCTCCACCCGGAACTGGATCTTGTGCGTGGCCGCGAGCGTGACGTTCTTGAAGAGCGCGATGTCCCACTGCTGGTCCCCCGGGTTGCGGAGGGTGTTGCGGGTCAGGTTGCCGTAGGTGCCGTTGGCCGGCTGCGCGAACGCGGCCGGGTTGAACAGGAAGTTGCTGTCCGACCCGGTCGAGAGCTGGCCGTTGGCGCCGGCGTTCGGGTCGCCGACGATGTTGACCGGCTGGTTGATGCCGCTGGCACCGACCACCCCCGCGATGTCGTTGTTGCGGGTGATGGAGAACGGGGTGCCGCTGCGCAGGAACGTCGCGCCCGAGACCTGCCAGCCGCCCAGGGCGTTCTGCACCCAGTTGGTCGGGCTGCGCCAGAACGGCAGGTCGTAGATGTAGTAGATCGACAGCACGTGGCGGCGATCGTAGCTCGAGGCGCCCCAGTAGTTGGTGTCGTCGTAGGCATTCCAGAGCACGTCGCGCTTGTCGCTGGCGTTGTCCTCGGACTTGCCGAGGGTGTAGGCGGCGCCGACCTTCAGGCCGTTGCTGTAGCGGCGATCCGCGCTTATCTGCAGGCTGTTGTAGATCGACCGGCCGGCATTCTCGCCGATGCGGAGGACGCCATAGCCGAGAAACGGCCTCTGCGCGGTGATCTCATTGGCGGTCCGGACGCCCGGCGTCGCCAGCTGGTTCATGTTCCGTTCACGCTGCAGGTAGAGGCCGCGGCGGCCGACGTAGGTCGCGTCCACCACGAACCCGAACGGGACCTCGCGCTGCACGCCGGCCGACCAGAGGTACGAGGTCGGATGCTTGAACTCGAGATCGATCGCCTGCATCGCGAACGGCAAGTCGGCCCCCCCCGAGGTGCCGCCCGGGTTGTCCACGCTGCCGTTCGAGACCACGACCATCGGCTGGAATGGCGGGTTGCCGCCGAGCAGCAGCGAGTCGTTCAGCGTGACGCGGTTGTGGAAGACGCCGGTGCTGAAGCGCGTGATGGTCTTGTCGTTCAGCGAGTACGACACGCCGAGCCGCGGCTCGAACACGTTGTAGTGGGTGGCCGAGAAGCCGCGCGGCTCGCCGCGGAACAGCCCTTGGACCCGGGGATCCGAGGCGACGCCGAGGTCGTTCCCCTCGTTCTCGAAGCCGTCGCCGGCCAGGACGATGCCGTTGTAGCGGTCGCCGCCGACGAGGCGGCCGGCCACGATCGTGGGCGCCTTGGCCGCGTCGTAATAGCGCGGATTGAAGTTGGCGATGTTGTTGGTCGTCGAATACCACGGCGGCCAGATCACGTAGCGGACACCGCCTTCGACCGTCATGTTCGCCGAGGGCTTCCAGGAGTCCTGGATGAAGATGTCGGTCGCCAGCGCGCGCCACTTGGTGAAGGCGCGCTCGCCGAGCTCGGCGTAGTCGGTGAAGACGCCGAGCGCCATGTCCGCCATGCCCACGCCGGAGCGCGCCGACGTGCTGTTGCGGAACGCGAACTGGCCGTTCTGGTTGTTGGTGCCGCCGGGGATCGAGTTGACGTTGATCTGGTCGAAGTCGTCCTCGCCGGAGTACTCCAACACCAGGCCGGCCTTGAAGGTGTGGCGGCCGCGCACGTAGGTGGTGGCGTTCGAGAACGTCGTGATCGGCCCGCTCGACGAGGACGGATACGGACCGCCGTCGAAGCCGGTGAAGTTATCGACGTTGACGGTCGGGATCTTGTCCTCGATCTCCTTGCCCACCGGGAAGATGTAGGGATAGTCGATCCCGGTGCGGCTGCGCTTGTGGAGTCCGCTCTCCGTGAAGACGTTGATGAACACGTCGTCCCTGGACTGGGTGAAGCTGAGCTCGTTGATCAGGTTGTTGGACAGCGTGCTCGTCCAGTTGAAGTTCTGGGTCGCGTTCGGCCGCTCCCAGTCGGTGCGCGCGAACGGGAAGGACCCGCGGAACGCGTCGATCGCCACCCAGTTCGACCGCGAGTAGCGGTAGTTGAACTGGTTCTTGTCGTTGAGGCGGTAATCGAAGCGGATGTTGTCCTTGCGCTGATCCTGCGGGTTGTCGCTGCTGACGGTGGCGTTGTTGGTGCCCTGGCGGAAACCCGGCGTCGGCAGCGGATACAGGGCCATGATCGCCATGCCGTTCCTCGACAGCCGGCCCTGCGGAATGATGTTCCCGGGGAACGGCTGGCCGGTCAACGGGTCACGGACGATCTGCGCCGAGCTGAAGAAGTTGTTCGCCCCGAGCAGCTCGCTGAAGTCGCCGCGCCGCATCGCCTCGGACGGCACGGTGACCGCATTGGTCTGGATCTGGAAGTTGTCGATCCACTCCTGCGCGCCGAAGAAGAACAGCTTGTCCTTGAACATCCCGAGCGCGATCGGCCCGCCGAACGAGTAGCCGTACTGCTTGTAGTCGAACGGCGCCGGGCCCGAGTTCTCCGTGGCGACGCTGCTGCGGTTGCGCGCCCAGGTGTTGGCCTGGAGCGACTCGTCGCGATAGAAGAACGACGCATTGCCGGAGAAGCGGTTACTGCCGCTCTTGGTGACGAACCGGATCTGGCCGCCGCTCGCGCGCCCGTACTCGGGCATGTAGTTGGCGGTCAGGACCTGGACCTCCTGCACGGCGTCGGCGTTCTGGACGCCGATGATGGCGCCGGCCGAGCGGGTGCGGATCGCGACCGCGCCGTCCACGTAAATCACGTTCTCGTCGCCGCGGCCGCCGTTGATGCTGAAGCCGCCGTTGGTGAGCGACATGCCGCCGGCATTGTTGAAGTTGCCGCCGACAACCCCCGCCTTGAGCGCGGGCACGCCGATCGGGTTGCGGCCCAGGAACGACAGCTGCTCGATGTCCTTGGCCTCGATGGTCTTGCGCACCGCGACGTCGGTCTGGAGCAGCGATGCCTCGGCGGTCACGGTGACTTCCTCGGTCAGCGCGCCGGCCTCGAGCGTGAACTCGAGGTTCAGCGCGGAGGCGGCGTCGACCTGCACGCCGGTACGATTCACTTTCTTGAACCCCTGCAACTCCACCACGATGTCGTACCGGCCGGGAGTGAGGTTCGGAAACGTATAGAAGCCGCTGCCATCGGTGACAGTCGAGCGGGTTTGTTGCGTCTGCGTAATGGTCGCAGTAACGGTCACGCCGGGAACCACGCCCCCTTGCGCATCCTTGATAGTGCCGGAGATCGTCCCCCGGTCGAGCTGCGCGAACGCACTCGTCGCGCTGGCCACCAACAGCACCAGCGCCCATGCCGCCAGGCGGCCGGAGCTTCGCTGTCGGTGCAATCCCTCACCCATACTCACTCCTCCTTCTTGATCGGTAAAGATCAAGACAATTTCAATTTTGGCCGTCCGAACCTTACACCTTGTGGCGGGGAATTGCCACCCTCTTGGGCTAAGGGGTGGTTCGGCCCGATGCTCACTTCGCGACGGTCATGCCGGCGTCTCCCGCGAGTAAAATCACCGTTAAAGTGCCCACCTACACCCTGCGCGTCAACGGACGGCCGCGAACGCTGACCACCTGGGACGGCAACGAGCCGCTGCTGTACGCGCTGCGCGGCTCGGGGCTTACCGGCGCCAAGCTTGGGTGCGGTCTCGGCCAGTGTGGCAGCTGCACGGTCCTCGTCGACGATCAGGCGACACGCGCCTGCATGGTGCCTGTGAGCTCGGTCGCAGGGCGCCGAGTCACCACGGTCGAGGGCCTCGGGAGCGCGGAAAAACCCGATCCCCTGCAGGCAGCCTTCATCGCCGAACAGGCCGCGCAGTGCGGCTACTGCACGAGCGGCATGATCATGAGCGCGCGCGCACTGCTGATGAAGACGCCTCACCCAACGATGGACCAGGTCAAGCAGGCGCTCGCCGGGCAATCTGTGCAGGTGCGGAGCCTACGTACGAATCCTCAGAGCGGTGATGCGAGCTTCACGGCAGTAGTCATGTCAAGCTCCAAGTTCCAAGCTCCAAATCCCAAGATGCACCGGTCGAGCGCAGCGGGCTGAAGATCGTACCAACCAGCCGGGACGCCAGGCGTTCCATCCCGTTGGTGCGAACGACTCGCCTTGGGATTTGGAGCTTGGAATTGGAGCTTGACGCGCCGCGGAGTGCTGAAGGCCGGCGCGGCGCTGCTCGTCGGCTTCGCGCTGGATCCAGGCGAAGCCCACGGGCAGCGGACCTCAACCAGCAGCGACTCCCCCGTTCTCCTCTCGACGTGAAGGAAGTCGACAGCTTCCTGGCCATCCATCCGGATGGCGCCGTCACCATCTACACGAGCAAGGTCGACGTCGGCACCGGCATGCGCATCGCGATCGCGCAGATGGCTGCCGAAGAGCTCGGCATTCCGATCGGTCGCATCACGCTGGTGGACGGCGACACCGCACGGTGCCCGAACAACGGCGGAACGGGCGGCAGCACTGGTCTGACCCGGGGCGGCACGGCGGTGCGGCAGGCGGCGGCCACCGCGCGTCAGGCCCTGCTGCGGCTCGGGTCGGAGCGGCTGAAGGTCCCGGTCGCAGAGCTCACACTCGCGAACGGTGAGGTGCGGCGCACCGGGAGTTCACGCCGTATCGGCATCGGGCGGCTCGTAGGCGGCCGTCAGCTCATGGTCCAGGTCGACGCCAACGCGCCACTCGCGGTGCCGTCGGAGTACTCGGTGGTCGGCACTTCGCCACGCAGACCAGAGGTGCCGGCTGAAGTGCACGGGACGCTACACCTACATCCAGGACGTCACCGTTCCCGGCATGCTCCACGCGCGCGTGATCCGTCCATCGGCCATCGGCGCGACGCTCACGTCCGTGGACGAGGCCTCGGTCTCGGCACTGCCAGGCGTCCGCGTTGTTCGGATTGAGAGCTTCCTGGCCGTGGTCTCGGACAACGAATGGGCAGCCGTGCGAGCGGCGAAGGAATTGAAAGCGACGTGGACCGAGCGGCATGACCTGCCCGGCCACGACAAGCTCGAGCCCTACTTGCGCCAGGGGGTCGTCGAACGCGATCAGACGTTCGTCGACCGCGGCGATGTGACCAACGCCCTCGCATCTGCCACCAAGACGATCAACGCGAGCTACTTCTGGCCGTGCCAGAGCCACGCCTCGCTCGGACCGTCGTGCGCGGTGGCTGATGTGCGGCCGGAGGGGACGACGGTGTGGACCTCGTCGCAGGTCACCTACGGCCTCAGGGCGACGCTGGCGCGCGTCTTCGAGGTGCCGGTCGAATCGATGCGGGTCATCTTCGTCGAGGGCTCCGGCTCCTACGGAACGAACGGCGCCGACCACGCCGCCGCCGACGCCCTCCTGCTCTCGAAAACGCTGCGGGCCCCGGTGCGCGTGCAGTGGTCCCGGCAGGATGAGCTCGGATGGGATCCGAAAGGGCCGCAGCAGCTGCTGGATCTGCGCGCCGGCCTCGACACCAGTGGCCGTCTCGCCGCCTGGCAGACCGAGATGTGGATTCCAGCCAATCATCGCGGTACCCGCATCCTGCTGGCAGCCAGCGCGGCCGGACTGGCGCAGGACAACGGCCGGGACGCCGCGGCGATCTACGAGAACGGCGATCCCTCGTACGCCGTCGATCACGTGCGCGTGGTGGCGCACTGGCTGCGGGATACGCCGCTCAATCCTTCGAACCTTCGCGCCCCGGGCAAGCCAGCGAATGTCTTTGCCGTCGAGAGCTTCACGGACGAAATCGCCGCCGCGACCGGAGTCGATCCCGTGGCGTTCCGGCTGCAGCGGCTCACGGATCCGCGCGCCATCGAGGTCATCAAGCGCGCCGCGGCGGCATTCGGCTGGGAGGCGCGACCGTCACCCAACCCGCAACGGCAGCAGGGCGCACTCCAGAGCGGCCGGGGCATGGCCTACGTCCGGTACAAGCAGGCCGAGAATTACGTCGCGACGTTCATGGAGGTCGCCGTCGATCGGTCGACAGGCGCCATCGCGGTGAAGCGCGTCGTCTGCGCGCACGACTGCGGCCTGGTGGTAAATCCTGACGCCCTGAAAAACCAGATCGAAGGCGCGATCGCGCAGACGCTGAGCCGGGCGTTGCACGAGGAAGTGCAGTTCGACACCTCGCGCGTGACCAGCGTGGACTGGGCCAGCTATCCGATTCTCCGTTTTACGGAAGTGCCGGCGATCGAAGTGATCCTGATCGAGCGGCGCGACCAGCCGCTGTGGGGCGCGGGCGAAGCCGCCGCCGTTCCGGTCGCCGCCGCGCTCGGGAACGCGGTCTTCGATGCCACAGGCATCAGGTTGCGGCGCGTGCCGTTCACGAAAACGCGGGTAGCCGCCGCGCTACAAGCCTGAAGAGCGACCCCCGAACCCGCGAACCCGCGACCTAGAACGTGATGTCTACTCCAATCCACGCGCCGCGCGGCGCACCGGGACTGTAGAAGCGCGCATGCTCGAGGTCGTCGTCTATCAGTGTCGCGTCGCCGAGCACTCCGAACGTGTAATAGCGGCTGTCGAACAGGTTCGTGACCTGGCCGACGAACGAGAGCTTCTCGTTGAGGCGGTAGCGTCCGTGCGCGTCCGCGACGGCGAAACCCGCGGATGGGACCAGGAAGTTGGCCTCGTCACCGCGCAGGTACTGACCGGACTGTGCCCTGACCGTGAACCCCGCGTCGAGCCGGGACACGAGCCGCGCCGCCAGCCCGAACTTGCCCGAGTGCCGTGGAATTCCTGGCAACGAGCTGCCTTCGGCGACCGGGATTTCCGAATCGATGGCGAGCGGATGAAACTGGCTGGCGATGACGAGGTCGGTGCCGAAGACCGCCCGCTGAAGCGTGTAGGTCGCGAACGCCGAGAACCGATCGCCGCGTTCGTAGGTCACGCCCGTCTCGACGCCGCTCCGAATGGTGCGGTCGACATTCTCGAAGTGCCCTTGGCCGCGCAGCGTACCGCTGCTGACGAAGATGATGTCGTCGCTGGCTGCCGTGTGGTACGCCGACACGCTCCAGCTCACGCCGCTCAGCGCGCCCCGCGCCCCGGCCTCCCAGGTGGTGGCCACGATCTGATCCAGCGGCGGATCGGACACGAACGCGTTCGGAAGGCGGCAGGGATCTTCGGGATCCGCACAGGTCAGCTCGACCGGCGTCGGCACTCGGGAGGACTGGGTGTAACTCCCGTAAAGATTGACCCGCGGGGTGAGCTGGAACGTCACCCCGGCGGCGGGATTCAGCCGCGAGAACCGGTGGTCGCCGGTCAGGGCCGTCCCGATCTGATCGCGCAGATCGACGTCCGTCCAGTTGAACCTCGCCGAGGCAGTCAGCGCCAGGCGGGCCGTCGGTGACCAGATGTTGGTCGCAAACGCGCTGGCGGTCGTGGCTCGGCTGTGCAGATCGACCGCCGCATCCTCGTCGAACGTTCCGCTTCCGATCGTGCCGCGATCGTCGGTGAGGTAGGCCCATTCCGAGCTGAAATCGAAACGCGTGGCGGCGGTGTCGAGGCCGGCGCCGATCACGAGATCGTTGTCGCGCCCTGCCAGCGGCTTGCGGCGCGACAGCTGGCCGGTGAAGCCGGCCGACTGCGTCCGGGTATGGCTCCGGTTGTTGATTGCGTCGAACGGACTGTCAGCGCCTTCCTCTTCGTCCGGTTCGGCGGCATCACCGTTGAACGTGCGGGAGCCGCTGTGTCGGTAATACACCACGCCGTCCAGCTGTCCGTAGTCGCGCCGGCCGAGAAATCTCACGGCCGCCATCGCGATGTCGTTGTCGGTCCGATCGGGATACGTGAAGACCGCCTCGTAGTCCTCGTCCAGCAACTCCAGCGGCGCAGGCCCGTTGCCGGTGAGATCGTTCGACGCGCCCGTAAAACTGACGTTGACCTGGGAATCGGTCCCACGCCACCCGGCATCACCGAACACGCCGGCGCACCGTCGACGGTGAGTGATCGCGCCAGCCATCCTCGGAGGTGAGCGATCCGGCCAGGTAATAACCAAACGCGCCGCGGCGCCCGCCCGACTCCGCCTCGACGTCGTAGCGGCCGAACGAGCCGCCCCGAACCGATACCTGCTGGCTCGGTGAGCCGAAACCGTCCTTGGTGCGGATCGAGAGGGCGCCGCCGAGCGCATTGAGCCCGAACAGCGGATTGGACCCGGGGATCAGATTCAGGCTGGCGATCGCGTTCGACGGCAGCGCGTCCCAGCTCACCGTGTCGCCGAAGGCCTCGTTCATGCGGACGCCGTCCTGATACACCGCAAGGCCTTCCGACGATCCCAGCAGCGGCGAGCCCGCGAAGCCGCGGAACAGCACATCCGGTTGAAAGGTGCCCGCCTGCGCGTCGGTCGTGTGCACGCTCACCGCCCGCTCCGCGAGCAGCCGTGAGGCATCCGAGGGCGCCAGCGCGGGCACTCGCGGCGGCGTGAAGATCTGCACGTTGGCCGCAACCTTGGTCTTCGGCACTTCCAGCCCGTGAACGGGGGTCACCGCGACGACGTCGACGGCCTCGGAAAACTGTGGCGGGGGCGGGGAATCCGCCGCGGGCGGCTGGGGAGTCTGCTGCGCGCCGGCGCCTGGGGACAGACTCATGATCAGAATCACAACGAAGGGAAACCGCACCGCTGAATTGTACCCGCGGCGCGTGCGCGACCTCCGACCGCCGTTGTACACTGCAGTGGTTTTTCTTGGCGTCTCAGCCGCCGACCGGCGGACCAGGTTTCATGAAAAAGCTGCTAGCCATCGTCATCGCGTTGTCGTCACTCGCCGCAGCCCCGCAGGCTCCGGCGCCACCGCCTGCGCCGCCGGAAATCCGCCTCGTACTCCTCATCGCCGTCGATCAGTTCCGGTACGACTACCTGACCCGATTCCGCGGCGAATTCACCAGCGGGTTCGCGCGGCTGCTCACTCAGGGAGCGGTTTTTACGGATGCGAACCTCGAGCACTATCCGACCGTCACCGCCATCGGTCACGCGACGATGCTGTCGGGGGCCACGCCGAGCGTGAGCGGCATCATCGGCAACGACTGGTTCGATCGGGAAACCGGCACTCAGGTGCAGAGCATCACCGATACGACGGTGAAACCCATCGGCGCGCCCGATGCAGCGACCGCCTCACCGCGGCGATTGCTCGTGAGCACGGTGGGCGACGAGCTCAAGCTGTCGTCGGCTGCGCCAAAGGGCTCGGACACCTCGCCGCGCGTCATCGGCATGTCGCTCAAGGATCGCTCGGCAGTGATGCCAGCGGGCCGCGGCGCCGACGCGGCGTACTGGCTCGACACCAAGTCAGGAGCGTTCGTCTCGAGCACCTACTACATGCCGGACGTCCCTGCCTGGGTCAAGGCGTTCAACGACCGGCACCTGGCGGACAAGCACCTCGGCCAGGTCTGGACACCGCTCTCACCGCCCGCGGTGTCGCTCAAGCAGCTGCCGAAGGAGCTCGGGACGCCGTTCTATGAAGCGGTGTTCGGCAGTCCATTCGGCAACGAGCTGCTGCTCGAATTCGCCACCAACGCGCTGACCCACGAACGGATGGGGCAGCGTGGCGTCACGGATCTGATGTCGGTCAGCTTCTCGTCCAACGACTCGATCGGCCACACCTTCGGCCCGGAATCGCCGCAGGTGCGCGACATCACCATTCGTACCGATCGAGTCATCGGCCAGCTGCTCGATCGGGTCGACAAGGCGGTCGGCCTGCAGCACACGCTGATTGCGCTGACCGCGGATCATGGCGTGGCGCCTCTGCCGGAGAACCTGGCCGCCAGGTCGATGCCCGGCGGGCGCATCGACAACAAGGACTTGTTCGGGGCGATTCAGAAGGGACTCGAAGCGAAATACGGCCCTGGGGAGTGGCTGGCGTCCACGGCCGGATCCTCGCCCTATCTCAATTACGTGCTCATCGCCGAGAAGAAGTTGAACCCCGAGGAGGTTCGCCGGGTTGCCGCCGATGCCGCGCTCGCCGTGCCGCACGTGACCCGCGTCTACACCCGCGACCAGCTCCTGCGCGGCGACGTCGGCGACGATCGCATCGGCCGACGCGTCGTCCGCGGCTTCAACGTGCAGCGCTCGGGCGACCTCGAGATCATCCTCGAGCCGTTCTGGATGCGGGCCACGTCCGGCACCACCCACGGCACACCGTACAACTACGACGCCCACATTCCGCTGGTGATCATGGGCCCGCCGATCAAGGCCGGTGTCTATTCCGATCCGGTGGCGCTCAACGACCTGGCCCCGACGCTGGCGAGGCTCCTGAACGTCCAGACACCATCCGGATCGTCAGGGCGAGTTCTCACCGAAGCGATCAAGCCGGCGACTGCGACAGCGGAGCCAGTCAAGAAACGGTAGGACGCTGACAGTCAGCTATCAGCCGCCGGCTGTCAGCCGTCAGCAAGAGCGTCGAAATGAAGATCCTGATAGCTGATAGCTGAGACCTGATTAGCCATGCCCGACGCCGTCCACCAACGCTGCCGCGCCTTCCACGAGCTGCATGCGTCAGGCTGTTTCGTGATCCCCAACCCCTGGGACGCCGGGAGCGCTTACGCGCTCGCGCAGCTGGGCTTTTCCGCCCTGGCCACCACCAGTGCCGGATTCGCCTGGTCGATAGGCCGTGCCGACAACCACGTGAGCCTCGATCAGGCGCTGGCCTGTTGCCGTGCGATTGCTGGGGCGGTCGCCGTTCCGGTTTCAGCGGACTTCGAGGGCGGCTTCGCCGTCGAGCCGGCGGACGTCGCGTCCAATGTCACCCTCGCGGCGCAAACCGGGATTGCAGGTCTCTCGATCGAAGACTCGACCCAGGACCCGGCCAGCCCGCTCTTCGATTTCTCCCTGGCCGTGGAGCGCGTGGCGGCGGCCCGCCGCGCGATCGACGCGAGCGGAGTGAACCTGGTGCTCTGCGCGCGCTCCGAAGGGTTCATCGTTGGACGGCCCGATCTCGCCGAAACCATCCGCCGGCTCACCGCCTTCGCAGAGGCCGGAGCCGATTGCCTGTACGCGCCCGGCATCAGGACGACGGAGGCGATCGACGCGGTGGTCCGCGCAGTCGCTCCAAAGGCCGTGAACGTCGGCGTCGGCACCGATTTCACGACCGTGGAAGCGCTCGCGGCGCTCGGCGTCCGCCGCATCAGCGTCGGCGGCGCGCTCGCCCGCGCGGCCTGGACGGGATTCCTCGAGGCCGCCTCTGAAATCGCCGGCAACGGCACGTTCACCGCCCTGGGCCGCGCCGTGCCGGGGGGCACGGTCAACGGCATGTTCGAGTAGTTGGCTTCGCATCCGGGCCAGCGTCAACTCCCAACTCCCAACCTCCAACTCCCAAGGGAAGCCGCTCGAACGAGCTGGGTAGAAATCGCACCTACGAGCCCGGACGTGGCGGATTTCACCCCGCTGCCTCGAGCGACTCTCCTTGGAAGTTGGGAGTTGGAAGTTGGGAGTTGACCCTCGCCTCCGGGATCCCAGACCCGAGGACCATCCACTCCATGTCGACTCTCCGTCTCGCCGCCCCGACGCTGATCCTCGTCGCCCTGATCCTGTCACCCCTCACCGCGCGCCAGCGCACGCATCGGCTCGAGGCCACGCCGTCGACTGTCGCCTACGGCTACTACTGGTCCGAGGCGAAGCCGGTGTTGCGGATCGCATCCGGCGACATCATCGACGTCGACACGCTGTTGACCAACACGCCGAACGGGCTGCAGCGGGCGGGAATTGCGCCGGAGCGGATCCAGGCCTCGCTGAGAGCGATCGTCACGGAGGTGACGGGCGATCGGCGTGGACCTGGAGGCCACATCCTCACCGGGCCGGTCTATGTCGAAAGTGCCGAGCCCGGCGACGTGCTCGAAGTGAAGGTGATCTCCATCGACCTGCCGCTGGACTACGGCTACAACGGGTGCGCCGGCTTCATCCCGGCCAATTGCGATCGCTCGCTGCCCGCCCGAATCATGGCGCTCGATCGCAAGAGGATGACCGCGGAATTCAAGCCCGGCGTCATCGTTCCGCTCAAGCCGTTCTTCGGCAGCATGGGCGTTGCTCCGGCGCCGGAGCTGGGACGGGTCAGCAGCAATCCGCCGGGAAAGCACGCCGGCAACCTGGACAACCGCGAGCTGGTTGCCGGCACCACGCTGTTCATTCCGATCTTCGCGCGCGGCGCGCTGTTCGAGATCGGCGACGGCCACGCCGCCCAGGGAGACGGCGAGGTCGATCAGACCGCGATTGAAACGTCGCTTCGCGGCCGGGTTCAGCTCACCGTGCGCAAGGACATGACACTGGTCTGGCCGCGCGCGGAGACCTCGACCGATTTCATCAGCATGGCGTCGGACGAAGATCTCAAGCTGGCCACGACGATCGCCATCCAGGAAATGATCGACTTCCTGGCGGCGACGAAGGGGCTGACGAAACACGAGGCCTACCAGCTGGTGAGCATCGCGGGAAACGTCGCCATCACCCAGCTCGTGGACAAGCCTGTCTACGGCGTGCACGTGAAGATGCCGAAGGGGATCTTTCGGTAGTCCGCTGGTTCGCTGGTCCGCTGGTCCAGCTGGATCCGCGCTGGTCCGCGCGGACTGCGACAGCCCTTGCCCAGATCGGACCCTGCGCCCGACCGGCCTGCGGCCCGAGCGGCCCAGCGGCGCAGCGGCCTAGCGGCCCAGCGGGCCGCGAGCCAGATTCTCCGACAGGAACAGTCCCGTCTTGCCCGGCGTGATGATGTCGCGATCGCCGTCGCCGTCGATGTCTTCGACCACCATCTGAAGACCGCCGCCGGCACGCCCGCCGTAATCCACGATGTGGCGGATCCATTCGACGGTGTCTTTCAGCCCGGGCCGGAATTCATACCAGTAGATGCCCATCGGCTCGCGTTCCGCCGGGTCGGTGCCGTTGCGGCCGAAGTAGCGTTTGGCTGCGACGAGGTCGAGCCGGCCGTCGCCGTTCAGATCCGCCATCGCGGTCGAGTGGGCGTTGGCCCAGGTCAGATCGATGACGCGCGGCGTCCATCCGCCTTCCGCCTGCTGCTCGAACCACAACACCCCATAGCTGTGCGCCATCGTCGTGACGACGTCGTTGCGGCCGTCGCCGTTGACGTCGGTGACGTGCATGAACGCGTATTCCGCGGGGCGAGGACGTGCCGGTGACGCCGATGCAGGAGCGGGTGCGTCAGGAGCCGCGCCAAGTTGCGGCGGGAGGCTGCTCCAGTCCGCCGGGTGCAGCGTCCATTCGCCAGCCGCGCGCACGTCGGCGGGCGCCTCGAGCCACCCGGCCGGAGTGAGGATGTCGTTCCGCTTGTCGCCGTTGATGTCCCCCGCGCCGATGCCGTGGCCGTAACTCTGTCCGCTGACCACGTGCTTCTGCCACTTGCCGTTCGCGAGCTCGTACCAGGTCAGCGGCGCCTTGGCCGCACCGGTGAACTGCGGCAGCACTTCGAGCGCACGTCCATCGTTGTTGAGATCGACGAGAAACGCGAACTCGGTGGGTCCGACCGCGTCGATCTCGGTCTCCGTCCAGGCCTGGCCGCTCTTGCCAGGGTTCTTGAGCCAGACGATCCGCCGCGCGAAGTAGGCGATCTGGACGATGTCGGTGTAGCCATCCCCGTCGACGTCGACCGGGAGATCGCTGAAGTTGTCGATGTAGCTGCCGTTGAACGCGATGTCACGAATCTTGTGCTTCGTCCAGTTCGGCGCCGCGTACCAGTACTCGGCCGAGAGAATGTCGAGGCGGCCATCCTTGTTGAAGTCGGCGACCGCGACGCTCTCGCTGAAGCCGGGGTCGATCATCTGGACTTTGAAGGCAATATCGGCGGGGCGGCTCCGAACGGACGGAGCGGAGGTACCAGCCTGGGCCGAGACCATCAGGAGCGCAATCAGCA
This sequence comes from uncultured Acidobacteriota bacterium, assembly GCA_963836735.1. GTDB lineage: Bacteria > Acidobacteriota > Vicinamibacteria > Vicinamibacterales > 2-12-FULL-66-21 > JACCXG01. Next base: position 280,062 of record CAWIKP010000037.1, on the reverse strand, counting down.
ATTGGAGCATGGTTACCTCGTCGCGAGCTGCGGAATCAGCGCCGAAGATCGAGACAGATCAGCGTGTTGTCATTCCTCACATAGAGGAAACCGGAATCGATCGCCGGATACGCGCGCACGGTGGCGGGCAGCACGCGGGCTCGTGCCGTCGGCTTGAATGCCGAGGGCGTGACTGGTGCGAGCATCAGCTCACCGTCCTCGCGCATCACCACCAGCTGGTCGCCCGCGAGTGTCACGGTACCGGCTCCGAACTTCTCCTGCGACCACCGCACCCGGCCGGTACGGAAATCGACGGCCCGCAGGCTCGGGCCGAATTCCTGACGGCCGTGGAAGCCATACAGCACGCCATCGGCGTAGACGCTCGTCGCGTAATGGTTCGACAGGGCGTCGTTCGACGACCACAGCTCGGTCAGCGTGGATCCCTCCAGACGGAACACGCCGGCGCCGGGACCATATTCGGCCGAGATGAATATCAGGTTGTCGACCACGACCGGCGTGGCCGCGTTTACCGACGCGTTCGCGCGCGCCCGCCAGCCTCGCTGGAACTTGACCGCGCCGCTGGCGGGATCGAGGCCGACGAGCCCGGCCCGCGTCAGGAAAATCGCGTAGCGCTGACCACCAATCGTGGCGGCCACCGGAGAGGAATAGCTGGCCGCGTCCTCGGTGGCCGTCCACGCGACCGTCCCCGTGCGCGCGTCGAAGGCGATGATTCCGGCCTTCGCACCGCCAATGTTGGCCATCACGCGTCCGCTCTCGACGAGCGGCGAGCCTGCGGCTCCGAAGAAGCCCTTCTGGACGCCGAACTTCGGGGCCGTGTTCTCGGACCAGAGGCGCTGGCCGCGATCCAGGCTGATCGCGTGCAGCTGCCCTTCGGCACCGAACGTATAAACGATGCCATTGACCACTACGGGAACCGCACGTGGGCCTTCGTCGAAGCCGAAGTCGTCGCGATAGGCTGTGGGATACGCGTACTGCCACTGCGAATTTCCGGTGGCCGTGTCGAGCGACTCGACCACTTCGCGGTCACCCGCCCGGTGGAACAGGATCAGGCGGTCGCCAACCACGACCGGACCGCTGAGGCCCTGCCCTACTTTCCGGGACCAGACGACTTTCGGACCGGCTGAGGGAAAGCTGCTGACGAGTGGCGCACCGCGATAGGCGCCATTTCGCTCGGGCCCGAGAAACTGCGGCCAGTCGGCGGTAACTAGGCGCCGCGGCGACAGCGACGGCACCCATGGTCCAGATCGTTCGCGCCAGCATGCGCGCAGGATAGCAAAATCAGCAAAGGGACGTATTTCGAGCGGCCTGTTGGCATTTATTAGTTTGTTTCGCGGGGCCCTCCGCCTCCGCTAAAGCTACGGCGGACAGGCACCCCCGCGATGGCGCGCCTCGCTCTTGACCGCCGGAGCCTTGGCGCAGGCGGTCCGCTCGCGCCGCTGGTTAGCAACACTTAGCCGTTTGGATTAGCAATCTGGTCAGAGTTCCTGACTGCAGAATGCGCGAGGAGAACCCCGGGATGACCAGTTCAGGCTCCGCAGCAGAAGCCGCCGCGATCACTGAGACCGGTGGCGCGCTTCCGACGGATCACGGCGAGCTCCCGCGCTGGGACGTGGCGGATCTGCCCGCCCCTCTGCCCTTCAGCGGCCGCAACCTGCTGAAGGTCATCGGCCCCGGCGCCGTGATGGCGGCCACGTCGATCGGTGGCGGCGAATGGCTGGTCGGGCCGGCCGCTGCCGTCAAGTACTCCTCGGCCATCTTCCTGATTGCGACCGTCGCGATCGTCTTGCAGGTCATCTTCAACCTCGAAGCGATCCGGTACACGCTCTACACCGGCGAACCGATCTACGGCGGCATCATGCGGCTCAAGCCGGGGCCGCGGTTCTGGGCCGCCTTCTACGCGTTCATCGGCTTCTTCCAGCTCGGGTGGCCGGCGCTCGCGGGCAGCGCCGCGGCCACGCTCTTCGGCGCCTGGATGGGCCGGATGCCTGGCGCCCCCGATCAGCCCACCCAGGCCTGGATCGCCACCGGCCTGATCATCGGCATCGTCGCGATCCTGTCGTTCGGCGGCACCATCGAACGGATGCTCGAGTACTTCGCCTGGACGATGCTGGCGGTGGTGTTTACGTTCCTGGTGACCGTCAACGTGGCGTTCGTGCCGTTCGGACACTGGGCCGAGACGCTGCTCGGGTTCTTCCGCTTGTCCGGCCTTCCCCATCCGATCGACTGGGGCCTGATCGGAGCGCTGGCGGCGACCGCCGGCTCCGGCGGCATCGGCAACCTCACGGTCACCAACTGGGTCCGAGACAAGGGCTTCGGCATGGGCAGCAAGGTCGGCGCGATCCCGAGCGCGGTCGGAGGCGTGGAGATCAAGCTCAGTCACGTCGGCACGGTGTTCCCGGCGACCCCTGCCAACCTGGCCCGCTGGCGCGAGTGGCTCCGCTACGTGCACGCCGATCAGCTCTGGGTGTGGGGGCTGTTCTGCTTCCTCGGCATGTTCCTGAACGTCAACCTGGCGACCGCGATCATTCCGCACGGCACCGACCTGCAGGGACTCGCGGCGGGCGCGTATCAGGCCGAGTACCTCGCGAAAATCTGGCCGGGATTCTGGTTCCTCACGCTGTTCAACGGGTTCTGGATCCTGTTCAAGACGCAGCTGGGGAACACCGACATCCTGGTCCGCACCATCACCGACGCGCTGTGGATGTCGAGCAGCCGCGCGCGGGAATGGAAGATGGGAATCAGATCGATCTACTACGGCATCCTGCTGGTGTTCTCGGTCTGGGGCGTCATCGTGATCCGGTCCGCGTCGCCGTTCCAGCTGTTCAAGATCCTCGCGAACATGGCGGGCATCGTGCTGATGATCGCGGGCGTGCAGATCTTCCTGGTCAACCGGCGCTTCCTGCCAAGAGTGGTGCGACCACCACTGTGGCGCGAGATCGGGCTGCTGGTGTGCTCGGGGTTCTATGCGTTCTTTGCCTTCTTCGTGGTGAGAGATTTGATCAGATCTCTGTTCTAAACAATTTGGGAGTTGACGATCATCGCTCCGCCTCCGTGATCCGCTGCCTGTACACCTCGCGCGCGTGATCGTAAGCGGCGCGCGCGGCGTCGAGCTCGGCGGCGCGGATCCGCGCGGCCTTCTGGGTCCAGCACTGGTTCACCGCATCGAGGCACCACTCGGCGCTGCGGCGCGAGGCGCGAATGGGCTTGCCGCCCACCAGCACGAACACCGGGTTGGTGTGTGCAGACGGCAGCACGCGCAAGGCGATCCAGCTGCTGCGATCGACCTTGAGATCGAACGTCAGCGTGCGCACCTTGCCGTCGGCGACGAGGTTCTGCACCGCCGCGCGCTGGCCGTTCACGATGACTTCGACCGGAACCGTGCGGGTCGAGCCGATACGGGCGCGCTCGGTGTCCCAGTACGGCTTGTCGTCGTATCGCAGCTGACGGTAGGCCTGATTGGGCTCCGGATCGAGATTCGCCGCGGCCTTCACCGACACGGCGACCCGCCCCGGTGAACCGAGACGCACCTCGCTGTCAGCAGATCCGGCTGGCGTGCCGTTCACGCTGAAATCCATCAGGTGTGTCTTCCCATCCGACACATAGCTCCGGCCCGCGCGAACCGCGTCCAGCCACTTGCGGTAGGTGAGCGGTCCGTCGACCTTCGCGTACGAGCGCGCGAGGCCCACCTTGTCATCGGTGATGCACGGGAAATCGGTCTCGCCGCTGATGCGGGTACGGAACCCGGCGTTGAGCGTGTGGTACCAGATGTTGAGCTCCCACACGTACGGCGTGTCCCCGGCGGAGATGAAATCAACGGTGTCGGGATGCGTCACGTCGACGATGAACTCGTTGGCGCCGATGCCGTCGAACCCGGGCATCTCGTAGTTCGGGAGTTCGCTGCTCTTGACCTCCAGCCCCCACCCGGAATGCGCGAAGCCGACGACCGCCCCCTGCTTTCTCGCCCACTGAAGGATCGGCAGCGTCCATGTCGGCCAGTCCTCGAGGCGTTTCGTGCCGGGATAGTCCTGATCCTGGAGCCCGAGCAACACCAGGTGACCGGCATGGCTCGAAGGAAAGCCGGAGACCTCGAGGTCGTAGTGCATCAGCCGCGACGGCGTCGAGAGTGGATGGTCGGCGCCGCTGAAGAACTGCTTCTGGAAGTAGTACGACGGTCCCCAGGTCAGCACTGACGCAAGGTTCAGCGCCTCGCCGTCGATCTGCGGCCACATGTCTTCCGGACGCACGCCCTCGGTCGGGTTCTCGTAGTGCGAGCAGCCGGCGGAATGGATGTGATGATCGCCAGAGTACCAGCCGTATTGCGCCGGATCGATCCACCGGAGCAAATCGAAGATGAGCTCGCTCGCTCCCTTCACCGGGAACCGCTTCGTCTGCGACAGATATTCGGGGCCGCGCGTCACGGTGACCGTGAAGTCTCCCGGGGGCAGCGTGATCGACTGGCCGTCCCGCCGATAGACCTGCGGCTGAAAGAAGAAGTCGGGCGCCAGCCGTTTCGAGATCGCCGGGTAGATCCGATCGAGGCCGTCCTTCACGAGGAAGCCGGCCGTGGTCGGCTGCCCATGTTCGTCCCTGACCCGCACCACGACCGGATGCGAGGGCCGTGCGTCGAACAGCACTTCGACGTCGTTGCGGAAGCCGATGTCCTGGCTGCCCTGCCCGACGTTGATTCCGATCAGCGCCGACCGTTTCCCTGCATCGCGGCTCCCGATCTGCAGGATCGCGTACTCGACCGCCAGGCCCGACAGCCGCTGGCCGCATCGGCGGCTGCGTGTAGAAGGACATGTCCGCCCAGCGCTCGCGCACCTGCACGTCGGTCAGCACTTTCTTCGGCTCGGGCGACCCGCCGCCGCGGATGTAAACGTTGCCGACGTTCGGACTCTGGATCGCGAGCGGCGCCGTCACCCCCGCGTCGTTGAGCACCTTGACGAGAAACAGGCGCGTGCCGCCCTGGACGAGCTCTGGCGGTGCGGCCCCCTGCTCGAGTCGGACCCGGCTCTCCGGGCTGATGTGAACCGAGATCAGGACATGTGGATCGAGAACCTGCTGAATGCGGGCGACCGCGGCCGCCTCGTCACTCATCCCGATCGCCTCGTCCAGCGCCTTGTGCTCGACGTCGCTCAACGGCTCACCGAGATAGTTGAGCGCGGTTTCGAGGCGCCTGGCCTGCTGCGCGAGAGGCTGAAGAGACGGCGCCTGCGGCGGTCGCACCAGGCGTTCCTGGGCTCCGAGCGCGCAGACGGCCGCGACAATCGACGAGCCGAGAAGAGCGTGAGCGGCAGAACGTGAGGACGTCATGCCCGTGGGTTGTACGCGAGGAGAGGAGGCTGGCGCAATCGCGAATCGCTAGTCCTGAGTCCGCGATCCTGAGTACCTAGCCCTGAGTCCCGAGTCCCGAGTCCGCGAGACTCCGGAGCCGAGCTTGCCCGCGGTCGCGCAGCGAGAGTCCCGGACTCAAAGCACGTATTACGGCGCGATCGGCGCCAGGCTGAAGTTCAAGACCGTGCTGTCGGTGACGTCGAAACGCGATTCGCGCGTCTTGTAGCCGTCTTTGGCTGCGGTCATGACCACCTCCCCCGCCGTCGCGCGGATTCGGTAGTACCCGCGGTCATCGCTCCGTGCAGTGAACTCGGTGCCGTCTTCGTCTCTGAGACTGATCACCGCATCGGCAATCGGGGGCTCTCCCGAGCCCTGAGTCATCCTCTGGTACACGTATCCGGTCACCATCAGCGGACCGGTGGTGGGGGAAACGGGCAATACACTGCTGCTGCATCCGGAGAGGATGGCGAGCAAGGACAAGGCGGACGGGAAAAACCCCAGCGACGCTGCGAAACGACCTCGACCGGGCATTTGACACTCCTGCGCTGCAGCCGTAAACGAAAGGCATGGGCTCCAGCCTCATCGGTGTATACGACGATGCAGGTGTGGCAGACCGGGGTCAGACCGGTGAGATTTCCGTGACAGGAAGAACCAGCTGATCGGTAGTCAATCGATCGGCCTGTCGGGCGCGGGCGCGGAGGCGTGGAAATCCGCATAGAAACGGCGCACATGCTCCTCGAGCAACTCGGAGACCCGCGCCGGATCAGGCGAGGCGACGATCAGGCCCGCGTGGTGACGCTTCCGGATGCGCTGGACGATCTCGGGCGCCGTATACGCGCTGGTGTCGGGATGTTCCTGGCGCGCCAGCGAGAGCACGATCCCGGCCTGCAAGTTGGTGAGCGCCGGCAGCTCGTAGGCGCCGTCTTCACCCGCGATCTCGACCTTCGCCCACTCGCGCCACAGGTTCACGCCGGTGGCAGCCTCGATCACGTCGACGATGAACGCGCCGCCGACGCGAGCGGAGGTCTCGAGGAAATGCCACTGGCCGTCATCATCACGAATGAACTCGGTGTGCGAGACGCCCTGATCCAGCCCGAATGCCTTCAGAACTTTGGCGTTGATGTCGCGCAAGGCCGGCACGGCGGGGTCTTCGTCGGGCAGGGTCCTGGTGACGAAGATGCCCCCCTCGTGCGCAACGGCCATCGGCGGCGTGGCGTAGCGGCTCACCGCTGCAAACTGCGGCTTGCGCCGGAAGAAGATCGAATCCACATGGTAGACGTCGCCGGACACGAACTGCTCGAGCACGTAGTCGGCGTGAGCGTCGCCCAGCATCCCGATCGCGGACCACAGCTCCTCGATCGAATCGACCTTGCGGATTCCGACCGCCGCCGCCTGTGACCGCGGCTTGATCACCCACGGCGGCGCGACGCGCGCGCTCCAGTCGGCAATCGCCTGGTGATTCAGCACATGAACGAACTCGGGACACTTGATGCGGGCGGCCCGCGCACGGCTGCGCATCGTCAGCTTGTCGCGGAACGCCCGGGCGGTGGTTTCGCCCATCCCTGGAATCCGCAGGTACTCGCGGAGGTTGGCGGCAAGCTCGACGTCGAAGTCGTCGAGCGCGACGATCCGATCGATCCGATTCGTCCGCCCGGCGTGGGCAATGCCCTTGCGGATGTCCTCGAGAGGCATGCCCCGGCGCAGGTAGAAGAACTCGTCGACCGCCTCGCGCGGCCAGTCCGAATCGCGCAGCTTCTCTTCCGTGAGGAGCAGCACCCGGCAGCCCTGCCGCCGGCACTCCCGCAGAAACTCATCGCCTTTGCGGTAGGTCGCAATGCAGAAGATCGTCAGTGGCGAGCGCACGCGTCCCATTCTGTCACTTCAGCCTCGGCGGATGTTAACGGTCGCCGGCCCCCCGCGTCCTCTGCTGCAAGGAGGTCAGTCACATGCTTCGACGACGTCATCTCGTTCCGCTTGCGGCGTTTGCGCTGCTCGCAACGGTCGCGCCGGTAATCGCCGGACCGCCACTGCTCTGCCATCCGTTCGATATCGGTGATGCCCGGTCGCTGCCGTGGGACGCACGCGACTGGTCGCAGGGCCGCAGGGACTACAACGTGGCGAACCTGGTCGCCGACACCGAGGCCATCCTCACCCCCGCGACTCCCGTCATCGTGCGAATGGAGACGCTGCGCCGGGCGGCACTCTATGCCAGCCTCGACAGCAAAGTCGCCGCGCAACTGCTCCAGGCGCTGAACGCGCGGGCGGCCGCGGCCGAGCGCACCGCGAGCTCGTCGCCAGCCACCGCCATGGCGCTCTTCGACGCCGGCTACCTGACCGAGACATACCGGCAGATCGCGCAGCTCGGCCGCTTCGATGGGTTCGGCACCCGCAGCCACACGATCGCCGGCGTCCTCGGCAAAGCCGACGGAAAGGCGTTGATGGATCGAACGATCGCATTGCGGCCCGACGACGGTGCGATTCGATTTGCGGCGGCGCTGGTCGCGGCGAGCACCGACAAGACCGCCTACGCGCAGCACGCCGCGAAGGCGCGGGAAGGAGCCGCACGCGATCCGCTGCTGGCGCGGAATATCAAGCAGCTCACGTAGGACAGCACGTCAACTCCCAACTCCCAACTTCCAACTCCCAATGGAAACCGCTCGAACCAGCTGGGTGGAAGGCGAGGCAACCGGCTTGTTGTTGCGGCTTTCACCCACCTGGTCGGACCGCTCCCCTTGGGAGTTGGAAGTTGGAGAGTTGGAAGTTGACGTTGAGTCAGATCCTCTCCAACCACCCCGGAAACCACGCCGTTGAACGCCTCAATCTGCTGACGGCGCCGGGGCGTCAGCGGAAGCGGAAGAGGGCCGGTGCGGCAGTCCGCGCGCGGCCAGGCCGATGCGGATTCCCCAGGGCGTCGGAAATACGGCGATCTTCGCGATCAGCTCGTCGAGCAGCACCTCGAGCCGAGCGACTTCTTCCGTGCGGCCGGCCATGGCGCTCTGATACAGGCGCACCAGGAGCTCCGGGCAGAAACCAGCCACGCCGGAGATGCCGCCGTCCCAGCCGGCAGCGAGGCCGCGCGCCAGCAGGCGATCGTCGCCGACCAGCAGGTTCCACGCATCGCCGCGGCGCTCGGCCGCAAAGCTGGCGAGGTTCTCCGCCTTCCCGCTGCTGTCCTTGATCCCGACGATGAACTGCTCCTCGCGAAGGAGGGAAAGAACCGTCGCCGGTGCGAACGGGTTGGTGAAGTCGGGCAGGTCGTACAAGAGGCATGGCGCGGCCAGCTCCCGGCTCACCTGCGTGCAGTAGGCGCGCAGGTCGTCCTGTTCGTAGCGATAGAACATCGGCGCCGGGAGCAGCAGCGCTTCGCTGCCTTCGTCGATCGCGACCCGCCCCAGCTTGATCGCACGGCGCATCGACTGGCCGCCGATGCCGACGAGCAGCGCCCGGTTGCGGGGCATCTGCCGGGCCGCGCGCCGGATCAGTGCGGCCCGCTCCCTGGCCTGGAAGTGCGGGTACTCGCCGGTCGCCCCGCCAAGACAGACGCCGTGAACCCCCATCGACAACAGGAACTCGATGACGCGATCGAAGGTCGCTTCGTCAACGCGGCCGTCACTGCCGGTCGGCGTGACGACCGCCGCAAACAGTCCTTTCATGTATCAAGAGCATAACCGGGTCGACCGGGGCTCGCGGACTCGAGGCGTGCCGAATCAAAGCAACCGACCGCTTCGAGCACACGGTTGCGTGATTACCCCGGAAAACCAGTCCGAGCCGCGAGCCCCGAGCTCAACTAGAATTACCTGATGCATCGTCGAGACTTCATCAAGAGCACCGCGGCCGCGCTCGCGCTGTCGCGCACGCCTGCCTATGCGGAGCAGCTGGCGGACACGCGCAAACGGGTCGGGCTGATCGGCTGCGGCTGGTATGGCAAGTCCGATCTGCTGCGGCTGATCCAGGTCGCGCCGGTCGAGGTCGTCTCGCTCTGCGACGTCGACAAGACCATGCTGGCCGAGGCCGCCGACATCGTCTCGACGCGGCAGCAGTCGAAGAAGAAGCCGCGCACCTACGGCGACTACCGCGAGATGCTGAAAGCGAAGGATCTCGACCTCGTGCTGATCGACACGCCCGATCACTGGCATGCGCTGCCGATGATCGACGCGGTGCGCGCGGGGCTCGACGTCTGGGTGCAGAAGCCGATCAGCGTCGACGTGGTCGAAGGGCAGGCGATGCTGGCGGCCGCGCGCAAATACAAGCGCGTCGTGCAGGTCGGCACGCAGCGGCGCAGCACGCCGCACCTGATCCGCGCCCGCGACCGCGTGATCCGCGAGGGCAAGCTCGGCAAGATCGGCCTGGTGGAGATCTACTGCTACTACCACATGCGGGCGACCGCGAACCCGCCCGACACCGCGCCGCCAGCCAACCTCGATTACGAGATGTGGACCGGCCCGGCGCCGATGCGGCCCTACAACCAGCTGGTCCACCCGCGCAGCTGGCGCGCCTTCATGGAATACGGCAACGGCATCGTCGGCGACATGTGCGTGCACATGCTCGACATGGTGCGCTGGATGCTCGACCTCGGCATGCCGACGCGCATCAGCTCGTCGGGCGGCATCCTCGTCGACAAGAAGAGCAAGGCCAACATCACCGACACGCAGACCGCGACCTTCGATTTCCCGAACCTGAAGGTCGTGTGGATCCACCGGTCGTATGGCGAGGCGCCGGATCCAAAGTATCCGTGGGGCGCGACCTTCTACGGCGACAAGGGCACGCTCAAGGCGAGCGTGAAGAGCTACGACTTCATGCCCTCGGGCAAAGGCGAGTCCCCGCTCCACGACGACGCCGTCTTCGAGTACGAGCAGTTCCCCGAAGACAAAACCGAAAAGGATCTCGAACGGCACGTGGCGCCGGCGATCCGCGGCCACATGAAGGATTTCCTGGCCAGCATCGAGTCGCGCAAGCCGCCGGTCGCCGATATCGAGCAGGGCTACATGTCGGCAGCCGCCTGCATCCTGGCCAACATCTCGCTGCAACTGGGCCGATCGCTCACCTGGGATCATGCGAAGGGCGTGGTCGTGAACGACGCCGAAGCCAACAAGCTGCTGCGCCGTCCCTATCGAGCGCCCTGGGTGCATCCCGATCCCGCAAAGGTCTGATTCACAACATGCGCACTCCGACCATCACCCTCATCGCCGTGACCGCTGCGCTGGCCACAGGTTATGGCTACCAGACCGGCCAGTGGCCGCCGCCGCTCCAGCAGGTCCCGGACGAGTCACCGGTGCTCTCTCCCGCCGAGTCGATGAAGAAGATCGTCCTGCCGCCCGGCTACCGCCTCGAGCTGGTGGCCAGCGAGCCGATGATCGAGGAACCGGTGGCCATCGACTGGGATTCGGACGGCCGGCTCTGGGTCGTCGAGATGCCGGGCTACATGGAAGACATGCCGGCGACGACCGAGCTGCAGCCGACCGGCCGGGTCAGCGTGCTCGAGGACACCAACAACGACGGCAAGATGGACAAGAAGACCGTCTTCCTCGACAAGCTGGTGCTGCCGCGCAGCCTCAAGGTGCTCGAGCGCGGCGTCCTCGTCGGCGAGCCGCCGAACGTGTGGCTGGCGCGCGACACGAACGGCGATCTCGAAGTCCGACACGAAGGAGCTGGTCACCGACACCTACGGCCAGGCGGCGGCCAACGTCGAGCACAACGCCAACTCGCTGACCTGGGCGCTCGACAACTGGATGCACACGTCCGAGGTCGACACGATCCTCCGGCTGAAGAACGGCAAGTTCGAGGTGCGGAAGACGCTCGCCCGCGGCCAGTGGGGAGCATCCAGGATGATGCCGGTCGAATCTACCGGAACACCAACTCGGCAGCGCTCTTCGTCGATATCGTCCCGACGCTGTATTTCACGAAGAACCCGTCGATGCTGCGGATCGCGCGGCAGCTACGAGACGCTCGACACCGGCGATCTCAACACGACCTGGCCGATCCGGCCGACCCGGGGTGTCAATCGCGGGTACCAGGACGGCGTCCTTCGGCCCGACGGCACCTTGTCCGCCTTCACAGCCGTCAGCGCGCCGACCGTCTATCGCGGCGATCGGCTGCCCGCCGAGCTGTACGGCAACGTGTTCCTCGTCGAGCCCGCCGGCAACCTCGTGAGCCGCATCGTCGTGACCGACGACGGCACGACGCTGAGAGGAAAGAAGGCCTACGAGCGCGGCGAGTTCATCGCGTCGACCGATGAGCGGTTCCGGCCGGTGAACCTGTCGTCAGCGCCGGACGGAACGCTCTACATGGTCGACATGTACCACGGGATCATTCAGCACAAGGGCTACATCACCGAGTACCTTCGCGATCAGATCCTGTCGCGGAAGCTCGACCAGCCGCAGGGCCACGGCCGCATCTACCGGATCGTCCACGAGACGACGAAGCGCGATCGGAGGCCTGCGCTGTCGAAGATGTCCCCGGAACGGCTGGTCGACCTGCTCGCGCACCCGAACGGGTGGTGGCGCGACACCGCGCAGCGCATGCTGGTCGAGCGCGGCGACAAGTCGGTGGCGAAGCTGCTGGCCGAACGCGCCGAGCGCGCGCCGGACTGGCGCACGCGGCTGCATGCGCTGTGGACGCTCGACGGGATCGATGCGCTCGAACCCGAGACGGTGCAGAAGGCGTTGAACGACGAATCGCGCGACGTCAGGGCGTCCGCACTGCGGCTGTCGGAGCGCTGGCTGGCAGACCCGAACAGCCCGATCCAGGCGGCGGTGCTGAAGAAGCTGGACGACAACGACTGGGCTGTGCGGCGGCAGCTGGCCGCGACACTCGGCGTGCTCCCGAGCGATTCCCCCGCAAAGCTCACAGCCGTGACGACCCTGCTGCAGCGCAGCGCGGATGATCCCATCACCGTGGATGCGGCGTTGACGGGGCTCGCCGGCGCCGAACAGCTGGTGCTCGAGCGTCTCCTGGCTTCCCCCGCTGTGGCACCGGGGTCCTCGTCATCCGCCATCACCCTGCTCGCCGCCACCATCGTCAAGAGCGGCGAAGACGCGCGCGTGCAGCAGGTGCTGCAGTGGACGGGCGACGCGAATCGCCTGGACTGGCAGCGCACGGCGCTCCTCGAAGGAGCGGAAGCCGCACTGCTCGGCGCGCCGCTGCCCGGAACGGGACGTCGCGGTGGCGGCAACGGCCGCGCCGGCGCGGCAGCGGCCGCAGCCGGCGGGAACGCTGCCGGATCCCGGGGCGGCCCCGGAGGCGCACCAGCGTTTCCGCGAACCGAGCTCGGCGTCCCGGCCGCCGCGCCTGCGGCTGGTCGTGGTCGCGCAAATATGGCGGCGATGCCGTTGACCCGTGAACCCGTCGCGCTGTCGCAGCTCGCATCCGCAGGGGATGAGACCGGCAAGCGCGCAGCCGCCCTGCTCGCGCGCCTGACGTGGCCGGGCAAACCCGTCGAGGCCGGAGCCGCACCAGCCGCTGCTCCGCTCACGCCCGAAGAGATGAAACGCTTCGAGGCCGGGAAGACCCTCTACACAACGCTCTGCATGGCGTGCCACCAGGAGAACGGTCAGGGCCTGGACAAGGTTGCGCCCCCGCTCGCCGGATCGACATTCCTGCTCGCCGCGCCGCATGTGCCCGAGCGCATCCTGATCAACGGCAAGGAAGGCTCGACCGGGTTGATGCCGCCGCTCGGCGGGGTCCTCACCGACGACCAGATTGCCGAGGTGCTGACCTACGTGCGCCGCTCGTGGGGGAACCAGGGATCGGCGGTGGAGGCTGCCGGCGTCACGGACGTCCGGAAGGAGACGACGGGCCGCACGCGGCCGTGGACCGAGAAGGAGCTGTTGGAGCTGGTTGGAAAATAGCCGACAGCCACAGCCTTCCGCCTGAAGGCGGAAGCCACCCTACATTCGAGGCGGAAGCCACACCGACATTCGGGGCTGGGGGCTGGGGCTGAGGGCTACGGGATTTCGTAGCGCGCAGTCGCATCACTGGAGCGATGCGACTGCCATCCGTGCGCACGTCCGGCCGTAATCCTTCACAAATCGCAGCGTTAGCGCAGTCGCCAGCCTGAAGGGCCGACCTGTGCCGCAGCTTGCATGACCAACGGGCGACCCGTTGTGCCATGGAAGGACCCGATATGTCCCGTGCCATCACTCTCACTGCTCTAGCGGCACTCTCGCTCTCTACGGCGCTTCTCGCCGGACCGAAGTTCGTCAGCACCTGGAAGGCGCCCGAGGCGGCCGGGTACCAGCTTCGCCGGCAAAAAGGTCGCCGCGCTCATCATCAGCGACGACCAGAACCTGCGGGTGTCCGGCGAGGAAGCGCTCGTGCGTGAACTGGCGGGGGTCGGCGTCCCGGGGGGTATCGCCAGCTACCGGATCGTTCCTCGTGAGGAGCTGCGGGATGCGGACAAGGCGCGGGGATGGTACGAAAAGACCGGCGCCGAGGGCGTCGTCGCGATGCGCCTCGTCAAGGCCGACAAACGGACGACCTGGTCGCCCTCGACGTGGAGCGCACCGTACTACAGCTCGCTCTGGGGGTATTACGGCTACGGCTGGGGAGCTGTCTACGATCCCGGCGTCACCCGCACGGATGAGATCATCGTGGTCGAGACGCTCATCTTCAGCGTTCCCCAGAACAAGCTGCTGTGGGCGGGCGTGACCGAGAGCACCAACCCGAAGGACGCCGCACGGGTCATCAAGGACATCGTCACCGGGACGGTGAAGGAGATGACCAAGGCAGGGCTGATCCGCCGGAAGTCGGGATGACGGATTCGACCCGGCGTCACGGTATCGTGCGGCGCTGGACCGCGCGGCTGGTGTGGTCCGTCGTGCTGATCTTTGCCACGATCGTGATCGGTGGTGCGCTGGACGCGCGCCGCCGTCTTCCCGATCTCGAGCCGTGGCACCGGATCGTTCCACGCGATTTCCGGGCCGCAGATCTCACGCCGAACTCCTCGCTCGCAGATTACCTCGCCAGGGAGGACGCCGCCTTTCGGGTCGTCCACGATCAGATCGAGCAACGCCTCGATCCAGCCTGGCGTGTCCCCGCGAACCGTTACAACACTGACGGCATTTCGCATCCAGGACGACTCGGGACCGACTGGAATCGCTCGCAGGTACTCTCACCGCCTGGTGAGGTGGCCGGCGGCGCGCTGCTCGTACACGGTCTCACCGATGCGCCCTACAGCATGCGGGCCATCGGCGAAGACCTTCGCGGGCGCGGGTATCTCGTGGTGGCGTTGCGAATGCCCGGGCACGGCACGGTGCCCGCCGGTCTCACCGACGTGAGGTGGGAGGATTGGGTCGCAGCGGCACGCCTCGGCGCCCGTCACCTGCGTTCGGTGATCGGTCCGGACAAGCCGCTGGTGCTGGTGGGCTATTCGAACGGCGGGGCGATCGTCCTCAAGTACGCGCTCGATGCGCTCGAAGGCTCCGGCGACCCGAAGGCGGCGAAAATCGTGCTGCTGTCGCCGATGCTCGGGGTCACGCCATTTGCGTGGATGGCGCGGGTGATCAGCATGCTGGGACCGATCCCGGCGTTCGAGAAGGCGCGCTGGCTCGACGTCTACCCGGAATACAACCCGTTCAAGTACAACTCGTTCGCCGCGAACGCCGGCCTTCAGACCTGGCGGCTGACCACGACGCTGCAGTCGCAGATCGCGCGGGCCGCCGGGGCCGGGCTGGCGAGCCAGCTGCCGCCGATCCTGACGTTTCACTCCCTCGTCGATGCCACGGTCAGCACGCCGGCGGTGGTGCACGCCCTCTACGACGTGATCGCTGACGAGCGCTCCGAGCTCGTGCTGTTCGACATCAACCGCTCATCGGGGCTCGTGCCGTTCATCCGCCCCGACGATGCGACGCTGCTGTCGCGTCTGACCGATCGGTCCGCGCGACGCTATCGGCGGACGCTCATCACCAATCTCGACGGGTCGTCGCTCGACGTGGGAGAGAAATCGATCGCCCCTGGAGCCACCGACATCAATATGCGGCCGCTCGGCCTGGCCTGGCCGCGCGACGTCTTCTCGCTGTCGCACGTCGCGATTCCCTTTCCGATGTCGGATCCAATTTACGGCCGCGACGAAACCACCGCCGTCCCACAGCTGATTCGACTGGGTCTCCTCAGCCCGCACGGTGAGAAGGCCGTGCTCTCGGTGCCCTCCGACACGCTGGCCCGGCTCACGTGCAATCCGTTCTTTTCCTACATGGACGGGAGGATCGTGGAATGGGTGCAAAGTCGCCAGTAGCCAGCTCCGCCAGCTTCCAGCTCCCGGTTGAGAGCACGGAGGCAGGTCGCAGCTGGAAGCTGGCCGCTGGAAACTGGAAGCTGGAAGCTAGAGCGCCAACCCCAGGTACCTTTGGGCATTGTTGAAGCAGACATCCGCAACCATCCCCCCGACCAGCGCGTCATCGTCCGGCAACTCGCCCCGTTCCATCTCGGCGCCGAGCTTGTTGCAGAGCACGCGGCGGAAGTATTCGTGGCGCGGGTAGGACATGAAGGAGCGGGAGTCGGTGAGCATCCCGACGAAGTGCGCGAGCAGCCCGACGTTCGACAGCGCGTCGATCTGCCACTCGATGCCGTCCTTCTGATCGAGATACCACCAGCCGCTGCCGAACTGCAGCTTGCCGGCCTGCGAGCCGTCCTGGAAGTTGCCGATCATCGTGGCCAGCGTGTAGTTGTCGTTCGGATTGTTGTTGTAGAGGATGGTCTTCGGCAGCGCGCTTTCCTGCTCGAGGCGATCGAGGTACCACGCCAGTCCCTCCACCTGGCGGTAGTCGCCGATCGAGTCGTAGCCCGTGTCGCGACCGAGCGTGCGGAGCATCCGGGTGTTGACGTTGCGCCGGGCGCCAAGATGGAGCTGCTTGGTCCAGCCCTTCCCGGCATCGAGCCGGCCGAACAGGAGCATCAGGCAGGACGCGAACTTCTCGTGCTCGGCCGGGGTCGCTGCCTGGCCGGCCCTGGCGCGATCGAAAATCGCCGCGGCCTCGTCCATCGTACATTCCGCCGCGTAGCAGTAAGCCAGGCCGTGGTCGGACAGGCGCCCGCCGGCGTCGTGGAAGTCCTGGTGCCGCTGCCGCAGCGCGAGCTCGAAGCCGGCGAACGTGTCGACCGCGATGCCCGCCGTCGAACCGAGTCGCTCGACCCATGGGTTGAACGTGGCGGGATCATCCACCTGGAGTGCTCGATCCGGACGGAAGGTCGGGTAGATCTTCGTCGTCAGGCCAGACGCCGCAATCGCCGCATGATGATCGAGCGGATCGGCCGGGTCGTCGGTGGTGCAGACGGCGCGAACGTCGAACCTGCGAAGGATGGCGTGAGCGGTCAACTCGTCCGACTTCAGCTGTTCGTTGGCAGCTTTCCAGATCGCGGGGGCACTCTTTTCGTCGAGCAGCTCGTCGATGCCGAAGTAGCGGCGGAGCTCGAGGTGCGTCCAGTGATAGAGCGGATTCCGCAGGCACTTCGGCACGGTCGCGGCCCAGGCGAGAAATTTGTCGTAGGGCGCGGCATCGCCTGTGCAGTAGCGTTCTGGAACGCCGTTGGCGCGCATGGCGCGCCACTTGTAATGATCGCCCTCGAGCCAGATCTCGAAGAGGTTCGCGAAACGCCGATTGGCCGCGACGTCGGCGGGCGGCAGATGGCAGTGATAATCGAGGATCGGCTGCGGCTCGGCATACGTGCGATAGAGCGCGCGCGCCGTTTCGTTGTGCAGCAGGAAATCGTCCTTGATGAAGGGCATGGGGAGAGTCTACTTCGGGGCTTGGGGCTGGGGGCCCCGAGCCCCGATCTAAGAGAGGGTAAAACGATGACGTCGATTCAACGACGGCAACTCGGCAGCAATGGCCCCATGGTCTCCGCGATCGGGCTCGGCTGCATGGGGATGTCCGACTTCTACGGCCAGGCAGACGACGAGCGATCGATTCAAACGATTCACCGGACGCTCGATCTCGGGATCAATTTCCTGGACACGGCGGACGTCTACGGGCCGTTCACGAACGAACGGCTGGTCGGGCGGGCGATTCGCGACCGCCGCGACGAAGTGATCCTCGCGACGAAGTTCGGGAACGTTCGCGCCGAGGACGGCTCCTGGCTCGGCATCAACGGCCGGCCCGAGTACGTGCGCAAGGCGTGCGACGACTCGCTGCAGCGGCTGGGCGTCGACACGATCGACGTCTACTACCAGCACCGGGTGGATTCTGAAACGCCGATCGAGGACACGGTGGGCGCGATGGCGGATCTCGTGAAAGCCGGGAAGGTGCGCTATCTCGGATTGTCCGAGGCGGCTCCGCAAACGATCCGCCGCGCGCACACGGTCCATCCGATCTCCGCGCTGCAGACCGAGTACTCGCTCTGGAGCCGCGACCCGGAAGACGAGCTGCTCGGCACGGTCCGGGAACTGGGCATCGCATTCGTCGCCTACAGTCCCCTCGGACGCGGCTTCCTCACCGGCCAGATCAAGTCGCCGGCCGACCTCGCCCCCGACGACTGGCGCCTGAGGAACCCGCGTTTCCAGGGCGAGAACTTCCAGAAGAATCTCGATCTCGCGGCCCGCGTGCAGACGTTGGCGCGCGAGAAAGGATGCACGGCCGCGCAGCTGGCGCTCGCCTGGCTGCTCTCGCGGGGCAAGGACATCGTGCCGATCCCCGGCTCGACGCGGGCCGAACGTGTGGCCGAAAACGCGGGCGCGCTCGACGTGCAGCTGTCGGCGGCCGATGTCGCCTCACTCGACGCGCTCGCTCCCTCCGTGGCCGGCCAGCGCTACGCCGAAGGAGGCATGCGCGCGGTCAACCGCTGATGCCGGTTCCTCTCTCCGTCCTCGACCTCGTCCCGATCGGATCGGGTGGAGGCGCGGCCGAGTCGATCCGGCGTTCGGTCGAGCTCGCACGGCGGGCCGAGGAGCTCGGCTTCGTCCGCTACTGGTTTGCCGAGCATCACGGCATGCCGGGGATCGCGAGCTCGTCGCCCGAGATCCTGATCGAGCACATCGCGTCAAAGACGGCGCGCATTCGCGTCGGCTCGGGCGGCATCATGCTGCCCAACCACGCGCCGCTGCGGATCGCCGAGGCGTTTCACACGCTCGAGACCCTGCACCCGGGCCGCATCGACTTCGGAGTGGGTCGCGCACCGGGGACCGACCCGGTGACCTCGCGGGCGATGCACCCGTTCGACGCCGAGCAGTTTCCGCACCAACTGCAGGAAGTCCTCGGGCTCTCGGCCTCGGCGCTGCCGCCCGATCATCCGTTTCACAGCGTCCGCGTGGTTCCCTCGGGCGTCCGGTTCCCACCGGTGTGGCTCCTGGGATCGAGCGGAGCCAGCGCACGCTTCGCCGGTTCGCTGGGAGTCGGGTACGCCTTCGCCCGCCATTTCAGTCCGGTCCCTCCCGAACCCGCCGTCCACGCGTACCTGGAGAGCTTCAAACCTTCGGAGATGTTCCCCGAACCGCACGTGATTCTTGGCGTGTCGGTGATCTGCGCCGAGACCGCAGAACGGGCCGAGCAACTGGCCCTCAGCACGGATCTGGTGTGGGTCCGCTACCAGCGCGGCGAGTTCGGCCTGCTGCCCAGTCCCGAGGAAGCGGCCGCCTACAACTGGAGCGAATTCGAGCGCATGGTCGCGCGGTCGGGGCGGTCCCGGCACTTCGTCGGCACACCCGACATGGTCATGACACAGATCGACGACCTCGTACGCACGACCTCGGCGAACGAGGTGATCATCACGACGATGATCCACGATCATCGGGAACGCGTGCGGTCTTATGAATTGCTGGGCCGCTAGGCCGCTGGGCCGCTGGCGCTGGCCGCTGGCCGCTGGACCGCTGGACCGCTGGGTTTCCTGAGCAGGTTGGTGGCTTCCGGCTTCAGCCGGAAGTAGCGGACCAGCGGACCAGCGACCGAGCGGACCAGCGAACCCCACCTATTCCGCTCGCAAGGTCACGAGCGGATCGACGCGCGTCGCGCGGCGGGCGGGGATGTACCCGGCGAGCAACGTCACGGCCAGCACCACGGTCGCCAGCAGAACGAACACCGAGGGATCTCCCGGTGTGACCTGATAGAGCAGCGCGCGCAGCAGCTGCATCGCCGGCACGGCGATGAGGAGGCCGAGCGCGATGCCGGCGGCGGCCATCGCAGTGGCCCGTCCGATGATCAGCCGCAGGATGTCGGCCCTGGCGGCTCCGAGTGCGAGGCGCACGCCAATCTCACGGCGCCGTTGCTCGACTCCCTGCGACATGACCGCGTAGATGCCGGTCGCCGCCAGCGTGAGCGCGAGCAGCGAGAAGATCCCGAGCAGCCAGGCGCTGCTCCGCTGGCGCCACGTCGCTTCGCCGAAGCGGGTAGTCATCATCTTGACGTCGATCAGCGGCAGGTCGGGATCCAGCGCCTGCACCTCCGCGCGAATCTGCGGAACGATCGACTCGGGTGCCCCATCGGTGCGGACGAACAGGAATCCCTGGGAACGCGGCGCCTGCAGCAGCGGCAGATACGCATCCGGCAGCACGGCCGTCTCGACGGCGCGGTAGCGGACATCCGCCACGATCCCGACCACCTCGGCGCCGTCGCCGAACCCGCCTTGCCCGAGCGCGATGCGCTTCCCGAGCGGATCGTCGCCGGGCCAATAGGTCCGCGCCGCGGTCTCGTTCACCACGACGACCTTGGGCTGGCCGGCGCGATCCTGCGGCGTGAACAGGCGGCCGCGGATCAGGCGGATCCCCAGGGTTTCGAAGTATCGCGGAGAGGCCCACAGCACACCGATCGGCGTCTCGCTCAGGTTCGGCGGCAGGACCCGGCCGGGGAACCTGGCCGACGTCCGGTTGCACCCGCCCGACACCGGTGCGCAGGTACCGAACGCGACCGATTGCATGCCCGGGCGCGACTCCAGCCGTTCGATCAGATCCATGAAGAACTGGCTGGCGCGGGCCGGCGTGGTACTGCGGCCCGGGCAGGACCATCCGGACCGTGAGCAGGGACGCCGGTTGGAACCCGAGCTCGGTCGCCTGCAGCCGCAGGACGCTCTTCACCATCAGGCCGCCCGCCGTGAGCACCACCAGCGCGATCGCCATCTCGCCGACGACGAGCAGATTCCTCACGCTCAGCCCGCGGGTTCCCTGCGAGAGCACGCCGGACGTGCCGGTCTTCATCGTGGCGATCGGGTCGCGGTGCGATGCTCGCCAGGCCGGACCGAGACCGAACAGCAGTGCGGTCAGGCAGGTCGAACCGGCGATGGCGAAGAACGATGCAAGGTCGACACCCAGCAGGCCGAGTCCCACGCGCGTCAACCCCGCGCTCAGGTTTCGCGGCAGCACCATCCGCAAATCGGGCAGGACCGCCACGCCCGCGGTGAGCGCGCCGTAAGCGACCAGCGTGCCGGCGAGCCCGCCGACGAGCGCCAGCACGACGCTCTCGGCCATCAGCTGACGCACGATCCGGGCGCGGCTCGCCCCGAGGGCGGAGCGAATCGCTACCTCCCGCGCGCGCGCCATGCCCCTCGCGAGCGTGAGGTTGGCCAGGTTGAGGCAGACGATCAGCAGCACCGACACCACCGCAGCGAGCAGCAGCAGGATCGAGCGCCGGATCAGCGGATCGACACGCTCGTCGTTGAGCGGAACGGCGGTGGCTCCCCACTCTTCGTGCCGATCGCCCGCCGGATCGCCAATCTCCCGGCTGACCACGCCGCCGAGCGTTCTCGCGGCCGCCTCGGCCTGCTCGACCGTGATGTCGGCCTTCCTTCGAGCCACGACCCAGTAGGAGTGATTCCACTTCTCGTCGAGATCGGCGGCCGCCTGCGTGGTCACCGGCACGAACAACTCGGCCTGACCGGTCAGGCCGCGGAAGCCCTCGGGCAGCACGCCGATGATCGTGTATGGCTGGCCGTTCAGGCCGATCGATCGGCCGAGAACCGCCGGATCGCTGCCAAGCCGGTCCACCCAGAAACCGTGACCGATCACCGCAAGCTTCGGTGAACCCGCCGCCCGAGTTTCTTCGAGCGAGAACGACCGACCCAGCCGGGGCGCGAGGCCGAGCAGCGGCAGGTACGGTGCCGTCGACCAGCTCACCAGCCACCTGCTCGGGTGCGCCGGCACCCGTAAGGTTCCAGGTCCAGCCGGTGAAGGTGGACGACGAGTCGAAGACCTGCTGGTGATCCCGGAATACGCGGTACTTCGGATAGGACCAGATCATCTGGCGCGACACGCCCGGCGCCTCGCGATCGGGCGTCAGCAGGTGGACCAGCATCAACCGCGAGGGATCCGGAAACGGGAGCGGCTTGTACAACACGGCGAAGGTCAGCGCGAAAATCGCAACCGTTGCGCCGATGCCGATCGCGAGCATCGCAACGGCCAACGCGGCAAACGCCGGCTGCCTGCCGAGCGACCGCATCGCGTACCTGAGGTCCTGCCCGAACGTGCTCATGAGGTACCCTCCGGTCTTGAGACTCATGATGCCGCCAAACGGTTGCGTCGGCGGTACAAAAAACAGCCACGACCCGCAATCGGGCCGTGGCTGTTCTTCAGACCGAGTGGCTCGGGCTACTTCACGCTCGGATCGATCTTCAGATTGTTCTGAACACCCTTCACGCCGTCAGTGCCCTTGACGATCGCGCTCGCCTTGTTCTTCGCTTCCATGGTCCGCACCGCGCCGTTCAGCTCCACCGCTCCCTTCGACACGTCGATGTCGATGTCGCTCTTGTCGAGCAGATCCTCGGTCACGAACTGCGAGGCAATCTTCGACTTGATCCAGCCGTCGGTGACCGCTTTGCCGGTCGTCCCGGCGACGTCACGGGTCTTGTCGCCCGCCTTCTCCCCTGCGGCCTTCGCCGACGCGGTCATGTCAGCCGCCGGAGCGACCTTGAGGTTGTCGGTCACCGCGTTCACGCCATCGGTCGCCTTCGCGATCGCGATGGCCTTGGCGCGGCCGGCCTCGGACACCACCGTTCCGTTCAGCGTCACCACGCCCGACTTGGTGTCGACGTCGATGTCGCTGTCCGACAGCGTGTCCTCGGGAACGAACTGCGAGTGAACCTTCAGCGTGATCCATGAGTCGCTGATCGCATTCCCGGTCTTCTTGGCGGCGTCCTTCGCGTCCTGCGTGGTCTCGCGCGCCTGCTGCTTCGCGCCTTCCTGCGCGGATGCAAACGACACGGTGGCCGCGAGCAACACCGGCACGGCAAGCATCCTGATTCCCGTTGACTTCATCTCCAGCTCCCCTTTCGAATGATGGCGGCCGTCCAGGCTCGGCAATGGGTTGGCCTGAAGAGCCGTCCCCTCACGAAAACCCGTCGGGCATCGAGGCTTGAAAGTGCCAGAACCATGCCTGTCCCGCGGGGGGCGGTGAACTGTCGAGCGAAGATCACTGTAGTAGAAGGCCTTGCGCGCAGAACGGCTGGGCTTCGCCCGCGGCTGAGGTCACGTCGGCTGGCTGACGCGTTACACACCGCCCACATTGCCAGGATTGCCAACATTGCCAACATTCAGAATCCCGGAAGTACTGGTGCGACAGCTCCGAAGACTGGCAAGCCTTCAATCGATTAATTTGGCGATGTTGGAATCATTTCAGCCAGCGAAGAAGACTCTTTGCACGAACCAGAACGCTCCCGCGGCGATCACCACCACCGACCCGGCAACCGCGAGCCGGCGACCGGTTTCCGGGCTCCTGGAACGCACGGCGGAGAGGATCGACGCGACGGCGACCACGACCGCGAGCTGCCCGATCTCGACACCGAGATTGAACGACAGCAGAGACCAGCCGAGCGCCCGCGGCGGGAGATCCATCTCCCGCAGGACGTTGGCGAACCCGAAGCCGTGAATCAGACCGAAGGCGAACGCGATCCAGGCGCGAACGTCGCGCCCCCCGCGCACCGTCAGGTTGTCGGCCCCGACATACACGATGCTGAGCGCGATCGCCGGTTCCACCAGCCACGGCGGCGGCGTGACGACCCGGAGCACCGCGAGCGACAGGGTGATGCTGTGCGCGATGGTGAATGCGCTCACCACGAGCGCGAGCCGTCGCAGCGTGCCGCCGAGCAGCAGCAGGCCCACCAGGAACAACAGATGATCCGGTCCGATCAGGATGTGCTGCACACCGGACGCGGCGAACCGCTTCACGACCGCCCACGTCCCCTGCCGCGTGCCTGGATAGAAAACGACCTGTTCGCGATGCCGATCGAGGATCGCCTGCAACACCACCGCGTCGTCCTCGTAGACGTTCACGAACGTCTGGTGCACCGGATCGTAGGGAAAGAGCCTCGCGGCGAGGGTCAGCGAGGGCGGTGGATTCCCGGCGTCGTAAACCACCTGCAGCTGGATCGCCTGACGATCCGGCAGGGCCACCGCGGGCGACCACGCACCCGTCAACCGCTGCCCGCCGACCCAGACCTGAAGCCGATCTTTCAACAAGTCCGTGAGCGCCGGCGAGTAGCGCCCCAGCTCACCGGCATTCAGCAGCCTGCTCGCATCCCCGACCCCGAGATCGTGGGCCACGTCGAATTCGTGGACGGCGACCGTGAGCTCGATCCTCGCGCCCTTCAATCGCAGGTCCACGTAGCTGAATGGCGCGGGATGAGCGAGCGCGGGCGAGACCGCCGCCAGCGCCAGACACAGCCATAACAGGACTCGTCGCATCGGCAAAGGGAGTGAGTTCGATATTATCGTCGAGCAGCGCTATGGACGAACCCGTCGAAGCACCAGGCCTTCGGATGATGCGGCGAATGATGCTGCTCCTCCTGACCGTGGCGATGATCGGGACCGCGGTCGACTTGATGCTGCTCGACCATCACGAGGACGTCTGGCAGATGGTTCCGCTCGGCCTGATTGCGCTCGGCGTCGTGTCGGTGGCCGTAGCGGCGATGCGGGGCGGTGCGGGCGCGGTCACACTGATGCGCGTCACCATGGCGCTCTTCATCTGTGCCGGTTTCGTCGGCATGGGGCTGCACTACGCGGGCAACATCGAGTTCCAGCGGGAGATGGATCCGGGCCTTGGCGGGTGGACCCTGTTCATGAAGTCGATCACCGCGAAGGCGCCGCCGGCGCTGGCGCCGGCGGCGATGATTCAGATGGGATTACTTGGCCTGCTGTATACCTATCAACATCCGGCGCTGCGCCATCGGTTGCAGCAGACCGGCTCGGAAGAATCAGGAGCATGACGATGAACATGCAGACAGTGGTGGGGGCAGTCGTTCTCACGCTCGCGGTAACGGCGGCGCCGGTTGCGGCGCAGGTTGGCAAGTCCCTCGGCGTGGTCGACGCCAATACCGCCCCGGAGAAAGATCTGGTGGCGATGCCGCACATGACGCCGGCGATCGTGAAGGGGCTGCTGGAGAAGCGGCCGTTTGCGAGTATCACTGACTTGAACGCCTATCTCCTCAGCCAGAAGCTCACGCAGGAGCAGGCCAACGAGTTTTACGGCAAGGCGTTCGTCCACATCAATCTGAACACCGCCACGGCCCCGGAGATCCTGCTGGTGCCCGGCGCGGGCAAGCGCATGACGCACGAGTTCGAGGAGTACCGGCCCTGGAAAACCTACGCGCAGTTCGACAAGGAAATCGGCAAGTACGTCGGCGCGGAGAAGACCGCCCAGCTTGCGCAGTACACCTTCATCCCGGTCCGCCTGAACACGGCGACCGACGCCGACATCCTGTCGATCCCCGGCGCCGGTCAGCGGATGGTGCGCGAGTTCAAGGAGTACCGGCCCTGGAAGTCGAAGGAGCAGTTCATCAAGGAGATCGGCAAGTACGTCGGGGCCAAGGAAGCGGAGCGGATGTGGCGGTATGTGGTGATTGAGTGACGTCGCCACTCTCAACTCCCACTCCCAACGACCAACTCCCAAGGAGAGCCTTTCGAACGGCTTCCCTTGGGAGCGGCTGCGGACCGGCGATCGGACAGCACTGGGAACCCTGCGCCCTGCTATCATCCGACAATTTCAAACCCTGTGCCGAGGTGTGAGATGTCCAGCCGTTCCCTGCTGATCCTGTCGTTCGTTGCGCTGGCGGCCGCCCAGCCTGGAGCGCAGAACAAGACCATCGCGCCGACGGAGAACCTGGTCGTCGACGGCGTCCCGGCAATCCCGGCCTCGCTCGCCGACGACGTGCGGCGCTACACGGAGTCGCGGCCGGCGAGTTTCGCCAGCTGGCACCCGACCAGACGCGAGATGCTGATCTCGACCCGGTTCGGCAACACCGCGCAGGTGCACCAGGTGAAGCTGCCCGGCGGCGCCCGCACCCAGCTGACGTTCTTCAACGAGCCGATCGGCGGCGCGACGTTCGAGCCCGTGCAGGGCAAGTACTTGGTGTTCGGCAAGGACGTCGGCGGCAACGAGTTCGACCAGCTCTATCGCTACGACGTCGCCGACGGCCGGATCACGCTGCTCACCGACGGCGGCCGATCGCAGAATGGCGAGCGGCGTCTGGAGCACGAAGGGCGATCGGCTGGCCTATGGCTCGACGCGCCGCAACGGGACCGATCGCGACGTCTACGTGATGAACCCGGCGGATCCGAAAACGGATACCCGCGTGATGCAGGTCGCCGGCGGCGGCTGGCAGGTGCTCGACTGGTCGCCCGACGACACCCGCCTCCTCGTGATCGAGTTCACCTCGATCACCAAGAGCACGCTCTGGCTGGCCGATGTGGCCAGCGGGCAGAAGACGGCGCTGACGAACCCGGCCGAGGAGGTCTCGTACGGCGCCGGCGTGTTCTCGGCCGACGGCCGCGGCGTGTATGTGACCGCCGACAAGGACAGCGAGTTCCAGCGGCTTGGCTACATCGACCTTGCAACGAAGCAGCTGACGCCGCTCGCGACCGATCTGAAGTGGGACGTCGGAAGGGTTCGATCTCTCGAAGGATGGCAAGACGCTGGCCTTCTCGGTGAACGAAGCCGGCGTGTCGAAGCTGTACCTCTTCGACACGGCGACCCGCCGCGCGCGGCCGGTCACCGGGGTGCCACAAGGCGTGCTGGGCGCGCTGGCGTGGCATCAGAACAGCCGCGAGCTCGGCTTCTCGATCGCCAATTCCCGCTCGACCTCCGACGTCTACTCGCTCGATGCCACGACCGGCGCCGTCACCCGATGGACCGAGAGCGAGCTCGGCGGCCTCGTGGCATCCGAGCTCGCGGAGCCGGAGCTGATTCGCTGGAAGAGTTTCGACGGGCTCGAGATCTCCGGCTTCTACTACAAGGCGCCGCAGCGGTTCACGGGCAAGCGGCCGGTCATCATCAACATCCATGGCGGCCCCGAAGGACAGTCGCGTCCGTCCTTCATCGGCCGCAACAACTACTTCCTGAACGAGCTGGGCGTCTCCATCATCTATCCCAACGTGCGCGGATCGACCGGCTTCGGCAAGACCTTCGTCGGTCTCGACAACGGCATGAAGCGCGAGGACTCGGTGAAGGACATCGGCGCCCTGCTCGACTGGATCGCCACCCGCCCGGAGCTCGACGCCGCGCGCGTGATGGTGACCGGCGGCAGCTACGGCGGCTACATGACGCTCGCGGTATCGACGATGTACAGCAGCAGGCTGCGGGCGGCGCTCGACGTGGTCGGCATCTCGAACTTCAACACCTTCCTGAAGAACACGGAGAGCTACCGCCGCGACCTGCGGCGCGTCGAATACGGCGACGAACGCGACCCGAAGATGGCCGCGTTCTTCGACAAGACGGCGCCGATCAACAACGCGCAGAAGATCGCCCACCCGCTGTTCGTGGTCCAGGGCGGCAACGATCCGCGCGTGCCGCTCAGCGAAGCCGAGCAGATGGTCGAACGCGTGAAACAGAACCAGAAGCCGGTGTGGTACCTGATGGCCAAAGACGAAGGCCACGGCTTCGCGAAGAAGGGGAACGCGGACTTCCAGTTCTACGCGACGGTGATGTTCGTGCGCCGCTTCCTGCTCGATCAACCGGGGTCGTCCTCGAACCAGCGCTGATCACATTTGCTGGTTCGGTATCGTTGAGCTGAGCGCGACCGCGGCACGGCCTATGCTCATCCTTGCGGCGCCCGACTGCAATGGGGCATCGCGAGGAAGCCCATGACCCTAACTCTCCGGTCCGTGTTCCACATTCATCCTGACGCTCTCGTTGACCCTGACGTTGTGCCCGCGTGCCCAGGCGCAGGTCGTGGACACGATGTGCGACCCGTCGTTCCAGGACTGCCGGGCCACGCTCTTGAACTACGTGCGCCGCGAGACCTCCAGCATCGACCTCGCGATGTGGTTCATGGAGGACCAGGAGCTTGCTGACGCGATCGTCGGCCCGGTTCAAGGCCGGCGTCGACGTGCGGGCCCTAGTCGACCCGCGGCGCAACCCGACGACGCCGATGAACGCGACGATCCTCGCCCAGTTCAAGAGCGCCGGCATTCCGATGCGCTACAAGGTGGGGGGCGGGATCATGCACTGGAAGTACATGATCTTCAACGGCCAGAACGTCATGCAGTGGAGCGCCGCGAATTACGGCGACTACTACTTCAAACCGGCGGTGCCGTATCTCGATTACACCGACGAGGGCATCTACTTCACCAACGATCCGCCGGTGATCGACAGCTTCCGGAGGAAGTTCGACGACACCTGGCTCGACACCACCGCCTTTGCCAATTACGCGAACATCGCCGGCGCGCTGACCCGCCTCTATCCGCTCTACACCATCGACAGCACGATGAGCTTCGTGCCGGCCGAGAATTTCTCGACCCGCTCGAAGCCGCTCTATGACGCCGAGACGCAGCGCATCGACGTCATCATGTACAAGATCACCGAAGCCACCCACGCCGACGGGTTGATCCGGGCGGCCAAGCGCGGCGTCCCGGTCCGGCTCATCACCGAGCCCGACCTCTATCGCAGCACGGACAACATCTGGCAGGCCTACCAGATCGATCGCCTCTACATGGCCGGCGTCCAGATTCGCGACCGCGCGCACGCGGGCTTCACCCATCAGAAGAGCACGCTGCTCTACGGCCAGGGGATGACGGTTTACGGATCGTCGAACTGGACGTCGGAATCGAACAAGTCGCAGTCCGAACACAACTACTTCACGACCAAGCCGTGGTTCTTCACCTGGTTCCGCAACAACTTCACGCGCAAGTGGGGAAACACCACCGGCAATGCCGAGACCAAGCCGTTCGTGCCGCTGCCGCCCGACGGGCCGGTCTACGTTTCGCCGGCGAATGCCGCGACGAACGTCCCGACGTCGACTGCGACGATCGTCAGCTGGAAGCCGGGCCCGTGGGCGCACCTGGCCGACATCCGATTCGGCACGTCCCCCTCGCCACCGCTCCTCGCATCGAACGTCGGCGTCTCGCCGAACTCGACGAAGAAGTTCACGCTGCCAGCGCTCGCGCCGGGCACGACCTACTACTGGCAGGTGGTCAGCAAGACGATTGCGCGGCAGACCGCGGCCGGTCCCGTCCGTTCATTCACGACCGCCTCGGATGGACACGCCGCCCCCTCCACCGCCCGCGGCCGGCGATGTCGTCCTGTACGCCGGACGAGCGACGAAAGTGATCGGCAGCTGGCTGGTCGAGAACGATACGACCGCTGCGGGCGGACGGCACATCAGGAGCCCCAACGCAGGGGTCGCCAAGATTGTCACTCCGCTCGCCAACCCCGCGTCCTACTTCGAGCTCACGTTCACGGCGGAAGCCGGCAAGCCATACCGGCTGTGGATTCGGGCCAAGGCCGAAGGAACGCGTACGCGAACGATTCGGTGCACGTGCAGTTCTCCAAGGCCGTCAACCAGTCGGGCACGGCCGTCTACCGAATCGGCACCGCGACCTCGACCGAGTTCAACCTGGAAGCGTGCAGCGGCTGCGGGCTGGCCGGCTGGGGCTGGGAAGACAACGGCTGGGGACCGGGCGTGCTCGGGCCGCAGATCTTTTTCGCCACGAGCGGCACCCAGACCATCCGCATCCAGCCGCGCGAGGACGGGGTCACGATCGATCAGATCGTGCTGTCGCCCACGCACGTACCTCACAAAGGCCCCGGGCCCCACCAAGAATGACACGACGATTCTCCCCAAGTAGGCACTGATCGCTAAGCCATAGGCGCGAGTCACCGGGCGCGAGTCCCCTGGCCGTGAGCCCCTGGGCCTGAGTCTCTCGGCGGAGTTCCCTAGCCGTCTTACTGGCGTGTTCAAGCCAAAGATGAGCTACTATCTCTGCCATAACGCCTTCTGGCAGCTCAAGGGCCTCAGTCCGGCTGGTGAGGAGACGAGACGATGACGGTGATCCGGAGGATTTCGATCGGAGTTGCGGCGGCCCTGGTGCTGGCAACGGCGACATCGGTTGCAGCGCAGAGCGTGGGACGCGTGAGCGCCGGCGCCTCGATGGCGCTCAACACCATGACCGACAGCGATGTCGAGAACAGCTTCAGCATCGCCCCGCTGGTAAGGGTCAACCCGCGCCGCGGCTGGCGGCTGGCGACGGCGTTCAACTGGGTCAACGCCGATCTGAACCACCCGGAGGTGGACGGACCGTTCGCCCGGATCGAAGGTACGGCCGGTCATGGCCGGCATCGGCTACACCTTCGGTCCGGATCGCACGCTGTTCAACGTGTCGATCGTGGGCGGCCCCTCCTTCAACGTTGTCGACTTCGACGACGACTTCATCGAGCGGATCAGCGGCACGCCGACCATCGAGGCCGACACCAGCATCGCCATCCGTCCGGGCTTCAGCGTCACCCAAACGCTGGCGCCTCGCGTGGGCCTCACCGCGTTCACCGGCTACATGTTCAACCGCCCCGGCATCGTCTACCGGAACGGGACCTCGGAGTATCGCCGACCGCTGGGACGCTGACTCGTTCGTGATGAGCGTGGGGCTGGTGTACTCGATCTTCTGAAGACCGTCCCCCGAGTCAGACGCGGGCTTCGACTTCCACCAGCAGCCGTCCCTCGTCGGTCGCGAGGTGCAGCCGCTCGATCAATGGGACGAGATCGCCATAGCCTGCCCGCTCGAGCAGCTGGCGCAGGTCGACGAACAGCCGATCGCCCTCGAGCCTGATGCCGGGCGGGAGCGGTTCCGGGACAGCAGGGGTCCCGCGAGTGCCACGAGTCCTGGAAACGACCGCAGCCGGAGACCAAGCGGAGTGTCGGGCAGGCATGGCTGCTGATCGATGTCGAGCGTGAGCGTGACCGGGGGCAGGAAATCGAGCTTCGAGACCCGCGCGCGCACCTGCAGCGAGTTCGAGGCGCGCGGCCGGATCGTCAGGTCGCGCACCGGGAGTGACGGCGGCAACGCCGCGGTGACGAGCTCGTTGAGCAGCCGGTCGGCGATCGGAATCGACAACGAGAGACGCGCGCCCTTGATCTCGGCGAAGCGCGTCGCGCGCAGCTGCTCGACGCGCGTGCTGGAGACGAGGATCGAGCACGTCAGCGTGATGCCTGGCTCGTGGTCGTCACTGCCGGCTTCGGCATCAACGCTTCGAGGAAGAACTCCATCATCCGATCGGTGTTGATGCCGCTGTGGCCGCGATCGGGCCCGACCTGCACGTCGAAGCTCTTTCCGGCCCCCTGCAGCGCGGCAATGAGCTGCATCATGTTCGACGGGTGGACGTTGTTGTCGGCGGTGCCGTAGTAGAGCATCAGCCGGCCCTTCAGCGCCTGGACGTAGGTCATCGCGCTCCCCGCGTCGTAACCCGCCTTGTTCTCCTGCGGAATCCACATGTAGCGCTCGGTGTAGATGCTGTCGTAGTGCTGCCACGCGGTCACCGGCGACGAGACGCGGATGCCGCCGCGTAGACCTCGGGGTGCCGCAGAATCGACATCACCGACGAGTACCCGCCGTAGGAGGTGCCGAAGATGCCGACGCGTGCGGGATCGACATACGAGCGCGAGGCGAGCGCGCGCACGCCGGCGGCCATGTCGTCGATTTCGACCTGTCCCAGCTTCAGGTAGACCTGATCGAGCGTGCGCTTGCCGCGTCCGGGAGCGCTTCTCGAATCGAGGTTGACGACCAGGAACCCGTACTCGGTCGAGCGCCGACGGCACGACGAAGGTCTCGCGAGCGGTGTTGCTCGCCGACGCCGGGCCGCCGTAGACCTGCACGAGGACGGGGTACTTCCGTGAGGAGTCGAAGTTCGACGGGAACTGCACCAAGCCGTGCAGCGGGGTCTGGCCGTCGGCGGACTTGTAGGTGAACAGCTCGGCCTTGCGGATGCCGAGCTTGTCGTAGCGGCTCAGATCGCTCGCGGCGACTTCAGCCACTACCTTCCCGTCGGCTGCATCGACGACCCTGGAGGCCGGCGCGATGTCGTGCGCCTGGTAGACGTCGACGAACAGCTTGTTGTCGGGCGAGATGCCGCAGGCCGCGGCGCCGCCGCGGCCGCGACCGCCGGCTGGGGCCGGCATGCAGCTGCCAACCGTGTGGTGGAACTTCGGGTCGGTCAGGCGCACGTCTCCGCGGCCATCGAGCCCCACCCGGTGCAGCTGCAGCTTCAGGTGGTTGTCGCCGTCGCGGGCCGTATAGAACATCACGCCGGCCGATTCGTCGACCTTGACGAGCGCCGCCGCCTCGAACGACGTGCTGGCGGTCAGCGGCGCGATCAGCTTGCCGGTCAGGTCGTACAGATAGAAGTTGCTCCAGCCGTTCCGCTCCGACTCCCAGATGAACCGTCGGCCGTCCTTGAGGAAGACCATGGCGGGGCTGTTCTCGATCCAGCCGGTCGGCCACTCCTCGCGAATGACCACGCGGAGCGCGCCGGTGTCGGGATTGGCGGCCACGAGCTCGAGCACGTTCTGCCGGCGGTTGGTCCGGTTGAACAGCAGCTCGCGGCCGTCGGGCGTCCAGCGGACGTTGTAGGCGTAATGGCCGACGACGTCGTTGGTGAACGGCTTGCCCTCGCGCACGTCGATCCTGGTGGTCTTCTTCGAGGCGACGTCGTAGATCAGCAGGTCGACGATCGGGTTGGCCACGCCGGCCTTCGGATAGGCCTCGGTGTCGATCGCGCTCTGGAGCCTGGTCTGATCGAGCTGCAGGTAGTAGTCGGGAACCGGGCTCTCGTCAAAACGATAGAACGCGAGCTTGCGGCTGTCGGGCGACCACCACATCGCCGTGATCTGATCGAGCTCTTCGCCATAGACCCAGCTCGCCGAGCCGTACTTGATCCGGCGCTCGCGGCTGCCGTCGGTGGTGACGGCGATCTCCGCCTTCGCGGCCTGATCGACGAGATAGAGATTTCGATCCTTTTCGTTGAACTGAGCGCGATAGGCGTTGTCGGGCGAATCGGCCGAGGCGAACTGGCGGCCACGTTCCGGGGCCCCCTGCCCGCGCCCGCCGCGCCCGCCGCGGCCGGCGGCGTCAGCGGCGTCGGCGACCGCCGTGGCCTGCCGCGTCGCGAGGTCGTAGCGATAGCGCTTGCCGTCCAGCGTGTACTCGAAGCTCGTCCCGTCAGCGCTCCAGGTCGGAGCGATCGCGCCAGACTTGAGCGCGCCGGGGATCTGCGGCGCCACCTCCTGGTAGCGGGCGTAGCCCGGCATGGACTTGAGCCGATCCTGGGCGGCGGGGTGCACCTCGAGCACACCGAGACACACCAAGGCGGCCGGCACGACGACACGAACGACGCGATTGACCAAGGAAACTCCTTCGAGCGGGGTGCTCAAGAGTCTAACAAAGACGGGACTCGGGGCTCGGACGGGGCGAGCAGTGGGGTTCAGTGGAAGGCTGGATCAGCGTCTGGGTCGCGGGGCCAGCCTCAGCGCCAGGTCGCGGTAGCAATCAGCGCTTGGATCAGATCTGTGGGGCGTCCGGAAGGGCATCGCAGCCAGATCTGAAACAGCGGCGGGCGCTCACGACCGGGGTCAGCCCCGGCCGCGTAAATCTGACTCCAGCCATCCCGATCCCCTGCTCGATCCGCGACCGCGACCCGCAGCCCGCGCCCTGACCGCCAACGTCGAGTCCGTCGAGGCTGCCCGGAGTCACATGATGCAAAGAGCCCGGGGAATTCTGTGTGCCGTCCTCCTGCTGACCGCCGTTCTCCACCCGTCCGCTGCCCCGCGTGCCGATCAGGCCGCCGATGACGCGCTGATCAAGAAAGCGCGCGCCATCCACGAGAAGGTCATCACGCTCGATACCCACGTCGACATCGAACCGAACGACTTCACGGCGGAGCGGAACTACGCGCAGCGCCTCGAGGGCCAGGTTGACCTGCCGAAGATGACCGAAGGCGGGCTCGACGCGGTGTTCATGGTCGTCTATGTCGGACAGCCCTCGCTGCAGACGACGCCCGATGCGTTCGAGCCGGGCGGCTACGAGCGCGCCTACAAGGCCGCGATCGAGAAATTCGACGCGATCCACCGTCTCACCGAGAAGATCGCGCCCGACAAGATTCAGCTCGCCCTCACCGCCGCTGACGTCCGGAGGATTCAGGCCAGCGGCAAGAAAGTCGCCCTGATCGGCGTCGAGAACGGCTACCCGATCGGGACCGACCTCGCCCGCGTGAAGGAGTTCTACGATCGCGGCGCCCGGTACCTGTCCCTCGCGCACAACGGCCACAGCCAGCTTTCAGACTCGAACACCGGCGAAACGGACGGCTGGAAGTGGAACGGGCTGTCGCCCCTCGGCAAGCAGGTCATCGCGGAACTGAATCGGGTCGGAATCATGATTGACGTCTCCCATCCGTCCAAGGCGTCGATGATGCAGGCGCTGGAGATGTCGAAGGCCCCGATCATCGCCTCGCATTCGGCGGCCCGCGCGCTCTGCAACCACAGCCGGAACCTCGACGACGAGCAGCTGCTGGCGCTCAAGAAGAACGGCGGGGTCGTGCAGACGGTGGCGTTCGCGAACTACATCAAGTCGAGCGATACGCCCGAGCGCAGCCGCGGCGCTGGATGCGCTGCGGAAGGAGTTCGGCCTGCCGGCCGGCACGCCGCTCGGCGGACGGGGTGGGCGCGGCGGACGCGGCGGACGCGGTGGCGCACAGGCGGGCCCGGGGACCGCCGCGGGAGCTGCCGCCGGTGCCGGTCAGGCGCGCGGTCGCGCGCCAGGGAGCCCTCGCCCAGCTCACGCCCGAGCGCCGGGCCGAGCTCGACAAGCGGGTCGAAGAAGTGAACGCCAAGTATCCCCCGCTTCCACGCGCGACCGTGAAGGACTTCGTCGATCACATCGACTACATCGTCAAGAAGATCGGCATCGATCACGTGGGGATCTCGTCGGACTTCGACGGCGGCGGCGGTGTGGATGGATGGAACGATGCCAGCGAGACGTTCAACGTCACGCTGGAACTGGTACGGCGTGGTTATACCGAGCAGCAGATCGGGAAGATCTGGAGTGGGAATCTGCTCCGGGTCATGGACCAGGTGGCGAAGGTCGCGGCGCAGTCCCGGACGAAATAAGCCGCACGATCAGCCCGAGCAGGACCACCACGACTACCGACAGCCCAATCCAGAAGGTCCGCGGCGCGACGAGCGCCGCGGGCGCTGCTCAACGCTACTTCCGGCGCCGCAACGATCTCCCGGGCCCGGCCGCCCATGACCGATGGCGAGAGCAGCGCCACGTCGTACCGCGGCTCTGCGAGATCGGTACGGCCGTACAACAGCCGCAGGGGACTGGCCGGCCGGAAGAACAGCAGCTGCCAGTCGGGAAGCCGCAGACGTGCCCGGCTGATCGGCAGCGGACGATTGTCCCCTTCGTCCACGATGAGCAACAGTTCGCGACGGTTCAGTCGCGGAAACTGGATCTCGAGCGGAGGCGCCGGAGAGCCCGGAACCGCGTGCTGCCACGTCGTCCTTTCCAGCGACTCGAACCACTCGCCCTTGTGACGGCGGTCGGGCTCCCGCTGGACTCCGAGCTCGATCGATCGCCGGAAGACCTGTTCGGACGTCTCGAGCGCCAGCACCGGCTGCGGAAGGTTCTCGTGGGGCAGCTCGATCCGATAAAAGGAGAGCGTGCCGCGGCCTCGCTTCGCGAGATCGGGCACCCGCGGCGTCGGTCCCGCCGATCGGGAGGTCCACGATCAACGGCTCGTTTCGCTGCTCCAGCACGTACGGGATCTGTGCGTTCCGATCGTCGACGATCCGAACGTCGGCAAAATTCCTGAGCGGCCCCAGCGAATGCGCGAGCGCCGCGGCATCGAGCGGCAGCGAGACGAGCTCGGACGGACCTTCCGGCAGCCGGCGCTGGTACTGAAACCCGCTCGTGTCGAGAGGCGCTCCAGGCCTGACTGCACCCGCGGGCGCATCGGCCGGGGCTGCCGCTCCGCCAGTCTGGCCGGCAGCCCCGCCCGCCAGCAGGAGGATCAGAGCACCGGCGGCGACGGCTTTCACTGCGAGGGCTCCGGCTGGGCGAGGACGAACTTCTGAAGCGCGAGCGACACCAGCGCGAGCGCGACCGCCAGCCCCACGAACGAGGCGACGCGATACAGGCCGCCGAGCGACGCCAGATCGTAGAGGAAGCACTTGAACGCGGTGATCGCAATCAGGGTCACCGCGGTGACCCGCGCCGGGCGGTTGTGGGCGTAGATTCCGACGGCGAGGAGCATCATCCCGAACGCGAGCCACCCAATCGTATAGGTCAGATCCTGTGAGACGGTCACGCCGAAGCGGAACATGATCTCCGGACCTGTGGCATAGAAGTCGGCGATCTCGATGTTCAGCAGCAGGAACAGCAGGATCCCCGCTGCAGCCGGGAGCAGGTGCGACACCCGCGGAAGCCCGTCGAGGACGCGATCGCTGGTGCGTCGACAGCCACCAGGCCGCCGCCCCCATGGCGGCCGCGGCCACCAGATAGGTATAGAGATACCAGTTGAAGATCCTGAGCTCTCCGCGCGGCTCGTAGGTCCAGATCGACGGGTTCAGCGCCAGCCGCACGAAGACCGTCGCCAGGAGCGCCGAGGTGGCGAGCAGCAGGCCGCGGTGCGGCACACGCCTGAACAACCAGGCCAGCGCTGCGCCCTCGAGCGCCCAGCCGATGGTGATCCACTGATGGTGCAGCTGCAGCGGAATCGCCACCGTCACCAGTCCGAGCGCCGTGCCGGCGACGAGCGCCAGCCGCGTGAGATCGCGCTCGCCGGCCCGTTCCAGCCGCAAGAGCCTGCGGAGGAGCACGACCGTCATCAGGCCGAGCACGACCGGCACCACGCCGATGATCGACTGGAGTCCGCCGGCCTCGAACGCCTGCCGGCCCGCGAAGAACGCCATCACCGTCGCGCCGAGCGCCACGAGCCAGGGTTCCCGGCTCTCACGATCTCGAGGACCGGCGACCAGCGCATAGGCGCAGAAGATCGCGTACAGCGACCCCGCGAGCGCGAGCAGCTGCCGCCATTCGACGCTGAGGTCGTGGCCGAACTGCCATCCGAGCACCGCGGCCCACGCCGCAATCAGGACGCCTGTGGCGGCTTGCGCCCAGCCCGCCGCGGCAACGAGCGTGAGCAGGATGGCGATGCCGGCCACGTGTGAGCCGAGCAGGATGCCGAATGGCGTCGGATGGCCGATGCCCGTCAGGGACGGCGCGCCCGCAGCGATGATCGCCGTGAGCTCGCCACCAAACAGCGCAACGGCAGCCCCACGCATGAAGGGTTCGCGCGAGTCGCGCATCGCGGCCGGCGGCGATCCACGCGAGCGCGTAGATCGACACCACCCACGCCGCGGCGATCGCCGCGGCCGTCCACCCGACCGCGACCGTCCATCCCGAGATCACCACCGAGGCCGCCGCGACTCCGAGGATGTGCAGCACTGGCGTGCCGACAATCGCGGCCGTAGCCGAGGTCGCGAGCGTGACGACCGCCAGGCATCCGAAGAGCGGCCATGGCGGAACCGACCACTGCGGGTTCAACCCGATGAAGAACAGAAACGCGTGCCCGATCAGGCCCAGGTAGAGCCCGCCGCTCACCGTGGCCGGCGCCGCGTCATGGGTTGTGAAATGCATCCATGCGTGGCCGGCCAGCGTGATCAGCGTGAGCCCGGTGAGCACCGCGAGCGATGGCAGCAGCCCGACCACACCCGCCGCCTCGGACCACCAGACCGCGAGGACCAGCCAGGAGAGAACACTGCCGACCTTCGACAACGCCGGCACCCGGCTGGATGCACTCTCGACGAACAGCCCGCGCATTCAGAATCGCGAGCAGCAGGGCCAGCGCCCACAGCGCCACCGGGGCGATGGGCCCGGTCGAGAGGAACAACAACAGCGCAAGACTCGCGATCAGCACGAGTCCCGCACCGCTCTCCGGGCGAAGTGGATGCTTCCATCCGGCGGGCGACGACCGGAATCGCGGTGAGGGTCACGCCGAACAACGCATACACGATGACCGCGGGGCGAAGACGATCGACGGTCAGGTGAGTCGCGGACCAGACCGCTTCGGTGGCGACGGCGAAGAACGAGGCCGCGAAGAACAGGCCACCTCGATCGAGCGCCGCGGCGCGCCAGCCGCAGAGCACGACGAGGACCAGCAGCACGCCGAAGATCGGCCAGGGCGAGGCCGCCGCGGGTTCGATCCGTGCGAGCACCGGGAAGACGAACAACAGTGCCGCCGCCGCATGAACCGCCCGTGCGGCCGATCCAGTCAGCGAGCGCCGGAACCATCCGCCAGCGTTCGGGGCAAACAGGTAGAGCGCCGCGAAAGCGCTGACGAACGAAACGGCGATCGTCCAGTCACCTGGCCGGTACGAGGTCGTCAGCCACACCGCCCAGATGAAGACCGTCATCAGCGCGCCAATGGCGTGGGGCGCCTGGCGGCGAAGCGCCAGCGAGATCGCGAGCAGGCCGGCGTCGATCATCAGGAGGAACCCGAAGAGCAGGATCGGATGGCCGCCGTATTCGGGCACCACCGCGAGGTAGCCGACGAAGGCGAGCGGGAGCGCCGCGCTCACCATGGCCGTGCCCTCGAACATGCCGTCGCCGGCTCGGGCGGCGTTCCTCCCCCGGCGCCCGACGAGCAGCGCCGAGACGCTCAGCACCGGGAAGAGCGCGAAGATGCCGAGCGCGAGCGAGAGATCGTTCGCCGTCAGGAACTTGTAGACCCAGACCCACTGGTAGATGGTGGTGAAGACGAGCGTGAGCACCGTGAGCCCGGGCCAGACCTGCCGATAGGCGACCCACGCCAGCCCGACGTTCAGGAGCATCAGATACGCGAACAGCGGGATCGGACGGTTCTCGCCGGTCGAGAGCAGCGCCGGCGTCGCGAAGCCGCCGAGCAGGCCGAGCACCGCGATGAAGAGCGACTCCCGGCGGATCGACAACAGGACCGCAAGCGCGGTGACGGCGCCGAGCAGCGCAAACGTGACCACCGTCGGAATCAGGTTCCAGAGCGCGTGCGCGGCGAAGAAGGTCGAGAAGAGAATCGCGATGGCGGCGGCATCGAGCGCGTTGGCCGTCACCGGGTATCGGCGCGCCGCCTTCAACTCGCAGACGACGAGCAGCGTGACGGCGACCGCGAGGCCGATCAGGACCCGCACCGGCGGCTGCAGCCAACCCTGCTGCATCGAATAGCCAAGGAACGACACCGCTGCGATCACGAGCGCAATGCCGGCGAAGGCGGCAAACAGCTTCACGCCAACGAGGCTCTCCCAGTCGAACGATGGCGCCGGTGGTTTCGGCGGAGGCGGAGGCGGCACCCGAGGAGGCACACGCGGTGGAAGCGTCGGCCGCTCGCCGGCCGCGCGAGCTCCCGGCGACCCGGGAGCAGCCGCGGGTGAGGCCGGGGTGGCCGCTGCCGCCACTGGCGTCACGGGTGGTGTTGCAGCTGCCGGCTGCCGCACCGACGGCGGAGGCGGCGCCACTGTCGGCGGCGGCGCCGGTGTTGTCGGCGGCGCCACTTTGTCGGAGGCGGTGCTGCGAGCGGCGTCGGCGGCGCAGGCTTTGGCGCGATGGGTGGTGCCGGCACGACCGCCGGCGACGGAGGCACGGGTCGCGGCGGCGCCGCGGCCGGCGGCACCGGAGCGGGCGTCGCAACCGGTGGCGCGAGGGGACCTGGCCGCGCGTCGCTGGCAGCAGGCGCGGTCGCGACCTCAGCGGCCTGGGGACGGACGCCAGCGGCGCTTTTCAGCTGCGTCACCTGGGCCGTGAGCCGTCCGAGCGCTTCCTTCTGGTCGGCCGAGCGCCTCTTCGAGGCGCATCAGGCGCGTGCGCGTCCGGTAGAGCGCCACCCACAGCGCCAGCGGCAACACCAGCAACACCGCCAGAACGGCCAGCAGAATCAGGCCGAACACCATGTATTCCAAGAGAGTCCTCCCCGGGGACTTATCGGCGGGTCACAACGCCCTTCGGCGGGCAGGGCGGCCCGAGCCCAGTCGAGAGCCGCGATGGTAGCCAACCGGACGACCGATCGGATGACGGGCGCCGGTGGAGGTATGAAAAACCGTGTCGGCGACGAAACCGCACGGGGAATTACACTTTTCTCCCGCTGGCCGACCTCCCCGTCAAGTTTTCGACGCGCGTCATTACCTAATAGCAATCGAGCCGCCAGGATTGCAACGGCTCGGATGTACGCTTGCACGGTGTCTCCTGCCCCACAGCGCCTCGTGATCGGCGTGGCCGGCGGCTCCGGATCGGGCAAAACGACTGTCGTCCGGCGCATCGTCGAGAGCATCGGCGACGGCCAGGTCGTCGTGCTCGAACACGATCGGTATTACCGGGACCGCAACGATCTGCGGCTCGAGGAGCGGGCGGCCCTCAACTACGATCATCCGGATTCGCTCGAGACCGATCTGCTCGTGCAGCACGTGGAAGCGCTGCGCGACGGGCGCAGCGTGGATGCGCCGATGTACGACTTCGCGCCGTATGCGCGGCAGTCGTCCACCGAGCCGATCGCGCCGCGCCGCGCCATCATCGTCGAAGGCATCCTGATTTATACTGACGCCGCTCTACGCCGGCTGATGGACGTCAAGGTGTTCGTCGACACCGACGACGACACGCGGTTCATCCGGCGCCTCCAGCGCGACATCTCCGAACGCGGCCGAACCGTGCAGTCCGTGATCGATCAGTACTTGAGCACGGTCAAGCCGATGCACCTCGAATTCGTCGAACCCAGCAAGCGCTACGCCGACATCATCATTCCGCAGGGCGGGCACAACGCCGTCGCGATCGACATGCTGATGACGCTGATCCGCAGCCTGACGGCGCGATGACGGTCGGGTCTGAAGGCCCGACCCTGCAGAGTCGGGAACCGGACGGTATCGAGCGCGGCCCCCTGCCGCGCCGTAGCTCTAGCGGACGCGGGCGCCTGGCGGCAGCCCGGGCGCTCGGCTCGCACTGGACGACCGCGGCGCTCGTATTCGCGCTGCTCGCGATCGTCCATACCTGGCCGCTCGTCACCGAGCCCGGCACCCTGTCACGCAACGACAACGGTGATGCGCAGCTGAACGAGTGGATCCTGGCCTGGGTCGCACACCAGTTGCCGCGCCACCCGCTGCAGCTGTTCCAGGGCAACATCTTCTATCCCGCGAAAGACGTCCTCGCGTTCTCCGAGCCGCTGATCGTGCCGGCGCTGATGGTGGCGCCGGCGCGCTGGCTCGGGGCGTCGCCGGTCCTGGCGATGAACCTTGCCATGCTGATCGGGTTCGCCCTCACCGGCCTGGGGATGTACGCGCTGGCTTACGCGTGGACCCGCGATCGGCTGGCGTCGATCACGGCCGGCTCGCTCTTCGCGTTCAACACCCATACGCTGACCCGGCTTGCTCACGTGCAGGCGCTCCACGCTTACGGGCTGCCGCTGTCGCTGCTGATCGCCGACCGGCTGATCGTGCAGCCCACCGTCGCGAAAGCCATCGCGCTCGGCGGGTGCATGGCGATGATGGCCTACACGTCGGGCTACTTCGTCGTGTTCTCGACGATCATGATTGCGGTCGTGATTCTGGTGCGGACCGGCGACTGGATCCGCCGAATCGTCCCGGTGGCGACGATGTTCGCGCTGTCGGCGCTCACGGCCGGCGTGCTCGCGCTCCCGCTCATCATTCCCTACCGGCGTGTGGCGATCGACCAGCACATGACGCGGCCGCTGGCGGAAGTCGGCTACTACTCGGCCACCTTCACCGGCTATCTGGCCGCTGCGGGGCGCGTGCACTTTTCCACCTGGAGCGCAGGCTTC
The DNA here is from genome assembly GCA_963836735.1 of uncultured Acidobacteriota bacterium. Taxonomy (GTDB): domain Bacteria; phylum Acidobacteriota; class Vicinamibacteria; order Vicinamibacterales; family 2-12-FULL-66-21; genus JACCXG01. The sequence continues at coordinate 238,768 of CAWIKP010000037.1, read as the reverse complement.
TTTGCCAATCCGGTCGACACGTTCTTTCCGGGCGTGGTCGCGGTCCTGCTCTCCCTCGTGGCGCTGTGGTATGCCCTGCGCCGGCGCCAGGATGGATCGAAGGTCGCGATGGTGTTCGCCGTCGGCCTCACCGGCTTCGTGCTGTCGCTCGGGCTGAAGACCCCGCTCTACGCCTGGCTGTTCAACATCTTTCCACCGATGCAGGGATTGCGGGCCGCGGCGCGGTTCGGCAACCTGTTCCTCCTCGCGATCGCGCTTCTCGCCGGGTTGGGGCTCGCCAACGTCCGCCGCGCGTGGCCAGGGCGGAAATGGATCACCGCGCTTGCGGTGGCCGCGGTGTGCCTCGTGAACCTGGAAGCGCTCCGCGCGCCGTTCGAATACCGGCGCTGGGGCGGGATTCCCGAGATTTACCAGCTGCTCGCCAACGAGCCGGGCCAGGTGGTGCTCGCCGAGATGCCGTTCTATCCACCGCACGCCGTGTTCGAGAATGCCGAGTACGTCCTGAACTCGACGGCGCACTGGCGTCCGCTGATGAACGGCTACAGCGGCTATACGCCCACCAGCTATCGCGACGTCGCGTGGCTGATCTGGTATTTCCCCGATGCACGGGCGTTTCCGCCAATGAACGCCAATGGCGTCACGCACATCATGTTCCACCCGCACCGGTGGGGTCGCGAAGCGCCCAAGACCATCGAGATCATGTCCAAACGTCCGGACCTCGAGCTGATGGCGGTCGACGAGAAGACCGGCATCCGCCTCTATCGCTACAAGCCACAACCCTGACCTGACCGGACACTGACATGAACGTGCGCATCCGGCGACTGCGGCCTGACATTCCCCTGCCCCGGTATGAAAGCGACCATGCGGCCGCGTTCGACCTCGCCGCCGCCGACGATGTCGTCGTCGAGCCGGGTCGCGTGGCCCTGGTGCCGACGGGTCTGGTCGTCGAAGTGCCGGCCGGGATGTTCCTGGGCATCTTCGCGCGCAGCAGCACCCCTCTGAAACGCGGGCTGATGGTGGCCAACGGGGTCGGCGTGATCGATCCCGACTACTGCGGGCCCTCAGACGAAGTGAAGATCGCGGTGATGAACTTCACGGACGCGGCAGTCACGGTCCGGCGCGGCGATCGCATCGCGCAGGGCATCTTCCTGACGGCGCCGCGGGTCACCTGGGACGAAGCGGATCAGCTGCGCGAGGCGTCGCGCGGCGGGTTCGGCGCGACGGGGTAATGGCCTCAAAAATCGGCCGGGTCAGAGACCCGGCCCTACAGACTCGAGAGGGATGTATAGTGTCGAACGCCAGCCCCGCCGCCGGAGGTCCGATGTCTCGAGTCACGACGGTCGCATGTGCGGCCCTGATTGCGGCCGTGTCGCTCGCTGCGCGCGCACAGCAGGCGCAGGAACAGAAGCCGGATCCGCAGCGGCCTCCCACGTTCAGATCCGGCGCGCACTTCGTGAGCCTCGACGCCTACCCGGTCCGCGACGGGAAGCCGATCACCGGGCTCACCACCAACGATTTCGTCCTGCTCGAGGACGGCAAGCCGCAGACGATCGACCGCGTCGAGTTCATCGAACATCAGCAGTTCACGCCGCTCGCCGAACGCCGCGATCCGAACTCCCAGCGTGACGGGTTCGAGCTCGCCAGGAATCCCAACTACCGCGTCTTCGTGCTCTATCTCGATGCGTTCCACGTCGACTTCAGCGGATCGCACGCGGTGCGGGTGCCGATCACCGACCTGCTCAACCGGATGATGGGACCGCAGGATCTGTTCGGCGTGATGACGCCGTACCTCGGCATCAAGGATCTGCTGCTCGGTCAGTCCACGCTGTCGATTCAGGAGCAGCTCGAGAAGTACCCGTATTGGGGCCTGGTCAGCAAACAGCCCCTGCCCGAAGAACTGGAGCTCGACGCCGTTTACCCCGGACTCGTCCCGCTCAAGCGTCTCGACAAGGTGTACTCGGACCTCGAAGCGCTCGTCGAGAAGCTTGGCTCCCTGCGCGACGAGCGCAAGAACATCATCTTCTTCTCCGATACCCTGCCGTCGCCCCGCTCGCAATTCAAGAACATCGCCTCCGACCCTGACAAAACGGGCGGCCAGCCTCCACCCATCGGGGTCAACGACAAAGGGAAGCTGACCATGGACCGGCTCAACGACACGGAGCCCAACGCGCGGGCCATGCGGGCTGAGAAAGACCGCCTGCTGTCGATCGACTTCGATCATGCGGTTCCGGGACCTGCTCAGCGCCGCGCGCCAGGCCAACGTGTCCTTCTACACGGTGCGGCCCGGCGGGCTGGACATGCAATCGAGCATGCTGGTCCAGGGAACCTCGAACCTGGCCGTGCTCGCCGAGCAGACCGACGGGATCTCGGTGCTCGCGACCAACGACCTGCGCGGCGGGATGGCGAAAATCGCCGAGGACCTGTCGTCGCACTACGTGCTCGGGTTCTACACGAACAATACGCGCTGGGATGGCCGGGCCCGCAAGCTGACCGTGAAGCTGAAATCGACCGGTCAGACCATCCGCGCTCGACGGGAATACCGCGCCCCGACCGAAGAAGAGATGACCATGCTGCGCAACTCGACGGGCGCAGCCGCCGCAGCGGCAGCGCCGCCGTCGACTGGCCAGGTCGCGCTGAGCGCGCTGTCCCGGGTGAGTCCTTCGTCGCGCCTCAATGCGTACGGCACGGTGATCGGCAACGAGGCGGCGATCGTGGCCGAGATCTCCGCAGCGGAGATCGAGTCCGGGCGGTGGAAGCAGGGAGCCGACGTCGACGTGCTCTTCTCGTCGAAGAGCGGCGGCGAGCCGGTGGGCCTGAAGGCCCGCATCGAACCGGGCACGCGCAGCGCCCTCGTTCGGGTGCCGACCGATTCGGCGCCGGGCCCCTGGCAGGCCGTCGTGCGGATGCGCGGTGAGGACAACACGACCGACTCCGATACGGTCTCGATCGAGAAGCCGGCCGGACGCGCTGCTCGGCAAGCCGCTCGCCTATCGCGCCGCGTCGGCCGCGGCCTCGGCCTACAAGCCGCTCGCGGCGTTCCAGTTCCGCCGCACCGAGCGCGTCCGCCTCGAGTGGCCGGTGACGCAGCCGCTCGAGACCCACAGCGCGAGGCTGCTCGATCGCGCCGGTAAACCGATGGCGATCCCGCTCGAAACGACCACCAAGGACGCCAGCGGGGTCACGATGCTGACGACCACTCTGAACCTGGCGCCGTTCAGCAACGGCGATTACCTGATCGAGGTCAGCGCGAAGGCGGGCGAGAAGACCGAGACGCAGGTCGTCGCCATCCGGGTGTCGATGGCGCGGTAAGGCATTGCCAAAAGTGCCAAGATTGTCCGCCTCCGCGCCGCTCATATCGACGGCGCTACGGCGCGACCTCGCCGTAGCCCGTCGGCTGGCACTCTCGCCGACAGGCGCAGGCGGGCCAAAAGTGCCAAAATTAGGCTCTCGCAATCGCTCCGACCTATTTGAGAAATCCAATCCGGCAATCCTGGCGATCTTGCCAATCTTGGCAATTTTGGCAATGGACAGTTAGCGCCCCGCGCTGTCGGTTCGTGCGGGGCGCGTCCTTCGGTTTGAACAGGTCGCTGACGTCCCTCTTCCCCTTCTCGAGATACGGCACGCCCTTCTCGCCGGCGCCGCGATACAGGGCCACCCATGTCGACGCTTCTTCTGGCAACCGCACGCTGCCCACGCGCTCCACGGTTGCGACCTGACCGGTCGCCAGCGTCATGAGGCCCGCGGACGTCCGCACGGGGGCGCGCGTGCCTTCTCCCTGTGCTTCAGCGCCTCGCCCTTGCCCACCAGCGCCCGCGCGCCGCTCCTGCTCGCGCTGCCGCTCCTCGTCGCCTTCGACTGCCGCAATGGTGCAGACGATGAAGTTGCCGTCGGGCGTGATCTCCGGGTTGATGCCCCGCGGATGACGGTATTCCTGACCCGACTGGAGGTTGCGGACGATCAGCTCACCGTCGACCCCCTGCGCGGTCACCGCGTAGGCGAGCCACTGGCCGTCGCGCGACAGCGTGGTGCCCTGAATCGACTTCCAGCTGTCGTAGACGTCGTAGGTGAGAGGACGCTTGCCGGCCTGGCCGCGCACGTCGAGTGAGAGAGCAGACAGAACCAGGACGAAGGTCGCTCCACAGAACAGGGACCTGCGCTGCAGCCGCTGGCGCATCGAGACACCTCTTTCATCGGAACCTGGAGACCGGGCGCGCATATTATGGGGCAGGATTTCCACATTTCTGTCGGTTCAGGGTTCCGGGTGCCGAGTGCCAGGTTCGGTTCATCGGTTCAAGGTTCGGTTCAGGGTTCAGGGTTCAGGGTTCACCGCGGGTCAGGCGCAGCCGGGTCGAACCTTGAACCCTGAACCCCGAACCGAACCTGCCTTGAACCCCTGAACCGAACCTGGCACCCCTGAACCAGGAACCCGGAACCAACATGCTCAAAAAGGCTCCGCTCCTCTCCACCGCTGCGATCCTCCTGATGGCCATCGCCAACGCCCAGCCCCGGCCACGCGCCCGCGACCTCGGGCTCGCGCCAGGCCTGCTTCAGCCCGGCGTCCACAACGCGATCACCGACGTGGCCGGCGTGCGGGTCGGCCAGAGAACCGTCATCGAGGGATCAACGGTGCGGACCGGCGTGACGGCAATCCTGCCGCACGCGCGGCAACCTGTTCCGAGAGAAGGTGCCCGGCGCGGTGTTCGTGGGAAACGCCTTCGGCAAGCTCGCCGGCTCCACCCAGGTCGACGAGCTCGGGACCATCGAGTCGCCGATCGTTCTCACCAATACCCTGTCGGTCGGCGTCGCGCTGGACGCCATCGTCCGCTGGACCATCGCCCAGCCCGGCAACGAGATGGTCCGATCGGTCAACGGACTCGTTGGTGAAACGAACGACGGGACGCTGAACGACATCCGCGGGCTGCACGTCACCCGCGACCACGTCACGAGCGCGATCGCCGCAGCCGCGGAAGGCGCGGTCGAGGAAGGCGCCGTCGGCGCCGGCACCGGCACCGTCGCGTTCGGCTGGAAAGGCGGCATCGGCACATCGTCGCGGATCGTTTCTGAGCAGACCGATCGCTGGACCGTCGGCGTGCTGGTGCAGACCAACTACGGCGGCCGGCTTACAATCGCCGGCGTGCCGGTGTGGCGTTCCCTGTCCCCCGCCACACTCGGCGGTGCATTGCCTCCGTCTGCGCCGGATTTGTCACGCCGTAGCGCCGGGGAATCCAGCGGCGCGGAGGCGGATGGATCGTGCATGGTCGTCGTTGCCACCGATGCGCCCCTCGACGCGCGCGACTTGAAACGGCTCGCGGCCAGGGCCATCTACGCACTCGCCCGCACCGGCTCCACCTATTCCAACGGCAGCGGCGACTTTGCAATCGCCGTCTCGACCCATCCCTCGTTGCGGGTCGTGAAGACGAACGGACCGCAACCGCGGACGGTGCTGCCGACCGACGGCGTTTCGGGTCTGTTCGAAGCGGTGATGGATGCTACGGAAGAAGCGGTCTACAACTCGATGTTGAAGGCGGTCGACGTCACCGCGAACGGCCGGACGATCCGGGCGCTCCCGATCGATCGGCTCACCCAGTTACTGAAGGCGCGTCTATAATCGCGCCGGCAAGTTTGACTGTGTCGGATCCCCAGGCCGACCGTATTCCGCAGGACTCCACATGAAACGCCTTCGCCTGATCGTTCTCGCTACCTGTGTGCTTGGCGCGGTCGCGCAGTCGCTGGTATCCGGACGCGCCGGGCAGCCCGCGCCGGCGGCACCTGCCGGTCCTTTCGACAACCTGCACTTCCGGCCGATCGGGCCGGCCGCGATGTCCGGACGCATTTCGGATCTCGCCGTGTACGAAGCGAACCCCGCCATCTTCTACGTCGGGACCGCGCACGGCGGCGTGTGGAAAACGGTCAACAACGGGACGACCTTCGAGGCACAGTTCCAGGAGCAGGGGCTGATGTCGATCGGCGACGTCACCATCTCGCAGAGCAATCCGGATCTGGTGTGGGTGGGGACCGGCGAATCGAACAACCGCCAGAGCACGTCGTGGGGCGACGGGGTCTACAAGTCGACTGACGCTGGCAAGACCTACACGAACATGGGGCTGCGCACGTCGAAGCACATCAACCGGATCGTGATCGATCCGCGCAACACCGACATCGTGCTCGTCGCGGCCACAGGAAGCCTCTGGGGGCCCGGCGGCGAGCGCGGTGTGTTCAAGACCACCGATGGCGGCAAGACCTGGAAGCAGGTCCTCAAAGTGGACGACGACACCGGGGCGAACGACCTGGTGATGGATCCGTCGAACAGCCAGATCGTGTATGCGTCCACGTATCAGCGACGGCGTACCGCGTGCTGCATGAACGGCGGCGGACCAGGCAGCGGCGTCTGGAAGTCCACCGACGGCGGCGAGACCTGGACCCGCATCAAGGGCGCCGTGCTGGACCAGGCGCTCGGCCGCATCGCGCTCGACGTCTACCGGAAGCGGCCGAACATTCTCTACGCCACCATCGAAGGGCCTGTGCCCGCGGGCCGCGGCGGACGTGGCAATACCGGGACGCCGGACGAGGGTCCAGGCGCGCAGGCCGAGGGCGCCGGACGCCAGGGCGGACGCGGCGGCCAGCAGCCGCTCAATGCCGAGCCCACCGGTCTCTATCGCTCCGATGACAGCGGCGAGACGTGGCGGAAGGTCAACAACGCCAACCCGCGGCCGATGTACTTCAGCCAGGTGCGCATCGATCCGAACGACCCCGACGTCGTCTATCTGGGCGGGGTCGGCCTGCACCAGACGCTCGACGGCGGACGAACGATCGCGACCGACGTCGCCGAATCCACGCACGACGACGTGCACGCGATCTGGATCGATCCCGCCAACTCCGATCACGTGTTGATCGGCAACGACGGCGGCCTGGCGGTCTCGTACGACCGGGCAAAGCGGTGGGTGTTCTTCCCGAATCTCCCGGTCGGCCTCTTCTACCACGTCAGTGTCGACAACGCCGTTCCGTACAACATCTGCGGCGGCATGCAGGACAACTACAACTGGTGCGGTCCCAGCCAGGTCCGTGGCTCAGTCGGCATCGCGAACTTCCACTGGATGACGCTGCAGGGCGGCGACGGCTTCGTGGTGCTGCAGGATCCCGCCGACTATCGCATCGCTTACAGCGAGTCGCAGGACGGCAACATCGTCCGGGCCGACAGGGTCACCGGCGAGACGATCAGCGTCCGCCCGATTGCCGCGCCCGGGGAACCGCCCGCGCGCTTCCACTGGGACACCCCACTGGCGCTGTCACCTCATGATTCCAAGGTGATCTACGCCGGGGCGAACCGGCTCTACCGGTCGGCGGATCGCGGACTGTCCTGGACGGCGATCAGCCCCGAGCTCTCGAAGAACCAGAATCGCGACGAAATCGAGACGATGGGGGTGAAGGGCAGCGAGGTCCGGATCGCGAGAAACGACGGCATCGTCGCGTGGGGCACGATCGTGTCGTTCGCCGAGTCGCCGAAGCGCGCCGGCGTGCTGTACACGGGCACTGACGACGGCAACCTGCATGTGTCGCGTGACGGCGGCAAGGACTGGGCGAGCGTGAGCGATCGGGTGCCGGACCTTCCGAAGGAAACCTTCGTGTCCGAGGTCGTGCCCTCGCGGTTCGACGAAGCGACGGTCTACGCGACGTTCGACGGCCACCGCAACAACGATTTCGAAACGCACATCTACGCAAGCAGCGACTACGGTCAGAACTGGCGTTCGATCGCGGCCAACCTGAAGGGCGAAATCGCGCGGACGCTGACCGAGGACCAGAAGAACCCGGATGTGCTCTATCTCGGCACTGAGACCGGTCTCTTCATCACGGTCGATCGCGGCCGAAGCTGGCAGCGGGTCAAGGCCAACCTCCCGACCGTGCGCATCGACGAAATCACTCTGCACCCGCGCGACAACGCGATGATCCTCGCGACGCACGGCCGGTCCATCTGGATTCTCGACAACCTCGCCCCAATCCAGGAATACGCGGCGGCGGAGTCGGCATCGGCCGACGCGAAGCTGTTCTCGCCCGCACCGGCGGCCATGTATCGCAGGCCCGCGCGCGATCGGAACTACGAGTTCTGGGGAGACCAGACCTTCTATGGGGAGAACCCGCCCCAGGCCGCCGTCATGACGTGGCTGCTCAGGAAGCCGGCCCAGGAGAATCGCCCTGCGGATCAGCGACGCCGCCGGACGACAGGTGCGGGAGATTTCCGGCACGGTGCTCGCCAACGCGAACAAGGCAGGCATCAACTCGGCGTGCTGGGATCTTCGCGTGCAGCCAGCACCTGCGGCGGTTGCCGCAGGTCGCGGCGGCGATCAGGCCGGCCGTGCCGGCGGTGCGGCCGAACCGGGCGGACGCGGCGCCGGTCAGCAGAATCAGGCGCCGAACCCGTTCGGCGCAGGCTGCGCTGGTGGCGGCGGCGGTTTCGGTGGCGGCGGATTCGGCTTCGGCGGCGGCGGCGGAAACCCCGGCCCCTTCGTGCTGCCGGGCAGTCTACACCATCGCGCTCGTCGTGGATGGCAAGGTTGCCGATACCCGGCCGCTGCGCGTCGCCGGCGATCCGGAAATCTCGCTCACCGAAGTCGAGCGCAAGCGGATGTACGACATGGCGATGGAGATGCACGACCTCCAGCGCCGCGTAACCGAGGTCAACAACGCGCTGTCCTCGGTAAGGTCGCAGCTCCCCGCCGTATCCAAGACCCTCGAGGGCCGCAGCGACCTGCCGACCGAGGTGAAGACGTCGGTCGCCGAAATCGACAAGGAGCTCACCGCGATGACCGCGCGGCTCGCGCCGCCTGCAGCCGGGCGCGGTGGTGGTGGCCGAGGCGCTGCGGCCGATACCCCCGCGTCCCGACTGAACCAGGCGAAGGCCGGTCTAATGATCGGAATGCCCGCAACGTCGCAGACCTACGACGCCTACAAGCGTGCCAAGGCCGAGGTGCCGAAGACGATCGACGAAGCGCGCGCGCTGCTGACCAAGGCGCAAACGGTCTCGGCGGCGCTGGCGAAGCACAACATCACGTTGACGGTGCCTACTACGCAATAAAGCCGCGAGGTCGCGGGTTCGCGGCTCGCGGGCTCGGGGGCTCGGGGGCGGGCGCCGCGAGCATGCGTACCTTGCTCTACCACGTGCATCCGCTCGATCCGCTGACGCTCGTCGCCACAGCCGCAGCGATTCTCGCGACGACCGTCGCGGTCGCGCTGCGCCCGGCGCTGCGCGCAGCCCGCGTCGAATCTGGGGAGTGTGCTGCGGGCAGAGTGAAGGACGTCAACTCCCAACTTCCAACCTCCAACTCCCAAGGGAAGTCGTCCGAACAACGGGGTGAAAGTCCATCAACCGGCTTGCTGGCGCGGCTTCCACCCTGGTGTTCGAACGACTCTCCTTGGGAGTTGGGTGTTGGGAGTTGGGAGTTGACCTGAATCTACTCCGGCACCCCCGGCAGTAATGGCTCCATCCGCTCCAGCCGCGGCCCCTTGTCGTCGCAGACGGCGAACGACAACTTCCCGGGGTTGAACATCGTCACGCCCGCGTAATCCCCTTTCGCGTTGACGACATAGAAGTTGATGTTGAAGTTCGGCTCGCCGCGCGCGTTCAGGAGGCGCTTCTCGACCTGGTTGGCCTTGATGCGGCGGAGTGCCTCCATCCCCGCGTCCTTCGGTGCTTTGCCCTGGCGCATCTCCTCGACGATCAGGAACGACGCCAGGCTATAGAGGTTGGCTTCGCCGCGCCCGGTCGATCCGGCCGCCCCGACGGCTCCGTCCACGTAAAGGCCGGCCCCCAGGATTGGTGAGTCCCCAACCCGTCCGGGGATCTTCCACGAGAGACCGCTCGTGGTCGTCACGCCGCAGATCTCCCCTTTTGCATTGACGCCGTTGCAGTTGATGGTCCCGTAGAAATGACTGGGATCGATCAGGCCCTCCGCCATCATCTGCCGATCCACCTCGCGCATGGCGGCCTCGCGCTTGACGGGATCGAGGTAGTGCAGCGGATCGGTCCGGCGCTTCCACTCCAGCCAGAGGTGACGCGAGCGCTCGGTGTTGAGATCGTCCTCGATCTTGAATCCCATCCCGCGGGCGAACTGCTGCGCGTCCTTGCCGACGATCAGATGGTGGTCGGTGTAGTCCATCACCTTCTGCGCGACCAGCGACGGCGTGCGCACGCCCTCGATGCACGCGACCGCTCCCGCCCGTTTGCGCGGACCGTGCATGCACGAGGCATCCAGCTGCACCACCCCTTCGGCGTTGGGCAGCCCGCCATAACCCACGCTCGTATCTTCGGGATCCAGCTCGACGATGTTGACGCCGGCGATCAGGGCGTCGAGGACGTCCTTGCCTTCGGTCATCATCGCGAACGCGCGTTCCACGCAGGTCTGGGTGCCGCCGTTCTTGTACTGATGGCCGTTGGCCGACGAAATGACGACAGGCCGTACGCCCCCCCGCGCGACGGCCGGGGCGCCGGAAGTTTGAGCGTCCGCGGCTGCGGCGACGCCGGCGGCCGCGCCGGTGAGAATGAATTCGCGTCTATTCACAGGTGTCATCAGGTCAACTCCCAACTTCCAACTACCAACTCCCAAGGAGAGTCGTTCGAACACTGGGTGGAAGCCGCGCCCGCAGGCGTGTTCTCGGACCGTTACCCCGTTGTTCGAACGTTTTCCCTTGGGAGTTGGGAGTTGGGCGTTGGGAGTTTACATCGGCCACCCGTTTATTGACGGGCACCAGATGGGGGCTTACCATCATTCTTTGTGCCTTTTCAGACCGGCGCGGTGACAACCCGTCGCATTTCCCTGGAAACGATCCGCGAAGCCGCCGGGGTCGTCTACGACGCGGCCGTGCGTACCCCCATGGTCCGCCTCGACGCCGCTGCCCCCGCCGGCCGGTCGGGCCCCGAGGTTTTCCTCAAGCTCGAAACCCTCCAGCCGATTGGATCGTTCAAAATCCGCGGCGCCTACAACGCGGTCCGGCACCTCACACCCGAGCAGCTCGCGCGCGGGGTCTGGACGGTCAGCGCCGGCAATGCGGCGCAGGGGGTGGCGCTGGCGGCGCGGAAGGTCGGGGCGGCCGCGAGCGTGCTCGTGATGGACACAGCACCGGCCACCAAACTGCGGGCAATCGAACGGCTCGGGGCCACGATCGTGCAGGCATCGTACGAGGAGTGCTGGCGCGCCGTCGAAACGCACCACTCCGATCGGATGCAGGGACACTTCGTCCATCCCTTCGACGACGACCGGTTCATCAGCGGCAACGGCACGATCGGCCTGGAGATCGTCGAAGACCTGCCGGACGTCGACGCGGTGATTGCGCCACTCGGGGGCGGCGGGCTGCTGGCCGGTGTCGCCATCGCGCTCAAGGCGCTGCGCCCCGGCGTGAAAGTGTATGCGGCCGAACCGGCGACGGCCGCGCCGCTCGCCCAGTCGTTCGCGGCTGGCCGGCCGTGCTACTTCGATGCCTGGACGGCGTCGTTCGTGGACGGCGCCGGCGGCAAGTCCGTGCTGGAGACGATGTGGCCCCTGCTGCGCGATCATGTGGACGAGTCGATTGTCGTCAGCCTCGATGAGGTCGCTTCCGCGATGGCGGTGGTCGCCGAGCGGGCGCGCGTCATCGCCGAAGGCGCCGCCGGCTGCGCCGTCGCCGCGGCGCTGTCCCCGGCGATCGCCTCGAAGGGCCACCGGAACGTCGTCGCGATCGTGTCGGGCGGCAACATCGACCTCGCAAGATTCGCGACTCTGGTTAACGCACGTCCGTAGGACCGTAACGGAAGGATCATCTTGGATTCGAACCCCAACGCTGCTGCCACCGCAATTCCGGAACGCCTGAAGCGGTTACCCGAACTGGCCAAAGATCTCTGGTGGACGTGGAACCCCCGGGCTCGTGAAGTCTTCCGCAAGCTGGATTACACGCTCTGGCGGCAGACGGCGCACAATCCGGTCCGGATCCTCAAGCTGATTACGCCGGAGGTGCTGGCGGTTGCGGCGAGAGACGAGCGCTTCCTGGCGATCTACGACGCCGCGCTCGATGCGCTCGACCGGGCGCGCAGCGCGCAGGATACCTGGTGGCGCCACAACTTCCCGGACAGCCAGGGACCGATCGCCTACTTCTCCGCCGAGTTCGCGCTGCACCAGTCGCTGCCGATCTACGCCGGCGGCCTGGGCGTGCTGGCAGGCGATCACTGTAAGGAAGCCAGCGACCTCGGCATTCCACTGGTCGGCGTCGGCTTCATGTATCCCCAGGGGTACTTCCACCAGTCGGTCTCACCCGAAGGCTGGCAGCAGGAGATCTACGAGCGGCTCAACTGGACCGACGCGACCATCGATCGCGCCATGCTGCCCGACGGCCGGCCCTGCGTCGTGGCGGTGCCGCTCGGCAATCGCAGCGTGCTCGCGTCGGTGTGGCTGGTCAGGCTTGGCAGGGTCAAGCTGTACTTGCTCGACACCGATCTCGAGGAGAACGCGCCCTGGGACCGGGAGCTGTCGGCGCGGCTCTATGGCGGCGATCGTGAAACCCGTATTCAGCAGGAGATCATCCTCGGCATCGGCGGCGTGCGGGCGCTGAAAGCCCTCGAGCTGGCGCCCGCGGTCTGGCACCTGAACGAAGGCCACGCCGCGTTCGTCGTCCTGCAGCGAATCCGGGATCTGATCGAAGAGGGACACACGTTCGAGGCCGCACTCGCGGAAGTGCGGCGCACGACGATGTTCACTACCCATACGCCGGTCGCGGCGGGGCACGACGCCTTTCCGTTCAACCTGGTCGAGACGCACCTTGCGGGAGCCTGGGGAACCCTGGGCGCGTATCGGGAAGCCTTCCTGGCCCTCGGGCACTACGACAACGGCAGCGGTTCGTTGTTCAACATGACGGCGCTGGCCTTGCGCACGGCGGGCACGGTCAATGGCGTCAGCGAGGTGCACGGCCAGGTCACCCGCGACATGTGGAGCCCGATCTGGCCGGGGGTGCCGGACGACAAGCGCCCGGTCGGCCACATCACCAACGGCGTGCACGTGCCGACCTGGCTCTCCGCCGAGCTCGCGAACGTCTTCGACGACTTCATCGGCGGCGACTGGCGCGACCGTCACGACGACCCGACGGTCTGGGCCAGGATCCTCGAGATTCCGGACCAGGAGCTGTGGGAGGCCCGCAGGGCCCTGCGGCAGTACCTGTTCGCGTTCATCCGTGAACGGGCACGGTCGCGATGGAAAGAAGAACGGGTCACCGCTCCTCGGGTCGTCGCCGCCGGCACCCTGCTCGATCCGAACGCGTTGACGCTCGGCTTTGCGCGCCGGTTCACCGGGTACAAGCGCCCGGAGCTGATCTTCCACAACCCCGAGCGGCTGATGAACATCCTGAATGCGACGCGCCGCCCGGTGCAGATCGTGTTCGCCGGCAAGGCGCACCCCGCGGACGAGACCGGCAAGCACCACCTGCAGCAGGTCTACCGCCGGGCGATCGATCCGATGTTCGCCGGACGCATCGCCTTCGTGGACGACTACGACCTGCACGTCGCGCACTTCCTCGTCCAGGGATGCGACGTCTGGCTGAACAACCCGCGCAAGCCGCTCGAAGCAAGCGGCACGAGCGGCATGAAGGCGTCGCTGAACGGCGTGCCTCACCTGAGCATCGGCGACGGCTGGTGGGCCGAAGGCTACAACCGCAAGAATGGCTGGCTGATCGAAGGCCATCCGACCGCCAACGATTCGGGATCCGTCGACGCCGCGGACGCAGAGGCCCTGTACACGCTGCTCGAGAGCGAGGTCGTGCCCGCGTTCTACGATCGCGACACCAACGGCATTCCCCGCAGGTGGCTGCAGGTCGTCCGCGAGGCGATCCTGTCGGTGGCCCCACGCTTCAGCGCACGGCGGATGGTGAAGCAGTACGCTGAGACGATGTATGGGCCGGTGAGCCGGCAACTCACTGAGTCACGTTAGGATCCAATTGTGTCGCGTAAGACGATGGCGCAGACCAGGTGCGCGCTCTGTGGCGCGAAAGAGGTCTCCGAACCGCGCGGAGACGAACGGTATTGTCGCGACTGCTGGGACAAGAAGATCGCCGTCGAGGAGATCGTCGCGCGTGAGTTCGCGCTGAAGCGTTACATCCGGGCGCACAGCGCCGAGAAGTACCTCATCTATCACTCCACGCTGAAGCGCCCCTGCGGCCAGCTGATTGTCGTCGACGACGGGTACGACCTGTTTCTGACGATGGTGCTGTATCCCAGCTTCACCTGGGACGAGGCGGCCTACCACCTGGATGGCGATCCCGAAGGCCGCACGTTTGCCGAGATCCTGGTGGACGTGGTGGCGGCGGAGGTGATCGAGCCCTGGGGCGGCGGCAAGTGGCACCTCGACATTTTCCGATCCATCAGTCCTGAGCCGGAGGACTGGAACGGCGAGATGTAAGCGGCCTATAATGACGCGCAGTTGCCAGCGCTCAGCTAGCAGCCAATTCGAAACCCAAGGTCCCACATCCATCGGCGAGTCGTCGCACCGCACGACGCACTCCCCGCGGGAGGTAGTCATGAACCGCTCCGTGTTCGCGCCTGCCCTCACTGTGCTCGTTTGTTCCGCCCTTGTCACTTCGGCTCTCGGACAGGCCAAGCCCGCGGCTCCCACAACCCAGGCTCCGGCCACCAAGGCGGGATTCGCCACTCCAGTCAAGGGAGAGGCGGCCATCCAGGTATTGCCGGGAACATCGAAATACGACCCCAAACTCAAGGAAGTCATCACCACCTACAAGCTGAAAAACATGTCGTCGGCGCCGATTGCCATGCTGAAGCTGGACGAATACTGGTACAGCAAGGGAAAGATGGTGTCGACCGACACGCAGCGCTACAAGCAGCCGTTTCAGCCCGGAGAGATTGTCGAGATGACGACGCACGCCCCGGCCACGGAGAACCCGGCCGGATGGACCAAGAACGTGACCTTCAGCCACGCCAACGGCAAGGTCACGCCGAAGGCCGTGAAGGCCTTCTAGTCATCAGCGGGCGCTGAGCCGCTCCGCGTACGGGCCGGCGATGGGCAGCTTCCATCGCCGGCGCGTGAATGCCCTCACCAGGCACATCGCCCAGACGAGAATCCAGAACACCCAGACGACCCAGCTCGTGACGAGCAGTACCCGGAACGCGGTCGCCGACACGATCACCGACGCGAACGCCAGCCCGAGCAGCAGCGCAACGATCAGCCCGAGGCCGCCGAGGCCGAGCACGGACTGCCAGGCGTGAAAGCGGACGTAGGCACTGGTGCGCTCCGCCAGCAGAATCAGCACGCCCGAAAAGGGGCCGGCAAGATAGGCGAGCGCGGCGGCAACATGCGGGTCGAGCCCGGTCGATGATTCTTCGCTGCCAACTGACATCTGCCGCCATCTTAGACTGAGCTATCGGCTGTCAGCTATCAGTCTCAGCTATCAGATCTTGGTTACCGAGGAATCGGCTGCCGTTCGAACGCCCTGCACCCACGAATTCGGACCGTGAGCTGGCAGCTGAGAACTGATAGCTGACAGCTGAGCGCTAGCTCCAGCGTTATACTCGTTTCATGCCATTGCCAGTCGCTGAGGTCCAGCGGGCGCTCGCCGACGATCGTCTCGACGGGTGGCTGCTGTACGACTTTCAGGGCTCGAACCCGATCGCCGCGCGGCTGTCGGGGCTCACGGCTGGAAAGAAGATGACCACCCGGCGGTGGTACTACCTGATTCCCGCGCGCGGCGAGCCGCGGGGCCTGGTCCATGCGATCGAGCGTCACAACCTCGACGGCCTGCCGGGGGACAAGCAGCCGTATGCCGGGCGCGACCGGCTGGAAGCTGGCCTCCGCGGCCTGCTGAAGGGCATGAAGCGGGTGGCGATGGAATACTCGCCGGGCAACAACATCCCTTACATTTCGCGGGTCGACGCCGGCACGATCGAATCGGTCCGGGATCTCGGGATCGAGGTCGTGTCGTCGGGGGATCTCGTACAGCGGTTCGAGGCGCTGTGGTCGGCCGAGGCGCTGGCCTCCCACCGCACCGCCTCCGACGCCTTGTATCGCGTGAAGGATCAGGCGTTCGGCATGGTCCGCGACCGCCTCGCGGCAGGCGTTCCGACGACCGAGTTCGACGTGCAGCGCGCCATGATGGAGTGGATGGACGCCGAGGGGCTGACCGCCGCCGATACGCCGAACGTGTCGGCGCAGGAGAACGCCGGCAATCCCCACTATCATCCATCTCAGGAGGTTCACCGGGCGATTCGTCCCGGCGAGGTGCTGCTGCTGGATCTCTGGGGTAAGCTGCGCCACCCGGGCGCTGTTTTTGCTGATATCACCTGGGTGGGCTTCACCGGCGGAACTGTGCCGGAGGAATATGCCCGAGCCTTCGCGGCCACTCGCGATGGGCGGGACGCGGCGATCGAGCTGGTGCAGTCCGCGGCGCGCACCGGCCGGGAGCTTCGCGGCTTCGAAGTCGACCGTGCGTGCCGGACCGTCGTCGAAAGAGCGGGGTACGGCGCGGAGTTCATTCACCGGACCGGGCACAGCCTCGGGGAGACCGTGCACGGAAACGGCGTCCACCTGGACGACTACGAAACGCACGACGACCGCCGTCTGATTCCCGGGACCGGCTTCACGATCGAACCCGGGGTCTACACGAGCCGGTTCGGCGTGAGAACCGAGATCAACATGTTCATGGACGAGCGGGACGCGTACGTGACCGGACCGTGCCAGAAAGAGATCGTGCCGCTCGGTTGAATCAAGCTGTCAGCTATCAGCTGTCAGCTGTCAGAAGACAGCGGCAAGCTGGAAGGGAGCTGGCTGAGAGCAGGAGGCGAGAAGCTCTTCATTGGAAGCCGGACGCTATGCTGATTTCTGATAGCTGAAAGCTGAGAGCTGCCTTCGAAGGATCGTCAGAGGAGAGTACCCAATGTCCACACGCAAGACGACTGTGTTCTACGCCGTTCTCATCGCGATAGCGTCGGTGGCCGTGGGAATGGTGATCGCGTCGCAGTGGGGCCTGCCTCAGGCATCCTCGGCACAGACGGTCAACGTTCCGGCCAGCAATACCGCGGCATTGAACGGTCCCATCGACGCGCAGACCTTCCGCAACATCGCCAAAGCGCAGAGCCCGACCGTCGTCAACATCCGGACGACGGCACGCGTCCGCGGCCGCGAGCTGACCGAGTTCTTTGGCGGCCAGGACGATCTGCTCCAGCGCTTCTTCGGCGGCCAGCCGCAGGCCCCGGGTGGCAGGCAGCGCCGACCGCCGCGCGACGACATGCCGCAGCAGGAAGGCACCGGCACCGGCTTCATCATCGACAGGACCGGGTTCATCCTGACCAATAATCATGTTGTCGAAGGGGCGGACGACATCCGCGTCAGCCTGTTCGGCGGCGGCCGCACCGAAAGCTACGCCGCCAAGGTCGTCGGCCGCGACCCGTTGACCGACACGGCGCTGATCCAGCTCACCGAGGCGCCGTCGGCCAGTCTCCAGGAGGCCAGGTTCGGCGACTCGGCCCAGATGCAGCCCGGCGACTGGGTCGTCGCCATCGGCAACCCCTTCAACCTGAGTCACACCGTGACCGTGGGCGTGATCTCCGCGCTCGGGCGCCCGCTCGGCGGCGTGCCGGGCCGCGAGCAGCCGATGCTGCAGACCGACGCGGCGATCAACCCGGGTAACTCGGGCGGACCGCTCCTGAACGTGCGTGGCGAGGTTGTCGGCATCAACACCGCGATCTACACCGACGCACAGCGCGCGGCGAACATCGGAATCGGGTTCGCCACGCCGATCAACCCGATTCGGGACCTGCTTCCCCAACTCCGGGACGGCAAGGTCACACGCGGCGTGATCGGCATCCGTGTCGATCGCGACGGCGTGACCAAGGACGTCGCGCAGGCGATGGGCCTGCCGAGCGCCTCGGGCGCGATGCTCGCGACGGTCACTCCCGGAGGCCCGGCGGACAAGGGCGGACTCCAGCCAGGCGACATCATCACCGAGTTCAACGGCCGGCCGGTGGCCGACAGCGAGGCGCTCGTGAACATGGTCGTCGCCACCAAGCCGGGCACCTCAGTGCCCGTCACGGTCTACCGCAAGAAGCAGAAGAAGGCGATGAACATCGTCGTCGACGAGCTCGACCTCGACGCCGAGCAGGGTCGCCAGGCGAGCGCGGGGGGAGCCGTGGCCCGGTCGAAGAACCGACCGCGACCGGGTTCGGTATGGAAGTCGGGCCGATTACGCCGGAAGTTGCCCGCGAGCTGGAGCTGCCGCGGAATCGCGGCGGCGCCGTGGTGCTCGACGTCGAGCGCAACAGCCCCGCCTTCAATGCCGGGATCCGCCCGAACGACGTGATCGTGGAGGTCAACCAGCAGGAGGTCTCGAACGTGAGCCAGGTGCAGCGCGAGCTGCAGCGTGCCGCGCCGGGCCAGCCGGTGTTCCTCCTGATCTGGCGCGACGGCGAGAGCAACTTCGTCACCCTCAGAAAGCGGTAGACCGTCAGCACAGGATTCGCAGGCGCGGAAAGGGGACAGCCGCCTGCGGCTGTCCCCTTCTCGCGAGTCCTGCCCCCCGCACGTGCTCGGCGCATTCACCTCGTCGCTTTCCAGGCGGTCATCCCCCAATCGACCCCTTCTGCTGCTGTCACACAGCCGTTACTGGCGGGTACGCGCATTGAAATGGAGGGCCGCGGCGCGGCCCGTCCCGATATAATTCGCGGATCGGCGCTCGGACCGGGAGTCCGGAGCGCATCCGTGGCCACGGCCGAATAGAGGAGTTGTCAGGATGTCCACGACATCGCTCGAGCGTGAAATCAAGCTGAGGTTCGACTCGGTCGAAGACGCACGCAAGGCGGTGCTTTCCGCTGGATGCACACCACGGCTCGGCCGGCGGCTTCAGGCCGACGCCCTGCTCGACAGCGAGGATGAGCAGCTGAGGCGCCGGCGATGCGTCCTCCGCGTCCGCGTCGAGAACGGCAAGAGCCGGGTGACCTTCAAGGGTCCGGTCCAGCCCTCGATCATGAAGCTCCGCGAGGAGTACGAAACGCTCGTGGGGGACGGCGAGGTTCTCCTGAAGATTTTCGAGGAGCTCGGGCTGCACGTCTGGTTCCGCTACGAGAAGTACCGCGAAGAGTTCTCCCACGACGACGTGATCGTGGCAGTCGATGAGACCCCGGTCGGGGTGTTCGTCGAGATCGAGGGATGCGAACCGGGCATCGAGACCGCCGCGGCGGCGCTCGGCCGATCGCAGGCCGACTACATCCTCGATTCCTATCGCAGCCTCTTCCTGCAGCATCGGGAAGCCTGCGGCATCGACTCGTCCGACATGGTGTTCGGCACCGAAGCCGCGCTCCTCCGGGCTGCCGCGAGCGATTGACGGAGCTTTGCGCGCGCTGATTCTCGCGGCCGGACTCGGCACGCGACTCCGTCCGCTGACGTCGGTCAGGGCCAAGGCCGCCGTGCCGGTCAACGGCATCCCGCTCGTCCGGCGGGTCATGGCGTGGCTGGTTTCCGAGGGCGTCACCGAACAGGTGATCAACCTGCATCATCGTCCGGCCTCGATCGCCGCCGTGGTTGGCGACGGCCGGGACCTCGGCGCGCGCGTGCGCTACTCCTGGGAGAATCCGGTGCTCGGCTCCGCCGGGGGTCCGCGGCACGCGCTGCCGCTGCTCACCGACGGAAAAAACCCCGGCGAAGACGTTTTCGTGATCGTGAACGGGGACACGCTCACCGACGTGCGTGTACCGGCCTTGATGGATCGCCATCTGCGGTCCGGGGCCCGGGTCACGATGGCGCTGATTCCCAACCCCCGTCCGGAGTTCTACGGCGGCGTTCGCGTCGAGGACGGCTGGATTACCGGGTTCCCGCGTCCAGGCGCCGGACAAACCAGCTATCACTTCATCGGCGTCCAGGCAGCACATGCGGCGGCCTTTGCCGACCTCGAAGACGGCGTGCCCGCCGAATCCGTGAACTGGCTGTATCCCAGGCTCATCCGGGAGTCTCCAGGCTCGGTGGCCGCCCACATCGTCGACGCCCCCTTCAGCGACATCGGGACTCCGGCCGATTACTTGCAAACGTCGCTCGGCCTCGCGGCTGAGGAAGGCGACGCCCTGATCAGCGGGGCAGGCACCGAGATCCATCCGAGTGCGAGGCTGAACCGGACGGCGGTGTGGGACAACGTGGTGATCGGCCCGGATACCGTGCTGAATGACTGCATCGTCTGCGATGGCGCCCGGGTGGGCGCGGGGCTGCGATACGAGCGCTGCGCGCTGGTGCCATTTGCCGGTCAGCCGATACATTCCGACGAGCGCCGCGAAGGAAACCTGGTCATCCGACGCTACTGAATGCACGCCGGTATTTTTGACACGGTGACCCGATGACGACGATGACGGAAAAGCGAAGCCCCGATTCTGCCGAGCAGCGGGAGCGGATCGACGTGTACCTGGGCCGGAGCGGGCTGAACGCGCGCAACCCGCGAATCGTGCCGCTTACAGGTGACGCCTCGGATCGGCGCTACTACCGTGTTTTCACGACCGCCGGGCCTCCTTTCGTCCTGGCGCTGCACGCGGCGGCCTTCGACGTCAGAACGCTGCCGTTCGTGAACGTGGCGCGGCTGCTCGAGCAGATGCCCGTGCCGATTCCACACGTGCTCGGCCACGCCGACGACCTCGGCGTGCTGGCGCTCGAGGATCTCGGGGACGTGACGCTCCAGGCCCATCTGGGAGCGGCAACCCCCTCGGAGCATGCCGCGCTCTACCGCCAGGCGGTCGGCCTGATCGCGATCATGCAGCGCAGGGGCGCCGAGCTGGAATCACCGGACTTTCTGCCGTACCGGATGGCTTTCGACGTGGAGAAGCTCACCTGGGAGATGGACTTCTTCATCAAACACTTCATCGAGGCCTACCGCGGGGTGGTGATTGCGCCGGCCGCCCGTGAGGCGCTTCGTGACGAACTCGCGCTGCTGATCGAGGAGCTGGCCGCCGAACACCGCGTCCTGTGCCACCGCGACTATCACAGCCGCAACCTGATGTACCACGACGAGCGGCTCTACATCATCGACTTCCAGGACGCCAGGATGGGGCCGGACACCTACGACCTGGTCTCGCTCCTGCGCGACTCGTACGTCGATCTGCCCGAGCAGACGGTCAGCGAGCTGGTGGCGTATTTCCTGGCACTGACGGGAGAGGCGGATCGGGAAGAGGCGTTCCGCACACGGTTCGACGTCATGGCGCTGCAGCGCAACCTGAAGGCGCTCGGGACCTTTGGCTATCAGACCACCGCGCGGCGGAATCCGGTCTACATCCAGTACATCCCGCGCACGCTGAGATACGTCCGCGACAATCTCGCCCGCCACGACCGCTTCTCGAGGCTGCGGGACGTCCTGGCGGCCCACGTCGAGGAGTTTCACTAATCCATTGTCCGCCTACGGCGAGACCTCGCCGTAGCTTGTCGGCCCCGCAAGGTCGCGCCGACAAGCGGAGGCGGGCCAAGATTGCCAAAATTCTAAAGCCTCGAAATCACTTCGACCGGCGTTGCCGAGATCAGCCCGCCAGCGTCGCAGTGATTTTTGAATGTTGGCAATGTTGGCAATTTTGGCAATGTTGGCAATGGACAGGTACAATCAGAGGTTCACGCGCCAGCGTAAGCCCTGAAAGTACATGCGGTTCGGGATATCGACACACCTCTACCACGATCAGAAGCTCGATCGGAGCCACCTCGCGCAGGTAGCCGGGTACGGGTTCGAGAGCATCGAGCTGTTCGCCACGCGCAGTCACTTCGACTATCGCGACCCGGCAGCCGTTTCGGCGCTGGCGGAGTGGCTCGAGACGACCGGTCTGGGCCTGCACAGCGTGCACGCGCCGATCACCGATCGGTTCAGCGCCGGCGACAAGTGGGCGCCGACGTATTCAACCGCCTCGAGCGACACGGCCAGCAGGCAGGCGACGGTAGAGGAGGTTGGCAGCGGCACTGGCAATCGCGAAACGGATCCCGTTCAAGCTGCTGGTCGTGCACGTCGGGACGCCGGACGCGCGAGCCGCCGGGAACGATAACAGCCGGGCGGCCGCCGCGCGCAGTATCGAAGAAATCTGCCGGGATTGCCGAGCCGCTCGGAGTACAGGTGGCGCTCGAAGTCATCCCGAACGCGCTGTCGACGCCATCGGCGCTGGTGGCGCTGCTGGAGAGGGATCTCGAGGCGACGCCTGGAATCTGCATGGACTTCGGCCACGCGTTCCTCGGCGGAGACGTTCCGGATGCGATCGAGACCGTCGCCGAGCACCTGATTGCTACGCACGTCCACGACAACCATCGCCGCAACGACGAGCATCTCGCGCCCTATCTGGGCGCCATCGACTGGGACGCGGCGCTGATGTCGATGCAGAAGATCGGATTCGAGGGCACGTATCTGATGGAGCTGGCGAACACGGGCTCGCCGGCCGACGTGCTCGAGGCCGCACGGAGAGCGCGCCAGCAGTTCGAGCGGGCGTTGACGTACTGACCGCACGGTGGTCGGCCGGGTCTGAAGACCCGGCCCTACAGACAGTGGTGAAGGCCCTCCGCAGTTGTAGGGGCGGGTCTTGAGACCCGCCCGACTCGTGGCGTCAGTCTTTGGACCCGGCGCACAAGAATTGAGAAATGGCGACTTACATCGAAGACATCGCGAAACACGAGGGTCAGACGGTCACGCTCCAGGGTGGCTGCACAACCGGCGCTCCAGCGGGAAGATTCACTTCCTCACGGTCCGCGACGGCAGCGGCTTCATCCAGTGCGTGATGTCGAAGAAGGCGGTCGGCGACGAGATGTTCGTCAAAGCCGATCACCTCGCCCAGGAAAGCGCGGTCACGGTCGAGGGCACGGTCCGGGCCGATTCGCGCGCGCCGGGTGGATACGAGCTCGACGTCACCAGGTTCGACGTCGTCTCGGGCGCGACCGACTATCCCATCACCCCGAAGGAGCACGGCGTCGAATACCTGATGGACCGGCGCCACCTGTGGATTCGGGCGCCGCGGCAGCAGGCGATCCTGCGGGTCCGCCATGAGGTCATCAACGCGGTACGCGACTACTTCAACTCGCGCGGCTTCATCCTGGCCGACACGCCGATCTTCACGCCGTCGGCCTGCGAAGGGACGACCACGCTGTTCCCGGTGCAGTACTTCGAGAACGAGACGGCGTACCTGACCCAGAGCGGACAGCTGTACAACGAAGCCAACGCCATGGCGCTCGGCCGGACGTATTGCTTCGGACCGACCTTCCGCGCCGAGAAGTCCAAGACGCGACGCCACCTCACCGAGTTCTGGATGGTCGAGCCCGAGGTTGCGTATGCGACGCTCGACGACGTCATGGAGCTGGCCGAAGGGCTGGTGGTCTCGGTGGTGCAGCGCGTGCTCGAGCATCGCGGCGCGGAGCTCAAGACGCTGGAACGCGACACCTCGAAGCTCGAGAGCGTCAAGGCGCCGTTCCCGCGGATCTCGTACGACGAGGCGGCCGATATCATCAGGAAGAAGGGGCTGCCCTTCGAATGGGGCGGCGACTTTGGTGCGCCGGACGAGACGGCGGTGTCGGAAGAATTCGACCGGCCGGTGATGGTGCACCGCTATCCCGCGGCGGTGAAGGCCTTCTACATGAAGCCGGACCCCGGCCGCCCGGAGGTGGCGCTCGGCGTGGACGTGCTCGCGCCCGAAGGCTATGGCGAAATCATCGGCGGCGGCGAACGGCTGGCCGATTACGACCTGCTGCTGCAGCGGATCAAGGAGCACAACCTGCCGCAGGAGGCCTTCGAGTGGTATCTCGACCTGCGCCGCTACGGCAGCGTGCCGCACGGCGGCTTCGGCATGGGCATCGAGCGCGTGGTGAGCTGGATCTGCGGCCTCGAGCACCTGCGCGAGGCGATTCCGTATCCGCGGATGCTTTACCGCATATATCCATAGGACCGACAGCGAAGGGCTTATTCACAGGAGGAGCAGGAGATGCAGGAGAAAATCGGGATGTTTCGAGTGTCTCCTGAACTCTTGATCCTCCTGATTCAAAACGTAATGAAGATTGGTTTTCTTTCCCTCGGCTGCCCGAAGAACCTCGTCGATGGCGAGGTCATGCTCGGCATCGCCCGCGATGCGGGGCACGAGATCACGCAGGACTCGGCCGCGGCCGACGTGCTCGTCGTGAACACGTGTGCCTTCATCGACAACGCGAAGGAGGAATCCATCAACGCCATCCTCGAGATGGCCGCGTTGAAGGGCCAGGGGACGGGCAAGCGTCTCGTCGTCACTGGCTGCCTCGCCGAGCGATATCGCGACGAACTGCGCAAGGAGATTCCCGAAATCGATGCGGTGCTGGGAACCGGGGAAGTACCGCAAATTCTGAACGCGATCGAGGCTCGGGGCTCGGGGCTCGGGGCTCGGACGTCGGCCGGGTCTGAAGACCCGGCCCTACAGCTATCCGGTTCTTCAAATCACACTGCAGCTGTTCCACTTCGTTTCTTCGGCGCGACGTCGAGGCCCGGCCCGTCGAGCGAACCCCGAGCCCCGAGTCCCGAGCCCCGAGCCCCGACTCTTCCCACTTACATCTACGACGCCGACACGCCTCGCCTGCTGACAACGCCCAGGCACTTCGCCTATGTGAAGATCGCAGAAGGGTGCGACTACACCTGCGCGTTCTGCATCATCCCCACGCTGCGCGGCTCCTATCGCAGCAGGACGATCGATTCCATCGTTCGCGAAGCGCGGTCGCTGGCCGAGCGCGGTGTCCGGGAGCTGTTGCTGATCTCGCAGGACACCAGCTTCTACGGGATCGACCGTGGCGAGCGGGGCTCGCTGGCGCGGCTGCTGCGCGAGCTGAACAAGGTAGAGGGCCTCAGCTGGATCCGGCTGCTCTATCTTTACCCGACCACGATTACCGACGACGTGCTGGATGCGATGGCCGAGTGTGAGAAGGTGTGCCGCTATGTGGATCTGCCGCTCCAGCACGCGTCGGCCGACGTCCTGAAGCGGATGCGGCGGCCCGGCAACCGGCGGACGTACGACAAGCTGCTCGCGCGCGTCCGCGATCGCGTCCCCGGCGTCACGCTCCGCACTACGTTCATCGTCGGATTCCCCGGCGAGACCGACGCCGACTTCGCCGAGCTCGAAGCATTCGTCCATGAGACCGGCTTCGATCACGTGGGCGTGTTCACGTATTCCCACGAAGAAGGCACGCGTGCCTTCGGCCTCACCGACGATGTGCCGGCCCGGGTCAAGCGAAAGCGTCGCGATGCCCTGATGTCGCGCCAGAAGCGGATCGTCGCAGCGGCCCGGAAACAGGGGGTCGGCAGCGAAATCGCCGTGATGGTCGATGGGCCGTCGCCCGAGCACGAGCTCGTTCTCCAGGGCCGGACCGAAGGTCAGGCGCCCGAGATCGATGCCGTCGTCTACCTGACCGACTGCGACCCGGGTCTGTTCGAGCCCGGCGAGCTCATCCGCGCCCAAATCGTCGAGACACGGGACTACGACATCGTCGCGGCGCCGGTCGGCGTGGCGGTCGGGCGGGTCTGACCGCCTTCGCCAAGGTTACGGCGGTCCGCCAGAGCTTGAGCGGCGGGAAGACCCGGCCCAGGGGACCCCGGGGCCCAAGCCCAGAAGCCCGAGTTCCGAGCCCCGAGTCTCGAGGCCCGACGATCGAAGTCACTTTTTGGTATATTGATCGGTGCCAGCTTCGAGGAATAACCCGAGTGGGCCCGTGCCCACTTTTTGTATTTCAGGGGCGTTTACGGCACAGACTGAACGGCTCCAGCGGCTGCGGGGGATTGCGGCGCGCGTCGCGCACAGCTACGGGTTGGAGATTTTCGACGTCCAGTTGCGGCGCGAGTCGATCGGCACGGTGCTCCGCGTGATTATCGACAAGCCCGACCGGGGCGTGCCGGAGCGTCCCGAGGACGCGGTCGGCATCGAAGAATGCCAGCGTGTCAGTCAGGATCTGAGCGCGCTGCTCGACGTCGAAGAAGACGAGCTCGGCGAGGCGGCGCTCGACCAGAACTATACGCTCGAAGTCTCGTCGCCGGGACTCGATCGGCGGCTGAGGCACGAGCCAGACTACCGGCGATTCACCGGGCGGCTGGCGAAAGTGGTGACGATGGAGCCGGTCAACGGCCAGTCGGCGTTCGCAGGTCGGATTGCCGGGGTCGACGCCGGAGAGGTGCTCCTCGAGGAGGGGCGCAAGACGCACCGCGTCCCGCTGGCGCGGATCAAGCGCGGACAGTTGGTAGTGGAGTTTTAGTCGAGCTGCCAGCTTCCAGCTGCCAGCCCTCAGCAGACTGGCGCTGGAGCGGCTGCAGCGGAAGCTGAAGCTGGGAGCTGGAAGCTGGGAGCTGGAAGCTCCAAAACGAATGGCTACAGTCAATCCGTTGTTGCAACAAATCGACGCGATCGCCAAGGAAAAGGGCGTCGAGCCGGAAATCATCATCAACGCCGTGCAGGACGCGCTGGAGGCGGCCGCACGCAAGCGTTACAAGAGCGAAGCGCTCCGGGCCCGGTTCAACACCGAGACCGGCCAGCTGGAGCTCTACGCCGTCAAGAAGATCGTCGAAGACGTCACGGATCCGTCGACTCAGATTTCCCTGGCCGAGGCCCACGAGCTCTACGGCGACGAGGCCGAAGTCGACATGGAGATCGAGTTCCCCCGGCCCACCGAGGACCTCGGACGGATTGCGGCGCAGACCGCGAAGCAGGTGATCTTCCAGAAGGTGCGGGAGGCGGAGCGCGAGAACGTCTACGCGGAATACAGCCAGCGCGTCGGCGAAGTCGTCAATGGCATGGTCAAGCGCTTCGAGAACGGCGACATCATCGTCGAGCTCGGCCGCGTCGAGGCCCAGCTGCCGCGCAAGGAACAGTCGAGGGCGGAGAACTACGCCGTCAGCGATCGGGTCCGGGCCGTCATCCGTGGCGTCAATCGCAGCGCCAAGGGACCGCAAATCGTGCTGTCGCGCACCGACCCGGCGCTGCTGATCAAGCTGTTCGAGCAGGAAGTGCCGGAAATCTACGACGGGACGGTGATGATTCGCGGCGCGGTGCGCGAGGCCGGCGATCGCGCCAAGGTTGCGGTCTACTCCCGCGAGCGTGACGTCGATCCGGTCGGCGCCTGCGTCGGCATGAAGGGCACGCGCGTCCAGTCGATCATCCGCGAGCTGCGCGGCGAGAAGATCGACATCGTCGAATGGTCCGAGGATCCGATCCTGTTCGTGACCAACGCGATCAGCCCGGCCAAGGTCCAGCGGGTGTCGATCGTCGACGACGCGCGAGCGGGTGATGGAAGTGATCGTCGAAGACAAGCAGCTCTCCCTCGCGATTGGCAAGAAGGGACAGAACGTGCGGCTCGCGGCCAAGCTCACCGGCTGGAAGATCGACATCAAGAGCGAGGAAGAGAAGCGGCGGGAGGTCGAGGCCCAGCTCGGCGCGCTCGAGATCGGTGACGTCGGCGGCGAAGACGCCGCAGCGGCGCCGGCCGAAACCGAGAGTGCCGAAACCGAGAGTGCCGAAGGCGCAGAGTGCCGAAAGCGAGAGTGCCGAGCGAGCGCCGAAGGCGAGAGCGCCGAAGCCGCGACTGCCGAAGCGACGGCCAGTGCGGCTGACGCCGAGGCCCAGCTGATCGCCGGCGGCGAAGACACACGGGAGTCGGACGCGACGAAGCCCGCGGCGGACGCCCCGACCGAGGAGCAGAAGCCGGCCGGGAGCTGAGAGCAGATAACCGGGAACCGATAGCAAATAGCTGACAAGCAGACGAAACAACTGAATGGCAACAGTTCGGATTTACAAGGTCGCGGAACTTCTCAACACGTCGAGCCAGGAAGTGATCGCGCTGTTGAAGCGGGATCACGGGATCGAAGTGAAGAGCGCATCGAGCACGATCGAGGAGGTCGTCGCGCGACAGTTCGTCGAGCGGCTGGCGCGGCAACGCAACATCAGCGTGCCGTCGAACGCGTCGTTCGCCGATACACCGGCGCCGGTGAAGGGCCGTAAACCCGTAGGCAAGGCGCCCGAGCCGGTGAAGACCGCCCCGGCGCTGCCGCCGCCCCGTCTGGTCAAGAGCGCCAAGCCGGCGACACCGCCCGTGGAGGCCTCGCCGGTTGCGGCCGCGCCGCCAGCCGAGGCAGAAGCCGTGCAGGTGCCGCCGCCGGCTTCGCCGGCACCGTTCATTCCCGAGCCGGTGCCACTGACGTCCCCGGCGCCAGCGGCGCCAGTCGCCCACGTCGAGCCCGAACCGGTCGCGATCGAAGAGGCTCCGACTGCCGTCGTCGAACCCGAGCGGGTGGAGAAACCCGAACCCGTGGCGCCTTCGCAGGAACAGCCGGCAGCAGCCAGCGCACAGGCCGCACCTGTTGCAGAGGAGCCGGCGGCCCAGTCGCCTGCGCTCCGGGCTCCCGAGGAACCGCGTCCCGCGGCTCCGGCTTCTTCCCGGCCGGCAGCCGGCCGGCCCGGGGTGGTCTTCCCCACGGGACGTGTCGCGCCGCCGACCCTTCGACTGCGCGTGGAAGATCCCAAGACGGGTCAGGCTCCGCCCGCCGCCCCGCGGCGGCCGATGCTCGTGCGTCCGCCGGCGCCGCCGCCGCCTCAGGCCGCAACCGGAAACCTGAGCAAGCCTGCTCCAAGTGCCGCGCGGCCGGCCGCCGGACCGGGCGCCGGGCCGCGTCCGCCACAGCAGCAGCGTCCGTCTCCGGGACTGGCGGCCCGTCCGCCGATGGGCGGCCCCCGGCCGCTTCCGTCGCAGCCGGTTCGTCCACAGACGCAGCAGCGTCCGGGCGGGGCGCCCGGTTACCGTCCGCCGCCGCCGCGGCCGTCAGGACCGCGGCCCTCAGGCCCTGGCGGCCGCCGGGATCAGTCCGCACCGCGCCCGCCCGTGCAGAGCGCGCCATCCGCACCGCCTCCGGTCACGCGGACGATTACACTCGCTGAAGGAATGACTGTCGCCGACCTCGCCGCCAAGCTGGACGTGAAGGCCAAAGACGTCCTCAAGAAACTGATCGAGCGCCGCATGATGATGACCATCAACAGCACGCTCGACGACGAGACCGCGACGATGATCGCGCGCGACTTCGGCGCCGACGTGAAGATGCAGAGCTTCGAAGAGGAGCTGCTGCAGGTCGAGTCCGAGGACGTCAACCCCGAGGACAAGGTCACGCGTGCGCCGGTGGTCACCGTCATGGGCCACGTCGATCACGGCAAGACGACGCTGCTCGATGCGATTCGCTCGGCGCGCGTCGCGGAGCGCGAAGCCGGCGGCATCACGCAGCACATCGGCGCCTACGCGGTGCAGGTGAACGATCGGAACGTGGTGTTCCTCGACACGCCCGGCCACGAGGCGTTCACGATGATGCGTGCCCGCGGCGCCCGGGTCACCGACGTGGTCGTCCTGGTCGTGGCCGCTGACGACGGCGTGATGCCCCAGACCCGTGAAGCGATCGATCACGCGAAGGCGGCAGGCGTGCCGATCCTCGTGGCGATCAACAAGATCGACAAGCCGGAGGCCAATCCGGATCGCGTCAAGAAGGAGCTCGCCGATCTCGGCCTGACCCCGGAACAGTGGGGCGGCTCGACCGTCATGGTCGAAGTCTCCGCGAAGAAGAAGCAGAACCTCGAGCTGCTGCTCGAGATGGTGCTGCTCGTCACCGAACTGAGCGAGCTCAAGGCCAATCCCAAGCGCAACGCGTCGGGCACGGTGCTCGAAGCGAAGCTCGATAAGGGCCGCGGCCCGGTCGCGACCATCCTGGTGCAGGACGGCACGCTGCGGGTCGGCGACACGCTCATCGCCGGCACGATCGTCGGCAAGGTTCGCGCGCTCATCGACGATCGCGGCCGGCAGCTGAAGAGCGCCGGACCCGCGACGCCGGTCGAGGTCCTGGGCCTCGGCGGCCTGCCGCAGCCGGGCGACGCCTTCCAGGCGCTGACCGATGCCGCCAAGGCGCGTCAGATCGCGCATTTCCGCCAGAACCAGGCGAAGGAGAAGGCGCTCGGCGCCAAGGGCACGCGCCTGACGCTCGAGTCGCTGCAGGCGCAGATTGCCGTGGGCGGCGTCAAGGAACTGCCGATCATCGTCAAGGCGGACGTGCAGGGCTCGGCCGAAGTGCTGAGCGATACGCTCACCAAGCTGACCGACGAGAAGGTCAAGGTGCGGATCATCCACAGCGGCGTCGGCGCCATCAACGAATCCGACGTGCTGCTGGCGTCGGCGTCGAACGCCATCATCATCGGCTTCAACGTCCGGCCCGATCGCAATGCCGCCGAGATCGCCGATCGCGAGAGCGTCGACATCCGCCTGCACTCGGTCATCTACAACGTCGTCGACGAGATGAAGAAGGCGATGACCGGGCTGCTCGAGCCGACGTTCAAGGAAGTGCGCATCGGCACGGCGGTGGTCCGCGATACGTTCAAAGTCCCGAAGTTCGGCACCATCGCCGGCTGCATGGTCACCGACGGGAGGATTACGCGTTCGGGCGAGTCGCAGGCGCGGCTCCTGCGCGACAACGTCGTGGTGTTCGAAGGCAAGATCGGCTCGCTGCGCCGGTTCAAGGACGACGTCTCCGAGGTCAAGACCGGGTTCGAGTGCGGTATCGGTTTCGAGCGATTCAACGACATCAAGGTGGGCGACGTGATCGAAGCCTTCGTCGTCGAAAGGGTCGCGACGCCAGTCTAAATGCCCTCCACCCGCCCGTCACGTGTTGGCGATCAACTGCGCGCGGAGATCTCCGATCTCCTCGCCCGCCAAGTCCACGACCCCGGCATCGGCTTTCTGACGCTCACGCAGGTCACGGTGTCGCCGGACCTGCAGGTGGCCCGCGTCTACTACACCACGCTCGGCGACGAGCGGGCCCGGCGCGACACCGCCCGGGCATTGGGCCGTGCCACTCCGTTCCTGCGCCGGCAGCTCGGCAGCCGGCTGCGATTGAAGCGGGTCCCAGTCCTCGAATTCTTCTTCGACGAATCGGTCGAGCGCGGCGATCGAATCGAACGCATCCTGAACGAGATCAGCGCGGAGCGAGGTGACGCTCCTGACGGCGACAGCCGGTCCGACGCCACCACCCCGGAGCCCGGCAGAAAATCACAGCCCGATGAGTAATCCGGTTCCAGAGGCCCTTCCGGCCACGGCCGCGGCGCTGATCAGCCAGATCCGCGACGCGGTGATGAGCCGGCAGCGGTTTCTGATCACATCGCATGCGCGACCCGATGGCGACTCGATCGGCTCGCAGCTGGCGATGGCGTTCGCGCTCGATGCCCTCGGGAAACAGTCGCGCATCATCAACGCCGACCGCGCGCCCGAGCACTACTACGAATTTCCCGGGCTCGATCGCGTCGAGATCGCCGCGCAGGTTCCCGCGGATGCAGACGCCGAGGCGGTGATCGTGATGGAGTGCGGCGATCTCGACCGCACCGGTGTCGGCGGGTTCGAAGGGCGCTTCATCATCAACATCGACCACCATGCGGGCAACCGCATGTACGGCGCGATCAACTGGTTCGACGAGTCGGCGGCGGCGTGCGGTGAGATGGTGTACGACGTTATCGGTGCCCTCGGCGTGCCGATGTCGATCGAGATCGCGACCCACATCTATCTGGCGATCCTGACCGACACCGGGTCGTTTCACCACTCCAACATTACGCCGCGGACCTTCGACATCTGCCGGCAGACGGTCGAAGCGGGAGTCAACCCGGCCGCGATGGCCCGGCGCATCTTCGACAGCAACAGCTTTGGCAAGCTCAAACTGATTGGCGCCCTGCTCGACCGCATGCACCTCCTCGACGAAGGACGCCTCGCCGTCCTGTACATGGACGATGCGATGCTCGGGGCGTGCGGCTGCACCAACAACGACACTGAGGGCTTGATCAACCTGCCGCTGACGGCCCGGGAGATTCAGGCCGTCGTGTTCTTCAAGGTCGCGCCCGACGGCGCCGTGCGGGTCAGCATGCGATCGAAGTACGACGTCGACGTGCGCATGGTGGCCAACGCCTACGGCGGCGGCGGTCACAAGAACGCCGCCGGCTTCACGGTGGCTGGCCCCCTCGCACAGGTCCGCACCGCCATTCTCGATCGCGTCGTCACCGCCATCGCCAGAGGACTGGAGACCCGTCGCTCCGCATGAACGGAGTCCTGATCGTGGACAAGCCGCTCGGTCCGACGTCGCACGACGTCGTGGCGAGAGTGCGGCGCGCGATCGGAATCTCTCGAATCGGACACACCGGCACACTCGACCCGCTTGCAACCGGGGTACTGCCTCTGGTAGTGGGCCGGGCCACCCGGCTCGCACAGTTCCTCACAGCCGACGAGAAGGAGTACGTCGCGGGAATCCGCCTTGGTGTGGCGACCGCCACCTACGACGCGGAAGAGCGGCTGGTGCCCAACGAGACCGGCGAGCCGGTGCTGTTCCTGCCGGTCCGCCACCGTCCGGCGTTCACCGAGGCCGAGCTGCGGGAAGCGTTGGCCGACTTCACTGGAACCTACTGGCAGGTGCCGCCACCGTTCTCCGCGAAGAAGGTTGGCGGCCGGCCGGCGTACGAGCTCGCGCGACGGCAGAAAGCGGTCGAGCTGAAGGCGGTCGAAGTCACCGTCAGGGAGCTCGAGCTGGTCAGGTACGACGATGGGCTTGCGCTGGTGAGGGTGGTCTGCTCGAGCGGGTTCTACGTGCGATCCCTCGCCAACGACTTCGGCAGGCGCCTCGGGTGCGGTGCGCACCTCGAGTCGCTGCGCCGGACCCGCGCCGGCGAGTTTCACGAGCACCAGGCGGTGCCGCTGTCGCTGATTCAGGAGGAGGGCACTGCCGCCCTTTCGCGGCTGGTGCCGGTC
Organism: uncultured Acidobacteriota bacterium; assembly: GCA_963836735.1. Classification (GTDB taxonomy): domain Bacteria; phylum Acidobacteriota; class Vicinamibacteria; order Vicinamibacterales; family 2-12-FULL-66-21; genus JACCXG01. The sequence continues at coordinate 206,012 of CAWIKP010000037.1, read as the reverse complement.
GAGGGTCTGTTGTCCCGGCTGCCGCACGTGGTGGTCAACGAGCGGGGGGCCCGGCGCGCCGCCCACGGCAATGCGCTCGCTGCCGAGGACCTCTGGGATGCGAATCGGACGGTTCCCGTCGATGTCGCGCCTGGGCCCGTGCGGGTGTTGGACGCCGACGGGGCGCTGCTGGCCATCGGCCAGCCTGCCGGCGGGGGCCTTTTGCAACCGGTCGTCGTCCTGGTTTAAAATATTGAGTCCGTTGAATTTGAAACAAGGGGACAGGGAGACACGCCCCTTTACTACGGCGGTCTGGTGCGGCGGCGCGTGGCGCCTCCGGCCGCGGGCTCTGACGAGCGCGCGGTGCCGCTTCTGGGCCGTGCGTGGAGGCTGACACGTGGCATTCAGTAAAGATCGCAAGACCGACATCATCGGAAACTATCGAACGCACGACGCCGATACCGGCTCCCCGGAAGTGCAGGTGGCCCTCCTCAGCGAGCGCATCAGCTACCTGACGGAACACTTCAAGACTCACGCAAAGGACCATCATTCGCGCCGCGGGCTGCTGAAGCTCGTTGGGCAGCGTCGGCGTCTCCTCGACTACCTCAAGGGGAAAGACACGGAGCGGTACGCCGAATTGATTCCGCCGGCTCGGAATCCGCAAGTAGAAACTCTCTCTCCGGCCCGGACCGCTGCGACGCCATCTTCCGGCGTGCGCCACGGGTCCGGGTCGACATGGCTCATAGCCGGGGACGCCGGCGCAACCTTCGCCGCGTTCGCACGCACACACACAGGGAAGCTGGCGCAGCTCACAGACGGACAAGAAAGCACATGCACACACGAACTATTTCGGTCGGCACGCACAGTATTTCGATTGAGACCGGCCGCCTTGCGAAACAGGCCGACGGCGCCGTTGTCGTCCGCGCGGGCGATACGATGGTCCTGGTGACGGCGTGCGCCGCGGCGGCGGCGCGGGAAGGCATCGATTTCCTGCCCCTGACCGTCGACTACCGCGAATACACCTACGCCTCGGGACGGATTCCCGGCGGCTTCTTCAAGCGCGAGGGCAAGCCCAGCGAGAAGGAAGTCCTGACGAGCCGGCTCATCGATCGGCCGATCCGGCCGCTGTTCCCCTACGGATGGCGCCACGAGACGCAGATCATCTCGCTGCTCCTGTCCGCTGACTCGGAGAACGACTCGGACGTGCTGGCGATTACCGGCGCTTCCGCCGCGCTGGCGCTGTCGGGCATTCCCTTCACGAAGACGATCGCCGGCGTGCGCGTCGGCCTGGTCGACGGGCAATACATCATCAACCCGAGTTACGAGCAGCGCCGGCAGTCGCGCCTCGACCTGATTGTCGCGGGAACCAAAGACGCGATCATGATGGTCGAAGCCGGCGCAAAGGAAGTCTCCGAGGAAGAGATCGTTCAGGCCTTCGAACGCGCCCATGCGGCGATCCGCGACATCGTCTCCGCCATCGACGCGCTGGCGCGCGACGCCGGCAAGAAGAAGACCGAGATCCAGCCCAAGCAGATCGCTCACGACTTCTATCGCGAGGTCGAGGAGAAGGTGTATCTGCCGCTGGCCGAGGCGATGCGGATCAAGGACAAGCTCGAGAACTACGGCACGGTCGATCAGGTCCTCGCAGATCTCGTGGCCAGCATCCCGGACGGCGAGGTGGAACGCCGCAGCGATGCGAAGGCAATCTTCAAGGAGCTGAAGGAAAAGGTGATGCGCGACGAGGCGCTGCAGCGCGGCAAGCGGCTCGACGGGCGCGCCTTCGACGAAATCCGGCCCATCGCGATCGAAGTCGGCATCCTCCCCCGGACCCACGGCTCCTCGGTGTTCCAGCGCGGTGAGACCCAGGCGCTCGTCACCGCCACGCTCGGCACCGCCGAGGATCAGCAGAAGGTCGAAACGGTGGACGGCGAGACGTGGAAGCGCTTCATGCTCCACTACAACTTCCCGCCGTTCTCGGTCGGTGAGGTGCAGTTCCTGCGTGGGCCCGGCCGCCGCGAGATTGGCCATGGCGCTCTCGCCGAGCGCGCGCTCGCGGCGATGATTCCCGGCGAAGACAAGTTCCCCTACACCATCCGCGTGGTCTCCGACATCCTCGAGTCGAACGGTTCCTCGTCGATGGCGTCGGTATGCGGCGGCTCGCTCGCGATGTTCGATGCCGGCGTCCCGCTGCGCGCGCCGGTGGCCGGCGTGGCGATGGGCCTGATCATGGACGAGTCGACCGGCAAGTACGCGGTCCTGACCGACATCGCGGGCGCCGAGGACCATTATGGCGACATGGACTTCAAGGTCGCCGGATCGGCCGACGGCATCACCGCGCTCCAGATGGACATCAAGGTGTCCGGCATCACCATGGACATCATGCGCACGGCGCTCGAGCAGGCGCGCACCGGACGGCTGTTCATCCTCGACAAGATGCAGCAGACGCTGAGCGTGGCCCGCGACAATGTCTCGGCTCACGCGCCGCGCATCGTGACGATCCGCATCCCAGTCGACAAGATCCGCGACGTCATCGGACCGGGCGGCAAGATGATCCGCAGCATCATCGAGCGCACCGGCGTGAAGATCGACGTCGAAGACGATGGCCGCGTGAACGTGGCGTCGGCCGACGAGGCCTCGGCGCAGAAGGCCATCGGCATCATCCAGGAACTGACCGCCACGCCGGAGCTCAACAAGACCTACATGGGCAAGGTCCAGCGGATTACGGATTTCGGCGCCTTCGTCGAGATTCTCCCCGGACTCGACGGCCTGCTCCACGTCTCGGAGATCGCCCATTACCGCGTGAAGGACGTCCGCGACGAGCTCAAGGAAGGCGAGCAGGTGATGGTCAAGGTGATCAACATCGACCCGTCGGGCAAGATCCGATTGAGCCGGAAGGCCTTGATCGATCCGCCCGAGGGAGGCGTGCCGCCGTCGAGCGAGGGCGGTGGCCACCGCGCCGAGGGCGGTGACCGCCCCGCGCCGTGAAGGCGGCCGCCCTGAGGGCGGCCGTGGCGGTTACCGGGGAGACCGCGACCGCGGCGACCGTGGCGACAGAGGCCGGAGTCCCGGTTCAGACCGCCGCCCCGAGACGCGGGCACCGTCCCGAGCGTGCCGAGCAGCCGGACGGCAACCGGGCCGACGTGGCTGAGACGGCCGGACCGGGGCCGCGCGGCGAGGAATAGCCCGCAGAAACGGCCACAAATTGGCCGCCGGCTGGCCCGGCCAACCAATCGGCCAGCCGAACCGTCCTAAGGTGAAGCAGGGGTAGTGTCGGAATCCGGCACCGCTGCCGAAAAACCCAGAGGGAGGCCGCATCATGAATCGTCCGCTCGCCATCTTCGCCGCTGCGGCCGTTTCGTTCGTCGGCCTTTCGGCCCGCGACCAGGGCCAGACCCGGGAATTCACGATTACCGGGCAGGACCACCGCTACTCCCCTGCCCGAATCGAAGTCAACAAGGACGATCTCGTCAAGATCACCTTTACCGCCGCCGACATGCCGCACAGCTTCAACAACGAGCGGTATCGCATCGCCAAGCGTGCGGGCGCGGGTCAGACCGTCACCTTCGAGTTCCGGGCCGATCAGCCCGGCACCTTCGAGTTCTACTGCAATCTGAAGCAGGACGAGCGCTGCCGCGACATGAAGGGCACGCTGGTCGTGCATTGATCGGCCGGGTTAAACAGCCACCGTGATCGTCAGCTCCGCGCCTGTCGCACGGACGGATGTCCGCGCTTCTCGCGCCGCCAGCACATCTCGCGCGAATGCGATCCGTTCCTCGGCCGTGGGATGCGTGTGAAAGAACAGGAATGCCGCGCTCGAGGGCCGGTCTTCCGCGAGGTTCTGCGCCGACATCCGGCGCACCGCCTGGATGAAGGCGGCGGGCTCCGACGCGGTTTCGAGCGCGAACCGATCGGCCCTGCGCTCGTGCGCGCGCGACCACGCGTTCACCAGCGGAGTCGCGGCCACCAGCACACCTCCCACCGTCAGCACTACCAGGGGCATGCCCGCGGGGTCGGCCGGTGAGGCCAGTCCCAGCCAGCGCCAGGACGCGTCCAGCGCCGCGGCTGCCAGACGAAAGCCGGCCAGCAGCAGGATCGTTTCGACGACGCTCGCCTTGAGCACGTGGCGGTGCACGTGATGCCCCAGCTCGTGCGCCATCATCACCTCAATCTCGTCGTCCGAGTAGTTGGCGAGGAGCGTGTCGGACAGCAGGATCCGTCGAGTGGTCCCCGCGCCAACCAGCGCCGCGCTGGCGCGGCGCGTGCGTTCGCCCAGCGGGAATTGGTGCACGCCCAACACCGGGATGCCGGCACGCTTCGAGAGGCGCTCCAGCCGGTGACGCAGGACGTCTCGCTCGAGCGGCCGCGACCCGTCCAACAGCGGCAGGAGCAGAACCGGACCGGCAACGGTCAGGAGCGTCATCGCCGCGGCACACGCAACCGCCGCGATCAGCCACCACACCGGCCAGCGCATCGCCCGGTAAACGAGCTCCGCAAGGGGCACCGCAATCGCCATGGCCACCACCGCCGCCTTGAATCGGCCGGCCAGCCAGCTCCGCGCGCGTACCTCGGAGAGCTGGTACTGACGCTCGAGGCGATAGCCCCGGTACCAGCCGAACGGAAGGAAGACAACGCCGGCGAGGAGGCAGAGGACCGCCGCATAGGCTGCAGGCCAGCCATCGACGGCAGCGCGAAGGGCGATGGAAGCGCCGGTGAGCAACAGCGCCGACAACAGCGCCGCGGCTGCAAGCGATGGCCGCGGCATCCGCTCGGCGTCTGGCGCGGTGGTACCGGGAGGATTTGGAGAGATTCACGCGGGGTGAAGGTTCCGGGTTCCGGGGTTCCGGGTGCCGGGTTCGGTTCAAGGTTCAGGGTTCGGTTCGGGGTTCTCGGTTCCGGGTTCCGTTCCCACTATCGGCTGCAGGCTCAGAATCCTGAACAGCACCCGGAACCGCGAACCCCGAACCCCGAACCGCCCCGAACCTTGAACCCGGCACCCGGAACCCTGAACCCGGAACCCGGAACCCGTTAGTTCAGCTGAACCGAAATGAGCTTCGACACCCCCGGCTCCTCCATCGTCACGCCCCACAAGCGGTCGGCGATCTCCATCGTCTTGCGGTTGTGAGTGATGAGGATGAACTGGGTGAAGTCCTGCATCCCCTGGAGCATCTCGACGAAGCGGCCGATGTTGGCGTCGTCGAGCGGAGCGTCGATTTCGTCGAGCAGGCAGAACGGGCTCGGCCGGTACTGGAAGATGGCGAACATGAGGGCCATCGCGGTCAGCGCCTTCTCGCCACCCGACAGCAGCTGGACGCTCTGCAGCCGCTTGCCCGGCGGCTGCGCGATGATGTCGATGCCGCTCTCCAGCGCGTCGCTCTCATCGAGCAGGACCAGGCCGGCGCGGCCGCCGCCGAAGAGCGTGCGGAAGGTGCCCTCGAAGTTCTGGTTGATGACGGTGAACGCTTCGGTGAATCGCTCGCGCGTGGTCTTGTCGATTTTCTTGATCGCGTCGCTGGTCGCGGCGATTGCATCGATCAGATCCTTGCGCTGCGTCGTGAGGAACGAGTGGCGGGTCTCGAGGTCGTCGAACTGATCGATCGCCATCATGTTGACCGGTCCCATGCGATCGATCTTCGTGCGCAGGTCGAGGACCATCTCGTCGGCGGTCATGGGTCGTGCCTGCTCGGACTTCGCCGGCTCGGCGGCTTCGACTCCCGCCGGCGCGTCGCCGTCTCCCTCGAGCTCCGACGGCTCCGGCCCATCGTCCACGGGCCGTGGGCTCGTCAGCAGTCCGTCGCGCTCGAGCTGCTCCACTTCCGCGGCCACTTCATCGAGGGTCGCCTGCACGGTCTCGGTGCAGGATGCCGCGAGGTGCGACAGATCGGCCTCGGCGGTGGCGCGCGCGACATCGAGCTGGGCGGCCTCGGCGCGGACGCTCTCGAGTGCCCGGCGCGCATCCTTGATGCGGCCCTCGTGCTCGCTGAACGTGGAGCGCAGCGCCAGGCAGCGTTCCTCGGCGGTGCGCACGCTCTCGCGGAGCGCCTCGAAGGCTTTGACGTCGGCGTCGAGGGCGGCTTCGGCGGCCACGATCGCCTCGCGCAGCTGCTCCCGGCGCGTCTCGGCACGGCGGAGCTCGTCGCGGCTCGCGGCGAGCCGGGCCTCGAGCTCACGCCCCGCATCCTCCAGGCGCTTGATTTCAGCCAGCAGCGCCGACGCGCGCTCGGTCAGGGCGGCGTGCGCGGCCTTCGCCTCAGCGGTCTGCCGGGCCTGCGCCTGCATCGCCTCCCGGGCCTCGAACAGCCGCCGCTGGGCGTGGTTCAGGCGTTCGTCAGCCCCTCGCTGTTCCTCCTCGATCCGCAGAATCGACGCCTGGGCTTCTTCCTGGCGTGCCTGCTGCGCGCGCAGCTCCTCTTCCGCGGTCCGGCGCTCGACGGCAATCTGTTCCTGCTTGCGATTGAGCCGGTCCACCGTCTCGAGTGACGCTCTCGCCTGCAGCTGGAAGGCGACGATGTCCTTCTCCTGGTGATGGAGGGCTTCCTGGAGGGAAGCAATCGCCGACTCCGCCGCCGCGACCGCGACGTCGAGCACGGCGATCTCCTCGCGCAGGCGATCGACTCCGGCGCGGTTCACGTCGAGGCGTTCACGCAGCTCCTTGATCTCGCGTTTGGTCGCGAGAATGCCCCGCGATTCCGCGCGCGTTCCGCCTTCGACCTGGTGGGGTCCGCGATAAACGATGCCCTCGCCGGTCGCGACCGGTCCGTTCAGCACGCTGGCCGCGGTCCTGGCCAGTTCGACGGTCTCGGCGATCCAGGCGGTACCGAGGCTGGCGACAATCGCCGCTTCTGCCGGGCCCGTCACTTGAACGAGCTGAAGCACGGGGATCACGCCGGGAACGTCGACAGCCGAGAGCGGGGCAAGGTCCGGCACTGCCTCCGCCACCAGGAACCCGACCCGACCGGCGTTCCGATCTGACGCAAAGCGAAGCCCCGCGGCCGCTGCTTCGTGCGTGCGCACGACGACATGCTGGAGCAGATCACCGAGACAGGCTTCGACGGCGCGCTCCGAGCCGGCGCGCACCTCGAGGTAGTCAGCGACGGAACCCATCTGGCCGACGTCGCCGTTCGACTCCGCCAGCACGACACGCGCACCGTCGCCGTACTCCGCGCGGGCGGCGTCCAGTTCTTCGAGCGATCGCAGACGGGCGGCGATGCCGGCGACCTCGTGCTCTGCCCCGCGGAAGTCGCGGGTCAGCGAATCGCGGCTGGCACGGGCGGTTGCGAGCTCCGATTCGCGGGCGGCACGCTCCAGGCGCAGCGCCTCCATCGCTTCCTGGGCGCGGGCAAGACCAGCCTCCGCGGCCGAACGCTCCTGCGCGGCTTTCTCCGCCTTCGATCCGCAGGTCGCCCGCCTCGACCTCGAGCTTTCCAATCTGCTCGCCGATGCGGCTGCGGGCGGCCCCGGCGTGTTCCACCGCATGGCGCAGCGCGGTTGCCGCATTCACGGCGGCAAAGACTTCACTTCGTGCGGCCTCGACGTCCCCTTCGAGCCCCTCGATCCGGGTCTGAAGATCGCCGTAGGTGTTCTCCTCCGCCGCCAGATCGGCGGCTGCCTGCTCGCGCTCGGTAACCGCTCGCTCGGACGCCTGCCGGCGGTCTTCGAGCTCGAGCCTCGCCGGTTCACGCCGTGCGTCCAGCGCCGCGACCTCGGTTTCGATTTCCGCGGCGGTCACGCCGAGCGTCTCGACCTGATGTCGATCGAAGGTGACCTGCTGCTGCAGCCGGCCGATGGCGAGCTCGCGGGCATGAGCCAGTTCCCGCGCTTCGGTCTCAGCCGCATCCGCCTGGGTCAGCTCGAGCCGAAGCGCTTCGGCCGCAGCCTCGACTTCGGCGAGATGAGCGCCCGCGCCCGCTTCCCGCTCGCGCGCCTGCGTCAGCTTCGTGCGTGCCGACTCGATGGCGACGCCGAGCGTGCGGTACCGCTCGGTGAACTGCACCTTCTCCCAGCGGCGCAGTTCCTCGCGCAGCCGCCGGTAGCGCCGGGCTTTCGCGGCCTGCCGCTTCAGCGCTCCGCGCTGCTTCTCCACTTCGAACACGATGTCGTCGACGCGGGTCAGGTTCTGCTGCGCGGCTTCGAGTTTCAGCTCGGCAGCCCGCCGGCGGCTCTTGTACTTGGTGACGCCAGCCGCCTCTTCGATCAGCTGGCGGCGATCGGTGGGTCGGGCACTGAGGATCTGACCGATCTTTCCCTGCTCGATGACGGCGTAGCCCTTGACCCCGACGCCCGCGTCCATCAACAGGTCCTGGACGTCCTTCAGCCGGCAGATCTCGCCATCGATCAGGTATTCGCTCTCACCGGATCGATACAGCCGGCGCATCAACTCCACGTCGCGGACGATGAGCGGAGTCTCGTCTTCGAGCAGTGCCACTGCAGACGACGCGAGAATGCCGTCGGAAGTGATCTGGGCGTCGGCCTGGGCCACTACAGCCTGGACGTGTCCGTGGCCGTTCCCGTTGTGGCCCTTCCCGTTGTGGCCGTTGCCATTCCGACCGTTGCCATTGGTCTTGTGGCCGTTGCCGCCGGCCTGTCCAGGACCGCGCGCCGCGACACCACTGAGCTTGAGGCGAACTTCGGCGGCGGCCGTCGGTTTCCGGGCGTCGCTGCCGCCGAAAATCACGTCCTCCATGCGATCGCCGCGAAGGCTCTTCGCGCTCTGTTCGCCGAGCACCCACGTGAGCGCGTCCACGACGTTGCTCTTCCCGCACCCGTTCGGACCAACGATCGCGGTGACCCCGGTATCGAATGTCAGCTCGGATCGATCGGGAAAGCTCTTGAAGCCGGCAATCTCCAGGCGGTGCAGTCGCATGACGTTCAGGTCCCCCAGCCAAAAAATGAAAAAGCCGCCTCACACTCCGGATGCGGACGCATCGGATGCGGAAGCGGCTGGGACGCTTCAAAACGGTAATCTGATTGTCGAGTCGAGACGAGTGACAAGGACCGTTCCGGCGAAACCCCTCCATCCCACGAGCGGGATGGCCCCTTGGGGCACGAACGGCGGTCAGTCTAACAAGCCCCTATACCTAGGGGCAAGCTCAAAGTCCTCCCCAAAATGTAGCGGCCAAATGCCCTATTTCGATCCTTTACCGGCCGCCGCCACGCGGCGTGTTCCGGGCCAACTCGGTCAGGCGCTGCGCTTCCCCGAACTGCGCCAGCGCGAACTTCGCCTGCGGGTCTTGCAAGATCAGGTTCCTGCGAGCCTCTTCCACGCCAAAGAGGGCCAGATCGATCTCGTAGTGCACCAAGGCCTTGATGAAGTGCAGGTCGGTCTTGAAGGCCTCTTCGTCGAACGTGATCTTCTGGGTCGTGAGCTGCGTCCGGAAGTCCTGGAGCATCTCGTCGGTCACGGTGAAGCCCTTCGAGATGCGCTTCTTGCTCTTGTTGGCGGCGGTGAAGCGGGTGTCGCCTTCGGCCATGTACGCGTCGGCGAAGCGCTGGAACTGTCCGCTGCCCCAAATCTGGCGGCCGAACTTCGTCGGCGCGAAGCCCTCGACCGGCCCGGCCATGAACTTGTCGGGCTCGATGCCTCCGCCGCTATAGACCTTGCGCCCGGCGTCCGTGTATTTCAGTTCCGCGCTGGAGTGCTGCCGCTCGCCCTTCTGGTCGCGCAGCGTGTAGGTGAGGTATTCGTCGAACGTGCCATCCCACGGCCGCTGAATCAGGCGACCGCTCGGCGTGTAGTAGCGCCCGGTCGTCAGCGCCAGGCCGGCGTTCTCGCTGATCCGGTAGACCGACTGCACCAGCGCCTTCCCGAAGGTCGTTTCGCCGACCACCAGAGCGCGATCGTGATCCTGCAGCGCGCCGCTGACGATTTCCGAGGCGCTCGCGCTGTTCCGGTTGACCATCACCACCATCGGCAGGCGCGTGTAGTCGCTCGGCTCGGTCGCGCGGTACTCCTGATCCGCGTTGCGCGAGCGGCCCTTGGTGAAGACGACCATGTCGCCGACACGCAGGAATCGATTGGAGATCGCGATCGCCTGATCGAGCGCGCCGCCGGGATTGTCGCGGAGATCCAGGACCAGCCGCTTCATCCCCCTCGTGCCCAGCTGCTCGAGCGCCGCGCCGACCTCGTGGTTGGAGGTCTCGGTGAACTCACCGAGCTTGAGATAGCCGGTCTCGCCGTCGATCATGAAGAAGCCGCGCACGCTGACGATGTTCACCTCGTCGCGCATGACCTGCAGATCGATCAACTGGTCGTAGCCGCGCCGCTTGATGGAGATGTTGACCGAGGTTCCCTTCGGCCCCTTCAACAGCTTGACCGCGTCCTCGCTCGACATCCCCTTCGCATCGAGCATCGTCGATTTGCCGGAGGTGTCCTTGCTCTCGATGCGGGCGATCACGTCGCCCCGGCGCAATCCCTTCTTGAAGGCCGGGGATCCTTCGAAGATCGACATCACCGTGATGTCGCCGTCGATCGGCTGGATCTGGATGCCAAGCCCGTAGTACTTGCCTTCCTGACGCTCGCGCATCTGGGCGTATTGGCGGGGATCGAAGAAGCTCGAATGGGGATCGAGCGTCTTCAGCATGCCCTCGATGCCACCGTAGACGAGACGATCGGAGGGAACTTCCTCGACATACTCGCGATCGATTGCCGCCAGCGCCGCCGTGAAGACGCGATACTGTTGCGTGACCTCGTCCTGCCGGGCGAACACGCTGCCATAGAAGCCACCGACCAGCGCCGACAGTACACGACCGCCAGCAGCGCGACCGGGAGGAATCGAGAATTACGCATGTTGGGATCGTAACAGACCAAGTGCCACGCCCGCAATGACTTCCGGGCAGAGCCCCGGCCGGGTTCGCTTGACCCGCTCGGGTAGCGTTTCTATAATCACAAGGATTCGGCCAACCATCGTTCTGTCAGGGGTTTGCTTTATGTTTGGTTCCATCGGGATGCCCGAGCTCCTCATCATTCTGACGCTCGCGCTGATTATCTTCGGGCCCCGAAAGCTGCCTGAGCTCGGCCGTTCGCTCGGCAAGAGCCTGGGTGAGTTCAAGCGGGCTTCCAACGAGCTCCGCAATACGCTCGACGAAGAGATCCGCGTCGAGGAGGAGCGGAACCAGCGCGCTCCCAAGCCGGCTGAGCCTGCGACCCCGAAGGCCACGGCCTCGGACTTCGCTGACGCCGAGAGCCCGGACCACACGGTTCCACGCGAAACCGATCACGTCTAAGGCCTGAATGGCGCCCGTTCCGACGCTCGAGCGGCCAGAGCCGCCGTCTGCCCGCGAGGACGACACATCGCTCATCGAACTGACCGACCCCGAAGAGATCGAGCTCGAAGGCGGTCGGATGTCCTTTCTGGAGCACCTCGACGAGCTCCGGAAGCGGCTCATCGCCTCGATCATCGGCATCCTGATCGGGTGCGTGATCGCGTTCGTCTTCAACGACAAATACATCTTCCGGTTCATCATGCTGCCCATGCAGCAGATGCTCCCGGAAGGGAACAAGCTGCTCGCGACGGAGGCGTCGGAAGCCTTCATGCTCTGGATGAAGGTGGGCTTCCTGGCGGGCCTGCTCGTCGCGGCGCCGTTCGTGCTCTACCAGGTCTGGCTCTTCGTCGCGCCTGGTCTCTACTCGCACGAGAAGCGCTTCGCGATTCCATTCGTCGGGGCCTCGTCGATCTTCTTCTTCACAGGCGCCGCCTTCTCGCACTACATCGCCTTTCCGGCGACGTGGAAGTTCTTCATCGACTTCACGCCGGGATTCATCACCTTCATGCCCAAGATCGGGCCGGCGTTCTCGCTGTACATGAAGATGCTGCTCGGCTTCGGCATCATCTTCCAGATGCCGGTGCTGGTGTTCGCGCTCGCCCGCATGGGTGTGGTCACGGCCGGCTTCCTCGCGCGGCACTTCAAGTACGCGACGCTCATCATCTTCATCCTCGGTGCGGTCCTCAGCCCTGGCACCGACGTGATGTCGCAGCTCATCATGGCGGGGCCGATGATGGCGCTCTACACCCTCAGCATCGGGATCGCGTGGGTCTTCCAGAAGAAGAAGTCCGCCCGAGACCGACTGATCCTTCGACAGTCGCACCGCGGGGCCGCGGACTCCACCACATGGCAGCACCGGACGTAGCGTCGCTGATCGAAGAACTGCGGGACGGCGGCGACCGGCGGGAGGCCGCGATCGCGCGGCTGATCATCGCCGGCCGGCGGGCCGTCGCGCGGCTCGTGGAAGCCTGTCGGGGCACGACCGATCGAGAGTTCCAGATTGCGATTCTGCGTGTCCTGGAGGCGACCGGCGACGAGCGGGCGTTAGGTGCGGCGGAAACCGCGATCGCGGCGCATGGCGACGTCGCGGTTGCAGGCATCGCCGTGCTGCGCGAGTTGATGGGACGGCCGCAAGCAGGAGCCGACGTCAAGGCGCTCGATATGCTCCTCGCCGTCGCCCGCGACCCATCGGCCGAACGCCGCGTCCGCGCGGCTGCCGTCAGCGCGCTCGAGAGCGCGCCGGCCGACGTCCGGCAGGCGATTGGCAGCCTCGCGGCAGGCGACTCGCGGATGCCCGCCGGCGGCTCGCTCGATGACGCGCTCTGGGAGGATGCTCTGAGCGGCCAGCTGCCGGACGATCCTGCCGGCCTGCGCGACGCCATCCCCGTCCACGCGCCTGCCGCACCGCTCGCCGATCTGCACCGCCTGATCGAAGCACTGGCCGCGCGCGAGCAAGGTGAGCCGCGGCGGACGATGGCGCAGCACTGGCTGGCCGTTCGGGGCGCCCTCCATCAGGCGCTGGCCCTGCGCGGCAGCCGGATCGCGCTCTACGATCTCCGCGAAACGCTCGACCGATCGAATGGTTCGCTGCCCTCGTCGTTTCTCGGGGCGCTGCAGACTATCGGAGACGACTCGTGTCTCGAGCCGCTGGCAGGCGCGTTCTCACGCGCCAGGGACGCCCGCTGGCAGCATCAGCTCGCGCAGGCGTTTCACGAGATCGTGAAGCGGGAACGGATCACGAAGCGCCACTCGGCGCTGCGACGGGCACTCGCGAAGGCGCCGGAGCTGGGAAAATAGGCGCGGACCGTGGACCGCTGGACCGCTGGACCGCTAGGCCGCTGGACCGCGAGGCCACAGCCAGGCCGCTCCGCTGGACTGGCGGACCGCGGACCAGCGGACCAGCGGTTAGTACGCCTTCGCGAACCAGGCCTCGACGTTGGACGGCTTGCCGCACTTGACGCAGGTCCCGCTCACGTTCTCACTGCCGAATGGGATGTTGCGGAGCGTGGCCTGGGTCTCCGCCTTGATCGCGGCTTCGCACTCGCCGCTGCCGCACCAGCCGGCGATCACGAACCCTGGACGCCCCTCCATCGCGCTCTTGAATTCCTCGTAGCCGCCGACTCGCGTGGTGTGCTCCTCCCGGAACCGGAGCGCGCGATCGAACAGCGCCTTCTGGATTTCAGCGAGGAGATCCACGATGGCACCGGTCAGGTTGTCCATCGGCACCGGCGACTTCGTGCGCGTGTCGCGCCGCGCCACGACGACCTGCGACTTCTCGAGATCCTTGGGACCGATCTCGATCCGCAGCGGCGCTCCCCGGAGCTCCCACTCCGCAAACTTCCATCCGGGCGTGTAGGCGTCGCGCGCATCGAGCATCACGCGAACCCCGTGACGCGTCAGCTCGGCCTCGATTTCCCGGGCCCTGGGCAGCACGGTCTCCTGCCAGTTGCCGCGCGGGATCGGCACGATCACCACCTGATACGGCGCAACCCGCGGCGGCAGGATCAACCCGTTGTCGTCGCCGTGCGTCATGATCAGGCCGCCGATCATCCGCGTCGATACCCCCCACGACGTCGTCCAGGCATGCTGCAGCGTCTTGTCGCGGCCCTGGAACTGAATCTCGAAAGCCTTGGCGAAGTTCTGACCGAGGTTGTGCGAGGTGCCCGGCCTGCAGCGCCCGGCCATCGCCCATCAGCGCCTCGATCGAGTAGGTCTTCGATGCGCCGGCGAACTTCTCGCTGTCGCTCTTCTGTCCGTCGACGACCGGCATCGCCAGCTCGTTTTCGGCGAACTCCTTGTAGAGCGCGAGAATCTGCAGCGTCTCCGTCTGTGCTTCGGCCTCGGTCTCGTGCGCGGTGTGCCCTTCCTGCCAGAGGAACTCGGTGGTCCGCAGGAACGGCCGTGTCACCTTCTCCCAACGCACGACGTTCGCCCACTGATTGATCAGAACGGGGAGATCGCGCCAGGACTGAATCCACTTCGAGTAGAGCGTGCCGATGATCGCCTCGGACGTCGGACGCACGACCAGCGGTTCGGCGAGCTCCTCGTCACCACCTTTGGTGACCCAGGCCACCTGCGGCGCGAAGCCTTCGACGTGCTCCTTCTCCTTCATCAGCAGGCTGGCAGGAATGAACAGCGGGAAATAGGCGTTGACGTGCCCGGTCGCCTTGAAGCGCCGGTCGAGCGCCTGCTGAATCAGTTCCCAGATTGCGTAGCCGTACGGACGAATGGCCATGCAGCCCTTGACCGGCGTGTAGTCGGCAAGCTCCGCCCGCCGGACCACGTCGAGGTACCACTGGGAAAAATCCTGGGACTGCGGCGTGATCTCGGTCACCTGACCCGCGCCGTCCTTCTCCGCTTTCGTGCTGTTGGTCTGCTGCGCCATTCCTCGAATCCTGCCTGACTCCATGCAGGCCGGGTCTGAAGACCCGGCCCCACGAACGATGAGTGCATCCGCCCGGTTGTCGCGCCTCTCAGACCCCGCCTTCCCGGGTCTCTGAAGCCCGTCGTTTCCAGTGTATATCGTCGCGTTTCGGGAAATCGGAGCGGAAGTGGCCGCCCCGGCTCTCCTCGCGGCGCAAAGCCGCGCGCGCAATCAAGCCGGCCCACCGTGAGGATGCTCGCCTCACGCCACGCCGCCGCATCGAGCGGCTCGCCGCCGGCGATGCGTGCATCGATCGCGCGCCAGGCGGGATCGAGGATGGCGAGCGCCCGCGTCAGCCCTTCGCGATCGCGAAACAGGCCGACCTGGCGCCACATCAGATCCTGAACTTCCTGAACGCTGACCCGGCCGCCGCAATCCTCAGTCGACTCGAGGCGCCGGTGGCGAGCGGCGTCGAACTCGATGACCCTGGACGCCTCCATCGGCCACTCGCCGCGCTGGTCGCCCCGCATCGCACAGCCGGCGCGGGCGCCGAACACCAGGCCCTCGAGGAGCGAATTGCTCGCCAGGCGGTTCGCGCCGTGCACGCCGGTGCAGGCCACTTCCCCGGCCGCATACAGACCAGGGATCGATGTGCGGCCATCGATGTCGGTCTGGACTCCGCCCATCACGTAGTGGGCCGCAGGACCGACGGGGATCCGGTCGCGCGCCAGGTCGAGCCCGACCCGCTTGCACGCGTCGGAGATCAGCGGAAACCTGGAATGGACGAACGCCGGGTCCAGGTGCTCCATCGAGAGGTAAACAGCGCCGGTCCGCTGCGTCTCCCGGACGATGGCGCGCGCGACGCGATCGCGCGGAGCCATGTCGCCCGCCGGGTCGTAGCGGCTCATGAACGACTCCCCCTCGGCATTCAGGAGCCGCGCGCCTTCGCCCCGCAGCGCCTCCGACAGCAGGAATCGTGGCTCTCCCGGCAGCATCAACGCCGTCGGGTGGAACTGAACGAACTCCAGATCCGCCACCCTGGCGCCGCCGCGATACGCCATCGCGATGCCGTCCCCGGTCGCAACCGAAGGATTGGTCGTATCGCGATAGACGTGGCCGGCGCCGCCGGTCGCGAGGAGCACGGCCTTCGCCCGCGCCATCCCAATCGACGCCGTCGTCAGCGAGATATTTGACTCCGGCGCAGCGGCCGCCTTCGATGAGCAGGTCCACGACCCGCGCGTGGGCGTGCGCCCTGACCCGCGGCATCGCCGAGATCCGCTTGTACAGCACGCTGCCGATTTCGCGGCCGGTCGCATCCCTCGCGTGGAGGACACGCCGCACGCTGTGCGCCCCTTCGATTGCCAGCGCCGGCTGCCCGTCGGGCTCGCGGTCGAACCGCGCGCCCCACTCCATCAGCTCGCGGACGAATCGCGGACCGTCTTCGACGAGCGCCCGCACCGCCCGCTCGTCGCACAGGCCGTCGCCCGCCGCCAGCGTGTCGGCGGCGTGAAGCTCCGGCGAATCTCCCGGTCCGACCGCCGCGGCGATCCCTCCTTGCGCGTGCCCGGTGTTGCCTTCGTCGGGCTCGGCTTTCGTGAGGACCAGCACCTCTCCTGCCGGGCTGAGTTCCGCAACCGCGCGCAGTCCCGCGATGCCACTTCCGATGATGAGGTAGTCTGCGGAGAGGTCCACGCGGTGTCCGATCCTGTTATCTTAGACCGAAGCTGAGGCGACGCCGGAAACTGCCACACGCGGTAGCCGTTCCCGTCACCGTCGAGGTCCGCACGGCCTCGGCGACATATCCGATTGAAATCGGTGCCGGGGCAGCCTCCGCGCTTCCCGCGCTTCTCGATACGGTCCGTGCCCCGGCCACGGCGCTTCGTCGTATCCACCGCTCAGGTGTGGGGACTGCACGGCGAGACCATGAGCGCCGTGACGCGCGAGGAGCCGATCCTGCTCCCCGACGGCGAACGCTACAAGAACGTCAGCACGGTCATGCGGATCTACGACGCCTTGATCAAGGCGTCGGCCGATCGTGCCAGCTGCCTCATCGCGCTCGGCGGCGGGGTCGTCGGCGACATCACCGGCTTCGCCGCGGCCACCTTCCTGCGCGGCATCCCGGTCGTGCAGATGCCGACGACGCTCCTGGCGCAGATTGACAGCGCCATCGGGGGGAAGACCGGGGTGAACCATCCGCTCGGCAAGAACCTGATCGGCGCGTACCATCAGCCGCTCGCGGTGCTCGTCGATCCCGGTGCTGCTCGCGACGCTGCCGCGACGCGAGTTCCGCGCGGGCCTCTATGAAGCGGTGAAGTACGGCGTGATCGCGAGCCGCAGCCTGTTCGATCGTCTGGCGACGGACCTGCCGAAGCTCTTCGCCCGCGACACGGCCGCGCTGCTGCCGGTGATCGCCGAGTCGTGCGGCATCAAGGCCGACGTGGTCAGCCGCGACGAGCGGGAGTCGGGGCCGCGCCGGGCGCTCAACTTCGGCCACACCACCGCGCACGCGCTCGAAGCGGTCACCAAGTACCGGCGCTTCCGGCACGGCGAGGCGGTGGGGTACGGCATGCTCGCGGCGGCCGAGCTCGGCGTCACACGGAAGCTGTTCGCTGAATCCGACCGTGATGCGCTGGCAGCGTTGATTGCGAAGATGGGACCGCTGCCGCCGGTTGCCGATCTGCCGGCGTCAGAACTGCTCCAGGCCATGGGCCGCGACAAGAAGGTGATTGCGGGAACCCTGCACTTCGTCCTGCCCACCAGCATCGGGTCGACTCAGGTCGCGACCGATATCACGCCTGCCGAGATCACCCAGGCCCTCGCCAGGATCGGCATCCGCGGCTGAAGGCTACTCGATACGGTGTTCCTTCAGCTTCGTGAGGAACATCTTGTAGGTGATCCCGAGCAGTTCCGCGGCTCTACCCTTGTTGTTGTCGGCCTCGTGAAGCACCTGCTCGATCTTGTGCTTCTCGGCCTCGCGCAGGACCCTGCGGCTGGCCTCGACCAGAGTCCCGCTCAGATCGATCTGTTCCCAGGGACTCGGCGGCTCCTCGGCGGCGGGCGGGGCAACGAACGACAGGTTCAGGTGCCGCGGGAGGATCGTCTCGGATTCCGCCAGGATGACCGCACGTTCGATGCAGTTCTGCAGCTCGCGCACGTTCCCCGGCCAGTAGTAGGTCTGAAGCTGCCTCCACCGCCTGCGGAGAAAGGACCAGCGGCTTCTTGTTGAGATCCCGGCAGAACCGGTCGACGAAATGGCGTGCCAGCAGCGGAATGTCGCCGGGGCGCTCGCGGAGCGGCGGCACGGTGATCGGAAAGACCGACAACCGGAAGTAGAGATCCTCGCGAAACCGTCGCGCGGCGACCGCTGCTTTCATCCCGCGGTTCGTCGCCGCCACCAGCCGCACGTCCACCTGCACCGGCGCCGTGCCACCGACGCGCTCGAAGCGTTTCTCCTCGAGGGCGCGCAGTATCTTCGCCTGCAGTGTGAGCGGCAGATCGCCGATTTCGTCGAGGAACAGCGTGCCGCGGTGCGCGATCTCGAACTTCCCGGGCTTGCGCGCCACTGCCCCGGTGAACGCCCCCTTCTCGTGCCCGAACAACTCGGTCTCGAGCAGGTTCTCGGGAATGGCGGCGCAGTTGATCGCCACGAACGGCGCATCCGCACGCGGGCTGAGCGCGTGCAGCGATCGCGCGAACAGCTCCTTGCCGGTTCCGCTTTCCCCTTCGATCAAGACGGTGGTATCGGTCGCCGCGGCCCGCTGGAGCGACGCCGTAGACCTTACGCAGCGACGGATTCTCGCCCACGAGCAGCGGCGCCCCGCGCCGGACCGCCAGCTCCTCTTTCAACAGCAGGTTTTCGGTGACGATGCGGCGCTGGTCGAGCGCGCGGGCAACGAGGAGGAGCAGATGATCGGGGTCGACGGGCTTCGCGAGGAAGTCCATCGCCCCTTCCTTCATCGCGGACACCGCATCCTCGATGCTGCCGTAGGCGGTCATGACGATGACCGGAACGTCGGGATCGATCTCCTTCGAGGCGCGCAGCACCCCGAAGCCGTCGCCGTCAGGCAGGCGCAGATCCGACAGCACCACTGCCGGCTGCCCCTGCTGCAGTTGTTTCACGGCTTCGGGCTGGTCCTTCGCCTCGAGGACGGAATGCCCCTGACGCTCCAGCGCCAGCCGGAGCATCGTCCGTAGAGAATCCTTGTCTTCGACGAGAAGAATGACGGCGGGAGCGGGCACGCGGGGGGAACGGATCAGCGGAGCCAGCCGGGAGGAACGCTGGCCTTCCGCGCCTCCTCTTCGATGTCGGCAATCTGTTTCTTGCCCCGCTCGACGTCCTGCTTCACGCGGTTGAGCTCGGACAGCGCCTCGGCGCGATCCTGACCAATCTGTCTCCGCTGCGCAGGATTGTCCCGGCTCGTGTAGTCCCGGCTGAGCGCGTTGATGCGGGTCTGAAGCGCCTCGGCGAACATCTCGTTGCGTCGCAGCTCTTCGCGGGTCGACATGATCCGGTTCTTCCACCACGCTTCGTCTTTGGTCTCGCCTTCGGGCTTCGCCTCGCCTTCGGGCTTCTGCTCGGCAGGCTTCTCGGCCGTGGCGGCGGCGACCGGATCGACGGGTGTGGCCGTTTCCCGGCCCGCCGCCGGCGGGGAGCTGAGCCGACGCCGGCAGATCCTTATTGGTGTAGACCTTCCCGGAGGGCGGCTGCGCCTTACGGCGATCGGCTTCCTTCTTCGCCACGTCACCGAGCGTGGGCGTCTGCGCCTGAACGGCCCCAGCCGATCCTGCAAGGATCACCGCTGACAAGGCCGGCGCCACGACACGGGCAACGCTCACAATCAGGCGTTTCATGCTTTCCCTTCAAGCCAGTATACGCTCTCCGCCCCGGCGACCTCAGCGGACCTCCCGCCATCGGAGCACCCGCACCGCGGCCGGGATCCCGTGTGCCGGGATCGCCGGGCTCCCTCGCCACCAGCGCCTCGACCGCGCGGCGGAGGCCATCGGGCCGAATCGCCTCCGACCGCACCACCACCACGCCATTGAGATCGGCCCCCTCATCCGCATCCCCCTCCTCGTCGTCTTTTAGGAGAGAGAGCAGGAAGAAGCGGCCCGAACCGGGCTGGCCGGTCAAGGCATTCCACGACGACCAGAGATATGGATGCCACGCCAGGGTACGGCGAGCGGGAACGGGACTGGCCGCCGACTCCCGTGCGAGCTGTTCGAACAGCGATCGCCCGCCGCAACATAGAAACACCGTGCCACCAGCGATGGACGCGGAACCCAGGAACGAACCCTGTGCGGCGCTCGACCGGACAGCCCCCCTGCAGGATCGGGCTCCAGTCCGGAAGCGTGCGCAGTTCGGCCAGAACCACTGCCAGCCCCGCGTCGGCGATGTAGAGCGCCTCGATCCCAGCCCTGTATCGGCTCGCGACGGCCATCTCTACGCTCACGACCGTGGTGGTACCAATCGTGAGCGCGGAGAACAGAAATGTAAGAGCCAACACAATCAGAAGCGTGCTGCCAGCCTCCGTGACCAACCAGTTCCTCGGGTTCATCGCCACTACTCGAGCCGCAGGTTGCGCGGCGTGACATCGATCTGCACGGTCAGGTCGGGAACCGCCAGCGATGACCTCCGGGCCGATCCAGGATTCGCAAACTGCAGGCGATCCACTCCGCGAACTGCCAGGTCACTGGCCTGGAGCCTGACCGCCACGCGAACCCGCCGGACTCGCAGCAGATCGGCGTCGTACTGCGTGTCTCCGGCGCCGCACCAGGGACCGTCGGTCAGCAGGCCGGGGGTCAGCTCGAGGAGCTGTCCAGGGCTGCCCAGAACGGGCAGCAGCGCAGCCTGATAGGCGCCGTCGGCCGCGTAGAGACAGTTGGCCTCCCCATCTGGCGGCCGCGGCCACACGGGCGGCTCTCCCTCGCCGAAGTACCAGAGCCTCAGATCCACCACGTCGTCGAGGACAGGCAAATCGTTTGCGTCTCCGTCGTACAGGCGCAGGGTCCGGGAAGACCGGTTCAGCGTGATCGAGGCCGATTCGACGGCGATTACCGGAGTGCCGGAAACGTAGGATCCCGACGGATGGGTGCCGTGATGGCGAACCGCCAGTCCCATGCCGTCGACGCCGGTCACCGTGAAGATGTCGTACTGCCCGGATGCGTCGAGGAGCAGCAAGCTGTCGCCCTCTGCGAAACCGCAGGCGGGCAATGCGCAAGCGGACGACAACTCCAGCGTCGCAGCGCCAGAAGGAGCGGGTGTGAGAAGCGCGCCGTGTTCGCGTTCTTCCACCGCGCGGATCACCGTGAAGGCGTCGGTCCTGAACTCGTCGAACGCGTGCGCGCCACGTCTGCCGGCTCGCCGCGGCAGGACGGGCGGGATCCCGCGGATCAGATTGGCCCGCGCGGGACCGCTCATCGGGCCGGCCCCCGCCTCTCTCAACAACCGTGAGACCAGATCGGCAGTTACGCGAGCGCGCTGCTGGAGGTCCACTCGCGCTGCCGCCGATCGCCAGGCCACCTGCACGTCGGACGCCAGGTGACACGCCAGAGCAATCACCGCCAGCGAGAGCGTTGAGCCGACCAGCACTTCGACGAGCGTGAAGCCCCTCGCGGAGCCGATCGCGCCGTTCATCGCGCGGTCCTGGTCCGAATGGTTTGCAGCCGAACGGCGGCCGGATGGGTTGCCCGCGCGCTGGACTCGGCGACCGGCAACACTACGACCGTCAGGACCAGAGTGTTGGCCGGATCGCGTGGATATGGAACGACCGACCACCTCCGAACGAAGGCCGTTCCCGATGACGCCGTCGATCCCCGCCCGCACCACTTCCCGTCGGGACCGACGAAGTCCGCGAAGCCAGGAGTATTTCGATCGAGGGCATCCGCGGGAGATGGCTGCAGGCCCAGGCCGCCCGCATCTGGCGGGTCCACAGATAGATCACTGGTCACGTCCGACCGGCTGACACCGGTCGCATCAATCCGCCACTCGAGCGCGCTCAACTGCTCGACCTTCTGCTGCGCAACCAAGAGCGCAGCCGATTCCGCTCCCGCCGCCCAGACCGCGCGCGTCGATCGCACGATGAGCAGAGCGACGCCCGTGCTGATGGTGATCACGACTGTTGCTGCCGTCAGCGCCTCGATCAGCGACGAACCAGAGTCGGCTGCCAACGAAGCAAGGAATCGGGAGCGAAGGCACTGCGGGGTCATGTCCACCCCCGGCGTGCAAGGCTGCCGCCTTCGGGGAATTGGCGAGAATTATTGGAAAAAGCGCTGATTCCAGCGTGTCAGCTGTCCGCGGATCGCGGGAACTGCGACTCCCGGCGTGCGCCGGAATCGCAGGTTCTGCGACGCGTCGTTCAGCGGTCCGCCAGCGGGAGAGTGAACGCGAGGCGCGCGCCGCCTTCGTGCTCGACGGGTCCCACGCGCCCGTTGTGGGTCACGATGATCTTCTGAACGAGTGGCAGTCCCAGCCCGGTGCCCCGGGCCTTGGTGGTGAAGAACGGGCGGAACATCCGTTCCGCGACCGATGGTGAAATCCCGGAGCCATTGTCCGTGACCGTGACTCGAAGCACCTTCTGTTCGCGATCGACCGTGGCCTCGGTCACGATCTTCGGGGTGACGTGATGGTCCACGCAGGCCTCGAGCGCGTTGCGAAACAGGTTGCTGACAGCCTGCCGCAGCAGCACGTCGTCGCCCTCGACCCGGCCGAATTGCCCGGTGATGGTGAGCTCGCCGCCCCGGGCCTGGACCTCCGATCGGATGTCGTCGGCCGCGCGCTCCACGATCGCGCCCATGTCGATCACGCCGAGAATGAGTTGTGTCGGCTTGGCGAAGTTGAGGAAGTTGGTGACGATCTGGCCCAGCTCCTCGGTCTCCGATCGGATCCCCGCGATGTAAGGCCGGAAGTCTTCCGGCAGGCGCTCCGGATCCATCAACCGGGCATAGCCGTGAATCGTCGCGAGCCCGTTGCGAAATTCGTGGGCGATCCCTGCCGTCAGCTCACCGAGCCGGGCAAGGCTCTCCTTCAATCGCAGTTGATCCTCGAGATCCACGATCTCGCTCAGATCGGCAAACAGACAGATGGCCCCGTACCGCCCGTCCCATCTCGTCGCGAATCGGCGACACCGTCACCCCGAGGTGCGTGGCCTTGCCTGGCCCGTGCAGCTTGACCGTCCGCCTGACGACGGGCTGGGCCTGGGCAAGGCACTCGTCAATCAACATGGCGAGCTCCGGGACGGCGCCGAGAACCTCCCGATAGGGCCTGGCCCAATCACCCTCCGGCAGTCCCAACATCCGGCGGCCGGCGGGATTCAGCGTTCGGACCACTTCACCGAAATCGACGACGAGCAGCCCTGACGTCAGGCTCGCGACGATTTCGTCGCTGAGCCGCTCGGAGGCTTCCGCGCGCGCCTTCATGGCGCGCTCCTGCTGCCGCAGGTTCTGCAGCGCCTCCTCCATGGCGTTGGTCATGAAGGCCGCTTCCCCACCTTCGCGACGGTTGCTCTTGGCGAGCCCGCGTGCGGCAACCGCGAAGCGGACCACCGCGTAGGCCAGGACCGCGGAGAGCGCCGCGACGATGGCGGTGAGGCCGAGTAAGAGATAGCCGTGCTGATTCATCGAAGGCGATTGAGGCGCACGATCATACGGCGCGCCGATCGGAATGGCCGGCGCTGCGGCCCGCTTGCAGAACCGTCAGCCTGGGTTCCAAAACGAAACATGGCCCTCCCGCCGTTTGCGCAGCCAGGTCCGTAATCTCCATTCAAGTCCTTACCAGACAATCAATTATCGTCGTGGCAACCCTGTTGCTACCTCAACGGCGACCATGCGGATTTCCCGGAACGCCGAACGCGGTTTCTCGCTCGTCGAGCTGATGCTGACCGTCGCATTCCTGGCCACGCTGCTGACGATTGCCGTGCCGCTCATGACGGATGTGTCCGACAGCTCGAAGCTGAATGGCGCCGCGCGTGAGGTCGAGCGTGAGTTCCAGTCCGCCCGCCTGAAAGCGGTGTCGACCAATCGGCTGCTTCGCGTCCGGCTCAATTGTCCCGGCACCGGACTGTATCGGACGGTCGAGTACGTCGCGTCACCTGCCGTGGATGCCGCGACCAACCGGTGTTCGGACTCGGCGTACCCATTCCCGGCGGACAACGACGTCATGACCCGGCCGAACTACGACGGTCCGGTTCGCTCGCTGCCGCTTGGCGCAACCGTGACGACCAACATCATCCAGTTCCAGCCTGACGGGACCGCGGTCACCATCGTGTCGGACGTGGTGACGCCGATTACGGCCCCCGTCACCATCACCGTGACCCGCAAGGGTAAATCCAAGGCGATCACCGTCAATGCTGCCGGCAAAATCCAGCTTCAATAGTCAGCGCGGCTTCAGCCTCGTCGAGGTGGTCATCTCGATGGCGCTGCTGACCACCGTGTCGCTCGGCGTGGCGCAGCTGTTCGCCGCGGCGACCAACGCCAACCGGGTCGCGCACAACCGGACCTCCACGACGGCGATGGCGGAGCAGAAGATGGAACAGCTCCGGTCGCTCGACTGGGGCTTCGACCTGCAGGGCCAGGGGCTGCCGGTGACCGACACGACGACCAATCTCGCCGTGTACCCGCACCAGAACAACGGATCGGGATTGAATCCGTCGCCAAGCGACACGCTGCTGCAAAATACGCCAGGGTTCGTCGATTACCTCGACGCCAATGGCGCGTGGGTTGGCACTGGAGCCACCCCGACGGCAGGGGCCGTCTACCTCCGGCGCTGGGCCGTCGTCCCGCTGCCGACCAATCCCAACAACACGCTGGTCCTTCAGGTCCTGGTCACGTCGGTGGCTGACGAGGCCCGGCTCGACTTGACCAATCTGCCCCGGCGCCCGCGGCAACCCGGCGACGCGTTGCTCATCAGCGTCAAGACGAGGAAAGCCCAATGAGCATGCGTCAGCGCCTCTCGTCGCAGAGCGGCTTCTCGCTGGTGGAACTGCTGGTGTCGAGCGCCATCATGATGCTGGTGACCGGCGCGATCTTCTCCATGGTCAACCCCTCGCACGGCACCGCTCGGTCGCAGCCCGAGGTGGCGGATCTCCAGCAGCGGATGCGGGTCGGCTCCGACACGCTCTTCAAGGAGCTGTTGATGGCTGGCGCCGGACCATATTTCGGCGCCCGGACCGGATCGCTGCTCAACTTCTTCGCGCCGATCGTGCCACGGCGGATGGGACTGAGGGATGCGGACGGCCGCGCAGTCTACAAAAGCGACACGGTCACCTTGACCTACATCCCGAATTCGTACTCCCAGACGAGCATCGCGCAGTCGATGCCGCCGCAATCGGTGGAACTGAAGGTGACCTATCCACCCAACTGCCAGGTGCCCAAGGAACTGTGCGGGTTCGACATCGGGATGACGGTGATCATCTTCGACGATACCGGCCACTGGGATGTGTTCACGCTCACCCAGGTGCAGGACGATGCCGCCCATGTGCAGCACCGCGGCCAGGGCCTCAATTACGGCTACGCGGCGGGCTCGACGATCACACAGGCCGTCAGCAATACCTACTACCGCAACGCCGCGACGAATCAGCTGATGCTGTACGACGGGTACAACACGGAGATCCCGATCGTCGACAACGTCGTGGACCTCCGCTTCGAGTATTTCGGGGATCCCGCCCCGCCGACTACGCCCGATCCGGGCATTGGGGGGGGCGCGAACTGCATCTACGACGCGATGCACAACCTGGTGGGACTCCCGACGCTGACCGCGGATGAAGGCTCGCTCGCAGTCCTGAAACCCGAGCAGCTGACCGACGGTCCGTGGTGCGGCGGCGGAGACAATGAGTTCGACGCCGATCTCCTGCGGATCCGGAAGGTGCGGGTCACCCTGCGCATGCAGGCCTCGAGCGAGTCGCTCCGCGGCTCGAACCCTGCGCTGTTCCTGAACCCGGGGCGGGCCAAGCAAAGCATGGCCATGGTCCCGGACTACGTGGTGCGGTTCGACATCACGCCGCGCAACCTGAACCTGATCCGATGAGCACGGCCATGCAGACGTTCAACGTTCGGTTCCGGACGCGCCTTGCCGACGAGCGCGGGGCGGCGCTCATCATCGCGCTGATGTCGATGATGCTGCTGACCGCGCTCGCGGCGGCGGTGGTCATGGTCAGCAACACCGAGACGATGATCTCCGCCAATCATCGCAACAGCCAGGAGGCGCTCTACGCCGCCGACGCGGCGGTCGAGCGTATCGTGCAGGACCTGCTGATGACGCCGCGCTGGAACGACGTGCTCGCCGGCACCGTGCAGTCGTCGTTCATCGACGGGGCGATGACCTCGACCAAGACCCTGCCGACCGGCGGGTCCATGGTGCTCTGCTGCGGGACCAACACCGCGACTACACAGCTCCAAAACGATACCAACGCGCTGAACCTGTGGGGCGCCAACAACCCGCAGTGGAAGCTGTTCGCCTGGGGACCGCTCGCCGACGTCCTCAGCAACTCGGAGATCGACAGCAACATCTACGTCGCCGTCTGGGTCGCCGACGATCCCGCGGACTCAGCGGACGGAGCCACTCCCGACGGCAACCCGCTCGCGGATTCGAACGGCGTGCTCACGCTCCACGCGGAAGCGATCGGCGCGGGCGGCACGAGGAAGGTCGTCGAGGTCACCGTGGCGCGCACGTCCAGCACGGAAATCGAACGCGGACAGATTGCGCAGCGCGGGCAGGAAGAGCTGAATCAGCGCGCGCGCAAGGCGGCGGTGCAAACGCCTGGCAAGTCGATTACCAACACGCGGATGACGGTGCAGTAATGGCAGCCCATACACGTCCTTCTTCTCATCAGATCCGGCGCCGGGGGCCGGCGCGGCTGCTGTCGCGCCTGCGGCGGCGCGGCGGTGCAGGGTTCTTCGCGTTGGGCGCGGTCCTGCTCTGGTCAACCACGGCATCCGCGCAGCTCGACCCGCTGCTGTTCGTCAAGCGCGTGCCGCCGACCGTCATCATCGTCATGGACACGTCGCTCCAGATGCTCGAGGACGGGAGCGGCAACCTCTACGATCCGGGCACCTATTCGGCGACCGCCGATCCGGCGGTCATGGGCGCGTTCTCGAACATCAATCCTGCGACCACGGCGTGGTACCGGCGCGTCTTCCGGGGATTCTCCTACGACATGGCGCCTGGACGCTATGCCGCCACAACCATCACCGCGAGCCCGGCAACGGGCCTGGTCGCGGCGGACGCCCCGTTCATGGACCCGACTCGCTGGGCGATCATGCGCCAGGGCATCGTGGCGGCGGTCAGCGAGAACTCCGGCAGCGCCTTCCGCTGGGGGCTGATCCGGCTCCGGCAGCGGACCCCGGCCTGGCGGCTGTCCCCCAACTGCGACAAGCCGGCTCGCGTCACGGACCTGAGCCAGGTGCTGTACGCGGACTCGATACCCTGCAACGCCGGCGGACCGAACAAGTTCGCGATCTACGCGCCCAGCGTGTCGCAGGCGAGTTACGTGCAGACATCGGCGCCGGCCGGCACCGTGATGGTGACCCCAGGAGCGAACACCGGGACGACGGTCGTGGCCATCGCCAACCGTGGATTAGGCGACAACGCCGGCATCATTCCGGCTGGCCTCGGTGATGTCGGCTTCAACGACCGTCCGATCGACTACGCGCTGGTGGACGCGAAAGCGGCCGCGATAGCGGCGATGGGCGCCGATACGGCGGCCAACCGCGCCTGCCGCAACACCGTAGTCATCCTGATCACGGGCGGCAAGGACGACGGCAACGGGACCTACAACGCGGGCCACGATCCGGTGACCACCGCGGCGCAGTTCCTGACGGTCACTGGCGGCAGCGTGACGCGGCGCGTGCCCATTCACGTCATCGGCATCAAGCCGGCTGCGGCCGACGAGGGTGAGATGCAGGGGATCGCCAGCGCGAGCGGCGGCCGTTATACCAAGGCGACGAACGCAGCGGCCGTCGCGGCGGCGATCAACTACGCCGTGCAGAGCGGCTTCGCCCGCGCCGCCGACTTCGATCTGAGCGCGGCGACCGAGTATCTCCCGGTCAGCCCGATCGTCGGCACCGTCAACCTCGAGAACGCCAGGGACTCGAACGGCAACAGCCTGCCCAACACCGACATCGTCTCGTCGGCGAGCCAGGCGCTGCCGCAGCGCTCGAACGTGCTGATTACCGCCGGGTTCGCGATGCCCGGGTTCGACGGCCGCATACGTGCCTACCGGTCGTACAAGCCGGTCGCCGACTCGACCAAGCCGACCGGCTGGAAATTCGTCAACGACACCACGGCGCTGTGGCCCGATCTCGACGGCCGGCCTGAGCTCAAAGGACTCGCGCGGGTACCGGCCGACCCGAACGTCCGCAACATCTACACCTACCTTCCGAGTGGCTCCGGCGGTGGCTCGATGGTGGCCTTCACCACCGCCAACGCTCCGTTGCTGGCGGCGCACATGGGCGTGGGCACGAACACCTCGAACCTCATCTCCATGATTCGGGCGCAGCCGCTCGGGGCAGTGATCGGATCGACGCCGGCGTTGATGGATGCGCCGTCGCTCGATCCACCGCCCGACACCGATTACGGCCGGAGCGACGGCTCCGGGACGTTCGCCGGGGACCACAAGAACCGGCGCTCGCTGATCTTCGTCGGCGCCAACGACGGCATGATTCACGCGATCGACGCGCGCACCGGCTACGAGGTGTGGGCGTTCATCCCGTACAACCTGCTGCCGAAGCTGCGGGCGCTGAGCGACGGCCAGCCGGTCGAGCAGTTCGACTATTTCGTGGACAGCTCTCCCAAGCTCGCCGAGGTCAAGATCAACGATCACTGGCGCAGCCTCATGCTGTTCGGGCAGGGCCAGGGCGGCACGTTCTACCAGGCGTTCGACGTCACCGAGGCCGGGATGGGGATCGCTCCGGATCAGGACGGTATGAGCGCGGTCAATGCGCTGCTCACGCAGTTCGACACGCCCGACGAGGCCATCGTGTTCAAGTGGGCGTTTCCGAACTATTCGCATTTCGATCCGGCCTACACCAACACGTTTACCGTGGCCGACGGCACACCCGGCGGCCGCGTCAAGTTCTTCGGCGACCTGTCCGCATCGGCCACTTATGCCGAGAAGACGGTCGGCTTCACCTGGTCCGACCCCGCCGTCGGCCCCCTGAACATCGATCGATCGGTCAATGCGGTGATCGTGGGCTCCGGATACTTTCCCGATGTCGAAGCATCGATTCCCAACCGCGGCGCCACCGGGCCCAAGGCCGGCAACGTCATGTATCTGATCAATGCGGATACCGGAGTGTTGATCGGCAACGCGTCGGGATCGGGCTGCAGCGGCACCGGCTGCATCAGCGTCGGCGACGTGGCCTCGAACGGCCGCAAGAACGCACTCCAGGCGGATCCGACCGCCGCCGGCGACAGTGGCAGCTTCGTGGTCAACAAGGCCTATCTGGGGGACATCGACGGCAAGTACTGGCGGTTCAACTTCACCAACACGGGGGCCACCACCAAGACCCAGATGGTTGATACCACTCAGCCGATTTACAGCTCCTCGGCGCTGCTCTTCGTCGGCAGCACCGACGTCTACATGTTCTTCTCCACCGGCAGCGACCTCCTGCCGACGACCGCTCCGGGCGGCACGGGGACGTTCAAGCTGTATGGCCTGAAGAACGGCCTGTCGTCAGCCGCGACGATGTTCACGCAGAACCTCACCACGGTGACCAATTCGTCCGGTCTCGCCACTGGTGAACGGCCCTCGACCGCACCCTCGGTCGCGGGCGACATCGTGTTCTTCACGACCACCAACGAAGCGGCGACCGCACCCTGCAGCGATTACACCGCGAAGCTCTACGCGGTCACCTATACGGGTTCGGCGGCGTACGACTCGAACGGGAACGGCAAACTCGACAACAGCGAGAACCCGATTGCGAAGACGATGGCGGGGCGCGCGACCGCGCCGTTCATCGTCGACCAGCATCTCTATCTGAGTACGAGCGGCACAGGCGGCGCCGCGGTCGAGAAGTTCGGCGATCCCGAGGACTTCAACAACGGCGTCGGCCAGGTCGGCGTGCGCATTCTTTCGTGGAGGGAGATCCGCTAGTGGAGCCGACGACGTCTTGCACCCGGTGCGGCACCAAGTTCGCGGTCAGCCGGGAACGCTGTCCGAAGTGCCGGACGATGGTGCCGCAGGTGGATCCGGCCGCCGAGGCGGCACGAAGCCGGCGCCTGGCGCAGATCTCTGCGGCCATCGTCACAGTGTTCCTCCTGGTGATCGGCGGCCTGTGGATGATGCGGGAGCCCGAGCCGGACGAATCCGCGATGGCCAGACTGGCGGCTCGCGACCCGCTGGCCGAGCGGCGCCAGGCAATGGCCCGGCCGGCCGACACCCCCACCGCGCCGGCAACGCCCGACGTGGAGCGGCCGTTCCTGGATGCCTCCGGCAAGGGCTCGGTCGCCTACAGCTCCGGAGACTACGTGAGCGCACTGGCGCGTTACGAGGAAGCCGTGAAGCAGAATCCGCAGGACGCGGAGTCGCTGAGCAACCTTGGCCAGGTGCTGGTGCGCATGCAGCGGACCGCCGAGGCGGTGCCCTACTTCGAACGCGCGGCGGCCCTGAGCCCCAAGCGCTGGGCATATCGCTTCAACCTCGCGCGTGCGCAAGGCCTGCTGCAGCACTGGGACGAAGCCATTGAATCGTATCGGCAGGCCCAGACGCTGTTCCCCGACGACTATGCGACCACCTTCAACCTGGCGCTCACGATGCACAAGAAGGGAGACGACGCCGGGGCCGTCGCGGAATACAAGAAGGCCATCGCGCTGAACCCGGGAGACGCCTCGTTCAGGATGGCGCTCGCGATCAGTTACGAGGCGCTGCAGCAGAAGCCGGAGGCCGCGGGTCAGTACGTGGAGTATCTGCGCCTGTCGCCGCTGGCCGCCGACGCCGACAAGGTGCGGGCGAAGATTACCCAGCTGACGAGCGCGCCTGCGCCACCGCCTCCACCTGCGGCGTCATCGAGTGAGTCTCGTTGAGCGGGACGGTGGCTTCCGGCTTTAGCCGGAAGATCTGGTGATCAGTACTGATAAAGCGTCAGATACCACGCGATCAGCCGATCGCCGACCAGTGATGCGGCCAGCCCACCCAACGCGAGGAAGGTACCGGTACGGCAGCGCGTACTTCAGACCGCCGCGGCGAATCGCCATCACCAGGAGGCCGACGAGCGAGCCCGCAACTGACGACAGTACCAGCGTGACGAGCACGAGCTTCCAGCCGAGGAACGCGCCGATCATCGCCAGCATCTTCACGTCGCCGCCACCCATCCCCTCCTGGCCCGAGTAGCGATAGTAGGCCTCCCCGATCGCCCACAGGACGCCGCCGCCGAGAATCGTTCCGAGGATCGCATCGACGATCCCGGGGGGCACGACCAGGCTCAGGATCAGGCCGGTCGCAATGCCTGGGAGCGTGATCTTGTCCGGCAGCAGGTGGTGCTCGAGATCGATGGCGAAGAGCGCGATGAGCGCGCACGCGAACAGCAGGCGAACCGCCATCAACAGGGTCCAGTCGAACACCCACCAGTGCAGCAGGAACACCAGCATCGTGAGGATCTCGACAATCGGGTATCTGATGCTGATCGGCGCTCCGCACTTCCGGCAACGCCCTCTCAACGTCAGCCAGCTGACGACCGGGATGTTGTCGAACCAGCGGAGCTCGTAGCTGCAACTGGGACACCGCGAGGACGGGCGCACCACCGATGCCCGCCGCGGCAGACGATGGATACAGACGTTGAGGAAGCTGCCGACCGACAGGCCCAGCCAGGCAAACGCTATCAGCGCGAGGGTATCTACGGTCACTGCGGCGATCCAGTCCGAGGCATCGGGAACAGCTGCGACCGCGGCGACACGCTGACGGCGCCCGTCGCCGCATCGATCTCGAACGGCACACCGGTCGGATCGGGTGGGACGCCTCGCAACGCGCCCCGGCGGATCAGCCACTGCCACGAATACGGCGTGCCCGGCGGCGGCGGATTCCGCGCGATCACCGGACGGACAAAGCGCTCCAGGAGGTCGAGCGCCTCGAGCTGCAGCAGCGATCGCTGCGCCATCTGCCGCAACCAGGGCTCCTCGGAGTTGAGGAGCTGCTGCAGGATGAACCGCGCGGACTGGCGATCCCCGCCTTCGATCAGCATCGACGCCGCGACCGGTTCGAGCCATGCCGGCGCACCCGGCTGCTGCTGCGCCCGCCGGAACCACTCGGCGGCGGCCCTGGTGTCGTGGAACTGCCAGTAGTGCACGAACGCGATGTCGTGGTAATAGCGCCAGTTGCCGGGCTGCGCGGCGATGCCTTTCTTCAGGAGCGCCACCGCGAGATCCGGCCGTCCCGGCCCTCCAGGGTAGCCTTCGCTCAGGAAGATCGCCCCGAACCGGTAGGCGATCGTGAAGTACGGGTCGAGCGAGGTCGTGAGATCCAGCAGCGGATACAACAGCTGATAGCGCTGCCGTCCGTCGCGCGAGAGCCGATCGCCCCCGTAGTGCTGAAGCGCGCGAATCCAGTAGACGTCGGCCGCCAGCGCGTCGAACGACAGGACGATCCGGCGGAGCGCCTCCGGAGACTGCACGTACAGGAAGGCGCGGTTCTGTGCCTGGTCGCGCGAGTAGATCCGATCGCGAACGATCTGCAGCGTCACGGCCGCGCCGAACGCCGCCACCGCGAGCGCCACCCCTGCCGCGCGTCCGCGCCAGGCCCTCACTTGAAGTCCCGCCTCGCGAAGATCAGGACCGCGACGACGACCAGCGCGGCGATGTAGGCGAACCCGTAGGCGATGGTCGAAGCGATGTATCCGGCCGCGACCGGGAGACCGTGCACGACTTCAGTCTTGATGTCGAAGGCGGAGAAATCCGGGACGGCATGATAGACGCCGCGCGCGAGCCAGACTGCCGGACGCGAGTCGACGATCTTGTCGAAATTCCTCAGATCGGTATTGAAGTGGCCGACGATGAACAGTGCCGAACGTGAGCGCCGCCGCCAGCAGCGGCGTCGAGAACGTCGAGAAGAACAGCGCGATCGCGGTCACGATCATGAGCTCGACGAAGATCAGACCGATCGCCTCGAGCAGGCGCGGATCCACGCCGGGGGCGTCCCACGCCGCCCGGGCGGCCGGCGTCTGGATGTAGGTGAGAAATCCGAGCACCGCATAGAGCGCGACCGTCATCACCGCGACGTTGACCGCCAGCGTCACCACCAGCCCCGCGTACTTGCCGACGATGAACTGCGGCCGGCTGATCGGCTTGGCGATCAGCGAGTAGATGCTGCGGCGCTCCACTTCCTTCGACACCAGGCCGATGCCGATGAAGATCGCGATGAACAGGCCGAAGACAGCGATCGCGGCCAGCCCGAGATCCTTGATGATCTTGACGTCCTGGCCGGCGGTCAGCTGGCCGATCAGGAACGACGACGCGATCATCAGCACCGCGAAGATCGCGAGATTGTAGGGGACGCGATCGCGGACCGATTCCTTGAAGACGTTGACCGCGATCCAGCTAATCGCCCGCATCGGCCCCTGCCTCTCGCGATGCGCGCGCCCCTTCCCCGACCTCGGCGACCCGCCGGACGAAGAAGTCCTCGAGCGTGTCGCGAATCGGGTTGAGCGAGACCAGCTTCGCGCCGGTCGCCGTCAGGTCGGTCAACATCCGCTCGGGTGGAACCTGCAGCGGCAGCTCGAGCGCGTAACGCTGTGGGGAAATCTCGGTGGTCCTCTGCACCTGGTCGGCGATCCGCGCGAGCACCTCGGGACGAAGGTCGGCGATCACCAGCTCCCAGCCGCGAATCTCGAACGCCAGGATGTCGCTGAGCCGGCCGGTCGCCGCGAGCCGGCCGCCGGCGACGACCGCAACCCGGCTGCACAGCGCTTCGGCGTCGGCCAGGATGTGCGAGCTGAAGAACACCGTTCGCCCCTGGTCGCGCAGTTCCAGGATCAGCGAGCGGACTTCGCGCCGGCCCAGCGGATCGAGCCCCGACATCGGCTCGTCCAGGAAGATGACTTCCGGGTCGTTCAACAGCGCCTGGGCGATGCCGACCCGCTGGATCATGCCCTTCGAATACTTGCGGAGCTGCTGGCGCCGGCGTTCCGGGCCGATGCCGACGCGATCCAGCAGCCCGGCCGCGCGGGCGCGCGCCTCCGGGCGCGAGTAGCCGAACAGGTGCGCGAAGTACTGCAGCAGCTCTTCGGCCGTCAGGTAGTCGTAGAAATAGGGATTCTCGGGCAGGTACCCGATTCGCTGACGGGCCCCGACGTCACCAACCGGCCGTCCGAGGATCTCCGCATGCCCCGAGGTCGGAAAAATCAGCTGCATCAGCAGCTTCAGCGTCGTCGTCTTTCCGGCGCCGTTCGGCCCCAGGAACCCGAAGATCTCTCCAGGCTGCACGTCGAGCGACAGCCGATCCAGCGCGCGATACGGACGCTTGCGCCAGAATCCGACCTGGTAGTCCTTCGTCAGGTTGTCGATGCTGATGGCGGCTGGCATTCAAAAGGAGGAACCCTTAGCGTTTGAGCTCGTGCTCGATTGCCATCTCGAACATGAACGCGGGCATCGCCCCCGCGATGATCCGGCCGTTGATGATGAAGGTCGGCGTGGATTTGGCGCCGAGCAGGGCGCCGAGGCCGGCATCGGTCCGGACGAGGGTCAGCGCCCGGGCGTATTGCGCATCGAAGTCCTTGATGCCCCCGACCGACGCGGCCGCCTGCTTCACCGTGTCCGGTGTCAGCGACGGCTGATTGGCGAAAAACCATTCCTCGAGCTTATCGGACGTTCCTTTCATCTGCGCCATGACCACGGCGGCCGCCGCCTCGCACGACGCCACGTGCAGATCGCTCGCCGACGGCGGCATTGCACTCGCGCTCGAGCGGGAAGTGCTTGAGCACGAACTTGACCTGCCCGGACTTGGCGTACTTGGCGAAAACCGGCTGGTAATCGTAGAAGGACTGCCGGCACGGCGGGCACTGATAGTCGTTGAACTTCACGACCAGCACCTTGGCCGTGCCCGCATCTATGGGCACGCTGACCTTCGGCAGCGCCTCGTACGACTTGATGAACTCGGCCTTCTGCTGCTCGGTGAGCTGCGGCGCCTGCGCGCGGCCGGCGGTCACCGCGGCATGGACCTGTGGAACGCTCAACATCAAGGTCGCGAGCGCGGCCGCGCACGCCGCGGCGGCACTCGTCAACGCCATCCGGCGGCCCATCGAACCGATCGCCACACGCGGAGCGCGGCTGAAAAAGATCGTCATAAGCGGCTCATGTTTACTTGATTTCCGCCCCATGACCGGGCGGGCCGGCCTCGGGCATGTTGTTCTGGAACGACTCGAGATCGGCGTAGATGACACGGTCGCCGTTGGTGCCATAGAAGTGGGTCCCGCTGATTCCCGGAATCTCCGGATCGGCCGTGATCCGATACCCCGTGAGCGGCACCGATCCGGTGCAGGTCTGCTCGCCTTCGGTCGCGGGCGTGCCGGTCATCTGGACGATGTAGCCGGATTTCGCGAGCGGATCGGAGACGGCAAGGTCGGCGCTGACGAACCCGTGCTCGTCGCCTGGGCGCCGGAGTGCCGAGCGTGACCAGGGTCGGTGCGTACCGCTGCTTGCCGCAGCTCTGCATGTAGACGAACTGCGCCTGGTTGAGTGACCGGAGAGTAGAGACAGTGGAGGCTTCGCCGGCCCGAATCTTCGCCTGACGGTAGCCGACAATTGCCGCCCCGGCGAGGACCGCCACGATGGCGGCCACCACCAGCATCTCCAGCAGGGTGAACCCGTCCGAGTTCCTGAGACGTCGCACGCCTTCCAAGGTTACCTTGTCCTGCCGTTAGGACGCAGGACCCGGCCCCGCAGCCGAGCCTCACTGGATCGGCGTGGCCGTATGCGCGGCGATCGCGGCCTCGGTCGGCGGAGCGCCGCCGGAGTCGACGTAGATGGCGCCCTCCGCGGTGCTCGCGAACGCGCGATGCCCGCTGACCCCGGCGTCGAGCGGTACGGCAGTGCTGTAGTACCCGGTTCGAGTCGGAGTGGTATTGCAGTCGGGCGCCCCGCGACCGAGCCGGCGGCCGCCGCGAGCGTCACGCGGTAACCGGCCTTCAACGACGGGTCCACGGCAAGGTCCGGACTGAGAAACGCCTGGGTGCGTGCCCGGACACGGGGTCGCCAGCGTGGCCAGCAGCACCGCGTAGCCGCCGTTTCCCCCCGTGCCGACATAACTCGCCTGTGCGCTGTTCACCGCGCGCAGCGTGGCAATCGCCGAGCCTTCATCCGCGTTGATGCGTGCCCGCATCAGGCTCGGGATCGCGATCGCCCCGATGACGCCGATGACGCCCACGACGACGAGCAGCTCGATCAGCGTGAATCCTGCATCGTTCGCCGGCGTACCGCAATCCGATCTTTCCGGCCGCGTCATGTCGTTCCCCAATCGTGTGCGCTGTTGAGCAACCGCCCGTGTACACAGAAAGAGGGATGCCCGCGAGCGCGAGCATCCCCCTCGGGTCCTGCAACGTATTCGGTTTACTTCAGAACGTTCGCCGCGACAAAGTCAGCGGCCACGAGCGCCGTCGTGCCATTCAAGAAGTAGATTGCGCCACCAGCGTTCGTCCCGAACGAGCGGCCGCCGGTCGACGCCGACAGCGGGGTGCCGGTCGCCAGGTAGTCGGGATACACAGCCGCCGCCGCCGCGCCGCAGCTCGTCACGCCGGCGATTGCCGCGCCCGCCGCCGCCATGGTCACGGTGTAGCCGCTCTTCGTGTTGCTGGCCGCCCCGAGGTCCGGCGAGATGAAGCCCTGGGTGCCGCCCGTGCAGGGCTGCACGAGCACGTCCAGCGTTCCGGCATAGCCGCCGCTGTTGGCCGAGCTGAAGGCCGCCTGGGCGCTGTTGATGGCGCGCATGGAGCCGATCGCCGACGACTCGTTACCGGACATGCGGGCGCGCAGCAGGCCGGGAACCGCGATCGCCGCGATGATGCCGATGATGGCCACGACGATCAGCAGTTCGATCAGCGTGAAACCCTTCTGGTTGCGAACTTTCATGACTGTGTGCTCCTCGAGAATCTTTAAGCCGTTGGACTGTGTCTTTTGAGTCGGACTCGAGCTGGCGCAGCCCAGCGGCCGACGGCCGAGATATAGCAACCGTGGTGCCACGGCTGAGGCCGACCCGGCAAGTCGGCAGAAATGCTTTATTCAGTGATATTTGCGAGGATTGAAGCGCCTGGCATTTCGTTCAGCGCTACCTGCCAATTTTCGGCTCAGTGACAATTTCTGTCAAGCAGCGGCTGCCAGTTTTTGGCCTGCCTCTCATGATGCTTGTGACGTTCGACCGGGGGAAAAGGACGGGGGGAACCGTGGTTGCTCCAGTGTCAACTCCCAACGACCCAACGATCGTGGAGAGGTTGGGATTGAAAGTGTCCTGCTACTGGATGTTGTACTTCTTCAGCAGATACCGGAACTGCCGGAAGCTCAGGCCCAGGAGCTCTGCGGCGTTCTTCTTCACGCCGTTCGACCGGCGCAGCGCCTCCATGATGTATTCGCGCTCGATGTCCTGCACGTGCTGCTCGAGATCGAAGCCGTCGTCCAGCGTGCGCTCCTCGACGGTCTGGGCGGCCGTTCCCGACGAGGCCACCCCGGCCGCGGCGCGGACGTCCTCGGGGAGGCTGTCGGGCAGCACGGCCGGCGCGCGCTCCAGCGCAACCGCGCGCTCGATCGCGTTCTCCAGTTCCCGAACGTTGCCCGGCCACGCGTAGCTGCACAGGCAGGTCATCGCGGCCCCGGAGATGCCCTGGATGTCCTTCTTCATCTGCTGGGCGTACTTCTCCACGAAATGCTCGGCAAGCGCCCGGACGTCGTCCTGCCGCTCGCGCAGCGGAGGCAGTTTCACCGGGATCACGTTGATCCGGTAGAAGAGGTCTTCGCGGAACTCCCCGGCAGCCACCAGCTTGGCGAGATCGCGGTTCGTGGCGGCGATGATCCGGATGTTGGCTTCGACTTCTTCCGTTCCGCCGAGGCGCCGGAACTTGCGGTCCTGAAGGACGCGCAGGAGCTTGACCTGCGTCATCGGGCTCATCTCGCCGATTTCGTCGAGGAAGATCGTGCCCTTTTCGGCAACCTCGAGCAGGCCCTTCTTGTTGGTGTCGGCGCCGGTGAACGCGCCGCGCATATGCCCGAACAGCTCGGATTCGAGCAGGGTGTCGGGCAGCGCGCCGCAGTTCACCGCCACGAACGGCCGATCGCTCCGGGACGATCGCGCGTGGATGGCGCGCGCGACGAGCTCCTTGCCGGTGCCCGACTCGCCGGTAATCAGCACGGTGCTTCCGGTCGGCGCGATGGTCTCGATCAGCTCGAAGACCGACAGCATCGCGGAGCTGCCGCCCACGATGTTGGCGAACTTGTTCGGCGTGCCGAGCTGCCGCTTCAGCAGCACGTTCTCCTGCTGCAGGCGCTTCCGCTCGAGCTCCTTCCGTACCCGCAGCCGCAGATCGTTCACTGCATTCGGCGACTTGTGGACGTAGTCGGCGGCGCCAAGCCGCAGCGCGTCCACCGCCGTGTCGGTGGACGCGAAGGCGGTCATGATGATGCTGATGATCTCGGGATCGATGGCTTTGGCCTCGCGCAGCACGTCGACGCCGCTCATCTCGGGCATCCGGATGTCGGTGATCAAGACGTCCACACGCTCGCGCTTCAGGGTATCCACCGCGACCTTGCCATCGGGGGCGAGCAGGACGTCGTAGCCGTCGCGTCGCAGAACGATCGAGAGCAGCTCGCGCATCGACCGCTCGTCGTCCACGACGAGCACCCGCGCCACCGGCAGTGTTTCCGCTGCGCTCTCCGAATCTGAAACCTGGGTATCGATGGACATGGCTTTAGTTGACCGCGGCCCCGACGCCGGCAGGAAATCGCACCTGCACAGTCGTCCCCGCACCCCTGGCCGAATTGACCTTCACCTCGCCCGAATAGTCGCTCACGATCCGGTGCACCATGGCCAGGCCGAGCCCGGTTCCCCGCTCGAAGCTGCCGCGAAACGGCTGGAAGATTCCTTCCAGTTCCTCGGGGGCAATCCCAACGCCTTCGTCCGAGACGCTGATCACCACGTGCGGCGCATCGTCGGTCGACGGGCTCACTCCGAGCGTCAGCACGCCGCCCGACGGCATCGCTCGAAGCCCGTTGGTGGCCAGGTTCCACACGATCTGCCTGATCTGCGCCTCGTCGGCCTGAAGCATGACCGGCTCGCCCGGCACGTCGACCCCAATCCGGTGCGACTCGCTCCGTTCGGCACTGTTCTGGAGCAGCGTCGCCGTATCGGTGATGACCTGCCTGACGTCCATGTGCCGCATCGACTGCCGCTGCGGGCGCGCGTAGGCCAGGAAGCTCCGAATCGTCTCGTTCAGCCGCTCGGACTCGCGAATCACGATGTCCATGAGCTGCCCCTGCTCGTCGGTGAGCGGCAGCTCCTGGCGCAGGATCTGGATCGAGCCCGACATCGACGCCAGCGGATTGCGAATCTCGTGCGCGATCCCGGCCGCCATCTCGCCGACCGCGGCCAGCCGCTGCTGCACGCGCGCTTCGCGCTCGACCTTTCGCGATTCGGTGACGTCCTGAAACGTCAGGATGAATCCGGTTTCGCCGCGGGGGGTCATCAGCGGCGCGGCGCTCAGGCCCATCTCGATCTGCCGGCCGTCGGTCCGGGTGAAGCCATATTCCACGCGCGTCTGCTTCGGCCTTTCCGCCGCGGGCCCGAACAGCCCGGCCAGCGACACCGGGAGCTGAAGAACCGCTGCTGCCGGCTCACCAATCGCCCCGGGGCCGGTCAGACCGGTGATGGCTTCGGCGGCGCGGTTGTAGGTCACCACGATGCCCGTCATGTCCGTCGTCGCCAGACCGCTCGTGAGGCTGTCGACGACGTGACGGCTGAAGGCCTGCACGTCGGCCAGCTCGCTCGAGGCCTGCTCCAGCTGCGCATCGGCCCGGCGCAGCCCCTCCGCGAGATATCCGGTCAGG
Organism: uncultured Acidobacteriota bacterium; assembly: GCA_963836735.1. GTDB lineage: Bacteria > Acidobacteriota > Vicinamibacteria > Vicinamibacterales > 2-12-FULL-66-21 > JACCXG01. Next base: position 166,404 of record CAWIKP010000037.1, on the reverse strand, counting down.
GCCGCGACCGCGAGAAACCCGAAAACGTTCAAACCGACCGTATAGATCGCCACTCGCAGCGGCGGGAGGCTCTGGGCCACGACCACGATCGGCGAAGCCGGCGTGCCGAAGTACTGCGCCAGCGCGATGCCCGTATACAGCACCGAACTCAGCACGCCGACCACGATGCCCCCGCGCCACCGCTGCAGCATGCTCGCGGCGACGATCGGCAGCGCGTAGAGCGTCGAGAAGTAGCTGTTGACGCCGCCGGTCAGGTAGACGATCGCCGAGACGATGCCGGCATCCGCGGCGAGCTGAAGATCGACCAGCCAGCGGTGCCGCTCGGCCTGCCGCAGCGTCAGGCTGTAGACGACCGTGAGCGCAAACGTCAGCCCGAGCAGGAAGAAGTACGGGTCGATCGGGAACGACCCCGGCGACTTGATCTGAATCAGGACGGCCGAGCCGAGCAGCACGCTGATCACGGCGGCCCGCGCCGTGATCAGCCACAACAGCTTGCGTCGGATGGTCGGCATCGACTCGCTCGTCCGATCAGCCGGTCAGCTTCGAGATCAGGTCGAAGATCGGCATGTACATCGCGATGACGATGCCGCCGACCACCACGCCGAGGAACGCGATCATCACGGGCTCCATCAGCGTCAGCAGACCGGCGACCGCCGAGTCGACTTCCTCCTCGTAGAAGTCGGCGATCTTCGACAGCATCGCGTCGAGCGCGCCCGTCGTTTCACCGACGTTGATCATCTGGGTGACCATCGACGGGAACACGTTGGTGTCCTTCAGCGGCCCCGATATCGTTTCACCGCGTTCGATGCCGCTCCGCGTGACCAGGATGGCGTCTTCGATGATGGCGTTGCCCGACGTCCGCGCGGTGATGTCGAGCCCATCCAGGATCGGCACGCCCGAGGCGAGCAGCGTCGACAGCGTCCGGGTGAAGCGCGCCACCGCGACCTTCCGGAGAATGTCGCCGAGAATCGGCATCTTCAGCATGATCGCGTCGATCAAGCGGCGGCCGCCGTCGGTCGCGTAATAGGACTTCAATCCGTAGCCCGCGGCGCCGAGGACGATGATCAGGATCCACCCGTAGGCCACGATGCCGTTGCTGGCGGCGATGACGACGCGGGTCGGGAGCGGCAGCTGGGCGCCGAGGCCGGCGAACAGCTGGGCGAACGTCGGGATGACCTTCCAGAGAATCGCGCCGACGACCACCGCGGCAATCACGATGACCGCGACCGGGTAGATCATCGCGGACTTCACTTCCCCCTTCAGCTTGACCGACTTCTCGATGTAGGTCGCCAGCCGCTTGAGAATGGTGTCGAGGATGCCGCCCGCCTCGCCGGCCGCGATCATGTTCGAGTAGAGCGCGTCGAATGTCTTCGCGTGCTTCTTCATCGCGTCGGCGAGCGCGGCGCCCGCTTCGACGTCTTCGCGGGTCTTGAGGATGACCCCCGAGAACCCCTTGTGCGGCTCCTGCCTGCCGAGGATGTCCAGGCACTGCACCAGCGGCAGGCCGGCGTCGATCATGACCGAGAACTGACGCGTGAAGATCGCCAGGTTCTTGGCCGGGACCTTGACCCCGCCCTTCTTCGCCGCCTTGGGCTTGGCCTCGGCCTTCGCCTTGACGGCGTCGATCTTGGTGATCTGGATGTTCTCGCGCCGCAGCGCGGCGACGGCCGCGTCCATCGTGTCCGCGATGTGTTCGCCGCTCACCGTCTGTCCGGCGCGGGTCCGTCCTGCATAGGCAAATGTGGGCATAAGAGTCCTTCGAATTCAGCTTCCAGCTGCCAGCTGCCAGCCCAGGGCTTTCGGCTCGGTTCAGCGCCGAGAGCCATCTCGCAAGGTTTGGCTGGAAGCTGGAAGCTGGAGCTGGGAGCTATGACCTACCTCCCCGCCGGCGCCCGCGGCGGGAGGCCCGCACCCGGACGGTTGTGCATCCCCGCGCCGGCGACCACGCCGGTGCCGCGGGCGATCATCTGTTCCAGTTCGTCTTTCAGCGATGACTTCTCCATCGCCGACTCCAGCGTGATCAGCCGCTTCTGATAGAGCGTGGCCAGGCACTGGTTCATCGTCTGCATGCCCATCTTTTCCTGGCCGGTCTGCATCGACGAATAGATCTGGTGCACCTTGTCGTCGCGAATCAGGTTCCGGATTGCCGGGTTCGGCACCATGATCTCCAGCGCGACCACGCGCCCGTGGCCGTCCGCCTTGGGGATCAGCGCCTGACAGACGATGCCCTCGAGCACGAGCGACAGCTGGGTGCGGATCTGCCCCTGCTGGTGCGCCGGGAAGACGTCGATGATGCGGTTGATGGTCTGCGACGCCGAGTTGGTGTGCAGGGTCGCGAACGTCAAGTGGCCGGTCTCGGCGATCCGGAGCGCCGATTCGATCGTCTCGAGGTCGCGCAGCTCACCGATCAGGACGATGTCCGGATCCTCGCGCAGCGCGGCGCGCAGGGCGCCGCTGAAACCGTGCGTGTCGGAGTGCACCTCGCGCTGGTTGACGAGACAGCCCTTGTGCGGATGCACGAACTCGATCGGATCCTCGATGGTGAGGATGTGATCGTGACGCTCCTCGTTGATCTTGTCGATCATCGCCGCCAGCGTGGTCGACTTGCCGCTCCCGGTCGGACCGGTGATCAGCACCAGCCCCCGGGGCCGTTCGGCCAGCGTGGCAATCACCGGCGGCAGCCCGAGGTCGCCGAACGACTTGATCACCTCGGGAATGACCCGGTACACGGCGGCCACGGCGCCCCGCTGATTGAACACGTTGCACCGGAACCGCGCGATTCCGCGGATGCCGAAGGAGAAGTCGAGCTCGAGCGACTCCTCGAATCGCTTCTTCTGCGCGTCGGTGAGCACGCTGTAGGCCAGCGCCTTGGTCTCGGCCGGCCCGAGAACGGGCAGGTCGAGGGGTCGCAGGTGCCCGTGCACACGAATCTGCGGCGGCGTGTTGGTGGTGATGTGAAGGTCCGACCCGTTGTGGTCGACCAGCGATTTCAGCAGTTCCGGTAGTGTGGCCATTTGTGTCTTGTCAGCTCCCAGCTGCCAGCTTCCAGCTTCCAGCAGGGAACCGGCTTCGCCGGACCGGACAATTACCGGCCAGGCTGGAAGCTGGGAGCTGAAAGCTGGGAGCTGTCGTTACTTCACCGTCTCTCGTGCCACTTCCTCGATCGTCGTCACGCCCTCGATGACCTTCCGCAGGCCGCTGCGGCGGAGCGTAATCATTCCTTCATCCACGGCCTTCCGTTTGAGCTCCAGTGCCGAGGCGCCCACGAGGATCAGCTCGCGCAGCTCCTCGGTGATTTCCATGACCTCGTAGAGACCGACACGCCCCTTGTAGCCGCTGCCGTTGCAGCGGTCGCAGCCCTTGCCTCGCTTGGGGACGACCGTCTTCGATTCCTCCGGCGTGAAGCCGGCGGTCACCATCGCCTCGGGCGGCGTCGGATGGTCTTCCTTGCACTGCGTGCAGATGCGGCGCACCAGACGCTGGGCGCAGATCAAGTTGACCGAGCTGGCCACCAGGAACGGCTCGATGCCCATGTTCATCAAGCGGCTGATGGTGCCGGGCGCGTCGTTGGTGTGAAGCGTGGACAGCACGAGGTGGCCGGTCAGCGACGCCTTGACCGCGATCTCCGCGGTTTCGAAGTCGCGGATTTCGCCGACCAGGATGATGTTGGGGTCCTGCCGCAGGAACGAGCGCAGCGCCGCCGCGAAGTTCAGGCCGATGTTCTCCCGGACCTGCACCTGGTTGACGCCGACCAGGTTGAATTCGACCGGGTCCTCGGCGGTCATGATGTTGGTCTCGGCGGTGTTGATCTTCGCGATCGACGAATACAGCGTGTTGGTCTTGCCGCTGCCGGTCGGACCGGTCACGAGCACCATGCCCCACGGCTTGGAGATCGCCGTCTCGAGCTTGTTCAATGACTCGGTCTCGAATCCGAGCTTCGTCATGTCCAGCATCAGCTTGTCCTTGTCGAGGAGACGAAGGACGATCTTTTCGCCGAACAGCGTCGGCAGGCAGGACACGCGGAAATCGATCTCCTTGGTCGCGCCCTCCACCGCGAAGCGGATCTTGATGCGCCCGTCCTGGGGCAGCCGCTTTTCGGCGATGTCCAGCTTGGCCATGATCTTGATGCGGGAGGTGATCGCATCGCGGAACTTCATGGGCGGGGCCATGACGTTGTAGAGGATGCCGTCGATGCGGAACCGCACCCGGAACTCTTTCTCGTACGGCTCGATGTGGATGTCGCTCGCGCCCTTCTGAATCGCCGACATCAGCATCAGGTTCACGAGCCGGATGACCGGGGCCTCCCCGCCCTGCTTCTCGAGTGAGGAGACATCGATCTGCTCCATCTCCTCGAGAACTTCCACGTCCTCGTCGATGACCGCGGCGGTTTCCTCGAGCGCCTTGGTGACCATCTCGAGGGTGGCGGCGCTGTTCAGGTTCGCCTGCTGGGACGAGGGCCTCTTTTCCTTCTTCTCCGCTTTCTTCTCGGCCACCTTCGGCGCCGGCGCCGCCGTGTAGTACCGGACGATGGCGTCGGCAACGGCCGTTTCCGAGGCGACCACCGGCTCGACGTTGTAGCCCGTCATGAACTTGATGTCGTCCATGGCGAACACGTTGGTCGGGTCGATCATCGCGATCGTGAGCGTCGCGCCGGAGCGGCTGAGCGGAACGATCTGATATTTGTGCGCGGTTTCCGCGGGAATGAGCTTGATGACGCTGGCGTCGATCTCGAACTGGGTCAGGTTGATCGACGGCACGCCGTATTGCTTGCTGAGGAGGGACGTGATCTCCTCATCCTTGACGATGCCGAGCTTGACGAGGTTGTAGCCGAGCTTTCCGCCGTTGGTCTTCTGGTAGTTCAGCGCATCCTGCAGCTGGGCAGGCGTGATGCGCTTCTCTTTGAGCAGTAGCTCACCTATGCGGACGGCCATCGTGGTGCGTTCTCGCTCGGGGAAGACCAGCGGGCAGACCTCGCACGCGAGGCCGACGCCAGTAGGTAGAACTAATGCTGGGGGAGGCAGACATAGTCGCACCGCCTGACACTTTTTGTCAAGTACAAGAAGCGACTCTTTGGTCGAAAAGTTACGAAACGGGTCGATGGTCGCGGGTTCGGGGGGCGCGGGTTCGGGGGCGCGAGGGACACGAGCCGGGGGGCTGAGGCACGAAGCCGCTCTGTGGCCGACGTCGAACCCCCGAACCCGCGAACCCGCGACTCTCAGAACAAGACCCGACCCGCTATCCCCCACCCGCGCAAGGCTTTATCTGAACCGCCGGTGTATTGGCCATCGATCTGGACCGACCCCATGATGGCGTAGCTCCCGCCAACCGAGACCGCGGGCGCGCCACCGATGTCTCCCGCCGTGTTGAACCGGACGCCGCCTCGGGCAGTCAGCCGCCGGGTCACCTGTCCCTCGCTGCCGAGCGAGACCTCCCGGAGATCCCCGAAAGGGCCGTCGGTCTGCAGCAGGTCTACGTCGCCGGCAAGCTTCCAATTGGGTAATAAGAGGAGAGACCCGCCCGCCCGTGCCTGGCGTTGGAGGGGGAGCTCGTCGCCGGAGCCGGTGTCGAACGACGGTTCCGTGACGTTCCGGACGGTGAGTCCGGCCCGGCCGAAGGAGGCCACCGCCATCACCCCGATGTCGAGGTCAACTTTGTTACTGCCGTGGCCGATGGAGATCGACATCGTCCAGCAGCCGCTCCCGGTCGTTGCCCGGCACGACCGCCGCCGCCGCAATCCCCCGAATCAGCTTCACGGTGGTCCCCACAGCCAGCTGGCCGACAATCGATTGCACGAAGGTGCCCCCCACGTGCTGCGTCAGGAGGGATTCGACGCGGGAATTCTCGGGGATCCCGCTGGCGGGCCGCACCAGGGTGGTCTGGAGCCGAGTGTAAGAGAGTCCCAGAGCCGGAGTGCTGAGCGCCAGGAGCCAGCCGGAACGGGCGGATGCGTTGGAAAGGCCGTCCGGGATGGCTTCGCTGGTGTTTCCGTCGATGACCAGGCTGAAATACGCGCCCCCCGCCAGCCCTGCCGGATTCCAGTAAACGGCCGAGGCATCGTCTGCAACCCCGACGAATGCCCCTCCCATCCCCTGGGCGCGGGTGCCAACCGCATCCAGACTCTGGGCGCGTACCGTGGAGCGGGAGCGCGAGCAGGCACACCATCACGGCGGCCGGGGGAATCCGCATCGCGGCAGCTTAACGTACCGACCCGTTTCATCACCCCGGCGCGGGTCCCTAAGTCTCACTCAAGTCAGGGACTTGTGCCGGAAAGACGAAACCTCGGCGGTCGAGCTTTCGTATTGCATTAAAATCGGTCCCTCGACTTCCATATATGACGAACACAGCCGCACTATCGGGGGCGCCTCCTGCCCCGCTGAGCCTCCCTGCTCGTTTTGTCGGGATCATCACGTCGCCGAAGGAGACGTTTCAGGCCGTCGCGGAACGCCCGCGCTGGCTCGGGATGCTGCTGGTCTGCACCATCCTCGTCGCGGTGTTCACGGCGCTACCGATGACGACGGAAGCCGGCAAGGAAGCCACGCTCCGGCAGTCGGTGGAAGGCATGGAATCGTTCGGGATGCAGGTGTCCGATCAGGTGTACGAACAGATGCGCGGGCGCATGTGGTTTGCGCCTTATCAGACGGCCATCGCCATCCTGATCGTCTCGCCCATCATCACGCTCGTGTTGGCGGGGATCCTGTATCTCGTCTTCAACGTCATGATGGGAGGCGATCGCACCTTCAAGCAGATGTACGCCGTCTTCGTCCATGCGGGTGTGATCTCGACGCTCGGGGCGCTGTTCACGGGGCCGTTGAACTATTTCCGCGGCGCGGTGACCAGCGCCACGAACCTCGCGGTCCTGCTGCCGATGGTGGATCCGAAGTCGTTCGTCGGCCGCGTGCTGGCGATGACCGACCTTTTCTTGATCTGGTATCTGTTGGTGCTGGCAATCGGGCTGGCGGTGCTTTATCGGCGCAGAACGCAGCCAATCGCGTGGACCCTGTATGGCGTCTACGCCGCCGGCGTGCTCGTGATCGCCGCCGTCATGAGCGCTCTGGGGGGGAAATGAGTCGGAAGAAGAAAATCGTGATCGGCGTCGGGGTCCTCGTGGTCCTCGGCGGTGTGGCGTTTGCGAACTTCAAGTTCAAGCGGACCGAAGGGGTCACGGTGAACACCGAGGCCGTGAAGAAACGCAAGCTCGAGGCGATCGTGTCGGCCTCGGGCAAGATCCAGCCGAAACGGTTCGTGAACATCAGCGCGGACACCAGCGGCCGGGTCACGGATCTGGCCGTCAACGAGGGGGACCGCGTCACGAAGGGCCAGTTCCTGCTGCAGATTGACCCGCGCAACCTGAAGACGCGGGTGACGAGCGGCGAAGCCTCCCTTGGCGCGGCGCAAATCCAGCGCCGAACAGCTGAAGCTCGCCCTCGAGAGCTCGCGCACGCAGCTGAAGCTCGCCCAGGACAACTACAAGCGGCAGCAGGAGCTCTGGAAGGGCGGGCTGACCACCCGTGAGCAGTTCGAGCGCGCGGAAAGCGAGCTGCGCGTGCGCGAGCAGGATCTGCGCGCGCAGGAGCAGAACGTCCGCACGCAGCAGATGCGCATGGATCAGGAAGCGGCGACGCTCGAAAACGCCAGGACCGATCTGAGCAAGGTCCGGATCGAATCCCCGATCGACGGCATCGTCACCCGCCGGAACGTCGAGCAGGGTGAGACCGCCGTGGTCGGGACGATGAACAACGCCGGAACCATCCTGCTTCAGGTGGCCGACATGTCGGTGATCGAGGCCGAGGTGGAGGTCGACGAGACCGACATCCCGAACGTGAAAATCGGACAGCTGGGGAAGATCACCGTCGACGCGATGACCGGCAAGAGCTTTCCGGCGCGCGTGACCGAGATCGGCAACAGCCCGATTCAGACCACCGGACAGACGGCTTCGCAGGCGACCAACTTCAAGGTCACCCTCCAGGTGGAGGGCGAGATCCCGGACGTCCGTCCCGGCTTCACCTGCACCGCCGAGATCACGACCGCCACGCGCGACAACGTGCTGGCGGTGCCGATTCAGGCCACGACCGTGCGCGAGATGGTCATCGACGAGAAGGGCGCCATCGTCCGCGAGCCGACCGGACCCGGCACGCCGCCCCGCCGCCCGGGTGGCGTGCAGGCGGCCGAGCTCAAGCCGGGCCAGGAGCGCAAGGAAGTCGAGGGCGTGTTCGTGGTCCGCGACGACAAGGCCGTGTTCGAGACGGTCAAGACGGGCATCGCCGGGGAAAAATACTTCGAGGTGCTGTCGGGCCTGAAGGACGGCGACTCGGTGATCGTCGGCCCGTTCAGCTCCGTGCGCACGCTCGCTGACGGCGCCCAGGTGAAGGTCGAAGCAGGCGCCGCGGGCGTCCGGGGTGCCCAACACCAAGTGAACTTCTTCCTCGAATCAGCGGGGATCGCCCTCCAGGCGATCTGGGCGAACAAGCTCCGCTCGTTCCTGACCGTGCTCGGGAACATCGTCGCGGTGACGTCGATCATCGCCGTGGTGTCGCTGATTCAGGGGATGAATGCCTACGTGACCGACACCATCGTGTCCGGCGTCGGCGCCGACAACTTCACCATTCAACGCATGCCGGTGGTGCGGACGGAAGCCGACGAGGAGCGCGTCCGCAACAACCCGCGGATCTCCCTGGCCGACGCGGCCGCGGTCCGCCAGTTCAGCGACAACGTCGGCGCGGTCGCCGCGCAGTCGTTCTCGTCGGCAAGCGTCAGCTACCACAACGAGCAGGTCGACGGCGTCCAGGTGCGCGGCGTCTCGCGCGACTACATCTATTTCTCCACCTTCGACGTCGAACGGGGCCGGCTGATCAATCCCTCCGAGGTCGATGCCAACCGCCCGGTGGCGGTCCTCGGGTGGGAAGTCGCGGACAAGGTGTTCGGACCGGCCGATCCGCTCGAGAAGACGGTCAAAATCGGCACGCTGCACTTCCGGGTGGTGGGCGTCAGCGAGAAAAAGGGCTCCGCCTTCGGCAATTCACAGGACAACTTCGCGATCATTCCGCTCAGCGTCTTCCGCAAGCTGTTCGGCTCACGGCCGTTCGGCATGCAGCTGCTGGTCAAGCCGAAATCGCCGGACCTGGTCAAGGTGGCGATGGACGATGCCACGGTCGCGCTGCGGATCGAGCGCCGCCTGCGCCCGAGCGAGCCGGACAACTTCGGGATGTTCACGTCCGACACGTTCCTGGACATCTATCGCACCGCCACGAGCGGCATCTTCGCGGTGCTGGTCGGCGTGGTCGCGATGTCGCTGGTCGTCGGCGGCATCGTGATCATGAACATCATGCTGATGGTGGTGAGCGAGCGCACCCGGGAGATCGGCCTGCGCAAGGCGCTCGGCGCGCGGCGGAAGGACATCGTTTATCAGATCCTCACCGAGTCGGTCACGCTCTCGACCTTCGGCGGCGTGGTCGGCACCTTCCTCGGTTTCGTCCTGGCGCAGATCATCAGCAAGCTCACGCCGCTGCCGGCGGCGGTGCAGATGTGGTCGGTGGTGATCGGCATTGGGATCACCGCGGTGGTCGGGCTGTTCTTCGGCCTCTATCCGGCGCTACGCGCGGCGCGGCTCGATCCAATCGAAGCTCTCCGACGGGAATAACGATGGCGGTCATGCGCACCGGGCTCTTCACCGAAATCTTCGCGATGGCGTTCGACACGCTGCGCACGAGCAAGATGCGCTCGGCGCTGACCGTGCTCGGCGTCGTCATCGGGATCACGTCGATCGTCGGAATGACGTCGCTGATCCGCGGGTTCGACAATTCCCTTCGCGCCGCAATCAGCCAGCTCGGTCCCGACACGATCATGATTCAGAAGTGGGGCGCGCTGAGCCTGGCGTCGGGGAAGAGCTTCCTCGAAGTGGCGCGCCGACCGAACCTCACCATGGAGGACGCGAGAGCCATCGAGCGTGAATGCCCGTCGGTGGCCCTGGTGGACGTCTGGCTCGGCGCCACTGGCCAGCAACGCTCGCGGATCTTCTACGGCAACGAGCGAACCAAACAGCTGGGGATTCTCGGCGCGACCGAGAACTGGGCGGCGGTGAACTTCGCCAAGCTCGAGCTCGGGCGCCTGTTCATCTCCGCGGAAGTCGAACACCGCAGGAACGTCGTGTTGCTCGGCAACGGTCCCTGGCAGTCGCTGTTCCCCAGCGTCGATCCGATCGGCAAGAAAGTCCGCATGAGCAACCAGGAATTCACCGTGATTGGCACGCTTGGGAAGCGGCCGAGCCCGGGGAACTTCTCCACCGAGGTCGACGATTTCGCGATTATCCCTTACGGCACCTACGAGAAGATTTACGGCAAGGTGCTGAAGGGATCCGCCAAGATCTCGGCCGGCAACTTCAATCCGGCGGTATTCAGGACCGGGATGATCGCGGTCGTACCGCGCGCCGGCATGCGCGACGTGGCGATGCAGGAAGTCGAAGGCCTCATGCGCGCTCGCCATCGCCTGAAGCTCGACGAGCCGAACGACTTCGATCTCGCCACGCAGGATGCCGTCCTGAAAGTGTGGGAGCAGATCAGCCAGGCGACCTTCCTGGCGCTGGTCGTGATCTCCTCGATCGCGCTGATGGTCGGCGGCATCGGCGTGATGGCGATCATGATGATCTCGGTGACCGAACGGACCCGGGAGATCGGCGTCCGCAAGGCCCTCGGCGCGCGCCGCCGCGAGATTCTCTGGCAGTTCCTGATCGAAGCGATCTTCCTCACGTCAACCGGCGGCCTGCTCGGCATCCTCTTCGGCAGCTCGATCGGCCTCCTGGTCCACGCGCTCTCCGGCTTCCCGGTCTCGCTGCCCTGGTGGTCCTTCGCCCTGGGGATCGGCTTTTCGGCGAGCGTGGGCATCTTCTTCGGACTGTTCCCGGCGATCAAAGCGTCCCGACTTGATCCGATTGAGGCGCTTCGGTACGAATAGGGTTCAGCTTCCAGCTCCCAGCATTTCGATTCCGTCCAATATCGCCGAAGGAGCGGGTCGGGGGACGGATCCCGACTTCGACCGTTTTCTCGGCTACGCCTTGGGTTCCCTGAACGAACTTGAGTATGATCTGCTTCTTGCGCACGACCTGCGCTTCCTGCAGGCGGACGAGCACTCTCAAATCCGTGAGCAATTGGTTGAAGTGAGGCGAATGCTTAGTGGTTTAAAGTCACAGCTGAAAGCGTAGCTTTCGTCGTCGGCGCGACTTGTCGCTGGAAGCTGGAGGCTGGAAGCTGATAGCTGACAGCTGCGGAGGCTTTCCCCATGAAGGTTTACGACGCGCAGTCTCTGAGAAATGTGGCCCTCGTCGGCCATAGCGGCGCCGGCAAGACACAGCTGATTTCGACCCTGCTGTTTGATGCCGGCGCGGTGAACCGACTAGGACGCGTGGACGACGGGACCACGGTGACCGACTACGACGAAGAAGAGATTTCCCGCAAGCACACCCTGTCCGCAGCACTCGCCTACGCCGAGTGGAACAAGACCAAAATCAATCTGATCGACACGCCGGGGATGGCCAACTTCCTCAGCGATGCGCGCGCGGCGCTGCGGGTGGCGGATGCGGCGATCGTGGTCGTGGACGCGGTGGCCGGCGTCGAGGTGTCGACCGAGAAGGTCTGGGCCGCCGCCGAGGAGCTGCAGCTGCCGCGCATGGTGGTGCTCAACCGGCTCGATCGTGACCGCGCCAGCCTCGATCGCTCGCTCGAATCGCTGCGCACCGTCTTTGGACGCGCGGTGATCCCGATTCAGCTGCCGATCGGCGAGGAGAGGAGCTTCAGCGGCGTCGTCGATCTGGTGGCGATGAAGGCGTGGACCTATCGGGCGGACGGCAGCGGCAAGCCGACCGAAGGAGCGGTGCCGGCCAGCATGGAGACCGCTGCCGGCTCGGCGCGGGATGCGCTCATCGAAATGGTCGCGGAAGCCGACGATGCCCTGATGGAGAAGTTCTTCGACGCGGGCACGCTCTCGCAGGAAGAGCTGCTGTCGGGCCTGAAGCGCGGGATCAGTGCGGGCCGCATCTTCCCGGTGCTGTGCACATCGGCGACCACGAATATCGGGCTGCAGCCGCTGATGGACGCAATCGTGTCGCACGTACAGTCACCGGCGGAGCGGGGGTTCGGCGTCACCGACCTCAAGACCAGCGAGGAGACCCGCACCCAGGCCGCGGACTCCGGACCGCTGGCCGCCTTCGTCTGGAAGACGGTGGCCGATCCCTTCGCCGGACGGATCACGCTGTTCCGGGTGATTTCCGGGACGCTCAAGGCCGACTCCACGGTGCACAACGTCGACCCGCGACGTGCCCGAACGGATCGGAAACCTGATCCTCCTCCAGGGCAAGACCCAGACCTCGGTCCCGGAAATCAAGGCCGGCGACCTCGGCGCCGTGGCCAAGCTGAAGGAGTCGCTGACGAGCGATCTGCTCGCGGACAGGACCTACGCCTTCCGCGCCGCGCCGATCAAGTTCTCCGAGGCGGTGATCTCCTACGCGATCGAGCCGAAGAGCCGTGGCGACGAGGAGAAGATCAGCACCGCCCTTCACCGGCTGCAGGAGGAAGACCCGACGCTCAGCTACAACCGCGACGCGCAGACGAAGGAACTGCTGCTCTCAGGGCAGGGCCAGTCGCACATCGAGGTGGCAGTGGCGAAACTGAAGCGCCGGTTCGGCGTCGAGGTGAACCTGAAGCTGCCGCGCATTCCCTATCGCGAGACGATCGCGGCCTCGACCGAAGCGCACGGCCGGCACAAGAAGCAGACCGGCGGCCACGGCCAGTTCGGCGACTGCAAGGTCAAGTTCGAACCGCTGCCCCGTGGCAGCGACTTCGAGTTCGTCGACGACATCTTCGGCGGCGTCAATCCCACGGCAGTTCATCCCCGCGGTCGAGAAGGGCATCCAGGACGCGCGGATGCGCGGCTTCCTCGCCGGCTACCCGATGGTCGACTTCAGGGCCACGGTATTCGACGGCTCGTTCCATCAGGTGGACTCGAACGAACTGTCGTTCAAGATGGCCGGCTTGCTCGCCTTCAAAGACGGGATGTCCCGGGCGCGCCCGACCCTGCTCGAGCCGATCATGGATGTCGAGGTCTACGCGCCGAGCGATTACGCCGGCGATCTGATGGGGGACCTGAACCAGCGCCGCGGCCGCATCGCCGGCATGGACGCACGCGGCGCCTCGACCATCGTCCGCGCCAAGGTGCCGATGGCGGAGATGCTGACCTACGAGCAGCACCTGACGTCGGCGACCGGCGGCCGCGGCTCGTACCACATGGAGTTCTCGCACTACGAGGAGGTGCCGTCGCACCTGCACGGCAAGATCATCGCCGCGGCGAAGGCGGAGCGGGGGCAGGAAGCCGCCGAGGAGGTCTAAACAAGAATCCCAAGCTCCAAGATCCAAATCCCAAAGGGAGCCGGTTCGAACGGTCGCCTTGGGATTTGGAAGATTGGAGCTTGGGAGTTGACGCTGAGGGTCTGTTGGGCCGGGCGCTTAGCTCCCGCCGGCCTTTCGTGGGGTGGAAGTCTTTGCTCCCTTGCCCCGCGTGTCGGTGCGGCCCGCGCTCTTCTCGCGCTTGGCGCGCGCCGGCCTGGCGGCCTTCTCGGGCCCGCCTTCCTCGGCGCCCTCTTCAGCCTGCTTGCCCCTGAGCCGCTCGGCGGCGGCGCGCATCCGGCCGCCAATGCCCTTCGGCTTGGCCTTGTCGGCGGTCGCGGCCTTCTCGGCCTCGGCGTTCGGGTTGTACTCGCTGCCGACCAGCTCGATCTGCGCGACCTCGGCGCTGTCGCCGCGGCGATAGCCGAGCTTCAGGATCCGCGTGTAGCCGCCGGGCCGCCCCTCGAAGCGCGGCGCGAGCGTGTCGAACAGCTTGCTCACGACGTCGCGGTCGTGGATGTCGCGCAGCACCAGGCGGCGGGCGTGAAGGGTCTTGCCGTTGTCGGCTCCCCCCGCCACGCCCCGCTTGGCGATGCTGATGATCCGCTCGACGAAGGGCCGCAGCTCCTTCGCCCGCGGGACGGTGGTCTCGATCCGCTCGTGCTTCAGCAGCGCGTGCGCCTGATTGCGCAGCATCGCGATGCGGTGCTCGGTGACCCGTCCCAGTTTCCGGTGTGCTACTCGATGACGCATTGTCTCTGTTCCTTGTCGCTGGTCCGCTGGTCCGCTGGTCCGCTAGGCCGCGCGAGGCTCGTGCGCAATCAGCCGCCAGGTCGTGCCCCGGACGGTTTTGCGGACCAGCGGTCCAGCGGACCAGCGGTCCAGCGGACCGCGTCAGTTCCCTTCGCTATTCCGCCGCCTGCGACGCCGTCTGATCCAGGCGCATGCCGAGGCTCAGCCCCATGCCGCTCAGGATTTCCTTGATCTCGTTGAGCGACTTGCGGCCGAAGTTCTTGGTCTTCAGCATCTCGCCCTCGGTCTTCTGCACGAGCTCGCGGATGGTGCGGATGTTCGCGTTCTTCAGGCAATTGTACGAACGAACCGAGAGCTCGAGCTCCTCGACGCTCTTGTCGAGGTTCTCGTTCGAGGCCGCCCGCGGCGTGTCGCCGGCGACATCCTGCTGGAGCTCACCCGCATCCTCGAGGTTGATGAAGATGTTGAGGTGATCGCGAATCAGCTTGGACGAGAGCGACACCGCGTCGCGCGGGGTCACCGAGCCGTTGGTCCAGACGTCCACGGTCAGCTTGTCGTAGTCGGTGTTCTGGCCGATGCGCGCCGCGTCGACCGTGTAGTTCACCTTCTTGATCGGCGAGTGGACCGAGTCGATCGGGATCCAGCCGATGCCGAGATCCTCGTCGAAGTTCTTGTCCGCCGACACGTAGCCGCGGCCGCGCTTGATCCGCAGCTCCATGTGGAGCTTGCCTCCTTCGGCGACGGTCGCGATGTGCGCATCCGGCTCGAGCACTTCGATGTCGGCATCGCCCTCGATGTCGCGCGCCTTGACGTCGCCTGCCTTGTCGATCCGCAGATACAGCGTCTTGGTGGTGTCGACGTGCATCTTGAGCGGCACCTGCTTCAGGTTCAGGATGATGTCGGTCGCATCCTCGACCACGCCGGGAATCGGCGAGAACTCGTGGAGGACGCCGTCGATCTTCACCGCCGTCACCGCCGCGCCCTCGATCGAGGAGAGCAGCACGCGCCGCAGCGCGTTGCCGATGGTGGTCCCGAATCCCCGCTCGAACGGCTGCGCGTAGAAGCGCCCGTATCGATCGGTCAGTGTTTCGCGCTCGAACTCGAGCCGCTTGGGCCGCTGAAAACCTTTCCAGAGCATTCGGACTTTCCTTTCAGTTCGCCGTCCGTTCCGATGGACGCCGCCAGGCCTGCCGTTTCACTCTCCGCCTCCCGCCGCAGGCCTGGTTGAGCTGCGGGCGGAGAGCTACCTCCCTGACAACCTGTCAACTCCCAACTTCCAACTCCCAACCTCCAAAGTGAGTTCCTTGGGAGTTGGGAAGTTGGGAATTGACACTCTTACTTGCTATACAGCTCCACGATGAGCTGCTCCTGCACCGGCAGGTTGATCTGCTCGCGCGTGGGCAGTGAGGCGATCTTGCCGGTCATCTGGCCGGCGTCGAACGACAGCCACTCGGGCACGCCGCGTCCCTTGACCTCTTCGAGCGCGTGCTGAATGGCGGCGTTCTGGGCGCTGGTGCCGCGGACCGTCACCACGTCGCCGGCCTTCACCTGATACGACGGCACATCGACCTTCTTGCCGTTGACCATGAAGTGGCCGTGGCGCACCAGCTGGCGCGCCTGCGCCCGCGAGGTCGCCAGGCCGAGCCGGTAGATGACGTTGTCCATGCGGCGCTCGAGCAGCTGCAGCAGCGTCTCGCCGGTGATGCCGCGGGTGCGATCGGCGATCTCGAAATACCGGCGGAACTGGTTCTCCAGCACGCCGTAGATCCGCTTCACCTTCTGCTTCTCGCGCAGCTGCAGCCCGTAGCCGACCAGCTTGGCCTTGCGGAGCTTGCCGTGCTGCCCCGGCGGCAGGTTGCGCTTCTCGATCGCGCACTTCTCCGTGTAGCAGCGCTCTCCCTTCAGGAAGAGCTTCATGCCTTCGCGCCGGCACAGCCGGCACACCGGACCGATGTAACGTGCCATTCTTTATCCTTGCTGCTTGTCAATTCCCAACTCCCAACTCCCAACTCCCAAGAGCCTCACCTTGGAGGTTGGGAGTTGGAGGTTGGGAGTTGACACCTGAACGCGTTTAGACCCGACGTCTCTTGGGCGGTCTGCACCCGTTGTGCGGAATCGGCGTGACGTCGCGGATCGACTTCACCTCGATGCCGATCGTCTGCAGCGCCCGGATCGCGGACTCGCGGCCGGCGCCGGGACCCTTCACCCGCACCTCGACGCTGCGCATGCCGAACGCCTTGGCGGCGTTGCCCGCAGCGATTGCCGCCTGGGTCGCCGCGAACGGCGTGCCCTTCCGCGATCCCTTGAAGCCGATCCCGCCGGCGCTCGACCACGCGATGACCGCACCGTCGGCATCCGTGATCGTGATGATCGTGTTGTTGAACGACGCCTGGATGTGCGCGTAGCCGCTGTGGACCACCCGCTTCTCGCCGCGCTTCTTGAAGGCCTTCTTCTTGGCAGGCCGTCCGGCCTGCTTCTTACCGCCGCCTTCGCCTGTCGCTGTCGGATCGACTGTGTCTGTCTTTGCCATAATTTTCAGCTTCCAGCTTCCCGCTTCCAGCAACCCTGCTGCTCGAGCCGCAAGAGGCTTCGCGGCCTGCTGGGAGCTGGCAGCTGGAAGCTACTACACCGTCTTCTTCTTCGCCACCGCGCCCTTCCGCGGGCCCTTCCGGGTCCGGGCGTTGGTCTTCGTGCGCTGGCCGCGCACCGGCAGGTTGCGGCGGTGCCGGAGACCGCGATAGCTGCCGATCTCCATCAGGCGCTTGATGTTCATCGACACCTCCTTGCGGAGGTCTCCTTCGACGCGCCCCTGCTCTTCGATCACCCGGCTGATTTTCCGCACGTCCTCTTCCGAGAGGTCCTTCACCCGAATGTCCGAGCTCACGCCCGCTTCGGTGAGGATGTCATTCGACCGCTTGCGGCCGATGCCGTAGATATAGGTCAGCCCGACCTCGACGCGCTTGGTCCGGGGAAGATCGACGCCTGCGATACGTGCCATTCTCTTGATCCTTCTCGGTTCGGGGTTCCGGGTTCAGGGTTCGGGGGTTCGGTTCAGGGTTCGGGGTTCAGGGTTCAAGGTTCAGGGTTCAAGGTTCAGGGTTTCGATTCGCGAACGAACCTCTGAACTCCGAACCCTGAACCGAACCTGTGAACCCCGAACCGAACCCTGAACCCGGAACCCCTGAACCTGGAACCTTCCTACCCTTGCCTCTGCTTATGCTTCTGGTTCGTGCAGATCACCCGCACGACGCCGCGGCGACGCACGATCTTGCACTTGTCACAAATCCGCTTCACCGACGCTCGAACCTTCATGAGTCTCGATCCCTCTATCTGACGACTTCCACAATCCGGCCCCGCGTCAGATCGCGCGGCGAGAGCTGCAATCGAACCCGATCCCCGACGATCACCCGGATGAAGTTGCGTCCGGGCCCGCTCGGCACGTGCGCCGTCACGTGCCGCTGACGCTCGATCCCCACCCGATACAACCCGTGGGGCAGGAGCTCGAGGACCGTGCCCTCGATCGTTCCGCTCTCCGCCTGCCGGGGATCGTCCTCGGTCATTGCTCCCTGGCCGGTTCCGGCCGGGTCTAAAGAACCCGGCCCTACACCGTGGCCAACCAACCTAGTTCGTCCCGACCGCCGACGGCCGCATGGTCAACACGTCGGGGCCGTTCTTCGTCACCGCGACCGTGTGCTCGAAGTGCGCCGACAGGCTGCCGTCGCGGGTCACCGCGGTCCAGCCGTCCGCCAGGACCTTCACGGCAGGGCGGCCCATGTTGACCATCGGCTCGATCGCGAAGACCATCCCCTCGACCATCCGCGGACCGCGGCCGGGCTCCCCGTAGTTGGCGATCTGGGGCTCCTCGTGCAGCGCCGCGCCGATCCCGTGGCCCACGAACTCGCGGACGACCGAGAACCCATGGCTCTCGACGTGCTGCTGCACCGCGTGGCCGATGTCGGAGATCCGGCCGCCGACACGAACCTGCCTGATGCCCCGCTCGAGCGCTTCCTGCGTGACCCGCAGCAGCCGCTCGGCATCCTCACCAATCCTGCCCACCGCCACCGTCACCGCCGAATCGCCGTAGAAGCCGTTCAGCTTCACGCCCATGTCGAGCGAGAGGATGTCCCCCTCGTGCATCGGGCGGTTCGACGGAATGCCGTGCACGACCTGGTCGTTGACCGACGCGCACAGGGTCGCGGGATAGCCGCGATAGCCCTTGAACGCCGGCTCGGCTCCCCCCTCGCGAACCAGCCGCTCGGCGACGATGTCGAGATCGCGGGTCGAGACGCCGGGCGCAACCATCGCCGCGAGCTCGGCGAGCACGTCGGCGACGAGCGCGTTGGCCGCGCGCATCTTCTCGATCTCCCCGGGTGACTTGCACACAATCACAGCCGCACGCCTCGCTCCGCGGCATCGGCCAGCGCCGCATCAATCGCTCCGGTCACCACGTCGGGGGGCAGGTTCCCGTCGATCTGCCGGAACGTGGGACGGCCCGAGTAGTACTCGACGAGCGGCTTGGTCTGGCGGTGATAGACGCCGAGACGCTCGCGCACGATCGCGACGCCATCGTCGACCCGAGCGACCAGCTTGCCGCCGCACTTCACGCAGGCCATCAGCCAGTCGACGGCCGCATTCGATCCGCACTCGCCGCAGATCCGACGGGACGCCAGCCGCCGGACCAGCACTTCCTCCGGCACGACGATGTCCAGCACCACGAGCGGGCCGCGCCCATTGACCAGCCGATCGAGCGCGTTGGCCTGGACGATCGTCCGCGGGAACCCGTCGAGCACGAAGCCTTTCTTGGCGTCGGCGCGCTCCAGACGCTCCTGCACGATCCCGATCATCACGTCGTCGGTGACCAGGTGACCGGCTTCCATCTCCTCTTTCGCCGCGCATCCGAGCGGCGTGCGGTCGTGCACCGCCTCGCGCAGGATGTCGCCGGTCGAGATCTTCGGCAGCCGCCGCGTCCGCGAGATGCGCTCCGCCTGGGTTCCCTTCCCCGCCCCCGGGGGTCCCAGCATCACGAGATTCAGCGACGGGCTACTCTGATGGCTCCCCACTTACTGGCCTCGCCGGCCCCGGATCCGGGTCTTCTTCATGAACCCGTCATAGTGCCGCATGATCAACTGCGACTCGACCTGCTGCACGGTATCCATGGCGACGCCGACGATGATCAGCAGCGACGTGCCGCCGAAGTAGAACGTGACGTTCATGCCGCGTGTGACGAAGCTCGGCAGGGCGGCATCGAGCCGATCCCCGATATACGGCACCTGGGTGAGGTTGATGCCGCTGATCAGGAACGTCGGCAGAATCGCCACAATCGCCAGGTACACGGCGCCGACCAGCGTGATCCGCGTCAGGATCGTGTCGATGTATTCCGCCGTCCGCTTGCCCGGCCGGATGCCCGGGATGAAGCCGCCGTATTTCCGCATGTTCTCGGCCACGTCATCCGGATTGAAGATGATCGCGGTGTAGAAATAGCAGAAGAAGATGATGCCGGCGACGTAGAGCAGGTCGTACAGCAGCATCCCCGGCGCAATCTGATCCAGGGCGCGGCGCGCCCAGTGGTCCGGCCCGAGCATCGGCGCCAGCGTCGCGGGGAACGCCAGAATCGACGACGCGAAGATCACCGGGATGACGCCGCCGGTATTCACCTTCAGCGGGATGTGCGTGCTCGACCCGCCATACATCCGCCGTCCGACCACGCGCTTGGCGTACTGCACGGTCACCCGCCGGTGTCCGCGCTCGACGAACACGATCGCGCCGATCACCAGCACCATCAGCACGAGCAGGAAGATGATCCGGATCGGCCCCATCTGGCCGGTGCGCAGCTGATCGAGCGTGGTAATCACGGCCAGCGGCAGCCCGACGACGATCCCCGCGAAGATGATCAGCGACATGCCGTTGCCGATGCCGCGCTCGGTGATCTGCTCGCCCAGCCACATGATGAACGCCGAGCCGGTGCACAGCGTCAGCACCGTCATGATCCGGAAGCTCCAGCCCGGCTGGTAGACCAGCGGGATGCCGCCGGCCACCTCGGTCGACCGCTCGAGGAACAGCGCGATGCCGAACGCCTGGATGAACGCCAGCACGATGGTGCCGTAACGCGTGTACTGCGTGATCTTCCGCCGCCCGAGCTCGCCCTCCTTCGAGAGGCGCTCCAGGTACGGCCACACCACCGTCAGCAGCTGCAGGATGATCGACGCGCTGATGTAGGGCATGATGCCCAGCGCGAACACGGTCATCTGCGACAGGTTCTGCCCCGAGAACATGTCGTACAGGCCGAACATGGTGTTCCGCGCCTGCTCGGCGAGAATCGCCAGCGCCTCTTTGTTGATTCCCGGAATGGTCACGTGGCTGCCGACGCGGTAGACCGCGAGCATGCCGAGCGTGAACAGCACGCGCTTGCGCAGTTCGGGAACGGCGAAAATGTTCTTGACGCTGTCTTGCAGCATAAAGGGGACCTCGGAACTCGAGCGTCTCTACCCCAGCACCTCTGCCTTGCCGCCGGCGGCCGCGATCTTCTCGGCGGCCTTGCCGCTGAACTTGTGCGCCTTGACGGTCAGCGCCTTGGCGATGTCGCCGCGCGCCAGCACCTTCACCCGCACGTCGCTCTGCACCAGCCCGCGCTCGCGCAGCAGCTCCGGTGTCACCTCGACGTCGCCGTCGAAGCGCTCGGCGAGCGAATCGAGGTTCACCACCTCGTACTCCTCACGGAACGGATTGTGGAAACCGCGCTTCGGCACGCGCCGGTGCAGCGGCATCTGGCCGCCTTCGAACCCGCGCTTCTTCTTCCAGCCGGACCGCGACTTCGCGCCCTTGTGGCCGCGCGACGCGGTCTTGCCGTGGCCCGACCCGTGGCCGCGCCCGATGCGCTTCTTCGCGTGCTTGGCCCCCTTGGGCGGCCGCAGATTGTTCAGACTCATGATCGCTCTCTCTTTCGGACCGCGGACTACGGACCGTCCTTCGACCTGGCTCAGGACGGCCCTGAGCTTGTCGATGGGCCGCGGACTGCGATGCCCTACTCGACCGTCACCAGGTGACGGACCTTGAGAATCATCCCGCGGACCGCGTCGTTGTCGGCCAGCTCGACGCTGTGGCCGATGCGACGGAGTCCCAGGCTCTCGATGACCGCCGCCTGGTTCTTGTTGAACCCGATGGTGCTGCGAATCTGCGTGATCTTCACGCGCTTCGCGTCGCTGCCGGTGTTCTTCGCTCGTCTCGCCATGGTTACGCTCCGGTCGTCGCCGCCGCGACCGCCGGCTCCTCTTCCTTGCCCCGCAGGCGGCGCACCGCGGCCGGCTCGCGCAGCATGCCGAGGCCGGTGAACGTCGCGCGCACCACGTTGTGCGAGTTCGCGGACCCGATCGACTTGGTCAGCACGTTCTGGATGCCCGCGGCTTCGACCACCGCGCGCACCGCGCCTCCGGCGATGATGCCGGTGCCATCCGGCGCCGGCTTGAGCAGCACCTGGCCCGCGCCGAAGCGGCCGAGCACCGGGTGCGGCACCGTCGTCCCCTGGAGCGGCACGCGGATCAGCGACTTCTTCGCCGCCTCGATGCCCTTCTTGATGGCCGACGGCACTTCCTTCGCCTTGCCGACCCCGAATCCGACAACGCCGTGGCCGTCACCGACGACGACCAGCGCGCTGAAGCTCAGGTTCTTGCCGCCCTTGACGACCTTGGTCACGCGGCTGATGTTGACCACCGTGTCCTTGAGGTCCAGCTGCGAGGCGTCGATCTTTTCGCGTGTTTCAATCATTGTTTGCTTCCAGTTCCCAGTAGCCAGTTGCCAGCGCCAGTCGGAAGAACTGGAACTGGTAACTGGAAACTCTAGAACTCCAGACCCGCCTCGCGCGCCGCTTCCGCCACCGCCTTGATCCGGCCGTGGTAGAGGAAGCCGCCGCGATCGAACACCACCTGCTTGATGCCTTTCGCGATCAGCCGCTCGGCGATCGTCTTTCCCAGCGCCTTCGCCCCGGCGACGTTGCCGCCGCGGGTCGTGCCGGCGAACGTGCTCTTCAGCGACGGCTCGGTGCTCGCCGCCGACGCCACGGTGTTGCCCGACAGGTCGTCGATCACCTGGGCGTAGATGTGCGACACGCTGCGGAACACCCGCAGCCGCGGCCGCTCGCCGGTGCCGCTGATCCGCTTGCGCTGGCGGAGGCCTATCCGGGTGCGGCGATCTTTGGTTGTCTTTATCTTCATTCTCAGCTTCCAGCTTCCAGCTTCCGGCTTCCAGCGCTGTGAATCCACTCACCAGGTTCTGGCTGGGAGCTGGCAGCTGGAAGCTGGGAGCTGAATTTACTTCGCCCCCGTCTTCCCGGCCTTCTTCTTCAACACTTCACCGGTATACCGGACGCCCTTCTGCTTGTAGGGATCCGGCTTCCGGAGACGACGAATGTTGGCGGCGACCTGGCCCACCAGCTGGCGGTCGATGCCGGTCACGGTGATGTGCGTCTGCTTGTCCACGGTCACGTCGATGCCGGTCGGCACGTCGAACACCACCGGGTGCGAGTAGCCGAGCGCGAAGTGCACCTGCTTGCCCTTGAGCTCGGCGCGGTAGCCGACGCCGACGATGTCGAGCTCTTTCTTGAAGCCCTCGGTGACGCCGCGGACCGCGTTGGCCACCAGGCTCCTGGCCAGGCCGTGGAACTTGCCGAGCACCGGATCCTCGCGGAGGGTGGACGCGGTCAGCTGGTCCCCGTCGACCTTGAACCCGATGCCCGGCGGCAGCGGCTGCTGCAGCTTGCCCTTCGGTCCCTGGATCTCGACCGTGCCCGGCTTGACGTCGACCTTGACGCCCTTCGGAATCGCAATTGGTTTCTTGCCGATACGTGACATTGTCTTTAGCTTCCAGCTACCAGCTTCCAGCTTCCAGCTTTCGGCCGGTGATTTGGTCCAGCCTCCGTGCTCTCAGCTGGCAGCTGGGAGCTGGAAGCTGGCAGCTTCGCTACCACACGTTACAGAGCACTTCGCCGCCGACGCCGGCTTTCTGCGCTTCGCGTCCGGTCATCACCCCGCGCGACGTCGTCAGGATGCTGGTGCCGAGACCGGCCAGCACTTCGGGCACTTCGTCGCACCCGAAATAGACGCGCCGTCCGGGCCGGCTGACCCGCTCGATTCCCATGATGATGCGCTCCCCGCGCGGACCGTACTTCAGGAACAGCCGCAGCGTGGCCTGCGGCGGCTCGCCGGCCTGCGGGTCGACCACCTTGAAGCCCTGGATGTAGCCTTCGCTCTCCAGGATGCGCGCGATCTCGACCTTGAGGCGAGACGTCGGCATGTCGACACGGGTGTGCCGCGCGATGGTCGCGTTGCGGATGCGGGCGAGCATGTCTGCGATTGGGTCGGTCATGTTTCTTTGCTCTTCTTTTCGGCTTCCAGCTGCCAGCTTCCAGCTGCCAGCGCGTAGCTGACGACTTCCGGCTGTCGGCTTGTCCTATCGGCCGCCTCCGCTCCCGTGGCCTCCAGCGTTCGGCGGGAAGCTGGGAGCTGGAAACTGGCGGCTATTTACCAGCTGCTCTTCGTCACGCCGGCGATGTCTCCCTCGAGCGCCAGCTTGCGGAAGCAGAGCCGGCACAGCGCGAACTTGCGGAGGAACGCGCGCGGGCGGCCGCAGCGCTGGCAACGATGGCGCAGCCGGATCTTGAACTTCGGCGTCTTGGCTTCTTTGGCGATCTTCGCGGTAGTGGCCATATGTCCCTGACTCTAAAAATCCGGCTAGGAGGTCCGGAACGGAACCCCGAGCAGCTGCAGCAGCTTCCTCGACTCTTCGTCGGTCTTCGCCGTCGTCACGACCGAGATGTTCATGCCGCGCGCCTTGTCGACCTTCATGTAGTCGATCTCCGGGAACAGCAACTGGTCCTTGAGGCCGAGCGTGTAGTTGCCGCGCCCATCGAACCCCTTGGGCGACACGCCGCGGAAGTCGCGCACGCGCGGCAGCGCCACCGAGATCAGGCGGTCGAGGAACTCCCACATCCGCTCGCCGCGCAGCGTCACCATCGTCCCGATCGGCATGCCCTTGCGGACCTTGAACTGGGCGATCGACTTCTTGGCACGGGTGATCACCGGCTTCTGCCCGGTGATGCGCCCGAGCTCGTCGGCGCCGGTGTCCACGATCTTCGCGTTCTGGGTCGCTTCGCCGAGCCCCATGTTGACCACGACCTTGGTGATCTTCGGGATCGCCATCACGTTGTCGTAGCCGAACTCCTTCGTGAGGCCGGGGATTGCTTCCTTCTCGTACCGTTCCCGCAGGCGGCTCATTTGTCTACCACTCCCTCGCACTTCCGGCAGATCCGGACCTTGCGGCCGTCGCCGAGGATCCGCTTGCCGAGACGCGTCGGCTTGCCGCACTCCGGGCAGAGCAGCTGCACGTTGGACGCATGCAGCGGCGCCTCACGCTCGACCACGCCGCCCTTGATCTGGCGCTGCGGGTTCGGCTTGGTGTGCCGCTTGATGAAGTTCACGCCCTCGACAATCACGCGGTTCTTCTCGGGCAGGACCTTCAGCACCCGTCCCTGCTTGCCGCGGTCCTTGCCCGTCATCACGGTGACGGTGTCGTTCTTTCGAATTGGTGACGCTAGTTTCGACATAAAAAGCTTTCAGCTCTCAGCTTTCAGATCCGGCTATCAGCTACCGGCTGCAGACTTCGGCGCCTGGTAGCTGGCAGCTGATAGCTGACAGTCCGAGCGCCTCACAGCACCTCCGGCGCGAGCGAAATAATCTTCATGAACCGCCGCTCGCGCAGCTCGCGGGCGACCGGTCCGAACACGCGGGTGCCGACCGGCTCTCCCTGGTCGTTGACCAGGACGGCGGCGTTGCGGTCGAAGCGGATGTAGCTGCCGTCCTTCCGGCGCTGCTCCTTCCGCGTGCGCACGATCACCGCCTTCACCACCTGGCCCTTCTTCACGGTGCCGTCCGGGGTGGCTTCCTTCACCGACGCGGTGATGATGTCCCCGAGCCGGGCATAGCGCCCGGTCGATCCGCCGATCGGATTGATGACCGCGATCTTCCGCGCGCCCGAGTTGTCGGCAACATCCAGGATCGATCGCATCTGAATCATGACGTCCTCTTCTATTCCTGCTCGCGGGGCCCCACCCCCGCTCGCTCGCGCTCGGCGGCTTCGCGCCTCGCGCTGGCCGCAGGCGCTAGATCTGCTTCGCCTTCTCGACCACGCGGGTCACGACCCAGCGCTTGCGGGCGCTCATCGGCCGCGCCTCGACGATCGCCACGCGATCGCCGACCTTGGCGTCCTGCTCGTTGTGCGCCAGGAACTTCGACGTCCGGCGCTGGCTCTTGCCGTAGAGCTCGTGCCGGGTCTGCCGCTCGACCGCGACGGTCACCGTCTTCTCCATCTTGTCGCTGACGACGACGCCGGTGATTTCTGACTTGGCCGCCATTACGCTGTCTCCTTCTCGCGCAGCACCGTCTTCACGCGCGCGAGATCGCGCCGCAGCGCCTTGAGCTTGTGCGCCGCCTCGAGCTGCCCCATCGACTTCTGGATCCGCAGCCGGAACAGCTGGTCGTCCATGTCCTTCTCACGCTGCCGCAATTCGTCGACCTTCAGGTCGCGGAACTCCGCCACCCTCATGACGCTGTCTCCTCCGCGAACCGGGTCGCGAACTTGGTCTTGATCGGGAGCTTCGCGGCCGCCAGGCGCATCGCCTTGCGCGCGTCGGTCTCGTTGACCCCTTCCATCTCGAACAGGATCCGTCCGGGACGGACCACGCACACCCACTCTTCCGGCGCGCCCTTGCCCTTGCCCATGCGGGTTTCCTGGGGCTTCTTGGTGATCGGCTTGTCGGGGAACACGCGGATCCAGATCTTGCCGCCGCGCTTGATGAAGCGGGTCATCGCCACGCGCGCCGCCTCGATCTGCCGCGCCGTCATCCAGCACGGCTCGAGCGCCTTCAACCCGTAGTCGCCGAACGACACGTCGGAGCCGCGCCACGCCTTGCCCGCCATGCGGCCGCGCTGCTGCTTCCGATACTTGACTTTCTTCGGCATCAACATGATGTCGTCTCTCTCTTGCGCTGCTTCCGCGCGCCAACCTCCGCGCGCTCCGGCGAGACCTCGCCGTAGCTGGTCGCCCGCACTCACCGCGACCAGCGAGGCGGGCAGCCCAGCGCCTGCCAGCTCGCTAGCTCGGGCGCTGTCTCGCGGCGACAGCCTGCTTGGCGGCGATGCTGCGACCGGGGCCTCCGAGTCCGCTACCGCGCCCGGCAGCGCGCCGCGGTCCCCGGTAATCCTCTTCGCGGCCAATCCGCGGGGCCAGGCGCTCGCCCTTGTACAGCCACACCTTCACGCCGATCGCGCCGTAGGTGGTGAACGCTTCCGCGAAGCCGTAGTCGATGTCGGCGCGGAGCGTCTGCAGCGGCAGCTGGCCGTGCAGGTACCACTCCGAGCGCGCGATTTCCGCGCCGTTCAGCCGGCCCGACACCCGCACCTTGATGCCCCGGGCGCCGAAGCGCAGCGCCGATTCGACCGCCTTCCGCATCGCGCGGCGGAACGCCACGCGCTTCTCCAGCTGCATCGCCACCGACTCGGCAATCAGCTGCGAGTCGAGCTCGGGCTTCTGGATCTCCTGGATGTTGATGAAGACCTCACGGTTGGTCTTCTTCTGGATCTCCGTCTTCAGCTTGTCGACTTCCGTGCCCTTGCGGCCGATGATGATGCCCGGGCGCGAGGTGTAGATGTCGATCTTGAGCTTGTTGGCCGCGCGCTCGATCTCGATCTTCGAGACGCCGGCGTGCGCGAACCGCTGCTTCAGCGTGTCGCGCAGCTTCAGATCCTCGTGCAGCAGCTTCGAGTAGTCCTTGTCGGCGAACCAGCGCGAGCGCCAGGTCTTGTTGAAGCCGAGCCGAAATCCGTGTGGATGAACTTTCTGACCCATGCGTGAATCCTTAATCGCTTACGCGGTTGCGGTCTTCTTCTTCGGCGCCGCCTTCTTGCGCGCGCCCGTGGCCGCCGGCTTCGCCTTTGCCTTGGCCTTCGGCTTGGCGCCGCGCGCCCGCTTCGGGGCGGCAGCCGGCTCGCCCGCCGCCGGCACTTCGGCCACGACCTTCACCGGATGCTCCGACACCCGCACGGTGAGGTGGGCGGTGCGCTTCACGATGCGGAACGCACGGCCCATCGGCGCCGGACGGATCCGCTTCTGCGACGGGCCCTGGTTGGCGTAGCACGCGTCGACGTAGAGCCGCTCGACGTCGCCGCCGAACCCTTCCTTCTGCTGCGCGTTCGCGATCGCCGAGCGCAGCACCTTCTCGATGTCCTTCGCCACGCTCTTGCGCGCGAAGCGCAGGGTCGCGAGCGCGTTGTTCACGTCACGGCCGCGGATCAGATCCATCACCAGGCCGGCCTTCTGGGCCGAGGTACGGATGTACTTCGCTGTTGCGTGCGCCTGGACCGGCATTACGCCCCCGCCTTCGCGGCTGGCGCCACCGCCGCCGCCTTGTCGCTCTTGGTCGTGTGCCCCTTGAACGTCCGCGTCGGCGCGAACTCGCCCAGCTTGTGGCCGACCATGTTCTCGGTGATGTAGACCGGGATGAACTTGCGCCCGTTGTGCACCGCGATGGTGTGGCCCACCATCTCCGGCACCACGGTCGACCGGCGCGACCAGGTCTTGAGGACCTTCTTGTCGTTGTTCCGGTTCATCACTTCCACCTTCTCGAGAAGGGGAACGTCGACGAAGGGGCCTTTTTTCAGTGATCTCGACATATTTGTTCTCGCGCACGGCCCACTCGCTGCCAGGGGGCCATCTTGCGGCAACCTCTACTTCGGCCTGCGCTGCACGATGAACCGATCGGTGACCTTGCGGTTCCGCGTCTTGTAACCCTTGGTCGGCACGCCCCACGGCGACACCGGGTGACGGCCGCCCGACGTCTTGCCTTCGCCGCCACCGAGCGGATGGTCGACCGGGTTCATCGCCACGCCGCGCACGTGCGGCTTCCGGCCGAGCCAGCGCGTCCGGCCGGCCTTGCCGATCGACACGTTCTCGTGGTCGACGTTGCCGACCTGGCCGATCGTCGCCAGGCAGTTCACGTTGATCTTCCGGATCTCGCCCGACGGCATCTTGACCGAGGCGTAATCGCCTTCCTTGGCGACGAGCTGCACCGCCGATCCCGCGCTGCGCGCGATCTGGCCCCCCTTGCCCGGCTTCAGTTCCACGTTGTGGATCATGGTGCCGAGCGGGATGTTCTTGAGCGGCAGCGCGTTGCCCGGCAGGATGTCGACGTTCTCGCCCGACACGATCGTGTCGCCCACCTTCAGGCCGAGCGGCTGCAGGATGTAGCGCTTCTCGCCGTCGGCGTAGGTCAGCAGCGCAATGCGCGCCGAGCGGTTCGGGTCGTATTCGACCGTCGCGACCTTCGCCGGAATCCCCGCCTTGTCGCGCTTGAAGTCGATGATCCGATAGGCGCGCTTGTGGCCGCCGCCGCGCCACCAGGACGTCAGCTCGCCGTGGTTGTTGCGGCCGCCCGACTTGCGGATCGGCTCGACCAGCGGCTTGTACGGCTCGGTCGCGGTGATGTCGTCGAACGTCTGCACCGTCTGGAAGCGGCGCCCCGCGGAAGTCGGTTTGTATTTGCGAATAGGCATGACTGAATCGGTGAAGCTGTCAGCTTTCAGCTCTCAGCAGTCAGAAAGATCCTTCTGACCGCTGACGGCTGATGGCTGATAGCTCTACGCTCCCTCCAAGAATTCGGGGACCTTCTCCCCTTCGCGCAGCTTCACGTAGGCCTTCTTCCAGTCCGACCGCTGGCCGATGAAGCGCCCCTGGCGCTTGAACTTGCCGTGCGAGATCGAGGTGCGCACGGCCTCGACCTTCGAGCCCAGCAGCTTCTCGACCGCACGCTTGATGTCGACCTTGGTGGCGCCGGCGGCCACCTCGAACACGAGCGTCCGTCCCGCTTCGCGGAGCAGCGTCGTCTTTTCGGTGATGAGCGGGCGGCGGATGATGTCTGTCAGTTTCATGGTCTAGCTTCCAGCTTCCAGCTTCCAGCTTCCAGCGCTGCGAACACGCTCACCAGGTCTTGCTGGGAGCTGGCAGCTGGGAGCTGGCGGCTCTATCCCAGCGACTCCTGCAGCTTCTCGATCGCCGCTCGCGTCGCGATGATCCTGCCGGTATCCATCACGTCGCGCGCGGTGACCCGGTTCGTCGCGACCAGCGAGAGGCCGGCGATGTTCCGCGCGGTGAGCGCGAAGTTCTCCTGCGGCGCCACGTCGATGATCAGTGTCTTGCCGGTCGCCCCGAGCTTCTTCAGCATCTGCGCGGTGGCCTTGGTCTTCTTCTCCGGGGCCTCGAGCTTGTCGACGACCACCAGCGCGCCGTCCTGCGCCTTCTGGGCGAGCGCCGCCAGCAGGGCGCCGCGCCGGACCTTCTTCGGCAGCTCGAACTCGTAGCTGCGCGGCTGCGGGCCGAACACGGTGCCGCCCTTGCGCCACAGCGGGTTGCGAATCTCGCCGACCCGCGCCCGCCCGGTGCCCTTCTGCCGCCACGGCTTCTTGCCCGATCCGCTCACCATGGCGCGAGTCTTGGTGGCGTGGGTGCCGCGGCGCTCCGCCGCGTTCTGCTGCACCACCGACTCCCAGATCAGGTCGCGGTTGACCCGGCCGCCGAACAGCTCGTCCTTCAACTCGAAGTCGCCGACGGGCTCGTTGTTGGCGTTGATAATGTTTATTTTCATGACGCGTCCAAGCTTCCAGGCTTCCAGGGGGCTATTTCTTCGCCGGCTTCTTGACGACCGTCTTGCCCGCCTTCTCGGCCTGCTTCTGCGGCTCCGGCTTCCGGGCGATCGCCTTGCGCACCACCACGTAGCTGCCGGGCGCGCCCGGCACCGCGCCGTGGACGATCACCAGGTTGTTCTCCGCATCGACCGCAACCACCTTGAGGTTGCGCGTGGTCACCTGGTCGCCGCCCATCCGTCCGGCGGCCCGCATGCCCTTGACGACCCGCGAGGGAAATGACGACGCGCCGATCGAGCCAGGGGCGCGGTGGAACATCGAGCCGTGCGTCGCCGCGCCGCCCCGGAAGTTGTGGCGCTTCATGACGCCCTGAAAGCCCTTGCCGCGGCTCACGCCGATCACGTCGACGCGGTCGCCGTTGGTGAACATGGTGTTGACGAGCACCTGATCGCCGGCCTTCGGCGACTCGGCTCCCTTGGCCACCTTGACCTCGCGACGCACCCGGGTCGGGGCACCCCGGCCTTCTTGTAGTGCCCCGCCAGCGGCTTCCGCACCCGCGCCGGCCGCTCCTCGACCAGCCCGAGCTGGACCGCCTCGTAGCCGTCGGTCTGCGCCGTCTTCGTCTGCACGACCACGCACGGGCCGGCCTTGATCACGGTGCCCGGGGTAACGGTGCCGTCCTTCTGGAACAGCTGCGTCATCCCGACTTTTCTGCCAATGATTCCTGTAACCATGCTGTGAGCTTTCAGCTGTCCAGCTGCCAGCTTAGAGCTTCCAGAGAGGTCTTCCTGAAAGCTGAGAGCTGAGAGCTGAGAGCTACTTGTGTTCCTTGCCGAACGCCTTGATCTCGACGTCGACGCCGGCCGGCAGATCGAGCTTCATCAGCGCGTCCACGGTCTGCGGCGTCGGCTCGAAGATGTCGATCAGCCGCTTGTGCGTGCGCAGCTCGAACTGCTCGCGCGACTTCTTGTCGACGTGCGGCGACCGCAGCACCGTCCACTTGTTCTTCTCGGTCGGCAGCGGAATCGGGCCCGCCAGGCGCGCGCCGGTGCGCCGGGCCGTGTCCACGATCTCCGTGGTCGACTGGTCCAGCACCCGGTTGTCGTAGGCCTTCAAACGGATCCGGATCTTGTCGCTGAATGGTGAAGCCATTTTTTTCTGATCCTTGTCAACTCCCAGCTCCCAAGCTCTCAACTCCCAACGCACTCCCAACGCCACTTCTGAGAGCTTGGAGCTTGGACGCTTGGGATTTGCGCTCTCTACGTTTTTCCCTGAACCCGCGCCACGACCTCTTCGCTCACGTGGCTCGGCGCCGGCTCGTACCGATCGAAATGCATCGAGTAGCTGGCGCGGCCCTGCGTGCGCGAACGGAGGTCGGTCGCGTAGCCGAACATCTCGGAGAGCGGCACCCGCGCGTTGATGATCTGCGAGCCGGCGCGATCTTCCTGCGAGAGGATCTGTCCGCGCTTGCTCGACAGGTGGCCCATCACGTCGCCCATGTACTCCTTGGGCACGACGACCTCGACCCGCATGACCGGCTCGAGCAGCACCGGCTTGGCCTTCTTCGCGGCGTCCTGGAACGCCATCGACCCGGCAATCTTGAATGCCATTTCCGACGAGTCGACGTCGTGGTACGAGCCGTCGTAGAGCTCGATCCGGACGTCGTCCACCGGATAGCCGGCGAGCACGCCGCGGGTGAGCGCTTCCTTGATCCCTTCGTCGACCGGCTTGATGAATTCCCTCGGAATCGCGCCGCCGACGATCTTGTTCTCGAAGATGTAGCCGGTCCCCGGCTCACCCGGGTAGAGGTGAATCTTCGCGTGGCCGTACTGGCCGCGGCCGCCGGTCTGCTTGGCGTACTTCATCTCGCCGTCCGCCGGACGCGTGAGCGTTTCCTTGTAGGCCACCTGCGGACGGCCGACGCTCGCCTCGACGTTGAACTCGCGCTTGAGGCGGTCGACGATGATTTCGAGGTGGAGCTCGCCCATCCCCGAGATCACGACTTCGCCGGTCTGCTGGTCGGTCTTGACCCGGAACGTCGGATCCTCCGCCATCAGCTTGCCGAGCCCGACCCCGAGCTTCTCCTGGTCGGCCTTGGTCTTCGGCTCGATCGCGAGCTGGATGACCGGCTCGGGGAAGTCCATCGACTCGAGCACGACCGGCTTCTTCTCGTCGCAGATCGTGTCGCCGGTCGAGACGCTCTTCAGACCGACGGCGGCGGCGATGTCGCCCGCGTAGACCTCTTTGATCTCTTCACGCTTGTTGGCGTGCATCTGGAGCAGGCGGCCGAGACGCTCGGACTTGCCCTTGGTCGCGTTGTAGACCGTCGAGCCCGCGGTCATGACCCCGGAGTAGACTCGGATGAACGTCAGCTGACCGACGAACGGGTCGGTCATGATCTTGAACGCCAGCGCCGCGACCGGCGCATCGTCGGACGCCTGCCGCTCGACCAGCGCGTCCGATCCCTTGTTGGGATCGAAGCCGACGATCGCCGGGACGTCGAGCGGCGAGGGCAGATAGTCGACCACCGCGTCGAGCAGGGGCTGGACGCCCTTGTTCTTGAACGCCGAGCCGCAGATGACCGGCACGAACGCCGGCTCCGCCTTGTCGCCCTTGGTGTGCACCGAGCTGTTGACCCGCTTGCGCAGCGCCGCCTTGATTTCTTCTTCGCTGAGCTCTTCGCCGTGCAGGTACTTCTCGAGGAGCTTGTCGTCCGCTTCGCTGACCTTTTCCACCAGCTGCTCGCGATAGTGCTTCGCCTCGTCCAGCATGTCGGCCGGGATGTCGCCGACCACGTACTCGGCGCCCATCGTCTCGTCCTTGTAGGTGATCGCCTTCATCTGGACGAGGTCGATCACGCCGACGAACTTGTCCTCCGCGCCGATCGGCAGCTGGATCGCGACCGGGTTGCCCCCGAGCTTGGTGGTGATCTGCTCGAAGGTGCGCTTGAAGTTCGCGCCGATGCGGTCCATCTTGTTGACGAAGCAGATGCGCGGCACGCGGTACTTGTCCGCCTGGCGCCACACCGTTTCCGACTGCGGCTCGACGCCGGCGACCGAGTCGAACACCGCAACCGCACCATCCAGCACACGCAGGGAGCGCTCGACCTCGGCCGTGAAGTCGACGTGACCGGGCGTATCGATGATGTTGACCCGGACATCCCGCCAGAAGCAGGTCGTGGCCGCCGAGGTAATGGTGATCCCGCGCTCCTGCTCCTGCTCCATCCAGTCCATCGTCGCCGTGCCTTCGTGCACTTCGCCGATTTTTGTACGTACGTCCGGTGTAGAACAGGATGCGTTCCGTCGTGGTGGTCTTGCCGGCATCGATGTGCGCCATGATGCCGATGTTGCGTGTCCGAGCGAGCGGTGTTTGCCTTGGCATTGCAGTCAACAGTTTCCAGTGTCCAGTGTCCAGTGTCCCGCTACCAGATGACTGGCAACTGGGAACTGGCAACTGGGAACTTACCTACCACCGATAATGCGCGAACGCCTTGTTGGCTTCGGCCATGCGGTGCGTGTCTTCGCGCTTCTTCACGGCGCCGCCGCGCAGGTTGGCCGCGTCCATCAGCTCGTTGGCCAGCTTCTCCTCCATCGTCTTGCCGTCGCCCCGCGCACGCGCGTAGCCGACCAGCCAGCGGATGCTCAGCGACAGCCGGCGGTTCGGGTTCACCTCGACGGGCACCTGGTAGTTCGAGCCGCCGACCCGGCGCGACTTCACCTCGAGCGCCGGCTTGACGTTCTCCACGGCCTTCTTGAACACCTTCACCGGATCGTCGCCGGTCTTCTCCTGGATCGAAGAGAGGCTGCCGTACATGATCTGCTCGGCGGTGCTGCGCTTGCCGTCGCGCATCAGCGTGCTGATGAACTTGGTGACGAGCGCGCTGCTGTAGAGCGGATCGAGGGGAACTTCGCGCTTGGGAACTTCTCTGCGTCGTGGCATTGGCGTTTCTCTATCGGGTTACGACTTCGGGCGCTTCGCCCCGTACTTCGACCGGCCCTGCTTGCGGCCCTGCACGCCCACCGCGTCGAGCGTGCCGCGGACGACGTGGTAGCGGACGCCCGGCAGGTCCTTCACACGGCCGCCGCGGATCAGCACGAGCGAGTGCTCCTGCAGGTTGTGGCCGACGCCGGGGATATACGTGGTGACTTCGATGCCGTTGGTGAGCCGCACGCGCGCGACCTTGCGCAGCGCCGAGTTCGGCTTCTTCGGCGTCTGGGTGAACACCCGGACGCAGACGCCCCGCTTCTGCGGGCTCTCCTGCAGCGCGGGGCTCTTGGTCTTGGTCAGGACCGCCGCGCGTCCCTTGCGTACCAGCTGGCTGATCGTCGGCACGATAGCTCCACACGCGCCACAACCCTGGCGCGCAGAAAACATGGTGTTCCGAGCCTAGGGAGCCGCGTCACGCGGCCCGGCACCCGGAACTGACTTACCCTATAAAGTTGATGAACTCGCGCCCCGCCAGATTCCTTCACTGGGGGCGCTGTCGATGCAGCGCGCGACGACCCGCCTCATTGCTTGTTGCTCAGAGCCCGGGGCTCAGTGCTCAGGGCGGGGTCTAGCGGCGTCGCTCTCTCTGGATGTTGTGCCCTAGATAGGGTGTCCCAGGGCCGACCAGAACCTTGCAAATATAACAAAACCGGATTCTGGGATGCAAGCAAATGAAAACGGCGCACGGCTGAGCCGCCTCGCTTGAGGCTCGAACTCAGCCGTGCGCCGTGACTTTTTACACGGGCAAAAGGCGTGTGGAAACGCCTGCCGGATTACCTACTTCTTGATTTCGTCCCCGATATCTTCGATGACCTCACCGACCTTGCGGCGGGCCCGTCCGAACCCCTCCTGAACGTCCCCGGCGGCCTCGTCGGCTACGCCTTCATCGTGCAGCCGCTCATTATCAGTAACATCGCCCCAGGCCTGCTTCATCCGCCCCTTGACCTGCTCCGTCTTGCCGTCCAGCTCATCACGATTCTTCATTGGCGCGTACCTCCACGCCAAACTGGAGCAAGAACCGGTAACAGAGCCGTATTCAATTGCCAACATTGCCAACATTGCCAAGATTGCCAACATTCTGGGGGTGGCTCGAACATCGGGCCACAGAACCACAATCGTTCCAATTTGGCGTCTTGCCAATCTTGGCAATGTTGGGCACTGCTCAGAGTTTCCCCCTGAGGCTGATCTCGACGTGCCGGCCCGGCTCGATTCGCCGGGCCTCCTCGAACGGCATCCTCGCGACCACCTTCAGCTGATGGGTCTCCGGGTCGTGGTCGACCTCGACACACTCGCCGACGACCTCGAAGAAGTCCAGATCGGCAACGATATCGAGGAGGTTCTCACCGAAGTCCGTGTTGGTGCGCGTCAGCAGATAGACCGACGGCGCCATCCGCGAGAAGTCCTGCAGAAACGTGCGAGCCGGGTGGGGCTCGATGTGTTGGAGGACGAGTGTGGTGAATATCAGGTCGAATCTCAGCTGCCGGACCTGGTTCCAGTCCGAGCTCAGGAGAGCGGCCGCGCCACCGGCGTCTGCCCGGCAGCGCTCGATCATCGGCGGAAGATCGAATCCGGCAACAGTCCGGGCAATTCGCATCAAGTACGGGAAATTCCGTCCGAGACCGCAGCCGAAGTCGAGCACGCTGTCGAGCGGCTCCGGCATCGGGATGGTCGGCACGTAGGGCGTGAACGGCTTGCCTTCCCTGTATCCCGCCAGGATCTGGTCTCGAAGGTCGTCGGTGGCGGCGGTTTCCGCGAGCGACATCCAGAAATCACGACCCGCCATGTGTGGCCCCCTGGTCAGTCATCTTCCTCGGGCGCACCGCCGGCGCGCACCACGTCCTCCTGTTTGACGCGATCGATTTTGAACTTCGCGGCGGCGCGCCGCATCCGTTCCAGGACGTCGTCGAAATCGAATTCGGTAGAGGTCGAGAAGCGAATGGGATTGACCCGCGCCACCACGAACGGCCGCAGATATGGACTGGTCAAACCGCGCGCCTTCAGCTTCCCGATAATCGCCGTCACGTCGTCGTCTGCAGCCAGCAGTTTGCCGGCACGGCGCTCTCGCTCGCGAAGGGCGCGGTTCACCGGCTCATCGAGAAAGTCCTCGATCCGCCGCAGCATCGAGTGATAGGCGCCGCCGCTGAGGCGGGGCCGCTGTTCGTAGGCGGCCCCGAGAGTCAGGAATGCGGGCTGGTCGAACTCGAACGCGAACTCGCGCTCGTGCCGGCTGGCCGATGATTCCGCGAGCGCGCGCTCCATCCTGATCGTTTCGAGCGACTTTTCCTTCAGGTTGTGCGCCTTCTCCGTGTTGAGCGCGAGGATCTTGAACGCCACCTCGGGATCGGGCACGAGGAGCGCCGTGATGGTTTTCGCGCCGAGCTTTCGAAGCGCCTGAAGGCGATGGTTCCCGTTCGGCGTCCAGTACGCACCGTCCTGCCGGATCGCGATGATCGGGTCCAGGAACCTGCCGAGCGTTTCGACGACGTCCATCAGCCGCTTGACGTGCGGCTGCGAGGGATCGCGTTGGAAGGGCGTTGGCTCGACGCGATCGACCGGCAGGGCCGTGAACAGCACGGGGGTCCCGCCAAAGGGATCGCGATAGGTCGCGAGCACGACCCCACCGTCCCCCTCGACGGCTTCGGCGAGCCGCCCCGCGTCGCGGTCGCGCACGTCGCGCGTCTCGGCGGGTGTCAACCCGACCGATGCCGAGGCGGTTTTCTTCCGCCGTCGAACGGTCTTCTTCTTGGCAGCCATCATCATCCCGGGCGCCCGGCACAGACCGCGATCGACCGTGACGCCTCGCCCGATTCGGCGGGATCAGGTGCGCTTGCGAACGACAACGGCCTTGACGGGCGGCTTCGCGGCCTTCGCCGCGTTCTCGGCCTTCGCGGCTCTGTCGGGCTTGGCGCCTTTGCCGGACTTGGCGGTCTTCTGCTTCTGTTTCCTGTCCGCTCTGCTCTTCTTCTCGGCGGCGAGCGCGCTGACAATGCCTGTCACCAGCGCCAGCGCCATCTCGGCGCCGTGCAGCTTGATCAGCTTGTTCAACTGCTTCGACAGCTTTCGACGGGTCTTCTTCTTCATCACAGCCACGGCCATTCCCCCTCCGATACTCTACTGCTTCTCATACATCGACGGCGCGGGCCAGGATCGAAATCAGCACCACCCCGGCGAAGACCAGCACGGCGAGCGCAACACCGACGACCGTGGCAATGGCTGCAAACTTGAAAAACCTGCGCTGCGCGTCGAGGGCAGCCTCGAGGTCGGCCAGCGACTGCCCGCCCTGCGCAAACCTCCGGCTCCGCTTCGCGTACTGCAGCATATACAGCGACGGGAAAAAGTAGACGAGCGCCGAGAGCGGATAAATCACCATCAGCACCGCCGTCTCCGGACGGCCCGTCGCCAGGCCTACCGCGCCGGCGCCGACACCCCCCAGGATCATCAGGCCGACTGAAACGAAGCCGACAATCGCCAGCAGATGCGCCCACGGCGCTGTTCGCGCCAGCAGGCCTGGCACCGCACCGAGCGATGGCGTGCCTGGCAGCAACGGTTCGACCGGTGCGGCCGTCGCCGGAACGGCGTACGGCTCGTCTGCCGTGCTGTGATCGTCAGCGGCAGGATCCGGCAGCGGTCCCGATTCAGAGTTGTCGTTCATGACCTACGCCACCACCGCGGGGCGCTCGAGATTCGAGATGTGCTCGAGCGCGAGCACGAGGGCCTGGGTGCCGCGACGGCCGTGCCCCTGCGCCTTGAGCGCCAGGTACAACTGATGGACGAGGGCCAGCCCCGGCATGGCAAGGCCCATTTGCTGCGCCTCCGACAACGCGATGCCCATGTCCTTGATGAAGTGTTCGACGATGAAGCCGGGCTCGAAATTGCCCTTCAACACGCGGGGCGCCAGGTTCTCGAGCGTCCAGCACCCCGCGGCGCCGCTCCGGATCGACTCCAGCATCGACTCCGGATTCAGTTTCGCGCGGTACGCGTAGACCAGGCTCTCGCAGACGCCAATCATGGTCCCTGCGATCACGATCTGGTTGCACATCTTCGTGTGCTGTCCCGCCCCCGGACCACCCTGATGGACGATGTTCTTGCCGAGAATCTGGAACAGCGGCATCGCCCTCGCGACGGCGTCGTTGTCGCCGCCGACCATGATGGAAAGCGTCTTGTTGCGCGCGCCAACGTCGCCGCCGGAGACAGGCGCATCGACCGCTCCGCATCCCCGCTCGACCGCGCGCGCGTGAATCTCCCGCGCGAGGGTGGGCTCGGTCGTCGTCATGTCGATGAGGAGCGCGCCTCGGCGTGCGCCTTTCAGGACGCCGTTCTCCGAGAAATACACGTCGCGGACGTCCTGCGGGAAGCCGACCATCGTGAAGACCACGTCAGATCGTTCGGCGACCTCCGCCGGTGCCGCGGCCCACGATGCGCCGGCTGCGAGCAGCGCTTCGGCCTTCTCCCTGGTGCGGCTGTAGACCGTCGTCGGAAAGCCGGCAGCGATCAAGTGCCCGCACATCGACCTCCCCATCACGCCGGTCCCGATCCAGCCGATCCGTGTTTGCTGTGGTGCAGTCGAACTCACGACAACTCCTTGTTGCGGGTGGATGACCAAGAGCGGCCGGGTCTGACCGGCGTTGCCAAGGCTTCGGCGGTCCGCCACAACTTCAGCCGCGGCGGAAGACCGGCCCCACAAAGAACGGGCGGGTCTGACCGCCTTCGCCAAGGCTACGGCGGTCCGCCATAGCTTCAGCGGCGGCGGAAGACCCGCCCCTACCATGTGGATGTGCCAGACGGGCCTTCTCGTCCTCCGCAGGGTCGCGTCCCCAGACCCGACCGATTTAGTCCCCGTAGAGCCGGGTCTTCAGACCCGGCCGCACTTCGTCAAACAGATTGTCTTCGGAACCGGCCCCGGCTCGGACTCAGAAATGACGCGACGAGGCGAGGCGCTGGCACTCTTCAACGATCGCCGCGTTCAAACGGTCGCGTTCAGTCGCGTTGAGATAGCCATGGCCATCGTGGGCGAAGAACAATGCCAGGACGCGGCCCGCACCAATGCAGTCGCCCAGCCGCTGCGAGTCGCAGCCGGGGTGCGCGACGACGCGGTGCAGGCCGGCCATCTTGCTGGCGCCGAGCTGGGGCGGCACCTCGCCATCGGCGACGAGTCGGGCGTACGCCCGCACCAGAAGTTTTGCCGCGGCAGTCGTGCCTTCGAATGGAATGTGGAGCTCGTCGAGCGCGGCGGTCCAGAGACGCTCGGCCTGAACCGGATCGTAGGGCTCGCCAAACTGGCCGGCGAGTGTCGCGAGCGCCGCCGACTCGTAGCCTTCGAGCAAACCGGCTGTTGCGATGTCGGTCAGATGATCGCCGGAAACGAGTCCGAGCTCGACTTCCGCGACTGCTTCTCTGAATGTGATCGCCATTCGGTTCAGATGCCAGACCGCAAATCCTACACTATTGGGCGGTTGACCGGAGAGGGTCGAGTGCCAGTTTTTTTCAGGAAAAATCCGGGCCGGAGGTCGAGGCCCGTCAGGGTTCGGCGGTCGGGGGACGGGAGCCTTGCTGCACCTCGCGCCAAATCAGGACGTTGTGGCTTTCCTCGAGCAGCAGGGAGCCGACCACGAACGTCAGGCTGGCGACCACGATTGGATAGTACAAACCCGCGTAGATATTGCCGGTCCTGGCGACGACCATCAGCCCGATCACCGGCAGCAGGCCGCCGAATACGCCGTTGCCGATGTGATACGGCAAGGACAGCGCGGTGTAGCGGATCTTGGCGGGAAAGGCCTCGACCAGGTACGCGGCGATCGGGCCATACACCATCGTGACGAACACGACCTGGATGAAGACGAGGAAAATCAGCTTCCAGGCGGTGGCGTTCGACAAGAGCGTCGCGATACCAACGAAGGGCAGCACTTCCGCCGCCGGTCGCAAGGTCCCGTCCACCATCGTCTGTGGCGTGAGGCTGACCGCACCCGTCACCGGGTTTCTCTGCGACACCGCGGTTACGACCTGGGATCCGGACACCGCCTGCATGGCCTTGTATATCGGCACATACGAGACGGCGGCCAGTAGGCAGCCGGCCATCATCAGGCGTTTTCGTCCAATCCGATCGGAAAGCGCGCCGAACACGACGAAGAGCGGCATCCCCAGGAGCAGCGCGATCGCCACGATGTAGTTCGCCGACGTGTTGTTCACCTTCAGGACGGTCTGCAGGTAGAAGAGCGCGTAGAACTGGCCGGTGTACCACACGACCCCCTGCCCGGCCGTCGCGCCAAACAGCGACACCAGCACCCGTTTCAGGTTCTCCCATTGCGTAAACGCCTCGCGCAGCGGCTTCGTCGAGGTCGCGCCGGTTCCCTTGATATGTTGAAAAATCGGCGACTCCTTCATGCGCAGGCGGATGTACAGCGAAACCGCCACGAGGAGGATTGAAATCAGGAACGGGACGCGCCAGCCCCAGGCGCGGAAGGCAGCCGGCGACATCAGGTTCTGCACGATCAGGATGACCGCGAGCGACACGAACAGGCCGAGCGTGGCGGTGATTTGAATGAAGCTGGTGTAAAAACCCCGCCGCCCGTCCGGCACGTGCTCGGCCACGTAAACCGCCGCCCCACCATATTCACCGCCGAGGGCCAGACCCTGCAGAATGCGGATCAGGAGCAGCGCCGCCGGCGCCAGCACCCCGATGGAGGCGTAGGTCGGAAGCACTCCGATGAGAGCGGTCGCGGCCCCCATGATGATCAGCGTCACCAGGAATGCGTATTTCCGGCCGACCAGGTCGCCGATTCGCCCGAAGAACAACGCCCCGAATGGCCGGACGACGAAGCCCACCGCGAAGGTCGACAGATAGGCGATCAACGCGAGCGTGTCGTTGCCGGAGGGATAGAAGAGCGGCGAAATGACGCTCGCCAGGCTTCCGAAGATGTAGAAGTCGTACCACTCGATCATCGTGCCCACCGCAGAAGCGGTGATGACCTGCCAGATCTTCGAATCCACAGGCATCGGCACAGTCTGGGGCGCGGGGGACGAGGGCAACGAAATGGCTCCTTCTTTGGAGATGGATGTGGGGGGGGTGATGACTCGGAGTGGGGGGCCCTACATCGAGCTGACCCTCTTGTCTCCGAGGCCACGGTCGCCAGACCCCGGCCAACCCAGCTCGTGAACCTGGCGAAGGTGGTGCTCGAGGTGCAGGACGTAGTCGTCCATGAGGTATTCGAGCGTGGATGGCTGGTCCGCCGGCACCGGACGCATCGCGATGCGGTCGAAGTTGTGGCGCAGGCGCGGCGCCTGGCGGACCTCGGCCGGCACCGAAGCCATGACGCGCGCGAGCTGGCGGTTGTACGCGGCCCATAGCGCGAGGAGCTCCGGCCAGGGCGTCTCCTGATAGCGCTGGGCCTCGACCCACGCGTCCTGGTCGTAGCCCGTGAAGACGAGATCCTCCTGCCAGCGGCCACGTACGAAACGCTGATGATTGTTCGACGCCGAATCGATCAGGTGCCCGAGGATCTCGCGCGGCGACCACTTCCCCGCGGCCGGCCTGTCCATGGTCCGTTCGTCGTCGAAGGCCAGGAGCCAGGGCTGGGCCGCATCGACGGCGGCCAGCAGCTTCACCGCGCATTCGGGCCACGTGCCAATGGCCGCGGCAATGTCGCTCATGGCCGCGAGGTGGTGATCGTCGTGTTCGGCAACGAAGTAGGAGAGATCGACCACCGACATCGGCTGGTCGAGCCGGGGATGGCGTGCCATTCGCGCGAGATCCCGCGGCGACATCTTCGCGAGCCGCGCGTGGATCGCCATTCTCGCAGTGCGAAATGTGGCAACCAAATCGCCAGGCGCGCGCTGGTTGTGCCGCGCCTCATGCGTCCGGCGATTCGCCAGGTCCGCGGCATGAAGAACCGGCGCGCCGCGATCGAAATCATCCAGCCGCAGATCCCAGAGCGCCTCGAGGTCGAAGAGATGGCCGACATGCTCCTGAATCGACCAGCGGCCCTCGGGCCTGTGCACGCGGACGTGTGCGGGCACCTGGGCCAGGATGGCCTCGACACGGTGCGGCGTCCCGGCGAGCCGTTCCAGCAGGGCCGGGGCCTCGGTCACCGGCACACCAAACACGAAGGCGCGATCGAACCAGCGTTTCACGCACCGAAATGGTAGTCCGGTCTCGGACATCACGAAACAAAAGATCGGAGCGCGTAGTAAAAAGCCCCGGCGACAGGGTTTCCGAAGGAGAACAGATGAAGAGGATTGTGGCTGTCATATTGACTATTGCGGCGGCGGCAGGCTCGGCGTCGGCGCTCGCCACCGCACAACAACCGGCTGGCGCACCCACGGGACAGCCGCCCGCCGGTCAGCAACCGGACGCCGGGCAGGGCCGGGGCGGCCGCGGTGGGGGCCGGGGCGGTCCGATCGTGCCGCCAGTGGCCTTCGAGGATCGCACCGGCTTCGAGAGTCTGTTCGACGGGAAGAGCCTGACGCCCGGCGCAGCGGCCCGCGCCGAGGCGCGCAAGGCGGCGGCCGCGAAACAGGCCGAGGAGGCCAAAGCAGCGGCAGCGGCAGGTCAGCCCGCGCCCACCGGCCGCGGCCGCGGCGGCTTCGGCGGCGGCCCCCAGGCGACGCTCTTCCAGGACTGGGATGGCGATCCGAAGTTCTGGCGTGTCGAGAACGGCGTCATCGTCGGGGAGAGCACGCCCGACAAGACCGTGGGTCCCAACACGTTCCTGATTTGGAAGGGAGGAACCCCTGGCGACTTCGAGCTGAAGGTCGAGATCCGGATGAACTCGACCAACAGCGGTATCCAGTACCGCAGCAAGATGCTGCCGCCAAACGAAGGCCAGCCGGAGGGCACGCCCGGGCACGCGTGGCGGCTTGGCGGCTACCAGATGGACATGGATTTCAGCAATCAGTACCCGGGGCAGCTCTACGAAGAGGCGGGACGCGGATTCCTCGCCGAGCGCGGAACGATCACCTACATCTCACGCGATGGCACCAAGGGACAGATCGGCAGCCTGGAGAGCGCCGATGTATTGAAGGCGCTGTTCAAGCCGGGCGACTGGAATCAGTTCCACCTCATCGCGCGCGGCAACACGCTGATTCACATCGTGAACGGCCACGTCACCGCCGTGTGCGTGGACGATGACGTGAAAGGCCGGTCCATGGCGGGTCTCATCGGCTTCCAGCTGCACGCCGGACCGCCGATGAAGCTCGAGATCCGCAACGTCGCTATCAAGCTGCTCTGAGCCACGGCGGATCGTTCGCGGCGCTGATTGATTTACGATCATCGCGCCCTGGCCGCGGCCCGCGCGGCCAGGCTCGCCGGCAGACCAACCCCGAGCGTGTGAATCAGCACGCCATTCACGACGACCGGCCAGGCCGGCAGGCCGCGTCCACCCGCAGCGGACGCGGGCACGACCACGAATGTCATCACCAGATAAACCGCGATGCCATATACCAGGCCGGTGACGACGGGGTGCCGGGTCAGCACGGGCAGCCGCCGGCTTGCCAGCAGGAACACGAGCACGATCATGAACGCGATGAAGAAGTGCAATGCCAGGCCGAGGACGGCGGTGCCCCAGCCGCCGTTGAACGCGTCCCTTCCCAGCAACCCCGCCGCAATGCTTTGAAGGATGCGGATCGGCTGCGCGCCGCGCAACCCGAAGAAGATGAACGCGTCCAGGATGTCGAGGATCCCCACCGCGAGCGTCCCGAGGAGCAAGGCCTTCGGCACCGGCAGGCCGGCATGAGCCGGCCCGATCGCGGAAATCTTCCTGAGGCCGGGCGACGTGTCCCGCGACAGGTGAGCCATCAACTCCCCGTGACGTAGTCGACCACGAACACATCCTCGACGACCCCGAGCTTGCCCAGGAGATCGCCAAACTTCTTGTGCTCGGGATGCGGCAGGTAGGCGTCGCGGGCCGCAACGCTCTCGAATGTCGCCAGGTAGACGTGGGTGAACCCGAGGTTCTTCCCCTCCGGGCTGTTGTTCACCCCGTCCTCGAACGCGACGATGCCGGGAATCTTCGCCTTCAGATCTCGGAATGCCTTCGTGACCTGAGCGATCTTGTCTGGCGTTGCATCCTTCTTGTACTTGAAGACGACGATGTGGCGGACGTGGACCAGGTTTCTGGGCAGGGGTAGTCATGGGGGTCAGCAGAATCGACGACAGGACGGTGAACAGCAGAACGGAGCGACACGATCGCGACATAGGTCCTCCCCATACAACGGGCTGCTTTCAGCAGCCGTTCGCCAGACGCGGTTATTTCCTGGACCGGACGAGATCCTGAGCATACGCGTCGAGGCGTGCGAGCTCCTCGACGTAGATGGGGTGCAGGATCCGGTTGGAGAGCCAGCGCTCCACCTTGCCCATGATCCCGCCGCGTCCGTTGAAGTCGGTACCGATCGTAACGGAACAACCTCCCGCCGCGGGCTCCACCAGGAACCAGGTCTCGCTGTCTTCGGCGGGATACGACTCCACGAGCCGGCGTCCTGGCTCGGGCTCGGACACGACGCCCTCATAGTGCCTCGTCATTCCCATGACCTTCAGATCGAAGCCGATCCTCGTGCCGCTACCGACGCCGCGCTCGTGCACCACGAAGCTGTGGAAGACGTCCGGCAGGATCCGTGGATGATGTTGCTGGTAATCAGCCAGCACGCGATAGACGACGTCGGCCGGCGCGTTCAGGGTGGCACTTGCGGTGAGACGGTGGCGGGACATGGAGACCGCCTATTTCCCTGGCCAGCGTGCTGACTCGGTCCGCGCGGTTTTCAGATAGGTTTCGATCTTCGCGACCACATCGGGATTCGAAGCCGCGACGTTTCGGGTCTCATGAC
This sequence comes from uncultured Acidobacteriota bacterium, assembly GCA_963836735.1. Lineage (GTDB taxonomy): Bacteria > Acidobacteriota > Vicinamibacteria > Vicinamibacterales > 2-12-FULL-66-21 > JACCXG01. The sequence continues at coordinate 121,796 of CAWIKP010000037.1, read as the reverse complement.
CATCGGAGGCGAGGTCGTAGAGCTCCAGCGGCTCGCCCGGCTTCAAACGCACGGCCTTCCAGTTCCCCATCCTGACCGCCTGCTGGAAGCCGCGCTCGTGGAACTCCCAGTAGAAGATACGGATGCGTGGGCTGCTGCTGGCCGCCGAGCGCGCGGACCATCGACATGCCGTCGATGCCGTCCGGCGCTTTCGCGCCTGCGAGCTCGGCGAACGTGGGCAGCAGATCCCAGTGGGCCCAGGGGTGGTCGCTGACCTGTCCGGCCGGGCGTCGTCCCCGTCCAGCGCGCGATCATCGGGACCCGGATGCCTCCTTCGTACATGTCGCGCTTGATCCCGCGCAGGCCGCCCGAGCTGTTGAAGAAGCCGGGATCGGCGCCGCCCTCCTGGTGGGGTCCGTTGTCGCTGGTGAACAGGATCAACGTGCGACGATCGAGACCGCGCGTGGCGAGCAGGTCCACGAGCCGGCCGATGTCGCGATCCATGCGCGTGATCATGGCCGCGAACGCGGCGTGCGGGGCCGGCTGCGATCGGTAGCCGAGCGACGGGGTGTCGGGCCTCGATCCGCTCGGCACCGCATCGGCCTTCGGATTGGCGAACGGCTTCTCCGGGAACTTGCCGCGATAGAGCGCCATCGAGTCTTCCGGCGCACGCAGCTCGGCGTGCGGCACGGTGTAATTCAAATAAAGGAAGAACGGGCGCGGGTCCTCCTTCTCGATGAACGCCGCCGCTTCTTTCGTGAACAGGTCGCCGGCGTAGTCGTGCTCGAGATCGACCGTGACGCGCTCGCCGTTGCGATAGAAGTGATCGGTGAACTGGCGGTGCGCGTGGCGCTGATCGAGAAAGCCGAAGGCGTAGTCGAATCCCTGTTTGTCGGGCATGCCTGGCGTGCCCGGCTGGCCCACCCCCCACTTGCCGACGAGCCCGGTCCGGTAGCCGCGCTCGCGCAGCAGCTCGGCGATCGTGACTTCCTCGGCGCGCAGCGGCACATCGCCTTCGGGCAGACCGCCGTTCCCGCGAACCCACGTATGACCGGTGTGCTTGCCGGTCAGCAATGCAGCGCGCGACGGCGCACACACGGTGCTGCCGCTGTAGTACTGCGTGAAACGGATTCCCTCACGGGCGAGCTTGTCGAGCGCCGGCGTCTGAAACTTCGTCTGGCCATAGGCGCTGAGGTCGCCGTAGCCGAGATCGTCAGCCTGAATCAGCAGGATGTTCGGCGGGCCGCCCGGCTGCGGTGCCTGACCAGCACCGGTCACTGCCGCGAGCGCCAGGACGACGGTTACAAGGTAGCGCATGCTATTTCCAGAGTTTGCCGGCGAAGTCCGCGAAGCGATCCCAGTCGTACGGCGTCAGGTTGTGTGGACCGCGCCGAATGTGATACCCACGCCGCCCCGAAATCATCGGCTGCTCGAGCGCGGGCATCGCGCCCGGCTCGATCGCGCGGTCGCCCCACAAGGCGAACACCGGCGAGCTGTAGGCGAGGCTCTGGAACTCGCCCCGCGGATCCGACCAGAGATCCTCGTCGGCGCTGGCAACGTAGAGTGCGCGAGGCGCAATCAGCGACAACAGCATGTGCTGGTCGACCGGCAGTGAAGCGATCCGTTCGGCGTACGACGAATAGTTGCCGGCGAACCAATGGGGAAATGACTCGGTGATGCGCGCGAGCGTCTCGCCGAAGTTGCGCCGGGTCAGAGCGGCGCCGCCCTCCCCGGACTCGTTCGAGATCACCAGGGCGAAGCGCTCGTCCTCGGCGCCGGCCCAGAGCGCGGCTTTCCCGCCCCGCGAGTGGCCAACCACGCCGATCCGTGCTGCGTCGATGCGCGGGTTGGTCACGAAGTAGTCCATCGCGCGGCTCGCGCCCCAGCCCCACGCCGCCAGCGCCGCCCACGCGTTGCCGGGCCGCGGCCCTTCAGTCGTGCCCTCGAACAGCCGAATGACTCCGTCGCGGAATCTGTCCTTGTCGTCAGGCGCCAACTCGCCAACCTGCAGGGCGGCGATCCCGAAGCCGCGCGCGATCACCGGTTCGGCCGGCCAGAAACCGGACTTCTCCTTGCGTGACGGATCGGTGTTGGCCGCAGGACGGTTGTTGAGCAGCAGCAGGAGCGGCACCCGCCGCAGCGGGGCGCGCGAGGGCGGGGCGTTCGGGAGGAACACCGTCAGCTCGAAGCGATGCGTCCGATCCTGCCGAGTGCTGAGAATCGCGATGCGCTCGAGGGTCGCGGCCCCTTCCATGGCCCGCTCGTTTCGCTCGATGACCTCGAAAGCAAGCTTGTCCGGCTTGCCGGGGGAGCGGCCGTACACGTGTTCCCGGAACAGTTCGCGGATCTCGGTCCGCCGCGCAGCCCACGCCTTCGGATCGCCGACGCGGCCCTTCGCTGTTGCCAGGAGATCGGGCAGCTCGACAGAGCCGACGCGCGATTCCTCGTAGTTGAAAACGCCCTTCTGCCGCGCGGTCTCCGATTGCACGAGGCGAGGATTTGCCTCCCAGCCGGCCTGTGCGATCAGCAGGACGGCAGTGACCGCCGCCAGCACGGGGAGGAGGGCGCTCACGACTCGGCCGCGACGGCCGCAATCAACGCCTTGATGTAGCCGAACGCGAAGGCAAACCCCTGCAGGTTGCCGGTGTCACCCTCGATGCTCGGTACATGGTCCGGCATCATCATGCCGTCATACCCGACATCCCGATAGACCCGCATCGCCTTCAACATGTCCACATCGCCGTCGTCGATGAAGGTCTCGCGGAAGTTCAGAAACCCCCCGGCGATGTTGCGGAAGTGGACGTTGAAGATCTTCTTCCTCGTGCCGAAGTAGCGGATGACGTCGAAGATCTGCTCGCCCGGCTTCTCGAGCATCTCGGACACGGTACCCTGGCAGAAATTGAGGCCGTGGTACGGACTCTCGGCGATCGAGACGAACCGCTTGAGGCCATCGACCGATCCGAGCACGGTCTCGATGCCACGCCAGCCCTTGCCTTTCGGCATTCCCGGATCCTGGGGATGGCAGGCCAGCTTGACCTTGTGCTCGGCGGCGACCGGCACGACGCGCTCGAGGAAATGCGTGATGCGCTCCCAATAGAGATCCGCACCCACGCGGCCGGCGTCCGTGAGCGGCGGGTCCTGCGCGGCGCCCTCGTAGACGAAAGTACTGTAGCGGGCACCGCCCCTTCCCCGGGTCGGCGCGGTGCGCGGCACGCCAATGAACGTCAAGTTGTACTTGACCGACGGGATGCCCGCGCGCGACACGTTCCGGAGCATCTGACAGATGTCGTCGATCTGCTTCTGACGATCGGGTTCCTTGCCCAGCATGATCGCGGGGCTCTCGCTGCGGCTGATTTCCGAGGAGCTGAGCGGTAACGGCACCATGTCGAGCGTCAGCCCGAAGGACTCGACGTGCTCCCGGAACTTCGTGAGCGCTTCGACCGACCACTCGGGTCCCATCTGCGCTGAAGGCAACCGGCTGCAGATGTGATTCACGCCGAAGCCCGCCAGCACGCGCAGAATGGGGTCGGAATCGCCATGCTGCGTGCCGGCTTTCATGCGCGCCCTGGATGAGGCCGGCGCGGCAGCCGGCCGCGACGCGACCTGCGCGGCCACCGTTGCCTCGGCAAGGGCGCCGGCGGTCAGTCCAGTACCGGTGAGACGAACGAAATCGCGGCGATTCATGGGAGCCTCTTCGTCAACTCCCAACTTCCAACTCCCAACTCCCAAGGGAAAGCATTCGAACAAAGGGGCGAAAAGCACTCCACCAGCTTGTGGGGGCGCGTTTCACCCGCTTGTTCCAACGGTTTCCCTTGGGAGCTCGGAGTTGGGCGTTGGGAGTTGACATCGTTAGTGAGAAGTGACGACACGCGGAGCATCTGTCAGAGCCTGGTAGACCAGATTCGGGAACTTCTGCGCGACATCACTGCGGCTTGGCATCAGCTGAATCATGAACACGATGGTCAGCCTGGCCTCCGGATCCACCCGATAGCTGGACCCGTAGGCCCCGCCCCACGCGAACGTGCCCACCGAGCTCATGCCGTTGGCGCCGTAGCGGTCGGTCGTCTCGAACCCGAGCCCGAATCCGAGCCCCGCCTGCGAGTGCAGCGTGCCGCTCTGGTTCGTGGTCATCAGCGCGACGCTGCGGGGCGACAGGATCCGCACACCGTCGAGCGCGCCGCCATTGCGAATCATCTCGAGGAATCGCGCGTAGTCGCGCGCCGTCGAGAGCAGCCCGGCCCCGCCCGAGAAGCTCTTCCGCGGGCCGTCGACGTAGTGCCCCTGTCCCTTCGCACCCTCCGGTGCACGCACGATCTTGCCGTCCGGCCCGCTCGAGTAGACGGTGGCGAGACGCGCCCGCTGATCCGGCGGCAGGAAGAAGCGCGTGTCCTTCATGCCGAGCGGCGCCGTGATGCGCGTGGCGATGAACTGATCCAGCGGCATCTTCGATGCCCGCTCGACCACGCAGCCCAGGATGTCGGTGTTGTAGCCGTAAACGTACGACTCGCCTGGTTGCGCAACGAAGGGAAGCGTGCCGAGGCGTTCCATCGTGTCGCACACGGGCTCGTCCTTGTCGGCGGTGTACCACCCGTAGCCGGCCGCAGGTCCGAGGCCCTTGGCTTCGTAAAGCGCGGAGACGGACGCGTCGGTCCCGTACGAGATTCCCGCCGTGTGGGTCAGCAGATCCTTGATGTTGATGGCCCGCCGCGCCGGGACCGGTGCCATCCCGGCCTCCACCTTGGTCATCACGGTGGTCTTGGCGAACGTCGGGATGAACTCGCTCACGGGGGTGTTGAGCGTCAGTGCACCCTCTTCCATCAGGATCAGGATCGCCGCGCTGGTCAGCGCCTTCGACTGGGACGCGATCCGGAAGATGGCATCCGTCGCCATCTTCCTCGACGACTCCTTGTCGGTCCAGCCGAACGCCTTGTCGTAGATCGGTTGGCCATCCCGAAGCACCAGCCCCACCGCGCCGGGGATCCGATTGTCGTCGACGTACTCCTGGAGCAGTTTGTCGATCCGCCCGAGCCGATCCGCGGCCACGCCAGCGTCGGTTCTGGCAGGCGTCGCGGCACGCTGGCCGGCAGACACCGAGGCGATCGCGACGCCGAGCACCAGGCCGAGCAGGTTCAGTTTGCGCATAGCGCGGCATTCTATACCTGCGTATACTTCGGGGCCTATTTGCTCGCTTGCGGTCATTGTTTGGAGGATTCCGATGCAAAGACGACTGGCGTCAGTGACCCTGGCCGCTGCCTTCCTGCTGGTCGCGTTCGCAGCCATCACCCCGACCGCCTCGCCGGTGCGGCTGGCGCGGCACCCCGACTATCACGCCGGCACGATCGCGTTCAGCTACCTTGGCGACATCTGGACGGCGAGCGAGGACGGATCCCGAACCAGACGCCTCACCGACCACCGCGCGCGTGAAGTCTACCCACGCTTCTCGCCCGACGGGCGTCTCGATCGCCTTCTCGTCGAACCGCTACGGCAACTACGACGTCTTCGTGGTGCCGGCCACCGGCGGAACGCCGAAGCGATTGACGTTTCACACCGGCACCGACGACGTGGTGGGCTGGACGCGGGATTCGCAGAACGTGATCTTCCGATCGGCGCGCGGGGACGGCGCGTTCCCGAGCGTGGCGACGATGTATCAGGTTGCGGTCAGCGGAGGACAGGAGAAGCCGCTGCCGGTCGATTGGGGATACTCGGGCAGCTTCTCCCCCGACGGCAAGTCGCTGGTCTTCAACCGGCACCCCTCGTCGTGGTCGCGCCGGCACTACCGCGGCAGCTATGCGGCCGACCTCTGGATCGCCGACCTCACCGGCAATCGCTACACGCCGCTGCTCGCCGACGAACGCTACAACCGTTTCTGGCCGATGTGGGGCACCGACGGTGCGATCTACTTCGTGGGTGATCCGCTCCCGAACGACAAGACGGCGAAGCCGGGCAGCCCCGACGTGCGCCGGAGTGTGAACAACATCTACAGGATTCCGGCGACCGGAGGCACGCCGGTCCAGGTCACCCGGCATACCGACGGCGCGCTGTTCTGGCCGTCGATGTCGAGCGACGGCAAGGTGATCGTCTACGAGGAGAACTTCGGCATCTGGAAGCTCGACGTCGCGACCGGCAAATCCACCGAGATCACGCTGGATCTGGCAAGCGACGACAAGGAGAACCAGGTCGATGTCGAAGCGGTCACCAACGAGGTGGATTCCTACGACATCTCCCCCTCGGGCCGTCGCGCCGTGATCTCGGCAAAGGGACAGATCCTCACCATCGCGACCGAGCGTGGCGATATCACGCGGGTGGCCCCCGACGACATGGCGTCGAGGAACCAGTTCCCGAGGTGGTCGCCCGACGGCAACTTCATTGCGTTCCAGTCGGACCGATCCGGGCGCGACGAGGTCTGGCTCAGCGATCCCGAAGGCCGCAATCTCAAGAAGATCACCGATCTCGACAACGAGAAGGGTACGCCGCTCTGGACGCCCGACTCGAAGGCCGTGCTCTACACCGCGGCCGACAGGAAGCTGTACAGCTACAGCGTCGCTGACGGAAAGACCGCCATCGTCACGTCGAGCGACGTGGCGCGGATCGGCTCGGTGTCGGTCTCGCCCGACAGCAAGTGGGTCGCCTTCTCGAAACAGGACCGGACACTCCGGTCGCACGTCTACATCGCCCCGATCGGCGGCGGCGAAGAGCGCCATGTCTCGGACGACAGCACGTTGTATTCCGAGAGCAACGCGGTGTGGACGGCAGACGGACAGTACCTGATCTTCACGTCGGCGGAGGGCTTCAGCAACGGCATCGCGACCCAGGGCGGCGTCAACACCACGATGGCGCTGTGGGCGCTCTCACTGCGCGATCAGGAGCGCGATCCGAGCAACCGCGACATCGACAACGAGGCACAGGGCCTGGCCGCGGAGGCCGCGGCCCGGCAGACCGCAGGACGCGGCAATGCCCAGCCCGTGGACGTGCGCATCGACTGGACCGGGATGGCCCGGCGCGCGCGCCAGCTCACCGTTCCCGGCACTGCGATGACCAACCTCACGGCTGCGCCCGAGGGTCATGCGATCGCGCTCACAGTGGCGATGCCAGGCGTCGCGGCCGGACGCGGCGGCGAGGGGGCCGAGTCGCCCTCGGGCATCTACATCGTCAACGTCGAGAGCGGTCAGCTCACGCGCATGCCTTCGGCACCGCAGACACCGGGAGAAGGACGAGGCGGACGGGGCGGTGGCGCCGGGGCCGGATTCGGCGGCGGCGGGATCGTATTTGCGAAGGACGGGCGGACGCTGTACTTCCGTTCCGGCACGGGATTGTTCGCGGCAGCCATACCGCAGAGCGCCCAGGCCGGCGCAGCCGGCGGCACGGGACGCGGCGGCGGGCGCGGTGCGGCGCCGGGCGGCACGGCGGCAACCGAGCCGGCAGCAGGCTCGACGGCGAGGCGGGTCACCTACACCGCCAACCTCGAAGTGGACCGCAAGGCGCTGCGCTCGCAGGTCTTCAACGAGGGCTGGCGGATCATGAAGAACCGTTTCTACGACGCCAAGATGCACGGCACCGACTGGAACGCCGCTCGAAAGATGTACGAGCCTCTCCTCGAGCACCTCGTGGACACCGAGGAACTGCAGAGCGTCATGATGATGATGATTGGCCACCTCAACGCCTCGCACACGGGCGTGAGCGGCGGTGGCCCGACGAATGCGCGACAGGTCCAGACACGCTATCCCGGTTTCGATCTCGTGGCCGACAATTCGGGCTATTACAAGGTGGGCCACATCTACAAGGATGGTCCGGCGGATCGCGATCACCTGAAGATTGCGACCGGCCACTTCGTGATCGCCGTCGACGATCACGAGCTGAAGACCACCGAGAACTACTGGGAGTACCTGACCCTCGCAGCCGGCAGCAAGTTCCACTTCCGGCTCAACGACAAACCGGCGCGGGAGGGTGCGTGGGACGTGACGATCGAGCCGGTGGTGGGCACCGCCTGGGGTGACCTGCAGTACGCCCGGTGGGTGAACGAGCGGCGTGAGATGGTCACGAAGCTGGGCGGAGGCGACATCGGATACCTGCACATCCGCGCCATGGACGCGCCGTCGCTGCGGCAGTTCCAGCTCGATCTGGCGGCCAATCGCACCAGGAAGGCGCTGGTCATCGATCAGCGGTTCAACGGTGGCGGCGGCATCGACCAGGAACTGCTCGCAATCCTCGCGGGCCGCCAGTATCAGTACACGGTCGGGCGCGATGCCGGCTTCCAGCAGCCGCGGCCCCAGAACTTCTACGGTCCGATGGTGGTGATGCAGAACGAGCGCTCCGCGTCTGATGCGGAGATGTTCCCGGCCGGCTTCAAGGCGCTCGGCCTCGGCAAGGTGGTCGGGGTCCCGACCATGGGCGCGGTGATTGGGACCGGCTCCTACACGCTGCTCGACGGATCAGCGATCCGCACTCCGGGCAGTGGCGTGTGGACCGTCGACGGCGAGAACATGGAGAACTACGGCGTGCCGCCCGACGTGCTCGTGGACAACACGCCGGCGGATTTCCTCAAAGGGCGTGACCCGCAGATCGAAAAGGCGGTCGAGGTGCTGAAGGGTCAGATCAACGCCCGCAAGACGACCACGTCGTCGTCGCAGCAGCGCTGAGGGGCAGCGTTTTGTCTAGGGTTTGTGCTGCGTCGCGTCGTGAATCTCATGGATGTACGCGGCCCGGGCGTCGATTTCGGCGAGGCGTCCGAGCGCATACTGTGAGGCCTGGCTGAGCAGGAGTCGCTGCTCACCGGCGGGGATGGCGTTCATCGTGGAGAGGCTGCAGCCGCGTTCGTGCAAGTACTCCTCGATGAGCGCCCGTTCGAGCCGGCCTTGAGGATCCTCGAGCGACGTTTCAGCCCGCTGACTCATCCCAACACCTCCGGGGATGGATGATACACCCGTACCTGGTTCCGGGTTCCGGGTTCCGGGTTCCGGGTTCGGTTCAGGGTTCCGGGTTCGGTTCAGGTTCAAGGTTCCCCCTCTTTCGTTCCGAGGTTCCAACTGAACCTTGAACCTTCGAACCCTGAACCGAACCAGGAACCCTGAACCGAACCCTGAACCCGGCACCCGGAACCCGGAACCTATAAAGCGTGATCGATCGGGAACTCCTGCCCGCTCCATGCCCGTACCGAGGTCCACGGCTGCGCCGGCGCTGACCAGAACTCGTCGGTCGGCGGAAGTCCCAGCGGCAGCAGACCGACTGAACAGAGATACAGGCTGCCGGTCGAGATGTAACGCTCTCCGACGCCCGGCTGGTGACCGCAGAAGCCGATCTGCAGCCATCCGGCGCTATCGAACGTACCGGGCGCTTCGAGAGTGCGACGGATGACGGCGGTCAGCGCGCCGCGGACCTGTGCGGGCGCGACGTCTTCCGGCAGTGTCCGCCGCAGAGCGGCCTGCGCGAGCAGCTGCATCGCGCCACAGCGATAGGCCAGCGACCTGCCGATCGGCGGGAACGATCCGTCAGGCGCAATCAGGCGCTCGAGCACGGCCGCGTAGCGCCGGGCGCGCTGCAGCTCGCGCGCTGCCAGGTCCTTCCAGGCCGGGTTCTCTTCGCTGACCACGTCGAGCACGTCCAGCAGCATCGGGTGAATGACGAAGCTGTTGTAGTAGTCGAAGTGGAACTCGGGGCCGTCGCCGTAGGCGCCGTCGCCCTTGTACCACTGGTCGTGCTGGCGGAGCGCGTAGTCGACGCGCATGCGATCCCAGCTGGCGCCGAGTTTCGCCAGCGCCGCTTCGACCGTTGCCGAGAACAGCAGCCAGTTGTTGAACCCCGGCAGTGTGATTCGAGACGACTCCAGCGCGGCGATCAGCTTCTGGCGGGTCGTTGCGCCGAGCTCGTCGCCGAGCGCCCGCGGCGCGCGCAGCACGCCCTGGGCGAGAAACGCGGCGTCGACGAGCGGCTGCCGTTCGCGTGTGAAATTCAGGAAGTCCTTCGACGCTGGATCGACGGCACGATCGATCGCGCGGCGCGCGAGCTCGGCATACCGCGCGCGCAGGCGGCCTTCCTCGGTGGTGTCGGGAGGCAACTCCAGCCATGGAGCCATCCCCGCGATCAACCGGCCGAGCGCCTCGAGATGCGTCACGCTCTCGCGTTTGGCTCCCGCGGCTTGCTCGACCGGCATCCGGGCCTTCAGCGTTTCCGCCGCGAGGTTGTTGAGCACCGGATCGGCGAGCTTCTGCATGTGGCCGACCCAGATCGCCCGATCGCCGGGCGACGCTGGCTCTGGCTGCGCGGCATCACTCGTGATTGAGGCCATCGACGCGCCGGCACCGAGCGAAACGATGAAAGATCGTCGATTCATAATTTTTAGCTGTCAGCTCTCAGCTATCAGGATCTCGAGGCCGACGTAAGAGCTGACTCCGAATTTCCGAGAGGATGGAGCTGAACGAAGCTGACAGCTGACAGCTGTCATCGAGGATCCAGCGCCCGTCCCGCATCCAGACTGTCGTAATTGAGGATCGTGTTGAACACCAGGAAGTAGCTGCCGATCGTTTCGCCGCGCCAGATCGGGTTGTTTGCGAACAACACGACGTGCCCCTTCCCGATCGGGACGTCGACGACGACGGGCCGCTGCGCGATGTCGGCGCCGCCGTCGAGGAGTCCGGAAACCAGCAGGCTGCTCTGCGCGTCGAACCGCAGGGCGACACGCGGACGGAACTGCGGCGGAATCAGCGTCGCGGGATTGCGTTTCAGCTGCTCCTCGGTCGGCAGCGCATACTGCCAGGGCTGGACGGTGACCGGCGCCGGCAGCGGGGGCAGATTCGATCCCTCCACTGCCGGACGGCCCTGGACGACGTCCGGATCGTCGGATGTGCCGCGTCCGGTCGGCCGTCCACCAGGTCCGCCCCCTCGCCCTCCGCCTGCCCCGCCCGGCGCACCGCCCGGCGCACCGCCGCCCGCCCCTCGACCACCGCCGCCGACGTTCGCGCTCACGGTGAAGCTCTCGCCGCTGTCGCTGTACATCGCGAGGTTGTCCGGAACGCCGTAGGCGATCGGGCTGGCCTGATCCACGAGCTTCGTCCGCAGGAGCGACCCGACCACGCGCGAGTTGGCGCCCGGCCGGTTCAGGCTGACGCCGTAAGTGAAGTTGGTGATGGCGAACTCGGCGCTGCTGTTCGAGCCGACGAACACGCCGCCCGCCTCGATGAACTCGCGAAGATGCATCAGGCCCTGCAGGCCCATGCCGATGCGAGTGTCATCGGTCTGCGCCCAGGTGCCGAGGTTCGGCGTCTCGGTGGAGTGCCGGTACGGGATTGGCGTGCGCCACAGCGGCAGCCCCTGCACGACCGACTGGCTGCCGCCCGGGCCGAACACGATGACGTCGTACTTGGCGCGGAGGTTCGACGTGTCGCGAATCGCCTGCGGGTCGATGTAGTCGTACGGGATCTTGTAGACGTCGAACGCCTGGCGCCACCACCCTTCCGTCTGTGTGCTCGTCCAGCCGTGCAGGATGGCCACCCGGGCGGCCCGCGCCGCGTGCATCTTGACCGACGGCGCCGACGCAATCGCATGGGCCTTCAGCCCGAGCTCCTTGACCACCCGATCGAGCTCGTCCTGCGCAACCTTCGTGATGACGAACGATCCGCGCGTGAACTTCGTGCCGTTCGATTCGAACGGCTCCTCGGCGATCTGAATGTCGGCATCGTGGAGGGCGTATCGCAGCGAGACGAGCGCATTGTCCGCGTTGTGATTGACTGCGAAGGTCGTCCCGGTGCCGATCACGCCGCACGGCGCCGAGATGTCGCCCTTGACCGGCTCCATCGCGACGTCGAGCACCTTCGTGTCCGTGACCCGGACGGCCTGGACGGCAAATCCCTCGGGGAACGTCCAGCCGGTGTCGTCGTAGGGGCGCGTCTGCGGATCGTTGGGCGCCCAGGTACCTGATAGTCGAGCAGCGCGTCGGCGATGCGCGAGTACGGCTGATCCATCCGGATGATGTAGCTGCCGGCGGGGAATTCACGGGTCACCGGCGGCGGCTTGACCGGCGCCGGCGGTGGTGTCGGCGCGTTCTCGGCGGCCGCCCCCTCTTCGGCGGCACCGGCATCCGTCGCGTTTCCACGGCCGCCCGCCGCCGCGTCCGCCGCGCCCGCCGGCCGGCGCGGGCCGCGACGGGACGGTGACGGTGAAGGCGGCGGTCGCCCGCGAGATCTCGACCGCCTGCTTCTGAAGCACGCGCAGCAGCTCGGCCTGCGCGCCCGGCCGGGGATCGTTCGACGGGAACACGTAGGCCGCCGGCCCTTCGACCTTTGCCTTCTGGATCGAACGCTTGCTCTTCTCGTAGAAGTTGCGCAGGAAGTACACGCGGTTGCTGGCAATCTGGTTCAGCGAGATCAACAGCCCGGTCTGCTCGTAGTTGTTGTTGTTCCGCAGCGACCAGCGAACCCGCGAGATCGGCGGATTCTGCCGGAACCAGGTGCGCGACGTCTCGGCCGCCGTGAGCGTTCGCTCCTCGGTATCGGCGCTGCCGCTGTTGCCGAAGGTCTCGTAGAGACGGCTGATGCCGTTGTGCGTGGCCGCCATGAACATCAGATAGCCCGGAGACCACGTGTCGAACGTGCCCCACGCATACACGCCGGGCATCCCCATCCGCGTCATCTCGTTGACGTTGTTCCAGCCGATCAGGTGCCACTCGTTGGTGAGGATCGGATCGAGCCAGGCGTTGTACGGGCCGTTGCCAATCGTGTTGTCGTAAAGGAACGAGCCGGACTCGTGGAGATCGTGCAGGACCTGCGCCTTCCAGCCGAGGTAGGTGTTCAGCACGTTCTGCGACAGCTTCAGCGTGAGCGCCATCGCGTCGCGATTGTTGTCGTGCGCCACGTAGTGTCCCCAGTACACGGGGCTCATCGGCGTGTCCTTGGGATGCTTCTTCCGCCACTCGTAAACGTCGACGACGCGATCCCGGCCGTCGGGCTCGACGACGGGAGTGATCAGCGTGATCACGTGCTCGCGGATGTTCTGGATGTAGGCGCTGTCGTCGACCGCGAGCCGGTACGCAAGCTCCATCAGGGCGGTCGGAGCCCCGGCCTCGGTCGAATGAATCGTGCCGGTGATGTAGTAGACCGGCGCCGCCTGTCTCGCGATCGCGTCGGCCAGCTGGTCGTCCATCTTGATCGTGCGCGGGTCCGCGAGCCGGGCGAGATCCGCCTTGTTCTGATCGAGCCTCGCCATCAGCGCCTCGGACGCGACGGCCACCGCGATCATCTCCCGCCCTTCTTCAGTGGTGCCGATGGTGTAGACCTTGACGCGCGGCGTCGACCTGGCCAGCAGCCGCATGTAGTCGTAGACCTCTTTCGAGTACGGCAGCTTCCCGGGCGCACCGGCGATGTCGCCGAGCACGGCCTTCGGCGTGGGCACGGTCTTCGAGGCGGGCAGGTAGTCGACCAGCGGGGAGAGGAAGAAGGTTTCGGTCGTGTATTCCTTGATCTTCTTCGTGTATTCCTCGTCCAATGGCTGATTCGGATCGCGGCCCGGCCTCGCGGTGGTCAGCTCCTCGTTCGTGAGCGTCTTGCTTTTCTGCTGCCGGCCCTGTTGTGCCGAAAGCGGACTCAACGTCAGGATCGAAGCAGCAGCAAGCGCGAAACACAGGCGGCGCGACACCCACGGACGGCTGATCATGGGGAGAGATTGTATTGCAGAGCACAGGCCGGGCGGATCCGCCCTGATCGGCATTGACGGTCCTGTCGGTCGGGTCTTTAGACCCGGCCGACCGCCTCTCAGAGCGATCACTGCGACACGTTCGGATCGCTCGACGAGTACGTGTAGGCGTCACCGAGCGCGACCACGTTGCCCATCCAGTCGGTGGGATCGCGCCATTCCACCTTCCGCGGCCGCAGCAGATCCCGCAGATCGGTCAGGTCCCACTTCACGGCAAACCCGGGAATCACCGCGTCGTGGAGGTTGACATGAATGGGACTGTCGATCGCCGCGCGCAGGCTGTGGGGCGTGCGCGTGAGTCTGACGGATGCGATCCGCGGGTTGGCCACCGCGGCGAGGAGCGCCGGGATCCCGGCAACCCCGCTCGCGCGCACCGTGATGCGCGCCGGATCGACATCGCTGCGCTGCGCGAGGTCCTCGACCATCGCGTTGATTTCGGCGGCGTGCGTGGCCGGCAGGTTCCGGCCCACGAGCCAGGCCCGCGTGTTGTTCATCCAGTTTCCCGTGTACGGCCGCTCGGTGTCCTCGCCGCGTCCGCTCATCGTCATCACGGCGACGACGTGGCCCTCGGCGCGGAGGGCTTCCGCGGAAGCGTCGGGCTCGAGCGTGTTCTGGACGAGCACCACCGCAGGGTGACGGCTCTCCGACGGAGCAGGCGCGAGCACGTGGCTGATCTTCAGGACCGGCGGATTGGCGGCAATCAGATCGCCCACGAACTTCGACAGGTCCTGCGGGGTGCCCTTGACGCGGGGCGTTTCGCGGATGATCTGATACAGCTCGCGTCCCTCGACCTGCCCGTTCTTCGTGACGAGCAGCGCACGATCCGGCAAGAGGTCGGTCACTTCGGCCATCGGCGTGCCCTTCCCCTGCGCGAGCCAGCGGTCCATCCACTCGTAGATCGCCTCGCGCACGACCTTCGGCGTGCCGTGGCCACCGGGGCCGATCACCCACTTCACGCGATCCCTCGCGTCGTAGAGCGAGTACCACCGCTGCGCCTCGTCGAACACCTGGCGCGCACCGGGCGGCGTGAAGAAGTCGTCCTCGGTCGACGCGATCAGCCATGGCTTGGGCACAAAGAGCTCGACGTAGTCCGCCTGATCCAGCCCCGCCGCGAGGAAGCCAGGCACGCTCTGCTCGGAATCGCCGATCGATCCCGCGAAGAGCGTCTGGAACGAGTTCATGTAGCAGGCGACCGCGGCGACCTTGATCCGAGGATCGAGCGCCGAGATGTAGGTCGTCTGCGTCCCGCCGCCCGAGCACCCGGTCGCGCCAATGCGATCCGGGTCGACCTCCGGCCGGCTCACCAGGTAGTCGATTGCCCGCATGCCGTCGTGGATGAAATAGCGCGACAGCGCCTGCCCCATCAGGATCGCGGCCGCGCCATTGGAGAAATGCTGGTCGGTCGGTCCGCCGATGAGCGACCGGCCGAATCGCGGATCGAACGCCTGCTGCCGCTCCCCCTGGCCCACCGGATCGTAGGCGAGCACGACGAATCCGCGGCGCGCGAGGTTCACCGAGAGCAGCTGCCCTGCCGCCTTCCCCGAGTCCCAGTGCCCCATCGACATCAGGATCGCGGGATGTCTGCCTGGCCGGTCCGGCCGGTACAGGTTCGCCGTGACCACGTAGTCGGGCAGGCTGTCGAACATCACGTGTTCGATCACGTAGCCGTCCCGCGGCGTGGTCTTCGTGACGCGCGGCTGCAGCGGCCCGCGATAGTCGGGCAGCCCTCCAATCAACGACAGCACGCGCTCGCGGACGACCTTCTTGCGTGCGTCGGCGGCCGCGGTGTCCTTGATGCCGGCGATGACGTCGGCGCGCGCCCGCAACTGCCGCTGGGCGATCGCATCGAGCGCCGCCAGGAACGGCGACGGCGACTGCGCCCGCAACGGGACGACCGCTGCAAGAATCACTGTCAGACACCACCACGAACGCAGGGAACCGGTTTTTGTCATGTGGACCCTTCCATTTGGCCGTTGCAAACCGCCAGGCGACCGCCAATACTGCCAGCGTTTCCAACAAGTGTCACTGGGAGTTTGCGTCGGCTTTGCAGGTGTGTCGCGCCAGACCGATACGGTCGTTGGTATCGCCAAGAACTGCTCAGCTGTGAGGTGTCCAGCCATGAAATCTCTCGTGTTGTGTGTAGGAGCGCTGTTGCTGACCGCTGCAACCGCGTCGGCTCAATTCGATACCGCCACCGTCGTCGGGACGGTGCGTGATGCGTCGGAGTCGGTGATTCCCGACGCCAAGGTGACCCTGACCGCCATCGAAACCGGGATCTCGGCGGTCCGCATGTCCGGCGCCGACGGGAACTATGAATTCCCGGCGGTCAGGCCGGGCACCTACGTGGTGACCGCGGAAAAGAGCGGGTTCGCGGTGGCGATGGTCGACCAGGTCCAGGTCCAGGTCGGCGCACGCCTCCGAGTCGACCTGAAGATGCCGGTCGGCCAGGTGAGCGAAAAGGTCGAGGTGACCGCCACCCAGCCGCTCGTCGAAACCGACACGAGCCAGCGCGGCCAGGTCATCAGCGGCGAGCAGATTCGCAGGTTGCCGCTGATCTCGCGCGAGTACTCGTCGCTGGCGCTGCTCACGACCGGCGTGAAGCTGGCCGGCTCCTCACTCACGACCGGGAACACGCCGCGCGAGGGGGCGTTCAACGTCAACGGCCTCCGGAGCACGGTCAACAACTTCCTGATCGACGGCATCGACAACAACGCGTACGGCACCAGCAACCAGGGCTTTTCCAACCAGGTGATGCAGCCGCCTCCGGATGCGATCACCGAGTTCAAGGTCGTGACCAACAACATGAGCGCGGAGTTCGGCCGCGCCGCCGGGGCGACCATCAACGTGAACTATCGCAGCGGCACCAATACGCTTCATGGCACCGCCTGGGAGTTCCTGCGCGACACCTCGATGAACGCCACCGGCTTCTTCAAGCCGCCCACCGGCAAGCCGACGCTCGACCGGCACCAGTTCGGCGGGGTCTTCGGCGGGCCGATCGTGCGCAACAAGGCCTTCTTCTTCGGCGACTACGAGGGACTGCGCCAGACGCGCCGCGCGACCGGCTTTGCCTCGATCGCCACCCCCGCGCAGCGCCAGGGCATCCTCAGCGTAGACGCTCGCGATCCGCGCAGCGGCGTCACGTATCCGGCGGGCACGCCGATCCCGATGACGGAATTCGCCCGCAAGGTGCTCTCGGGACTGCCCGACACCAATCTGCCCGGCAACGCCAACAACTACACGCTCCTTCAGGAGTTCACCGCCGATTCGAACAAGGGCGGCGTCAAGATGGACGTCCAGGTGAACCCGAGCACCGCGATGTTCGCGCGCTACGGCATGCGCAACCTGACCACCGACGATCAGCCGAACATCCCGCTGCCATCCGGCGGCGCCGGCAACGGGCACATCTACGCGCGGAACCGTCAATTCGTCCTCGGCTCGACCTGGACGCCGACGACCCGGTCGCTGCTCGAAGCCCGCTTCGGGTATTCGTGGACGCAGGCGGGCAAGAATCCGCCGTCGCTCGGCAGCCAGAGCGCCTTCGACCAGTTCGGCATCCCCGGACTGCCGGCCGACCCCCGCATCGCCGGCGGCCTGCCCACGCAGGTCATCACCGGCTACTCGGACCTCGGGCGCCAGGCGACCAACCCGCAGTGGCAGTACCCCGACCGTGTACAACCCGAAGATCAACTACACGTGGGCGGCGGGCGCACACTCCCTCAAGAGCGGGTACGAGTTCCAGAAGATCGATACCGAAGTACAGGACGTCAACCCGCTGTACGGTCGCGATACCTACAACAACTCGTTCACCCGGCCGGCCGGGGCCGCGGCCAGCAACCTCTACAACCTCGGCGACTTCATGCTCGGCCTGCGCGCGCAGTACGCGCTCAGCAGCGTGCTGGTGGCGAACCTGCGCCGGAACATGCACTTCGCCTATGTTCAGGACGACTGGCGGGTCGGCTCGAATCTCACGCTCAACCTCGGCGTCCGCTATGAGTTCTCCACGCCGTACTGGGAGAAGGACAACGTCCTCTCCAACTTCGATCCGAACGCGAACCTGATGATCGTTGCGAAAGACGGCTCGATCTACGATCGCGCGCTGATCGATCCGGATCGCAACAACTTCGGTCCGCGCCTCGGATTCGCCTACACCGTCACCCCCCGGACCGTCGTCCGCGCCGGTTACGGCATGACCTACAGCCACTTCAGCCGTGCCGGCGGCGGCGACGTCCTCCCAATCAACGGCCCGCAGGTGGTCAACGCGGTCGTCAACCAGACGGTGCCGACGGCCCCGACCTTCGTCGCCGGGGAAAAGGGCTATCCGACCGGCCTCGCCGATCCCTCGCAATTCAATCCGCTCACCGCGAACATCACCTACATGCCGCGGGACTTCCACTCCAGCCCGGTCCAGAGCTGGCACATCTCGCTGCAGCACGAGCTGATGTCGAACATGCTGATCGACGTGGCCTATGTCGGGAACCGCGGCGACGATCTGCTGCTGTTCGCCAACTACAACCAGGCGTTCCCGAACAACGCCGCGGGCACGATTCCCCTGCAGGACCGCCGTCCGAATGCCGCGTTTGCCGACATCACCTACGCCTTCAACGGAGGCAAGTCGCGCTACAAGGGGCTCCACGCGAAGTGGGAGTGGCGGCTCAGGAGGGACATCACGCTGCTCAACTCGCTGACGCTGTCGAAGGCCGAGGACAACGGCGCCCAGTCGCTCGAGAACTCCAACGGCAACTTCCCGGCGCCGCAGGACTTCCGGAACATGGACGCCGACTTCGGCCTCTCGAACTATCACCAGCCGTACAACAACACGACCAGCTTCGTCTGGGCGCTGCCTTTTGGCGAAGGACGGACGTGGCTGTCGTCTGCCCCACCGTGGCTCGACGCGCTGGTGGGCGGCTGGGAGATCGCCGGCATCCACTCGATCTACGCCGGTGAGCCGGTGACCTTCCAGTACACGCCGCTCGCGACCTTCCTCGTATCGGGCATCGCCCAGGACTTCCGCGGCGGGAACAACTACCGGCCGAACGTGACCTGCGATCCGATGGCCACCGGCGCGGACCGCACCATCAACAACTGGTTCAACCGGGCGTGCGTCTCGGTGCCGACCGATCCGAGCCAGCCGTTCGGGAACGCGGAGCGCAACTCGGTACGGGGACCGAACTTCTGGGGACTCGACTTCGTCGCCTCCAAGCGGGTCGCCCTCGGCGGACCCGCGCAGTTCGAGTTCCGGCTCGAAGCGTTCAACCTGCTGAACCACTCCAATTTCCGTGCACCCAACGGCAACCGCAGCGCCGGGGCGTTCGGAACGATCACCTCGACCTTCGATCCGCGCCAGCTGCAGCTCGGGTTCAAGCTGCTGTGGTGATGCGCGCGGTCATCCTGCTGCTGGCGCTCGCCGCGCCAGCAGCGCTTCCACCGGAAACACCCTTGATCATTGGCCACCGCGGTGCCAGCGGCCATCGGCCCGAGCACACGCTCGAGTCCTACCGGCTGGCGGTCCAGATGGGCGCGGATTTCATCGAGCCCGATCTCGTGTCGACGAAGGACGGCGTCCTCATTGCCCGGCACGAGAACGAGATCGGCGGGACGACCGACGTGGCCGAACGCTTTCCCGATCGCAAGCGGACCAAAACGATCGATGGCCAGGCGATCACCGGCTGGTTCAGCGAGGACTTCACGCTGGCCGAGATCAAGACGCTGCGTGCGCGCGAGCGCCTGGCGTTTCGGTCTCACGAGTTCGACGGCCGGTTCGAGGTCCCAACCTTCGACGAAGTGATCGAGCTCGCGCAGAAGCTCCGCACCGCGAGCGGCGGAGCCGTCGGGATCTACCCCGAGACCAAGCACCCTACCTACTTCCGCGGCATCGGCCTGCCGCTCGAGGAGAAGCTGCTGGCCTCGCTCACGAAGCACGGCTGGAACGACCGCAAGGCGCCGGTATTCATCCAGTCGTTCGAGGATGGGAATCTACGGGAGCTGCGGAAGAAAACCACCGTACGGTTGATTCAGCTGCTGAGTCCCGCCGTGAAATTCGACGACGCCGGGCTCGCCGATATCGCCACCTACGCCGACGGGATCGGCCCGGAGAAGAGGATGCTGATACCCGTCGCACCTGACGGCTCGCTGAAACCCGCGACCGACCTCGTGGAGCGCGCACACCGGCTGGGGCTGCTGGTGCACGTGTGGACGGTCCGGCCCGAGCCGCAGTTCCTGCCGGCCGGATACAAGGGCGACGTGCGCGCGGAGTTCCTGCAGCTCCAGAAGCTCGGCGTCGACGGGGTGTTCACGGACTTCCCGGATCTGGCCGCCGCAGCGTATCGGGGGACATCAGAGTCGGTGAGTTTCCGTCAACTCCCAACTCCCAACTCCAACTCCCAAGGGAAGCCACTCGAACAACAGGGCAAAAGTCGAACCGACCAGCTAATCGGCCGACTATCACCCTGTTGTTCGAGCGGCTTCCCTTGGGAGTTGGGAGTTGGAAGTTGGAAGTTGACGGCGAAGGCCTTTAACGATGCATCGAGCTCCCCCGTGATCACCCGATCGATCAACTCGGTCACTCCTGCCCCGCGCGCTCCGGCGGTGACGACGTGCGCGATCTCCTTGACGGATGGCAGGGCGTTGGCCACCGCGACGGCCAGGCCGCACGCGCGCAGGAAGACCTGATCGTTCTCGGCGTCACCGACCCCGATCGTCCGGCGTGAACTGATGCCGAGCGCGGCCAGTGCGGGCGCCAGGCCGGTGGCCTTGGTCACGTCCGCCGGCAGCGCCATCACCGATCCCTTGTTGAAGATGATGTGCCACTCGAGCCCGAGGTCGTGGATGGCGGCGAGCACCTTGTGCTCGAAGGGCTCCACCGTCGCGATGATCGAATGGCCGATCGACGCCGGCACCCCCTCCTGCCTGATCCGCTCGACCAATGCGGGCGGAGGGGCCGAAGCGATGACTTCGGTGACCTGCGTGGCCGGGTCGTAGAGAACCGCACCATTCTCGGCCACGATGCGCTCGAAGATCGCCGAGTGCGGGAACACGCTGAAGAGATCCCTCAGCTCGCGCCCGGTGACCATGATCAACTGGAGACCGGCGCCGCGGGCGCGATCGAGGGCGTCGAGCGTTGGCTGATCGACGATGCCGTCGTGGGCGATGGTGCCGTCGTAGTCGGTTGCCAGCGCCGCGAATTTCATCGAAGGCCCGGCCAGCCCTCGACGCTTTCGGCGGCGCGGACGCCGCGCACGATCGCTTCGGCAATCACGTCGGCGGCCAGCGCGCCAAGCGCCGTGAGCGCGATATCCGATCGCGTGAGGGCGCCGGTGGAGATCGCAAACAGCTGATCGCCGTCGCCGGTCGTGTGATACGGACGGATCGCGCGTCCGGCACCGCAGTTGGCCATCATCGCGAGCTTGGTCAACGCGGTCTTCGTCAACGTCGCGTTCGTGGCCACGACCGCGAGGGTCGTGCTCCGCAGCGCGTTGTCGTCGAGGGGCGGGCCCGGACGCTTTTCCGTGAGCGCCTCGCGCATGACCTCGACGCTGTCGGCCATCGTCCCGTTCGCGCGCCGTGCGCCGGCGATGATGCGCCCGGTCTTCCAGTCGAGCACGTCCCCTGCCGCGTTCACGACGGCAAGTGCGCCGATCACGACGTCGCCGACTTTGAGGCTCGCGGTCCCGAGTCCTCCTTTCATGCCGCCGAACCCGCGGCCCCGGTGCATCTTTCCGACCGTCGCCCCGGCGCCTGCGCCGACATTGCCTTCGGCGACCGGACCGGTAGTGGCGGCGGTGCACGCTTTATAGGCGGCGTCCGCGTCGGGCCGGATTCGCGGATTCCCGACCGCGAGATCGTCGATCACCGCCGTCACGACGATCGGGATGCGCAGATCGGGGGTGCCCCAATCGAAACCGACCTTTCGCTCTTCGAGATACTTGAGGACGCCGGCATACGCCGGGATCGCGAAGATCCCGCCGCCCGTCAGATACAGGGCGTGAATGCGCTCGACCGGGCTGACCGGCTGGAGCATCACCACCTGCGATTCCCCCGGTGCCGACCCGTTGTAGTCCACACCAGCCGCGTACGCCGCATCGAACAGGATCGCGGTACAGCCGGTCGGCCGGCGGGTGTCGGTGAAGTGGCCCACGCGAATGCCCGGCACGTCGGTCAGCGCGCCGCCGGGGGCAAGTGCCGGTTTCGTATTCGCCTGCCAGCCGGCGACCGCGGTGTAGGACGCCAGCGTCTGGCCGAACTCGCGGCGGTTCACGGCGTCACCGTTCGTGGCTCGCTGAACAGCGCCGCCCCGGGCGACTGCGAGCCCTTGGGCTCGGTGACCTCGATGGTCTGTACCGTCATGTCGTACTTCCATTCGTTCGCGGTATTCCCGGAGCGCTCGAAGCGGATGCTCCATGACTTCGGCAGTGTCAGCGTACCGATCTGCTCGAAGCGTCCAAACCGTTCCTCGATGCGGTAGTACTGATCGGACTGCTGCGACGAGGATTCGATCGTGCCGCCGAGAGCCTGGGCCTGGCTCGACGAATACACGCTGGCGACGTGACGGTAGGTGGCCGGGTCGAAGTAGAGCTCGACGTCGAGACTACCCTGGTTGTCCTTCGCGCGGTAACGCAGCCGGTGCAGCTCCCGGTTCCCGAGCGTTTTCAGCCCATCGTAATTCATGCGTGGCCGCCGCCCGGCGACGTCCAGCAACGGCCAGCGGGTGTTCAGCGTCCCTCCGAGGAGTCCCTCCGAGACGATGACGAGATTGCGTGCAAGGAAATTGCCGATCGCCGAGCGCGAGCCGTTCCGTGGGTCGGCGTTCGCGATATCCACTTTCCCGCCTTCGAGCGTGAACGCCTCGCCGTCGTAGCGGTCGGTATCGAACCGCATGATCAGGCGCCACCCTGTCGCGCCCGATGACAGTGTGAACGTGCCGGGCAGCAGACCTGCGGCCCTGGCCGGCGTCATGGCGCTCACCGCGCCTTTCAGTTCCCTGGGTTGTCCCGGCGGCGCCACGACCCCGGCAGTCAGCCCCTGGATGTGTAGTTTTACCAGTTCCTCCGGCGTCATCTTCTGGGCCACCGTGATCGCCGGCACGATCGCTCCGGCGGCGAGCAGTGCCGCAGCTGCGCATACGCGGGTCATACCAACCTCCAGGTTCATTGCCTGACGACGTTCACGTAGAAGAGGTCGGTCGCGACCTCGAACTCCTCCTTCGCCACCGGCGAACGCATGATCGCCCAGTCCGTGGTCGGCACAAGTGTCTGCCACTGACCTGGCTTCCCCACCTTGATCGGCATCGCGAACGACAGCTCGTCGGCCTCCCACCGGTAGCCGACCGTGCCCTCCTTCGGGTTGAAGGCGAGCTGAAGCGTGGGGAGATCGGCTCGCCGGAGGTACTGATCGAAGATCGGCGTCAGGTTGCGGCCGAGACGGGCGTTGAAGAACTGCACCAGGTCCTCGGTCATGATGTTCTGGTACTTGAACTGCTGGAACAGTTCCCGGAGCAGCTTCCACCAGCGCTCGTCATCGTCCACGACACTGCGCAGGGTGTGCAGGAAGAGTGCGCCCTTGAAGTACATGTCCTGCGACGGCGACCGGTGAATGCCACGCTGCGTGATGATCGGCTCACGGTTGCGGACCTTGGACTTGTACCCGTTGATGTACTTCAGCGCGTCCTCGCGGCCGAACCTGTGCTCCACATAGAGATCTTCGAGATACGTCGTCCAGCCTTCGTGAATCCACATGTCGGAGATGTCGGCGGCGGAGATCGCGTTGCCGAACCACTCGTGGCCGCTCTCGTGAATGATGATGAAGTCGAACTTCGGGCTGATCCCGACCCCCGTCCAGTCCTTCTCCAGATAGCCGTTGGCGAACCGGTTGCCGTAGGTCACGGCGCTCTGGTGCTCCATGCCCGAGTACGGCACCTCGATCAGCTTGTAGCCGTCCTTCTTGAACGGATAGTCGCCGAAGAACCGCTCGAAGGCCTCGATCATCGGCTTCGCCTGCGCGAACTGGACCTTCGCCTTCTCGAGGCTTCCCGGCAGCACGTAGAAGTCGAGCGGCAGGTCGCCGAGCCGGTCGGAGAAATGCGTGTAGCTTCCGATGTTCAGCGAGACGCTGTAGTTGTTGATCGGGTACTGGATGTGCCAGTCCCAGCGCGTGTAGCCGTCGCCGAGATCGGTCTTGCCCGCGAACCTGCCGTTCGAGACGTCCACCAGGTCGTTCGGGATCGCCACGCGCAGCTCCATCTCCTCGACTTCGTCGCGCCACTGGTCCTTGTTCGGCCACCAGATGCTGGCCCCTTCGCCCTCGCACGCCGTGTTGATCCAGTGGCGGCCCGCGGGGTCCTTCCGGAACGCGATGCCGCCGAATCTGCCCTGTTCGCGAGGAGTTCCCGAATACCGGACGTCGATGGCGTAAGTCTTTCCCGCCTTCAGCGTCGACGGGAACTTGACGAAGAAGCTGTTCAGCTCGCGGTCGTATTCGAGAACGCGTCGCGCCGAGACGAATCTCGTCGATCGCGAGGTTCTCGTAGAGATCGAGCTGAATGCGGTTATCGTCCGCGAGCATCTTGAAACGGATGGTGTTCGTGCCCGCAAGGAACTTGCGGTCCGGCTCGACCCGGATGTCGAGGCGATAGGACAGCAGGTCGTTATTGGCCCGGTAGCGGCCGTACTCGCCGCGGAGCACGTCGGCACGGGTTGGCGGACGCAGGGTGGGCGGCGGCGCCGGCGATGGTGGTGGGGCGAGGGAGCTCTGGGCGCGGAGAACCGTGGAAAGAAGACCGAAGAGAAAGAGCGCAAAGCCCCGGCTGGACACCCCCGGGATACTAACATGCGCTTTTCGAAAAGAAGGGCGGCGACCGTCCGTCTCCGCCCCGGCCCGGATAACGACCTCAGGCCTCCGGTCCCTGCAGGGTGCCGTTCCTCTGGCAAATTCGGGACCGTCCGACCCTGCCTCGAGAACACGGCTTTCCGGTCTGATGCCAGCGTTCTACTTACCGGCGGTGTAAACGGACCACGTTCCTGGTAAATGACGAAACCGGTTCTTCCGCCTGAAGGCGGAAGCCACGAATGTCAATCTGCCAGAGTGCTAGCGCTGCCACTCCGGGGCATAGTCGCGGCGCCGGCGGCGTTCCTCTGCCTTGAGGCTGAAAATGAACAGCGCAAACACCTCGAGCAGCCCGATGAACGCATAAATTGCGAACCGGGTGAAGGCGCTCGGTTCCGGGAAGCAGACGGTGCCGGCGTCCAGGCAGTCCTGCGCGATTCGATCGATCTCGACGTACTCGCGAAGGATCAGCCCGATCGCAGTGCCGAAGATGACCGCGGTGCCGACGATGCTGCCGAAGGTCATCTGGCGGCTCCGCCAGAACGGCAGGGCGACGACGACCGCCACCACCAAGGGGACGGTCGCCATGATCGAGATCCAGAACCAGTTGAGTCCAGTCACCGGTGTAATCGATTCAGCCGCTTCCGCATTATAGTGGTCACCCTCACACACCACATCTCATGCAGCTGCAACCTCTCGACTGGGTGATCATCGCGCTGTCGCTCCTGATCTGCTTCGTGCCGGCGCTGTTTCTGGGGCGCCGGGCGGGGAAGAACACGTCGGAGTTCTTCGTATCCGGCCGCGCCGTGCCGTGGTGGCTGGCGGGCCTCTCGATGGTCGCGACCACGTTCAGCAGCGACACCCCGAACCTCGTCACCGACATCGTCCGGCGCAACGGCGTCGCCGGCAACTGGGTGTGGTGGGCGTTCGTGCTGACGGGCGTCTCGACGGTCTTCTTCTACGCTCGACTGTGGCGGCGATCCGGGGTCATGACCGATCTCGAGTTCTACGAGATCCGGTATTCGGGGCGCCCCGCCCGCGCCGTCCGCGGGTTCCGGGCGCTCTATCTGGGCTTGTTCTTCAACTGCATGATCATGGCCACGGTGAACCTGGCGGCCTGCAAGATTGCGGGGGTCCTGTTCGGCCTCGAGCGCTGGCAGACGCTCGTCGGCGTCGGCCTGCTCAACGTCGTCTTTGCCGCGCACTCCGGGCTGTGGGGCGTGCTGGTCATCGACATGATCCAGTTCTTCATCAAGATGTCGGCGGTCATTGCCGCGGCGTACTTCGCGGTCAACGCTCCGGAAGTGGGCGGGCTCGACGCGCTGATCGGGCGGCTGTCGTCGACGCCCGGGCCGAACGGCATCAACTACCTCAGCGTCCTGCCGGATTTCTCGAACAACTGGGACCTGGCGGTCGCCGTGTTCATCATGCCGATCGCCGTGCAGTGGTGGGCCGTCTGGTATCCGGGAGCCGAACCCGGCGGCGGCAGCTATGTCGCGCAGCGGATGCTGGCGTCCAAATCAGAACGTGACTCGCTCGGGGCCGTGCTGTTCTTCAACGTCGCCCACTACGTGCTTCGGCCCTGGCCCTGGATCCTGGTCGCGCTGGCGTCGATCGTCGTCTATCCGGAGCTGTCGGACCTCCAGCGCGCGCTCCCCAATGTCGACCCGGCGCTGATCGGGCACGACATCGCGTATCCCGCGATGCTCAAGTTCCTTCCCGCCGGGTTCATCGGCCTGATGGTCGGGGGACTCATCGCCGCGAACTCCTCGACGATTCTCACGCACTTGAACTGGGGAGCGTCGTACCTCGTTCACGATTTCTACCGGCAGTTCATCAAGAGCGACGCCGAAGAACGGCACTACGTCGGGGTCGCACGCCTGGTGACCCTGCTGCTGTTCGTGTGCTCGTCGGCGACGGTCTACCTGCTCGACACGGCCAAGGACGCCTTCGACATCATCCTGCAGATTGGAGCCGGCACCGGTCTGCTCTACCTGGTTCGCTGGTTCTGGTGGCGCGTGAACGCCTGGTGCGAAATCGTGGCGATGATCAGCTCGTTCGGGGTCTCGCTGGTGCTGTTGATCCTGGCGAAGAACGGCGTGACGTTCAGCACGCACATCGCGCTCCTGACCACCATCGCTGTCACAACGGTCTGCTGGCTCCTGGCAGCATACCTCGCTCCGCCGACCAACGAGGATGTTCTCATCGCGTTCTATCGCAAGGTCCGCCCGTTCGGTCCCGGCTGGGCCGCCATCCACGATCGCGCCGGCGTGCTGCCGCTCGACCAGCACGAACGCGAGAACATTCCGATGGCGCTCGTCGGCTGGGTGGCGGGCTGCACGGCGATCTGGTCCGCGCTGTTCGCGGTCGGCAACTTCCTGTACGGGCGCATGGGCACGGCCCTGCTGTTGACGGGCATCTTCGTCATCAGCGGCCTGGTCGTCATCCGGATCGTCAGCCGGCTGTGGACCGGCGCTCCAGAGGCACGGGGCAGGTGAGAAGCGCTAGAGGCTAGTGTCCCGGCCGGGACACTAGGGCTCGACCGACAGCAGATCGAGTCCAGGGCAGCGGCCCGCATCGCCCGCCTTACTGTCGGGGGTGGTCCCAGGGTCGCGCGTCAGCGGCTCCGAAAACCGGAGCTGGAGCTCGTTCGCCCCGAAGAACCAGAACCGGCCGGGCACATCGAAACGCAGCTCACTCCATTCGGCCGCCAGCGACCTCACGCCCAGCCAGTGGCCGTTGAGCGTGGCGGCAACGCGCGGTACCTGCGCGGGCACCGAACATCCTCTGGCGACGAGACGAATCGTCGCATTCAAGCGCGAGGCGCGTGGAACGCGAACGGTGACGACCTCATCGACAACCCACGCGTAGGTGCGCGGTCCATCTTCCAGACTGTCCCTGTGAATGCCGCCCTGGATGAACGCCGCCGCCGATCCGGTGCCGAAATCAATGCGCACCGTACTCCCGGGATAACGGGCGGCGGCACCGATGACCATCGCGGCGGCTGACGTGACCAGGATCAGGATGACCGTCAGCAGTTGAGGGACCGATCGTGAGGTCACCAGCACGCTGGCGGCGAGCGCAGCGCCGAGAAGCATGAACACGTCGAAATGAACGTAGATCACCGGCCAGAGACACGTCATCGAAAAGACAGAGAGGGCCAGGATCTGCCAGGGTTCCGGACGTGCGCCGCGGCGGATTGCGCGCCAGGCGAACGTGTACACGGCGAGCATGCCGATGGCCTGGGTCAGCTCGACATACCGCTCCAGGCCATATCTGAGCAGGGGACCCGTGGTCCCGATCGTGTCCTGCGCACCAGGATTCGGCCAGACCACTTCCTTCATGACCTTCTGATAGCTGCCGTAGAGTCCGTACCAGAGCGCGCCGGCATCCGCGATGGCAAACGGGGCCAATGGGATGACCACCGCTGCCGCCAGGACGGCCAGCCGCAGGGTGGTCAGAAGCCCGCGGTGCCAGAGGAACATCAGGAAGACCGGAACCATCGACGCCATGGTCGTTCGTGCAACGACGAGCGACCCGGCCACCGCCGCAGCAGCGGTCCAGCGTTCGGCGCGGAGCAGCCAGGCAAAGACGAACAGCAGCGGCCAGTAGACCTGCGTGTGCCCGATCAGGAAGAAGCCGATCAACGCCGGGTGCACCATCATTGCGGCGCACAGAACGACGAACAGCCCCGAAGCCATGAATCGGCCGGTCTGAGCACAGACGACTGCCGCCCAGATGCAGGCGCCCGGTATGACGAGGCCGGTGATGAGCGTGAGCAGCCGTGGGTCGCTGTTCAAGGCGGCCGGGAGGATGAAGGGGCCCCACAGATACGGACCATAGGGAAGTGGCACTTCCCACGGGACGTGATAGAGCATGTAGGGAGTGGCGCCGCCAAGAAAGCGTTTCACGCCGAGGTCGATCACGACGAGCATGTCTCCCTGGAGCGCATCGATTCGTCCGGCGAACACGACTGGCAACATCGAGTTCACCGCACTGGCGCACAGCCAGATTCCAGCTCCGAGCACAGCCAGGGTGACCGCCGAGTGCGCGACCGACGAGGCCGGCGGATCGGTCGGCGTCACGTCCGGCCACCTGGCGCAGATCGATACCAGCGCAATGAGGATGAGAACGGTCTTCAACCCGAAACGGACCGCCGGGGTAAGGCCGCCCAGCGTTTCCGCGAGCCACCCCCCCGACAAGGCGGCGCACAGGATGGCGCACAGGAGGCAGGCGATGAGTCGAGCCGATGATGCTCTGTCGGGCGACGTCACGGTCACGGCAAAGGCCTGACCTCGAAGAGGCCGCGCTCGCTCGCTCGCGTCACCGCATTTTCTCGAGCCTCGACCTCAGGACCGGCAACGGGACGGGACCGTCGGCGAGGACGGCATCGTGAAAGGCGCGGACGTCGAACCGGCTGCCGAGCCGCTGCTGCACGCCGGCGCGCAGGCGCTCGATCTCGAGGGCTCCGGTCATGTAGGCCGTCGCCTGGCCCGGCCAGATGATGTAGCGATCGACCTCCGACGCAATCTCTTCGTCGCTCGCGAGGTGCAGCGCCGTCATGAACTCGATCGCCTTCTGCCGCGGCCAGCCGAACGCGTGCAGGCCGGTATCGACCACGAGCCGCGCCGCGCGATAAGCGCGGCTCTGCCACATCCCCAGCCGATCGACCTTGCCTGAATACAGCTGCATTTCGTCGGCGAGCCGTTCGGCGTAGAGGCCCCAGCCCTCGCTGAACGCGGAGTTGCCGGTCAGCTTGGTGACGAGATGAGCGTCGGGCCGCTCGAGCGACAGCGAAATCTCCAGATGGTGGCCGGGGATGGTCTCGTGAAAGACGACTGCCTCGAGATCGGTCTTGCGCTGTCCGAGCCAGCGACCGGCATTGATCTGATACTCACCGGGACGCTTTCCGTCGATCGTCCCGGCTTGATACCGATCCGCGGTGGTCGGCTCCTCCACCGCCGCGACCGGAGAAACGATGACCGGGGTCTTGGGCACGCGGCCGAAATACCGCGGCATCACCGTCTGGGCGCGGGCGGCGGCGCCGCGGGCGTGCGCCACGACCTCCTCGCGGGTTTTCCAGAGCTGCTCCGGGCGCTGCATCTGCTTGAACAGCGCATCGAGATCCTCGTTGCCTGCGAGCGCCTTCGCAATCGCGCGCTCCTCGGCCTTGATCCGTTCGAGCTCGGCGAGCCCGGTCTTGTGCACCTCCTCGGCGGTCACGGGCAGCGTGGTCATCTTGCGGAGCCGGGCGCGATAACAGGCGGCGCCGTTCGGCAGCGCAGAGACACCCACAGTCGTGGTGCGCGCCTTGGGGAGGTACTCGTCACGCAGGAACGCCTGATAGCGGCGGAACGCCGGCGCGAGCTGACTGCGGAACATGTCGCGCCAGGCCGTCGTGAACGCCGGCACCTTCGCACGCGCCGCCGGGGAGAAGTACGGGCTGTCGTCGGCGGCGAACCCGGTCATCTGCTCGATCACGAGCTCGACGTTCTTCCGCGGCACCGCATAACCGCGGCGCAGCCCCTCCGTGAGATTCACGACCTCGCGATCGACGTAGCCCCCCAGCGAACGAAATCGCTGCAGTGCGTCGGCGCGGAGCGGCTCGGAATCGATCGGTTGCATCTGCGCGAGCTGGCCATATCTCACTTGCCAGCCGCCCATCTGATCGACGTTCCACAGCTCCGCCTCGCATACCCGCGATCCGATCGACGTTTGCAGCAGTTCGTCGAGGAAACCGCGGAGCACCCACGCGTCCGTGCCTTCCAGCGCTTTGGCCTCGATCTTCGCGAGCCGGGCCTGCCATGCGTCTTCTTCGGCCTGTCGCCTGGCCCTCGCCTCGAGCGAGTTGTCCTGCACGAGTCCGTGCCTGGCATCGGGAAGGCCGAGGATCGTGCCGAGCTCCGGCGACTCCCGCTTCAGTCCGGCGACGACGTCGTCGGCAAGAGCGATGGTCGCGGCGACAGCCGGCGAGGCTGGCGTGGACGGAGCCGCCTCTGGAGGCCGTGCAGGACGCGGCAGCGGCTCGCCCGGGACGCGCTTGCCGAGCTCGAAATCGGACGGCCGGAGTCCTTTGCGGAAGCCGTCGAACCCGTAGAAGGACGGCTTGTATTCATCGACGTAGGCCACGTCGGCGCGCGCGGGGACGTCGAGGCGGAGGCCCCAATACACGCCGTTCACAATCAGCCGGCGGAGCCCCTCGTTCTCGAGGTCGGTTGCCGAACCCATCGTCGAGGTCAGGATCCGGTTGGTAGTGCCGCCGCCGTTCTTGTATTCACGCGCCCACACGACCGGCATCGCGGGATCGTTGACTCCCTGTTCCTCCTTGTCGGTCGCGCGCCGCTTGCGGTAGTCGGCCGGAGGCGAGTCCCGCGTGAGCTCCTTCAGCACCACTCCACGCACCAGGATGTTCGCGTCCGGCGGCGGATAGGCTTCGTAGACGTCGGTGTCTCCGAACAGATCCGTCACGCCCCGCAGAACAGGGTGATCGCGGTGCGCGGCTTCGATGGCGCCACGAGTCGCCTCGACCTTGTGCCGTCCCCAGTGCGTGAGCCAGGTCTCCCCGAGCACGCGCTTCCCGAATCCACCCTGGTTGTTGTAGTTCCACGATTCCCAGCGGCTGCCCTTCTCGAACCCGTTGAACGCGTGCGTGCTGGTGCGCAGCGCGATGATTGGCGTGCCGGCGTTCAGGCGCTTCTCGAACCGGGCCATGTCCTCGTCCGGCCAGTGCCGGAACCGCAGCAGCATGATGATCGCGTCGGCGGTGTCGAGAGCGGCCGAATCAGAGAGCGAGGCGGCGTTCTTCGGATTGATCGTGCCGTCGGGGTCGAGAGAGAAGAGCACGGTCGTCTTGAAGCCGTGACGCTGGCTCAGGATCTTGGCGAGCATCGGCAGCCCTTCCTCGCTGCGATACTCTTCGTCGCCGGTGAGCAGCACGACGTGGCGGCCCTTTCCAGGCCCCGCCTTGGCCGGATACGTCACGCTGGTGGTGTTCGTCTGCTGACCGCCGGCCGTCGTCACCAGCGCGACCAACACCACGAGCGCGAATGCGTGTTTCATGGGCGCCAAGTGTAACAGGGAGTGTGGTGCCGGAAATCGGCCGGGTCTAGAGACCCGGCCGTTCTTCAGGCGCCTAGAGATTCTTCTTGAAGCAGCGGATCTGCACGGTCTCGACGAACCCGAGCGCCGCGTGGGCAGCCGCGCTGACGTCGTTATCGATCAGCGCATCGGATCCGAACTCGGTGCAGCCCTGCTCGCGGCCCCATTGCTCGGACGCCTCAATCAGGGCACGGCCCAGTCCCTGCCTGCGGTGCTCCGGCTCCACATACCAGCCTTCGAGGTAGGCCACACGATCCGTCTCACAATCCTCGGCGTAGGGGCGGATGAACAGCTCCACGAATCCGATCGGGCAATCGCCGCTGTCGACGGCGACCAGCACTGCCAGCGGCATCTTCAGCCGGCCAGCCAGGAACTCGTCAATCTCCGTCGCGTGCCAGCCGCCATCCTCCTCCGGCCACAACGCCCGACGCATGCGCAGCCAGGCGGCGGCATCTTTGCGAACGACCGGACGGACGCGAACGGTCACGGTGTCTTGCGGGCCGCCTGGACCTCCGCGAGCAGCATGAGGGCGGCGCCTGCCATGATCGCGACGTCCGCAACGTTGAAGATGCCGGTCCGCAGCGGTCCCACGCCGACGTTGAGGAAGTCGACGACGAAGCCGCCGATCAGACGATCGATCCAGTTCGAGGCGCCCCCGGCGACGAACAGCGTCAGTCCAAGCAGGGCCACGCCTCTCATCTGCCATCGGATTGCCGCCGCGACCATCCCCATCAGCATCGCGCCGGTCGCGACGGTGAAAAGGGACGTTCTGATGCCGGGATGGAGATCGCCGCCCACGCCAAGGAAGCCGCCGGGATTCTCCGCATACTGCAGCCGCACCATGTCGGCGAGGAACGAATGACCGGCGGTTCCGGCGAGAGTGGTCGATGCGACGTGCTTGGTGACGCGGTCGCATCCGATCGTCACCACGATCGACAGGGCCAGGAGGAACCGTGCGCTGACGCGGATCACCATCAGTGCCTCTTCTTCGCTCGCCGGCCGGTGCCGTCCGACCGGAGCAGGTCGATCAGCAGCGAGCGGTGGCATCGCGACGCGTCGTCGCAGTAGCAGCCGATCGAAAAGTTCGTCGTCCGGGCCAGTGCCCCGAGCAATGCGAGCAGTCGCGCCGCAGTCGGTGCAGCCATCTCACGGCGATACCGGCGCGCGAAGGTGTTCCAGCGCTGCCCGGTGATTGGCCTGGACATCACCCACGCGCGAAGCTCCTCGGTCGGCGCCAGCTCCGGCAGCCAGACGTCGTAGTAATCGCGGGCCGCATACTCCGACTTCTTCACGCCGCGCGGCGGGCGGCGCACGGTGCCGATGCGCAGGCCTTCACCGGCTGTCCTGCGCGAACCGAGCTGCACGGCCGTTACTGGCACTGGTCATCCCTCACGCGTCCGAGTGCCCGAGCGATCGGCCCGGCGCAATCGCATCGCGCACCCGCTGTTTCAGTTCCTTCAACTCGGGGAATCGGGCTTCCCCGGCCCTCGACCATACTACGCTGCCGTCGACGCGCACTTCGAACACCCCGCCGGTGCCAGGAATGAGCGCCACCTCGCCGAGCTCCTGCTGGAACGTCGTCAACAGCTCCTGCGCCAGCCAGCCCGCCCGCAGCAGCCAGCGGCACTGGGTGCAGTATTCGATTTCAAGGCGCGGTGCGCGGTTCATTGCCCGGCGTGCCGGCTCACCCGCCGATCGACTTCAGCGTGGCGATGATTTCCCCATGGTCCGGAAAGCGATGCTCGGCGTGCTTCGAGAAGATCTTCCGCCCGTCGACGATGACGTCGAAGGCACCGCGGCCTCCCGGCGCAGTCGTCGCGTCGAGCCCGAGCTCCCGGGTGATGGCTGCCGCCAGACTGGCGGCCTGGGGCCGATAGTTTCAACGGACGCAGTACTCGATGGTTATCTGCATAGGGCCATCATATCGATTGACCGGGGCTGGGGGCTGGGGGCGAGAGGCTTGAGGCTCGGTTGAGCCCTGCCCAGGAGGGTTCGGACTTCCGAGCCCCGAGTCCGCACCCCCCCGTCGTGTAATCAGTCGCCCTGGCGGCGTGCGGCCCAGGCGCCCCAGACGAGCGCTCCCACCATCATGACGAGACCGATCCGGTGCGCGGCCAGGCCGAGCGTGCGGTCCATGTGCAGGAGGTTCATCTCGGTCAGCAGGTACTCCCAATCGTGCCCCTCGACTTCAGCTCCGGTGCTCCCGCCGAGCAGGACGAGCTGCAGGGCACGGGCATCGGCAATGTAGGGAGCGACGTCGAGCAGGTTCTGCCCGGCCCACCACGTGCAGACTGAAGCGGCGAAGCGATCGTGCTGGCGCAGGAACACGCCCGCCAGCGCCAGCGGCAGCGCGAACTGAAACAGGCTTCCGCCCAGCACACCAATGAAGCGCCCGAACACGCCAAGGATCACGTGTCCCGCCTCATGGAACACGAGATTCGGCAGATGCAGCACGGAATCGGCGACCGCCACCCCCATGGGCACGCGTGCAAACTGCCAGGTCCAGATCGCAAGGCCCGCAATCAGCAGCCCGCGCATGATGCGGACGAGGCGTTGTGTGGGATCCACTTAGAATTGACCCTTTCCGATGGCCAACGCGCCCCGTCGTCTCCTTGCGTCCGCGCTCGTCGCCGTGACCCTGAGCGCGGTGCTCGGGTCCGGCGGCAGCGCACAGTCCCCTGCGCTCGCCGACGCACGCGCAGCCGCGGCGGCGCTGCCGCGCCTTCACTCCATGATCGTGACCGTGCGCGGCGCGACCGTCCTCGAATACTACGCGAAGGGCGCTGCCGCGACACGGGCTACCAACGTCAAGTCGGTCTCGAAGAGCGTCATCTCGACACTCGTGGGCATTGCGATCGATCGAGGCCTCATCAAGAGCGTGAACGAGCCGATCGTCCGCTACTTCCCGCAGCTCGCACGGGACCCCGACCCGCGGAAGGCCCGCATCACGATCGAAGACCTCCTGACGATGAGAGCGGGGTTGGTGTCGACGAGCTTCGACAATTACGGGGCGTGGGTCGGGAGCCGCAACTGGATCGACTACATCCTGGGACGGCCGCTCGAAGCCGACCCGGGAACCGACATGGAGTACAGCACCGGCAACTCGCACCTGCTGTCGGCGATCCTCACCAAAGCGACCGGCCAGAGCACCTGGGCCTTCGCCCAGGACGCCCTCGCGCGGCCGCTTGGATTCAGCCTGAGCCGCTGGCCCCGCGATCCGCAGGGCGTCTACTTCGGCGGCAACGAAATGCTGATGACGCCGAACCAGCTCCTCGCGCTCGGCGAGCTCTATCTGAACAGCGGAAGAAGAGGCGATCGGCAGCTCCTGCCGGCATCGTGGGTCGACCTGTCCTGCACCGGGCGCGGGCGCTCGCGCTTCAATCCGGATCAGACATATGGGTATGGCTGGTGGCTCCGCGACTTCGCGGGCCGGCAGGGCTGTTTCGCCTGGGGCTACGGCGGCCAGTATGTGATTGTTTTTCGCGATCTCGGGCTGATCGTCGTGACGACCTCTTCCACCGTCGTCAGCGACGAACGCCGCGATCACCGCCGGCAGATCTTCGACATCGTCGAGCGGCTGATCCTGCCGGCGGCAGGCTCCTGATCATCCGGCGTCGAGCTTCAGCGCCTGTTTGATGTAGGTACCTGAGCGCCGGTTTCGGGATCCCATCCACGGCGCTCAGCCTGACGTTCTTCGAGACCTTGCCCACTCCCTCGAGCAACCCGTACTTGTCCTCGAACTGGGCACCCCGCGAGAAGGCCAGCGTGATGCCCTTGATGGTCGGGCTGATCACGGCAATGATGCGGCGGTTCCGGAAGCCGAGAATCCCGTAGGTCAGCACCTCCTCGGACTCCGGCGCATGTTCGCGCATCGCACGCCGGATCATTGCGACGATGTCACGGTATTGGGGAAGGACCCTGGCCTCGATGAACTCGTTGACCGTCGTGGAGCGTCGTGGTTTTTCCACTTCTTCGTAACGGTCAGACGCCGGGCTTCTTGCGATCGTTCTGATCGTTCTGATCGCCCTGATCGCCGTTGTGCTTCGGGTGGGTCATGCGCCAGGCGGTCCAGGCGCCACCGGCCAGAATCGCCATCACCCAGGGCCACCGCCGCCGCGGCGGGCCGCCCTTGATGACCCGCTCGAGGTGCCGGCGTCTGCTGTCCTCAGCCGGGTCGCCGTCGAAATACAAATCGTCAGCCATGGGGCAAACCCCGACGAAATCGCCGGCGCCGGGTGTCCCGGCGCGGTTCTGGCCGCAAGTGCCAGCCGATTCCGCGATTGTAGCGGATCCCGGGCGCCTGTGAATTCGTTGGGCTGCGGGGGAATTTTAGGGGGATCGCAGGAGTTTTCAGGGTTTACCGCTGAAGATCGCCGCGCATATTAGGATGAGCCTCTGATGACGATTCGCCGCATTCCGCTGTTTCTCCTGCTCATCCTCGTCATGACGGCACTGCCGGCACTGGCGGAGCTCTACACCGACTGGCTCTGGTTCAAGGAAGTCGGCCACGAGCAGGTCTTCCTGAAGTCGTTCAGCGCCAGCTCTCTCGTCACCACGGTCTCGGGCCTGATTGTCTTTGCGCTGCTCGCCGGCAATGCGCTCGCCGCGCTGCGCGGGCTCAGGCCACGGCCGTTCATGATTGTGACGCCGCACGGTCCACAGGCGATTGCCATGGATCTGCGCAGCATCAAACGGTTCGGCCTGACCGCGATCGCGCTGGTCTCGGTCCTCATTGCGTTCTATGCCGGAGGGCGATGGGAGACCTGGCTGTATTTCCTGAACGGCACCCCCTTCGGACAGCGCGACCCCATCCTCGGACGGGATATCGGGTTCTACGTCTTCACCCTGCCGCTGCTCGAACACCTCCACGGCCTCATGTATCTCGTCGTGCTCCTGATGGCGGCCACGGCAGTGGCCGCGTACCTGTTCGGCGAGGAGCTCGGGCTCGACGCGACCCGGGGCATCTACCTGTCGCGGCGTGCGACGCGGCATCTGGGAACGCTCGCGGCGCTTCTGCTGATCGTGCTCGCCGTCGGGGCCTGGCTGCAGATTCCCCAGCTCCTCATCGGCACGTCCGGCAACATCGCCGGCGCGACCTACACGGACGTGCACGCCCGAATCCCCGCGCTGCGGATCCTCATGGGCGCCGCGGTGCTTTCCGCGATCCTCGTCGTCTGGCAGGCATTCTCGACGCGGCCGCTTGCGCGCGGTCGCCGCGGCAGCCGGTCTCTACGTGCTCTGCTCGATTGGCGGCAGCGCCTATGCGGCGATCATCCAGCGCTTCGTCGTGGGCCCGAACGAACAGGTGCGGGAGACCCCGTTCATCGTCAACAACATCCGGGCAACGCGCGCGGCGTTCGGCCTGGGGACCGTGGCCGAACGGCCGCTCTCGGGAGAGGCGCATCTCACCCGCGCCGATCTGGAACGCAACGCCGCGACCATCGACAACGTTCCGCTCTGGAACGATCGGCCGCTGCTCGACACGTTCGGACAGCTTCAGGAGATCCGCACCTACTACGATTTCGCCGCCGTCGACAACGACCGCTACATGATCAACGGGCAGTACCGCCAGATCATGCTTTCGGCCCGCGAGCTGAACTCCCAGACACTGCCGAGCCGCACCTGGATAAACGAGCACCTGACGTTCACTCACGGATACGGCCTGACCCTCGGGCCGGTCAACGAGGTCACCTCGGAAGGCCTGCCCGTGCTCTTCATCCGGGATCTTCCACTGGTCTCGACGGTCGATCTCAAGGTGACGCAGCCGGCGATCTATTACGGCGAGCTGCAGAACACTCACGTGTTCGTCAAGACCAAGACCGAGGAATTCGATTACCCGCGCGGCGAGGACAACGTCTTCGCGACCTACAGCGGCACCGGCGGCGTACCGCTCTCGAACGTGTTCCGCCGGCTGATGTTTGCGATCAAGTTCCGGTCGACCGATACGTTCTTCTCGCCGAACCTCACCGAAGAGAGCCGCGTGATGATCTACCGCCGCATCGCGGAAAGGGTGCAGCGCGTCACGCCGTTCTTCCTGTATGACCCGGATCCGTATCTGACGATTGCAGACGGGCGGCTGATCTGGATGCAGGACGCCTACACCACGTCGAACCGGTATCCCTACTCGACGCCAGTTGCGGGGATGCCGGTTCCCGGCCTGAACTACATCCGCAACTCGGTCAAAGTCACGATCGACGCCTACAACGGGACCACCACGTATCACGTCGTGGATCCGTCCGATCCGATCGCGCAGACCGTCTCGAAGATCTTTCCGGGCCTGCTCAAGCCCCTCGACACCATGCCCGAGGGACTGCGAACGCGGCTGCGCTACCCGCAGCAGATTTTCGCGCTCCAGGCGGCGGTGTTCGGGACGTTTCACATGACCAACCCTGCGGTGTTCTACAACCGCGAGGATCAGTGGGAGATTCCCAGC
This sequence comes from uncultured Acidobacteriota bacterium, assembly GCA_963836735.1. GTDB lineage: Bacteria > Acidobacteriota > Vicinamibacteria > Vicinamibacterales > 2-12-FULL-66-21 > JACCXG01. The sequence continues at coordinate 83,788 of CAWIKP010000037.1, read as the reverse complement.
CTCGATGCCTCGGGCACGACGACAACGGAACACCGCACGCTCACGCCGATGCACCCTTACTACTCGATCATGAAGCTGCCGGGAGAGAGCGGGCCCGAATACATCCAGATGCTGCCGTTCACGCCGCGGGGAAAGGACAACCTGGCCGCCTGGATGGTGGCGCGCAGCGACGGCGCGAACTACGGCCGGCTGGCGGTGTTCCAGTTCCCGAAGCAGACGGTCATCTTCGGGCCGCGGCAGGTCGCCGCGCGGATCAATCAGGATCAGGTGATCTCGCCGCAGATCACCCTGTGGAATCAGCAGGGGTCGGAAGTCATCCAGGGCACCCTGCTGGTGATTCCGATCGAAGAGTCGCTGATCTACATCCGCCCGCTGTACCTGCGCGCCGCGGGAGGCCAGATCCCCGAACTGAAGCGCGTGATCGTCGCCTACCAGAACAACATCGTGATGGAGGAGACGCTCAGCCAGGCGCTCGAGCGAATCATGCCGGGCGGCACCTCGAAACCGAAGCCCGGGGAGAAGCCTGGTGCCGCTGCCCCGGCCGGCGATGTGGAAGCGGCAGCGCCGGCAGCAGGGGCCGACGCGCTCGCAGAACAGGCGCGCGCCCACTACGCGCGGGCACTCCAGGCTCAGCGCGACGGGAACTGGGCGCTGTATGGCGAGGAGATCAAGAAGCTGGGCGAAGTGCTCGAGAAGATGAAGACGCCGCGCTAGGCACACTCGCCGGTCCGCTGGGCCGGCCTAGCGACAGACGAAACTCGCCGCCTCGTTCGTGTCCCCTTGTCCTTTGTACACGGCCTTTTTCGGGTACGAACACAACGGACGCAGTCGATCGACGACGCCATTGGTCGCGCGTGAGGCGACGATCTGATCAGGGGCCGCGCCACGTTCGACCCATTGCTCGAGCGCGGCTTGCATGTCGAACGTATTCGGGCCCGTGCCACCGCTGCAATGCGCCATCCCCGGCGCCATGAAGAGGCGATAGAACGCTGGCACGTCCGCCCCGGATCCGAAGAATGACCTCACGCTCTCGTAGTAATCGATGCTGTTCTGGGCCGAAATCAACTGGTCGTTCCAGCCGTGGTACTGAAGGAGCTTCCCGCCGCGGTCACGGAAGGCGCGCAGGTTCGGGTCGGTGGCATTGAGGATCGGCGCGTACTTCGCTTCCGCTTTCAGGTGCGCCCCGTAGTCGTCGGGATCGGCGAAATCGAATGTCTTCCAGTCCCAGTCGGGATCGCCGAAGACCAGCCATTTGTAATGAGAGAGCGGGATGGCAAAGGGACTGGCCGGATCGCGGTGCGGCCAGGACCGGCTCGCTCCCGGGCGCGAGTCCCGGATACAACTGTGCGCCACTTCTGGGATCCTTCAACCCGCCGTAAACGCGGCGCGCGGCCTCCGCCTGCGCCCTGGTCAAACAGGTCGCCGAGGGTTGGTTGTCCGCACACGTCAACTGCCCCGGATCGAACCTGCACTGGCGAGGATCCTCGAGCACGCCGTCGCTGACGCCGTCGGCGCTGTCGCAGGCCGCGAGCACGCCGCGATGGAGGAGGCCAAGCGCGGGCAGCGGCAGGTGACTCGCCGGATCTTTCAGGACGGCAAGCACGCCGTCGAAATCACCAGCCATCAGCCGCGTCCAGTTGTTGGCCGGCGCGCCGGCGACGATGCCGTCGTAGTCCGCCGGGAAGCGCTGCGCCTCCATCAGCCCTTCGTAACCGCCCGACGAGCAGCCGATGAAATAGGACCGCTCGGCGGGCCTGCCGTAAAAGGCCTCGACGAGTGCCTTCGCCCGCACCGCCGTTTCGTGCTGCGACCGGTAGGCGAAGTCGATCAGCTGTTCCGGTTTCTCGAAGGCGAAACGCGCCATGTTCAAGCCGGGCGCCGCTTCATGGCCCGTGTTCGTCGATGCGGCGGCATACCCCCGCCGGAGCTGATCGCCGAGCGGGGCATAGGAAATCAGGCCGGCCCATCCACCGTTGCCGACCCCGGCCAACTTGCCGTTCCACTTCTCGAGCGGCATCCAGACCTCGAACAGGATCTGCGAGTCCTTCGTCGGGCGCAATCACGCCGGCGACGCGGCAGAACGGCGGGAGATTCCCGAAGGCGTTGTTCGACCCCGGCGGCGTGAACGATCCAGTCGTGACGGTCTCAGCCGCCTTGATCGTGGTGTCGGGCAGCGAGCGTTGGGCGAGACCGCTGCAGGCGGTGGCCGGCGGGGTCTGTGCGTGCAGATCACCCGCGAGCGACAGCCAGGCAAACAGGACTGCGGTGGCCGTGACGAACGATCTCATATGGCTCTCCCTGGGCGGGTCTAAAGACCCGCCCCTACGTGCACAGCGAAGCGCGTCAGCGAAGGCGGACTTGCCCGCCGTAGCGCCTAGCGCGAAGGCGGGCCTGTCGCGCCGTAGCGCGTCAGCGCGGAGGAGGGTGAGCGTACTCCGTCACCTGCTCCCAGGACGAGATCTCCTCCCATCGGTAGAACTTCCGGTGCGCGAGCTCGAGCATCTCGCGGTCCTCGGCGGTGTCGCCGTAAGCGTAGATGGTTTCGTATCGCCCGAGGTCGAAGCGTTGCCGGATCCGGCGGACTTTTTCGGCTCCCGCGCAATCGCCGCCGGCGCACCTGCCGGTGAGCCTGCCGTTCCGCTCTTCCAGCGTAGTGCAGATGCAGTCGAGACCGCGGCCTGCGCACCATGGTGAAAGATAGAAGTCGAGCGAGGCAGAGACAATCATGACGTGATCGCCGCGGGCCTGATGCCACGCGATTCGATCGAGCGAGGATGGCCGCACCTGCGCGGGCAGCGTCGTCCTCGCGTACTCGACGCCGAGCCGGCGCATCCTGGCCGCATCCTCACCTTGAAACCCGACCCTTGCTGCGACCTGCCGGCCGCGGCTCGCCGAGATCATGCCGAGCTTGTAGCCGATCACGATTGGGCTGAGGACCACCCGTCCGGCCGCAATCCGGGCGGGCCGTACCGCCAGCCGCATGAACGGCGTCCAGGTCTCGGTCGTGGTGATCGTGCCGTCGAAGTCGAACAGTGCGAGATCCATCGACGTTCACAGCATCGTTCGACACCCCGGCCGGCACCGGCACCGGATGGTGTGATCGCCGACCGTGCAGTAGTCGTAGGTCAGTTCTTCGCCCGGCTCGATGCGGCGCGAGGCACGGATCCAGATCGTCTTGTCGGCGATTTCCGTCCAGCAGTTCGGCGTGCAGGAGTGATTGATGAACCGCGCGATGTTCCCACCGACGGCCGCATCGCGGCTCCAGACCCGGTTGACCCGGTAGACCCAGATGCAACCCTGTTTCAAGTAGCGGACTTCGCGCGGGGTGCTGTCCTTGTTTCTGATCAGCTCACCGGCGTAGTCGATGATGCGTGTGTTCTTGTTGATCGGCTCGGCCGCAAACACGCCAAACCCGTGGAGCTTCGAATGCTTGCGAATGATACGGGGAAGGGACACGGAGATTGATGATACATAATGACGTCGCCAGCACCTCCCCACAGGGAAAGGGTTCCCATGCGAAATGAGCTCGTCGTGCGCCACCTGGCCGCAGCAAGGGGGTTCGTACGGCCGGCCGCGCTGATGATCGTGATCGCATTCGTCCTCACGCCATCGGCCGCGCTCGCCCAGCGTCGCCAATTCGGAGCGAAGGCGGGGCCAAGCTTCACCGGGATCGTGCTGCCCGAAGACACTGGACAGGATTTTCATTCCCGGATCGCCGCGGCCGTCGGTGCATTCTTCGTACTGCCGGTGCATCCGCGGCTGGGGCTGCAGTTCGAGGCGATGTCGAGCCCTAAGGGGACGCAGCTGAAGGATGGCAGCGACGTGACCCAGACGTTGTTGCTGCGCTACTTCGAACTGCCGGTCCTGCTGCGGGTGACCGGGCCGAAGCTGCGTGGCGGCGCAATGTACTTCATCGCCGGGCCCTTTTTCGGGATCCGGGTCGGCGCCAAGGAACAGTTCTCCACGAGCACCAACGGCGACCCCGCGACCGGGAACGTGGCCGTGTGGCCCGTCGCCGGCGTGCGGGAAGACGTGCCCGATTCAATCGAGCGTTTCGAGAGCGGCCTGATCGGCGGCGCCGGCATGGACATCGGGAAATACATGCTGGTCGAGGGCCGCTATTCGCGCGGACTGACCAACGTGAACAACGTCGAGGAGCGGACGAAGTTCACGAACCACGGGTGCTCGTTCACGATCGGTGTGCGTTTCTGAGGCTCGCCGCACGGCCGGAGTGTGACAACCGGCGTGATCTCAGGGGGCTTCATCGGCCAGATTGCGGATGTCGGCGTTCTCGAAGACCTGTCCCCTGAGCTGAAGGCGGGTCGCGCGCAGCATCGCCCTGCCGATGTCTTCTCCGCGGATGTAGAAGCGCCGCGACCGGCTGAGCACGCGGAAGAGCGGGCGCATCCACTGGTAGACGGTCAAGGTGGAGCCCGAGTCTGCACCATCGATGAACGCCGGCCGCCAGGCGTTGGCGCCCGCGGCCTCGCGAAGGGCGGTTTCGGCCTCGGCCTTGACCCGGGCCCACATCATCCGGCTCCGATCGCTCGCTCCGTGGCCGCTCACGTACTGGAAGATCGCGCGCGGACTCTCGGCCAGAAGCATCCGCGCCGCTGCCATCGGAAAGTCGACGGTGATCCGCCGGTACTCGGCTTCTCCGCTGACCTGCCTGACCGAGATCCCCAGGCAGAACAGACACGTGTCGACACCCTGGAATGCGGTGCGAATGGACGAGTAGTCGAGATAGTCCTGGTGGACGATGACCCGCAGCTTCGAGTGCGTGGGTGCCGGCGGCCGGCGCGCCACGGCACGCACCTCGGCCACGCCCGGATCGGCAAGACACGCCTTCAGGACTGCGCCGCCGGCGTTACCGGTGGCGCCGAACAGCAGAATCGTCATCTCCCGCGCTGTTTCTTCAGTTCCGTCTGGAACTCGGCGCTCTTGTCGGCCACGAATCTCCGGTAGCCCACCGGATCGACGAAGGCGTTGGCGTCTCCCTTCTGCATCCGTGCGTACTTCGCGTCCAGGTTGTAGTAAGAACCGTGCGCGCCCAGAAACAGGTCGCAGGGCAGGGCCATCAGCGTTTGAAACATCCGGGCGTAATCGTCGGCGATCCCTGGGTAGGCCGCGTTGTTGACCAGTTTGTAGCCCGGGTTGACGTTCGGGCTGCAGACGATCACCGCATCATGGGTCTTCGCTCCGTCTTTGACCTTCATGGTCCATGTCGTGCAGCCCCTGGTGTGGCCCGCGGTCAGGTGGGCCACCAGCACCGCGTCGCCGAGCTTGACTTCGTCTTTGTCGCGGAGTGTCCGGTCCACTTTCGTCGGCGGATAGTAGGTGCTCTTGTCGGTGCCGTACCGAAAGTCCGTCTTGCCCCCCGATTCCACGGCGGGCACGTCCTCCGCCATCACCATGTACTTGGCGCCGGTCTGCTTCTTGATCAGCGCGCTGCCGGCGTTGTGATCCCAGTGCGCGTGGCTGATGAGCAGGGTCTTGACGTCTTTGTACTTGAAGCCAAGCTTCTCGATGCTCGCGCGCAGCATCGGCACGTTCGCCTCGAGATCGCTGTTGATCAGGATGTGTCCCTCGGAGGTGGTCACCAGATACGAGGCCAGGCCGCGGCTGCCGACGTAGTACAGGTTTCCGGCAATACGAAAAGGAGGAAACGGCTCTAACCAATCACTCGCCTGACTGAATGCGGGGCGCTGGCTGCTGACGAGGACCAGGAGAGCGATGACGGGGACGAGCGCGCGACCGAGGACGGTGGGCATGGTCACCCATGATCTCGTACTCCTCGATGCCTCTGCTAGCATGACGGTCACCATGTCCAAGAGCCGGCTCGAAGCCTTCAGCGATGGGGTCATCGCCATCATCATCACGATCATGGTCCTCGAGCTGCGGCCGCCTGAGGCGAGTGACCTGGCGGCCCTCTGGGCTCTGCACTCGAAGTTTCTCGCCTACGTTCTCAGTTTCGTGTTTCTCGGCATCTACTGGAACAACCACCATCACCTGTTGCATGCGACCACCCACATCACCGGGGGTGTCCTGTGGGCGAACCTTCACCTGCTGTTCTGGCTGTCGATCGTGCCGTTCGTCACGGCATGGATGGGAGAGATGGCCTACGAGCCGATTCCGACTGCCGCCTACGGCCTGGTGCTGTTGATGGATGCGATCGCGTACACGATCCTGCAGAACCGGTTGATTGCCACGCACGGCCGTGACTCGAAGCTGGCGCGCGCCGTCGGGCGCGGCGCCAAGGAGTGGCTCTCGCTGGCCGGCTACGTCGTCGCCATTCCGCTCGCCTTCATCTGGCCGGTTGTGTCTTACGGCCTGTACGTCGGTATCGCACTGGTCTGGCTGGTGCCCGATAAACGCATCGAGCGTCAGCTCACACAAGGCAACGCGCACTGACCGGTCAGTGCGTCAACCCGTAAATGAGATAGTTCACCCCGAGCTTGTAGGCCTCGTTCGACGCGTCGAACGGATACAGCCCCTGGCCGGACCACTCCCAATACTCCGGAACGTCGTTGTCGTAGTTGGCCACGACCATCAGCCGCCGCGAGGGATCGTTGTTCTCGAAGATGCCGTAATAGCTCGGGCGGATGCCGGTCATCGGATGGACGATGGCGTCGATGTCCTGGATCCTGAAGAAGGAATCGAAGATCGGGTGCGTCCGATCGAGGCGGACGAGACGTCCGTCCGGCAGCACCCGTCGCATCTGCGCCTCGAAATGGGCCCACTGCTGCGCCCCGTCGAAGTCCTCGAACACCGCGAATCCGCCCTTGGCCAGGTAAGCGCGAAAGGACGTGGCCTCCTCGTCCGTGAGGTTCCAGAAGCCTGGCTCCCACATGAACGCGATTGGATACTTGAAGAGCTCGGGATCGTCGAGCATCAGGATCCTGCTGCCGTCGATGCGCATGTCCACGAGGCTCAGCTCGCGCATGATCATCGCGAGGTGCTGCTCGGCCCGGGGCAGGTCGTGGTTCCAGGCCGCCCCGAACCCGCCGCGCCCGAACCCGGAATTCCACCGCAGGCGGACGAACGTGAATTGGCCGTCGTACTCGAGAGTGGTGCGATAGGGGCCCTGTGCCGCGCGGTCGTACTGCGCGGTCACCGCCGTGGCCGTGGCGAAGCAGAGGGCGGCGGCGTAGCGCACCCAGCGAGGCACGCCTGATTATCGCGGATTCCGCGAGGCGCTTCGCCGGCGTGCGTCAATGCCCGGCGGCCAATCGGAACCCGCCAGCGCCGGTCTGGCCTCCAGACTGATGATTCCGGCCGCCATTGGATCGAACCGGCGCCCGGCTGGGTTGATCCCGGCCGAGTCCAAGCCCCCGGCCGGGCTGGTCCCGGCCGAGTCCAAGCATGGAGGGCGAGGCCTGAATCCCCGCCACCGGACGACAGCGGCCCGCGCTCGCGGCGCCGGGCGATCAACACCGCCGCCAACACCACTCCGAGGAGCGCCGCGATGCCGATCGCGACTCGGAGCCGCGGGTCAGCGAGCGCGACAGCAATGACGGCGGCGACGATCCCCAGCCCTCCCCCACCCTTCACGGGAATGTGCGCCATGTTGATCAACGACGGCGAGGTGGGCTGCGAGACGGCGGTCGCCGCCGCCGGTTCGAAGGTCGATCCACCTGCTGCCGAGCAGCACCGCGAGGATGATGCCACCGAGTACGCCGGGAACGAGGACGATGAGCAGGGGTTCCATTGGACGCCTCCTCTCTAAGTCTCGGAATCAATGGCGTGATTGTACCTAGTACATTAAGACAATTGCAAGTGGTCAGTTCGCCGCCATGCGGTCGCGGCAGCCGTGATCCGGCAGATGGGGATCAGCCGCGGCGGGCGAACGCGTAAAGCATGGACGACTGCAGCATCCTGGCCGGCGCCGCTCGCATCTCAGCGGCGACGAGCGCCTGGTAACGCTGCTGCAGATCGAGAAGCGATTCGCCCGGCAGGTCCCGCACGGCCTTGTGCGCCAGCGAGCGGAGATTCGACTCCCAGGCCCGATCGATGTCGCGGACGGAGAACTGGATCGGTTCGGTCAGAATCCTCGGCGTCGACGAAGCCCGCTGCCGCCAGGGCGTTCCGGCATGCGTCCGCAGAACCGAGCGGGGCGCACGGGTCCTCGAGGATACCCGGTACTCTGCGGCGCACTCGCGGAACAGGCGTCCCGCCACCGGGAAACCCGCCTCCATCGTCGAGAAGGCCATCAGGCCGCCCGCTCCGAGAAGCCGGTGCCACTCGCGCAGCCCTTCGGCGACCGGAATGTAAATGAGCGACGTCGCTGCCGTGACCACGTCGAACGCCGAGTCGGCGAACTGCGGCAGCGAGGTCGCATCGCACTGAATGAACTCGACGTTGGTGAGATTGGACGCGGCCGCCTCGGCGCGCGCTTCCGAGAGCATGCCCTGAGAGATGTCGACACCAACGACACGGCCGTGGTCTCCGACCTGCCGGGCCGCATGCAGTGCCGCGAATCCGGTCCCGGTGCCGGCGTCGAGCACGCGATCGCCAGGCTTCAGCCCGCAGAGATCGACCAGCCGCCCGGCCGACGCGCGGTGCCAATCGCTGTCGCGATATCCGCGCGCACGCAGGTCGAAAGTAGCCGCAATCTCCTCCCTGCGCGTATCCATGCTTCCGTAGCTGAGAGTGTCAGTTCAGGATCTGTCGGGAGCGTATTCCCGCGATGACGAAGACCAGCCACAGCGTCAGCACACCGAGGTAGTAACCGCTGAAAGCGGGACGCCCGAGTCCGTTGAGCAGGCGTCATCGGCACCGCGCAGAACACGATCAGGCAGACGAGAAATCGCATGGCTACTCTCCTTCAGCTCTCAGCCATCAGAACTCTACCGAGTGGCATCGGACGACAACTGCTGGCGCGCAAAGCGGTCGAGTTGTTCGATCAAGCCCGGCCCTCACCTGTTCCACAGGACATTCCAGCTCATCGCAGTGTCCTCACCTCGGTCGGGCGGGTCTGAAGACCCACCCCTACGGAGACGTCGGCAGCAGGGACCAGCCGCCGATTGAAGTACGCGACCAGCAGGCCGATCACTACGACAGGCGGCCCTTCGAACGCCGTCCAGTAGGCGGGAAGCCCGGCGTGGAGTCAATCGCGAGCAGCATGAAGCCGAAGACGACGTTCATCGCCGCGACATACCAGACGAGCGGGCGGTACCGGGCGACGTCGGTTGAAATCACGAACAGCAGCACGCCGTGGAAGCCATAGAAGGCGGCCACCGAGCGCGCCAGGTAGTCCACGACCGGCGTCCGCGGAAACTCGCCGAGTCCGAGCCAGCGATGGGTCGAGGCCATCCAGTCGACCGGAAGGAACACCGCCAGAAAGGCGGACCCGGTCAGGACCGCGCCACACCGCAGCAGGAACACCAGTGGTCCGCGAGTCATGCCGATTCCGCGGTGCTCGCCCGCCTGCCGCGGAGCAAGGACGTCACCTCGGCAACGCTGGTGACGATCGCGTCCCCCATGTAACGAAGGCTCGCGATGGCGCGCTTGCCGGCCTCTTCGTGCCCGGCACCGCACGCATCCTCCACGACGAGCGGAATGTAACCGAGGTCGGCGCCATGGCGAACGGTCGGCTCGATGCCGATCTCGATCGCCACTCCGGCAATGAGAAAGGACCTGATACCGCAGTCCCGCAGCGCGGTGTCGAGCGGCGTCCCTTCGAACGCCGACATCCCTATCTTGTCGAACACCGCCTCGTTGTCACGCGGCGCCAGCTCGGGAACGATCTCGTGCGCTTCGGATCCGCGGAGAAACCACGGATGGATCTCATCGATCGAGGTCTTCCGCTGCCAGGCGAGTGCCTGCCGCAGCTGGAAGACACCCATCAGGTTCCTCGGCAGCGAGGTATGCCGCAGGAAGTAGGTGCGAATGCCGGCGTCGCGTGCCGCAGCCAGCACTTCGCCCACCTTCGCGGTGATCTCTGCAGCGTGCTGAAGCTGCCGCATGATCCCGACCTGCATGTCGTACACGATCAGCGCGGTGCGGTCGGGATCCAGCGCTTCTGCCAGGGTTTCGGGAACGTCGAGGCCGTAGGCTCGCTTCATCGCTTCATCACTTCGTTTGGGGGCACGACCGGATTCAGCGGGCCGGCGCCGCCAGCGACTGCGGATTGAGATCGCCGTAGAACTTCCAGTCGACGTTCATGTCGCGGGTGAGGCGGATCCGGCGGTCGAGCGCGAGCCGCAGCAGCGCGATCGGCATGCTGCCCTGCCGCATGATCTCGTCGTGGAACTGAACGTCGGTGAGGACCTTGCGGTCCACCAGCTCCTGGCGAAGGCCGCGCAGCTGCAGCCCGCCCAGCAGGTACGCCGCCTGGTAGAGCGGACCGTAACCGGCGGCCGGATCGAACGAGCGGCGCACTTCGGCGGTGGCGTTGTCGCGTTCGTGTCCGACCCGCTCGACCAGGAAGTCGATCGCTTCCTGCGGCGACCACTGCCCCATGTGGAACTTCAGCGAGAAGATGATCCGCGCGCAGCGGTGCATGCGCCAGAACAGCGCGCCGACCCGCTGCTCCGGCGTCTTGTTGAACCCCAGGTCATAGAGCGTCAGCTCCCAGTAGAGCGGCCAGCCTTCGCTGAAGAACGCGCCGCCACCGGTGAGGTTCGCACGGTAGTCGTTGAACCGTGCGCCCATGTACGCGACCAGGTTGTGCCCGGGAATCATTTCGTGAAAAGCCGTGGCGTGCGAGAAGCCCGGGTTGTTGCCGCGCATGCTCTGGATGCGGGCCTCGTAATCCATCGTGTTGGTCGGATACGACACGCTGATCTGGCTGCCGCCGGTGAAGAACGGATTCACCAGCTGACGCTCGGGCGTCATCATGATCATGTGCAGCGACTCGGCCGCCACCTGCGGCACCGTGATCAGCTTGTTCGCGCGCAGGAAATCGATCGCTTCGAACAGCAGGTCCCTGATCATCCGCGGCTGATCGCCAGGCGCGACCGCCGCATCCTTGGTCTTCTCGACCGCCTTCTTCCAGTCCGTCGCCAAATCCCATTTCCCGCGACGCCTTGAGCATCTCGCGGTCGCACCACGCGAACTCTTTCTCGGCGAGCGCGATCAGCTCCTCCGGCGTGTACGGGATCATCGCTTCGGACAGGTCCTGCAGCAGGCCCTCACGGCCGCGTGCCGGGCCGGGAATGCCGGTGTTGTCGAGCTTGCGCGGCGGATTCGGATCGAGCTTCAGCCGGGCGCGGGCGATCTGCGTCTCGGCGGTGCGGCGGATGAAGAGGTAGTCGACCTGGGCGTTGCGCGACAGCTTGTCGAAATCCAGCGACTTCAGGGCCGCCAGCCAGCTCGTGTAGAACGCCGGATCGCGCGACTCCCCTCCGCCGCCCCGCCCGCCGCGCCCGCTACCCTCCCCGTTGAAGCGCGCGACGATGTCGCGCATCTCGTCCTGGGGCAAGGCGATGATCTCGTTGAGATCGGGAACGTCGGGATACGCCGGCTGCGGGGCGATCGCGATCGGCGTCGCGGCCGCGCTGACCGGCACCGCCAGATTGGCAGCCGCAACTTTCTCACGCAGCAGCGACGCGTAGCCCTTCAGCGCCTCGTCGACCTTCGCATATGGAACCCCCATCCACCAGGTGAAGAGCGGGTCGTAGCCGTTGTAGAACGTGAACCACTCGGCGGTGATCGCGCGCAGCTGTTCGACCGCGGTCGCGCCGAGGACTGCCTGGTCCGCATTGACCCGCGGGGGCGCGGCCGTCAACCGGCCGATCTCCTTCGTCACCTCGGTAATTGCCGCGGCGGCCCGCTGCGCATTCATGTCCTCGACGCGGATGCGCGCTTCCACCAGCCGCACGATCGTCGGTGCGAACGGCGCCACGTCCAGCACCTGTGCGAGGGTTTTCGCATCTTCGTCCAATTGCGCGGTGTTGCCGGCGATCGTGGCTGAGAGCTTCGCCAGATCGGACTTTCCCTCCGCCGTCAGCCGCGAGGAATCGAGGCGGCTGAGCGCAGCCTGCCAGTTCGCGTCGAAGCGCTCGAGCCGGGCAACGCGCGCCGGGGAAACAGGGATCAGTTGGGCAGGCGCGGTTTGATCGGGATTGCCGGCACGCCCGCGGCGTCCGCCGCCGCCGCGCGCGGCACCGTTCGCGTAATTCCCCGCGAGCGTGGCCCGGTCGAGCGTGTATCGCTGCACGACCATGCGCATTTCGCTTTGCGGCGCGGCAAGCAGCGGCTCGAGATCGACCTGGGACCGCGTCCTGCGCGAGCGGCCCCCAGGCAGCGACCGCGCAGGTCAGAACGACGACAAAAGACAGGAACGGCGCAATTCGTCTGGACGTGGGCAAGACGGCGAACTCCTGAAGCGATGAGCGTATCGCAACTGGGTGGGGAGTGGCACTCAGCGAAGGTCACACTCCACCCGCCCATTTGCGAACGATCAAGTGCGCGGTGCCATTCGTGAAGCACACCAGCCTCAAACGATGCGCTCTACCTGCAGGACTCCAGCTGTACTGCCAGCACGATTCCTGCGGCAATCCCAGCCGCTGCTGGAGCTCCAGGCGCGTGTGCCCTGCGATGACCCCGCGCGAAGCGCATCTGCCCGCGCTCGTACGCCGACACGACGCGGTCGTCCTGGAGCCGGATGATTAGACACCCGTCCCGCGCCGCCGGCCTCTCGTCGGGCGGCCGGCTGTCCGGCGGCGTGTAAAACCACAGTTCCTGGTGGGGAGGCCCCAGAACCGCGAGCACCTCGCTCTCCGTGCGGCCGAGGCCGAGCGTTCGAAACGCGGCTTCCGAAAAACCGGCGGCATATGCGGTGTCTTCCCGAACGAGAACACCCTTGAGGGCGTCAGCGGTGCGCTCGCTGTACGAGATCACCGCGACCGCTCCCAGCCACAGGATGCCCAGCGAGACCGCCGCTCTTGCTGCGACACGGCCGGGCCATAACGCGAATACCAGAGCAGGCAGGAAGAGACCCAGTTCCACCAGGGCGACGAGCGCGCCATCAGTTGACAGGAAGCCGAATCCGATCGGCGCCACCGGAATCGGTCGCCACGGTGCGAAGTATCGAGTGAGGCTGATGGGCCACAGCAGCGCGCAGCCAAGGCCCCCGTCAGTCATCGTATCGAGGAGCGCATGACTGGCGAGCACCGCGCTCGCGACGAGCGCCGTCCGACTGCCGGGCCGGTTCAACCGCGCGGCGATCGCACCGATTGCGAGTCCCACCGCCACCGCCATCGCCATCGAGTGGGTGGCTCCCCGATGTCCCCACGGATCGCCATATCGCACGCCCATCGCAAACCCGATGACATCGATGTCGGGGAGCAGAGACACCGCCGACCAGAACGCCATCGAGGAGATCGAGGGCACGCGGCTGTCGCCAGTCACCCTGGCCGCCGCCATCCCGACTGCCACGTGTCCGAGGCTCGCCATTCCTGGGAATCAGACGGCTGGCCGCCGGGCGACGAAGACCTCGTAAGTGCCGGGCTCGAGCTCGGAATGGTCGAAGGACATCACGGTCGGCAGAAAGCCCGCGTCCCCGAGCAGCCGCAGCCACAGATCGCGCGGGAACAATCCTTCGACGTGACGATCGTGAACCGCGCGCACCGACCCGTCGGCCTCTCGCAGCAGATAGGCATATTCGGTCAGATAGGTGGTGTCGTCGGGATCCGGGTCCCAGGTCCACTCCAGGTACCGGAGCCCGCGAGAGCCATCATCGTGTCCGCCGTGGTCGGTGGAGGGTCGAAACGTCTCCTTCAGATGATCCGGCGCAAACAGCGCTGCGCCGCCAGGACGGCAGTGAACGGCCGCCATCTCGATCGCCTGCCGGAGATCGGACTCCGTCGTCATGTACTGCACCGCGTCGTGCACGAAGACGCAGTCGAACTGCCTTCCCAACCTGACCGTCCGCATGTCGCCGTGAACATGCTCGCAGTCCGGGTTCAATCTTTGGCTCACCGCCAGCATTCCGGGAGAGATGTCGACGAGCGTCACCTGCTCGAAGAGTCGCTTCATGTGCGAAGCATTGTTGCCGCCGCCAGATCCGAGCTCCAGCAGTGTGCGAGCGGGTCCGTCACATGCCTCTCTCAGGTGACGTCCGAAGAACTCTGCTTCCTCGGCGTAGTCATCCGGGGACGAGAGCAGCGGCCACCACGAAGCGAGATCGTCGTACAAACGCAAGGGCGGTGCTCCTAGCCGGCTCGATCGACGAAACCCATCCCGTCGAGCCGCGGCACGCAGGCACTCACGTCGAGCTGACCGGCGATGAACTTGTCGTCCTGATGCCCGCGCCCATCGAGCTCACGGCCGGAGCCGCACGCATCGAGCGTCGTCACCAGATTGCCCGCGATAGCGCTCGAAGATCGCAACGGCCGCCTCCGCCTCCGGTGAACGTAGCCCGGGCAGCCAGGACAGGATCGCGCCTGCACCCAGCGCATCTTCGAGCGCTGGCCGCAGCGATCCGTCCCGCCAGCGCTCGCCGGAGGGAATGACATTGAACGTCCGGCCCGCTCGCTGCGCCGCCTCCGCAACGGCGCGCGCGTTTCTCAGACAGCCGGCAAGCACCACGGCGCCGCTCGCGGCCGCAGCGAGCGACACCCGCGCCCCGTTCGGTGACGGCAACACGCACCGAAGGCCCGCCGGCGCATCGAGATACGACTGGGGCGCCAGCGAGTATCGCGACAATCGCCGCTTGCCCGCCAGCTCAGCGCCATGAGTGCGGGCGAACTCGGCTGCGGCCGGATCGTCCCACCCGTTCCAGGCATACGGAATGATCGTGACGCCGCGCGAGACCGCCACGTCCACGCAGGTGGTGAACGAGAACACGTCCACGACGATGATCACGTCCGCCGGCGCGAGCGCGGTCACGGCCCCGCTGCCCCACTCGCACCGGCTGGTCCAGTCCTCCTGGCTGAATGGCGTCATCGGCTGGTCACAGTTCGCGACTCAGAACGACACGCAGGGTCCGCGGCGGCCGGCTGCGCGGGCGCGGGCCGAACCGTCATGAACTGCACCTTCGGCGGCATCGTCGGCGCCAGCGTAATCGACACCTGCAGCTTTCCCCGCTCACAGCTCATCGTCCAGCTGCCACGCAGCGCATTCTCGACGACGTCGAACTTGTCCGGCGGCGCACACTGGCCCTGTCTTCGCGATCAGCTCCTCGATCTCCTTGCGTCGTCGGTCCTTCGATCGATCCATGAAGAGGTTCTCAGCCGCGATGCGCTCCGCAAGATCGTCGTCCCACCTGACCACGAGCTTCGAGACGTCGTCGCGCGCCGTGACCAGCGCGGGCGAAGGCACGACCTGTCGCGGCACCAGGCCGCCGGTGCGTTCGAGCCGGTCGAACGCAGCGCCGACCGTGTTGCCCCAGCCGGTATAGGTCAGGTTTCCGAAGGCAATGATCCCGACGCCGTAGTCCGGCAGCCATCGCATCAGCGATCCGTACCCGGGCAACCCGCCGCCGTGGGCGATCGCCGATCGGAACTGACACGTCTGGGTGTTGCTCAGCCCATAGCCATAGCTCCCCGCGGTCAAGTGGGCCGACGACCGCCGACTTGTCCAGGACGACGCGCGTGGTCGAAGGCCGCCAGGGCTGCTGCATCTCGCGCAGGGATGCGCGACGCAGCGGGCCGCGCTCGGCGCCGTCGCGAGGCGGCCACGCATCGAGAAAGAGCGCGACGTAGCGGCTCAGATCCCGGATCGTCGTCAGCATTCCTCCCATCGATCCGAACGACCCGTGCGGGAGCGCCGGCTCTTCCTTCCATCGCTCGTCTTCCCAGCGATACCCCACCGCGAGGCGTCCCTTCGGCACCCGGTCGGCATGAAGCGTCGTCGAGGTCATGCCGAGCGGAAGCAGAATGTTCTTCGTCACGTAGTCGTCGTACGACTGACGGGAGACGGTGGAAACGATGCGCCCCAGAATCGCGAAGCCGTAGTTCGAATACTCGTAGCCGGTGCCGGGTGCGGTCGAGAACGGAATGCCGCCACGAAGCATCCGCGTGAAACTCTCCTCGGTCTCCGACAGCTGCTGATCGCCCCATGGGTTGTCCTCAGGAAAACCTTCGGAATGGGTCAGCAGATGCCTGATGGTGATCCGCGGCGAATCCGAGGTCGGATAACGCAGGGTCTTGAGCTCCGGCACGTACCGTTCCGCCGGCTCGTCGAGCGAGAGCTTGCCCTCGTCGCGAAGCCTGCAGGATGGCCATCGCCGTAAAGCTCTTGGTCATCGAGGCGATTCGAAAGACCGTATCGACGTCGACCGGCGCGTTGGAGACAGTCTCCCGGACGCCTGCGGCCCCGGAATGCGCGAGCTCGCCGTCGATGATGACGCCCCATGCCGCGCCGGGGACATGAGCGGTCTTGGCGAAGTCGGCGAAGAGCCGATCGATGTCGCTGAAGGCTGATTCGAGTCTGGCGCGGCGGTCGGGAACAGGGAAAGCGGCCTGCGGAACCGCGGGGGCAGTTGACGAGGCGACGGTGATCACGGCGGCGAGCAGGAGCGGGAGGCGCATACGGCTCATCCTACGAGTACTTCCAACTCCCAACTCCCAACTCCCAAGGGAAGTCGCTCGCACAACTGGGCAAGAGTCGAGGAACGAGCCGGTTGGTTCGACTTTCAGCCTAGTTATTCGAGCGGCTCCCCTTGGGAGTTGGAAGTTGGTCGTTGGGAGTCTGATCTGAATCTACCCGGCCAGCACCTCGGCGAGCGCGTCGAAGCGTTCGGACCAGGTACCTGTTTGAGCCGGCTCGCGGCGTCACGATCGCGCAGCTTCGTGTGCTGCACGGCGACGACGCTCTTCGAGCGTCCCTTCGACATGAAGCCGACCGCTACGATGCTGCGATCCTCGCCATCGAGGCGGATCGACCTCGACGGGGTCGCCGTGCGAATCTTGCCGATCCTCCCGTCGAGCCACCGCCTGCGGACGCGCGCATCCGCCCAGGCCTCGAACAACGTCGCCGACCGGCACGTTGAACGTGCGGGACTTGTTCGCCTCGTAGGTGCCGTCCCGCCGCTGACCGATGGCGCGCAGACCCTTGATGCGCTCGTACCCCACGGTGACCGACTGCGCCCACCAGCCGTCGATCTTGTATTTCGTGCTCACGAGCGCGGCGATCTCGCCGTGCGACATCTTGTCGGCGCCGTAGTGATCCAGCGCGAAGACCCAGCGGTCCCACGTGCAGCCGGTCTTCGCCTTGATGGTCGCGTCGGCCATCCCGGCGAGCGCAGCGTAATCCACCTTCGGCGCCGGGCGAGGCCGAAGCGGCACGAACGTCAGCAACGGAGCCCGTCCTGCGTTCCGTTGTGGACCTGGCGATGACCTTGGCGCGGGCGGCGGTATAGGACTCCCCGGTCTTGCTCATCCGAGCACGAACGAGGCGCTTGAGATCCTTGTTGCGAGGCATCGTCAATCACTCCTTCAGGCGCACCACGGGCGCTCCCCGGCAGCACACCATGGACGCGAAAAGGAGCTGACGATTCGGATCCGGGAGTGTGCCCCCCTTTGCCTCGCACGGGACCCCCGCCGGGGGGGAGTCTCAGAGGTTGGGCGTGGACCAGCGCCGGCCAGAGCATCGCGCGTACTGGGACCGCCGTCAAGCGTTTCGTCGACGCCCCCGGACCCGAGCCCCGCTTGCCCGCCGTAGCGCGCAGCGCGAAGGCGGGAGCCCCCGAAACGATACCGGAACACGCGATCCCCGAACGGTGTCAAAGCAGTAGACGCCCTCCTACCATGGTGGTAGATTGCCTCCTACTCATGGCGAAGACGCGGCAGAAGCCGGAACTCCTCCAGGGCACGCTCGACCTGCTGATCCTCCGCACGCTGCAGTGGGGGCCGCAGCACGGGCACGGGATCGGCCTCGCTCTCCGGGCGAGCTCGGACGAGGTCCTGAACATCGATCACGGATCGCTGTACCCCGCGCTGCATCGCCTGGAGCGGCAGGGCTGGGTCGACGCGAGCTGGAAGACCAGCGATCGGAACCAGCGGGCCAAGTATTACCGGCTCACGACCGCAGGCCGACGGCAGTTGGCCGTGGAGCGCAGCCGGTGGACGCGCCTGTCGGCCGCAATCGCACGGGTGTTGGGACCGGCGTGAATCGGCCGGGTCTGAAGACCCGGCCAAATCCCGGAGAGAGCCATGCCGTGGAGACGATTGCGGAAGGTGATCCAGCGCGCGCTGTTCCTCCCGTCGCGGGTCAACCGCGATCTCGACGACGAGATCCGATTTCACCTCGAGGAGGAAACGCGGCTGCAATCAGAGCGTGGCCTCTCCGACCAGGACGCCGCAGCCGCCGCCCGTCGGCTGTTCGGGAACGTCGGGTTGGCGAAGGAGGACACGCGAGCCGTCTGGGTATCGACGCGTCTCGAACAGTTGCTGCAGGATCTGCGCTTCGGATGCCGCATCCTGACCAGGTCGCCGGGCGTCAGCCTGACCGCAACCATCCTGATCGCGCTCGTCATCGGCGGCAACACGACGGTGTTCTCGATCGCTCATGGCGTGCTCACCAAACCCTCACCAGGGGTGCATGCACCGAGGCTCGCGACCGTGAGCTGGGTGGCCGAGAACGGCGATATCGAAACACACGCCGACTACCCCGTCTACTCGCATTTCATCGAGCACAGCTCCGCGTTTCAGCCGATCGCCGCGTTCGATTTCGCGCGTCTGACGATGACGGTCGACAGCGGCAGTTATGCCCTCCGTGTGGGGATCGTCTCGCCGAACTACTTCGACACACTTGGCGTCCGCCTCGTCAAAGGGCGCAGCTTCCTTGCCGACGAGGCCAAGCCCGGCCCTTCGGGGCTCGTCGTGATCCTCGCGCATCACATCTGGCAGAACAACTTCGGGGGCGCGGACGACATCGTCGGACAGACGGTCACCGTCAACGGCCAGCCGGCGACGGTCGTCGGCGTTGCCGAGCCGACTTTTCGCGGCGCGGTGTTCATCGAGCTTGCCGATCTCTGGATTCCGCTGACGGGAGAAGCCCGCGACCGGCTCCAGGTGAACCGCGGCACTGCCGTGGCAATGATCGGCCAGCGGAAGGACGGCGTCTCGCTTTCGGAAGCGCAGGCCCAACTTGCGATCCTGTGGACGCAGCTGCAGCAGGCTCGTCCGGATCTGAAGCATCGCTACAAGGTCAGGCTCGTCCCCTATTCCGGGACCGCGGGCGGCAACAGCATCGTGGCGACCCGCGGCAACCGCATGCTCGCGGTGTTCTCGGTGGTCACGTTTCTCACCATCGTGGTCGTGTGCGCCAACGTCACCAACCTGCTGATCGCGCGCGCCGTCGTCCGCCAGCGGGAAATGGCGGTGCGGGAGTCCCTCGGCGCCTCCCGTGGACGGATCGTCCGAAGCCTCCTGG
Organism: uncultured Acidobacteriota bacterium; assembly: GCA_963836735.1. Taxonomy (GTDB): domain Bacteria; phylum Acidobacteriota; class Vicinamibacteria; order Vicinamibacterales; family 2-12-FULL-66-21; genus JACCXG01. The sequence goes on along the minus strand of CAWIKP010000037.1, from coordinate 64,468 downwards.
CCGAAGGGCTGGTACTGTCGGTGGTCGGCTGGATCGCCGCGTGCGTCTTCGCCTGGTGGGTGTCGAAGGCCGTCGTGCCGTTCCTCGTGCCGGAGACGGGTGGGCCGGTGGTCACTCCGGATCTCACGCCGGACTGGACCGTCGTGGCGTACGCGCTCGGCCTGGCGCTGCTCTGCACGCTCGCGGTGACCGTGGGGCCCGCACTCCGCACGCGTCGCCAGCAACTGCTGCCGTTCCTCAAAGTTGGCGAGCAGGGCGTCGTCCCTGGACGCTCGCGGCTGACGCATGGCCTGGTCGTCCTGCAGCTTGCGTTTTCGGTTCTCCTGCTGACCAGCGCCGGCCTCGCCCGCCGATCGCTTTCGCTTCAGGACAGCCTCGACGTCGGATTCGACCCCCGGAACGTCCTGGTAGCGACGGTCAACACCGCTGCGGGCGCAACGACGCCTGACAGCAACAGGAGGCTTCTGGAAGGCCTGCAGGATCAACTCACCCGATTGCCTGGCGTGGAGGACGTCTCGTATGTGCCCGGCCGGCGGGTCTCCAGCTGGGTCGATTTCCCGGTGCGCCGTGAGCCGTCCGACGAGCCCGTGCTCGCCGTGGACAATGCGGTCGCGCCCGGCTATTTCTCCACGTTCGGCGTACCCTTCGTCGCCGGGCGTGATTTCACCCGCGCGGCGCATGCTGCCTCACCTTCGGCGATCGTTACCCGCCAGCTGGCCGACACGCTGTGGCCGCAGGAGTCCGCGCTCGGCAAGACTCTGCTCACAGGGCCAGCCGATCGCCTCGCCAGGGCCGAGGTCATCGGTGTTGTCGAGAACGCCTACTTCAGCGGCCGTGGCTCCGACGGGCCGCCTCGATACGTCTTCTTCTCGAGCGCTGATCGGCCGGCGGCTCCTGGTGAAGCGACCTTCTACATCCGCCATCACGCTGGTCTCGGAGGGATGCCGCCGGCAGTGGCGACGCGCGCTTCGGGAGGCCGACGGACGAATTCCCATCGCGAGCCTGCGTTCGCTCGAGACCGAGATCGCCGCGGAAGTGGCGCCGTTCTGGATTCTCGCCACGTTATTGACGCTGTTCGCGTCCGGGTCGTTGATCATCGCCGCGATAGGTCAGTATGCCGTGGTCGCGTTCGATGGCCGGAGGAGGACCCGGGAGTTCGGTTTGCGGATCGCGCTCGGCGCGTCCTCGCGCCAGCTCGTCGCGTCGGTCATGGCCGAAAGCTTCCGCTTGACGGCGATCGGAATCGCCGCCGGATTCGTGCTCAGCGTCGGAGCCGGCACCCTGCTGGCCCGGCTGCTGTTCGGCATCACTCCGACCGATCCACCTACCTATCTGGGAGTGTTCGTGCTGCTCGCGACGGCATCGCTCGTGGCCTGTTATCTGCCGGCCCGGCGCGCTGCCCGCACCGATCCGCTCGTGGCGTTGCGGACCGAGTAGCCTATGACGGGAATGTTCCGCGGATCGACGCGACGATCGGGAGACCCACGAACGGAATGTGCCCGAACAGCTGGACCCACCAGCGGAACCCGATCGGCGTAGCCCGATGAGTCAACGCTGGAATGACCACGAGCGACATCACCAGCCAGACGAACGGCCCGTAGATCGCTGCCACGGCGAACACTCCGGATCTGCTCGTCGTCGCCTGACGAACCCATGGCCAGCTCGCAAACAGCACGAGAAACACGGCCGACCAGCCGAAGGCCACGCCGACGTGCATGAGCACGCCGATCAGGGCCGTCCGCGTGCCGCCGGTCAAGGCGCCCGGTCCGAGCAGCGTCGCCGCGACGCCCTGGAAGAGCCGCTGGACGGTCGAACCGTAGAAGACAGCGCTCAGGACGCTCGAGAAGACGCCATCAACGAGGGCCGTCAGGCTCCCCGCGATCAGCAGCGGCGGTAACCACGCACGCATTTCACCTCCGAGGAGGACACCCTGCCTTCACTCACGCCGGGAGTGACCCGCCGAATGCGGGGATGCCCGGCGGCGCCGGTCTACTGACTCCCGCCGCCGCCCCGCCCGCCTGGGGTCTGCGCCGTGAACTCGAGATCGACCGGCCAGCCGGCGACGAACACGTGACGGATTCGCCCGCTGTCGAACAGGCTCCCCTCGGTGACGATGACGTTCGCCATCTTGCCTTTCTCGATCGTGCCGAGGCGATCGGCCGCGCCGGCGAGCTTCGCGGCATTCGCGGTCAGCGCCTTGATGGCCGCATCCTCGGGAAGTCCGCCATCCCGAACAGTGCGGGCCACGTTGCGCACGAAGTCGCATGGATTCTGCAGCCCGCCGATCGTGAACGCGTACGGGATTCCTGCCTTCTCGAGCGCAGCGGGCACCTTCGCGGCGTTCTGGCGCATTCGGATGATGCGGACCGGCGTGTCGGTCTCGCCTCCTCTGCCACCGCCGGCGCCGCCGCGCCCGCCAGCAGCGCCGCCGGCGGCCTGGAAGTTCGCCGACACGATGACCCTGGCCTTGGCCGCCTTGAGTTCGTCGATTACATTCGCCGCTTCGGCGCCGCCGACGATGATCGGATCGAGGTTGAACTCCTTTGCGAATGCCAGCGCCCGCAGAATCTCGCGCTCCTCGCTGGCTTCGAATGCGACCGGCACGCGGCGATCCAGCGCGGGCGCGAGCGCGTCGAGCACCGGCTCGAAGGCGCCGACGGCAGCGTCCTTGCGGCGTTCCGCAAACGCCCGCGCCTCCTTCTGCCACTGGGCATCGAGGAACGACTGCCGGGCGAAGGCGATGACGCCGAGCAGCGCGCCCGGGTAACCGCCGCCGCCACCTCCGCCTTCGCCGGCGCCGCCGCCCCGGCCGGTCGAGAAGACCACGTGCTGCGCGACCGGCGCCCGCACCACGACCAGGCCGCGACGATAGGTCGCAAGCGCGCTGGTCTCCGCGCGGATCGGGAGGGGCCGTGACGTTCACGAGCGCGCTCTGACCCCGGATGATGCCCTGCGCCGGCACCGCGAGCGCCGACGTGATGCCGGCGGCCGCGAGACGCCGCAGATCATCCCCTTCGTATTCGACCAGCTCCGCAGCGTTCACATCCGGATGCAGAAAGCGGGTCCGCGCGTCGCGCTCCTGGTCCGCCCAGGTGATGCTGTCGGGAGTGGCGACTGTCGCACCGCGCCCGCGTCCTCCCTGGTGCCGGCAGCAGACGGTACAGCCGGAACGCTGGTCCTGGCCTCGACCAGCGCGCTGTTCGACATGTCAATCAGTCCGGGATAGACCACGAGCCCGGTGCCGTCGACGATGAGCGCATCGGCCGGGGCGGCGACGAGCGGACCGACATCTTCGATGACGCCGTCACGCATCACGACCGTGCCCTTCTCGAGGGTCGGACCCGAGGCCGTGACGATCTTCGCGTTCGTAATCGCGTAGCGGGGGGCGCGCGCCGGCATCTGGCCGCTGACGCGGATGAACGGAAACACCATCGCCGTGGTGGCGATGGCGAGAGCGAGCGAACGTGGCATTCGAGTGGTCATGGGTCCGTCCGTGTCCTAGCGCGCCATGTACTTCTTGAACAACTCGACCTGCGAGTTGTCGAGGGAGATGTCGCGGCCCGCGATGATCACGTGCTGAATCTGCGATCGAATCTCCAGTGGATCGCCGTTGACGACGACGAGGTTCGCGATCTTGCCGGCTTCGATGCTGCCGACCTGGCTGTCGACGCCGAGGATCCGGGCGGCGTCGAGCGTCAGCGCCTTGATCGCATCATCACGCGACAGTCCCCAGGCGACGGCGCGGCCGGCCTGGAACGGAACGTTGCGCGAGAACTGGAACCCGCCGCTCGAGAACGCGAAGGGCACGCCGGCCTTGGCGAGCACGCCCGGCGCCTGATACGGATAGGCGTGGAACTCGTCCTCGCGCGGCGGCAGCGAGAGCACGCTCGAGAGAATCACCGGCACGTCGTGCTGCTTGAGCAGGCCGGCGACGCCGCTGCGCGTCGGCGCCGGTCTGCAGCACGATGCGCACGTTCTGCTTCTCGGCCCACGCCACCGCGTCGCGAATGCCCTGTTCGGTCGCGGCAGACACATAGAGCGCCTGGCGCCGATCGAGCACCGGCACGAACGGCTCGAGCGTCCAGTCCACCTGCCGCGTCGCGGACTGTTTCGCGTAAACGCGGGCGCGCTCGAGCAGCTGGTTCAGCGTCTTCATCGGATCGGGGCCGGTCTGCGGGGCCGCACCGCCGCGGCCGCCGCCGCCACCGCCGCCCCGACCGCCGGCCGCACCAGGGAAATTGAAGGCGAGGCCGGCCGACGGACGAAGCGTGGCTTCCTCCCAGGTCCACCCGTCGAGATTCATGACCGGGATTTCACCGCTGATGGTGCCGCCGCCGGGCCGAACCGCAACGGTCGTGATGCCTTCGCGTGCGGGTCACCGGAATCGCGATGCTGTCGGCCTTGAACGCCACGCGCGTGCGCAGCATCTGATCGAACGGCAGGATCTCGCTGACGTCGTCGTAGTTGCGCACGCCGGGCTCGTTCAGCCCGATGTCGGTGCTCGCGTCGATCATGCCGGGAATCACCGTCGCCCCACCGGCATCGACCGGCTTCACGCCCGACGGCACCGACACGTTCGCGCCGACCGCCTCAATCCGGTTGCCCTTGATGACGATCGTGCCCTTGGGGATCACCGGGCCTGACACGGTCACGATCCGCGCGTTGGTGATCGCCCAGGTCGGACCGGCCGCGTTGCCCTTGACGTCGTAGCGCTCCGCCGGCGGCGCCGGCCGCGGCGTGCGCCTGCGACCCGTTGCGCCGGCTGACTCCGTTGGTCGCCGCCGGCGACGACCTCGGTCGTCGAACGTCCGCCCTTCTCCTTCTGGATGTCGGCGATGCGCTGCAGATCCTTCTCGCGGTCGTAGTACGCGATGCCGTCGATGTAGGTGCGCTCGACGATGGCGGTGGTCGAGAGCGGATGGTGGTTCCAGATCGACGAGATCGGCATCCTTGCCGACCTCGATGGAACCGACGCGGTTGTCGATCTTGAGCTGCTTCGCGGGATTGATCGTCACCATCGCGAACGCCTGGTCTTCGGTGACGTCGCCGTAGCGGATCGCCTTGGCCGCTTCCATGTTCAGCCGCCGCGCCTGCTCGGCATCGTCGGAGTTGATCGAGACGAGCACGCCCTTGTGCGTCATCAGCGAGGCGTTGTGGGGAATGGCGTCGGCCGCTTCCATCTTGTAGCCCCACCAGTCGGAGAACGTCGACGCGCCGGCGTTGTGCGCGGCGATCTCCTTGGCGACCTTGTAGCCCTCGAGCACGTGCTGGAAGGTCGTGATCTTGAAGCCCATCTCGTCGGCGAGGCGGATCAGCATCAGGATTTCGTCGGCGCGATAGCTGTGCGCGTGCACCAGACGCTTGCCTTCGAGCACCTCGACGAGCGCGTCGAGCTGCAGATCGCGGCGGGGCGCCAGCACGTCCTGGCCCGCCTTCTTCTTCGCCTCGTACTCCTGCCAGTCCTTCCGGTAGGCCTTGGCGCGCGTGAACGCGTCGCGGATCGACGTACTCGACGCCCTGGCGCGTCGTGGGAAACCGCTGCGGGTTGGTCGGCGCCTGGCCGCGCTTGCGGGTCACGTTCTCGCCGAGCGCGAACTTGATGCCCGGCAGCGCGCCCTGGAAGATGAGATCGCTCGCGCGGGTCTTGCCGTAGCGGAGCTTGATCACGACCGTCTTGCCGCCGATCGCGTTGGCGCTGCCGTGCAGGATGTTGGCCGTGGTCGTCCCGCCGGCCAGATCGCGGTAGATGTTGATGTCGGTCGGGATCGAGGACGTCCTCCATGCCGGTCATCGAGCTGACCGACACGCTGCCTTCGTTGATGGCGTCGTTGGCGATGTGCGAGTGCGCGTCGATGATGCCGGGCGAGACGAACTTGCCGGTCGCGTCGTAGACCTCGGCGCCGGCTGGAATCGACACGTTGGTCCCGACCGCGGCGATCTTGCCGTCGCGCATCGAGCACCGTGCCGTTGGCGATCGTGCCGCGCGTCGCGGTGATGATGGTCCCGTTACGGATGGCGACCACCGCAGGCGCCACCCTGTGCGGCGACGGGGACGGTCATTTCGCTCCGTGCGCCAACCAGAACGCCGGCAACTGCGCCGAGCGCAAGACAGCCTGAAAGCCAACGGCCAATCACGAAAACCTCCAGGGAAGCGGTGCCCAGGCAGCGGGCGTGAAGGCCAACTCTACCGTAACGAAGGAGCCGGCCACTACTGGCGGTGTGTGGTTTGTTCGGCCGGATCGTCCGCCTAAAGGCGGAAGCTACCAGAGGAAGGAATCTTCCTTCAGGAGTGGCTCTCGGAAAGCCTGGTGGCTTCCGCCTTTAGGCGGAAGGGGCTCAGGCAGCCGGCGCGGTCGCGACCACCGTCGCCCGCCGGCGATACGTCCCGAGACGCCAGACGTATTCCAGCGGTCCGTATTCGAAATGGCGCAACCAGATCGTGGACAACGGCACCTGAATGACGATGTAGATGGCAAAGGCCATCGCCAGCTGCAGGGCTGGCCCCACTTTTCCCCACAGCCCGAATCCCCAGCCGTAAAACAACGTCGTGCAGATCAGCGTCTGCGTCAGGTAATTGGTCAGCGGCATCCGTCCGGTCATCGCGATTGGCTGGAACCGCCGTTGCCACACCGGGGATCTGCGCGAGCCTCACGATCGTCAGCACATAGAAACTCATCATCCCAAGGCGCGACAGCACGTAGGCCATCGCCACCAGGATTTTCAGCGCCGACGGGCCAGGTGCGCGGGTGTACTGACTGACGATACCGAAGGTCAGCGAACAAACGACTCCGAGCGCGAGCGCCGACCACTGAAGGCGGCGCACGACGGGCATCAACTCCGGGATGCGATACACCCACCCGTTTCGGCCGATCAGGAAGCCAATCAGCATTGTGGTCGCCATCTGGACCCAGAACCCAAGCGTCCCCCACAGCTCCCAGGGATTGGTGTACACGTGGATCGTCTCGCGGGTGTGCTCGCGTGCGGCATCGAGGAACGTCCCGTGACCGTAAGCGAGGTTGTTGGACGCCTCCCACGCCTGTGCATCCTTGACCAGCATCGCGACGCGCTCAGGCGACATCACCAGCAGGCGCAACGTTCCGGCGATAGCCGGATAGCAGATCAGCGCGATGATCAGCGCCACCACCGCGCGGTTCGATATCCCCCGCATGAGCAGCAGGCCGAAGCCGAGGATCACGTAGATGTGCAGCACGTCGCCGGTCCAGAAGCACCAGGCAGTGCACCAGCGCCGAACGCCAGCAGAACGAGCAGCCGCCGCACGTAGAGGCTGGCGCCATGCTCCGGATCGCGCTCGAGCATGCGGCCCAGCTGAATCGTGAAGCCGATGCCGAACAAGCAGGCTGAACATGCTGTTGAACTTCCCGGAGAACAGCATGTCGCGAATCTGTTCGGCACGCTGGTCCAGGACCCCGGCCCACAAGTGCGAACCATCCGCTTCGGCAAAGAAGGACGTCGAGAACCCCGGCATGTTCATGATGAGAATGCCGAGCAGCGCAAACCCTCGCACGATGTCGAGGGTCTGGATGCGCTCGGACGCCTGCACGGGGCCGCGCAGTTCAGCCATGGCGCTTGTCCTTCGTCGGGTCTGGACGCGGGCGGGCTCAGTCACGGGCCCGTGGACCGCGAGCGGCACTGTTGATTTGGCGGATAGCGCCGAGATGATACGCGATGTGGGCCGCGCTGGCCACGGCCCCCGTCCATCCGTCGGGATCGACGTCGAGCAGCTCGCCGAACCGGTGCTGCCATTCCTCCGCCGCCTCGCGCAGCTCGCGGCGCAGGGTTGCCCACTGCACGTCGGAAACAGGACCTAGCCGCCAGCTGGCGCCCCAGTCCGCGTCGTCGAACGGATTCTCGCCGCGGCTCCAGCGGTTCAGCAGCCCGAGGCCGTAGCGCAGGTGGTCGACATGAGCAGCGATGGGCGCGCCGCTGCCCGCCGGCGTGGCCGAGGCCTGCTCGGCCGACAGGGCATCGAGGGATCGCAGCAGGCCCGCATCACCGGGATTGAGGAGCCAGCCCGTCTTCGGGTCGGAGCCATTGAGGATTTCGTTGAGTACGGTCGCGATGCCGTGGTGAGCGGGCCTGGAATTCATGTTGAGGCTCCTAGGAGATTCTCGCCGGGGTCGGAAAGACCCGGCTCCACCGTCCGGGGCTAACTGCGTTTGGTCTTGATCGAGGCCAGGAACTCGGAGGGTGTTTCGACCTTGATGCCGTGCCGCAGGGCGGACACGAAGTGCCGGCGATTGTCGGTCACGATTACCCGCGCGCCGGCGGCCCGCGCCACCTCGGCGATGTGGGAATCGTAGATGCGCCCGCCGGCGATGCGCTCGCGCGCAGCGGTCTCGAAGAGTCCTGCCTGTTCGCCGGGGGGCAGGTCGTGAACGACCAGACGTCGGAACACTTCTTCCCGCAACAATTCGTTGGCGTCTTCAGGCGTGAGCCGGAATTCCGGGGGAAGACGGGTCGCCACCGAGTAGAACTCGAGGCAGCAGTGCCAGGCCGTGCCCGGCGAGGCCAGCGTCTTTTCGGCGACTGCGTGCAGGATGGACTGTGCAGGCGCGCTCTGTGGCCCGAAGTCGACCAGCCCCGCGAGCAACACGCTGGTATCGAGAAAGATGGTCAGGGCCATCGATTGCGCTCGTCTTCGACGAGGCTGGCGACATCCACCGAGCGGCGGGTGTTCACGTCGCTGGTCGGCCGGGCCACGAGCCGGCGTCCGACCTTCACCAGCCGGGGTCCCGGCGCGACCGGCTCGAGGCGGACGCCGAACTCGTCGACGGTGATCTCGAGGATGGTGCCGGCCGTTAGGCCGGCACGGTCCCGGATGCTGGCGGGAATGACCAGGCGGCCTGCCTTGTCAATGGTCGTTCGCATGCCATCAGTCTACCATTCGTCCGCTCAGGCTACTTCGGCGATGTCCGGGCAAAGCCGCGTGAATGTGGGTCGGTGCCGCCAATGGAAGGCCTCGGGCGCCGAAACAGGCGGTCTACCGGAACGCCGGCGCGGTTGCGCGTCGAATCACAGGGCAAGACAGCTCCTGAAGCCTGGCCGGGGACGGTCGATAACGTGGCCATGGACCACAACGAGGCACGGCAACTGCTCGAGGCTGAGGTTGAGGAATGGCGCCTTCGGTCGTACGCGGAGCTATCGCGGGAAGTGGGCCGCTGGCGCCGGTTCGAGACCACCGGCCCGAGCGGTCAACACTACGAAGGGCACGTTCAGGTGTTCTGGCAGGGCCTCGTCCACGGCCCGGTCAAGGTCATCGGCTCGATTGACGATGGCGGGTGGCAGACGTTCGTCCCAGTGATGACGAACTTCACGGTAGCGCCTGACGGGACCGTCCTCGGCCAGTAATCACGCCGGAGCGGCGCACTTGAATCGAGACCGCGCTCGCCGCACCCTACCCCGGCGTGTGCCTGCTGCCGCCCGGCACGGCGGGCCAGCTGATCAGCTCGACCCCGAAATGGCGGGTGGGGACACCCCCTGAATCTGCTCCCCGGCGGACGGGCCGGAACCGGAACGGGTAACCAACCAATTCATCGGTCGTTGCGTCTAGTCCGCCATGACCTCATCAGCCTTCGTCCGTGACGGCCGCCACGCGCTTCGTGCCCTCCTGCGCACGCCGGCGTTCACCGCCATCGCCGCAGCCACCTTCGGCCTGGGGATCGGGGTCAACACCGCCGTGTTCAGTGTCTTCAACGGCGTCGTGCTGCGTCCCCTCGCCTACCCGGACCCGGATCGGATCGCGATGGTGTGGATGGACAACCGGCAGCAGGGCATCAAGGAAGACATCACGTCGTGGCCGAACTACATGGATTGGCGGAATCAGAACTCGTCGTTTGCCGTCATGGCCGGCTTCACCGACGCCGCCTTCAACCTCACGGGCGCGGACGAGCCGGAGCGGCTGCAAGGTGCGCAAGCCACGGCAAACTTCTTCGAGGTCATGGGAATTCAGCCGCTGTTCGGGCGCCTCTACACCGAGGCCAACGAGACCCCGGGCAACGATGGCGTCGTCCTGCTCTCGTACGGTCTGTGGCAGCGGAGGTTCGGCGGCACCGCCGGCGTGCTCGGGAAGACGATGAATCTCAACGGCCGCGCGTTCGAGATCATCGGCGTCATGCCGGCCACCCTGCAGGTGCCTGCAGAAGCGCAACTCTGGAAACCACTCGCACCCGACGAGGGCACGCGCAACGCGCGCAGCGCGTTCTGGCTGCCGGTCATCGGCCGTCTGAAGCCAGCGATCTCCGTGGAACAGGCGCAGACCGAGATGACCGGGATCGCGACGCGCCTCGAACAGACCTACCCCTCCAATCAGGGCTTCGGCATCAACGTGGTCCCGCTCCACCGCCAGCTCGTGGGTGATATCGAGCGTTCGCTCGTCGTCCTGCTCGCGGCGGTCGGCTTCGTGCTCCTGATTGCCTGCGCCAACCTCGGCAACCTGATGCTCGGACGCACGGCCGCCCGGCGGAAAGAGCTGGCGATCAGGACGGCGCTCGGCGCGGGACGCGGGCGCCTCGTCCGGCAGATCATCACCGAGGCGCTCGTCCTGGCCGCGATTGGCAGCGCGCTCGGGCTGATGTTCGCCTGGTGGGCGACCCGTCTGTTCATCAGGATCGGCGGAGACAGCATTCCACGACCCGACGCGATTGCGATTGACGCGCGCGTGATGGTGTTCACGCTGGGGATCGCGATCGTGGCCGCGCTCTTCGCTGGAATCGTTCCCGCGCTCCAGGCCTCGCGGCCAGCCGTCGTCGACAACCTGCGTGAAGGCGGCCGGGAAGGCGGGCAAGGCGCCAGCCGCCGCACACGCCACGTCCTGATTGCGGCCGAAGTCGCGCTGGCGTTCGTGCTGCTGGCTGGCGCTGGCCTGCTGCTGCGCACGTTGTGGAGCATGCAGAACGTCGACCGCGGATTCTCCCCGACCCGGATCGCAACCATGAGACTGAGCCTGCCGGGCGCGTTGTATGCCGGGCCGCCGGACGTCCGGGCGTTCTATTCGCGTCTCCTGGAAGCGTGGTACGGGCGCTGCCAGGCGTCGAATCGGCGGCGAGCGGCAGCGGCGTGCTCATGCCGCTGCTTGCGAACTCGGGCAACATGACGATTGAGGGAAAACCGCCGACGCCCGGCCCGCAGATCGAATACCCGCGCGAGATCGTGTCGCCCGGCTACTTTGAAACCCTGGGGGCCACGCTCGTTGCCGGCCGGACGTTCACCGACCAGGATCACGCCGATGCGACGCTCGTGACAATCGTCAACGAAACCTTCGCGCGGGACGCCTGGCCGGACCAGGATCCGCTCGGACGCCGGGTCCGGTTCGGCGGCGCGCAATCGAAGGCGCCCTGGCTCACGGTGATTGGCGTGGTCCGCGATCTCCGGCGCTCAGACGACGTGCGGCGCACGGTCAGGCCGGAAGTGTACATGTGCACTCTGCAGAACCCGCCGCGCAGCCAGATGCTGCTCGTCCGGACCGCCACCGACCCGAATGCCATCGTCGCGTCGGTGCGCCGCGAAGTGCAGGCGATCAATCCCCAGCTCCCGCTGTTTGCGGTCGGCACGCTCGAGGGACAGATTTCCCAGACGCTCACGACGCCCCGGTTTCGCGCCGTGCTGCTCGCCGGGTTCGCGGTGATCGCGCTGCTGCTGGCGACCATCGGCATCTACGGGGTCACGGCGCACGCGGTCGGACAGCGCACCCATGAAGTCGGCATCCGGATGGCGCTTGGCGCCGCGCGCCGCGACGTCCTGCGATTGATCCTGGTCCAGCACCTCAAGCCGGCTCTGGTCGGCGTCACGGTTGGTGTTGTCGGGGCCGTGATCCTGAGTCAATCGCTGCGCACGCTGGTCTACGGGATCAGGCCAACCGATCCGCTGACCTTCATCGCGATGGGCGTCGTACTCATCGCTGTGACCGTCGGCGCATGCTTGATTCCGGCGCTGCGGGCAACGCGCATCGATCCGCTGCTGGCGTTGCGGGCGGAGTGATCGCCCGCGCGCGACACCCATCGACTCCATTGGCGTGCCGGGAGCCAGTCAGAAACGTCCTTCTGAATTACAACAAGTCACCGATCCTGCGCGAAGTGGCCCTCGCGCTCACTCCCATGGTGTTCGTGATGTGGGACGAGCGCTATCAGGCCTTCGTCACGAAGCACCAGATGGTGTCGTTCCGGACGACGGCCCTGGATGCGGCATACGGACGGGGCAGGTGACCGAGTAGCGCTGGGCCGCGCGAAACGACGACTCCAGAAAGCCCCATACGGCTTATCGGCTCACCCGCATCTGGTTGCGGTTTCGTTATCCACCGACGCTTTCGTCATCACAAATCGGCATTACGGCAAAAATTCCGCCTTTGGCGCTGGAACGGGGCTTGCCTTGCCGGCAGGAACAATTCCGTCCGGTTCACGAAAGTTCCCACAAATGCCGATCCATCGAAGTCTCGGCGGTCCGCCCTCATTGCTCGTCCTTCTGGCACTCGGCGTCACCGCGCACGTTCAGGCGCAGGGCAGCGTCTTCAAGAGCACCGTGGAACTGGTACCGCTCACGGTGACCGTCACCGACGCCAAGGGAAAGTACCTGAACAATCTTGTCGAGACCGACTTCGCGGTGTTGGAAGAAGGAGTGCGGCAATCGCTGGCATTCTTCGCAAACGAGCCCGTGCCAATCGATCTGGCACTCACCATCGACGCCAGCGCGAGCATGGCTCCGCAGCTGCCAATCGTGCGAAAAGCCGCCGGCGCCCTGGTCGACTCGCTTCGCGGCGGCGATCGGGCCACGGTGGTCACGATCAGGGACGCAGTCGGTGTCGCGCTGCCGCTCACGGCGGATCGCCCTCGAATTGATGCGGCCATTCGAGACCTCTCCGCGTCGGGGAGAACGGCCCTTTACGACGGCGTGTATGTCGTTCTGAAAGAGCTCGAGCATGCGCGCAGCATGGCAGAGATACGAAGACGCGTGCTCGTGCTGCTGTCGGACGGGCTCGATACGTCCAGCCGCCTGAGCGCCGACGACATGCTCGCGCTGGCGCGGCGAGCGGGCGTCGGGATCTATGTCATCGCCATGCCGACTCCATCGTCTAATCTCCGCCGCAACTGGCAAGACGGATCCGCGTTGCAGGCGGAGTATGCGATGCGCGCCCTGGCGCGCGACACTGGGGCCCGGTCGTTCTTCCCGAAGAGGGTTGACGAGCTGCCGGCCATTTACCGCGAAATCGCATACGAGCTCGCGAACCAGTACCAGCTCGGGTACCTTCCGTCAGGTTCAGGCACTCGAGGAAGCTTCAAACGTGTGACGGTCCAGGTGGAAAACGCCATCGCCCGTACGCGGAGTGGGGTACTATGCGGATCAGGGTTCCACCGCGCCCACACTGCCCGATCTGTCAGCCATGGTGGGGCTCGTCCGGCCACACTGACAGCTGATGCGCCGACGATCTGGACTTCGCGCTCGTTGCCGGGGCCGTGAGTAGGCCGGCATCAGTTGGGATGAGTGCCGGTCATGCTGTCGCAGGCCCACCGCCTCACGAAACAGCCAGCGGCGGACGCCGCAATCCATGGCGCGTGGCCTGTTCGAATGCATTGGCGATCTGGAGCACGCTCCACTCGTCCCGGTGACGGCCGACGATCTGCAGGCCAACGGGCAGTCCTGCCGGCGTGAACCCGGCCGGCACCGAGATCGCGGGGTTCGCCATGAACGAGACGTACCAGCAGGATCGCATCCAGTCCAGGTACGTCGCCATCTGTTGCCCCGCGATTTCGGTCGGGTACGGCGTGTTCGCGTCGAATGGCGACACCTGGGTAACCGGCAGCACGAAATAGTCATAGCGCTCGAAGAACGTCCGGCTCTGGTCGTACATCCGTGCCTGGCGGGCCAGGGCGCGGCCGACGTCTGCGCCGGTAAGGCGTTCGGCTTGCGCGACCTCCCACTTGATCGTGTCCTTCACCCATTCGGGCCGTTGACGGATCAGGTCCGAATAGGTGGGGTGGCTGGCGGCGAAGCGCAGCGTCGGAAACGCCTGATCGACACCGGCGAAGTCAGGTTCCGCGTCCTCGACGCGGCACCCGAGATCTTCGAACACGCGACGATTGGCGTCGATGATGCGGCGGATGTCGGGTTCGAAGGGAATGCCGCCCAGGCCCTGCCACCAGGCTACTCGCACGTCCTTGAAGTCGCGCTCGAGCGAAGCGCGAAACCTGGCGGGATCTTCAGTCAGCGAGATCGGGCTACGCGGATCGGGTCCGGCAATGGCGCTGAGAAACAGCGCCACGTCGGCGACCGACCTTCCCATGGGCCCGAGCACCGATAAGGGCGACCAGGAGCCGCCATCGGCCGGCACACGACCGGGGGACGGACGCAGGCCCACCACGTTGCAGAACGCGGCGGGGTTGCGCAGCGAGCCGCCCATGTCGCTGCCGTCGGCAATCGGCACCAGGCCGCACGCCAGGGAAACCGCCGCGCCGCCACTGCTCCCGCCGCACGTCCTGGTCAGGTCGTAAGGATTTCGTGTGGGTCCGAACACCGCGTTGAACGTCTGCGAGCCGGCGCCGAACTCCGGGGTGTTCGTCTTGCCGCAGGTAATCGCACCCGCCGCGCGAATGCGCGTCACGATGAGCGCATCGGTCTTCGGCACGTTGTCGCTGTAGAACCGTGATCCCCGGGTGGTACGGATGCCCGCGGTGTCTACGAGATCCTTGTGGACGACCGGCAGCCCGTGCAACACGGCGAGTGGACGTCCGCTCGCCGTCTGCTCGTCGGCGCGTGCGGCATCCGCCATGGCCCGGTCCGCGACCAGCGTGACGATCGCGTTGACCTTCGGGTTGAGTCGTTCGATTCGCGCGAGATGGGCGGTCATCACCTCACGGGCGGACAGGTCCCTGCGCCGAATCCGCGCCGCCATGTCGACAGCGCTCAGGTCGCAGATGTCATCGGGCTTGCCGATTGGAGGCGCCGCGCGCGCGGAGGCCTGCGCGTCGGCCGGAGCGGAGCGCGGCGTCTGGAGCGGCACGGCGACGGCACCGGCGCCGATCGCCTGGGCAAAAGAACGCCGGGTGATGCCCCGGGAGCCGATCACATGCGCAGTCTTGCGCCCCACTTCGTCTCCTTCTGCACCGGCAGCGACTCACTTCCTGCCTGGACCGAACAGATCGCTCCCGGCATCCGCAGCGAACGCCGGAGCAAGAGGAAGCACTCCATTCAATGCACTCTTCGCCGCCCCGGTGACTCGTTCGATGACTTCGGCAGAGTACCTGAGTCTTGTGACAGGCCATCGAACGCACGGCGGCGTCGCCATCGGCAGGTGTGAACGGCACGCGGGTCGTGAAGTACTTGGCCTGGGGCACCAGGAAGGGCGGCTCGCCCCGCCCCGGGTTCATGGCGCGCATTCCCTCGACTGGAATCGCCGAATAGAACAGATGCTCCGGTACGCCAGGGGCCCCAGCGCGAACCAGCTGCGTCACGATGCCGCTCACCAGCCGATGATCCGGATGCCCGGTGCCGCCGTCCGGCCCCCACGTGATCAGCGCGTCGGGATGCAGCCGCTGCAGTTCTTCCTGGATTCGCTGCGTCAAGCGATAGACGCGGGTGGGATCCTCGGCATAGTTTCCGAGCTGGGCGTCGGGGAACCCGAGCAGGATTGGAGGCTTTACGCCCAGCGTGGTCGCGGCACAGGCGGCCTCTTCGGCCCGGGCGCGGGCAAGCTCCGGTCCGCGCGGAATCGGCGTGTACTGCCCGCCTGCCGCGCCGTCGGTCGCGATGACGAGATAGACCTGCACACCCTCCCGGGCATACCGCGCAAGAATCGGCGCGGCCGAGGTCTCGTCGTCGGGATGCGCGAACACGGCGACCAGCGTCCGTGTCGTGCCCTGGGCAGCGGCAGGCGCCGCGGAAAAGAGTGCCAGGGCCAGTGCCCACATAACCTTTTGCCTCATCTGCAATACCTCTAGGGCTCGTCGCCACTGGGCCCGTAAATCTGCGGCACCTTCGATCCCATCGGCCGCAGGTAGGTCGTGATCTGGCCGCGGTGATGGACGATGTCGAAGAGGAAGCTCCAGGCCATCGGCGACGCCGGTCGCTGTCTCCCGAAGAAGTCGAGCGAACCGTCCCAACGCTCGGCGGGCAGCGCGCTCCACCGCTCCGGCATCCCGGCGCTCTGCTTCTCGTACGCTTCGAGCACGTCCTTCATCGTTGCCGGCATCGGCGGCGGCGCCCATTCGACCTTGCCGCTCTCCAGCGCATCGATGATCATCCGCTCCTCGCAGACGATCTGCCACGCGATCTCGTGGGCAGTCCGCGACTTCGGATCCGGACGATAGTCGGATCCTTCCGGAATGCGCGCGAGCACCTTGCGCCGTCGTCTTCGACTCGTTGGTCCAGAACTGCGTGAAGAGTGCTTTCTCGTCCAACGCCGTCTCCCTCTCAGCCCTTGCGTGCACCGATCATTGCGCCCGGCCCTGGCCGGTTGCAAATCGACCGGCCGTGCTAGGATGCCGCGGCAGTCACAAGCGAGGACACATGGCAAAAAGAAAGACTTCGCGCGTCGGGGCTCGGGGAACGGCGCGCAAGCAGGTCCGGAAGGTCACGAAGGCGCGGAAGCCGGCCGCGCGGCCGGCGCGAACGGCGCCCGACGTCCTCCTTGCGCCGCTGAAGGGGGCCACACGGCGGACCGTAGGCCATGTTCAGCTCGAAGTGGGTCGCGCCGGCGCCGCACGCGTCAAGCGCATGATCTACCCGGCCGGCTTCCGGTGGTCGGTCGACATGAAGCCGGTCGTCGGCACCGACCTGTGCATGCACGCGCACGTCGGCTTCCTCGCCCGCGGCCGCTTCGCGATCGAGTACGCGGATGGCTGCCGTATCGAAGCCAGTGCGCCGCAAATCGTGGCGATCGATCCGGGTCACGACGGCTGGGTGGTCGGAAAGGAGCCCGCCGTCTTCATCGAGTTCGACTTCGAGGGCGAGACGGCCGCGCGTCTCGGGATGCCGGCCGCCCATCGTCACGAATGAGCCGCCGACGCGGGACCCGATCGGCCGGGTCTCAAGGCCCGGCCTACAGACGGGGGTGACGGCCTTCGCGCAATTTGTAGGGGCGGGTCTTCAGACCCGCCCGATTGTGTAGGGCCGGGTCTTCAGACCCGGCCGACCGCGGTTCGAAAGCTGCGGTTCACGCTGACGCGCCGGTCAGGACGATCGGTGCGCCGCGCGTGATCACGAGGGTCTGCTCGTGATGAGCGGACAGGCTGCCGTCGCGCGTGCGGAGCGTCCAGCCGTCACTGTCCTGTACGACGCGGGGCGAGCCGGCGCTCACCATCGGCTCAATCGTGATCACGAGGCCTTCGGTCAGCTCGTCCTGCTGAAACCGATCGTACTGATTCGGGACCGACGGTTCCTCGTGAATCGTTCGGCCCACGCCGTGCCCGCACAGGCCGGCGACCACCGAGAACCCCCGGCGGCGCACCTCGCGCTCGACCGCGCGTCCGATCTCGTTCACGCGCACGCCGGCGCGCGCCACGGTCAATGCGGCCTGAAATGCCGCGGTCGCGCAGGCCACCAGCCGATGCGCGACGCCAGACGCGGGCTCGACCACGACGCTGCGTGCGGCGTCCGCAACGTAACCATCCTTCTCGATGGTCACGTCGATCTTGACAATGTCCCCCGGCGCAACCCGGCGTGGTCCGGGGATTCCGTGGACCACCTCGTCGTTGACGCTGATCAGAACGGTCCCTGGGAACCCGTAGACGAGCGCCGGCGCCGACCTCGCGCCGTGAGCCGCGAGCAGCCGCGCCGCGCTGACGTCGAGCTCGCCCGTCGTCACACCTGGACGGACCTGCCGCACGAGCGCATCGAGCGTCAGGCGGGCCACCCTCGCGACTTCCGTCAGGCCTTCCCAGTCGGCTGGAGATTCGATTGACATCTGATCACCACTTCGGACGCGCGTGCCGCGGTTGGTAGACACCGAGCTTGCCGCCGCCCGGAAGGGTCATCTCCGAGAGAATGCCCCAGCCCTGGTCGTTCGGCTCCGAGCAGACCACGTCGCGCTTCTTCATGTCGTCGACGAACGCGCGGATATCGCCGGTCATCAGGTACAACTCGTGGACGTCGTTCTTGTCCGACGGATGGACCGCCACCTCCGCGGGTGGAAGCGCGAAAATCAACCAGCCTTGTCCCACGTCCACGTTCGGCAGGCCGAGCACGTCCCTGAGCAGCGCCCGATCGGCTTCGGCGTTGCTGCTGTAGATGATCGAGTGCGCTCCGTTGATCAGCGGCATGCGGCTTCCTTCCGTTGAGAGCTGTCGAGCACGATGGCCTTGGTCCGCCATCCGTCGGCGAGCTCGGTAGCCACGGCGACGCCGGCGCCCGCCTCGCCGAGTTGAATCAACCGCTCGCCCTTCGCGGACCAGATCGAGCTCCTGCCTGCGGCCGCGAGGCCGCCCGTCGCGCTCCCGAAGTTGGCGAGCGCAACGATCATCGAGTGCTCGGCCGCGTAGCGGCTCAATTTCGCGGAATCCCCTTCGAACTCCGATGGAATCACGAACATGCTTGCCAGATACATTGTCGCCCCGCGCGCTGCGGCGCGCCGCGGATGTAGAGGCTGCCCCACGTCGGCGCAGATCGCGACGGCGGCTGTCCAGTGTGCGAACCCGATCAGGGGATTCCGATCGCCGGGCTGGAAAACCGTCGCCTCTGGAGGCGGCACGATCCCGTCGCAGCGCGCCGCTTCGGAGAATGCGCCCATGCGCTGCTTCGTATAGAGCCTTGTCGTTCGATCGGGGCTGACGATGAACGCGCCAATGTGCAGCCGGGTTTCGATCCTGACTGGCGCGCCTGCGATCACGATGATGCCGCGAGATACCGCCAGGTCGACGATGGGTGTGAGCCGGACATCATCCTCAGAGAATGCCAGCCGATCCGCGAGACCGATTTCGTATCCGGTGAGCGAGAGCTCGGGAAACAGAACGAGCTGCGCTCCCTCCGATGCGGCGCAGCCGGCGAGGCGCAGGTGCTCGTCGAGATTCGCATCGACATCGCCACGGACCGGGCAGGTCTGGGCGACGGCAATCGAGCGAAGATCGGTCTCCATCAGCAGTCTCTGCTAGCCGCCTCGTCGAACCACTTGCGTGGACACGGGCGGCGCGGATCGGAGCGTCTGCAGCACGACACAATACCGTTCGGTCAATTTGAGCAGGGTCGCCACCTGGTCTTCAGTCGCCGTCGTGTCGAGGTCGAACCGCAGACGGATGCCGGCGAACCCGACCGGAACATCCTTCGACACGCCGAGCGTGCCCCGGAAGTCCAGGTCGCCCTCGGCCGTGATCCTGGCGTCCTTCAGCTCGACTCCGATCGCCGTCGCCACGGCGCGGAGCGTCACCCCCGCGCAGGCCACCAGTGCCTCGAGCAGCATGTCGCCCGAGCAGGCGGCGGTGCCGTCTCCCCCGGTGGCCGGGTGGAGCCCGGCTTCCACCAGGGCCTTGCCGGTTTCGACCTTGCACGACAAAGCGCTGGCCCGGCCTTCGGCACGCAAGGTGATCAGCGCGGCCCGCGCATCCTGGCGGTATTTTTCTTTGAGTGGTCCTTGAACGGACTTCAGCTGCTCTGCGTTCATCGTGATTCGTCCTGAGGCCTGGTGCGACGGGTCATCCCGGCAGCCGGCCTGGAGTTCGTTCGGCGGTCGTCGGGTCGATGACCGCCTTGACTTCGGACACCCGGGTCACCGGAAATCCGCCCTGGCGTCCGTGCTCGCGGATCATTTCTTCGTTGGGTGCGATGTACACGCAGTAGATCCGGTTGCCGGTGACGAAACTTTCGACCCACTGAATCTGCGGCCCGAGCACGTTCAGAACTCCACAGGACGTCTTCGAGATCTCCTGCAGCTGCTCGTCGGACAGATCACCCACACCCGGCAGCTCGCGCTCGATCACGTATCTGGGCATTCGGTTCACTCCCTCCGTTCGCAGGATTTCCTCTGTCTGATCATAGAAGACCCGGCGGCCATCGTCATGCTCCAGAGTTGCGGGTTGCGGGCCGATCGGCGAGCGCCGCCCACGGAACGATGATCCAGCCGATCAGCGCGAACCAGCCGAGGGCACGGCTGTTCGGGGGTGGAGGCGACCAGGGACCCGTTGCCCACAGGAGCGTGGTCACCGCAACGAACGACCAGAACGCCAGCCGCCCTCGCTCGCCGTGCCTGACTTTCAGAAACACGACAATCCCGACCGCCCAGAGCGCGCCTTCGACGAGCAGCGTCAGCGGAATGGAGTTCCAGAGGCCGAGGCCGAAGCGAGGCGACGGTCCGGGCCACAGCGGCATGTCGGGCGCGTGGCTCGCGAAATCGAGGACCCAGTGGCTGACGACGAGTGCCACCAGGAGCCATGCCGGGGCGGTCACGTGACGCGATCGAGCCACGGCCACCAGTGCCAGCCCCCAGATCACCGACATCACCAGGCTGTGCGACCAGGGATAGGAATCGAACACCAGCGGCGTGAACGCGGTCGCGCCCTGAACGACGCGGACGTGCTCGATGCCGGCGAGCACGAAAACCGGCCAGACCAGATCGAGCGCGGTGACCCCCGCCATCAGCCAGCCCAGATTGACCGCCGGCGCCGCCCGCTTGGATACGAGCGCCACCGCGAGGTGACCGACGAACATGCGCTAGTTATACACGCGGCAAGCGGCTAAATGAATGCGGCGAGATCGGGATGCCGGCGTTTCAGCGCCGCGGCCTGGTCCGGCAGCGAGTCGAGCATCCGAAAATCATCGAACTCGAATCCAGGACCCACCGTGCACCCGACGAGCGTGTACGACTCCATCGGCCTCGCCGCCTGCCACTCGCCCGCCAGAACAACGTGCACCGGTGCAGTGTTGTCGCCGACCGGACCGAGCACGCGCCGCGAGACATCGTTCAAGCCAGCATCCGCCACGAGCAGCTCCAGCCGGCCGCCCTCGTAGTAGTGCCACACCTCGTCGGATGCCACGCGGTGCCAGCGGCTCACCTGCCCGGCGACGAGCAGGAAGTAGATCGTGGTCAGGGCCAGGCGATCGGTACGGCCATCCCGGGGCTGCACTCGTGCCGCGGAACGATAGACCTCCCGGAAATAGCCGCCTTCAGGATGCGGCCTGAGCCCGAGCTTGTCGATCAGATCTGCGGCGCGATCCGCCGGAGCGATTGATTCACCACCCATTTCGTCCCCTTTCGAAAACCCCCCGCGCCTCATTGTGATATCTGTTCTCTTTGGGCTCCGGAGGCATCATGCCGATCGCTCTCGCTGTTTCTTTCTCGCTCCTGCTATCGACCTCACCCTCATTCGCGCAGACTCCGCCCGCGGGGCGCGATGTGACCCTGACGGCTCCCGACGGCACCGCACTGAAGGCCACTTACTACGCGTCCGCCCAGCCCGGTCCCGCGGTGCTCCTGCTGCACATGTGCAACACCACCCGGAAGTCCTGGGAGCCACTGGGGCCGCAGCTCGCGGCGGCCGGCATTCATGCGCTGTCGGTCGACTATCGCGGATTCGGCGAGAGCGGTGGCGATCGCTACGATACCGTGGCGCCGCAGGATGCACCGAGAGTCATCAACGAGAAATGGCCGGGAGACATCGACGCGGCATACGACTTCCTCGTCGCGCAGCCCGGCGTCGACAAGGCCAGGCTCGGGGTAGCCGGCGGCAGCTGCGGTGTCACACAGGCCGTGCGGGTCGCCCGCCGGCATCCCGAGGTCCGCTCACTGGCGCTGCTCGCGGGTCAGCTCGACCTCGAGGGGCTCGCGTTCGTCGGCGAAAAGTCGTGGCTGCCAATATTCGCGGCGGCCGCTGCCGACGACCAGTACGACGATGACGCGCCCGGGTTGATGCGCTGGATCCTGGCGATGTCCGGCAATCCCCGCAACAAGTTCTCCGGGTTCAAGGACGGGAAGCATGGAACCGAGATCTTCGGTCCGCATCCCGAGCTGCCGAAACAGATGGTGGCCTGGTACACGGACACGCTGATCAGGCAGCCGGCCGATCCGAACGCGCCCGTCTCCGTGAAAAAGACCCCGGCGCGCGAATTCTGGCAGAAGGCGGTCACGCCTGAGGGCGTCTCCGCGGCCGTGCAGCTGTTCTATGACGTGAAACAGCGCGACCCGCGCGCAGTCCTGTTTCCGGAAGCGCAGCTGAACCTGCTCGGCTACGTGCACCTGCAGGCGGGAAGAGCCAACGACGCCATTCGCCTTTTCAGGCTGAATACCCTGGAGTATCCGCTGTCCGCGAACACCTACGACAGCCTTGGCGACGCCTATCTCGCGAACGGCCAGGACGAGCTGGCCTTGCGAATGTCGGAGAAGGCTCTGGAACTGCTTCCGAAGGATCGAGTGAGCGACGCCCGCAAGAAGGCGATTCGCGACAGCGCCGAACAGAGAATTGCGAAGCTGAAGGGAAAAACCGACTAGTGGACTGTCCACTAGCTCACTCGGTGGCCTTCTTCAGCCAGATGCCGAGCAACGCCCGCGCGAACGTGCTTCGTGATTCGGTGGCGAGGACCTCGAGCTGCACGACCTGCGAGCTGCCCGTTCGGGTGAACGCTCCTTCGATCACATAGGACACACCAAGCCAGGCCGTGCTGGTTGCGTAGGACGCGGCGCCGAGAGAGCTCCGTCGCGATGCGCAGGCCTGTGCGGCCGCGTCGGGCACGACATCCGCCGGCCACACGGCTGCGCGCAGCACGATGCTGGCGTCGCGCGCCGGGAAAGCGGTCGCAACCATCTGTGGCGCCGCCATCCCACGACAGGGTGCCGGCCGGCCTGGCTCGAGCACCCAGCCCGCCGGAACCGGCAGGACGCCGCGGCCGCTCGCGTCGGTGATCGCGGACCAGGTCAGCTTGTCAGGAGGAGGAAGTTCCGGAGCGGTGAGCCGCTGGCCCTGAAGGCTCAGCAGCGAGTCCCGCAGGACGCTCTCGTTGAACGCCATCGGCTCCGCTGGCCCGACATAGCGTGCAACCAGCTTCTCGGGGCCGAGATCCGCGACCGCATAGTCCATCCGGATCTCACGATTGCCTTCTCCACTCGTGCCGGCGGCGCCGCCGAGCAGCAGGTCGGGAACCGGAGGCCGGGCTGGATCGCGACCCTGCCGAGGCGTCATCGACACCGGCTCGAACGCCTGCGTTGACACCAGCGCCTCCTCGACACGCCTGGCGGTCCACGGCGACAGGACACGATCGAGCCGGAAGCTGACATCGCCTGCGGTGGCGTCGGTCTCGACGTGCGACATGAACGGCGACCGGTCGGCAAAGCCCTCGGGCAGGCGCAGGCCGAGACCTTTCGGGTCGATGTTCTGAAACACTCCGAGCCTGAGCCGGCGGGTCGGCATCACGTGATCGAGGCCGTGGGAGTCCAGCAGGTTCTTCACTTCGTTGATCGGGATCGCAAATCCGATTTCCGCGCCCTTGGTCAGCCTCGAATGGATGACGCCGACCGCAAAGCCGTCGCGGGTCACCAGCGGACCGCCGCTGTTGCCCGGATTCAGGCTGTTGGTGACCTGCAGGTACCGCCGCTCGCCCGCGTCGTTGGCCCGCAGCGCCGAGATCGCGCCGGGAGTCGTGCTGATGTCAGGAACAAGGTCGGGCGCGGTGGCGACTCGTCCGATCTCGACTTCACGGCCGAACGGATAGCCCAGGGCATCGACCGGAAGCCCGGGCACGACCACATCGGAGTCTCCGAGGGCGATGTACGGAAGATTGGAAGCGCCACCAATGAAGAGCACCGCGAGATCGAGGGCTGGATCCGACGCGGTCACCGACGCTTCGGCGCACGGCGTGGTCATCCCGCGCGCCGTCATCGCCTCGGCACCGAAGCACACGCTGATGGTCGATACCCTGAGCGTGATCGTTGCCCGCTGCAGCCCTTTCGTGACCTTCAGCGGTTCGCCATTCTCGACGACATGGGCGTTGGTGAGCACGTACCCGAATGGCGAGATCACGAACCCGCTTCCCGTCCCGACCTCGACGCGATCGAGATCGACCGTCCGCTTGATCCCGGCATCGTCGAACTCGGCGTGGACGCTGCCGGTCAACCGGATGAAGACGGTCGCGTCGGCGGGCGATTTCGCGCGTTGAGCGGCAGCGGCGCAGGGCATCAAAGCCACCGCCATCGCCAGGACAATGGGCTTCATGAATTGCCGCATTCTATCTCTGCCACGCAGCGGGTCCGCACCAGGCTCACTGATGCTTCAGCGCGTAGTAGATGACGTAAATCCACGACAGGAAGCCGTGAATGATGGCCCAGATGATCGACTTGTTCGCGCTCCACGAGATCGTGATGGCCAGTGCGCTTCCAAAGCCAATTCCGGCCTTGGCGGCACTCGTGCGGGAGTTGTCTGTCATCCCGGCGGTCCCCTATCAGCATGAATGCGGCACGCGCGAACCGGCCACCCGTCGGCGCGGACGGCCGCGGAATTGCGAGACCATCATCGCAGCCCGGCGCTTCGCGATTGCTTTCATCGAGGGCAGGATTTTACTCCGCCCTCAACGGCACGCGGCGACGACCGCGGCGGCGACGAGCATGACGCCGAAGAAGGCGGCCCCGACAGCCCACCACCAGAAGAACCCTGAAAACGCCGACGCGATCAGCAGGCCGAGGCCGAAACCGCCGGCAAAGATCGACGCTGCGGCGAACCCAGGGGCCTGCCAAGCGACCCGGAAGAGCCGCGTACGCCGCTTCCAAAGCCCCACATACAAAGAGAGCGAGCCAGCCACCAGAGGAATAACACCGATGATGTCGAGTAGAGAGAGCGCATGCCCCGGGCTGATCGATACGAGTGGTGGACCTTCAACCCGTGCCGGTGCCGCCAGGAGCGCGATGCCGACCCCAACGGTCGTCAGGGCGCCGCCCGGCCAGCCGTACGACCATGAACGCCGAGCATCTTCTCGCGGGGTTGTCACCGGCGGATCCGCATCATCTGGTTGCCGCCTCGCTGGAACTCGTATGGGACCCCCTCCAGCGAGACCTCAATCCCCGACTCAGTGAGAGCCTCCGCGACCGTCTCCACAAGCGGCGAGCGCTCTCCATCAAGCGACAGCAACGGAAAAATCCTGACCTCTCCCGCCACGCGACACAGCTCGCGCACTGCGGCAACGTGGAAGTCTGCCCCGAGACGCTCGCTGTAGAGAAACAGGAAGTGCGAACAGAGCGCCAGATCGAAGGCGGCCTCCGGAAACGGCAGATCGGGCAGGGCCGCCGCAACGTAGCGCCGCTCGCCCAGCCCTCGTTCGTAGTCGTCCAGAAACTTCGACATCGCCGCCTTCCGGACGAGCCCCAGCTCGTCAACGGACGTGATGGTGTTCCACACGAAGGTTGCGGCGTTCTTCCGCGTCTGCTCGAGGACTTCCAGGGAGGTGGCGTCGATACGCTCGCGCACCGCCGCGGCGGGGAACGCATAGAGCGGGTCGCACGAAACGACTCGCGCGCCACGCCGGGTGGCCTCGGCGTTGAAACTGGCGGGCCCGTCGGCGCAGCCGAGGATGCGCAGCCGCAGCTCGGTCTCCTCCAGCGCGAACATGCGGACGTATTCGTCGTAGGAACGTCCCCACGGGACGACGTCGTTCAACGTGAATGCCATCGCACCTAGGGGCGCACAGTGATCTTCTTGATGACAGGCGGTGTCAGAGGCCTGCTCCTCTCGCCATCGCTGCCCATGGTGGTCGGCGTGTTGGCGAGGGCGTCGACGACGTCCAGGCCGGACGTCACCTTTGCAAAGATCACGTAGCGGGGCGGCAACGGATAGTCCTCGTGGAGGATGAAGAACTGGCTGCCGTTGGTGTCCGGCCCCGCGTTGGCCATCGCCAACAGGCCACGGCGGTAGCCGTCGCGGTAGAGGGGCGAGCTCGCGTTGATCTCGTCGGGGAAGGTCGGTCCCCACGCGCTCTCCCCACCCGTGCCGTCGCCCCGGGGATCGCCGCCCTGGATCATGAACCCCTTCACGATCCGGTGGAACGTCAGGCCGTCGTAGTAGCCGTGCTCGGCGAGCAGCCGGAAGTTCTCGACGGCCTTCGGCTGGTCGGCGGCGAAGAACTCAATCTGGATCGGGCCCTTGTCGGTCTCGATGACCGCGTGCATGCCGCCGGAGCTTTTCGCGCCGGCCGGCACTTTCGGATTTCCCGGGGCCCGGCTGCAGCCGACCACCGCCAGAGTGGCGATGCACAGGACAGGAATGATTCGACTCGACCGGGATGCTGGAGGTCTCTGACAGAGTATGGACACCAGACGAGGATAGGGCACTCAACTCCCAACTTCCAACTTCCAACTCCCAAGGGAGTCGTTCGAACGATCCTGCGGACGGCGTAACAACGAGCCGGTTGTTCCGGGTTTCACCCAGCTGTATCGAGCGGCTCGCCTTGGGAGTTGGGAGTTGGGAGTTGACCGGTCTCTACCCTTCCCCTGCCTTGCGAAAGCGCCACGCGATGAGTTGAGCGCCGACACCGGTTGCCACGTAAACGGCCCGGCGGTCGGCGGCAAGCCTGGTCAACCAGTCGAAGGCGCCGCCATCCACCAGCGGGAGCTCGCCACCGTCCGGTGCGGTGACCCAGATCTGATAGCGCAGCCCTGCCGAGTAATAGGCGTGCTCAAGCGGTTTGCGAGCGACGGAAACCGCGAGGGATTCCCCGATTCGATCGCCAATGCCCTGTCGCTCGGGTGTCGTGAGGATCTCCACACGCCGGGCACCGAACCCGTAGCCGTGCTGTTCCAGGCGGTCGAGGGCGCGAAGCATGGTGCGGATATGCAGGACAGCCGTCTGCACCGTGAACCCATGATCCTTGGCCTCGCGTCCGCCGCTGGCCAGCACGAAGATGCGGAAGTGTTGCGAGTACCCCGGCAGCTTCGGGACGGGCTGCGCGCGAAGTACCCGCTGGCATGTCGCGAGGTGAACCTGAGCGCCCCGGTCGGCGCGGAGCCTGCGCGCGCATTCGAGCGCGAGCACGTTGGTCGGGTCCGACACGACCTCGGTCATCCGGAGCGCCGAGAGCACACGGTTCTGGCCGGTGTGCGCGATGGCCGAGCTGACCCCGAGCGGCGCGACCGGCGACAGGTCGAGGGCCTCGAAGGCTTCGGCCGCTGCGAGCAGGTGGCCGTCGACCGCGAGAGTCGTGCGCAGATCGATGTCGGCCGGAGCGCAGAAGCCGTCACGGAGATATTGGGCGAGCACGTCCGCGGGTGTCCGGCTCCGCGCCCGATGGTGCATCACCTCGAGCAGCACCGAATGCAGATCGGACCCGGCCAGTCCGTGTCGCGAGCTGTTCGAACGCCGCCGCGCCGACCCGATCGACGATCCAGTCCCGGTCGTTCATTGCGGACTAAATCGGCCGATCTCAAAACCAGCTGCGCCGCGAACGCGCGCGCGAGCGAGCCACGCGCCCGCCTTCGCGCTGCAGGCGCTTCGGCGAGGTCTCGCCGTAGCCTTCGGCGGAGGCGGAAACGGAGCGCGCCGACGCAGCGGCGCGCGAGAGAGCGTGTAGGGGAGTCCGAGGGGCGAAGCCCCTCGGTTGAGATTAGTGGCGGAACCACCGCGCCAGCTGGCGGCCACGATTGGACCACGATCCTGCCGCGGCCGGCTCCAGCATCTCGCCCTGGATACGTTTCGGCAGATGAATCTGGATCGTCATATTGCCGCCAGGTTCCGCCGACATCCACAGGTGGCCTCCGAGATCGCCGATCAGGGCCACGAGCGGACCAGGGTCGATGCCCGGGTTCTCCGGCGCCGGTTGCGGGAGAGCGCCTTCGCGTTCGTGCGCGGTCGGCACCTGAACCCTGAGCGCCTGCCAGGTCACGCCTGGTGTTTCCGTGATCGTGATGAGCACGTGAGCGCCGGGCCTGACCTTGGGGTGGCGCGCAAGAAACTGTTGCTCGACGAGCGTGGTCGCGAGGTGAATCTTCACCCGCCCGCCTTGGGGCATCCGCTCACGAGCGGAGTTCGCCACGTTGACGAGAATCCGCTCGACCCGCTCGGTGTCGACATCGACGTCGAAGCGATCGGCGGTCTTCGGCAGCACCAGGACGATCTCGTCGCCGAGCACGCGTTTGACCACCGGCTCCAGGTCGCGCAAGACGCGCTGCACGTTCACCGGTTCGAGGTTGCTGATCTGCTTTTGCCCGTACGCCATGAACTGGCGCAGGAAGCCGGCGGCCCGGGTGACGTCACTCAGCAACAGCTCACCCTGCTGGCGCAGCTCCGTATCGCTCGCAAACCCGGCGAGCCATTGCCTGCCTCCCTGACTGACGTCGCGAAGCAGCGTATCGCACATCACCGCCACTTCGGATGCCACCCGGCCGACCGCCTCCAGGCGTTGAGCTTCGCGGAGCCGGTGCTCGATCGCCGACAGCCTCGTCAGATCTTCGACCGCGACCACGATCGGTCCGTCGCTCGTCAGGGCGTGGAGCCGGACGGACAGGCGACGGTGATCTCGGGTCTTGAGGGTGGTCTCGACCGCTTCCACCTTGCCGGTTCGGAGCGTCTGCTCCACCAGCCAGCGCAGATCGGCTGGACACTCGAAAACCGCCGACACATCGTCCATGTGACGCAAGTCGGCGCTGCGGTGCCCGAGCATTCTCGCCAGGGAATGGTTCACGCGCGAGATGGCGCCATCCCGCGTGCACTCGCACAGACCGTAGGGTGCGCGCTCGAACTGGCGGCGATTCTCCTTTTGACTCGCCTCGATCTGCAGCTGCAAGGCCGGGACGCGCTCGGCGTCGCGGCGGTGCGCAGCCGCCTGCCGCCGCACGGCGTCGAGCTGCCGCCGCAGCCCCGCGCCCGCCAGCTGAAGCCGGTCGAGCTCACGGCTGGCGGTTTTCAGCTGCTCCTGGAGCGCCGCGTGCCGCTCGGCCGCCTGGGCGAGATCCGCCGTCGAACGCGCGTGCGCGTGCTGGTGCGCCAGTTCGGCATCGCGGAGCTTGCCCTCGACTACGGCTCGAGCCGCCGCGGCGTCCGACAACGCGGCGTTCAGCTCCGCCTCCCGACCCGCCAACATCTCCGCCGCCGCGGCAACATCCGAGTGCCACTCGCGTCGCGCCTGCTCGAGCGCGGCCATCGCGTCGACGAGCAGCTGTTCGACCCCAGTCCGCTGCTTCACCTCCGAGTCGTACTGTGCCTGGAGATCAGTGAGACGTTCGGTCAGCGCGGCCAACTCGGTGGCGTATTTCTGATCTGCATTCTCGCGAGCAGATTGGGCGGCAGACAGCTGCCCCTCCAGCTCGGTGCGCACCGCCGACTCTCGATTGAACCGTTCCTCGAGCGCGACCTGCCGTTCGGCCGCTGCGGTCACGTCGGAGTGCCACTCGCGGCGTGTCTGGTCGAGAGCCGCAATCGTTTCGGCGAGCTGCTGTTCGACCGCCGTCCGCTGCCTCACTTCCGAGTCGTGCTGTCCCTGGAGATCGGAATGGCGTGCCGTGAGCGATGCGAGCTCCGTTGCGTACTTCTGATCTGCATCCTCGCGAGCGGATTGGGCGGCAGACAGCTGCCCTTCCAGCTGGCTGCGCACCGCCGACTCTCGATTGAACCGTTCCTCGAACGCGACCTGCCGTTCGGCCGCTGCGGTCACGTCGGAGTGCCACTCGCGTCGTGTCCGGTCGAGAGCCGCAATCGTTTCGGCGAGCTGCTGTTCGACCGCCGTCCGCTGCCTCACTTCCGAGTCGTGCTGTCCCTGGAGATCGGAATGGCGTGCCGTGAGCGATGCGAGCTCCGTTGTGTACTTCTGATCTGCATCCTCGCGAGCGGATTGGGCGGCAGACAGCTGCCCTTCCAGCTCGGTGCGCACCGCCGACTCTCGAATGAACCGTTCCTCGAGAGCGACCTGCCGCTCCGCGGCTGCAGCCAGATCGGCGACGGCACGCTGCTGCTTCTGTTGAGACTCGGCCTCGACGGCCGCCAGTTCGTCTTCCACCTCGCCGCGGACCGCGATCGCCTCGGCCAGGGCAGCACTCAGTTGCGCCTCCCGGCGCGCCAATCGATCCGCGGCCGCGCTGATGTCCGAACGCCAATCCTGGCGCGTCTGTTCGAGGGTGGCAATCGCATTGGCCAGCTGTTGTTCGACGGCCGCGCGCTGATTCTCAGCCGACTCGTATTGCCCCTCCACGTCGGAGAGGCGCGCGGTCAGCGACGCCAGCTCGGTTACATGCCGCTGCTCCGCCGCCTGGTGAGCAGCCGCCGCGCTGGCCAGGCTCGCCCTGTGCCTCTCGGCCTCCCCAGCCAGCTCCGCCGCGAAACGCTCCTGCTCGTGTCGGTGCAGGGCTTCCGCTTCCGCAAGTCTGTTCTCGACTGCGGCACGGGCGGCTGTCGCCTCGGCCAACCGCGCGGCCAGCTCCGTCTGATGCTGGAGCGAGCGCTCCGCCGCTGCCTCGGATTGGGCCTGGAGGTCGGCAAGACGCGCGGTCAACGAGGCCAGCTCGGTCGCATGCTGCCGGGCCGCATCCTGGCTGGCGGTTTCGGTGGCGGCCAATCGCTCTTCGAGCGTCGTTCGAACGGTCGCTTCCTGACCGAGACGCTCTTCGAGCGCGGCGTACCGCGCGGCTGCAGCCGTGATTCCTCGGCTGCGGCGGCGCGTGTCGCCTCAGCCAACGCAGCGCCCGCTTCAGCCTCGCGCCGCGCCAGCTGCTCAGCAAGGGCACTAACCTCCGACGTCCAGTCACGGCGGGCGTCCTCGAGGGTCGCGCCGCTCTCGCGCAATTGCCGCTCGAGTGCGGCATTCTGCGAGACCGCGGCGTCGTGCACCGCCCGGAGGTCGGAGAACCGCGCGGCAAGTGCCGCGACCTCCGTGACGCGCAGCTGGTCCGACTCATGCACGCGCGGCGTCAGCCGCGTCGAGGCGACGCTCGAGCATCGAACGTGCAGCGGCGAGCTCGCTGAGCTCCGCCTCGAGCGCGGCACTTCGGTCGATAGCCGAAGTCAGCCGCGCCGTGGTTCGCCCGTGTTCGGTTCCAGCCTCGGATAGTCGCTGTTCGAGGGTCGTACGGACCGCATCGGCGTCAGCCAGCGCCGCCCTCAGTTCCTGCTCACGCGCGCCCAGGCGATCGAGCTCTCCGGCATCCGCGGCGCGGCGGTCATCGGCGGCACGGGCCGCCGATTCGAGATCGAGCAGCCTTTCCTGCAACGCCGTGCAGATTCTGGTGGTGCGCGCCGCAGACGCGTCGTGCTGCGCCTGTCGATCCGCAAGGCGCGTGGTGAGCGCGGCGAGCTCCGTCGCATGGTGCTGATCGGCGTCCGCCCCCGCGATCTCGGCTGCAGCGAGCCGCTCTTCGAGCGACGCGCGCAGACCGGTCTCCCGACCGAACCGATCCTCGAGGGTCGTGTACCGCTCGCCGGCCGCCGTGAGCTCCTCGGCGGCACGTCGCTCGGCGTGCTGACGCCCGGCCTCGGCGTCGGTCAGCCTGCGTTCGATTGCGGTACGCAGTGGCCGCGGCCTCCACCAGGGCCGCGGACAGTTCGGTCTCACGCCTGGCGAGCTGTTCGGCCGCGGCTGCCTGCGCCGCATGGCGTTGGTCGGCACTGCGAAGCGCGCCTTCGAGGTCCAGGAGCCGTTCCTGAAGGACCGTGCAGATCTTGTTGGTGCGTGAGAGCGCACCCTGATGTTCCGCCTGAACCCGGGTCAGGCGCTCCTGTGCCTGCTGACGCCACTCCTGGATCTCTTTCAGCTGTTTCTGGAGGAGCTCGTTCCTGGTTCGCTCCTGGTCGGTCGCCGCGTCGAGGGTGGCCTTGAAGGCAGCCGACCACGCATCTATCCGCTGAGGAGCGAGCACTGCCGTCGACACACCCGGGCTGAGGGTGCGGACTTGCTCCAGGAAGGCCTGGGAGACGAGGCTCGGCGTGGCGGGGTCGACGATGACCCCGTCAGCATCACGGTTGTGGGCCAGCCAGTTGAGAGCCGCGTCGGGACTTCGGGCCCAGGCCAACACCGCATCCGGGGTGATGCTGCGCAGCGCGCGTGACGCGAGCTCCGCGGCGGGACGTTCCAGTGCAAAAAGGAGAATTTTCATGCAGTCGAAACGACGGAGCACTACCCGGATCTCCTATCGGTCCCAACTGCTCAGTTGTGCACAGCAAAAGTCGGAATTCCAGCCGGCTTGCAGAGCCTTCCGCGCCTGCGAGCTGTCCTCAGGCGGCCCGCCGCCGCGGACCCAGAGCAACATGCAGCACGACGACGGCGACCAGCATCGTCACGATGAACGGCAGATGACTGGGCACATCCGGGGCGTACAGGGCCCACTGTTGACGGTCGGTCAGGTAAGCCGTCCACGCGGCGGCAGGCCCGGCGTCCGATGGCGACCGGAACGAGAACACTGCCGCTTGTATCCAGTTGCCGCCGAGATGAAGGCCAATCGGAAGGGCGAGGCCTCGGGTCCGAACCGCCAGCCATCCGAACACCACGCCGCCGAGCGCCGGCATCGCCGCCCGAAAGAACGCACCGATGCCCCACATGCCTGAACCCACGAGGTGATACAGCCCGAACAAGACCGCCGAAATCAGGATGCCCGGCCACACGCCGACTGCCTGGATCAGCCGCTGAAACGCATAGCCTCGAAACAGCAGTTCCTCGGGCAGAAGAAGCAGCAGCGCCACGAGCAGGCTGGCGAGTACGGGGAGCATGGCGTTCACGCCCCCAAACGTCCAGGCGACCCCGGCGAGGGCCCCGCGAACCAGCGCCAGGATCACGAACAGCACCACCCCGACGGCGAACCCGATTGCAAGCTCCCGGATTCGATCCCGTGACGGCACCAGTCCAAGGCTTCGCAGATCGAGTCCTTCGCGATGGAGCGTCAGGCTGGTGGCCGCAAGGAGCATCGCGGAGACTACTGCGCCGTATGCGGCGGGCGGCACTGATGACACCCCTGTCGTCGCGGCCGCGATACCGACGAGCGGACCGGCCGTCGCCACGAGCGCGAGTGCGACCGCGGTGAAGACGAGTGCCTTTGCGAGAACACGAACCTTCGACACGTCTCACCCACCGCGTTTGAAGAACTGCACCGCACGTTCGTGTTTCATCGCGGCTGCCCGCGTCGCGAACGTGCCCAGATTGCGGCGCTTGCCCGTTTTCGGATCCTTCTTCCTGGAGTACAGCCGATATCGGCCGTCCGTGAGTTTGCGAATCATCGCTAGCCATCCTCTGCGTGCCGCCAGCCCCCTCCCGCAGCCGGAAGCCATCGCTGCCCTGAGGCGTCGAGCCAGTCACCCATCGGCTCGCCGGCGCGTAGATCCGATCCGAATCGGAGGACGTGGCCGTCGAGGTCCATGATCTGACACTCGCGCGAGCCCCACGGATAGTTCGCCGGCGGATGCCGCAGGCGGGCGCCCCGAGCCTGCAGCTCGGAATAGATGGCATCCGCGTCGCTGACGGCGATCCATATCCAGGTGCCGCCGTGCCCCTGATCGCCCTGACAGAGCATGATGGCGGCACGGTCCCGCTGCACCGACGCGACCGTCCCGCTGCGCCACTGCACCTCGAAGCCCAGGTGGGTCTGGTAGTACTCGAGGCTGGAGTCAAGGTTTTCGACTCGAAGTATGGGAAACACGCCACCCAGAATGGGCCGCGACTTCTCCAGGACGTTGACGGTCGGTTGTGACATGTGACCGCTCCCTGTTTCGATCGGATCTTACGCGAGCGCGCGCCGGTCAGCGATTGGGAACGAGCCGCACGCGGTAACGAAGATGACGATGGCCGCCGAGCGCGGCGGGCGCGGTGAACTCTTCGACGAGAACGCCGCCGTTGGCGAGAATCACGCGCTGCGACGGTACGTTGTCCGGCCGCGTCGTGATCTCCGCATAGCGAAGCCCCTCGGCTCTGGCGTGATCGAGCAACTCGCCCAGTGCCTGCGTGGCATAGCCACGGCCCCGCTTCCACGGGACGACGGAATAACCAATGTGGCCGAGACAGTACGGGGGAAGCGCCTCGGTGCCGGGTTGCCACCGAAAACTGGTGCTTCCGCAGAACTCGCCATCCCACATCCACATCCGGTATCCCGGCAGACGTGGAACGCTGCTGCCGTCGGGAAAGACGATGGGCTCACCGGCAGCCTCGCGATCCACCGTGCTGGCCAGAAAGGCGTCGGGATTCTCCGCGATGCGGGCCAACTCCTCTTGCGCGGCCTCGGGCCGAAGATTGTCGGGCGACCAGCCGCTCTCGAGGGCAGCTACGTAACCCGTCAGGTACTCGCGCGCGGGCCAGACAAGGCGCATGGCGGGGGCCTCACCGGACCTCAGGCCGCAGTTCCTTCAGGTATTCGAACAGCGGCATCCCGTAGAAATCGCGAACCACACCGGTCGAGCGAAACCCATTGCGCGTGTAGAACCGGATGGCGCGCTCGAGCGGCCGGGTGGTACCGAGGCTCACCCTGGTGCAGCCACGCTCACGCAGATCATTCTCCACGGCTTCGAGAAGGGATTGCGCCACACCTGTTCCGACCAGAGCAGGATGAACCGCCATGCCGCGAATGTGCCCTTCCCCACCGCCCCCCACCTTGGCGCCAATCGGTACCGGCGATGCCACTTGTCCCGGTAACGGCCACGAACACGGACATCTCGGTCAAGCGGCCTTGTATCGTCTCCGGCGAGAGCACCGTGTCCTCGAAGGCCGCCGGCGTATAGCTCTCTCGATAGGGCTCGAAGGCCTTGCGAAGGCACTCGAGAATCCCAGGCACATCGTCGGGAACGGCCCGGCGGATTGAGATGTGTTGCATGGGCCGGCGGGAACGTTCCTAACGCGGCAGCGTGAAGTGTGGATTCTCGATCAGGCCGATGACGTTGCCGAACGGGTCGGTGACCGACGCGACCTTGATCCCCTCGCCGACATCCTCCGCCGCCCGCAGAAGCGTCGCGCCAGCGGCCACGAACTGCGAGATCGCGTCATCGATGCGGTCGACGCGCCAGTACGCGACCGTTCCTCCAGGGCCGGGCTCGGGGCCTTCGGGGTTGGGATCCAACCCGAGCTCGTAGCCGCCGATGTTGAAGCCGACATAGAACGGCTGGTCGAAGTACGGGGCCTGCTGAAACGCCGCCGCGTACCATGCCTTGGCGCGGTCGAGGTCCCTGACGTGATAGATGACCGTCGCGAGTCCCTTGATCATTCAGCAATCCTCGAGTGATGGCCTCAGCGGGCGGAACGAGCCGCCGTTCGCATGGAGTCCGGCAGCGAGACGGCGATGACCCTGCCGCGCGCGGTCAGCACCCCATCGGCCTTGACCTCCACATCGACCGTGACCTTGCGGCCGGCGATCTCGGTGGCTCGCCCGACCAGCTCGAGGTCGGGCCCGTGCGGAGTCGGCTTCACAAAGTCGACGTGCAAGGAGGCGGTCACGTATCTCGGCGCAGGTGCGTCGCCAATCTCCCGGCCGGCGGCCCGTTCGACTGACACCGCGGCGGTCCCAACGCCGTGACAATCGATCAGCGACGCGATCAGCCCGCCATAGACGAACCCCGGCAGCGCCACGTGCTCCGGCCGCGGCGTGAACCGGGCGATCGTGCTGTCGCCTTGCCAGATCGTCCGCACGTGCAACCCGTCGCGATTCAGGCGGCCGCATCCATAGCAATGAGCGAAGTCGTCAGGGTAGAAATCCTGTACGGCGGGCATGGTCTAGGTCGCGGCCGGGCTCCACATCGCGTTCACGGGACATAGTACAAGCGGACGACATCGTAAACGACACCCAGCAGGTAGAGCGCGGAGAACGAGCCGATCAGGGCAGTGGCAAGGATCTCTCCAGCCTGAGCCGGCTTTACGCGTTGCGCCATTCTCGCGCGGCAACGCGAGCGGAGCCGCGCCGACCATACCGGATCCGGCGCAAGCGCCGGCAACGGCCTGGTTCCGGTTACAAGGCCATCGATTTCATCGGTCGTCATGTCGCTGCCTCCTCGAGCGCTCTCAGGACGGGCCGTTCGGACGCATCGAGTGAACGCGCCAGCAGCGCGCGGGCGCGACTCAGGCGCTGCCGCATCGTCTCCGGCTCGATGCCGCAGACCTCAGCGGCTTCCGAAGGGCGCAGCCCTTCCACCGCCACCAGCAGCACTGCCTCGCGGCAGGCGACTGGAAGCGACGCGATCGCGGCCTCGACACGGCGTCCCGTCTCGCCCGCGACGGTGTATTCGAACGGCGAGGGAGGAGAGGAACCCGACAGCCATAGCCCACTCAGCCCCATGTCGCAGGACTCTTCAACGAGCCGCGAGCGGCAATAACTGACATGGAGATTGCGCGCAACCGTGAACAGCCAGGCCCCGAGCCTGGTATCGCCGCGCAGCCGCGGCATCTGCGCGACGAAGCGCAGCCATGTCTCCTCCAGGAGATCCTCGGCGACGTCCCGCCGCCGCGACAGCCGGGCAAGGAAGTTGAACAGCCGCCACAGTCCCTCGCGGTCAGCCGCCGGCATCGACAGACAGCAGCTCGATCTGCGTGTCGGCACGCACGATTCGCTCGATCTGCGAGCAGAGCGGATCTCCCTCGGACAGCTTGTTCCGGCCCAGAAGCTTGTCCTTCAGCGACCGCGCCCGATGCACCTGCACCACCCATTCGACGTCGGTCGTGGCGCCATCCGCCTCGGCGCTGGCGCCGACGAGATACGCGCCGCCGCGACCTTCGACATCCATGTACCAACCCCAGTCCTCGGTCCCCGGTACCGTGGATCGGTAGTCCGCGCCGGCGAGGGCGGTTCGAAGCCAGTTGAGCACGCTCTCGCCGGCAATTGGATTGATTGGATTCGGGGTCTCTTTGGAGACGTCGAATCGGGCTGTGCGAAACGAGATCACGAAGGCCATGCGGTCGGTCTCTCGGGAAACGGCCGGCTCGAGTGGCGTCCGAGCCGGCGCGACTCGGGTCAGGATAATCGACCGGCTGGCGATCCGGATCGAGGTCGCCTTCGTATAGCATCCAAGTGGATGGCCCGGCTCAGACAAGGCCTTGTTGAGACCGTATCGCCTCCCTTCGCCGCCTCCGCCGCGGCTGGTTATTTCCGGTTCCCATGCGCAGACTGCTCAAAATCCTGGTCTGGATCGTTGGTGTCGTGCTCGTCCTGGCCCTCTGTGTGATCGGCGCCGCTCGCCTGATCGCGGGGCGGAAGTACGCCCGGCACTGGACGACGCACGAGGCGTCGTTCCCCATTCCCTTCCCGCTCAGCGCGGCCGAGCTCGAAACGCTCCGGGCGGAACGGCTCGCGGCGGGCGCTCCGGCGGCCGATCCGCTGGGCGACGTCGACCTGCACGCGGCAGCGCTGACCCGCGCGATCGCGCGCGGGGAGCATTTGATCAAGACCCGTGTGGGGTGCAACGGCTGTCACGCCGCTGACCTGGGAGGCAGGGTCCTGATCGACCAGGCCCTGATTGGCCATTGGGCCGCGCCGAATCTCACGACCGGCGCCGGCAGCGTCACACGGACCTATTCCGCCGCGGACTGGGACCGAGCCGTCCGCCACGGTGTCAGGCACACGGGCCAGTCGTCCTCGATGCCGTCGATCGAGTTCCTGAATCTGTCTGACCACGAACTGTCCGACATTGTCGCTTACGTCCGAAGCCGTCCCCCGGTGGATCGGGAGCTGAAGACCATCAGGATTGGCGCGCTGTTCTCGTTCATCGTGGCATTCGGCTCGGACACACTCGTGGCCTTCGCAATCGATCACCAGAAGCCGCACCCGGTGGAGCCGCCGGTCGAAGTCGCCAGCGTGGAGCTGGGTCAGCACATCGCGCAGGTCTGCCGCGGGTGTCACGGCGAGCATCTGTCGGGCGGGAAGATCTCCGGCGATCCGAACATGCCGATCGTCGCCAACCTCACGCCGCACGAAACCGGCTTGAAGGGATGGACCGAGGCGGATTTCATACGCGCACTCCGCGAGGGGAAGCGGAAGGGCGGCACCGACATCCTGCCCCAGATGCCGTGGAAGGCCTACGGACAGATGAAAGACGTCGAGCTGAAGGCCCTGTGGGCCTACCTGCAGACGGTGCCGGCGATGGAAAAGGGGAATCGCTGAACTGACTCGCTGCTACGGCTCCAAAGATGAAACGTACGCCATCAGATCGACGATGTCGGCGTCGGTCAGATTCGCGAGCACCGGCATCATGAGCGCCGACATCGCGCCCTTGCGCGTTCCGAGCTTCATGTCGTACATCTGCCGCGCGAGGTAGCTGGGAGATCGCCCGGCGAGGTTCGGCACCGGGCCCAGGCCCTTCAGGTCAGGGCCGTGACAGACCGCGCAGGGTGTCGTCTTCCCGTTGGCGCCGGTGCTGGCCAGCGCTTCCCCACGCTTGATGCTGCCAACCGGGACGTATGCGATAAAGCCGGACTTCGGGTTCCGGAGCCGCGCCTCCACCGCATCCTCCGGCGTCTCGATTACGCGCGTGCCGATCGCATCTTCAGGCCCGTCGGTGGTGAAGTAAATCTCTCCCTGGACCCGCATCGCCGGGATCTTCTCGCTCTCGACCACGCGGACATACTTCGGCACCTTGATCGACGAAAAATACCGGGCCGCATCCCGGATCTCGTCGTCGGTCAACGCTTTCGCGATGTTCTCCATCTCCAGCGTGTTCGCCTTGCGCGGATCGGCGCTGTGGCGCAAACCCTGCTGGAAATCGCGGAGTTGCTGAACGATGTAGTCGGAGGCCAGTCCCTGGAGCGGCGCGTTCTCAGGCCGGCCGCGCCCGTCCGCCAGGTGGCAGAGCGCGCAGGCGCGTGCAACCCCGGGTTTTCCGTGTGCCACGATCTCAGGCATCGGCGGATGCGAGCTCGGGAACCAGTCGGCCGGTCCGTAGCTGTCGTTCACCTGTTGCTGGGTGAACTTCTCCGCCGATCCCTTCGCCTGGAGCAGCGGCGCCGGCGGAGCATCCGGTTTCGCGGCGTCAGGATTGGTGACTGGCGGCGTCCTCGGCGCCGGCGCCTGCGGCGGAATCTCGCCGGGAGGCAGCTGGGTCTGGGCGTACAGGCCAGGCGGGCGGCATCTGGCGCAGCTGCGCACGCAGGACGCCACCGGCCGCCGCGATCGATACGGTCAGCAACACCGCAACCCCACGAATCCGCACGATGGTCTTTGACGTTTTCACGAAGGGCTCCACAGCGCAAAGAATGAATTATCGATCGGCCTGGCGCTCCCCGAACCAGTAGCAGAGGCCATCTGGCGCGACGACGTAGAACACTTTCCACGAGACGCCGCCGTGCTCCTCGATGTCGAATTCACCAAGTTCCTTCTGCAAGCCGTTGTTCTTGAACTCGCTGAACAGCTCCCCGAGCCCCTGCACATGAAACGCACACCCGTCCTGAGACGGATCGCCGCCGTTTTCCGCCAGCCGGATCTCGACCTGGTCACGGCCGAGTACGGCAGACTTCTGCGGCATCTCGGCGCGTGACAGCACCCGGAAGCCCAGGACCGTTTCGTAGAAGGACAAAGCTGAAACGAGATCCTGCACCGGCAGGTTCATCTTGTCGCCTTGATAGCCAAATGCCTGTTCGAGCGTTGCCTTCATTTCAGGAGCTCATTTGACTACGACGCGTCCCTTCGGCGTGTCGAGCGTCGCCGTCAGCCGGCACGATTTCGCCTGCCGGACCTCGGCGTCGATCCCCGCCTGCGCGAGCAGGGCCCGGACCCCGTCCGCGTTCGGGTGCTCGATCGCGAACCCGACCAGGTCACATCCTTGTGGAGAGTCCTGTGACGGATGAGACGACTCGGGCGACCACTGAATGAAGAACGGAATCGGGTCGGTGCCGTCCTGTTCGAACGCCGCTTGCACCGCGAGCGTCCGCCACGCGAGCTTCCGCCCGTCGGGGCGGATGCGCGAACCGTCGAGAGGGCCGGTGACTCGTTGACCGCGTTCCTGGAGCCGCCCGGCCAGCGCGCCGAGATCGCCGCTTGCGGACGCCCAGGCGATCAGGCGCGGCTCGTCGAGCGCGCGCAGGTCCCTGGTGAGGTTCTCGGGCGGCTGCGCCGGATCGGGCGCGATGATTTCGAGGTACCGCCGTCGCCTGAACGCGATCAGCGCATTGCGGGTCCCGCGTCCCGGGTGGCTGCCGCCAACTGCGGCCTTCACGCCGAACCGCTTCGCGACCCACTCGATTCCGGCATCGAGATCACGCGTACCCAGGAGCAGATGATCGACTGCGTCGGCCGCCGGCCTCGTGGCTTGCGATGCGGCCATGGAACTCCTCCAGAAGATAGGGACACCTGCCGCAACGAGCAGGGTCAACGCGGAGCGTCGGGTCAGCATTTGCGACCCTGCCCGTCCACGGTCCGTTTGAACCCGACCAGTAGCGCCAGCTCCCGCCACTTCCAGTAGCAGTCGACATCGGCGAAGCCGATTTCGCGCAGCCACTCGAGCTGGGTGTGAACGTCCAGCAGCTTGTTGGACGGGTCCTCCTCATCCGGTCTGGTACCCATCGCCGCGAGGAAACGTGCGTGGCCATACGCCGACGCCGAGGCGACGTGCTCCAGGTTGCAGAAGACTCCGCCGTCGCCCAGCATCTGCCCGATCTCACCATACAGCTGTCGCTTTCGTTCGTGATCCACGTGGTGGATCGCAAAGCTCGACACCACCGCGTCGAACGTTCCGAGCATCGGCAGCGGGTCGCTCAGATCGTGGGTGACGATCTCCACCGCCGGCGAACCCGCAAAGCGGCTTCGCAGGCGCTCGAGCATGAGTGGCGAGAAATCCAGGGCCACTCCCGTCGCCTTCGGCCGCGCACGCAGTACCAGATCCAGTAGACGGCCATCTCCGGACCCGAGGTCGAGCACTCGTCGTAGGTCGGCGGGGATCTCCTCGATCAGGGTGGCCTCGCCCGCGGATCGATGAGGCACCTGGTCTGCCCGCTCGAGATATGCGCCGGCATGTGCGGCTGACTGCCATTCGTTCACGTCAGGTCTCATTCATCTGCCCCGCTTCGTTCGGTCGCCGCTCCGACTGGAAGGATCTCCAGCCGATTAACCGGCTCGAGGCCCGAAATACTTCTGCAGAAATTCGCCCGCCAGCCGCTCGCCATCCGCCGTGAGCACGACAGACTTGGTCTTCGCGTGCGGGTCCACCACCCATCCCTTTTCGTGCAGCAACTCCAGGACATCCCAATCGATGCCCTTCCAGACGCGGCCGTCCTCATGAAGGGTTAACGAGAGGATTGCGAGGGTCGCCTCGGCCAGACGATTCTTGTCGAGGTCCTTGGGCAGATTACTCGAGGGCATGGCAGGTTTACTCCAGTCGCGACCGGCGGGACCGTAACGGGCGCGGATCTTGAGGAGTATAGCCACTCGGCGCCGCCTGGCCGGGTTCGGGGTCCGTGGCCACGTCGATGCGCGTCACGCGCTGCGCTTCCGGATCACCCAGGTGGTCATCGACCGCTGATTCTGCACGACGGTCGTCTTCAGGGGATCGAGCCACTCGGCGCCGAGCGCGCCAGTCAGTTCGAGGAGCCGGAGCTCGTCGACGAGATAGCGGTCCGATCCGTCGGGCAGCCTGTAGCGGCGGCCGCTGATGCGTTCGATCCGATCTTCGATCCCGATGGATGAGGCAAGGCGGCAGAAGAAGATGCCGCCGGGCCCGAGGATCCTCCACATCCCACGCAGCATGCCGTCGAAGTGGGCATCATCCCGCGCGAAGTGAAGCACGGCGCTGCTGAGGACGACGTCTGCAGACGAATCAGGAAAGGTCATGCTCTCGAGCAGTTCCGAGCGGAAGTGGTCGGCAGGGAGATGCGGCGCGAGGGTTGCCGCCATCCGGCGCACGGACGCTATCGAGGCAGCGTCTGCATCTACACCGGATACGTCGTAGCCCGCGCGAAGGAGGTAGACGAGATTCCGGCCCTCGCCGCACCCGGCATCGAAGATCCGCATGCCGGTAGGTATCCGGCCGCGCAGCAGTTGATCGAACAGGTAGATGTCGATGTCGCCGAATTGCGCTCGCAGGTCCACGGAAGCTCCGTGAGGTTCATTTCGATGGCGCTGTGACCACAACGTGATGGGCCGAATGATAGTGTGAATCGCGCATGCGCACCTTCCAGGTCTCACATCGCGACCACGATCTGCCGGCCATGGGCCACCGTGTCGCGCTGATGGGTGCCTCCAACACGATCTCGTGGCCCTCACTCTGCCCGAACTGCGGCCAGCCGGCATCCGAACGCCTTTCCATCCAGAAGGTGTTTCGGCGGAAGAACCGGCATCGGGCCTGGCGCTACGTCGTGACCCGCATCGACGTGGCGTTCTGCGCCGGGTGCGCGGCGCGGCACCGGGCGCTCGTGGAGCCGCCTGGCCGCTTAGACGGATGGGTCACGCTCCTCATGCTGATTCCGCTCGTCGGCGCCTGCCTCCTGGCCGCCCTCGTTTTTCGACCCGCGATCCAGATGATGAACGATCCAAGCGGCCGATGGCTCGCTCTGGGTATCTTCGCTTTCCTCGCGACCGCGGCCGGCGCGAGCATCGTTGGCGCCTGGCGCGCCAATCGACCCTATCGCGTGCCGAAGAGCACGGAGGTCTCGAGCGCCTTCGATTACAGCGACGACCTCGGCAATGTCTTCGTCGGCAAGCGCCGTGTGTTCGCCATTCGAAGCGGCGCCTTCGCCGACGCCCTCACCGCCGCCAACCGGGATCGTCTCTGGACCGACGAGATCCGCGAGCGCGACCGCCGGCGGACGGGTGTGGTCTCGGTGTGCATCCTGCTGGCGCTTCTTGCCGCGTGGGCGCTCACGAGGTAGGGGTCGAGATCTCGATTTTCCATGAAATGGGGCGTTTGGTTGATCGCCCGAATCGAAAAATAGAGATCTGACCCCAGTCGGACGGCGACCCCATAATGAGCGGGGTGCCGCGCCCTCTCCCTATCAGTCCCTGGATTCCGGAGATCCTGGCGCGGGTCCGTGAGCGCCGGGCGGCCGTCATTACCGCGGCCCCAGGCACGGGTAAAACAACCCGAGTTCCGCCCGCGCTGGCGGCGGACGGCCCGGTCATCCTGCTGCAGCCGCGACGGGTTGCGGCGCGCAGCATCGCCGCGAGGATCGCCGCCGAACAGGGCTGGACGCTCGGGCGCGAGGTCGGATGGCACGTGCGCTTCGAGCGGAAGTTCGTCCGCGATACGCGGCTGCTCGTTGCCACCGAGGGCATCCTCACCGCGCGGCTGCAGCAGGATCCCCTTCTCTCCGATTTCCGCACCATCGTCCTCGACGAATTCCACGAGCGCAGCATTCACGCCGATCTGGGCCTCGCCCTCGCGAGGCAGGCGTGGCTCGCGCGCGACGACCTGCATCTCGTCGTGATGTCGGCGACGCTCGACACGGCGCGGGTGGCGGAGTGGCTCCGCGACTGTCCGGTTATCGCGGTCCCTGGCGCAAGCTTCCCGCTGGAGATCCGCTACCGTCCCGATGAGACCGTCGCCGGCGGCGCGGCCGAGGCCCTCGCCACGACCTCGGGCCAGGTGTTGTGTTTCCTCGCGGGCGCACCGGAGATAGCGCGAGCGGTGCCGGAGGTCAGCAGGACGGCGCCTGGAGTGGAGATCGTATCGCTGCACGGCGCGCTGCCCGCGTCCGAACAGGACGCGGCAATCGCGCCCGCGAGCCGGCGGCGGATCATCCTGTCGACCAATATCGCTGAAACCTCACTCACCGTCCCCGGCGTAGGCGCGGTGGTCGACAGCGGTTTCCACAAAGTGGCCCGCTACGACCCGGACCGCGCGATCGACAGCCTCGAGACCGAGAGAATTGCCAACGACTCCGCGGAGCAACGGGCGGGACGTGCGGCTCGTCTCGGGCCGGGCGTGGCCCTCCGCCTCTGGCATCCGGCCGACAGGCTGCAGCCGCATCGCGAACCGGAGATCCATCGCATCGACCTGTCAGGCCCATTACTCGACATCCTCGCCTGGGGCGGAGACCCACGCACGTTCGAGTGGTTCGAACGGCCGTCAGATGATGCGATCGCCGCGGGCACGGAGCTGCTCGAGTGGCTCGGTGCGGTCGGTGACGGCCGGCTCACCGCCGCCGGAGTCAGGATGCAGGCTCTTCCGCTGCACCCTCGCCTGGCGCGTCTGCTGCTGGAAGCTGACGGCGCGCGTGCGGCGGCGCTGGCGTGCGCGCTTCTTTCGGAGCGGCACTTCGCGCCGCAACAGACGGCAACGACGACGAGCGACTTGCTCTCGGCAGTAGACCGCGAGCGCGAACTGCCTCAGCATGTGCTGCACACGGCGCGGGCGCTGCAGCGAGCGATCGGCGTGGAGCCCGATGCGGGCACGCTCGACGAGCGAGCGTTCCGACGAGCCGTCCTTCACGGCTATCCCGATCGCGTCGGGCGCCGCCGCCAGCCGAATTCACCGCGCGTCCTGCTCGCATCCGGCCATGGCGCCGTGCTGTCAGCCGGAAGCGGGGTCCGAGAGGGCGAGTTCCTGGTTGCGATCGACGTCCAGGCGGCCCATCGCGGCGAAGGCGCCGAAGCAAAGATTCGGATGGCCAACATCGTCGAGCGCGAGTGGCTGGTGCCTTCGAGGACGGCAACGACGCACGAATTCGATCGCGATGCGGCACGCGTCCGCGCATTCAGACGCGACTACTACGGCGCGATCGTGCTGGCCGAGCACCAGGTGGCGCCCGATCCCGAGGCAGCCGCGGCACTGCTGCGCGACGCGTATGTGGAACTGGGATGGTCGGACGCCGGCGAGCAACTCGCGCGACGTATCCGTTTTGCCGACATGGCGCTGGAG
Source organism: uncultured Acidobacteriota bacterium (assembly GCA_963836735.1). Lineage (GTDB taxonomy): Bacteria > Acidobacteriota > Vicinamibacteria > Vicinamibacterales > 2-12-FULL-66-21 > JACCXG01. The sequence continues at coordinate 19,832 of CAWIKP010000037.1, read as the reverse complement.
ATGACCGAGCTGCTCACCCGCGCCACCGCGGGTCAGACGGACCTGGCCCGCGTCGATCTTGCCGCACACCTGACAGGGGACGAGCGCCAGCACCTGGATCGCGCTGCGCCCGAGCGGCTCGCGGTTCCGAGCGGACGCACGCACGCCCTCGAGTACCACGCGGATGGCACCGTGTCTGCGTCGGTCAAGCTGCAGGAGTTGTTCGGGCTGGCGGAGACCCCGCGCATCGGTCCCCGTCAGGAGCCGGTGCTGCTCCTGCTGCTCGCGCCGAACGCGCGTCCGGTGCAAACGACGCGAGACCTTCGAAGTTTCTGGGAGCGAACCTACCCTGAGGTGCGCAAAGAACTGCGGGGACGCTACCCGAAGCATCCATGGCCCGAGGACCCGTGGACCGCCACGGCAACCGCGCACACGGTGAAGCGGCGCTGAGACAAGCCGTCTACGTCGTGGCAATCGGGCCGAGCAGGTCCCAGCGGTTGCCTTCGATGTCCAGGAACACGGCGACCTCGCCGTAGGATTCGCGCCGCGGCGCGGTAACGAACCTGACCCCTGCCGCAGCCATTCGTGCGTAGCTGGCAGCGAAATCATCCACTCGGAGGAAGAACCCGACCCGGCCGGCGAACTGGTCGCCGACGATCGCAGACTGACGTTCACTGTCAGCCCGGGCGAGGAGGATCCCGGTGTCGCCGCCGACCGGCCGGACGACCACCCACCGTTTGGGCCGGCCGTCGTTCGTGACCGAGGGCACGTCCTCGATCAGCTCGAACTGGAGAACGTTGACGAAGAAGTCGATGGCCGGTGCGTACTCCCGGACGACGAGGGCGACGAGCGAGAGGTGCGCCATCAGTCCTCCAATTGCCTCATCGCTGCCCAGGGTGGGGGTGTTGCTGAGAGGGCACTCTCTGTCGGGCACTCAGGCGAGCCCTTGAAAGATCGGCTTCAATCGTCTTCAGCAACCCCAAGAGGCCGCGCCGCGCGTCGTGATCCTCAAAGCTCCTGTTCCCGGACGTCACCAGCACCGCCGCGCGTCCGCCTGCAACCGGTCGAAACCGCAATGTCTCCAGGATACCGTCCATGGGCGTGAAGTCTTCTCCGATGTGATCCGGTCCGAAGAGATCGGCGGCCTCCGCCAGGCGCCGAAGGCGCCTCGCCTCCTCGTCGGTCAACTCTCGCCTGGCGGTCACCCGCTCAGTCGTCTCGTCGTTGACGCCATTCACCACGACCAGCTGCGCGAACACGGCGGCCTGACCGGGACTCGTGACGAGAGCGCGCTCGAATCCGCATTGGCCCGCCCGCGACAGAAATGGCAGTATTCCCCCGGGGCGGCTCTGCCGACGCTCGCGGCAGCCCATGCCTTTGGCCTGATCAGGAATCACCCGTACCGTGACGGCAACAAGCGCATCGGATTCCTGGCCATGGTCACGTTCCTCGATCTGAATGGCTATGACTTCACCGGCACGGATGCCGAGGTCGTTGCCGAGATTCTCGCGGTGGCCGATGGGGGTGAATCGGCGGTCGCCCTCGCGGGTTGGATTCGGCAGCATAGTGCCAGGCGGCGGTAGGTCACGGGCCCACTCCCGCAACTACGATACTTTTTTCGCGAGATGCCCTTTCCAGCTCTCCGGAAGCGCGGGCATCGCGAGGGCGCGTCGGAGCAGATCCTGATCGGGCGCGGCGGCGGTCTCCAGCGACGTGATGTCGGATACCGTGACGCCGAGCGCGTCATGAGCAACGATCTCCAGACGATCGCCGGCGGTCACTTCACCCTGTCGAGCGACCGCAAAGTAGAAGCCCGAACGACCGCTGTGGAGGAAGCGCTTGACCATGTCATCGCGTCCGAACCGGATGCCGAGCTTGAAACAGGGCAGGCGCGGCTGCGTCACCGTGAGCTCGACCGAACCGACGCGGATCCGATCGCCGATGGCGAGATCAGTCTCGAGAACGCCGGTGGTGGTGAGGTTCTCACCAAACGCCCCCCAGGGAAGCGCATCCAGGGACAGTTCCCGCCGCCAGTAGTCGTAGTGCTCGGCCGGATATGCGTAAACCGCCTTCTCGAGCCCGCCGTGCACCGAGAGATCGGATTGAGCATCGCCCTCGAGGTTGAGCGCCGAGACCCGGACAGACCCTTCCACCGGCTCCTTCCAGATCGACGTCCTGACTGTGCGCCCGTGCCACACCACATCGCGCGGACGGCCTACGTTCACCGAGACGACCTGCATCGCTCCCCCCACCGGCTACCCCGCGGGACGTTCCTGAAATGCAGCAGCGTGATCTGTCGCCCACTGGTGAAACGTTCGCGGCGGCGATCCGACGACGTCGAACACGGTGGAGGTCATGAACGCCGGACGTCCGATCGCGGCGCCCCATGCCGCGAGAAGCATGTCGACGACGGGAGCCGGCCAGCGACCCGCCATCTCGCGGCGGAAATCATCCGGTGTGAGCTCCTCGAACCGAATCGAGCGCCCGATGGCGGCGCCGATCGTGTTGACCTGCTGCACCTGGCTGAGTGACTCGGGGCCGGTGACGACGTAGTCGCCTCGATGTCGGTCGTCACAAAGGGCGCGCGTCGCCACGGCTGCAATGTCGCGCTCGTCGATGGGGGCCGTCTCGGCCGCGCCGTAGGGCCATCGCACGACGTCGCCACCGCGAATCGAGTCCGCCCACCAGCCAAGCGCGTTCGACGCGAACATCCCCGGCCGGACGATCGTCGACTCGATGCCGGCGGCGGCGATCTGGCGCTCGATTTCCGCGTGGAGGGCTGCCATGGGATTCGGCTGCTGGAAGAACGGATGGGGCGTCTGGTGCGGCGAGGACAGCAGCACCACGCGTCGCGTGTATGTCGCGAGACGCTGGACGACGGCCGGAAGGGTGGCCGCCCCGGCGGTCCAGACAAGGAAGACCGCGCTCACGTCACGCAGGGCGAGGTCGAGCGATTCGGGTACGGTGAGGTCGCCCGATACGACCTCGACTCCCGCTGGCAACTCCGCCGCTTCCGGCCGGCGCGTCAGCGCCCGCACGGGTACAGCCGCCTCCAGTAGCTGGGCGACGACGACGCGGCCCACCCGACCCGTGGCCCCGGTCACGAGTACAGGCTGCCGCTGACCTGAAAATGTCATGGGAGATTCTTCCGCTGAGTGCCTCGCCGTCACCTTCATTCCACGCCTGCTCCAAATCGGACGCGATCTCTTCGAGAGGACCTGCTGTTGGTCAACCTGCATGTTGGTCACCTCTCCATGTCAGGATCATCGGCGTCAGCGGCTGGCGGCCGGCTTCGTCCTCCGGCGTTGAGAGAAGTACCATTCGTGACCTTCCGGATCGGCGACGCCATACCGACGCGTGCCGAACGGCGTATCGGCAGGTTCCTGCAGGACTCGCGCGCCTGCCCCGAGCGCGCGCTGAAAGTGGGCATCGACACCGCGAACGTCGAGAAGCAGGCACTGTGTGGCCTGACCCAGGCGCCTCGGACTGCGGTAGGCCGTCGGCGGGCGGCCCATCATGACCACGTTGCTTCCGACCTTCATCGCCGCGTGGTTGATTTTCCCGTCGGGCCCTCGTGACACGGCCCCGAATCGCCGGAAGCCGAACGCTTTCGTGAGGAATCTCATCGCGCTGACGACGTCTTCGTAATAAAGGTACGGGATTATCGGCATACGGGCTCTCCGATCGACACGCCGAAGTCGGAGCGTGATTCCTGTCGGTTCAGGGCCGCCGAAGCCTTGGCGAAGACGGAAGCCGGAAGCCACGCGGCTCGCGACGACCAGAACACTGACTGTCAGCGGCCCTGACTGCAGCGCACCGGCCCCCCCGGCTTGGTCTCGACCGCCGGTGCCGATGTGACCGCACCCGCAGTTGCGAGCTGGTCGAAGGCAACCTGTTGCAACGCTTTCACCTGCGGCCGCGAGAAGCCCAGTTCGTAGGCTGAACATTCGGAGTCACCGAGCGAACGGGGATCGCGTCCGGTGACGCCGCCGAAGATGACCAGCGCCTCGAGGTAGTAGCCGTACGCGCTGGCGTGGTAGTGATCGTAGGTCCACAGATTGAGCTTGCCTGGCTCGGTGCCGTCGTACGGATTGGGATCTGCGACGCCGGTCTTGATCGCGCGCGTCCAGGCCTCGCCGACCGGGATCACCGACTTCACTCCAGGCGCTCCGGCAGCCGCCCTGTCGTAGGCAGCGCGGACGTCGCGAGCCATGGCCTCGATCGGCTCTCCGGCCCAGGCGCCGGTCGCGGGATACGTCTGGTCGGCGCGCGACCACGTCGCCATCAGGTGCAGTACGGCGTTCGGGTTGCGGCCGCGCAGGAGCTCGGCCATCTGCTTGCTCGTGGCCACCAGCTTGGCCGGATCGCGGGGCTTCTCGGCGTCGAGCGTGCTGTATCCGTGCATGACCACCACGTCCCAGCCGCGCTTGCCGATCACGTCGGCTTTGTTCGCGAGATGAAAATCCAGGCCGCTGCCGCCACGGGTCTCGAGAAACACGTCGTAGCCGAGGCCCGACTGCTGAGTGAACGACTTGAACAGCGCGGGCACGCCGCCAATCCCTTCGTTGTTGAGATCGGTGACGGTGTCGGCGCGATAGAACCGCACCGCGGAGCCGGCGCCGAATGTGAAACTGTTACCGATGAACAGCACGCTCGTCGCCGTTTGCGCCGCTGCCATGCTCAAGGCGAGCAACACGCTGGCAACCACGGACCATGCGGATTTCATTCGGGTCCTCTCTGGTTCTCACCCCGGTTCTGGCCTGCAGTGGGACCGAGGTTCCGACAAACATCGGCGCCGCACCCGCTGGTCCGCGGATCATAGCGCGCGTGTGATGCTCGAGTTACCTCACATCCGTCAGCAGCACTCGCTGCACCTGGCCGGAGATCGTTGCATCGGAAAAGGCGACGAACACCTCTCCCTCGGCAACGCTCAGGGCGAACGACATCCGGCGCTCGAGCCGCGCCACGAGTGCGGCCACCAACGCAGGATCGAATGCGTGAATCACCAGCGCGTCGCGGCGGTGAATCACGGCGCTTTCCAGCTGGCGCAGCCACTGCCTGTGCTCCTTGTGCACATACACGACTACCCGATCAGCGGCCTTGCTCGCGCGGTGCAGGCGATCCGTCGAGGGGGTCCCGACGTCGATCCACGCGCGCAATTCACCCGTGAGGTCGCGCACCGCGATGGGCGGATCGTCGGCGTCGCAGAGGCCGCGGGAGAACTCGATGCCTTCGGTGTACTCGAGGCAGTAGGCCAGCAGCCGGGCGACCAGGAATTCGTCCGACTCCGAAGGATGGCGCGCCAGCCGGAGCGAGAGGTGCTCGTAGACGTCGCGATCGCTGTCGGCGAGATCGATCTCGAAGGCGAAGACGGTTGCGGTGAGCGCCATCGGGGGATGATGTCAAAAACAAACGGAATGCGCTGGGGATTAGCCTCAGGACCAGCGACCCAGACTAGCGACTCTTGATCTGGTCTGACAGGATGGCCTTGCGAACGTCGTCGATTGCCGCCAGTCCGCCTGGCGCGGTACCGCCCCACTCGAAGCGGGTGGCGTTGGGCGCCCAGTGAAACAGCGCGACCTCCCACGTGTGGACGATGCCGCCGCGCTCGTAATAGACGAGGCAATGATCGGCCGAGCACCCCGCCGCAACCAGCCGGCGGGTCGCCAGCTTCGGATTGACGATCACGTCAGTGGCCTGAAACTCGGCGCCTGGCTCGGCGATGGCGATATCGAGTGACTGGCTGCCGAACAGCGTCTGCAGCCCTTCGCGGACGCCGAGCGGCAGTCCTCTGAGGGAGGTGACAATCCCGAAGCGCTCATCCTTCACGTGGGCCCGCAGCGCCGCGGACAAGGCTACGGGCGGCGTCGCTTGATTGGCAGCCATCCCGGCCAACCAGACGCTCACGCCGATCGCGCAGAGAAGTCGTGCTCGACGCCTCCAGGCCCTCACGTCAAGTCCTCAGGCACCGGGCCGGCCGAGAAAGCTGCGGACGGCCGCTGCCTCGTCGTCGAACGTCTCGAAAGCGATGAGCAGCTTCATCGTCCCGAACAGTCGCTGAGTCCGGTTGGTGAGATGCACCAGCCGCATGTCGCCGCCGTGTCTCCGGACGTCTTTGAGCTGGGCGGCCATCATGCCGACGCCGGAGCTGTCGATGTAGGTGACCCCGCCGAGGTCGACGACGATTTTCACGATGCCACGGCTGATGAACTCGTCGACGCGCCGGCCGAAGGCGAGATCACCGTCGTCGAGCAACATCTGCCCGGTCGCCGTGAGCACCAGAACGTCACCAACCAGCCGGTCGGCGATTTCGAGCTTGGATGCCATAGTGGTCAGTGGTGTCAGGATTCTATCTGATCACGCGGCACGCCTCGGCCGAGCCGGTGAAGAAGCACTTGCACGGTTTCTGATGGCCTGAACGAGATCCTTGGATCACTACTCGACTCGCTCGAAGGGCAGGTTGCGAGCGCCATTGCTGTGCACCGTGAATCCGGTCACGCGTCCCCGCCGATCGCGCGAGAACTCGATCACGTCAACCAGAGAGCCACTGAAGGTGTCCGGCGCGATGAGCTCCAGCTCCGCGCTCGCGCCGGCTGGCATTTCCAGGACGAGACCTGAACCGCGCCGGGCGATCGAGTACGTGACGTCGAGATCCGGACACGTGTACCTGCCCACGAAAGAGCCAACGTCGACGGTCGAGGCCGAGGGACGCGCGACCTCGCGGGACACCATGGGTCGCGGGCCCACTCCGCTGACGTGAATTTCCTGTGGCCGGTCTCCTGCCGCGGGCACGAACGCCGCGACGATCGGGGTTCCGACAATCACGAACCGGCCGCCGGCCACCGGTACCAGCTCGAACGCGTTGCCGTCCGTTCCGGCGTTCGTGGACGCCATCAGCTTGCCCTCGCGAAGGAAGATTCGTCCGTATAAGCCGCTCGATACGTCGCGGTACAGGCCTGCCCGGTTCGCGAGTTGCTCGGGTGGAAGCGTCACTCGCGCCGGTGTCGCGGGTGGCGTGCCTTCGTCTCCTGGCGTCAGCACGTTCGCAAGATAGATCTCCGCGACGCGTTGCGTGAGAAGTCCCACGGGTCCGACAGCGTCCGTGTTGCAGAGAATCGCGACTGAGAACTGCTGATCGGGGTAGTGAACGACATAGGTCGAGATCCCGCGATCTCCACCCCCATGTCCGATCGTCCGCAAACCGCGATGTTGGCCGAGCTCGAGCCCGAGGCCATACGGGACCGGACGTCCGCCGGTCAGCGTCGTCGAGGTCTGCATCGCGGCCAGGGATGCCCTGGCACCGACATGCGGGTCGGAGAAATTCCGGGTCCACCGCAACAGGTCACCGGTCGTCGTGTACAGCCCGGAATTGCCGATGATGCCCCCTTCGTCCCAGGCGAGACGGAAACCTTTCGCGTCCCGGGAATAGTTCGACACGCGGTTCGGCACCACCAGCCCCTTGTCGTCGTGGAAGTGGGTGTGCGTCATCCCGAGCGGCTTGAAGATGTTCTCGTCGGCGAAGGCCGCGAGGGGTTGTCCGGTCACCCGCTTCACGAGATGGCCCAGCAGGTTGTAGCCGCCGTTGTTGTATTCGTATTCGTCGCCGGGCGCGAAGTTCAAGCCGCGCTGCCGAACCAGGATTCGTGACAGCGCATCGTTGGTATTCGTGCCATGAGCGACCGGCGCTGCCAGCTCGATGAGCAGGAACACGTCGCGCAGGCCGCCAGTGTGCGTCAACAGGTGACGGATCGTCACTCGATGTTCGCGCTCGGCCCACTCAGGAAACTGCTTTCGCACTTCATCATCGAGCGACAGCTGGCCGCGTTCCGCGAGCAGGACGATGCTCATCGCCGTGAACGATTTGGAGATGGATGCTGCGGGGAATACGGAAGCGGGCGTGATCGGGACGCCGAGCTCCAGGCTGGCCATGCCGTAACCGCGCTCGTAGACCGTCGTCCCGGCACGGCTGACGCCGAGGCTGCATCCCGGCGAGCCCGGCTTGCTCCACTCGGCGAACAGGGCGTCTACCTGAGCGGCCTCAGACGTCGTGTGTGGCCGCCTGCATGCGCCGGCAAGGACGAGCGCCGCCGCAGCCGGAACCAGGAAGATTGCGGCCCGTGACCGCCTGCTGAGGACGTCCCCCGCGACTCCAGGCACGTTGACAATGATGGAACCGGGAGAGGCCCTCTGCTCACTCACCGTGATGCGGCCGGCATCGCCACACGATGCGTGAACTGCTGCGCGCCGAGCGAGAACAGGCAGTACGCCGCAAACCAGTAGAAGCCGGAACCGAAGCGGGCGTCGAAGGCGAGAAGCGGCGGCGCCGCGTTCGCTCCGGCGGCTGGAACCGTACTGGCCTGCGCGGCGAGAAATGCGATGAACAGCGCGACGACGAAGACGTCGGCCATCGACCACTTGGCGATCGCGAGGACAAACGACAGCGTGCGACGGCGCAGCCGCTCGTCGGTGAGCAACACCGCCCAGGCCACGAGCGCGGCCTTGGCGACCGGCACGATGACGCTGAACAGCAGGATGAGCGTGGCCGGCACGGGGCTTCCGACCTCGTACAGCCGCCGGACCGATCCCACGATGCTGCGCGTCTGCTCGTAGACTTCGACGTCTGCCCCGGTTTTCTGCAGCGACGCGGTCACCTGGGGGCCAAGCTTGTCGAGGATCGCCTTCTTCATGTCCGTCCCGGTCGCCTCCATCAAGGCGACGACGGTAGGGTTCATCAACGATTTCAACGCAGCGATGGTCCCGTCGCCCAGGCCCCGTTCGAGCATTGTCGGAGCGACATAGGCGATACCCTCGCGCGTCAGTACGCCTCGGATCGTCAGCACCGGCAGGAACAGGCCCGGAAGCAGCAGGCCGATCGACAGTGTCAGCAGGAGCAGGACCGTAAGGCGTGTCGATGTGGGCATCAGCGTGGCGGCATCATGCCTCAAATCGGCCGTGCGAGGCGAGCCGGATCCTCACCCTCGCGCACGCCAGGTCATCGTATGATCGCGCGCCATGACCAGACTTCTGCTGCTCTCTGTGATGACAATGATGACGAGCGTGGCCGGTGGCCGGCAAACGCCCGTCCGCCTGGAGTCGAAAGCCATCGACTGGACCACGCTGAAGCCCGCACCAACGCGAACCGGCGAGCGTCGCGAGGTGTTCGACGCGCCGACAGCCACGCTCGACAAGCTGCACGGCCACATCACCACGCTCAATCCCGGCGAGAACACGGGTCCGCTGCATCGCCATCCGCAGGAAGAACTGGTGATTATCAAGGAGGGAACGATCGAGGTGAACATCGACGGTCGGAAACAGGTAGTCGGGCCGGGCTCGATCGTGTTCTTTGCCGTGAACGAAAACGAGAACATGACCAACGTCGGTCAGACGCCGGCGACCTACCTCGTCCTGCAGTGGTTCACGCCACTGACTCCAAAGAGCTGAGGGAGACGGGCTCAGGACCTCCGAGCCGCTACTTCAGAGCCAGAGTTTTCTTCAACCACGAGACCATTCCAGCCTTGTAGTGCTGCTGGTCGGCGTCTTTCCACGAGCCCATGCCGTGCCCGCCGGCTTCGACGGTGATGATCTCACATGAGACGCCGACCTTCCTGATCGCGTCGCACAGCATCGTCGACTGCTCGTATGGGACCTGGTCGTCGCGAGTTCCGTGGATCGCGAGGAACGGCGGCATGCCCTTGTGGACGGCGAACATCGGGGAAATCGCCCGCAGCTTCACGAAGCTCGCTTCGTCGTAGCCATCGACACCAAAGAACCAGATGCCACCGCCGGTCTTCTGGTGACTGTTGATCGAGGTCATGTTGAACCGGGCGGGGTACGCCTGGCGCTGGCGCGCAATCTTCTCGTAATCGACGGGACCGTAGATATCGACCACCGCCGCGACCTCGGTCGCCGGTGTCGCGTGGGTGGCGGCGTAGTTCACCAGGAAACCGCCGGCCGATTCGCCGGCCAGCACGATCTTCGCCGGGTTGATTCGGTAGGTCCGCGCGTTGGCCTTCACCCACTTGATCGCGGCGTCGATGTCTTCTCTCGCCTCGGGAAAGCGGAATTCCGGCGCCATGCGGTAGTCGATACTGAACCAGGCGAATCCGGCGTCAGCGAGCGGCTGAAACGTGGGGGCCATGTTCGTCGCGCGGCCGCCGCCATCGAACCCGCCGCCGTGGACCAGGATCGCCGCCGGAAACGGTCCGGGCCCGTCGGGCACGTGCAGATCGAGGAGCAGGGGATGGCCCCCAGGGCGCCCGTATTCGACGCCCTTCTGGTCCACCGGCGCTGCGGCCACGACGACCGCAGACATGATGGCGACGATAGTGAATTTCACGAGGCGTGACTGTATCAGGTTTTCCAGACGGGACTCGGGGCTCGGCTTGCCCGCCGTCGCCGGATTCCTCGATCCTCGCGCGCGTCCGCGAGCGCCGGGCCGGCGTGGTCACCGCGGCGCCGGGCACGGGCAAGACGACCCGGGTGCCGCCAGCCCTCGCAGCAGACGGCGCGGTCATCCTGCTGCAGCCGCGACGGGTGGCAGCGCGCAGCATCGCCGCGCGGCTCGCCGCCGAAGAGGGATGGATGCTCGGGCGCGAAGTCGGATGGCACGTGCACTTCGAGCGGAAGTTCGTCCGCGATACCCGGTTGCTCGTCGCAACCGAGGGCATCCTCACTACGCGGCAGCTGCAGGATCCCCTCCTCTCCGACTTCCGGACCATCGTCCCCGACGAGTTCCACGAGCGCAGCATTCACGCCGACCTGGGCATCGCCCTGGCGCGGCAGGCGTGGCTCGCACGCGACGACCTCCGCCTGGTCGTGATGTCGGCGACGCTCGACACGAGCCGAGTGGCGACGTGGCTCGGCGACTGTCCGGTCATCGCCGTCCCTGGTGAGACCTTCCCGCCGGAGGTCCTCCACCGCCCCGATACGACCGTCGCCAGCGCGCGGCCGAGGCCCGGGCCATCACCTCCGGCCAGGTGCTGTGTTTCCTCGCCGGTGCGGCAGAGATCGCGCGGGCGCTGCCGGAGGTCACGGCAGCATCGCGCCGAATCCGGTCGCGCAGCAGTTGATCGAACAGGTAAATATCGATGTCGCCGAACTGTGTGCGCCGGTCGATCATGACGCGGACCCGCCGTCACCGCGTGGAATGGGGATGCTGCTGGTAGTGCTGCCGCAACAGGTCCTTGCCGTAGTCGTTGCCGTTCGGCGTCCTGACGACGGTATGGATGTGCGCGGTGCTCGGAACGCCCGGGTCCATCAGGTGGCGAAGCCCGACCGGCTGCTGGTGATCGAACTCGATCAGGATGACGGGACTGTGGATGCGGTAGTAGAACACGCTGCCGGGCTGACTGTCCCCGATCCAGGCGAGCCACGTGCGATCCAGGAACGCCCGCACCTCGTCCATCTTCACCCGCGCATGGCCGTCGTCCATGTTGTCGACGTAGAGAGCGATGAGCTCGACCAACTGCCGGCGTTGAACTTCGGTGAGCTCGGTCGCGCGAATGCCGGCGTAGTCCAGCACGACGTTGTCTCGCCAGGCTTCGGTCAGATTGTCGTTGCCCGTTTTTGAGAACCTGAGAACGGCCTTCTTGCGCTGCTCTTCGGTCAGCGCGTTGATCACCGCCAGCCCGCGGTTCTGTTCGTCCTGCAGGATCGAAGTGCCCTTGTACTTTCCCGAGGTTGCGGCCACGGGCTCCGACCCGGTGAAGAAGGGCGTCATCACCACCTGATCGCCGAGAACGAAGTAATTGATGATGGCGTGGTGGCCGTCGAACTGCCACCCCCATGGCTCGGTCGCGGATGGCTGCCCCATGACCGTGATGTGGTACTGCCACTCGCCGTATTCATCGAAGTTGTTGCCGGTCAGTTCGCCAAGAGTCTCGTTGAGCCGCATGATGTCGCGGGTCAATCGCAGGCCTCTCGCGCTCAGTGAGGCTCGAAGCAGACCGAACGCCTTCTCCCGCTGCTCGGGCGACATCTCGAGGAAGCTGACGCCTTGCCGCACGTAAAAGCTCTGGTTCATCCACTTGCGCCACTCCGGGTCGTCCACCCCGAACAGAGTCTTCGCGCGCTGGGCCGGCGTGAGACCGGCCAGGAACGTCCCCGCTGCGTTACGGACCGGCTCGGTCGACACCCCGGTCGAGCGGATAGCGAAGAGTCCCGGCTCAATCTGACCGTTCGTGGTGACTCCCTTGAATGGCTCGGCCAGGCCAGGCGTTTCGGCTGCGAGCGACAGTCGAAGCAGTTCCGCAGGCGGACGCTTCGGCGGCGGCGCCTGCGATAGCAGGCCTGACTGCAGATGAATAGCAGCGACGTAGACGATGACCAGGAGAGCGAGGAGTCGTGGACGCGTCATTCAGAAGTCTGCTCCAGAGACTTGCGAGGAGAGCCGGTTTCACACTTCCGAGGCCGTTGGACGTTCCAGAAACGCGGCAGAAATCCGACGCCCTCGGACACGGTCCAGACGAGGAAGACCGGGCGCGCAGGGCGAGGTCGAGCGATTCGGGTACGGTGAGGTCGCCCGACACGACCTCGGCGCCCGCCGGCAACTCCGCAGCTTCCGGTCGGCGGTCAGCGCGCATACGGTTCATCCAGCCTCCAGCAACTGGGCGACGACGGCGCGGCCCACACGGCCGGTGGCTCCGGTCACGAGTACCAGGTGACCTGGGAATGTCATGGGAGATTCTGCCGCTGAGTGCTCACGTAAGAATACTCGCTGATTGCTCTTGACTGTGGTCCAAAGGAAGGAACGTTCTAGTCCGAAGGTTGTCCTTGTCCCGCGTCGGGCCGGACCATATACTGCCCGCCTCAACTACAACAAAGTCATTCGGGAGGAGAGCGTCATGAAATCACTTGTGGCGGCGGGGGCCCTCGTGCTCTTGTCCGCGGGGATTGCAGCGGCCCAGCAGCCTGCCGCCGCCAAGGCCGGAGGCGGGGTTGCACAGTCGTTGATCCAGATGGAGGAGCGGTGGGCGCAGGCGTCGAAGACCGGTAACGCCGACGCGCTGGCGCCGCTGCTGTCCGACGACTTCATCGCGCTGGACTCGGACGGCTCGCTGCGCGGCAAGGCGGAGGTGCTCGCGCGGGTCAGGAAAGCGAAGTGGACCACCAACGAGATCAACGACCTGAAAGTGACCATGCACGGCGATTCGGCGGTCGTCACCGGGAGCTGGGTCGGCAAGGGCACGGACGGGGCAGGCAAGGCGATCGACGCGAAGGAGCGCTGGGCCGACACCTGGGTCAAGACGGCCAATGGCAAGTGGCAGTGCGTCGTCTCGGCGTCGGCACCGATGAAGTAGTCACTCGTCGCACGGTGCGTGACTCCTAGCCCCGAGCCCAGAGCCGTGCGTCCAGGAACTACCAGAGCCTCGCCGGGCTCTTGATCTCTCCCGACAGGATGGCCTTGCGAACGTCGTCGATTGTCGTCAGCTCGGCCGGCGCGGAACCGCCCCACTCGAAACAGCACGAGCGGAGCAATCTGGACGAGATGAGTCCGAAGCGTGCCGCTTACAACGCCCACGACGATGAGCGCGAGCGCAACACTCGCCAGAGAGACAGCAATCATCACCGGAAACCCTCGTGCCACACTCGCCTTCGTCGAGGTCCTTGGGCGCGGCCTGACCTGTAGCACGATCGCGAGGCCGATGGCGAGGATCGCCAGCATTGTGGCTTTGGCCCCCAGTGTCATCTGGTCTCTCCCGATACCCGGCCCGCGTCGTCGGATTCAGCCACTCCGGCTCAGCATGGTATCCGCGGCCGCCGGTTGCCCCCCGGTTCGTCCGTTGCGCCTCAAGTGATCCCCGTCGAGCGCCGGCAGCGGATCATTGGCGTAGAACCGATGGTGCACGGCCACCCGCTGCCAACACGAGCCAGGCTGCCACTGCTGCCGCCTTCTGTTCGGCACGCCACGGGCCGTCGATGCCGCGTCCAAGAGCCGTCAGAGTGCTCCGAAGATGTGGCTCTGGCTGGGACAACGCTTCAGCGGCCGCCCCGTAGAGGTCGCGCTCACGCCAGACCGAGCATCGCAATCCGTTTGCCGCCAACGTCTGCTCGACGACCTCACGAAACAGCTGCCCCTCCAGCGCGTGAATCCGAATATGCGGATTCGCGATGCGACTGGGATCGATCAGGCTGCCCACGACGAGACCGGCACCTGTGAGTGGGCGCTCTGCGGTCGCGTAGCTCTCGACGACGCCCGTGACAGAGCGTCGCCCGAACCGCCGAACCGAGCCGACCAAACGTGTGAGGTCGGCACCCCTGCTCCGCGCCGTGCCAAAGCCTGCATGATACGGCTGGCGGGATTCCGGAATCGCAGGGTCGCTGAGGTCGATCCGGCGGCTGTCGGCCAGACGCGGCGAGGCCGGTGAACCGATCAGCAGCACGGCGGCCGCCCAGCCGGATTTCACGGTGAATCCGACTGCCGCCCCGGACCGATCCACGCGGACGCTCATTCGCGGCGAAGGGTCGCACTTGCCGCAGCCGGCTGCAAGCCAATCCTGGACGGATTTCGGCGAGCGCCGCGCTCAGAACAGCAGCGCATGGTTCGGCGGCCACCAGCGCAGTTGAACCTTGCCGACGATGCATTTCTTCGGTACAGCGTGGGCTCCATGCTCAATCCGTCGACCCTGGCGATTTGACCCACGAACGGTCAGGATCGGCGTCGCGTACACAGCAGCCGAGGCCAGGGTCTTGAACGCGATCGTGATTCTTGCGAGCGTCGCCGGCGCGATCCAGGGCTCCGCACTCACGACGTGAGACTAACCGGGGGATTTGCGATCGGGCGAAGAAAGCGAGGTCATCTCAGAGGGCACAGCTGTCAAACGCGACCGCCCGTCACGACGCGAACCGGAAGCGGACTCGTCCCGGGACAGGTTCACCTGTCAGTCTCTCCAGAATCGCGGGAAACCAGGCGAGGGAGGATCCTGTTTAGAACGTTGCATCAGAATGTCCGAGACAAACTCGGCCCTGGCGCTTGCGTCGAGAGGACGTTTCCGGGCAGTGCACCACGCGTGCAAGTCTCCGACATCGACCTCGATGGGCTCCGCCGAGAGTCCTGAGGCCACGAGCTCGCCGGAATCCCATCCTCGCAGGCTCTCGTCCACTCGGCGTACGTTTCCTCGAGCATCTCCCAATCCGCCGCCAGCTGTCGGAGCCTGTCCCACTCCGCCTCCGAATACCACGCTACGCCAACCTTCAGACTAGGCGAGTGCTGGTCCGCCATGTCGCCTCCTTCGCACGCGACAGCCTAACTACGCACCTGCCGACAGACCGAGAGGGTGACGTCGTCACTCGCCTCGAGCAGCAAACGACCGACAGTCAGCTTCGGACGGCCTCAACTCGGTCCAGACCGAGCTCGCGTTTGTTCACTCGTACCGGGCCGGGACGAGTTCACGCGACCGCTGGGTGCTGCACCTGTGTCGCGGTTCGCACCTTCAGCCACTCGCGCAGCGCGGGCACCCATTGGTTCTTACCCAGGTCATCCTTTGATCACGAAAAAAGGGCGACGGTCCGTTGACCGCCGCCCTTCGAAATCGGCGGGGTCTGAAGACCCCGCCCTACAGCCATATTCGGTCCACCAGCCCCACTGATCCGCACGGCACCGGACCCCCGATCCGCCTTCGCGCTACCCTCTACGGCGGACAGCCCAGAGCCCCGGCCAGCCCCGAGCCCAGGAAACGCTACTCGATCTCGTCCCTCGTGAACGCCTCTTCCGGCTCCACGAAGTACCTCCATCTCGCGCTCCAGCTCGAGCTCCTCCGGCGTCGGCGGCGGCGGCGGTGGCGGTTCGTCCGCCGGGATCCGCACGTGCCGGTAGTACTCGAAGCCGGTGCCGGCCGGGATCAGGCGGCCCATCGTGACGTTCTCCTTCAGGCCGCGCAGGTGGTCGACCTTGCCGGAGATGGACGCCTCGGTGAGCACGCGGGTCGTTTCCTGGAACGACGCCGCCGAGATGAACGAGTCGGTCGAGAGCGACGCCTTGGTGATCCCGAGCAGCAGCGGCCGGCCCGACGCCGGACGTCCGCCGTTCATGATCACCCGCTCGTTCTCTTCCATGAACCGGAAGCGATCGACCTGCTCCTCGATCAGGAACTCGGTGTCGCCGACATCCTCGATCTTCACCCACCGCATCATCTGCCGGACGATGACCTCGATGTGCTTGTCGTTGATGTTGACGCCCTGCAGCCGGTAGACCTCCTGGATCTCGTTGACCAGGTAGGCGTGCAGCGCCTTCTCGCCGAGGACCGACAGGATGTCGTGCGGGTTGCTCGGCCCGTCCATCAGCGGCTCGCCGGCGCGGACGCGGTCGCCTTCCTGGACGTTCACGTGCACGCCGCGCGGCAGCGAGTACTCTCTCGGCTCGCCACCGTCCTCCGGCACGATGATGATCTTGCGCTGCCCCTTGACGATGCCGCCGTGCTTGACGATGCCGTCGATCTCCGAGATCACCGCGGTCTCACGCGGCTTGCGCGCTTCGAACAGCTCGACCACGCGCGGCAGACCGCCGGTGATGTCCTTGGTCTTGGTGGTCTCGCGCGGAATCTTCGCGAGCACCTGGCCGGCATAGACCGCCTCGCCGTCCTCGACCATGAGGTGCGCGTGCGACGGCATGTGGTACTTCCGCGTGACCTTGCCCGCCTTGTCGCGGACCTCGATCTGCGGCTGCTTCTTCTCGTCCGGGCTGTCGACGACGATCTTCCGCGACAGGCCGGTGACCTCGTCCAGCTCCTCGTGATACGTGAGGTCGGTGATCAGGTCCTTGTACTTCACCGTGCCCGCGTCCTCGGTGAGGATCGAGAACGTGTACGGATCCCACTCGACGAGAATCTGCCCGGGCTCGACCGCCTGGCCGTCGCGCACCTTGAGGCGCGCGCCGTAGACGATCGGGTAGCGCTCGCGGTCGCGGCCCTTGTTGTCCTGGACCACCAGCGACCCGGTGCGGTTCATGACGATCAGCTCGCCCGGCTTGGCATCGTCTCCGCCACCGCCCTTGGCCTCGACCACCTGCAGGCCCTGGTAGCGGACCGTGCCGGCGTGCTTGGCATCGAGGGTGGACTGCTCCGAGACTCGCGACGCCGTGCCACCGATGTGGAACGTGCGCATCGTGAGCTGCGTGCCCGGCTCGCCGATGGACTGCGCGGCGATGACGCCGACCGCCAGACCCAGCTCGACCAGCCGTCCGGTCGCGAGGTCGCGGCCGTAGCACTTCGCGCAGCAGCCGCGGCGGCTCGCGCAGGTCAGCACCGACCGGATGCGAACCTTCTCGATGCCGCCTTCCTGGATCGCCTCGGCCTTCTCCTCGTCGATGTCGTCGTTGACGTCGACGATCAGGTCGCCGCTGAGCGGGTCGAGGATCTTCTCGAGGGTGACCCGGCCGATGATGCGGTCGCGCAGCGGCTCGATGACCTCGCCGCTTTCGATGATCGCCCGCGCCTCGATGCCGTCCATCGTCCCGCAATCGATCTCGTGGATGATGACGTCCTGGGCCACGTCGACGAGACGGCGGGTCAGGTAGCCCGAGTCCGCGGTCTTCAGCGCCGTGTCGGCCAGACCCTTGCGGGCGCCGTGCGTGGAGATGAAGTACTCCATGACCGCGAGGCCTTCACGGAAGTTCGCGGTGATCGGCGTCTCGATGATCTCGCCCGACGGCTTGGCCATCAGGCCGCGCATGCCCGCCAGCTGGCGGATCTGCTGCTTCGAACCGCGCGCGCCGGAGTCCGCCATGATGTAGACCGGGTTGAAGTTGCGGCCTGACTGATCCAGGTCCTCCATCTCGGCGAACATCTCGTCGGCGATCTTCTCGGTGACGTCCGACCACACGGCGATGACCTTGTTGTAGCGCTCGCCGTTGGTGATCGCCCCTTCGAGGTACTGCCCTTCGACCTTGATCACCTCGTCGCGCGCCCGCTCGACGAGCGCCTGCTTCTCCTGCGGAATGATCAGGTCGTCGATGCCGATCGACAGGCCCGAGCGGGTCGCGTAGGTGAAGCCGAGGTTCTTCAGGCTGTCGAGCATCTCGACGGTGCGCTCGAGGCCGAAGTGCAGGTGGCAGTACTGCACGACCTGCTGCAGCCCCTTCTTCTTGAGGAGGCCGTTGACGTACGGCATCACCGAGGGCAGCGAGGTGTTGAACAGCACGCGGCCGACGGTGGTGTTGATGATCTTGTTCTTGACCGTCTGCGATTCCGCCTGCAGCACCGCCTGGTCGTCGCGGGCCACCGTCAGATCGAGGATCTCGCCGCTGTAGCGCAGCCGGATCGGGGTCAGCGTCTCGAGCTCGCCGGCCTCGAGCGCCAGCACCACGTCGTCGGTGTTGCCGAAGACGCGGCCCTCGCCCTTGGCGCCGGCGCGCGCCTTGGTCAGGTAGTAGCACCCGAGCACGATGTCCTGCGACGGGATCGCGATCGGCGCGCCGCTGGCCGGCGACAGGATGTTGTTCGAGGACATCATCAGCACCGATGCCTCGATCTGCGCTTCCGGCGCGAGCGGAATGTGGACCGCCATCTGGTCGCCGTCGAAGTCCGCGTTGAACGCGGTGCAGACCAGCGGATGGATCCGGATCGCCTTGCCTTCGACCAGCACCGGCTCGAACGCCTGGATGCCGAGGCGGTGGAGCGTCGGCGCGCGGTTCAGCAGCACCGGATGCTCGCGGATGACCTCTTCGAGCACGTCCCACACTTCCGGACGCTGCTGCTCGACCATCTCCTTCGCCTGCTTGATGGTGGCGACGAGCTGTCTTTCCTCGAGCTTGTTGTAGATGAACGGCTTGAACAGCTCCAGCGCCATCTTCTTGGGAAGACCGCACTGATGCAGCTTCAGCTCGGGGCCGACGACGATGACCGAACGGCCGGAGTAGTCGACGCGCTTGCCGAGCAGGTTCTGACGGAAGCGTCCCTGCTTGCCCTTGAGCGTATCGGACAGCGACTTCAATGGCCGGTTGTTCGCGCCACGCAGCACGCGGCCACGACGGCCGTTGTCGAACAGCGCATCGACCGCTTCCTGAAGCATGCGCTTCTCGTTGCGGATGATGACGTCGGGCGCCTTCAGCTCGATCAGCTTCTTCAACCGGTTGTTGCGGTTGATGACGCGGCGATAGAGGTCGTTCAGGTCCGAGGTCGCGAACCGGCCGCCGTCGAGCGGCACCAGCGGGCGCAGCTCCGGCGGAATGACCGGGATGACGTCGAGGATCATCCACTCCGGCTTGTTGGTCGACTTGCGGAACGAGTCGACCACCTTCAGCCGCTTGGCGTACTTCAGCTTCTTCTGCGCCGACGGCTCCGCGCGCATCTTGTCGCGCAGCTCGCTGCGCGAGCTTCTCGACGTTGACGCGCTTCAGCAGCTCCTTGATCGCCTCCGCGCCCATCTGCGCGCGGAACTTCACCGGGCCGTGCTCTTCACGCGCCTTGCGGTAGAGCTCCTCCGTGAGCAGCTGGTTCTGCTTCAGATCGGTGTCGCCCGGCTCGATGACGACGTAGGCCTCGAAGTAGAGGACGCGCTCGAGATCGCGCAGCGAGATGTCGAGCAGGTGCCCGATGCGGCTGGGCAGCCCCTTGAAGAACCACACGTGGCTGACCGGCGTGGCCAGCGTGATGTGCCCGAGGCGCTCGCGCCGCACCTTGGCCTGGGTGACCTCGACGCCGCACTTGTCGCAGATCACGCCGCGGTGCTTCATGCGCTTGTACTTGCCGCAGAGGCACTCCCAGTCGGTCACCGGGCCGAAGATCTTGGCGCAGAACAGCCCGTCGCGCTCGGGTTTGAAGGTCCGGTAGTTGATCGTCTCCGGCTTGGTGACCTCGCCGTGCGACCACGACTGGATCTTCTCGGGCGACGCAAGGCTGATCCGGATGGCGTCGAAA
>CAWIKP010000036.1:0-81020 GCA_963836735.1 uncultured Acidobacteriota bacterium | reverse complement strand
GCGCTCATTCGTCCTTGGCGAAAAACCCGGAAATGACCCCGGTGACGAAAAAGCCGTCAGAGGCCCCAAGACACAACACCGTGCCGGGCTTGACCACCGCGTTGTGGAGTGCCGCCGCCCCGCCGGCCAGGTTGAAGCCGTCCGCATGAACAGCTGAATGGAAGACAAACGGCACTGCGGGCCCCGAGGTTGGTGGCGGCGAACTGCTGTTCAACAAGTAGATTTGCGTGCTGTTGTGCGAGGCATCGCCACGACTTGCGATGAAGCTCAACCCCGTCAACACGAGCACCTGGCCCGGAGGAATGCCCGGAAAAGGAACCGCCTTGCCATCGGGCAGCGTCTGAGCATCCACCAGCCAAAGGCCAGAGGTATGCATGGACCGGACAAGGCGTCGATTGGCTCTGGAGGACGACGATCTGGCTCGGCTTCATGGGTGCGAGGGGCGCTCCGGTTCTCGACGTTTGCGCGAACCCGGGTACGGGCGTCGTGACCAACAGGACTGCGAGCCCCCATCGCATCGACCGCATATCACACTGGCGCATCATGATTCGACTCCTTTGCCTCGGACTCATTCGCCCGTGCCGCTAAAAACCCTTTGCTTTGAAGAACGGAATCGAGACGACCTTTTGGCAAGCCTCGGGAGCGCCCCCGTGACCGCTCGCCAAAAACCTCCTGCGATTCCGTTGTAAGGCACAGGAGGCAGGACCCATGTGGACCGGGCACAGCGAGGACCAGTACCGCAAGCCGCGATTGCTGCCGTTGTTTCTTCTGCTGGCCGTCCTTTGCGGCGTGGCACCGGCGCAGGGACAGACGCCCAGTCCCTCGGATCCGGACGACGATCCAAATCTGACCTGCCTGTACAACACGACGGGC
Source organism: uncultured Acidobacteriota bacterium (assembly GCA_963836735.1). Lineage (GTDB taxonomy): Bacteria > Acidobacteriota > Vicinamibacteria > Vicinamibacterales > 2-12-FULL-66-21 > JACCXG01. Next base: position 80,147 of record CAWIKP010000036.1, on the reverse strand, counting down.
CGCGTGTGGACCGACCGCCAGACGGTCCCGCTCGGCGAGAGCGTCAAGGTCAGCTGGAGCGTGCAGGTTCCCTACAACTGCACGACGGTGACACAGACGCTGAACAGTCAGTCAGTGCCACGCAGCGGAAGCATGACCGTCTGGCCGCCGGCGAATGCGTCGTATGTGTTGAAGGCGCGGTTTTCGGGAGCCAGCCGTATCCTCTCGAGCGCCAGCGTGACCGTGGGGCTTCCCATCGTCAACGGCCGGCCGACAGTGACGATCACCTCGAGCGGTCAGGCGGCGCTTTTCGTGCAGGCCCTGGGCACGGACAACGCCCTCATCTACGTGCAGGACCACGTCGAGCTGGATCTCAGCTACCGGGAGTACATCCCCATTCACACCGGAGTCACGGTCATCGGCGGACGCACCGCGCTGGTGCCAGGAGCGCGGCTCTACACCCGGACCTTTCCCAAACAGCTGTTCAAGATCGGAGGATTCGGCGTCCCGGGCAGCAACGTGCGCATCACCGGCCTCCGCATCCAGGGAGCGGAGATGGGCGTGGCGGATGCGGATGCGCCCGGCTCCACCGGCATCTCGATCCGGTCGTGGACCAACATCGACATCGACAACAACGAGATCTCCGGATGGAGAGGCTCAGGTGTCGAGGTGCTCGACGACGACGGGAAGATCGATCTCGACCTTCAATGCCGATGACGGTGCGAATCCACGACAACTTCATCCACCACAACCAGCACCAGCGGAAGCACGGCTACGGCGTCTCGGTGGGAAATGGGGCGCACGCGCTCATCGAGAAGAACGTGTTCGACTGGAACCGGCACGCGATTGCCGGGGACGGGAGCGACCGCTCGGGATATCTCGCCTACCGGAACCTCGTGCTCGAGAACGGAGGACTGACGCTCTGGCTCCTGGGCACGTGGGCCCATACACACATGTTCGACATGCACGGGCAGGACGACTGCTGGCTCGGCGACCGGAACTGTGGTGTGGCGGGCGAATACATGGACATCCGCTACAACACGTTCCTTTACAGCGCTGGTCACGCCTTCAGGCTGCGAGGGACGCCTTCGATACGGGCCGACGTCAGGGACAACGTCTTCAAGCACGAGTCGCTGTGGGGTGTGAGCACGCCGTATGAGACGCTCCCCGGCGCCGTCACCCAGAGTGAGTCCGGTCTGGTGACTGCGAACAACCAGTTGGGCGTCGACGAGTCCGGGAACCTAGGGCATTGCGACTTCGACGCCGACGGCGCGATGGACACGTTCTTTGCCACCGGTGCGACCTGGTGGTACTCGAGCGGAGGTACGGCGGCCTGGAGGTACCTCAACACCTCGTCCCGCCGCCTGTCGCAGCTGACCCTCGGCGACGTCGATGGCGACGGCAGATGTGACGTCCGCGCGGGCCGGGATGATCTCGAGCGGCGGCACCGGACCCTGGCGGCCGCGCGCCGGCGGCATCGTGTGGCGACACACCGATGGCCGATTCGCCCTCTGGTCGCTGAACGGCGGGACGATCGCCGGCGAGGCGTACCGTGCCGATGTCGACAACAGCTGGCAGGTGCGCGGGACCGGCGACTTCAACGCCGATCGCAGCGATGACATCCTGTGGCAGCACACGAACGGGCAGATGGCCATCTGGCAGATGTCGCGGTTGACCCACGTGGGCACGAGCTATCCCGGCACCCAGACCAGCCCGGACGGGCGCATTCAGGGAATCGGCGATTTCGACGGTGACGGCCTCTCCGACATCCTGTGGCGCGACACTGCCGGCGCGCTCACGATCTGGTTCAAGGGCAACCCCTACGACGCGATGTCCCCGGCGGCGCATCCGGACTACGGCAACACCATGGTTCCCGAGCCCGTCGGGCTGGAGTGGCAGGTCGCGGGTGTCGGCGACTTCAACGGCGACGGGCGCTCCGACATCCTGTGGCGCCACGACAACGGGCAGGTGGCCATCTGGCACATGGCTGGCGGCGTCCGCGCCAGCGACATTTACCCCGGGATCGGTGTTCCGACGCTCCGCTGGACGATCGCCGGCGTGGGCGACTTCGATGCCGATGGGCGCGCCGACATTCTGTGGCGGGACGTGTCCGGCGCCGTGGCGATCTGGTTGGGCGGCGACGCCGGACGCGCCGTCTCTCCGTCCCACAACAACGCCGGCGCCCCGGTGGATCTGTCGTGGCAGATTCAAGGAGCCGTCGACTTCAACAGCGACGGACGCACCGATATTCTCTGGCGCCACACGGACGGCCGGGTCGCGATCTGGTTCATGGCCGGCGGACGGTTTCTGGGCGACGCCTATCCGCGCACCGTCGAACCGGGCTGGAACATCCAGGGAGTGTTCTCCCATCCGCGGTAAGGACGCGCGTCGGTGTCAGGTTTCCTCGCTCCTTTTCGTTCTAGTGAGTAAGGGTAGGCACCGATGATCCGTCCCGCGAACCCCGCTGGAGCCAGGCCGGCGGCGACGGCATCAGCCGCGGCATCGGCCGGACGCACGCACTGCCCTTCGAGAAAACCCTCCTCGCGAACGACGTCGTACTCCTCGAGCAGCCCATAGACGTCGTCTGCCAGCTGGGGATCCTGCTCGCGAAGCGCCGCCATCCACTGCGCGCGTTGGTCTCCGGTCAGCTCGAGCGCCTCGTCCAGGCGCAGGCTCGCCGCCCGCCAGCGGGCGGGATCCATCTTGGGCATGTCGCAGGACGGGATCCTATACGCGGGGGCCGTCAATGCGTACGGCTCCTCCGAGCGGCTGGCCCCGGAACCAGAAGTCAGGTACGCGGGGCGTAGCCTCACGTTGATCTGTCGCGGTGAGGTGGCCGGATCGGGCAAACCGACCATGACGAATCGGCCGTCGGCCGCAACGTCGTAAGTCCGGCTGGGCACGATGTTGTAGTGAAAATTGCCTTCGAAGAGCACGGCGGGCACGACCGGTAGTGAGCTCGGGTTGCGTCGTAATGTCGACAGCCATCATTCGCCGGCCAGTGCGGTAGAACAACGTCTTGCCGGACCTGCTCCACGCCGGTTCGTCACCTCCGGCTTCCGAGATTTGCACCTTCGCCCCGGCATCGGGAAACGCCCGCACGTACACCTCGTTCACACCCGATTCGTTCGACACGTACGCGACCCACCTGCCGTTCGGCGAGAATGTGGCCTGCTTTTCGACGAACGGAGTGCGGAGAAACAGCCGCGGCGGCGCGTTGCCGTCGACATCGACGACCCAGAGGTCGGCGCCGGTGTCGGGGTCGAATTCGTCGAACAGCAGCTGCTTGCCGTCCGGCGACCAGTCATTCAAGTAGTGGTGGTGTTCGCCTCTGGTGACTTGTCGATCGTCGCCGGATCCATCGGCAGCTCGCACGAAGAGATGATGCGTGCTCGCTCTGCCGCTTTCGAACGCGATGCGCTTGCCATCAGGCGACCACACGGGGCCGTGGTCGTCTCCGCTGAACGTGAGGCGCATGAACGCGTCGCGCGCCAGATCGTACACGTGTACGTCGGTCGTGTTTTCCTCGATCCACACCGTCAGCCGTCGGCCATCGGAAGCGATTCGCGCCGAGTCGAAGCTGCGTCTGGTGCTGGTCACCACCTGCTGGCCACCCTTGGCATCGACCCAGACCAATGGACGCGGGATGGACCGTTGCATACCTGGCACGTAGGCCAGCGTCTGGTCGTAGGCCGCGAACAGCGACGTCCCATTGCCGTGGTCGCCCGCCACGCCGTCGACGACCGCCCGCGGACTGCCAGTCACTTCTCCCCGTTGCATGTCGAATGGCACAGTGAACAGACTATTGCCCCGTGCGAAGACGAGGTGACCTGCGGCATAGCGCCCATGGAACCCGCTATGCAGCACGACTTTCCACTTCCCGGTGGAGAGGGAAAGCACGGCGAGGCGGCTCTCGTCGTGGCTGACGCCGGCCCTGATCGTGAAGAGGACGTTGCCGTTCGGGAGCAGTTCGGGCCAGATATGTCCGCGTTCTCCGGAGGTCTGGTCGGGAGTCGTCAAACGGGCTCGCCGTCCTCCATTGGCCGACACTTTCCACAGGCCGGCCGTAAATGACGGCACGAATACGATCGTGTCATTCGCTCCCCACGTGCCTCCGGCGAAGTACGGCACGTCAGTGATCGCCATCGGGCTGCCACCATCAACGGCGATTCTCTTGAGGATGCCGCCGCTTTCGAAGGCAATCCATCCACCATCCGGAGAGAAAAATGGACTCGATGGGCGTTCGCCGCGGGCCAGCCATTGAGGCGTGAGATCCTGCAGCGATCGCAGGTAGAGGCCACGACCATCCGCACGATTGGCCGCGTACGCGAGACGAGCTGCCATCGCGTGAGAACGCGATCGAGGAGCTCGAATGTTCGTGGATCGATTCGCCGGTTGGCAGATCGATCACAAACTGCACGGTCTGCGCAGCCGGTGCGGAAGTGCTGTGGAACCACCTCCGTCCAGCGACGACGCCAACGATGAGCGCAAGAGCGGCAGTCACCGCCACCAGAATGCTCGTCCTTGCGACAATCCAACGGCAGATCCGCGCGACGCTGTGCCGGCGCTCCCGCAGCCTCGCCAGCTCCTGATGTGGCAATCCATTTCAGTTCGCGCATCACGTCCGCGGCCGACTGCCATCGCTCCTTCGGATCTTTGGCGAGACAGGTCTTCACGAGGTGATCGAGCAGCGGCGGCGCGAGCGGCTGGCTCGCGGCGATCGGCGGCGGTTCGGCCTGCATGATCGCGGCGATCACGCTGATCGGGATTCCTCCCCTCGAACGCCTTCTTGCCGGTGAGCATCTCGTAGACGACGGCGCCGAACGCGAAGATATCGGTGCGCGCGTCCGCTTCGGTGCCTTCCAGCTGCTCCGGCGCCATGTACTGAAACGTCCCCAGGATCGTGCCCCGCTCCGTCATCGACGGCGTCGTCGGCAGCCGCGACCCGCTGGTACCGAGCGCTGGGCCGCGTCGGTTTCGCCAGACCAAAGTCGAGCAGCTTGGCGCCCGACGACGTGAGCATGATGTTGCCGGGCTTGAGATCCCGGTGGACGATCCCTGCGCCGTGGGCTTTGTCGAGCGCATCGGCGATCTGAATCGCGTAGCGGAGCGCCTGATCGAGTGGAAGCGGACCATTAGCGAGCCTCTCCGCGAGCGTCTCGCCCTTCGAGGTACTCCATGACCAGGAAGTCGGTGCCTTCCTGATGACCGACGTCGAACACGGGGCAGATGTGCGGGTGGCTGAGCGCGGCCAGCATCCTGGCTTCGCGCTCGAACCGCTGCTTCAGATCCGGATCGCCGGCAACATGCGGCGGGCAGGACCTTGATGGCGACCGTCCGATCCAGCCGCGTGTCCCTCGCCTTGTAGACCTCTCCCATTCCCCCGGCACCCGCGGGAGCAAGGAGCTTCATAGGGACCGAGGCGAGCGCCTGGGGCGAGAGGATGTCCGGGCAGGACTCTGTTCAGCGGCAGCCGCAATACAGCCGTGAATGGAGTTCGCGGTTTCGCGGTCGAAGCGCAGCAGCGACTCCACTTCGGCGCGAACCGCGGCAGGCACCTGATGCCGCGCGTAGTACTCCTCGCGCTCCGACGGCGATCGGTCGGCCAGCTCGCGAAAAAGGACGATCGCGTCCGGGTCCATGTCCCGCTCGAGAGAGGCACAGAGTCGTGCGGTGGGCATTATAAGAGGGAGACCCTGCCCGCTGTGGCAGGCGCCCTGAATCGGCGCGTGAGAACAGCTCATCAGAATCGCGCCGCCCCAATTGCACTCGCGCACGAAAGTTATGCCTCCCTCGTCTCCTGGTCGCGAGGTTCCTCGCTTCCGATGCGGCATGATACGTTTGCGCGGCATGTCACAGCTGGTTCGGTACGAGGTGCGGGACCGCGTTGCCGTCATCACCGTCGACAATCCACCTGTGAATGCCCTGGGCGCCGGCGTTCCCGAGGGTATCAGCGAGGCCGTCGAGCGCGCCTGCCACGACCCGGCCGCGGACGCGATCGTCCTGATCGGCGCGGGCACGACGTTCATCGCCGGCGCCGACATCAACATCTTCAGGCAGTTGAAGACGCGCGAGCAGTCCATCGAACGCTCGCAGGCGGTGCACGCGCGCCTGAAAAAGCTCGAAGACGCCGCGAAGCCGCTCGTTGCCGCCATTCACGGTCATGCGCTCGGCGGCGGCCTCGAGTTCGCGATGGCCTGTCATTACCGCGTGGCGGTCGCCACCGCCAACGTCGGCCAGCCCGAGGTGCACCTCGGGATCATTCCCGGCGCCGGCGGCACCCAGCGGCTGCCGCGGTTGTGCGGCGCGGCGCTCGCGCTCGAGATGTGCACCGGCGGCAAGCCGGTCGCCGCCGCGCGGGCCGAGCAGGCGGGGATCGTCGACGCGGTGATCGACGGCGATCTGCTCGACGGCGCCATCGCCTTCGCGAAAGCACGTGCCGCGGCGCGGGAGCGCCGCCGCACCCGCGATCTCCAGGACAGGATCAGCGATCGCGCGGCGGGCATCGCCGCCTGCCAGGCGATGCGCGCGACGCTCGGCAAGACCGCGCGCGGCGCCCGCGCGCCGTTCGCCGCCGTCGACGCCATCGAGGCGTGCCTCACCATGGATTTCGACGCGGGCTCACGACGCGAAATCGAGCTGTTCGCCGATTGCGTCCTGTCGACCGAGTCGAAGGCGATGCGCCACCTGTTCTTCGCCGAGCGGGAGGCCGGCAAGGTTCCGGACGTGCCGAAAGACACGCCCACCCGCACGATCGCGCGTGCCGCCGTCGTCGGCGCCGGCACCATGGGCGGCGGTATCGCCATGGCGTACGCGAATGCCGGCATCCCGGTCCTGCTCAAGGACGTGGATCAGGCCGCGCTCGACCGTGGCCTGTCCGTCATTCGCCGGAACTACGAGTCGACGCTGGCGAAAGGCCGGATCACGCCGGAGGCCATGGCGCGGACACTGTCGCTGATTACTCCGACGACGAGCTACGACGGCTTCGGAGATGTCGACATCGTCGTGGAAGCCGTGTTCGAGAACATGGACCTGAAGAAGTCCACGTTCGCCGAGCTCGCCGCGGTGACGCGCGCCCGACGCCATTCTCGCCTCGAACACCTCCACGCTCGACATCGACGAGCTCGCCGCGGCAAGCGGCCGGCCGGCACAGGTGATCGGGCACCACTTCTTCAGCCCCGCGAACGTGATGAAGCTGCTCGAGATCGTCCGCGGACGCGCCACCGGCACCGGACGTGATCGCGTCGTCGTTGAAGCTCGCGAAGCAGCTGAACAAGGTTGGCGTGGTCGTCGGCAACTGTTTCGGGTTCGTCGCCAACCGCATGCTCGCCTACTACATGCGCGAGGCGTACCTGCTGCTCGAGGAAGGCGCCAGCGTCTCGCAGATCGACAACGCGCTCACCGATTTCGGGTACCCGGTGGGACCGTTCGGGATGCAGGACATCGCGGGGATCGACGTCGGCTGGCGCATTCGCCAGCACTTGAAATCGGTCGGCAAGACGCGGGCCGAAGGACCGCAGTCCGCCGTTCCCGATCGCCTGTACGAATTGGGCCGCTACGGCCAGAAGACGGGCGCGGGATGGTACCGGTACGAGGCCGGCAGTCGAACGCGCATTCCCGATCCGATCGTCGAGGACATTGCCGCGGAAGAGGCGGCAAAGCGCGGCGTCACGCGGCGGGTTGTCCCGGACGAAGAAATCATCGCGCGCATCATGACGGCGCTCGCCAACGAAGGGGCTCGGCGTCCTGGAGGAGGGATACGCCACGCGCGCCAGCGACATCGACGTCGTGTACGTGCACGGGTTCGGCTTTCCGCGCCACCGCGGCGGTCCGATGTTCTACGCCGACACCGTCGGCCTTCCGATCGTTCTGGCGCGAGTCAAGACGTATCGCCGGCAGTTCGGCGATTACTGGCAGCCGTCGCCCTTGCTGGAGAGACTGGCGATCGAGGGCCGTGGCTTCCACGGTGACGCGGCGTGACCGTCGTCGATCTCGCGGACCTCGGCGGGCTGGTCGGCCGCGAGGTCGCCACCAGCGACTGGCTCGTGGTCACGCAGGACCGCATCGACGCCTTCGCGGACGCGACCGGCGACCATCAATGGATACATGTCGATCCCGAGCGCGCCCGCGCCGAGACGCCGTTCGGCGCGACCATCGCGCACGGATTCCTGACGCTGTCGCTGCTCAGCGCGTTGATGCGCGACGCCGTGACCGTCGACGGCCCGCGCATGACCCTCAACTACGGGCTCAACCGCGTGCGTTTCGTGTCGCCGGTGCCGTCCGGCTCGCGTATCCGCGCGCGAGTCGCGCTCGGCCAGCGATCGACGACAAAGGAGACAGCATCCAGGCGACCTGGAGCGTCACCGTCGAGCGCGAAGGCGCTGACAAGCCTGCCGTCGTGGCTGAGTGGATCGTCCGCTACTATGCTTCTCGACCCTTCGACTAGCTCAGGGTCGTCCCGAGCATGCCGAGGGACGACACGAGACCGGTCCGCGCCGGTGAAGAGCTCGACTGGACGCGACTGGAGGCGTGGCTGCGCGATCGGCTGCCCGCGCCAGCCATCCCGGAACACGACCGTCGCGAGCGCATGCAGGTTGCGCAGTTTCCGGGTGGACACTCGAACCTGACCTATCACGTGCGCTTTGGCGGCACCGAGCTCGTCATCCGCCGGCCGCCGTTCGGACCAGTCGCCCCGACCGCGCACGATATGGCCCGCGAGTATCGCTGGCTGTCGGCGGTCCATCCCGTCTTTCCGCTGGCGCCGCGCGTCTATGCCGTCTGCGAGGATCCCGCGATCGTCGGCGCGGTCTTCTACGTGATGGAGCGGCGCGAGGGACTCGTCGTGCGTGACGAGGAACCGCCGTCGATCAGGAATCAGCCGGACGTGCGGCGTCACGTCAGCCTCGCGATCGTCGACGCGCTGGCCGATCTGCACGCCATCGACATAGCGGCCGCAGGTCTCTCACATCTCGGCAAGCCTCAGGGTTTCGTCGAACGGCAGGTGCGGGGGTGGACCGAGCGGTGGAACCGATCCAGGACGTCGGACGTGCCGGAGATGGAGGCGGTGGCTGGCTGGCTCGTCGAGTCGCTGCCACCGAATCCCGAACAGCCCGCGATCGTCCACGGCGATTTCAAACTGGATAACCTGATGCTCGATGCGGCGGATCCCTGCCGGCTGGTCGCGGTGCTCGACTGGGAAATGGCGGCTCTCGGCGATCCGCTCGTCGACCTGGGGATCCTGCTGGCTTATTGGGTCGCGACCGCGCCGCCGGAGCAGCAGGACGCGCTCACGACGGTGACGACATCGCCAGGCTGGCTCACTCCTGGCGAGCTCGTCGAGCGCTACGCCGCGCGCAGCGGCCGCGACCTGGCCCGGTTGAAGTTCTACGAAGTGTTTGCACTCTTCAAGATCGCGGTCGTGGTGCAACAGATTTATTACCGGTTCGTCAAGGGCCAGACGAGCGATCCACGGTTTGCCCGTCTTGGGGATCGGGTGACGTATCTCGCGCAGCGGGCGGCGTCGTTGCTGTACGGTTGTGCCATGGCGATGAAATACGACTTCCTGATTGACAGCTATGCCACCGAACGTCTGAAGGTGCTGAGCGTCTGGAGCGAATTCCAGGACGGCGATCTTTCAGTGCGCCCGAGGCCGGACGATCCGCGAGGGCGCAGCATTCACGAGCACATGGTCCATCAGTGCGTCAGCGAGGACACCTGGTTTCGGAAGATGCTGGGCATCGATGTCGGAGCCCCGCCACTTCCCGGGCGTGAGACTCGACTCGAATTCCTCAAGCGGTACTCGGAGGACAGCGCCCGGCGTCTGGAGTACCTCCGGCAGACCGATGAGACCTGGTGGGAGGAGATGACCACGTTCTTCGACGTGCACCGGTCGAGGGCGTGGGTGATGACGCGCCGGCTGACGCATACCTCGCATCACCGCGGGCAGCAGATGGCGATGCTTCGGATGCTCGGGCGCCAGCTGCACAGCACCTACGGACCGACCGCGGACACCGGTGGCTTGATGCAGGATCACGCGCCCACGATTTACGCCTACGCGAGCCTCGAGGCGCTGCTCGAGGGAGAGAGCCGGGGCGGCGCCAAGTCACCGTTGCCGGGACCGGGCGACGTCCCTGTAACGGAACGCCCCACCGCTCGTGCCTGAACCCGCCTTCCATCCGCCGCGGCTGCCCCACGGCCGCCTTATGCGCTGGTCGCGGGTCTGTGAAAGAATGCGCGGACTCCCCCGATGAATCTGACTCGCGGCGCGCGGCGATCAGCCGCGTCCGATCGCGAGAGAGCGGACGTTCAGAACCGATACGGAGGGACGTTGGATCGTCCGTCACCCGACCGAATCAGCCGGTTCGCGCAGACCGTGGGCACCCTGGTCCCCGATGCGACTTCGGCGTCGGTCATCCTCATGCTCGTGGTCGCCGGCGCCGCGCTGGCGTTCGGCACCGCGCCGGATGCGATTGTCGACGCCTACTACCGCGGGCTCTGGATGCTGCTCCCGTTCACGATGCAGATGACCCTGATCCTGGTCCTCAGCGCCGTCGTGAGCGGCACGCCGTTCTTCCGGCGGCTCGTCGTGGCGCTGGCCCGGAAGCCGCGCACGCTCACACAGGTCATCGTCTTCAGCGTCCTGCTCGACGCCACCGCGTCCTACTTCTACTGGGGCCTCGGCCTCGCCCTGGGGCCGCTGATCGCCATCCACTTCGCCGCGGCGGCCGAGGAGAAAGGCATCGCGCTGGACTTCCCGTTCCTCCTCGCCACGGTGTCCGCGGCCCAGTCGGTGTGGCAGTTCGGCCTGTCGTCGAGCGCCCCGCTGCTCATGGCCACGCGCGGCCACTTTCTCGAGAGCACGGTCGGCGTGATGGACCTCCGTTCGACGATCTGGTCGGCGCCGGCGATCCTGATGGTCGTCACGTTCCCGATCGCCGTGATCGTGGTCGCGCGGATCCTGATGCCGCGGCAGGGCCTGCCGCTGTCGCAGTTCCCGGAGGCGCACGCGCTCGCCACCGCGGACGATGCGCCGGCGGCGACCGGGGACGCCGCGACGACCGCCGGGTTCGCCGCGTGGATCGAGCGCAGTCCGCTCGTCATCGCCGTGCTCGTTGCGGCCCTGCTGTCGTGGCTCTACCACCACTTCGTGACCAGGGGCAACAGCCTGGACCTGAACGCGATGAACACGATGCTGCTGACCCTGGCGTTCGCGCTGCACCGCAGCTCGGCGGCCTTCTCACGGGCCATCCGCGGCGCGGTCACCGTCTGCTGGCCGGTGCTCGTGCTCTACCACCTCTATGCCGGGGTGGCGGGACTGCTGCAGTTCACCAGCGTCGGTGAGCGCCTGGCCGGGGCGTTCGCCGCCTGGTCCACGCCGCTGACGTTCACGTTCCTGACGGCCGCCGCGAGCTCGATCGTCGCCATCTTCATCCCGTCCAGCGGCGGGCAGTGGGTGGTCCAGGGCTTCGTCACGGCACGGGCGGCGGCGGAAGTCGGCACGACGGCGCAGCACGGGCTGCTCGCGATGAGCGTGGGCGACCACGTCGGCAACATGCTGTCGCCGTTCTGGCCGGTGCTCATCGCCGGCATCGCCCGGGTCGACTTCCGCACCTTCTTTGGCTACGGCGTCGTGTTCGGCCTGCGTGTGGTTCGCGCTCGGCGTCGCGATCTTCACGTTCGTGCACTAGTCCCGGAGGGGTTCGCCGTGCGCTAGCGTTCCGCGCGCGCGAACTTCACCTCTCCGGCGATGCGCTCGACGCGCACGAGATGGTGCGGGAACGTGATCACCTGCGCCAGGATGTCGCGCGCGCCGGGCCGTTCTTCCCGGTGGGTGACGGCGACGATCGCGCCGTCGCGCTCGATGCCGGTGATCGTGACGCGATATCCGGCGGTGTTCCGCGAGCCAAGGAACACGCCGATGACCATCGACGTCGTGAAGTCGACGGCGGGCATCGTTTGATTCGGCGCGTGCTCCTTCCAGAGCGCTTTCCATTCCTCCAGCGTGCGCACGACGACCTGCCGTGCCTCCTCGACGCCGCTCTGCTCGCTCTGACTAATGGTCGTGAAGGGCACAGGCGCCAGCGCACTTCCGGCGAGAGAGACCACCAGCAGAATCACGGCTGCAACCATTCACGCGACTATATCCCTCCCGGTCGCCAGTGGTCAGTTTCCGGCCGCCAGTGACTGCACGTCAGCGCGCCGGGCGGATGTCGGTCTTGCGGAAATCGTTCCCCACGAAGAGCAGCGTGTCTCCGGCGACTGCGGCCGTCGCATAGGCGAGGCAGTCACCGAAGTTCAGTCCCGCGGCTACGGCCGCGCCCATATCGGTTGGACGCGTCCAGCGCCCGTTGCCACTCGGGCTCTCCGAAGGGGACCACCGTGATGCCAAGCTCGCGCACGAGTCCGTCCAGCCGACGCCCGACGGGAGAGTCCCGTCGTCCGGCCAGGACCATTGCGGTCTCCACGAGGGTCGGCGCGCCGATGCGGACGACATCGGCCTCCAGGACGGTGTCCACCAGGTCGAGATACCCCGGCTCGGCGAACAGGATCGCGACCAGGGCGGAGGAATCGAGGGTCACGCGCCCTCCGGACCGTAACCCAGGATCTCGTCTTCTTCCTTCCGCCTGAGCCGCCTGCCGCGTGGTCCGCCGGCACCGTGGGCCACACCTGGGTCCGGAGGAAGGCCAGCGCACGGGTGCGGCGACGCGCGGTCGGCGGGCCCTTCAGGCGCTGCCGCCGCTCCTCGAGCGCGCGGATCGCCTCGGTCTTCGATTCACCGGTCAGGCGGGCGACTTCGGCCGCCAGCCGCTCGACTTCCGCGTTCTTGAGGTTCAGAGCCATTACACCATGGTAGATCGAAATGGGTGTAACGGTGTATTGAAAGATATCATCGGGGCTCGGGGCTCGGGGCTGGGGGCTGGGGGCGGAGAGCCGGTGGAACTCGAGGCAACCGGCCGCCAATCCGATTAGCCAGTTGCCCCAGTACGACCGGCTTCCCGGCCCCGAGCCCCCAGCCCGAGCCCCCGAGTCTGAGTCCTGCTCAGGCCTGCAGCGTCGTGGCGGATCCGCCGTTGCCGCGCGAAACGCCGGCGGCAGGCAGGCGGCGAGAGACACCGCTGTCAGCGCGAGCGGGGCAACGACATAGGTGATCGGATCGTAGGGCGTGACGCCGAACAGCAGCTGCTGCACGAGACGCGCGAAGGCTGCTGCACCGGCGAGCCCGAGAACGATGCCTGGCAGGGTGACGAGCACCCCTTCACGCACCACCAGGCGGACGATATCGGCACGCCGGGCCCCAAGGGCAGCGCGGATCGCGAGCTCCCGACGGCGCTGCGCCACGCTGTACGACAGCGCGCCGAACAGCCCGACAGCGGCGAGCCCGATCGCCATGGCGGCAAAACCGGCCATCACCTTGCGCGGCCAGGCGGCGGACGCCGACTGACGCCGCGACGCTGGCGCTGAGCGGCTCGATGGCGGCAATCACCGCCTCGCGATGGTCGCACGGACCAGCGCACGCACGTCCGCGGCGAACGCGGCCGGCTTCCCGGCCGTCTGGATCACCAGGTGCACGCGCTCCTCGATGCGCGCGCCGTGGGACCGTGGACGAAATAGAGCGCAGGCTGCGGCTGCCGGTCGTGGCCGTCCTTCAGCACGTCTCCGACCACGCCGATCATCTCCGCCGTCGGCTTTCCTTCCGCCTGCACGAGGCCGGGCAGCATCAGGCCGGCGGCCTCGGGCGACGCGAGGTGCTGACGCACGAACTCCTCGTTCACGATCGTGCGCATCGTTCCGGCGCGGCGATCTCTGCCTCGAAGAACCGGCCCTGACGCAGGCGCAGGCCGAGCGCCTCTGCATACCTGGCGTGATCCAGTAGACGAGGGCACGCCCGCTGTCGGCTTTCCGCCGGCGGCGCTCGCCGGCACCGTGAAAGAGGCCATCGCCGTCAGCCTCATGAGCGGGATCATCGCGCCGGCGCCGGCCGCGACAACGCCGGGCGTCGCGCGCAGACGGTCGAGAGCACCGTCGATGAGGCCGTCTACACGTGCGTCAGGAGCGCCGTCCGGCAGTTCCACGGTCGCAATCAGCACGCCGTCGGCGGTGTAGCCGGGGTCCACCGCCATCAGCCGGACGAAACTGCGCGCCAGCAGGCTGGCGCCGGCAATCAGGATGACGGCGAACGCCGCCTCGAGGACGAGCAGCGCGTCCGCGCGTGCGCCGCGCCGGGGCGCCGCCGGGGTCCGCGTCCGCCGCCGACCAATCCGCGCCGCCCAGCGCGCCAGTCAGGTCGACACGTGTCGCCCGGATGGCCGGCGCCACGCCCGTCGAGACCGCCGCGAGCACCATCGTGATGATCCAGATAATCACGACGGGTGAATCGAACGCGAGGTCGTCGACTCGCGGCAGCGACGGCGGCGCCGCCATCCGCAGCAATCGCATCAACACGGCCGCGAGCAACAGGCCAATCGCGCTGCCGGCGACTGGCATCAGCGCGCTTTCGGTCAACAGCTGTCGCGCCAGCCGCGCGCGCGTCCCGCCGAGGGCGGCGCGAATCGCAAGCTCCCGCTGGCGGGCGACGCCGCGCGAGAGGAGCAGACTCGCGACATTGGCGCACGCAATCAGCAGGACCAGCGCCGCCGCGGCCGCAACCATCGAGAGTGCCGGACGCGCGTTCACGGTCATGTCCTCGCCGAGCGGCCGGGCGTGCACGACCGGCGGGCCGCCTTTCCCGAAGAAAAACCCGCTTGAGGTTGTGCGGCGGCGCCGCGCGTGCCGCAGCCGTCCCTTCTGCCTCGGCCTGTGCCAGGGTAACGCCCAGCTTCAGCCGCCCCAGCGCCGTGAACACGAACGGCCCCGCCTCCGCCGCCGGCGACTGCGGGATCGCATGGGGCACCCAGAAACGCACCCCGGGTTCGGGAAACCCGAAGGCGGGCGGCATGACGCCGACGATGGTATGCGCGATGCCATCGATGTCCAGCGCCGCGCCGACCGCGTCGGCGGCCAAGGGATCCCGATCGTTCGCGCGCGAGCGACTCGCTCACGATCGCCACCGGCGCGGCGTGTCGGGCGGTCGTCGTCTGAAGTGAAAAGGCGGCCGTACCTGGGCGGGGCGCCAAGCGTGCCGAGCACGGCCGACGAGACCCGTGCGCCAGGCACCTTTACCCGCTCGCGGCCGAGCGTGACGTGGCTCTCGACCAGCCCATAGCCGCCCAGCGCCTCGAGCCTCCGGGTCTGCGGCTGCCAGACGGTGTAGGCCCCGCGGCTCAACCACCGGTTGCCGGCCGGCGACACACCTCCGGGATGTTCCTCCCCGATTCGCACCAGCCGCTCCGGCGCGGCGTCCGGCGGCGAGCGAAGCAGGATGCCGTGAACGACCGCGAGCACCGCCGTGGTTGCACCCACACCAAGTGCAATAGTTACGAGCGCGGTGGCAGTAAAGCCCGGCGCACACCGCATTGCCGGCGAGCGCCGAGCGCAGGTCCTGGCGAAGGGGGCCCATGACGACGCATTCTAGCGCCGCGGGGCCGCTTGCATTCTCGCCGCCTCGGCCGCTACGCTGCGGCGCGCCACTGTGCCCACGACTGACCAGCACCCCGAGGGACGGGACGGCCGCCGGTTTGCGGCCCGATGCGCAGCGGTTCTCCCCGCCTTGTGGCTTGCGCTTCTCCTGCTCGCTTTACCTTTCTCTGGCGGGCACCCGCCATTGGCCTCCTGGTCGTCATCGTCTCTGGGAGCGTGTCGCTGACCGGGCGCACGGTGACGCACTCATGGGTGAGCCGCTCTTCCGGACCCCCCTGACCGTGCTCATGCTCGGGACGCTTGTGGAGTTGAGCTTCGTCGGCGTCGTGGCCGGCATGGGAGCTCGAAGCGTGTTCGGGGGAAATTCCCGCCGGCTTTTTGCCTGGCTCGGCTGTGCCCTGGTTTACGTCGCGTGTCACGTGTTCGTCGATCGCGTATTCACATCCAGAGCCGTCACAGGCGCCGTGCTGTCTGGCAGTTCTCCTCATTTGAGGCACGCGGCCCTCCAAAGAATCGCAAGGGATCGCGACCGAAGCTACCGGGGTGTTCTGCTCACAGCGCTCGAGAAAGGATCGAGCTCGATGTCGATGAGGACATCATCGGGACACTCACGTGGCTCGAAGATGGCGGCTTCTGGCACGACTATGCCACCTCTCCTCGAGGATCGCGCTGGGGGTTGAGCTTTCTGTCGAAGGTGCTGTGCGACCTCTCGAACAGGAGCGCTGATCTCCAACGGGTGCCCGAGTCGACTTCACGCGACTGACCGAATCGTTCGCGAGTCTCAACAGCCTCGTGTTCGAGCGCATGGTGGCGGAACTTCCGGATCGCCCCGAGCTCCTGAAACCGATTTTCGGCATCGGCCTCGACAACCCCGAGCTGGGTCGGTCACAGGTCGATCGGCTGTTCGACCTGCTGCAGCGTCCGTCGATTGCCAAGTGCGTGCGTTTGCCGATGTCCTTCCGGCCGAGTGGATCGATCCTTCGCATCCCAGGCACCGGCTCTACGAGCTCGCGACCGTCACCTGTCAGGCCTTTACGAAGGCCGATCTGATCTGTGGCTCTCGCACTCATGCGTTACCACAAGAACCGGGACCAACGCGGCTCAAGGCCGCCGCCTTGTGCCAGTTCGTCATCAACACTGAGGGCATGGACCGAAAGGGGCGCTTTCGTTGACCAGCGAGCCGCCCAGCTCATTGCGCTGGACGAAGCGACAGCTGCGGGATTCCCGCCTGGTGGGGATTATTCCGCGCCCCACCAGCGGTCCCCAGCGGGCGGCGAGGCTTGTTTCGCGATCGAATCCGCGGCATGGTTTTCGCCCTCCTTACCGCGGAGCGCCCCATGAACATCACCGTTCGGCACATTCTCGTGCCAGTCGACTTCACTCCGGTCTCCGAACGGCTCGTAGACTTCGCGCGGACAATCGGCACGGGGCTCAAGCTACAATCCACCTCGTGCACGTGCTCGAGGAGCCGTTCACGACCGCCGGGCCGTACGAACTGCACCTTCCCGATACGCCGGCGCGGCGGGAGTGGCCGCCTCGCCCGAATGGCTGACGAACTGCGCGTCAAGGACATCAACACCAACATCGAGGTACACGGCGCGGCGCCGCGGCCGAGGAGATCGCGAAGGCGGCGACCGACTACGGTGCCGACCTGATTTGATGGGTACGCACGGCCGCCGTGGCCTGCAGCATCTGCTGAACGGCAGCGTCACTGATCAGGTGATCCGGCGCGGCCACTGGCCGTGCTGACGATCCACGAGCACGGCGGTGCGCGTGCGGCCACCGCCGCCTGAGGATCCCCTCGCGCGACGGATCTTTACGGGGATCACTTCGACCCAATCTGCAGTTCCAGCGCCGACACCGAAGCCGCGGGAAACTCCCAAGCGCCGTCGTTGCCGAACGGCTTCTCCACCGGTCTCATGACTTCGGCATCATTGAGGTACGACACTTCCACCCACGGATCAGCCGCGATCTCGAACACCCGTCCGCTCCGGATGGCGTGGCCCGCGATCTGAATCGTCGTGTTCACGGATCGGGTGCGCTGCGTGTTCGCGACGTGCAGATAGACCGTGTCGCCGCGGCGACTCGACACCACGTCGAGGCCGTCCGGCTGGACGCTCACGCCGACCGCGTGGCTGCCGATGTGGTGACGATACAGCTGCATCACGCGAGCCACCGGCTGGAGATAGGCGCGGTTGTTGCCCTTCGGCGTCGGGATGATCACCGCGTTGTTCTGCCAGCGTGTCCCGCAGAAGTCCGCGGCAGTGGCAATCTTCAGCACGTCGCCGTGCCGCTGATGGTTGTTGAGGATGCGCGCGTAGGAGACGCCGGCCGCCCACGACGCGAGCACGTCGCCGCGATCGCGGCCGGGAACGACGAAATGGCATTCCGTCATCGCGAGCGGAATCGTTCGCGAGCCCAGGCTGTCGCGAACGTTGCGAATCTTCGTGTCGGTCAGCTGCCACGCCGCCATCAGCTGCTCCCAGGCCGCATCGGGATCGCGCCGATACAGCTCGCCCCGCAGCACCGGCTTCTCGCCGCGAATCGGGATCGAACATGTGATGGAACGCCAGATATTGGACGTGTTCGCCCGCGACCTCCGCCATGCGCGCCGCCCAGCCGCTGTCTCCCCACGCGATCAGCTGAATCGCCCGGATCGGCCGCGCGCATGGCCCTCGCGAACTCGACGGTCTTGCGCGCCGCGGTTTCCAGGTCGAAGCCGTTCTTGTCGTAGGAGGTCTCGTTCCCGATCTGCCAGTGCCGGACGTTCCACGGCGCTGCGCGCCCGTGCGCCTTCCGATCGCGATGGTCGGGATCGTTGCAGTACGCCACCCACTCTGCAGCTTCCCGCGCGTCGGCCGTGCGCACGCTGTCCTTCACCTTCACGTACTGCTGGCGCCCGTCCGACTCGAAGTTGACGCAGATCAGCGGCTCCGCGCCGGCCAGCCGGCACAACTCGACGAACTCGCCGGTGCCCACCTGGTTCGATTCGATTCCGCCCCACAGCAGGTTCAGCATGGCAGGACGCTTGTCGCGCGGGCCACACCTTCCCGCCATCGGTAAAAGTCCGCAAAGATCCCGCCCCACCGCATCATCGTCGGCCCGAGTGCGCGCGTGACCTCCACGACGTCCTCGCGCCACCGATCGCGCAGGTGGTCCCAGGCCGCTTCGACGGAACCATCGGTTGCGCCGAGCGGTTCCATGAACTGCATGTAGAGATACGGCGACAATTCGAACAGCGGCTTGGGATCGACCAGGATGGAACTTCCGGATTGTCCGTGAGCTTCCGCAAGGCGGAAGCCACCAGCCTTGTAGGAAGTAACGGCGCCGGCGGCGCCCATCGTGGCTTCCCTCAGGAATGTTCGTCGGTCCATGGTCGGTGCCTGCCCCTGGGGTTCCGGGTGCCCTGGAACCTCAAATGTCTCGAACTGACGGGATTCTAGCGCGCGGGCATCGCTCAGCTCCTCTGAGCCAGAAGGCACCTGTTCTGCGCCTTCGTCAGTAGAGGTGCCGTTGCGTCTCCCTTCGTGCGAATCATCCCTGGTGTCGTGCTTTTACTGTTCCTGATTCTTGCCCGCGCCCGCTGCCAGTCAGTCCTTTCTGGTTCACGGATCGGCCGGCCCGACGATGGTCGACCCTGGTCACAGCTTCGCGGTGGGCGCTGGTTTCTCACCGGCCTCGCACGTGACCCTGCTGTTCGACGTCGAGCGAACCCACCTGTCGAGCCGTGTGCGCAGTGATGGACGCGGTGGTAGTTCCGCGTTTCGCGGGGGAACGATGACAATGGGAGCGGCGGAGCTGCGCGTCACAGTGTTCAGCCGCGACCGCATCACGCCGTATGGGCTCGCCGGATTTGACGCCGGTGTCTCGCGGCCGAACGTGAACGAGATTTTCCCGGAGCCCCGCACCAATGACGTGCGCGCGATCTTCTTTGGCGGCGGGATTCAGGTGCCGCTCCGGCAGCAGCTCAGCATCTTCGCTGACGCCAGGATGATGGTCGGCGGAGAGGCGGGCGAATTACTCGCCGTCGCGCCTCTGCGCGCGGGCCTCGCCTGGCGGTTCTGATCGCTGCTTCAGACGAAGCCGCCTGATGCAACCACCAGGGTCACGGGCACTTCCGCCTGAAGGCGGAAAGCACTCGCCTTCGCGCTTCGCGCTTCGGCGAGGCAGGCTCATCCTTGATTCCGTGGTTTCCGACTTCGGCCGCAGCTTTAGCGGAGGCTGGTTAGCCGGAAGGTTTCGGGCGAGCGCGCGGCCCGCAGCGCGAGCGGAACGATCCGTCGAGGCCCGCCACGCCGGCAGCCAGCAGGCCGCGAGCGCGGCGGCCATCACGGTCACGGTGGTGGTCGCGGCGACAATCGGATCGCTGGTGCCGACCTGATAGAGCTGGCTGGCGATCAGCCGGGCAGCACTCGCGGCGCCCGCAAGCCCGAGGATCAGCCCAATCGATGTCACGAGCGCGCCGCGGCGGAGCACCTCGCGCATCACGTCGCCGCGGAGTGCGCCGCAGGCCAGGCGGATGCCGAACTCGCGGCGGCGGGTGGCGACGGCGTAAGCCATCACCCCATAGACGCCGAGCGAGGCGAGGACCAGCGCCGCCGCGGCAAACGTGCCGAGGAGCGCAAGGACGATCCGTCGTTCGCTCATCGACTCGGCGCGCGCCCGATCGAGCGGGCGAGGATTCGCAACCGCGACCCCGCGATCGATGCGTGCGACCTCGGCACGCACCAGCGGCAGCAGGCGCGAGCGGCTCCAGTGAGGTGCGGACGATCACCGACGGGTTGCTCGAGTTGCGTGCGCTCGGCAGGTAGGCGTATGCGCCGGGCGGCAGGTCGGGCCGCCGCTCGACCACGTCGTTCACGACCCCGATCACCTCCCAGCGCTCGCCGCGAATCACCATCGTGTGTCCGACCGGGTTGTCGTCCTGGTAGAACATGCGCCGCGTCCGTTCGCTGATCACCGCGACTCGCGGTCCGTCGGCGCGGTTGTCGGCGTCGGCGAAACGGCGGCCGGCGACGAGCCGCGCACCGAGCGCCTCGAGGTAGCCCGGAGAAACGAAGTTCACGGTCCCGATCACCGGATCGGATCGACGATCGGCGCGCGCGAAGAACTCACCGAACCCGCCGCCTGCGTAGGGGATCGCGAGGCCGGTGCCGGCGGCTTCCACGCCCGGCAGCGCACGCAGCCGCGCGATCAATTGAGAAGCAAAGGCGAGACGAGGCGCCGGCGACGCGTACGACGAGTCCGGCAGCGAGAGGTCGAAAGCCAGGGTGCGATCGGGCTGAAAACCGGGATCGGCGGCCGCCGCGTTGGCCAGGCTCCGCAGCAGTAACCCCGCCGACGCCAGCAGTGTGACGGTGAGGGCAACCTCGGCGACGACCAGCGCCGCCTTCGTGCGCTGGCTGCCACCTCCGGCCACACCCTTGCCGCTGCTGTTCATCGCGGTTCCGGGATCGGAGCGGCGTGCGCGCAACGCCGGCAGCAGGCCCACGAGCGGCCCGGTCAGCAGCGTGACCGCCAGCGAGCACGCGAGCACACGATTGTCGAGTTGCGGGCGCGAACGTCGAGCGGCAGCGCATCGACCGTGAGCCGGCGCAGCACCTCGACGCCGCCATACGCCAGCAGCACACCGGCCGCGCCGCCGAACAGCGTCAGCACCAGGTTCTCGGTCAGCACCTGCCGGACGAGCCGGGCCCCGCTCGCCCCGAGCGCCGCGCGCACGGCAAGCTCCTGCTGGCGATGGCAGCTCCGGGCCAGCAGCAGGTTCGCCACGTTCGCGCAGGCGATGAGCAGCACCACGGAAACGGCGCCGAGCAGCAGCATCATCGGCGTGCGGGTCATGCCCGCGATCACGTCAGTGACCGGCTGCACCATCACGCCCCAGCGCTGCTTGAACGCGGGATACTGATCGTTCAGGCGGGCCTTCACGGCGAGCAGCTCGGACTGCGCCTGCGCGGAGGTCACTCCCGGCCCGAGCCGGCCGAACACGCCGGCCCAGTGCGGCGAGCGCTGCGCACGGTCGGTGCCGGGCATGAGCACCGCCGGCACGAAGAACGCCACCTCCTTCAGCATCCATCCCCGGCGCGGGAGCACGCCGATGACCTCGTGCGGGACCTCGTCGAGCACGATCGTCGCGCCAACGATGCCGGGATCGGCATTGAACCGGGATCGCCACAGCTCCTCCGTCAACATGACGACGGAGTTGTGTCCGCCGGGACGATCCTCGTCAGGCTGAAATCCACGGCCGAGGAGCGGGGCGATCCCGAGCACCTGCAGGAATTCGTGCGAGACCTCCATCCCGATCAGCCGTTCCGTCGTGCTGTCCTGGCGCAGGTTGGCGGTGACGCGGCCGGTCAGGACGAGCGCCTCGAGCCCGCTGTGGCTTCCGCGCCAATCGAGGAACGCGCCGCCCGAGCTGTTGTTCTGCCCGCCGTCTTCGCGCGTTTCCGACACCAGCACGAGCCGATCCGGCGACGGGTACGGCAGCGGCCGCAACAGCGCCGCGTCGAGACCGCTGTAAATCGTGGTGTTGGCGCCAATGCCGATTGCGAGCGTGAGGATGGCGACCACGGCGAACCCGGGACTGCGCATCAGCAGACGCACGCCCGTCGCCGCATCCTGTCGCAGCTCGCCGAGGAAACGCCCCACCCGCCGACGGCGCTCCATGCCGTCGTCGATCCGCGCCAGCGCGCGCGCGCCGGCCTCGAGGGTGCCGAACTCGCGCCGTGCCGCGGCGCGGGCCTCCGGTGCGGACAAGCCGTCGCGCATCAGTTCCTCGGCGCGCATCTCGAGGTGAAACGCGATTTCCTCGCTCACCTCGCGCCGCACGTCGTCGGGCGTACGGCTCGGGTTGCGGAACAGACGCTTGATTCCGCGGGGCCTCATCCAGTCCTCCGTTTCAGGCGGGTTCGTCGATCACCCTGAGCATCGCTTCCGCGTACCGGCGCCACGCAGACACTTCGGCGCGGAGCTGGCGGCGGCCCGCAGGGGTGAGCGCGTAAAACCGGGCGCGGCGATTGTTCTCGGAGGCGCCCCACTCCGCCTCGATGAAGCCCTTCGCTTCGAGGCGATGCAGCGCCTGGTAGAGCGCCGCGTCCTCTATGACGAAGGACCCGTCGGTGCGTTCGTGAATCCAGCGGGTGATCGAGTAGCCGTGCGCCGGCCCCTTCTGCAGGGCGCGCAGGATCAGCAGGCTGACGGTGCCCTGCAGCAGTGAGAGTGCGCTCTGGCCCATTGAACCCCCTTGGACGGCGGCGACGGTCGCGGATGTTCCACTCATCATATTAGGGAAGCGGGAAAGGCTCCATCAGGTATTCTTGCGGCGAGGAGATCATTGCCATGCACCAGTTCGGTGGGTTCGTCGTGCTCGCCCTGTCGATCGCCCTTCAACCGGGCACTGCCTCCCCGCGGCGAATACGCTGACCGCGGCGGAAAAGGCCGCCGGCTGGCAGTTGCTCTTCGATGGAAAGACGCTCGACGGCTGGCGCGGCTACCGGCGCGAGACGTTGCCGGACGCCGGCTGGGAAATCAAGGACGGCACCCTGCACACCGTCCCGAAGGTCAAAGGATCCGAGCTCATCACGAAGAAACGGTTCACCGACTTCGAACTCAGCTGGGACTGGCGGGTCGCGCCCGGTGGGAACAACGGCGTGAAGTACTTCGTGACCGAGGATCGGCCGCAATCGCCGGGGCACGAGTACCAGATGATCGACGACAGCGGCTACCCCGGGAAGCTCGGACCGAACCATCACACCGCCGACTTCTACGACGTCCTCCCTGCCTCGGCCGACAAGCCCTTGCGGCCTGCGGGCGAATGGAACACGTCGCGCATCGTCGTCCGCGGCTCGAGCGTGGAACACTGGCTCAATGGCCAGAAGGTGCTGACCTACGAGCTCGGGAGCCCGGCGGTGAAGGCCGGAATCGAGAAGAGCAAGTTCAAGGGCCATCCCGGATTCGGCGAGAAGATCCCCGGGCCCATCATGCTCACGTATCACCAGGACGACTGCTGGTATCGCAATCTGAAGGTGCGGGAACTGAAGTAGCGCGAACACATAGGTTCCAAGGTTCCAACAAGGATTGACACCGCCGCTCGACCTCGCGGACTACACCACGATCACGGATCGCACGCCCGAGCTGCTGTCGACGATGGACTCGCTCGAGCGCATCACCTTCGACACCTGTCACGGGCTGACCAACACCGGCGTCGCGAGGTTGGCGCGCCTGCCGAAGCTGCGCGAGCTGCGCGTGTCCGGGCAGCGGATCACGCCGGCGGTCCGCGACGCGTTCGCGCCGGGGGTGGAAGTGCATGCGGGGGGTGAGGAGCTGTGAGGCGTTGACCCCTTGTGGCGGAGATATCGTGCGAACGTAGGACAATGACGCGTTCAGCGTTTATCACGGTGCGAGGAATTGACATGCGAATCATCCAGCCTCTGGCAGCGCGACCCGATCGGGCCACCCGCCGGCACCTTGTGAGCCTGGCGGCTCTCGGTGTGGCGCTGAGCGCAACGGCTGGCGCCGCAGGTCAGACGGCCGACAAGTCGATGACCGTGTTCGTTACTGTTTCAGAACCCGCTCCGCGGGGCAAACCCACGGAAGCCGACCGGCAGCAGGCGGCAGCGGCAATCAAGGCAGCACAGACCGCCCGCAAGGATCTCGACAAAAGCCTGAAGACGCAGTTCGGGAACAAGCAGGACAATGGCCTGCCGATGCCCGTGAGCGCTATGGCGATGCCGAGGAGGCGGAAGTCCGCTTGAACACCGACTGGCTGTACCGGTCGGGCGGATCGGAGCCGCTGCCACGGAACGTCTCGGACCTCAAGGACGCGCTTCAAGGCATCGGTCTGGCCGGGAAGAAAGAGAACGTCGTGGTCGTGGCCACGCGCGACGAGGCACAGCTCATCGTCGAAGTCAACGCGGTCCGGACGGCGGGGATGGCCGACGCTGACACCCTGAACGACCAGTTCTGGATCATCGTGCTCATCAAGCGCGGGCCGCGGCTGTCGCCCGCGCAGTTCGCGGCCGTGCCCCTGACCTACCGTTTTCCGGAGGTCACACGGCTGGCGGCCCCGACGACGACGCACCGTGGTGGCGATTCGAGGCCACGGGGACTTTCCTGTGGTCGGCGCCGGCCAAGCCACTGTCCAGGCTCGTCGAGGACTTCATCGCCAGGAATTACAGCACGTTGACGACCGCCGCTACACGCTGAGGCGGCGCGCAGGGCCGACCTCGACCCGAGGAATCGCCTGGCCGATTTTCCTCCTCCGCGGCACGTGGCCCGCGCCAGACGGCCGCCGCGACGGGGCACCCCCGTGCGTGCACGCGACATTTCCTTTCGAATTCGCTTGACACATTTCTGGCAGGCTGTCCGCCTGACATCCGGAACCCGCGCCAGAATCCCTCGTCGTCAGACGACGTGGGCGGTGTGAGCCACGAATCGCATCGTGAATGACCCCGCCGCGACCCTGGCGCGCTGTTTTCTCACGTCGTCGTCGCTCGTGAGCCCGCGGACGCACCATGCTACAAAGGTTCATGAACGCGGAAACGATCCGATTCGAGTCGCTTACGGACGATCAACTCCTCACCGAAACGAAACGGTTGGTCGCCCGTGAACGAACGGCAACGGCGGCCGTGCTTCGCTCTCTGATGGAGATTGATTCCCGCCGGCTGTACCTTCGCGAGGGATGCGCGTCGCTGTTCACTTATTGCACGCAGGTGCTCCATCTTGCTGAAGGTGCCGCGTACAACAGGATCGAGGCGGCGCGTGCTGCGCGGCGCTTTCCGGAAGTGCTCGTCGCAGTGGAGGAGGGCTTTCTGACGCTCGCCTCGGTACGGCTCCTCGCTCCGCATTTCACGGTCGACAACTATCGAGAGTTGCTCGACCGTGCGCGACACAAGAGCAAGCGTGACGTCGAGCTCCTCGTGGCTGCGCTCGCACCCCGCGCGCCGGTAGCGACCATCCTCCGGCGTCTGCCCGACAGGCCAGGAACCCCAGTCGTCACGACCACGGCGCAGTCGCTGATACAACCGGGAACGATGGAGGTCAAGGCTCCGACTGATCCCGCGCAACAGTGCGCGGGCCCGCTACCGCCGCGCCTTCGAGAGAAACAGGGCCAACCCAGGCATCCCCGACGTCGCAACCCGTGTCGTCAGTCACGCCGTTGTCCCCCAGCTGCTATCGCCTTCAAGTCACGTTGAGCGAGGACACACATGGCAAGCTGCGTCGTGCGCAGGACATGCTCCGTCATGCCATTCCGAGCGGGGACGTTGCCTGCGTTCTCGATCGCGCGCTGACGCTGCTCGTGGCCGACCTGGAACGTCGCCGTTACGCTGCCACGCCGGCGCCGCGCTGTTCTCCACCGTCTGAAGGCCGCGGCCGACAGGTTCCGGCTGCGATCAAGCGCGCTGTCTGGAAGCGTGACGAAGGCCGATGTGCGTTCATCGGGAGGAGAGGCCGGTGCGCGGAAACTGCCTGGCTCGAGTTTCACCATGTTCAACCGTACGCAGATGGCGGCAGGACTTCCGTGGACAACATCCAACTGCGCTGCCGGGGCCACAATCAGTACGAGGCGACACTGTGGTTCGGCTCCGACGCGGGAGAAGTCAGAGAGCCCAGACCGGGGTATCGGGTCAACGTACCTGGCACTGAGGTGGACTTGTCCCGGGACAAGTGCCTCGTCGACAGCACGGGGATCACCGCACTCTCGGCGCAAAGGCCGGCGTGGCTTCTTCGAATGCATCATCGGTCAACCGGCGGACATCGGATCCATCGCTCCGCATCACGAAGATATCGCCGGCGCCCTGGCCGCCGCCCTCGCCCGACCGGCATCTCGTCCTTGAAGCCGCCCCGGGCGCTCGCGAAGGCGATCCATTCGCCGTCGAACGACCACGAGGCGTGCGCGTCGTTGCCGGGGCTGTGCGTGAGGCGTTTCAGATCCTGGCCGTCGGGCCGGATCGTGTAGAGCTCCCAGTCGCCGTCCCGATCGCTCGTGAAGAGGATGCGATCGCCGCGAGGCGACCACGCCGGAAAAGTGTCGCTCCATGTGCCCAGTGGTCAGCGGGATCGTCCGGCCGGTGGCCACGTCCATGATCACGAGGCCCTTCGCTTGCCCGTTCGTCGATCGAAGACGATCTGCCGTCCGTCGGGCGACCAGCTCGGGAATCCGTGGTTCCCCGGTGTTGCCTCGGTCAACTGACGCAGGCCGGTGCCATCGGCGTTGATGACGGCGACGTGACTGAGGGCACCGTCACGGGTGCCCAGGTTGTAGCGGCCCAGCCCGAACGCGATGCGGGTGCCGTCGGGCGACCACACTGGCGCGACGGCGTTCCTCGCCAGGTCGTCGAACACGATGCGGCGATCCGCCCCGCTCGGAGTCATCACGGCGATGCTGTTGTGGAAGATGGCGGCATACGCTGTGTTCGACAGACAGCCAACGACCGTCCCGCGTATACGAAGGAAAGATGCCGGTGCGGATCACCGAGAACGCCGCAGTCCGGACTCCAGCCGGCGTTGCCGGGGGCCACGTCGCGTCGAGCGCGCGATGAAACACGATCCGCCGCCCGTCGGCCGACCAGTTGACGTTGGTGTAACGCCCGCCAGGAGAGACACCGCCGTCGGTGAACGCGATCCGGGAAGCGGCCGGGATCACGCGTTCGCGCGTACCCGGAGCCGGGTCGTCGTCTCCGAACAGGTACGCAACCCGGCCAGCACTGAGCCAGCGAGGCGCGAACTTGCGCTTCGGGCCCGTCGTCAGCTCCCGGCGCGCGCCTGTCGAGATCGCGACGCTGACGATCTGCGAGGTTGCGGGCGACGACACGAAATCACGGACTCATCGACCGCCAGTCTGGCGGCGCTGCCTCGTAGAACGCGATCTCCGCGCCGTCCTTCGACCAGTTCGCGCCGCCAGCCGACCGATCGCCCGACGTGAGCTGTCGCAGGCCCGATCCGTCGGCACGGACGATATAGATCTGCGTGAGCTGCGGCGGGCGCGAAAGCGTCGCCCCGGGAGTAGCCGCGCGGGCGCCGGCGGAGGCGCGATCCGACGTGAACGCAATCCAGCCCCCGTCGGCAGACCATGCCGGCCGATAGTCACCACCGGGATGATTCGTCAGGTTGCGCAGCCGCCGCGAGACGAGCTCGAGAATCCAGATGTCTGCCTGGCCGCTCCTCGACGAGACGAATGCGATAGCGCGTCCGTCCGGCGACATCGCCGCCTGGTCGTCGAACGACGGGTCGTCGGTCAGCCGCTCGAGGCCTGAGCCCTCGATGCTGACGCGATAGATGTCTGCCGACCCGTGTCGCCGGGACGTGAAGAGCACCGAGCGCCCGTCCGTTGAGAACGAGGGGTTCATGTCGAGGACTGACCCGTCGATCAGCCGGCGCTCGTGGGTGCCATCCGCGTCGGCAACATAGAGCGCGGTGGCGACGGGACCGAAGCTGGCGTAGGCGACGGATGTACTGCGGGGATGACGGCCGCCCCTGTGCGCCAATGCCGATAACGGCGATTACTATCAGACCGATCGCGCAGGAACACTTCGCATCGTTCCCTCCTGCTTGCTTAAGCGAGGAAGGTCCGCGGCGCGTATCAGGCGTGGTTGTTTGGCTACTCGACCCTCACGTATTCAGTAGTGACACCGGCAGCGATCCGGCCGGCAGAATTCTGGAACGGCGTGAGCCACATGCGCTCACCACTCGTCTTCACGGTGAGGCGGGCGAAATTGCCGTCACGCTGGTCCGTGGGATTCTTTGCCACCATCGCGCGTAACGTCAGCGTGTTCCCGGAGAGCTCATAGGTACCGGCATTGGCCTGGAACGGTCCCCATCGTGCCTGCAGTTCCTGGAGCGTCGGCTGGCCAGGCGTCGCTTCGCCGTCGGTCGGGCGTGGTGACGTCGCCGTGTCCGTCGTGCGGCTGTAATGCCGCGCGGTGAAGATCATCAGTCCGGGCTGCAGGTTGGTCTGCGTGCCGACGGGCACGTGCGCGAACGGATCCGATCGCTCCCCCGGCTTCGTCGTGGCCGGAACCGTCCGGCTCACGGGCCGCCAGACGCCTTGAATCGACAGCTGCTGTTCAACTGGCGGTTGGCTGAAGGCGAGGAAAAGCGCGATAACGACCGTGGCTCTCGACACCATGGATCCCTCCTGCTCCCGATAGCGCAGACCGACGTCGGCGCGTATCAGAGCGCGAGGCGCTATTGCAGGTGCGCGGCCAGCCAGGCGCGGGCCGCTTTCCAGTCGCGCTTGACCGTGATCACCGAGACCTGCAGGACTTCCGCCACGTCCTCCTCGCGCAGCCCGCCGAAGAAGCGCAGTTCCACGACCCGCGCCGCCCGGGGGTCGGTCGTGGCGAGCGCCGAGAGCAGCGTATCGAGATCGAGCAGCTGCTCGCTCGAGATGACGGGCGCTTCGCCGTCCACCTGCGACAGTCCGACGCGGTGCTGTGGACCACCCCTCTTGTCGGCGACCCGTGCCCGGGCGTGATCGATCAGGATGCGGCGCATGGTCTGGGCTGCGATGGCGAAGAAGTGCACCCGGTCCTGGTAGGAGATCGGCCGGCCGCCGATGAGCCTGAGGTACAGCTCGTTGACGACGGCGTTCGGTTCGAGGGTGTGATCGGGCCGCTCCCGCCGCAGCAGGCCGGCGGCGAGCGCGCGCAGCTGCGGATGGACCAGCGCGAAGAGCCGATCCCGGGCGTGGTCGTCCCCGGCCCGCCAGTCGGCCAGCCAGCCGGTGATCTCCGCCGAGTCGGGCAGGTTCGTCACGTGGGCTCCGCCCGGATGATACTGATACGCTCGGCGTCCCGCTATACAGAGCAGACGGCGAATCGCCATGCCCGACCGTCCGCCGGACCACCCGGCCAACCCGGACACGTTCAGCCGTGCGCGCGCGATCTTCGAAGCGGCGCTGGGCACGACCTCCCGCCGACCTCGAGGCCATGCTGCGCGAGGCCTGCGGCAGCGACGCCGCGCTGCGAGCGACGCTCGAGCGGATGCTGCGCGCCGACGGAACGCCCCACCCGCTCCTCGACGGCGGCGTCGTGTTCGCAGCCCGACCGCTGGTCGGCCGGCGATACCTTCGCGCACTTCGAAATCGTCGGGCTGATCGGGCGCGGCGGCATGGGCGAGGTGTATCGGGCGCGGGACGTCTCGTTGAACCGCGACGTGGCGCTCAAAGTGGTGTCGGCCGGCACGGCCACGCCTGGCACCGAACAGCGGATTGCGCGGTTGCGCCAGGAGGCGCAGACCCTCGCGGCGCTCAATCATCCAAACATCGCCAGCATTCATGGACTCGTGGAAGCGGACGGCGTACGCGCGCTCGTGCTCGAGTTCGTGGACGGCGAGACGCTGGCCGATCGGCTCCAGGGCGGACCGATGACACTCGAGGATGCCGTCGCGTGCGCTCGACAGATTGCGGTGGCGCTCGAAGCCGCGCACGAGCAGGGCATCGTCCATCGCGATCTCAAGCCGTCGAACGTCAAGCTGCGGCCGGACAGCACCGTCAAGCTGCTGGACTTCGGCCTGGCGAGGGCCGTGCGTCCGGGGCGGCGTCCGCTGACGGAGGCAAGAGCCCGCGCCTGGTGGAGCGGCGCCCGCTCCGCACGACGGGCTGCTCGGCACCGCCGCCTACATGAGCCCCGAGCAGGCACGAGGCCGCGAGTCCGATCGGCGGAGCGACATCTGGGCGTTCGGCGCCACGCTCTTCGAAATGCTGTCGGGCGAGCGCGCATTCAAGGGCAGGGATGTCCTCGAAACCCTCGCCGCCGTGCTCGGAGGCGAGATCGACTGGTCGCGGCTGCCGGCCGCGACGCCCGAGCCGCTGCGCCGGCTGCTGAAGCGCTGCCTCGATCGCGACGCGTCGAGACGCCTCCGCGACATCGGCGAGGCGCGCATCGTGCTCGACGATCTGATCGGCGCGACACCACAGACCCTCGCTCCCGAACCCGTTCGGGCCGTCGAACAAACACGCTGGATGCGCGTGGCGGTTCCAGCGGCCGCCGCACTGGTGGCCGCCGGCGCGATCGCAATCGCCCTGTGGCCGCGCACGACGCCCGCGTCGCCTTCGGTGATCCGCTTCGTATTGTCCGCGCCGGCCGATCGGCAGCTGCTCGTCGATCCGCAATCACGCGATCTGTCGATCACCCCCGACGGCACGAGCATCGTCTACAAGGGCGGCGCTCGTATCGATCGCACGCAGCTCTTCGTCCACCGCCTCGATCGACTCGAACCGGAGCCGTTGACGACCGGCGGCCTGCCGAAAGGGCCCTTCGTTTCTCCCGATGGCCAGTGGGTCGGCTTCTTCGAGCCGGGTCCGCCCGGGGCCGCGTTCAAGAAGGTGCCGATTACAGGTGGACCGCCAGTGCTCGTCTCCAGGCTCGACGGGCCCAGCCGCGGCGCCACCTGGATCGACGACCAGACCATCGTCGCTGCATCGGGCGCAGTGGCGACCGGGCTGCTCAAGCTTTCACCCTCGGGCGGCGATCCGGTCGTGCTGACGCGGCCCGACCGCGAACGTGGCGAGAGCGATCACTTGTGGCCCCAGGCCCTGCCCGGCGGCCGGCAGGTGCTCTTCACGATCACCTCGCTGACGGGCGGCCGCGATGGCGCCGCGATCGGTGTGCTCGACCTGGCATCCGGTTCGCGGCGTCCGGTGCTGCAGCACGCCAGTCAGGCGCACTACGTCTCGAGCGGGCACCTCGTGTACGTGTCGGGCGGCGCGCTCTGGGCGGTCGGCTTCGATCCAGTGCGCGCGGAGCCCCACGGCACAGCCCGCGTGGTCGTTCCGGAGATCGTGACGCTGCCGACCGGGGCCGCCGAGTTCGATATCGCCGGCGACGGCACGCTCGCGTATCTCGCAGGCGGCGGAAGCAGCACGACGCCGCGAATGCTGGTGTGGGTCGACCGGACGGGACGTGAGGTGGAGCCGCTCGAAGCTCCACCGCGAGCTTATACCAACGTCCGCCTGTCACCGGATGGCACGCGCGTCGCGACCGAGATCGAAGGCGACGGTCACGACATCTGGGTCTGGGATCTCCTGCGCAAGAGCCTCGCGCGGATCACCGTCGATCCGGGCGTGGACGAGAGCCCCGTGTGGATGCCGGACGGACGGCGGCTGGTCTTCAAGACCGAAACCGGAGGTGTCCTCGGCTCGCTGGCGATGCAGGCCGCGGACGGCAGCGGTGCGCTCGAACGCATCACGGACGGCGCACGCATCGAGCGCGCGTCGTACGCCTTGCCGGATGGGACGGGAATACTGTTCTCCGACGGCACCGGCCCGAGTCTCCTCAAGCTGAACGGAGAGCGCCGCGCGTCACGGCTGCTCGAACTGCCGCAAGGCGGCGGCGACGCCGTGCTCTCGCCGGACGGACGCCGGATGGCCTACGTCGCGCTCGATTCCGGCACGCCGCAGGTGTTCGTCTGCCCCTTCCCCGACGTCACCGCGAGCCGGACGCTGGTGACCCCGGCGGGCGGCTCGCAACCGCGGTGGAGATCGGACGGCCGCGAGCTGTTCTTCACTGGACTCGACGGTGCCCTGATGAGCGTCGACATCGCCTCCACACCAGAGATCAGGATCGGACTTCCGATCCAGCTGGTGGCAGGCACCTACTACGGCGGCATTACCGTGCTCTCGAGATCGGGCACCTACGACGTGAGGCCTGGCGGCCAGCACTTCCTGATGATCAAAGAGGCAGGACAGACGGACAGGGCCCGCGGCGCCCAGATCGTCGTGGTCAGGAACTGGCTCGAGGAGCTGAAACGGCTGGTGGCTCGGTAGAGCCTTGAACATCAACGCCCAACGATCCAACGATCCAACTACCAAGGGAAACCCTTCGAACAATGGGGTCGACAAGCCACCAACCGGGTTGTTGGTACGGCTTTCACCCAGTTCTTCGAACGGCTTCCCTTGGATCGTTGGATCGTTGGGAGTTGACCCTTACGTCCGCAGCCGGAAGATCAGCCGCGGCAGGCTTCAACCGTCCGTGCGCACTCGTCTGGCAAGCGTCGCCACCGACGCCACCAGCTCGCCGGGGTCCACGGGTTTGGCCAGATGCATCTCGAAACCACTGCGCAACGCCCTGGTCCGATCCTCCGATCGGGCGAATGCCGTCAACGCGGCGGCGGGAATGCCGCGAATCGCCGCGTCCTTCGACTTGCGGACCCGTGAGATCAATTCGAATCCGTCCATCTCCGGCATGCCGAGATCCACGACCAGCACCTGTGGCTGGACCTGCCCCAGGTGCTCCAGCGCAGCGACGGGCGAGTTGAAGGTGGTGACTTCGGCGCCCGCCGCCTCGAGGACGACGCGAAGCAGCGTGAGCGCGTCTTCTTCGTCATCGATCGCGACCACGCGAATGCCCTTGAGGTCCCCGAGGTTCGTCAACGCTTCGCGCCGCTCGGTCCGCGGGTGCTCCCGGCGAACCTCCACGGTCTCGGGGTGGACGATCATCAGCGGCAGCCGTACTCGGAACGTTGCACCCTGATTCTCGCCGGCACTGGAGGCTTCGACCGTGCCGCCATGCATCTCGACGATGTGCCTGACGATGGCGAGGCCCAATCCCAGGCCTCCGGTCTTCCGGGTCGTGCCCGCCTCGGCCTGACGAAAGCGCTCGAACACGAAAGGCAGGAAATCCGCCCGAATCCCCATCCCGGTGTCGCTGACGGCGACCTCGATGTGCGAGTTCACCCGTTCCAGGCGCACCTGCACGCGTCCCGCCTTCGGTGTGAACTTCACCGCATTGGACACCAGGTTCCACACCACCTGCTGCAGGCGCCCTGGATCGCCGGACACCGGTCCCACGCGTGGATCGACCACGGCCTGGACCCGGACCCCTTTCGCGTCGGCGGCCGGCTGAATGGTCGCGACGGCATTGTCGATGATCAGCGGCAGCTCCACCGGCTGAACATCGAGCCGGATCTTGCCCGACACGATGCGCGAGACATCCAGGACGTCCTCCACGATCTGGGTCAGCCAGGTGGCGTTGCGTTCGAGGGTCTCGAGCCCGCGCGCCGCTTTGTCGCCCGACAGGATGCCGCCCCGCAAGAGCCGCGAGTATCCGACAATCGCGTTCAGCGGGGTGCGCAACTCGTGCGACAGGACGGCGAGAAACTCGTCCTTCATCCGGTCGGCGGCTTGAGCCTCCGCGTAGAGGCGGGAGTTCTCCAGCGCCACCGACGCCCACGCCGCCACGCCGAGCGCGAGCCGCTCGTGTTGTTCAGTGAACACGCCCGACCTGGGAATGCCCGAGGAACAAACCTCCCAGCACCTCACCCGTGACGCCCTTGACCGGTACTGCCAGGTAGCTCCGGACCGGTAAGTGGCCGGCCGGCATGCCGTAATAAGGAGCGTTCTGCCCATACCTGGGGTCTTTCGTCACGTCGTCGAGACGCACCGGCCCTTTGCCGTGGAACGTCGGGGCAAACACGGCCGTCGCACGAGGGTTAGGGAATCGTGCGAAGGCGTCTCGCGGCGCCCCTGACAGCGTGTACAACATGTAGGCGTCGCCGGATTTCTGATCAGTGACGTTATAGAAGAACGCACCGAATTCCGCGGTTGTCAGCTCGGTCGCGATGTCGGTTACGCGCTGGACGATCGTCTCGCTATCCAGCGTCGAAGCCACGACCGCGCCGACCTCGCCCAGCTTCGCCGTGTCGTCGGCGTGCCGGCGCGCGGTCTCCTTCAGACGGACCCTCTCGGTGATGTCGCGCGCGATCTTGGACGCTCCGACAATCTCGCCGTGCTCGTTCCTGATGGGTGAGACGGTGAGCGAAATGGACAGCCGGGTGCCATCCTTGCGCTGCCGCTCGGTTTCGAAGTGATCGATCTTCTCGCCGGCACGAATCTTCGCGAGGACCACGTCCTCTTCCTGCTGCAGCTCGTTCGGAATCACCATGCGGATCGATCGCCCGACGGCTTCCTCCTCGGTGTAGCCGAACATGCGCTCGGCCGCCGCGTTCCAGGACGTGATGATGCCGTTCAGATCCTTGGTGACGATCGCGTCGTCGGACGATTCGACGACGGCAGCGAGCCGACGGCTGGTGATCGCGGCCTCGACGCGATCGCTGATATCGCGGGCGACTTTCGACGCGCCGATGACATGGCCGGCTTCGTCGTGAATCGGCGAGACCGTCAGCGAAATCGGAATCAGCGAGCCATCCTTGCGCTGGCGAATGGTTTCGAAGTGGCTGATGGCCTGGCCCGCCCGAATGCGGGCGAGGACGGTGTCCTCCTCCCCCTGGCGGTCGGCCGGGATGATGATGCGAATCGACCGGCCGATGGCTTCAGCCGCCGTATAGCCGAACATGCGCTCGGCGGCCCGATTCCATGAGGTGATGACCCCGTTCAGGTCCTTGCTGACGATGGCGTCGTCGGACGATTCGACGACGCGTGCGAGATGGCGGAGGGTGAGGTCGTCGGGGGTGTTAGCCATTTTCTCCTTGTCGAGGTGCTGCTACCCGGATCGGCCGCGTCATCGTTGATTGCCCTACTTCAAGCGATCAGTGTGCCATAAGCGCGCATCTCGCCGGCTCGACCGGCAGGTAACCCGGCTGTCGCTCTTTTTGCTTGACCCGGCAAAGGCGCGGACAGATGCTCCTGTCGCGTGACGCGGCGGCTTCAGGAGCACGAGACATGAGCACGCCTCGACGGAAACCAGCCGCGATCTGGCTGGACCTCATTATCCGCATCCCGCGGATCGCGTTCGACCCTCCTTCCGCAGAACCGGCTCCGTCCGGCTGATGCGCTTCCGCGAATCTGGTTTCCTCGATTCCCCGAGGCAAGTGACTGACACGACGGGAGGCGATATGCAGGACAGGCTGGCAGCGATGGCGATTGCGCTCCTGTGCACCCTCACGGGCGCCATGTCCGCCAATGCGCAGATCACGACCGGCACGGTCACCGGAGCGCTGAAGGACGAACAGGGGGCAGTCGTCCCCGGCGCGACCGTCACGCTGATCAGCGACACGCGCGGCACGCGAGTCGCGGATGCGCATACCAACGAGAACGGGAACTTCGTCTTCCCGAACGTGCCCGGTGACACCTACACGGTCGAGGTCACGCTCGAGGGCTTCAAGACGCTTCGGCGCGAAGGGCTGCTGGTGAGTCCTGGGGATCGGG
The DNA here is from genome assembly GCA_963836735.1 of uncultured Acidobacteriota bacterium. Taxonomy (GTDB): domain Bacteria; phylum Acidobacteriota; class Vicinamibacteria; order Vicinamibacterales; family 2-12-FULL-66-21; genus JACCXG01. Next base: position 44,548 of record CAWIKP010000036.1, on the reverse strand, counting down.
TGGTCGTGCCGACCCTGACGCTGACGGTCGGGGGACTCGGGGAAACCGTGAACGTCAAGGCCGAGGCGCCGCTGATTCAAGCGGCCAGCGGAGAGCGGGCGTTCACCGTGACCACCGAGTCGGTCGAGAACCTGCCGATCGCCAACCGCAATTTCGCGGGCTTCGCCACGCTGGTCCCGGGCGCGATCGCGCAGAGCGGGACCGCGATTGCCGGCGGCGTCTTCCGGCTGGGCGGCGGCGGGCAGAACAACATCATGATGGACGGCGTGTCCACGATGGACACCGGAAACAACGGCCAGCTGATCTCGATGAACGTGGACTCGATCGCCGAGGTCAAGGTCCTGACCCAGGGCTACCAGGCGGAGTTCGGACGATCGAGCGGGCTGCAGATCTCCGCCGTCACCAAGAGCGGAACGAACCAGTTCCGCGGGTCCTTCTACGACATCGAGCGCAACTCGGACTGGAACGCGAACAGCTGGGTCAATGCGCAGAACGGCGATCCGAAGGCGGTCTCGAAGCAGCGCGACTGGGGCTACTCGCTGGGCGGTCCGATCGGCAAGCCCGGCGGCGCCAACCGTCTGTTCTTCTTCTACAGCCACGAGTACCGGCCCCGGGAGGTCGGCGGCGACATCAACCGCTTCCGGGTGCCCACCGCGCTCGAGCGGCAGGGAGACTTCTCGCAGACCCGCGACAACAACGGGGCGCTCTTCAACACCATCCGCGACTACACCACGGGCCTGGCGTGCACGGGCTCCGACACACGCGGGTGCTTCCAGGATGGCGGTGTCCTCGGACGCATTCCGCAGTCGCGGCTGTATCCAACCGGCATGAACGTTCTCAGCAAGCTGTGGCCGCTTCCGAACGTCGAACAGGTGCCCGGTCTCGGCTACAACTACGAGGTGCAGGTGCCGGTGACCAAGTCGCTGCTGCACCAGCCGGTGATCCGCGCCGACTACCAGCTCTCCTCGACGCTGCGGTTCACCGCCAAGTACGCGGGGCAGCTGCAGGGGCAGGACGTCGATCCGGGAAGCCTCCCCGGCTTCAACGACCTGCTGCGCTGGAACCGCAACCGGCACGCCCCGTCGGTGACCGTCAACTACAACCTGTCGTCCTCGATGTTCATCGAGGGCACCTACGGCTACAGCTTCAACGAGATCGCGAACCTGTACGTGAGCCCGCTGTCGAACCGTGCGAATGCCGGGCTGGCCGATCTGCCGATGCTGTTCCCGCAGGCCGGCCTGGTCGATCCCGACTACAACGCCGCGCGCGTGTTCAGTGCCGCCGAACTCGCCGTTCTTCACCGACAACCGCGTCATGTACCTGCCGAACCTCTCCTGGGGCAATCGCATCGCCAACGCCCCGCCGAACTTCGGCGCCCAGCTCGCGAACATCAACCCGTCGCACGACGCGTCGTTCAGCCTCACCAAGCTGGCGGGCCGGCACACGCTGAAGGCCGGCGCCTACTGGAACCACGCCTACAAGGCGCAGCAGCTCGGCACGGCGGGCGCCACGCCGTTCCAGGGCGCGCTCAACTTCGGCAACGACACGCAGAACCCGCTCGACAGCGGCTTCGGCTACGCCAATGCCGCACTCGGCATCCTCAGCTCGTACGCGCAGCAGTCCGTGGTGGTCGAGGGCGGCTACATCTACAACAACGTCGACTGGTACCTGCAGGACAACTGGAAGGTGAACAACAAGCTGACCCTGGACTACGGCGTGCGCTTCGTCTACATGCAGCCGACCTACGACACCAGGGTCCAGGCGTCGACGTTCTTCCTCGATCGCTGGCAGGCGTCCGAGGCGCCGCTGCTGTACGTCACCGGCTGTGCCGGCGCGAGCCCGTGCTCCGGAACGAGCCGGCAGGCGAAGAATCCCCGGACCGGCGAGCTCCTCGGCCCCACGTCGGCGGTGCTGATCGGGCAGATCGTCCCGAACTCCGGCGATCTCATGAACGGCATCGTCCGCGCCGGCGACGGGATCTCGAAATACAACTACACCTGGCCGTCGGTCGTGGCGGCGCCCCGCTTCGGCGTGGCGTATGACCTCACGCGGGGCGCAGCGGATGGTGCTGCGCGGCGGCATCGGGCTGTTCCACGATCGCCCCGCCGGCGACACGATGTACTCACAGGTCGGGAATCCCGGGTTCTCCACGTCGCGCACGGTGCGGTATGCCCTGCTGCAGCAGCTCGCCTCCGGGCTCGAGATCCTCGGCCCGCCGCAGCTGACGTCGGTCTGGCCGTACGAGGCCGACATTCCTTCTTCCACGCAGTGGAACGCCGGCGTGCAGATGACGCTGCCCTGGGCGTCGACCATCGACGTCTCGTATGTCGGCCAGCGCGGCTTCAACCAGCTGCGCGAGATCCGCGGGCAGACCCAGGTCGACATCAACGCCGTCGATATCGGCGCGGCCTTCCTGCCGCAGAACCAGGACCCGACGCTGGCCATCAGCGGCACGCCCGGCGCAACGGCCTATTCGACGGATCTGCTGCGCCCGTACCGCGCGCTCGGCCAGGTCGGCTTCAACTTCCCCGACTTCCACGAGACCTATCACTCGCTTCAGGCGTCCCTGAACCGCCGCTTCCGCGACGGCTTCGCGTTCGGGCTCGCCTACACGCTGGGACTCGCCTGGGAAGGGAACATCGGCCTGGCGCAGCGCCTGGATCACAACGCCGACGGCAGCTATGTTGTCCGCCCGGATCAGGCGGACTACGAAGAGCTGAACAAGGACATGGGGAATCGCCGCCACCTGCTGAAGGCGAATTTCCTGTGGGATCTTCCGAACCTGCACGCCACCAGCGACGGGATGAAGATCGTCGCGCTGCTGCTGAACGACTGGCAGCTCTCGGGCATCTTCACCGCCGGATCCGGCGCCCGCTACGACATCGGCTACTCGTACCAGAACGGCGGATCGAGCGTGAACCTGACCGGTTCGCCCAGCTATCCCGCCATGATTCGCATCGCCGGCGATCCCGGACAGGGTTGCTCGGACGAGCAGTACCGCCAGTTCGACGTGACCGCGTTCGCCGGCCCGCAGACCGGGAGCATGGGACTGGAGTCGGGGCGCAACTACATGGTGGGCTGCCCGGACCACACGCTGGACCTGACGATCGCGCGAAACATCAGGCTGGGCGGCTCGCGCCAGATACAGTTGCGGCTCGACGCGTTCAACGCGCTGAACACGGTCGTCTACAACGGGCGCGTCACGCAGCTGCAGCTGAACAGCCCGACCGATCAGACCGTGCGCAACGCGCAGTACCTGCCGGATGGCACCGTCGACCCGAATCGCCTGACACCACGCAATGCCGGGTTCGGCGCCGTCACCGGTGCGCAGGCGATGCGTTCGATTCAGGCGCAGATTCGGTTTTCGTTTTGAATCGTCAGCTTCCAGTTCCCAGTTACCAGTTCCCAGTTGAAGAGATCGAAGTCTGGCTACTGGTAACTGCACTGGGAACTGAGCCAGCGGAGGCACGATATGACCACTGACATCTCTGACCCGTCGCCGATTCTTCGACCTCGCAGCCTCCGCGGCAGGCGCCGCCGCCGTCGCGACCCGGGTCCGCGCGCAAGGTCCCAGCGGCGCGAACGACAGGGTGCGCATCGGGCTGATCGGCTCCGGCAGCCGGGGACGCTCCGTGGCGGCCCTGTTCCTCCGCAACCACGCGGACGTTCGCTACGTGGCGAACTGTGACGCCTACGCGATGCGGCTCGAGCAGGGCATCCAGCAGCTGTCGGATCTGCAGAAGGACGTGAAGCTCGAGCCGTACGAAGACTACCGGCGGATCCTCGACCGCAAGGACGTGGACGCGGTCCATATCGCCACGCCCGATCATTGGCATAGCCAGATGCTGGTGGATGCGATCGCCGCGGGAAAAGACGTGTACCTCGAGAAGCCGCTGTCGAACACGGTCGAACGTGCCGCCGAGGCGCTGCGCGCGTACAAGAGCTCCGACCGTGTCGTCCAGTTCGGGACGCAGCAGCGGTCGGGCGCCCATTTCCAGGAAGCCGCGAAGATCGTGCGGGAGGGTCAGCTTGGAAAGATCACGCACGCGGTCATCCAGTTCGGCGGTTCCGGGTACGGGACGCCGCCGGAGCCGGAAGCGCCGGTCCCACAAGGACTGAACTGGGAGCTCTTTCAGGGACCCGCACCGCGGCGGCCGTTCAAGCAGGGACGCCTGCGCTGGCGCGGCTGGTGGGACTACGGCGGCGGGTTGATCACCGACTGGGGCGTGCATCTCACCGACGTTGCCCTCTGGTATCTCGATTCGCAGCGCACGGGTCCGCTGCTCACGTGCGGGACTTCACAGTACGTCAACTTCGTCAATCCCGAGCGCGATCAGTCCCCCGACGCCTTCTCGGTGAGCTGGCAGTATCCGAACTTCGTGATGACGTTCACCAATGCGGTACCGCAGGACTGGGAGTTCGCCCGTCACGGCAACTACTTCTTCGGCCCCGCCGGCAGCCTGTTGATTCATCGTGCGGGGTACGAGGTGCGACCCGCGGGCGGTGGACAAGGCGGCGGCCGGGGACGCGGAGGAAATGCGGCGGCGGGACAGGCCGCGGCCGCGCAGAATCCCGCGCCTCCGCCGGCGCCGATACAGCCGCGCCGTGTGCCCTGGCGTGAAAGCGACGGCTCCGACAGCAGCAGCGCCACCATCGCTCACGGCCGGAACTTCCTCGACTGCGTGAAGTCGCGAAGCAAGCCCGTCAGCGATCTCGAAATCGGGTTCTACGCGTCACTGCCGTGCCTGCTCGCCGTCAAGGCCGTGCGCGACGGTCGTTCGTTCCGTTGGGACGACGCGGCCAAGAAAGCGGTGGCGGTCTAGAACGTGCATTCCTGGTCCGTCGGGGACCACCTCACCCACCGGTTCAATCCTGACCTCGGCACGGGACACGTCACCGCCATCGAGGGGCGTGTCCTGGTCGTCCACTTTCCGCGGGCCGGCGCGACGCTCCGGTTGGCCGCCACCAGCGACGCGCTCGTGCCGGAGGCGGAGCCGTCGCAGGAGCGCGACCGATCGCTGTTCGAGCGGCTGGCCGCCGGCGAGGTTGATGACCCCGAAGATTTCCTGACGCGGCTCGGCATCCTGCACCTGCTGGCGGTCCGCGAGGCGGGCGGCCTCGGATCGTTTCTCGGCGGCCGCGTCCATCTCTTCCCGCATCAACTCCACGTCGCGGAGCGCGCGACCGCGCGAATGCCGGTGCGCTGGCTGCTCGCCGACGAGGTCGGGCTCGGCAAGACCATCGAAGCCGCGCTGATCATGAACCGGCTGCTGCAGACGCAACCGATCGAGCGGTGCCTGGTGGTTGCGCCGGAAGCGTTGACGGTGCAGTGGCTGGGTGAGTTGTGGCGCAAGTACCACCAGGTGTTCACGCTGCTCGATGCACCCCGCCTGGCCGACGTCGAGCGGGACTTCGGTGCCGGCTTCAATCCCTTCGACGCCCATCGCCGCGCGGTCGTCGCGCTCGAGACGCTGGTCGAGCGGCCCGAGCTGAGCGGCCAGGCGGTGAACGCCGGAATCGACCTGCTCGTCGTGGACGAGGCCCAGCGGCTCCGCCGTCCACCCGGACATCCCGGGGACCCTGGCTATCGCGCGATCGCGCCCATCGCGTCGCTTGGGCGGCACCTGCTGCTGCTCAGCGCGACGCCACTCGAAGACGATGCGCACGGGTTCTTCAGGCTGCTGCAGTTGTTGCGGCCCGAAGAGTTCCCGGAGGAAATGGATTTCGACGCGCGGCTCGAGACGGGTGTGCCGCTGCCGCCCTGCACCAGCTCGACGCGTCGCGTGGACATCGGTGGACTGCCGCCGCGCGTGCCGGTGGGGATTGATCTTCCGGCTGCCGCCTTCGCGCCGGGCGCTTCGGCGCCCAAGAAAGCCGGAAGCCACACGTCGGTAGGGGTTGAAGGCGGAATCCCCCTGCTAGAAAGACAGCGCGCGCTCGATCGCATTCGTCGGGCGCTCGCATCGGGTGCGGCGCTGAAGGCGGTACTGGGGCCGGACGAGACCGAGCTGCGTCAGCAGGCTGACGCGATGGACGCCAGCGATCCACGGCTCCGGTGGCTGCTCATGCAGGCGAAGCGCTGGCGGCGTGCGAACGAGAAAACGCTCGTGTTCGTCGCCCATCGCGAGACGCTCGAGATGCTGCGCCAGGCGCTCAGCGCGCGGGCGCAGATCGCCAGCGGCGTCTTCCACGAGGCGCTGTCGACGGCGCGGCGCGACATCGAGGTCGCCCGCTTTCGGACCGACGATGGGCCGAGCGTGCTCGTATCGACAGAGGCAGGAGGTGAAGGGCGCAATTTCGAGTTCTGCCACCGCCTGGTGCTCTACGACCTGCCGTGGAGACCTTCCGTCGTCGAGCAGCGCATCGGGCGGCTGGACCGCATCGGCCGCCGCATCCCGGTCGAGATCGTCTACTTCCGCCCCGCGACCGGAATCGGCGCCGACGTCGTGCGGCTGTTCGAGCGGCTCGGCGTGTTCCGCGAGCCGATGGCCGGACTCGAGCCTCAACTCGTGCACATCGAGACCGCGCTGGAGGACCTTGCCGTCGATCGCGGCGGTCCGCTGTCCGATTCACAGGTCGAGCAGCTGATCGCCGACGCGCAGTCCGCGCGCCAGCGCATCCACGAGGCGGCGTATCAGCAATTGCATCGCGATCGCTATCGCGCCGAGCTCGGACCGTCGATTCTCGCGCGCGTGCCGGACCACCTCGACGCGCTCATGGAGCAGGTCGTCGTCAACGCCGCCTCACGACTCGGCTTTCGGATCGAGCAGGTGCGCGGCAGCCGCGCCTATGCGATCGAGTTCGGCAACGAGGCGCTGATCGACAGCCTGCCCGGCGTTCCCGGCGGGTCGTCCTTCGTAGGCTCGTTCGATCGCGAGTACGCGGTCGAGGACGAGACGATCGACTTCTTCGCGTCCGGTCATGCCCTGGTCGAAGGACTGCTGGCGCACTTCGAGGAGGATCCGAAGGGACGCGTCGCGCGGATCGAGGTCCGGGTCCCCGGCGAGCAGGGTGTCGGGCTGGTGGTCATCTATAAGGATGGTCCCGAGTTCGAGGTGGTCGCGTTCGACGCGGACGGTCGCGCCCGGCCAGGCTGGGCCGACGCGTTCCGGCGCCGGCCTTTGAACGCCGTGAGGATGAAGACGGACGACGCCGGAGCGCGCGACTGGTCCGCGGTGTTGACTGGTCTCGCGTCACAGCTCGGGAGCCGGCGCCCGCACGCCATCGCCGCCGTGGTGGTGCGAAACAGGTAAGCTGCTGCCGTTACTTATCCATCCGGCCCGGACCCGAAACCTTCAGGTACGCGCTCAGAGCGCCAACGTGGTCCGCAAACGTCCGCGTCCTGATGATGCGCTGCTTCGGCGGCTCGGATCCCGAGAACACCTCCAGCGTCTCGTTCGCCTTCAGCGACAGGGTCTTTCCGCCGAGTGTGACGACCAGATCGCGGCCGGCCAGGACCGACACGAGCCGGTTGGCTTTGCCGATGGTGCCCTCTTCGAGCCAGGCGCCTCGCGGATCCATCGCCTCGACGATGGCGCGGACCCGCGCGGCATTGTCGGATGCTGTCGTCGCCACGGCAGGCCAGCGATCTGTCCACGGCGAGAGGCCGTGCAGGCGCTCGGGCCGCTTGATCGACGCGGGATTGGCAGCGCGGACGTCTTCGTATTCCCGCTCGATCTCGGCGAAGGGCGCGCCCGAGACCAGCACGGCGTAGTGCGTGATCACCGAGTCGTCGCTGTAGCTCAGCTCGTAGCCATCCACGTTCACCACGCCCTGATCGAGAGCCGTCAACCGCGTCCCCTTCGTGATGTACAGCGGACGGTTGGTCTTCAATTCGTAGAAGCGCGCGGCACATGGCGTCCGGCCCGGACAGGCCCGCCGCCGAATCTCTGATGGACTCTCGACTTCGGGGAGCATCGAACGCTGGTAATAAGCCAGCGCCCGCGGCACGGGCTCCAGGTATTTCGCATCTCCGGTCTCACGATACAGCAGCAGCAGGGCGCGCATGACGCTCTGCGATTCGCCTCCGGTGATCGAGGGCGGCTCGAATCGCCGCGCCCATGCCGGATGCATCTCGCGATCGTATTGCTGCGCCCAGCCGGGCTGCGGCTCCGGCAGCTGCGCGGACAGGATGAACGCACCACCCTTCTCCGCCGAGGCCAGGTAGCGCGCTTCACCGTAGATGCGCGACGCCTCGAGCATCGCGTCGATCGCGTCGACGATGGAGTTGTCGTTGAAGGTGTAGTGGGTGAAGTAGCCGGATCCGGGCCACGACCGCGGCCACGACTCCGGATAGGTTGCGCGCCGAACGGGAAACGCCTTCGGATCGGGGAAGCGCGCGTAGCGCTGCGGCCAGGCGCCGTTCGGGTATTGCGCCGAGATCAGGCTGTCGAGCGCAAACCGCGCGGCGCCGTGGATCTGCGCGTCCTTGAAATCCAGCGCCCGATCGACCCGCATCAGCACGCGAACGGCCGCCTGCGAAACGTTGTCGTCCAGCGTCGTGGGCCGCTCGGACTCGGCGGCACCGGGTTTCGACGGGGTGCAGCGTCCGTCCGCGCGGTACGGGAATTGGCCACGCTTCGGCAGATCGAACTCGATGTAGTAGTCCCACCCGCCGCTGCAGTACTGACCCTTGACCAGCGCCCGGGCGACATCCCGTGCCGCCTCGAGGTAATAGGCGTCGCCCGTCGCCTCGTACGCCTCGAGATACGCCATCCCGGCCAGCGGTGTGCCGTCGCGCTGGATCTCGACACGGGTCGGCCCCTCGCTCATCTCCGAGCGTCCGTAGCTGAGATCCTCGGCGTAGGCGAAGTGATAGCCGCCTTCGGTCGCCACTTTCGTCCGGTAGAACTCGACCGCTTTTCTGAGCGTGGCTCGTGCCCGCTCGCGCAGCGCGGCGTCTTCGGGCTGGCCCCGCGCCGCAACCATCACGGTCGCGGAAAGGACGACGGCGGCATGAACCAGCAGAGCGGTACGCGTTGGAGGAGTCATGGTCGTGATCGAAGGCAGATTCTTGCGCGAGATCGCCGCGCCACAGCGGCAGGATCGGGATCGCTTCGGCTATCATCCGCACCGATGACGCCGACGGCAGTCTTCGCCCGTGCCCGCGAATTCCTGCTCGATCACCGCGAGGACTACGACAAGGCCTGCCGGGAGTTCGCCTGGCCGACGCTGCCAACGTTCAACTGGGCGCTGGACTGGTTCGACGAGCTCGCTCGAGATAACCGGCGCCCCGCGCTCTGGATCATCCGCGATCACGAGGACGACGTGAAAGTCACGTTCGCGGAGCTGTCGGAGCGCTCCTCCAGGGTCGCCAACTACCTGCGCGCGCAGGGCGTGGCGCGCGGCGATCGCGTGCTGATGATGCTCCCGAACGTGCTGCCGATCTGGGAGCTGATGCTGGCGGCCATGAAGCTCGGCGCCACCATCATCCCTGCATCCGCCCAGCTCACGACCGACGACGTCCGCGATCGCATCGCGCGAGGCCGCGTGCGCCACGTCGTCACCGACAGCCTCGGCGCGGAAAAGATCGGCCAGGTGCCTGGCGACCTCACGCGCCTCATCGTTGAGGGCACCGCCAAGGGGTTCCTGCCCTACGAGGACGCGCTGTCGGCATCGCCACACTTCACCCCGGACGGCCCCACGCGCGCAGAAGATCCGCTGCTCCTCTACTTCACGTCGGGCACCACCGCGAAACCAAAACTGGTGCTGCACACGCACCAGAGCTACCCGGTCGGGCATCTCTCGACGATGTACTGGATTGGCATCAAGGAAGGCGACGTGCACCAGAACATCAGCTCTCCCGGCTGGGCCAAGCATGCGTGGAGCAGCTTCTTCGCGCCCTGGAACGCCGGAGCGACGGTCGTCGTGCACGACTACGCGCGTTTCTCGGCGCAGCGGTCGCTTGCCGTGTTGCACGATGCCGGCGTGAACACGCTCTGTGCGCCGCCCACGGTCTGGCGGATGATGGTCGTCGAAGCGCTCGGCGAGCGGCCGGCGGCGATCCGCGAGCTCGCCAGCGCCGGCGAGCCGCTCAATCCGGAAGTGATCGAGCGGGTGCGCGCCGCCTGGGGCGCGACGATCCGCGACGGCTACGGACAGACTGAAACCACCGCCCAGATCGGCAACTCACCGGGGCAGGAAGTCAGGCTCGGGTCGATGGGCCGGGCGCTTCCGGGCTACCGGGTGGCGCTCCTCGACGCCGCCGGCCGCGAAGCGAACGAAGGGGAGATCGCGCTGAGCCTGACGCCACGCCCGCGTGGACTGATGGTCGGCTACGAAGACGATGCCGAGCGCACCGCGTCGGCAACCGCGGGCGGCTACTACCGGACCGGCGACGAGGCCCTCCGGGACGACGATGGCTACTTCCACTATGTCGGCCGCGGCGACGACGTCTTCAAGAGCTCCGACTATCGCATCAGCCCGTTCGAACTGGAGAGCGTGCTGATCGAGCACCCGACGGTCGCCGAAGTCGCGGTCGTACCATGTCCGGATTCACTGAGGACGACCGTGCCGAAAGCCTACGTCGCCCTCGTCCCTGGCGCCGAGCCGAGCGCCGGGCTCGCCCGGGAGATCCTCGCCTTCGCCCGGGAGAAGCTGGCGCCCTACAAGCGCATCCGCCGCCTCGAGTTCGCCGAGCTGCCGAAGACGGTCTCGGGCAAAATCCGGCGCGTGGAGCTGCGCGCCAGGGAGCGCGACCGGAGCGTCACCGGAGAACGGGGCGTTCACGAGCATCGCGTCGAAGACTTCGAGGAGCGCTAGCGCGCTTCGGCACGGCAGGCGCGCCATCGTCGAACTGTCTGGTGGCTTCCGACCGTCGAGGGCCGGCTTCAGCCGGAAGCTCCACTTTTCTTCGCGTTTGACTCGTATTACCGTTACGGATATATTTCCGCAACCGTAATATGAAGCCCGCGCCGCTCACTCCCGCCGTCTTTCACATCCTGCTCGCGCTCGCCGATGGCCCGCGGCATGGCTACGCGATCATGCAGGCCGCCGAGTCCACCGCCGGCGTCCCGATGGGCCCCGGCACCATCTACGGAACCCTCGAGCGTCTGGAAAACGCCGGCATGGTCAAGGAGGTGGCTGGCTCCGGCGCCGGCCGCCGTCGTGTGTTCGCCATACAGCCGGCCGGCCGCGCCGCGCTCCGCGAAGAGGCACGGCGGCTGTCGCGACTGGTCGCGCTGGTTCAGGCCAGGCGACTCATGCCGCGTCGTAGATGGCCAGCTACCGTCTTTCCCGGGCGGTGTACCGCCTGCTCCTCCGCGCCTATCCACGCGAGTTTCGCGAACGGTTTGCCGAGGACCTGCAGGCCGACTTCGTCGAGATGCTCGACGCCCGCGGCCGCAGCCACGCCTGGCGGCGCGTCGTCTCCGACCTGTTTTCCGCGGTTCCGATGACAGGCGCTGATGCGATGGCCGAGCGTGGAAGGATCGCGCGCATCGCCGGCCCGATCAATCCTCACGGAGAATCAACGATGCGCTCGCTCCTCTATGATCTTCGGCAAGCTCTCCGGGCCCTGGTGAAGGCGCCCGCGTTCACGCTCGTCACGATACTGACGCTGGCGCTCGGGATTGGCGCGAACACCGCCATCTTCAGTCTCGTCAACGCCGTCCTCCTGCGGCCGCTCGGCTACCCTGACGCGCATCGCCTCATGCTGATCCACGAGGGAATCCCGCAGTCCGGGTGCCGCGGTTCGAAGTGTCGCCGCCGGATTACCTCGACCTCGTGGCCTTCCAGCGGTCCTTCTCGGCGATCGGCGCCTACCGGACCCGGACGCTGGAGCTGTCGGGGCGCGGCGAGCCGGAGCAGGTCGACGGCGCCGAGGTGACCGCGTCGGTCTTCGACGTTCTCGGCGTCGCCGCGTCGCAAGGGCGCACGTTCTCGCCCGACGAAGACCAGCGCGAGTCAAGCGTCGCGATCATCAGCCACCGTCTGTGGATGCGGCGATTCAACGGCGGTGCGGTGCTCGGCCAGGTGCTGCTGCTCGATCGGCGGCCCTACACGATCGTCGGCGTCATGCCGGCAGCGTTCGAGTTTCCGCGGCGCGGCGCGGAAGCCAACGCCCAGCCTGCGGACGTGTGGCTGCCGCTCGTGTTCAACCCGTTCGAGCGGCAGGCGCGCGGCATGATGTACAACCACTCGGTCATCGGGCGGCTTCGCGACGGGGTCTCTCCAGAGCAGGCCGCGGCCGACACGTCCGCCCTCGCCCGGCGGATTCAGGACAACTATCCGGCGCAGCTGCAGAACGCGTTCACGCTGACCATCGGCGCCGCGCCGCTCGTCGAAGAGCTCACCGGCCAGGTTCGCCGGCCGCTGCTGTTCCTGCTGGCGGCGGTGGGACTCGTGCTGCTGGTCGCGTGCGCCAACGTCGCCAACCTGATCCTCAGCCGATCGGTCGCGCGCCAGCGCGAGATCGGCGTTCGCGCGGCGCTCGGCGCCGGACGGCTGCGGCTGTTCCAGGTGCTGCTCGGCGAGGGCATCATCCTCGCCGCGGCGGGTGCGGCGCTGGGTCTCGCGCTGGCGTTCTGGGCGCTCGCGTACCGTGCCGTCGGCGCTCGCCACCGGCCTTCCCGCCGCCGGCGACGTCCCGATCGACTGGCGCGTCGTGGCGTTCACGTCCCTGCTTGCGGCAGGGAGTGCGGCGCTGTTCGCGCTCGTGCCGCTGACCGCCGGGCTGCGCCGCGATCTCAACGACCTGCTCCGCGAGGGCTCCGCGCGCGCGACCGGCGGACGGCGCCAGCATCGCGTCCAGGGCGCGCTGGTCGTCACCAGCGTCGCGTTCGCGTTCGTGCTGCTGGCCGGCGCCGGCCTGCTGATTCGAAGCTTCAACCGGCTGTCAGCGGCGCCATCCGGCCTGCACACGTCCGACGGTGCTGACGATGCAGGTGCGGCTGCCGGTGACCGGGTACCGCGGCGGGCCGCCGATCCGGGCGTTCTATCGGACCCTGGACGAGCGGCTGCGCGCGCTGCCCGGCGTCCGCGCCGTGGCGATTGCCTCCGACCTGCCGCTCGAACCGGACGGCGAGCGCCGCGTGTTCACAGCCGGAGAGCCGGGCGCCGCGTGGCCTGCCGTCGACCATCGCGGTGACCTGGGTGCACGGCGACTACTTCGGAACCTTCGGCATGCCGCTGCTCGAGGGCCGCAGCTTCTCGACCGACGAGCAACGGGAACACCGCCGCGTGGCCATCGTCAGCCAGCGGATCGCCGAGACCAGCTGGCCCGGCGAAGATGCGATCGGCAAGCGGTTGAAATGGGGACACCGCCGACCTCGCCGGCGCCATGGTACACGGTGATCGGCGTAGCCGGGAACGTGGTCGACGGGACGCCGGGCAGCGAGCCGGTGCTCCACGTCTACGTGCCGTACACGGAGCTTCCGGACGCCGCGCTCGGGGGACCGGTCGCGGGCCTGCTGCGGCGATTCGTGATCGCGGTGAATGGCGCCGGCGATCCGCGTGGCGCTGGCCGGGCCGGCGCGCGCGAGCATCGCCGCGATCGATCCAGCACTCCCCGTCTCGCAGATCCAGACGATCGCGCAGCTCGAGCGCGACCGCTCCGCACCGCAACGGTTCAGCGCACTGGTGGTCACGCGGTTCGGCGGCGTCGCGCTCCTGCTCGCGGCGATCGGTCTCTACGGCGTCCTCGCCTTCGTCGTCTCGCAGCGGCGCCGCGAGATCGGCGTCCGCCTCGCGCTGGGGTCTACTCCGAACGGCGTGGTCCACTTGATCCTGCGGCAGGGAATGGTCCTTGCCGGCGCCGGCCTGATCGTCGGACTGATCGCGGCGGCCTCGGCTGCGCGACTGTTGAGGACGGTGCTCTTCGAGACCGGCGTGTACAGCCCTTTGACGTTTGTCACTGTCCCAATCGTGCTCGTGCTCGTGACGCTCGTCGCATCGTATTTGCCGGCACGCCACGCCGCAGGCGTGGATCCCATGATCTCGTTGCGGAACGACTATATGACTTTGTCAGATTCCGCAGTTGATGAAACCGCTGTTCGGCTTGCTTCATCCACTGCATGTATCGAGGGCGACTGATAAACAGCAGCCCCGTGAAGATCTCTTGGACGAACGCGCGGACCTGCGGAAAGGTCAGCGGGGGTCCCTCGCGAGGCCGCATCCGTTCGCGTTGGAGAAACGCATAGGCCACCGCGCTGATCACCATGTGGTGCTGCCAGCCCGGATACGTCCGGCCTTCGAAGTGGTCGAGGCCGAGTTCGGTCTTGAGGTCCTGGTAGTGCTGTTCGATCGCCCAGCGGTGATGCGCCAGCCGCACGAGCTGCGCGAGCGAGGCCGACGCCGGCAGCGAGACGAAGTAGTGCTTGCGGCGGCCGGTCGGGCCCGAGCCCGCGCTCGCAGAGCAACCAGACCTCGGGGGCGAGCCGGCGCTGCCGCCAGTCGGTGGCCGGGGTCACGCGCAGCGCCGCGAAGTCGGCTGCCCACGGCGGATTGGTGCCGTTGCGCCACTCGACGCGCCGCCACGCGCGCGCGCGGCAGCGCGTCGCTGAGCGTGCGGACGCTGACCGGCTCCTGATCGGGCCAGCCCCCGCGGCGATTGCGCGGCGGCGGTTGCTGCGCGATCGACGCGCAGCGTCGGGCGTGCCGCGAAACACCGTCAGCGTCGGCGAGATGCCCAGCGCATAGGGCAGGCGCAGCCGATGCAGCGTTTGGCGGACCGTGCGGTTGTCCCCGTATTCGGCGTCGGCGACGACCGCGGTCAGCGTCACGCCGGCGGCCCGCGTGCGGCGCACCAGCGTCAGGGCCAGCCGCCATTTTTCCTGAAAGGCGACGGTCGCCGGGAATCCGCGCCGCCGCGCGCCGCGCCGGATCGCTCGTCCACGCCTCGGGCAGATACAGCAAGGCGCCCATCGGCCACGCGCGCTGGCCCGTCCAGAGCGCCGCGGTCACCGCGACTTGGCAATTGGCCACCTTGCCCAGCGCGCCGCAGTACTGCCGCGCCACGCCGACCGAATGCGGCCCCGACTTCGGGAAGCTCGTTTCGTCGAGGATCAGAATGCCCGTGCGCTCCGGCATCACGCGCCCGCAGCCGCCGCCACACGACCTCGGCATCCCACGGCGCATGCGTGATGAAGTGCTGGAACGCTTGATACGACGTCGGCTCGCTGACCGCGCGAGCATCGCCGACATCGACTTGCGCGCGCTGTCGCCCAGCAGCCCGTCGACATACTGGCGCAACGACACGTGCTGCGCGCGATGACCGAAGCAGTCCTTGAACTGATCCAACCATCGCGTCAGTCGTCGCAGCAGCGCCCACGCGTGCCGATCGAGCACTGGGCGCGCAGCGTACCGAAATCCAGCGAAACGTACAATGTCCTCAATTCCGATCACTCGTCGGATTCCCTCGGGAATCCGATGATGTGACAAAGTCGTACTAGCCTGGTGGCGTGTGACAGTTGATTCGCTATCGGCGGCTCGATCTTCCGGCTTGAGCCGGAAGATCGAATGCGCGCAGGGCACCCCTGATCCAGCGGATATAGGCCACTAATCTGATATGGAATGACCCTCTGTCAAGCCCCGCTCGTTCGCAGGCGGCCTGACGCGATCGCGGGCAAGCGTCAGCTTGCTCGCATAAGAGCGTTCTCGTCAGAGCGCGGACGCGGTGTCCAGGGGCGCCGAAGGCGCCGCCCGCAGGGCGCGAAGCCCTGGATGCCGCGTCCGCCGCTCTGACACTTCCGGCGTGCGGGCCGCGAAGACGACGGACGGTCGAGGGCGCTTCGACGACGAGTCACGCTGATATACGGTGGTTACCGCGGTTGACCCGCAGCAGAGCACACATGACAGTGCTTCGTCGGGAGGACGTGCAGTCTAGGGTCGCGAGTTGGGACAGATGTCCGTATCGCATGTCTAGCTCGCCGATCCTCGCAATCGTGCCTCTGATCATCCGCCGTCTTCGCGGTCCGTCACCGGCGCATCATTCGCTCATCCCGCCTCGCTCGTGCCGTCAGTTCACGGTCGCCGGCGCCGGCTGCAGCGCGGCCCACAGAAAGCCCGCCAGCTCGCGCGCGATCGCGACGGCGATCTTCGGCGCCGGCTTGTGTTCCGCCGCCAATTTTCGGAAGCGCCGACACAGCCGCTGCTGCGCCTTGTCCGCGATCGCAATCACCCGCCCCGGCTGTCCTTTGCGCCGTCGCGTCAAGGCGACGCCGACGCCCGGTCGGTGTTGATAGTGCCAGGCCGTTTCCACCAGCAGCCGGCGGACCAGCGCGTTGCCGGTGCGCGTGATGCGGCCGCGCCGATGCTTCTCACCGCTCGAGTCCTCGCCGGGCACGAGCCCGAGATAGGCCATCAACGCCGGGGCGACTGGAACCGACGAAAGTCGTGCAGCTCCGCCAGGATCAACATGGCCGTCAAGGTGTCGATGCCGCGGAAGCAGCGCAACCACCCGACCGGCTCGCGGTACGGATCGCGCTGCGCGATCTCCGCCAGCCGGGCTATCGAGCTCGAGGAGCCGCGCCTCGACCTGATCGATCGCCAGCAGATAGTCCTCGACCACCACGCGCTCGGCCGCGTGCGTCCACGTCAGACTGTCGATCCACTGGCGGTGCGCCCGCGTCCAGTTGCGGCCGGCGAAGTGCAGGCCGCGGCGCAGCAGCAACTTGCCCAACCGTGGCGACACCGCTGCAGATCTTCACGCGCGTCATCCCGCGCGCGCGCCAAGATCGCGGACCGCCTCGTCTTCGGGCGTCGGCGGCCGGACCTCCGTCAGCAATCCGGCGCGCAGCAGCTCCACCAGCTTGCGCGCATCGCGGCGATTCGTTTTCACCCGCTCGCCCGGTTTCCGCGGCACCAACGCCGGCGCGATCACCTGGCAGCTCACACGCGCCGTCGTCATCTGCCGCTGCAACGCATAGCCGCACGGGCCGGCTTCATAGAACACGCGCACCGGGCCCGGCGCTTCGCGCTCGAGCTTCCGCACCAGGCGCCGCACCGCATTCGGCTCGTTCGGCACCGTCCAGCGTCACCGGCGTCGGCCGCGTGCCCACCAGCATCGCAATGAAGAGATCCTTCTTGTGCGCGTCAATCCCGACGTACGTAGTAACCTGTTTCACGACCGGCTCCTATCGATGCGGCTCTGGCGCCGCGAGGCGTTAACCCGCGATTTCGGTGGCACAGACCACCTTGTCGAGTGCGACAGCACTACGACGTTACGATAGCGGGCCGGTCATTCCATATTGTCTAGTGGACTGTTCTGGTCATTACTAGAGTCAATTCCCAAGCTCCAAGCTCCAAATCCCAAGGCACTCCCAACGCCCAAGCTCCACTGGCAGCGTAGGTTTTGGAATTTGGGTGTTGGGAGTGCGTTGGAGCTTGGAGCTTGGAAGTTGGGATTTGATACTCCACGAATCACCAGGACAGTCCACTAGCATCGCTAGAGCAGCGTGCACGCCTCTTCGAAGGCAAGCCGCGGCAGCCGGGGATGCAGCGTCGAGGCATCCCCGTATCCCAGGTTGCAAATGAAGTTGGACTTCACATGTCCGGCCGGGATGAACTCCTGCTCGCAATCCGCGCAAGGATTGCCCACACCGAAGAACTCTTCATCCACCTTGGCGTTGTCGAATCCCGAGAGCGGTCCGCAATCGAGCCCGAGCGCGCGCGCCGCGACGATCAGGTATGCGCCCTGAAGGCTCGAATTGCGCCGGGCCGTGACCTCGACCAGCTCCGGGGCTCCCGCGAAACGGTCGCGCATCGCCGGATTGTGTGGAAAAAGGCGGGGCAGCTTGCCGTAGAACTGGAGATCGTAGGCCACGATCGCGGTAACGGGGGCGGTCATCACCTTGGCGACATTCGCCGGGGCGAGGGCCGGCCGCAACCGCGCTTTCGCTTCCGGCGTCCGGAGAAACAACATCCGCGCGGGGTTCGAGTTGGCACTCGTGGGCCCCCACTTCATCAGCTCGTAGACCTGCCGCAGGGTCTCGTCGCCGACCGGACGATCCTGCCACGCGGCGTATGTCCGCGCCTGTCGAAACAGCACGTCGAGCGCTTCGTCTGTCAGCATCGGTTTCTCCTCTAGCGCCGCGGAACGCAAGCGGAGCCTGAAGCTAGTAGACGTCCTACGTCCACGGCTGTAGACTGTCTACGACCATGACTCAGACCTTGCTGCTCCTCGGGCCGCAGCCCATATGGTCCTGATACCGCTGCACGTCCTGTGCGGCGCCACCGCGATCGTCTCGGGAATCGTGACGCTCTGCGCCCGCAAAGGTGCGCCGCTGCACCGGAATACCGGGCGCCTGTTCGTCTACGCCATGCTGATCATGTCACTCAGCGGCGCCGTGATGGCGGTTGGCACGCCGGCGGCAGCGATGAACATCCCCGCGGGTCTGGTGACGGCCTACCTGGCTGTCACCGCGTTCCTCACCGTCCGGCCGCAATCCGCCGGATCCCGCCGGATCGAGCACGGCGCGATGATCGCGGCGTTCGTGCTCGGTCTTTCCAGCACCGTCGTGGCGTTCGTGAGCGGCGCCAGGGGGAATGGCGGTTTCGTCTTTCCCCTGTTGATGTTTGGCGGCCTCGCGGTCGGAGCGGGGATCGGCGATCGCCGGATGCTTCTGGCGGGCGGGCTCCAGGGAGCGCCTCGGCTCAAACGGCACCTGTGGCGCATGTGCGTCGCCTTGTTCGTCGCGGCGGCCTCGTTCTTTCTGGGCCCGGTCAGGCGAATTCCCGAGCCGCTCCGGATTCCTGCCTTTCGGCTGATCCCCCTGGTCGTTCTCGTCACGATGGTCTATTGGCTGTGGCGTCTGCGACGCAATCGGACCTCCCGCGGGCGCGCGTCTGATCTTCCGGCCAAAGCCGGAAGCCACCAGTCGCAGCACGTCTGATCTTCCGGCCAAAGTCGGAAGCCACCAGTCGCAGCAGGTCTGATCTTCCGGCTAAAGTCGGAAGCCACCAGTCGCAGCAGGTCTGATCTTCCGGCTAAAGTCGGAAGTCAGCTGGCTGGCGAATTTGCCCTGGCGAAGAGACCGCAGTGCCAACGAAAGTCGCTCGCCTACCGTCCAAGGGGCAATGCGGAGGCATCTCACCATGGCAGAGTCACACGTCTTCGGGATGCTCGGCCAGGACTTGCGGTATGGCGTGCGTCTCCTGCGGCTCAACCCCGGATTCGCCGCGACGGCGATCCTGTCGCTCGCGCTCGGCATTGCCGCGAATACCTCGATCTTCACGCTGACCGACCAGATTCTGCTGCGGCTGCTCCCGGTCCAGAACCCGCGCGAGCTGGTGCAATTCCGCATGGAAGGCGGGCGGGTCGGTTCACAGAACGGCGACGGGCTCCACACCTTCTCGTATCCGATGTACATCGCGTTTCGCGATCGCAACACGGTCTTCTCGGGCCTGACCGGCCAGTACACCGATCGGCTGAGCCTGCTGGCCGGCGACCGCGGCGAGATGATCGAGGCCGGCTGGGTGGCGGGCAACTTCTTCCAGGTGCTGGGAGTGAAGCCATTCATTGGACGCGTGCTCACAGCCGAGGACGATAGACCAGAAGGCGGCGCCGCTGTGGTCGTGCTCCAGTACGCCTTCTGGCAGTCCAGGTACAACGGACGGCAGGACGTCCTGGGCTCCACGATCCGGCTCAATGGCGCACCGTTCACGGTTGTCGGCGTCGCCGCGCCGGAGTTCGGCGGGACCAATGCCGGACTCCTCACACAGCTGTGGGCGCCGGTCACCTCGAGGATCGCGCTGTCCCCCACTTGGAACGAGGACCTGAAGAATGAGCGGTACGCCTGGTTCTACCTGTTCGCCCGCCTGAAGCCGGGCGTCACCCTTCCGCAGGCCGAGGCGGCGATGCGCGTGCTGCACGACCAGCGCAAGCAGGAGGAGCTCCAGGGTGAGTTCTTCGCGAAGTTCCCGGACACCAGGGACCGGTTTCTTCGTCAGACGCTCAACCTGATTCCGGCGGATCGCGGGCTCTCGGCGCTGCGCCGGACGTTCGAACGCCCGCTGGTCGTGCTGCAGTGGCTGGTCGGGGTCGTGCTGCTCATCGCGTGCACGAACGTGGCCGGGCTGCTGCTCGCGCGCGCAACCGCCCGGCAGCGCGAGATCGCGATCCGCAGCGCACTGGGCGCCAGCCGAAGCCAAGTGGCCCGGCAGCTGTTCGTCGAAAGCCTGATCCTTGCGATTGCCGGCGGCGCCGCGGGGCTGGTCCTCAGCACCTGGCTCGCGCGCGGGCTCGTCCGCTTCCTCCCCTACGATCCGGCCGTGCTCTCGTTGTCGACGAGACCTGATGGCCGCGTCCTGCTGTTCACGATGGCCGTGACCCTCGCGACGGCGGTCCTGTTCGGGCTGCTGCCGGCGTTCCGCGGCTCACGCGTGGCCGCGGCCGCCACCCTCAAAGACGAAGCCGGTTCGGTGACCGGCGGGCTTGCGCACGTCCGCTTGAGGAAGGCGTTCGTCGCGCTGCAGGTGTCGTTGTCGTTGCTGCTGCTGATCGGCGCCGGCCTGTTCGTGCGCACGCTCGACAATCTCCGGCATGTCGATCTCGGCTTCTCAACGGAAAACGTCGCCATGTTCGGCGTACGTCCGGCCACTCAGTACGACGATGCCCGGAAGCTCTACGTGTTTCGCACGCTGCTGGAGAGCCTCGCAGCGGTGCCTGGAGTCAAGGCGGCCGGTGCCAACAACTCCCGCCTGCTGACCGGAGGGCGGTGGGACAGCCAGGTCACCATTCCAGGCGCGGAGGCCAAGGACGGCAACGTGCCATGGAGCTTCTTCAACGCGGTCACGCCCGGGTACTTCGAGGCGCTCGGAATCCCGATCAAGATGGGTCGGGACTTTCGATGGAGCGACTGGGGCGGATCGCGAAAGCTGTGCCTCGTCAATGAAGCGCTCGTGAATGAATACCTGGGGACGACGCTTCCGGTGGGCAGACACCTCGGCCAGGGCCGCAGCGCGCCCGCCGATACCGAGATCATCGGCGTGTTCGGGAACGCCCGCTACCACGACGTGCGCGGCGAGATTCCGCGCCAGACCTTCGTCAACCTCGATTCGCGAATTGGCTCGGTCGGCAGCGTGACCGTCTACGCGCGCATCGAGGGCGATCCGCGCAGCATCCTACCGTCCTTGCGCAACGTGGTTCAGCGCGTCGACTCGAACCTGGTGGTCTTCGACATGCGGATGATGGACGACCAGCTCAACCTCCGGCTCGCCAACGAACGCATGCTGTCCTACCTCTCCGGCGGCTTCGCGCTGCTCGCCACGATCCTCGCGATTGTCGGTCTTCACGGCGTGCTTGCCTTCATCGTCACCCGGCGCACGCGCGAGATTGGCATCCGCATCGCCCTGGGAGCCCGGCGAGGCAGGGTGATCCGGCTCGTCATGGGTGAGATGCTCGCCGTGATCCTGCTCGGCCTGGCCGCGGGAGTCACCGCCGCGTACCTGAGCGGGAGCTACGTCGAGACGCAACTGTTCGGCGTGAAGGCCGGAGACTGGCCGGTCTTCGGGTTGAGCGTCGCGACTCTGCTGACGGCCGCGGTCGTGGCCTCGTTCCTGCCCGCATGGCGGGCTTCCCGCATCTCCCCGGTGCGGGCGCTTCGATACGAATGAACATCGGTCATGGGTGATTCTTGTCGGGGCTCGGGGCTCGGAGTTCGGCAGTTCAGGAACTAATCACACAGGTCTTCGAATCAGAGATCCGAGCCCCCAGCCCCGAGCCCCGAGGCCCCGATCAAATGTCGCAGTTGCAGCGTGCCTCTCAATCGCTCTTGCACGCGGTGGCTCGAGTCGCTGCCAGTCGCCCGCCCGCGCGAGCTGGTGCTCGCGTTCGCGCTCGGCCGCTACGTGGAATCGCAGCTCTACGGGATTCGCGGGGGAGACCTCGTCACCCTCGGGGGCGCTGCGGCCGTCCTCGCAGCCGTGGTGCTCGCCTCCGGCTGGCTACCCGCACGGCGCGCCAGCCGGGTCGATCCCATGCTGGCGCTGCGGTACGAATGAATTGCCGCCGATCAGCAGGACGTCTGCCCGGGCAGTTCCGGTTCGCGATGGCTCAACGGCGGACAGCTTCCATGTGAGCCGCGCCCTCTCTGGCCGCCTCCTCAGGCGTCCTCCCCTGCTGGCGCGCAACGAGGTAGGCGGCGTACCACTGCGACCAGTGGTGCTTCGGAGCGGTCGCTTCGTACTCGCCATGATGCTCCTCGGCTTCTTTCAGGAGCTCGGTCAGCGTCCCGACATCCGGGCTGCTGAGTCCTCGCCCCGGGAAGCGGGTCTTGATCTCCTGGAGCAGCCAGGTGTTGCCGTCTGGATCGCTGAAAGACGCCAACGTGGTGTAGGAGCCACCTTTCGGGTCGGGGCCCGACACGCGTTCTCCTCCGAAGCCGTTGAAATGGAACGCCTCACTCACCGCGGCGCCGCGGCCAATGAGCTCGGCTCGTGCCGGCTCCATGTCGGACACCACGAGGTACAGGTTCTGGGCAGAGCCTGGTACTGCCGTCGTGAGTCCCTTGCCGAAGTGGATGGAGCACGGTGAGCCAGGCGGGGTCATCTGCACCCCGCGCCAGTGATCGCCGGCGACGAAATCGGCGTCGAGCCGCCATCCCAGGCCCTCGTAGAAGCGCTTGGCGCGATCGACGTCCGACACCGGAATGACGACGACCTCGAGCTTCAAATCGACCGTCGCAGCGGTCGGGGTTTTCGTCGCCAGTTCGTTGATCGTCTGCGTGCTGCTCATTGCGACCTCCATGGCTGGTGATGACGACCAGCATCCGCAATGGTGCGCGCCCGCAGCTCACTCGTCAATCAGACCTTGGTATTGGTACTAGTGGACTGTTCTGGTCATTAGTAGAGTGTCAATTCCCAAGCTCCAAGCTCCAAATCCCAAGGCACTCCCAACGCCCAAGCTCCAATGGGCAGTGTAGGTTTTGGAATTTGGGTGTTGGGAGTGCGTTGGAGCTTGGAGCTTGGAAGTTGGGATTTGATACTCCACGAATCACCAGGACAGTCCACTAATGTCAGCGGTGTCCGATACTTTCGTCTGATGGATCCCACGTCCCGCCTCTGGTGTCATACCCTGCGAGGAGGACGCCGCCGCACGCGGCAGGAGCGAGATGAAATGGCCAAGCACATCCACCCTGATCGCCGGCGCTTTCTCGGGAGGGCGGCGATGGCGATAGGCGGCGCCCATCTCGGGATGTTCGGCACGGCCGCGGCGACTCAGCGCGAGCCCCACGAGCTGGCCGCCCTCGGCCGTGCGGCCGAGTGGCTCAATTCGCCACGGCTCACGCCATCGAGCCTCGCGGGGAAAGTCGTGCTCGTCGATTTCTGGACCTACACCTGCATCAACTGGCTGCGGACGCTTCCGTATCTTCGCGCCTGGGCGCAGAAGTACCGCGACCGCTTCGTCCTGGTCGGCGTGCACACACCCGAGTTCGGGTTCGAACAGAACCTCGACAACGTTCGCCGTGCCGTGCGCCAGCATCGGATCGAATATCCGATCGTGATTGACAACGATTACGCGATCTGGCGCGCCTTCGAAAACCAGTACTGGCCGGCCCTGTACTTCATCGATGCGCGCGGAGGGATGCGCCAGCATCAGTTCGGCGAGGGCGAGTACGAGCGATCCGAGAAGACGATCCAACAGCTGCTGACCGAAGCAGGAGTCGCCGGCGGCACCGGCGGATCCGTTTCGGTCGATGCCATGGGACTGGAAGTCGCGGCGGACTGGGCGAACCTCAAATCTCCGGAAAACTACGTCGGCTACGCGCGGACGCAGAACTTCGCGTCGCCAGGCGGCGCCGAACCGGATCGACGCCGTTCGTATGCCGCGCCTTCGCGATTGGCCCTGAATGAATGGGCGCTGGCTGGCGACTGGACGATCGGCCGTCAGGCAACGGTGCTGAGCAGTGCCAACGGGAGGATCGCGTATCGCTTTCACGCGCGCGATCTCCATCTCGTCATGGGTCCGTCGCGTCAGGGGTCCTCGGTGCGTTTCCGCGTGTCGATCGACGGGCAGCCGCCGGGTCCCGCTCACGGCGCCGACATAGACGAGGGGGGCAACGGGACCGTAGTCGAACAGCGGTTGTATCAGCTCATCCGGCAACCGGCACCGATCGCCGATCGACGGTTCGAGATCGAGTTCTCGGATGCCGGCGTGGAGACGTTCGCGTTCACGTTCGGCTGAATGGGTTCCAGGGTGCCGGGTTCCGGGGTTCCGGGTTCGGTTCAAGGTTCAAGGTGCGGTTCCGGGTTCGGATGGTTCGGCGGTTCACTCGCACGTTGTCGCGAACCTGGAACCTGGAACCCTGAACCGAACTCAGAACCGAACCCGGAAACCCGGCACCCGGAACCCGGAACCAACGCGAGTTCAGACAGTTGGGAGAGTTATGAACACCAAAATGAGAGTGGCCCAGATCAGTAAACCCCAGGGCGAGTGGGAGCTGGTCGAGCGCGACATTCCCGAGCCGCCGGCTGGAGAGGTGCGTGTGAAGATCGCGGCGTCGGGCATCTGCCACAGCGATGTCCTGGTCAAAGAAGGCTTGTGGCCGGGACTTCAATATCCGCGGGTCCCCGGTCATGAAGTGGCCGGGCACATCGATGCCGTCGGCGACAACGTCTCGACGTGGAGGCAGGGCCAGCGCGTCGGCGTCGGGTGGCATGGTGGACATTGTTTCGTGTGTACACAGTGCCGGCGTGGTGACTTCGCGATGTGCGTCAATCGAAAAGTCACCGGCCTCGACTTCGACGGAGGATACGCCGAGTACATGCTCGCGCCGGCTGCGGCGCTGGCGGCGATTCCCGACGAAGTCCCCGCGGAGGAAGCCGGGCCTTTCATGTGCGCTGGAGTGACCGTGTTCAACGCGCTGCGGAATTCGGACGCGCGTGCGGGCGAGGTCGTCGCGGTGCTCGGCATCGGCGGACTCGGCCATCTCGGTGTTCAGTATGCGCGCCAGATGGGGTTCGAAACCGTCGCGATCAATCGAGGAAACGACAAGCAGGAGCTGGCCCGGAAGCTGGGCGCCCATCATTACCTGGACTCAACCGCACGGGACGTGGTGGCGGAGCTGCAAAAGCTTGGCGGCGCGCGCGTGATCCTGGCGACCGCGCCGGATGCCCAGGCGATTTCCTCCTTGACCGACGGCCTGGCGGCCGGCGGTCAACTGCTCGTGCCCGCGGCGCCGGCCGAGCCGCTGACGATCAACGTGCTCTCTCTGATCCTCGGAAGACGATCGGTCGCCGGCTGCTATTCAGGCACCGCAAGGGATTCGCAAGACACCCTGGAATTCAGCGCATTGAGCCATGTCCACCCGATGATCGAAAAGTATCCGCTCGATCGGGTGGCTGAAGCCTACGAGCAGATGCGCAGCGGAAGGGCGCGCTTTCGAGCGGTGCTGACGTTCGGTGGCTGAGAATGCTCCTTTCCAGAAGTGCGGGCCGTATTATCGGTATCCATGGCAGTCACAGCAGCGATCCGCGAGCTGCGAAAGAACGGCGTGCGCTTCACCGAGCATGAATATCGGTATGAAGAGCATGGCGGGACCAGGGCCGCGGCCCTGCAGCTCGGCGTCGACGAGCATGCGGTCGTGAAGACGCTGGTGATGGAGGACGACACGCGCAAGCCGGTCATCGTGTTGATGCACGGCGACCGGGAGGTCTCGACCAAACAGCTCGCGCGCCTGATCGGACGGAAATCGGTCCACCCGTGCGAGCCCCCGGTCGCCGAGCGGCACACCGGCTACAAGGTTGGCGGCACCTCGCCATTCGGCACGCACAAGCCGCTGCCGGTGTTCGTCGAGCGATCCATACTCGATCTCGACGCCGTCTACGTCAATGGCGGCCGGCGTGGACTCCTGGTGCAGATCGCTCCGGTGGAGCTGACGCGGATCCTCGGCGCGCTGCCGGTCGACGCCGCCATCACCCCGTAGCCGGGTCCCGGCGCTGGCGCCGCTCCACGGCCAGCGACAGCAGCACCGCGAATACGCCGAGGATCGTCGAATAGGTGAAGAACACGATATAGCCGGTGCCGAGCGCGGCCGGGCTCACGCCCGATCGCTGGAGCGCGGCGGCGAAATTCTGCGGCGCCTGGCTGGCCACCACTTCCTTCACGCCCGACAGCACGCCGGCATCGGCCAGGCGCGCCGCGGCTTCCACGATCCGGCCCGACTGCGACGCGATCAGCCGGCCGGGAATCGGCATAGAGCGACGAGAAGAGCGCGTACTGCGTGGCGGTGAATCCGGCGGACGTCAGGCTCGACATGTAGGCGATCAAGCAGGTTCCCGCGAATGCCCCGGCGACGTTGTCCAGCCCGATCGCCAGGAACAGCGCGAACAGACTGTGCTCCTGCAGCGCGAGCCAGATGAACAGCAGATTGCTCAACGGCCCGGCGATCGCGCCGATGACCAGCGCGCGCATGAGACCGTAACGCGCCACCGCGATCCCGCCGGCGAACACCCCGAACATCGTCATGACCACGCCGAAGATCTTGCGGACCTCGGCGATCTCGACCAGCGTGTAGCCGAGATCGAGGTAGAACGGGTTCATGATGTTCAGCACGAAATCAGGCACGCGGTAGAGGCAGATCAGGGCGAGGATCAGCCCGCCCGCGGACCCGTAGCGGGAGAAAAAATCGCGCAGCGGGTCGGCCAGCGCGGACGAGAGATAGACGCCGGGCCGGGTGCGCACGCCGGGCAGCGGCATCGCCGCGATCGACGATGACGGCCAGTCCGATCAGGATCGCCGCGAGCTGAACCCACACCCGTGCAGCCGACGCCCACGCCGCGAGCACGGCATCGCGAGCGCCCGCCGCGCCGAGCGCGCCGAGGACGCGGCCGAGCACGCCGGCGTTGGCGGCCAGACCCGATCCGAGCAGGAGCGCCCCGGCGCCGAGCAACGCGAGCCGGGCGAGCCATTCGAGCGCGTCGCGGCCGGGTGCCGGCCGAATGCCTTCGGTCTGAATCGGCCGGATGGCGTGACGCGCCTCGCGCGGCGCGGCGAGCACGCCCACGACCCCAACCGCCATCAGCGCCGCCATCACCGCGTAGGAGAAGTTCCATCCGTAGGACTCGGCCAGCAGCAGCGGCACCGCGCCGGCGACGATGATCGCCACGCGGTAGCCCCACTGATACGCCGCCGCCATGGCGCCCTGCTTGGACACTTCCGCCGCCTCGATGCGCCAGGCATCGATGGCGATGTCCTGCGTCGCCGACGAGAAGCCGACGAGGAACGCGAAGACGGCGATCGTGCCGAGACTGCGCGTCGGATCGGATCCCGCCACCAGCCAGAGGCCGAGCATGATCGCAGCCTGGCACAGCAGCATCCACGATCGGCGATGGCCCAGCCACGGCGTCAGCAGCGGCACCGTGCATCCGATCGATGAACGGCGCCCACAGGAACTTGAAGCGTCGAGACCAGTGTGACCAGGCTGAAGAACCCGATCACTTCCAGCGAGAGTCCCGAGGCGCGGAACCACGCCGACAGCGTGTCGAAGACCAGGAAATACGGCAGACCGGCCGAGAACCCCAGCGCGATCATGACGAGCGCAGCGCCGCTCGGTGTAGACGCCAAGCGCGCTCAAAATGGTGCGCCTGCGCGGCACCGTCTGGGCGTCAGTGCCGATCTGGTCGGTCATGCGAGCATTCCTCGAAACACGCCGGCAGTCTATCAATCAATCGGGACAGTTGGAGCAGCGACGCGGCGGGACCCTACTCGAGCACGACGAGCTCATGATCGAGGATCGAGTCGATCTCGAGCGCGGCGGTCCCCTGCGTGACGGTGATCGCGGGCTCACCGCGTGAGACCAGCAGTCGGGCACGGGGGCGGGTCGAGTGCGCGCGAGACGGTGACGGCAACCTTGAACGGGACCGACGCGAATCAACTCGTCCACCGGCGCGCGCCAGGTCGCCTCACTGGTCAGATTCACGATGTGCAGGACCAGCCGGCCCGGCTGCTCGTAGAGATGGCAATCGATCAGGCCGGTGCCCTCGACGGCCAGCGGCGATCCGGTCGCGACGCGGCCCAGCGGACGATGTTGGCGAGCAGCCTGGCGTGATCGGGCAGATGCTCGCGCGCGTAGCGGCGATCGACGTCAGCGGGCATGTAGGCCACGCGCGACGTGCCGTGCTCGGACAGGATCAAGCCCGGGAATGTCGGTCTTTGGCTCGCGCATCCAGGCGGTTTCTGGCGGATACGTCGGGAACGGCGGCACGAACGTCAGCGGCACGACCGCCGTCGCGTCGACGCGTCAGCGGCGACAGCGTGCCGCCGAACGGGAGGATGTCGGTTTCCTCGAAGCCGCGCAGCACCGCATGGCGTGTCGCCGCGTGATCGGCGGCTCGTCGCCGGCGTGCGGGCCGTCGACACGCGCGCGCATTTCCGGGCTCAGCCGCAGATAGGTGTGGCCGCTCGGGCTCGGCGCGAACGCACCGCCCGGGATCGCGTCGCCGCCGCCCGGCCGCCGCGTCGCAGGCGTCGGTGCAGGCGTCGCCGGTCCGGTGACAGCCGAACAGGTCGGCCAGCGCGAAGTCGGGCCGCGGGTCGCCCCACTCGTCGTACAGGCCGGTCTCTCCCGTCGCGAACAGCGAGCCGCCGCGCTGCACGAACCGCCGGATCGCGGCGGCCTGGGCGTCCGACAGCGCGCCGACGTTCGGCAGGACCAGCAGCTTCAGCGCCGCCGCCCTGCCGCTCGATGTCGTCGGCGTGGATGGGCAGATACGGGATGCGCGCGCGGACCAGCGCCTGCATGAAGCCGGTATACGGCGCATCGACCAGCTCCGCGGCGTCGTCGCGGCCGAAGAAGTCCGTGTTGCGCTGCGACCAGACGACGCCGACGGTGGCCACCGGCGTGCGGTCGATCAGGTACTGCTCGTTCGTCCTTCCACCAGCGCATGACCGGCTCGGCGCGTCGTGTACATGCGCCGGTCCTCGTGGTAGGCGCCGACGTGGTGCCACCACGGCTGGATGCCGCCGGCGATGCCCGGCGACCATCCACATCCGCGCCTCGGCCGCCGGCTTGCTCGCCACGCGGAAGTAGCCGGGCCCCGACTGATACATCGCCATGCTCTCGGGCGCGAGCTTGTCCCAGCCGAGCAGCGTGTGCACGCGCTTGCCGGTGTCGCCGTTCTGCTGGAAGCCGGTGTCGTCGTCGCGCCGCTGATGGTCGAGCATCATGATGTCGGCGCGCGCGCAGATCTCCTTGAGATCGCGGAACGAGCGCGCCTGCGCGGTGACCGAGCCGCTGTTCATGCCCGACCAGATGCAGTCCGGCCCGCCGGCCGCGCGCGTGGTGCGGTTGTTCAGCTCCCAGACCTCGATCCGCCGCGCGTAGCTCCACATGATCCACTCGCGGTAGGCCGGGTCGTCCCAGTCGGCCTTGCGCGGCAGCGGCTTGCCGGTCTTCGCCCGGAACTTCCGCGTGCAGTTGGCGCAGTAGCAGATGCTGTCGCGGCCGAGCCCGCCCAGCTGTTGTCGGTGAAGCCGTCGGGATGCGAGCGCTCGATGATCTCGCGCAGGACGTCCGGGCAGGTACTCGTCGTAGTAGGGGCTGTTGATGCAGGCGATGTACTTGTCGGCGGCGCGATACGGCTGCCCGCCGCGTCGCGCGCGAACCAGTCGGGATGCGCCTTGAAGAAGTCCTCGGCCGTGCGGTTGGAGTCCATCCGCGCCATCACGAAGAGCCCGTCCTCGTGCGCGGCCGTCGTCAGCTCGCCGAAGAGATCGCGGTCGCCCAGGAACTCGGCGCGATGGTGCAGCGGGAACTTGCTCGGGTAGTAGGCGACGATGCCGCCGGCGTTGATGATGACGGCCTGTACGTCGCGTGCGCTTCCAGTGCCGCGCCACCACTCGATGTCGTAGCGCACCGGATCCTTCTCGGTGATGTTCGTCTGCCCCCAGAGGTAGGCGCGGCGATACCAGGGCGTCGCGTGGCCGCGCCCTGAACTGAGGCCTCGGCGCGCCGCTGGGCGAGCCGGCCAACTGCGGCGGTGGCGAGCGTGTCGATGAGAAAAGTCCGGCGGGTGACGGCGTTATTGGAGTCGTTCACGTGGTTGCCCTCTCACGCTGTCTTCGGGATCTCCCTGATCGCTCGACCTGCGGCGCGGAGGTTGTCCAGTCGCATCTCCGAGTACTTCCGCGACAGGATGATGCCGTGCGCGCCGGCCTCGAACGTCGCCTTCACCGCCTGATACACATCCTCCGGCGTCGTCTTCTTTTCCTTCTCGCCGGTGGGAATGTCGATCTCGATGCCCGGCCAGATCCTGGTCTTGCTGTCCGGCGCCCTACGCCGCGACCGCGCGACTGGTCTCGCGCATCACGTAGTCGGCAGACAGCCCCGCGGTCGGCAGCTTGTCGAGCGGCGCTTCAGACGAGTACTGCTGGACGCGGTAGGTCAACTCGGTCGTCTGCTCCGGCGTCAGGTCCGCGAACAGCGTCGAGTTGACGTTGTGGATGTAGCGCGCCATCCGCGGCCCGCCGCTGTTGTGGTACATCACGACCTTCAGAAAATCCGAGTATTCCGCGAACTTCCGGTAGTCCTGTTCGGCGCGATAGAACGGCGCGAAAGAATTCGTGTGCCAGATGTGCCATCCCATTGGCTTCTGCGGCGCGATTTCGTGCGCCTTGCGGTACATCGCGCGGTAGGTCTCGCGCAGGCCCTCGTTCCACAGCCGCTCCCAGGCCAGGACCTCGGGGTACTCGACCAGGATGCGCCAGAACGTGACGAACGCGCCGTCGGCCGGACGCTGACCGCCCTTCATCCCGTCGACCCACCGCTCGAGCGCGAGATAACCCTGCTTCGCGCGCTCGGCGTTGATGCCTTCCTTCTTCGCTGCCTCGAGGCAGTGCGGGCAGAAGCAGCCGACCGTCGCCGGCGCGGCCCGCCGCCGTGGCTCGCGCCGAGCGCAGTGTTCAGCGGCCCCTGACGCTCGCTGCCGAACATCAGGCCGTCGACCTCATACGAGCGCAGATAGTCCTCGGTGAGCCCCAGCCAGAAGTTCATCGTGTTCGGATTGCGGTAGCAGACGCGTGCCGCCGGCTTGCCGTGAACGTCCACCTCGAAGGCCTTGTCGAGGCCGGGCACGTCCTTGCGGAACACGTCCTCGTACCAGCAGATCACCTTCATGCCGCGCTTGTGCGCGCGCGGCAGCACGTCGGCGATGACGTCGTAGCCGGGATGGTCGGGCGCCTTCTGCGGCGCGATGCTGCTGTTCTTGTAGTACTGGGCATGCGGCGTTGCGAAGTTGCCGCCGTGATAGTCGTCGTCGTACTCCTGCTTGCCGTGGTCGGGCAGCGGCGCTGCCGCGCGGCTGGCGGCCGCCGATGCCGCGGCCGTACGTGAAGGTCGCCAGGAACAGCGTGTCGATACCGCCGAGGTCGGCGAGCGTATCCAGCACCTTGTCGGTCCCTTCGTCGAGGAACGAGACGGCGCCGACCTGGATACCGATGGGCCTCGCCGGCATCTGGGCCACGGCGTCGCGGGGTACTCCGTACACGCCGACGCCGACGGCCGCCGCGGCAGAACGTTCGACAAACTCCCGTCGATTCATCGCGCGCTCCTCCGATCCGACGCGTGAGCGCGGAGCGGTCCGCGCTCACCGTGGCAGCGGATTCAACTCCGACGGCCGTCGGGCTGTCAAGGTGCCGTTCGCGTCGCGGCCTCGGCGTCCCACATCGTGAAACTCCTCGCCGCAGATTCGCGGCAATTCGGGCGGTCGTTGACAGCCGCACGACGGCTGCATTATGAAACGTGATCTCGCATCGTGAGACTCGGCGCTGCACGATCCCTTGGCGAAGGAGCGGCTCGATGACTCGCAAGTCGGCGGAACCGGCAACATACCGCGTTCAGGTGCTGGAACGTGCCGTCGACATCCTGCAGGTGCTTTCGGAGGACTCGCGCGAGCTCGCCGCCGGTGAAGTAGCCGAGCGGCTGTCGCTGCACAAGAGCACGATTCACCGGCTCCTCGCCGTGCTGGATCACCACAGGCTCATCAGGAAGAACGCCGAAACGGGTAAGTACGCGCTGGGCCTTCGGCTCTTCGAGTTCGGGACGCGCGCCGTGCGCGGGCTGCAGCTGCGCGATCAGGCTCAGCCGCATCTCGAACAGCTCGCAAGGGAAACCGGCGAGACCGCGCACATCTGCGTGTACGACAACGGCGAGATGGTGTCGCTCGCCTACGCTGAAGGGCCGCGCTCGCTGCGGATGCCGGCGACGGTCGGCGGCCGCACCCCCGCCTACTGCTCGGCAGTTGGCAAGGCGATGCTCGCGTTTCTCCCTGACGCGGCGGTGGACGAGGTCATGTCACGGTCGGTGCGCGCGTGTACGGAGAAGACACTCGTCACCAGAGCGGCGTTGCAGGCGGACCTGCGTCAGATTCGGATCCGCGGGTATGCCGTCGATAACGAGGAGATCGAAAAGGGATCTGCGTTGCGTCGGCGGGCCGGTGTGGAACTACTCCGGCGAGGTCGTCGCAGCGATCAGTGTCGCCGGGCCGGCGTTCCGCATCACGCGCAGCCGGGTCCCGACCGTCGCCCGCGCGGTGATCGCGGCGACCACGCCGCCTCTCGGCGGAGCTTGGCTATCGTCCGGACGAACACCTGCAATCGCCAGCCGGGAAGTGAAGCGCGCGCCCTGCGGCGTCTGATTTGATTGCAGCACGCGCCGTTTCTGAGTCCTTCGAAGAGGTGGATCATGCGCCATCTTCTTCAGCGGCTTGTTCTCGTGCTTTTCGCGTCGGGTCTCCTCCTGACGGCCTCCCCGGTGGAAGCGCAAGTCACAACGGCCACGCTCGTCGGCCAGCTGCGCGACAGCTCGGGGGCGGTGATCCCGGGCGCGACGGTCGTCGCCACGCATGAGGGGACAGGCGTCGCCCGCGACGCGGTGACGGACGTCAACGGCGAGTTCGTCCTGTCGGCGCTGCCGAGTGGCCCCTATACGGTGAAGATCGAGCTCACCGGTTTCAAGACCATGGAGAACCGCGGCATGCAGCTCGGCGCGGGGCAGACGGTGCGGCAGACGTTCGCCCTCCAGGTCGGGACCTTGGCGGAGACGGTGACGGTGGCGGCAGAAACGCCGCTCATCGAGACGTCGGCCTCGTTGCAGGCCGACAGCCTCGGGTCGCAGGAAGTGCGCGAGCTGCCGGTCAATCGCCGGAACCTCACGAACCTGATGAGCCTGACACCCGGCGTGAGCACGAGCGGCGCCGGAGACGTGCAGATGAACGGCGTCGCCGCGGGCGGCACGGGCGTCACGGTCGATGGCACCGAGGCCAACTCGAATCCCGAAGCCCGGTCGCTGGCCCAGTACCGGCGGCCAGAATCAGATCTCCGTCATGAGCCTCGACTCCATCGCCGAGGTCCAGATCGTCAAGGGCGTGCTGCCGGCGGAGTACGGCGGGGTCGCCGGCGGGCAGATCAATGTGATCAGTCGATCGGGCACGAACGCGTTCCACGGTTCCGGCGTTCTACAGCGGCCAGAACCAGAAATTCAACGCCCGCAACTTTTTCTCCTCGGCGGCACAGCCGGTCGGCACGTTCCATCAGTACCGGGGGCACACTCGGCGGGCCCATCGTCCGCAGCAAGGCGTTCTTCTTTGCCACCTACGAGGGCTACCAGGAGAACGTGCAGCTGAACCTCAACATGATGGTGCCGTACAAGGAGGTCCGGGACGAAATTCTTCGGGCGTTGCCATTCCCCGAGACGAGGACGGTGCTGGAGGTCCTTCCGCTGCCGACCGAGCCGATCGTGTCGTCGCAGGGCGTCGTCAATCCGCAGATCGGCCGGTGGCGCGGTCTCGGGACCCAGAAACGCACGGAGAATGCTCCGCTCATCAAGGGCGAAGCCGCGATCTTCAACGGCGGGAGCCTTGCCGTGACCTACACGCGGCTGCGGCCCTTCACCTTGGAGCCCCGGGCCAGTCCTGGACAATGCCAACGATCGTGAGTATCCGAACGAACAGGATCGCGTCGCCGCCCAGTTGATCATGACGCGCGGCCGCTGGGTCTCGGAGAGCCGGGTGGGGTGGAACAAGACCTATCTGGCGCGGCTCGATGCGTTCCTGAGTGTGAAGGGCCCGAACGCGCCGGCCGAGATCCTGCCGTACGGACGGCGCATGCCTGCCTTCAGCATCAACAATCTCTTCGCGACGCCGAGGTCCGAAATCTGGGACATGGCCGGCATCACTTACAGCGTCGAGCAGAAGCTCACTCGGAGTTTCCAGCGGCATCTCCTCAAGGCGGGGTTCCGCTTCATGAGAGAAACCGGTGGACGCCTGAACCCGGAGAACCCCTCGTTCACGTTTCAGACCTATGCCGATTTGCTCGCGAACATCCCGCAGTCGCTGAGCACGTCGTTTGGCGCGCCGGCGCACGACTCGACGATGGATCAGTACAGCGGGTTCATTCAGGACGATTGGCGCCTGGGCGACCGCTTCGTGCTGAATCTCGGCCTGCGCTACGACTACTACGGGCAGGTCAAGGTCCGGCCGACGACGGACGTCCCCGTGGAGATCGTCAATTACGAAGCGCCCACCGATCTGCGCAAGATGGACTTCGGTGCCGCTGAGGGACCCGCTGAGGCCGTATGAGCCGGACGGGAACAATCTCGGACCGCGAGCCGGATTCGCGTGGACGCTGGACCAGCACCAGCGAACGGTCGTCCGCGGCGGCGTCGGAGTGCTCTACAGCCCGCACCTGGTGGCGACGGTCCGGCAGAGCGCGGCGAACCCGTTCATCCCCTTCCGAACCGTCTACAACCGAACGGAAATTGCGGCCAGACAAATCAAGTGGCCGTTGTACACCGACGAGTCCGTGCCGTTCGCCCTGGCGGACGCGGGAGGCAAACGAAGCGTCTTCTCGCTGTTCGACCCGAACATGCAGGTTCCCTATACCATTCAGTCGATGGTCAGTGTCCAGCGCTCGTTCGGTCAGACGCTGGCCGCGGAGGTTGGCTACCTTCGCACCGACGGTCGAGACTTCCCTCTGCAGCGGCAGTTTACGCAGGCCTTCGACAGAGAAACCGGCGCGCGGCCCAACCCCGCGCTCGGAGCGCCCGGCGGCTACTACATCGACAGCAGCCAGACGATGCTCTACAACGGGCTGCAGACCACGGTTCGCAAGCGGTTCAAGAACAGCTACTCGTGGGAAATCAACTACACGCTCGGCGAGAGCGAGGCGACGCAGGGTGGCGACCTCTCCGCGTACTACATCGCGGCGCCTTCGAGAACAACCAGGACTTCTGGGATCCCGAGTTCGACCGGGGGCCGGCCAGCAACGATATCCGGCATCGTCTGAACGGCTCGTTCATTGTCGAGCTCCCCGGAATCCCGAGCCACCGGGTGCTCAACCTCGTCCTCGGTGGTTGGCAGCTCTCCGGCATCGCGCAGTGGCGATCCGGCTCGGCGCTGCGAGTCCAGCAGCCATCGGGGATCGACCGCAGCCGGCCCGACGTCGTCCCCGGCGTCGACCTGGTGTTCTCCGATTGGCGGGACCGCTGCGATGCCAGAGGCTGCACTTACCTGAATCCGGAGGGCTTCGCCAGGGTTCCCGTGAGTCCTGTCACCAACGCCACGCTTCGTCCCGGCACGTACATGCTGGATATGGCCCGAGGCCCCTCCTCGACGAACGTGCATATGACGTTGGCCAAGAATTTCACAATCACGCAGGGTATGAGGATGCAGGTCCGTGCCGAGGCGTTCAACGTGCTGAACATGAAGAACTACAACAGTCCCGAGTTGCGCGTTAACAACGCCGATTTCGGCCGAATCACCGGTGCCGGCGGCTCCCGCTCGTTCCAGTTCAGCAGCCGGCTCACATTCTGACGCTGGGTTCTGAGGAAGGGACCGCCGGCGTGTGGCGGCCCTGCCTCCGGGGTTCCATGGTTTGTCGATGATCTTTCAGCAGAAGTGGTGCAACCGCCATTGGCGGCGTGTGGTCCTGTGGTCTGCCGCCGCGGTGCTCACCGCCGCCGCCGTTTCCTCGCCGCTCACCGGCGCGTCGGGCGCCGCAGGCGGGCCCGTCGGGGCCGCACTGGCGCCGGGCCGCATTGTCGACCGCTACTGTTTGAACTGCCACAACGAGGTCGATCTGGCCGGCGATCTCGCGTTCGACGCACTCGACATCGGCAATGTCGGGAAGGATCGTCACTGCCTGGGAGAAGGCCGTGCGCAAGCTCCGGGTTCGCGCGATGCCGCCGCATGGCGAGGACACCCTGCGCCCGACCGAGAGCGAATACACCACACTGCTCTCGTATCTCGAGCGCGCGCTCGACGCCCACGCCGCCAGTCATCCCGATCCCGGCCGGCCTGCAACGTTTCACCGCCTGAATCGCATCGAGTATCAGAACGCCGTGCGTGACCTGCTCGCGCTCGAGGTCGACGCGTCCGCGCTGCTGCCAGGCGACAACGCCAGCCACGGATTCGACAACGTCAATGTCGGCGAGTTGTCGCCGACGCTGCTCGACCAGTATGTCGCCGCCGCACGCAAGGTCAGCCGGCTCGCCGTCGGCACTCCGGTCCGCGTACCGGCGGCGCAGACGGTGGTGCTGCCGCTCGACCTGACGCAGAACGATCAAGTCGACGAAGCGCTGCCGTTCGGCACGCGCGGCGGCACGACGTTCCGGCACGTCTTTCCGCAGGACGGGGAGTACCAGTTTCAGATCCGGCTGACCCGCGACCGCGACGATCGCCTCGAAGGGCTCGCCGAGGCGCACCAGATCGAGCTGACGGTCGACGGCGCGCGCCTGCAGCTGTTCGAGCTGCCGGCTCTGACCGCGGCGCAGACGCAGTCGGCGGCCTACGCCGACAAGGAGGGCGATGCGGATGCGCGCCTGCGCGGCCGCTTTCCCGTCAGCGCCGGCCCGCACACGGTCGGCGTCGCTTTCCTGAAGAAGTCCGTCCGCCTTGAGCGAGGCGGCGCGGCAACCGTTCTTCGCCGACTACAACGGGCGCAACATGGCGGCGGTCTTCTCGGTCTCGGTCGCCGGCCCGTTCACCGCGCCCGTGGCCCCGGCGAAACGCCGAGCCGCCGGCGCATCTTTAGCTTGTACGCCGGCGACCGCCGCAAGACGAGACGACATGTGCGCGCCGCATCATCGCCTCGCTGGCGCGGCGGGCCTACCGCCGTCCCGTCAACGCCCGCCGAGTCGACGATCTCGCTGGCCTTCTACAACGATGGCCGCGCCGGCGGCGGCAGCTTCGATCACGGCATCGAGATGGCGCTGCGCGCGCTGCTCGTCAGCCCCCAGTTCCTGTTTCGGATCGAGCGCGATCCCAGCCGGCATTCCGCCGCACACCCCTTACCGGCTTGACGATCTCGAGCTCGCATCGCGGCTCTCATTCTTCTTGTGGAGCAGCATCCCCGACGAGCCGCTGCTCGATGCGGCCATCCGTGGCACCTTGAAGCAACCGCGGGTGCTCGAGCGGCAGGTGCGGCGGATGCTCGCCGATCCCCGCGCCGATGCGCTGGTCACGAACTTCGCGGCGCAGTGGCTGCACCTGCGCAATCTCTCCGCATCGGCACCAGACCCGCGCCTGTTCCCGGACTTCGACGACAACCTGCGGCGCGCCTTCCGCCGCGAGACCGAGCTGTTCTTCGAGAGCATCAAGGAACAGGATCGCAGCGTGCTCGAATTGCTGTCGGCCGATTACACGTTCGTCAACGAGCGGCTGGCGAAGCACTACGGCATTCCCAACGTCTACGGCGGCCACTTCCGCCGCGTCGCACTCCCGAAAGACAGTCCACGGCGCGGACTGCTCGGGCAGGCGAGCATCCTCACGGTGACGTCGTACGGCGATCGCACCTCGCCGGTGCAGCGCGGCAAGTGGATTCTCGAGAACCTGCTGGGCCTGACGCCGCCGCCGCCGCCGCCGAACGTACCGGCACTCAAGGAGCGGGTCGCGGGCGGCACGGTGCTGACCATGCGGCAGCGGATTGCACAGCACCGGGAGAACCCGGCCTGCGCCGGCTGCCACAACCTGATGGATCCGATCGGCCTGGCGACCGAGAACTTCGATGCCGTGGGACGCTGGCGGACGCTCGAGGACGGCGCGCCGGTCGATGCATCGGGAGGGCTGCCCGACGGTGCGATGTTCACCGGCATCGAGGGGCTCCGGGACGCGCTGCTGCGCCGGCCGGAGCTGTTCGCGGGCACGCTGACGGAGAAGCTGCTCACGTATGCCGTCGGCCGCGGCCTCGAGCCGGCCGATGCCCCGGCGGTGCGCGCCATCGTCCGTGCCAGCGGCGCCGCCGACTACCGGTTTTCATCGCTGATTCTCGGCGTCGTGAACAGCGCGCCATTCCAGATGAGGAGATCGCAATGATCGTCACCAAGGCGGCCCTGCCGCGCCGGACGTTCCTGCGCGGCGTCGGAGCGACGCTGGCGCTGCCGCTGCTCGACGCCATGGTCCCGGCCCTGTCAGCGATGGCGCGCACCGCCGCCAACCCGGTCCGGCGGCTGGGATTCGTCTACATTCCGATGGGCGCGCACATCGCCGACTGGACGCCGGGCGCGCACCGGCCGCATCACCGAGCTGTCGCCGATCCTCAGCTCGCTGACGCCGCACCTCGACCAGCTGACGGTCGTCTCGAATCTCGAGAACAAGAACGCGTACTCGGCGGCCAACCACGCGACCGCCAACTGCTCGTTCCTGAGCGCGACCAAGGCCAAGCCCACGGCCGGTGCCGACTATCAGCTGGGCGTGACCGTCGACCAGCTCGCGGCGCAGCAGATCGGCAAGACCACGCCGCTGCCCTCGCTCGAGCTCGCGACCGACTTCAACTACGTCGTCGGCGCCTGCGACAACGGCTTCGCCTGCGCCTACATGAACACGCTGTCGTGGTCGACGCCGACCACGCCGCTCCCGACCGAGGCCAATCCGCGCGTGGTGTTCGAACGCATGTTCGGGGATGGCGGCAGCGCGGCCGAACGCCAGGCCGAGCTGCGCAGGAACGGCAGCATCCTCGACTGGGTCCGCGAGGACATGGGCCGCCTCGAGCGGAAGCTCGGCCCGGCGGATCGCAGCCGCATCGGCGAATACCTCGACTCGGTGCGTGAGATCGAACGGCGGATCCAGATGGCCGAGCGCCAGGACGGCGCGGCGCTGCCCGACAACCTGGAGCGGCCGATCGGCGCGCCGCAGGCGTGGGAGGAACACGTCAAGCTGATGTTCGATCTGCAGGTGCTCGCGCTGCAGGCGGACATCACCCGCGTGATCACCTTCCAGCTGGCGCGCGAGGTCAGCACGAGGACGTATCCACAGATCGGCGTCCCCGAAGCGCACCACCCGATTTCGCATCACGCCAACGATCCGGCCAAGATCGCCAAGCTCGCCAAGATCAACGCGTACCATGTGTCGCTGTTCGGCTACTTCCTCGATCGTCTGAAGGCCACGCCCGGACGGCAACGGCACGCTGCTCGACAACTCGCTGTATCTGCTCGGCAGCGGCATGGGCAATCCCGACGTCCACGATCACCGCCAGCTGCCCATCCTGCGTCGCCGGCGGCGGCGGCGGCACGCTCACGGCGGCCGCCACATCCGCTACGACGAGCCGACGCCGCTCGCCAACCTGCTGCTGACCATGCTCGACAAGGCAGGGATCGCGATGGACAAATTCGCCGACAGCACCGGAAAGATGCAGGAGCTCGCCGGCGAGCCCCTGGCCTTGTGAGAAGCGAAGGAGCTGCGATGCTGAATCTCCTGCTCCGCCGCGGCGCCTCTCGTGCTGGTCCTGGCATGCGCCGTTGCCGGCGCGGCCGCGGAGACGTCGCTGACCGACGCGGTGAAGCGAGGCGATCGTGCGGCCATCACAGCCCTGCTGCGTCAGCGCGGCCGACGTCAACGCCCGGCAGGCGGACGGAACGACACCGCCTCTACTGGGCGGCGCGAAGAACGATCTGGAGACCGCGGCGGCGCTGATTCGCGCCGGCGCCGACGTCAAGGCTGCGAGCCGCTACGCGGTCACACCGCTTGCGGTGGCTGCCCTGAACGGCAACGCCGCGATGATCGAGCTGCTGCTGAAGGCGGGCGCGGACGCCAACGCCGCCACGCCCGGCGGCGAGACGGTCCTGATGACCGCCGCGCGCACCGGCGTCGCCGAGGCGGTCAACGCGCTGCTGGCGCACGGCGCCGACGTCAACGCGAAGGAGAGCTGGCGCGGCCAGACCGCGCTCATGTGGGCGGCCGGCGAAGGCCACGTCGGCGCGATGAGTGCGCTGCTCGAGCGCGGCGCCGACATCCGCGCGCGTTCGAACGCCGGATGGACGGCGCTGCTGTTTGCCGCGCGCGACGGCCATCTCGACGCGGTCCGCACGTTGCTGGAGGTCGGCGCCGACGTCAACGACGGCCTGCCCGCGAGTGCTCCTGGCGCGCGCCGCCGACCCGAAGGGGCGCCCGGCGGTGCCGACGATCCACGCGGGCTGAGCGCCTTGCACCTGGCAGTCGCCAGCCGCCACTACGCGCTCGCGGCGTTTCTCCTCGATCGCGGTGCCGACCCCAACGCCAGCGGCCCGGGCTGGACACCGCTGCACCACCTCACCTGGGTGCGGAAGCCAGGCCAGGGTACCAACGGCCCGCCGCCGCGCGGCTCCGGCACCCTGACCAGCACCGAGCTGATTCGCCGGCTGGCGAAAGCCGGCGCCGATCTGAACGCGCGCGTCACCAAAAAGCCGAGCGCCGGCACGACGGCGCTGAACTTCATCGGCGGAACCGCGTTTTTCCTGGCCGCGAGGACCGCCGACGTCGAAATGATGCGGCTGCTCGCGGAGCTCGGCGCCGATCCGAAGCTGCCGAATGAAGATGGCACGACTCCGTTGATGGCTGCCGCGGGCGCGGGCACGCATTCCCCCGGCGAGGACGCCGGGCTCGAAGCGGAGGCGCTCGAAGCGGTGACGCTCGCACTGGCGCTTGGCAACGACGTGAACGTCGTCGACAAGAACGGCAACACCGCGATGCACGGCGCCGCCTACAAACAGCTGCCGTCGGTCGTGAAGTTCCTGACCGAGAACGGCGCCAGGGTGGACATCTGGAACCGGAAGAATTCATCTGGTTGGACGCCGCTGCGCATCGCGGCCGGCGTTCATCGCGGCATGAACCTCAGATTTCATGAACCGACCGCCAACGCACTGCGGGCGGTCATGACCGCGGCGGGGGTATCGACCGTCCTCGAGCCGGAAAAGGTTGTCAGCGGAGCAACGCCAACGAAATAAGACCTCTACCATCCCGTCCCGTTCGAGTTGTTCGTTTCGGAGGTGATCATGCGATTGCGGATTCTCCTGACGGCACTCCTTCTCTCGTGCGCCTCGGTGGCACACGCCCAGTTCGACACCGGCCAGATTTCCGGGTTCGTGCGCGACAGCTCCGGAGCCGTCATTCCCGGCGCGACCGTGACGGCAACCAATGAAGGAAACGGCCAGCAACGCGTGGTCGATCAGCAACAGTGAGGGCTACTACGTCTTTCCGAGTTTGCTGGTTGGCGCGTACAAGATCTCAGCGGAACTATCCGGCTTCAACCGCTTCATCACCACCGGCGTTCGGCTGAGCGCCGCCGCCCGGATCAGCGTCGATATGACCCTGTCGGTAGGCACCCTCACGGACACGGTCGAAGTGCAGGCGGCCGCGATATTGACGGAGAGCCCGGTGCTCGGACGCACGGTCGGGGAGCAGCAGATCCAGCAGCTGCCGCTGAGCGGCCGCAATCCGGTCTTCGTCGCGCGTCTGCAGGCCGGCGTCGTGGGCGGGTCGCTCGGCAGTTTTGGCGGCACCAGCATCGGCACGGGGATTCAGTCAATCAGTGGCGGGCGCGCCAATGACGTGTTGGTCACCGTTGACGGAGCTATTGCCAACCGCACCCGTTCGACCGAGGACACCATGCTGGGCGCTCAGCACGTCGACACCGTGCAGGAAGTCCAGGTCCTGACGACCAATTATTCGGCGGAGTACGGACGGGCCTCATCGGGCATCGTGCGGATGGTCACCAAAGGTGGCACCCGAGACTTTCATGGCACCGCCGACGGAGCTCTTCCAGAATGATGCGCTGAACGCGAACACGTGGTCGCGCAACCGCAGTGGCGACCCGCAATTGTCGTCCTCCGCGCCGTCACAGCGATACAACCAGTACGGCTTTGCGCTCGGAGGGCCGCTCTTCATCCCTGGCAAGTTCAACACGGATCGCACGCAAGCTGTTTTTCTTCTGGGGTGAAGAGTGGGCGAGCCGGCGACAGGAAGTCACACAGACGCTCACCGTTCCGTCGCTGGCGATGCGCCGGGGAGATTTCAGCGAGCTGCTGAATCCCGCGAACCCCTACTTTGGCCGTGCGCGAGTGATCACCGACCCCCTGACGCGGCAACCGTTTCCCAACAACACCATTCCTGGTGACCGTATCAGCCCTCAAGGCCAGGCCCTCCTGAACGTCTACCCGGAAGCTGTCGCGGGCTTTCAACAGGGGACAGCCAACTGGATCGGAACATCGGAGCAATGGCAGGACCAGCGGAAGGACACGATCCGGGTCGATTATCGAATAGGCGACAAGACCAACCTCGCGGTTCGTGCCACGCACATCCCCTTTCACTTCAATACCGTGCTCGGTTCGACTCGATTCGTCGAGCTGTGGTCGAGGCCGAACCGCACCGCAGTCGCCACGGTCAACAGTACGCTGTCCGCCACGTTCCTCAATGAATTCACCGTGTCGGCATCTTCGGACGGCCTGGGTGAGGCCAACTCCGACCCGGATTGCGGTGCGCGGTGCCGTCGCAGCACGTACGGCGTCAGCTATCCGTTCCTGTTCCCGGCCGACTCGAAGTTCGATCCTGAAAAGCTCCCGACGCTGAGTATCAATGGGCTGAGCACTCTGGACAACGGCCCCTATCCAGGCTATTGGTCAGGCTTCACGTACGCCATCAGCAACAGCATGACCAAGGTCGTGAAGACGCACACGCTCAAGTGGGGCATCTTTGTCGAGCGATCGGGTCAGGACGACCAGATTCATGCCACCACCGCGTCCGCACCGGCCACGAATAATCAGAACGGCGCGTTTCGCTTCCAGGATACCGGACACCCGCAGGCCACAGGGTTGGCCATGGCCAACGCGTTGCTCGGAAATTTCAACGACTACTCCGAGTTCGGCGCCAAGCCGCTGACGCCCTTCGTGGGAACGGCACTCGACTGGTTCGTGCAGGACAGCTGGAAGATGAGCCAGAAGCTGACGCTGGAAGCGGGTCTTCGCCATTCCATCTGGCAGCCGTGGCACAGCAAGTGGAACACGATCTCGATGTTTCACCCGGACTTCTATGATCCCGCGCAGGCGGCGGTCGTGGATCCGGCAGGTGGGTTCATCGTCAGCGGTGATCGATACAACGGCGTCGTGCTGCCGGGGGACGAGCCAACCGAAGAGGCCCTGAGCCGCTTCCCGTTTCTTCAAGACTTCACACACCTCTACCACGGGCTGCCGGCAGGGTTTGCGCCAACTCACAAACAGGATTTCCAGCCTCGGGTTGGCCTCGCTTACACCATCGACCAGAAAACGATCGTTCGCGTAGGCGTCGGCAAGTTCTTCAACCGAACCGGGATCAACCGGGATCTGGCGCAAGGTGGGCAGCCGCCGTTCATGGAGCAGGTCACGGTCATCAACGGCAGCGTGGATGCGCCGAGCGGTGCGCAACGGCG
Source organism: uncultured Acidobacteriota bacterium (assembly GCA_963836735.1). Classification (GTDB taxonomy): domain Bacteria; phylum Acidobacteriota; class Vicinamibacteria; order Vicinamibacterales; family 2-12-FULL-66-21; genus JACCXG01. Next base: position 963 of record CAWIKP010000036.1, on the reverse strand, counting down.
GGTGTTCCCCTTTACCATCACCGCGCAGGAGACCACGCTGAAACACCCGAATGCGTGGACGGGAAATGTGACCGTGCAGCGGCAACTTCCCGCGGAACTCTCAGTGGAAGTGTCCTACGTCGCGCGGCGCGGCTACAACAATCAGCGAAAGCGCAACATCAACCAGTTGTTGCCCGGAACCATTCAGGCGAATCCCGGGATCAACCCCAACGCCCTTCGGCCGTTTCGCGGCATGGGCATCATCGGTCTCGCGGAGAATACCGGAAGGACGGAGTACGACGCCCTCCAGATCAGCGCGAACCGTCGGTTGTCGGCCGGCCTGCAGTTCGGTCTCGGCTATACGTTTTCGCGGAATCTCGACAATGGATCGGGAGAAATCGAGCTTCTGCCGAATGCCTACGACGACTCCGGCTATTGGGGCCGCTCGGATCTCGACCGACCGCATGTGCTCGTCGCCAACGCCATTTACGAACTGCCGGCACCGCCAGGACCACGGCTGATCAAGGCGGTGCTGGGCGGATGGTCAGCGGCAGGAATCTTTCAGGCACAGTCCGGCGCGCCTTTCTCCGTGCGCCACAGTGCGGACAACGCCGGAATCGGGCCCGGCAGCGGTGATCAGTTCTGGAATCAGATCGGGGATCCCAATCAGGTCACGCGTACCGAGTTCACCGATTCCGCGGTGTGGTTCAATCGGGACGCATTCGCGCAACCCGCTCCTGGAACTTTCGGTGTGCAGCCCCGCAATGGCCTGCGCCAACCGGGCTTCTGGGAATGGAATCTTTCGGTCTTGCGCCGGTTCCGTCTGATGAACCATCACTCGTTCGACTTCCGGTGGGAGGCCTTCAACGTGCTGAACCATCCCACGCTCGGCGGAGCCAACAGCAATCCGACCAGCGGGTCGTTTGGGCTGGTGACCAGCAAGACGGGCAGTCGCACCATGCAGTTCGTCGTGCAGTATCGGTT
>CAWIKP010000035.1:0-63255 GCA_963836735.1 uncultured Acidobacteriota bacterium | reverse complement strand
ATTCTGTCAGCGCATGACGACGTAGTCGGTGTAGACGCTGAGCGAGCCCGGTTCGACGAACTTGTCGAGCGCTTTATTGAGCGCCAGCGGCTGTTCCAGCATCGGCGCAAAGGCCGTCGACGCGCCGCCACCCTCCTTGGGAAAGATGGCATCGCGGGTTTTCTCGCCGTCGAAGATGATGATCAGTGCGTAGCTGCCCTTCTGGGCGCCGCGATCGGCCTTGCCGATGTACGCCTTGACTCCCGGCACGGCGCCTTCCCAGGCCGGGTTGTAACTGCTGCGGACGAACTGCTCGAACTGGGCGGCATCCGCGTCGGCCTTCAGCTGCAGCTCCCGTACGGCGATCACCTCGCCGGTTCGTGCCCGAGAGGGTTGCGCGAACGTCGGGAGCATCGTGCCGACGGCCACCAAAGCGAGGCCAGCGAGCGCGACTGACCAACTCGAGGAGCCAATACTTCTGCGGCGCTGAATACGCATGGCGATCCTCCATTGGGAGCGGAGTCTGTCGTTCCGGAAAGCGACTACATCGGTGCGGAGATTATCAGCCGATCCGGGATGGCAACTGGCTCGAGTTGAGCGAACTGCCAGCGGACGCGCCAGCGCGAAAAAGCGACGCCAGGAAGTAGAGCGCGCCCGCTGTCACTCTGCCTGGTGCCGACGAATGACGGCAAGAGCGAGATACGCGACCGCATGCGTGGACAGCAACTCGCCGGGCCTGGCGATCAGCCGTTGCAGAATCTCCACCGCCTCCTCGGTCCGCTTCAGCCGGTTGAGCGCGAACGCCTTGCGCACCAGGAGCATCCCCAGCGTGTACGGGTCGGGGCACGCGCCCAGGCCCTGCTCGACGGCGGCCAGGCATTCGGCCGGATCGTCGACGAAATTCGCATGCGCCTCCCACGCCGGGGCATGCGACGGGAACTCCTGAACGAGCTGCTCGAGAATCGATTGCTTCTCCTCGCGCGGCATGTGTTCCAGCAGGGCAAACGACGCGTACAACCCGGGCGGAAATTCGCCGGCCGCTTCGCGCGCCAGCATGTCCGCAGCCTGCGCCGCCACGAAGTAGCCGCGCGGTGACAGGTCGAGGGTCTTGCGGTAATCGGCGAGCGCGGCATCGAAATCCTGCTCGAGCAGGTGGGTAAACGCGCGGTCGTACACTGGAGCCGGCCACTTCGGGTCGAGCTCGGCGGCCTGCGTGAACAGGCCGATCGCCTCGGCGTGGTCACCTCGCTCTCCCGCGGCCCGTCCCTCATTGCGGAGCCGGTCAGCGTCCGGATGTGGCAAGTGGCCGCAGCGCATCTCCCACTTGACCGTACCGCGCGCCTTGGGTAATTCCTCAGGCGTGAGGGTCTGACCGTCCTCGTCGACGAACACGACGATCGAGCGGCTGTCGTCGCGGTCGTCAGCCACCTCGTATGTGCCGAACTGATTGAGATTTGTCGTATACACCTGCACGCCTTCGGCGTCTCCCGCCAGCCGGCACAGCTCCAGCGCTTCGCGCGTCACCCGGATCGCTTCCGACCTGTCGCCCAGCTTCGAGAGCGCGATGCCGAGGCGTCCGAGCGCACGGGGTCGCCAATGATCGACGGCGGTCCCGCTGGCCCCGCGCATGGACTCCAGCGTCGCGCGCAGAATCGCCACGGCCTCGGCAGGCTGGCCTTCGTTGGTCAGCTGATCGGCGCGTTCACAGTCCGTCTGCCATTGCACGATCGGGTTGTTGCGCCCTTTGGCCGTGATCAAGTCGTATAGAGACGGGTCGCCTGCCTTCTCGAATACTCTCGCGATCGTCACGAGGGTGTTGACATAGCGCTGGAGCGCCGCTGGATCGGCGCGGACTGCGTCGGGCGCCTTCGTCCACGACCGGAACTGCGCACGAATGGTCTCGCTGTTGTCGTTGATCAGGCCCATCAGGCCGGCATAATCCTCCCGCTCGAAGCCGGTCAGCAGCGCTGTCAGGAGATCGTCGGGATTGGATGCCGTACCGCGTCCGCGAAACCAGTTGGAGAGTCCCATGGGGCGGCGATTCCAAGCGAACACGATAGGAAACATTACGCCCACTCGCGCTTAGGATAACGCTCCTGCTCGTCGGCCCGATACCGCCCGGCTCGACGAACCCAGCCGAGGATTTCAGTGGCTGGAAACGGCCAGCTCAGATCGCGTCGGACATCGACGTGAACGTGAACGCCGCCAGCTTGAGCGGCGGCACCATGAACGGCGACAGCCGCTGCGGACGGCCGATGGCCTCGACGTTCCACGGGGCCAGCATCGCCAGCACGCTCTGATTGAAGCGGAGGTTCCGCACCGGGTGGCGAACCTCGCCGTTCTCGATCCACCAGAGGCCATCGCGCGTGAGCCCGGTCAGGACGATCGTGCGGGGATCGACGAGGCGCACGTACCAGAAGCGCGAGATCAGCAGGCCGCGCTTCATGCGTCTTGATCATGTCGTCGAGCGCAACCGGCGGATCCGTGCTCTCCATGATGTAGTTCACCGGTCCCGGTGTCGGCTCGCGCTTGCGCTCACCGCGCCCAGAACCGCGAGTACTGGAGATTCTCGAGCACGCCTCGCCTGACGAGCGACAGCCGCGTCGCGGGAATGCCCTCGTCGGTCGCCGGCGCCGCCGGGAGGTCCGCGTGCTTCGGGATCGCTGTACAGATTGATGCGCTGGTTGAACAGCGTCTCACCGACCCGCGTCTTCCCGTCCTTGGCCGAGAACGCGCTGCGTCCCTCGTCTGCGGTCCTCGCATCGAAGCTGTTGGCCAGGAAACCCATCAGATCGGACACCGCCTGGGGCTCGAGGACGACCGGGTAGACGCCCGGTTCGATGCTCTTCGGCTGCTGCGATCGCACCGCCTTGCCCACCGCCTGCCCGGCGATCCGCTGCACGTCGAGCCGCGCGAGATCGAAGTGATCGCCCGCGAAGTATCCCGAACCCGTGCCATCCGCGCTGCGCGCGGTGAGGCTGAAGCTGCCCTCGCTGGATCCTGAAGAACCGGCGGTTGCCGTTGGCCGTCGCCGCGGCCGCAGCCGACGCGCGTGCGACGTGAAACCCGGCGCCGGTCACCTTCGCGGTGCGGCAGGCCCCCAGCGCCGCTTCGAGCGCCGAGGCGCGGGCGGCGAGATCGATGTCGGCGGTCGCCGCGGCGAAGCCGCGCGGCCTCGCCGTACTCGAGCGGTCCCGAGCGTGGGCACGTACTCGCGGTGCACCGGCGAGACGCGGGCGATCTGCACGGCCTCGTCGGCCAGGCGCTTCAGCGCGCGCGCCGTCGGCGTCGTTGCCCGCCGCCGAGCCGCGCCGCCGCTCGACCCAGACCGTCGCCGTGATGTCGAGGTTCTCGGCTCGGCCGCTGGTCGTGATCCGGTTGTCGGCAAAGCGCGCATGCGACTCGATCGAGCTGTTCAGCGAGACCGAGGCATCGTCGGCGCCGGCGGCTTTCGCTTGCGCCGAGCACGATCTCGCAGAGACGGAGGGCTTCTTCGCGGGTGAGCATCAGCTGGCCGTGTTCAGGACCGTGACCTGACGGAAGCGTGCCGGTGGACACCCGTGGCTCACCGCGTTGGTCTGCCCCGGTTCGCCTTTGCCATCCGCGGACGTGCCCCAGAGGCGATAGCTGGCCTTTCCGCCGACGCCGTCGCACGACGCCCAGAAGTCCGGCGTGCGCGACTGGTAGGCGGCATCCCGCACCATCGCGCCCAGCTTGCCGTTGGTAATCTCGCGGATGACGGCGCCGCCGAACTGGAAGTTGTAGCGCTGCTGATCGATCGACGAGCTGCCCCGCCCGACGACGAACAATCCGCGCTTGATGCCGCTGAAGAGATCGTCGAGCGTGACCTCCGACGCGGCCGGCTCCAGCGACACGTTCGGCATCCGCGGAAACGGCACGCTCGCCCAGTTGTCCGCGTGCAGGCACCCGTGCGACCGCTTCTGCCCGACGAGCGGCGCGAGCTCACGCGTCGTCTGCCAGTCGACGAACATCCCCTCGCGCACCAGGTCCCAGCGTTCGGCCTTCACGCCCTCGTCGTCGAAGCCCGTGGTGGCGAGCCCGCCGGGTTGCGTGCGGTCGCCGACCAGGTTGACGATGCGCGCGCCGAAGCGAAGCTTCCCGGCATCGGCCGGCTTGATGAAGCTGGTGCCGGCCATGTTCGCCTCCCAGCCCGAGCGCGCGATCGAGCTCGGTGGAATGGCCGACCGATTCGTGAATGGCCAGGAACAGCTGCGACGGATCGACCACGATGTCGTAGGTGCCGGGAGAGACCGGTTTCGCCTTCAGCTTCTCGACCGCCTCGTGCGCGGCCTTCTCGGCGTCGGCCAGCCACGGATAGTCGTCCACGTACTCGTAGCCGACCAGCTGCGCACGATCGACGACCGGCCGCGTCTGGAAGTCGCCGGTGGCGCGATCGGCGGCGGTGGTCGTGAACTGGGGATAGGTGCGGACGAGCCGCTGGGTGATCCGCGATCCGTCGGTCGAGGCGAAGAACTTCTGTTCGTCGACGAAGAGCAGCTGCGAGCTGACGAAGCTCACTCCCGGAACGGCCAGCGCGGCCTCGTTGAGCTTCATCAGGAACGCCGTCTTGGCGTCGAGCGGCACTTCGAACGGGTCGCGCTTGAAGGCGCTGGTCCACGTGGCGACGACTTTGTCGGCGTCCGCCAGGACGACCTTGCGGGTGGCGAGGCGTGCGTTCGCGCGCGCGATGGCGACCGCCTGCTCCGCCGCGACGCGGGCCGCGCGCAGGCTCGACGCGGTTCGTCGCGGCGAAGCCCCAGGCGCCGTTCACGAGGACGCGAAGGCCGAGGCCGTAGCTCGCCGATCGCGAGACGTTCTGGACCTGCCGTTCACGCGTGGCGATCGACTCCCGGCGATAGCGGTTGATGCGGATGTCCGCGTATGAGGCGCCGAGCGCGGTGGCGCGTGCGAGAGCAGCCTCGGCGGCCTCGGCGCGCAGGGCGTCAACCGACGCGCCCTGCTGAAAGATCTCCGCCCACGCGGGAACCCCGGCGCCGGCCAGCAATGCGCTTCCTCCGGCGAGGAACCGGCGTCGGGACAGCGGCGGCAGCGGCATGGCCCGCGATTATAGCGGGGTGCCGCATGCCGCTCCTCTCCCGGCCGGACTTCAGCGCTCGATGGAGACCAGTAACGCGTCCGTCCAGATGATGTCGACCTTGTCGCCGACTTTCACCTTGTCGAGAGCGGACTTGTCCCGCACCTTGGACGTGTACTTCCAGCCGTTCGCCGACGTGAACGTGATCGTGGGCGTGTTCAGGTCGATGGCGGTGATGGTGCACGTAAGTGTCCGCTGCCTGGCCTTGGTGCCACCCGGGAGACCCTGTCCGGAAGCGGTCGCATCCTTGACGTCGGTATCGACGGCCGGCTCACCCGGCAGCTTCACCCGGATGACGAGGTTCTCGTAATATCGCGCGTTGACCTTGTCGCCGACCTTGATTTCCTCGAACCGTTTCACTTCCGGTCCCGCCACGGTCGTCACGACGGTGCCGTCCGGTTTCCTGATGGTGACCGAGCGGCTCTGGGCCTCAATCGCCTCGACGACGCCCGATTGGGTCTTTATCTCTGACGTCACCTCCTTGGACTGAGCCATGGCCATGCCCGGTGTCGCCACCAGAGCTGCCGCTGCGATCATCCCTGCGACCATCCGTTTCATGCGTCCTCCTCGGGGCAACGTTACCTGCCGCCGGCTGCCCATTCCGCGCATGGGCTGCAGAGGCTATGCCGTGGAACCGGGAGTCGCAATGCTCGGATTCGTTGCAGATTTCAGGCGTCCCCGGCGAATTGCCCGGACTTCCTGACCCCGACATTGCGGGGGGCGCCCCGATTACCGGAGGCGAGCACGCCGGGCGGAGGTGCCCCCGACCGGGGCCGATCATCGGCCGTGTCCGGCGGCCATCACTCGGCCCGCAGCGCCACGAGCGGATCGACCCTGGTCGCCCGGCGCGCCGGGATCCAGCACGCGACGACCGTCACCGAGACGAGCACGACGGCCATCGCGATGAAGGTGATCGGATCGGTCGCCGGCGTGCGGCAGGAAAACGGCAGGAGTCCGGCAGGGCGGCCGGAGTCGCCGCGGCGTAGAATGGGCGCCATTCACGACTGCTGGCACCCATGTCCCTGGCTGCGGGAGAACGAATTGGCCGTTACGAAATCCTGGCGCCAATCGGCGCCGGAAGCATGGGCGAGGTCTATCGCGCTCGGGACTCGCAACTCGATCGGTCGGTCGCGATCAAGATCCTGACGTCGTCGCGGCATGCGACGACCCTGCAGCTGGAGCGATTTCAGCGTGAAGCGCGGGCGATCGCCCGGATAACCCACCCGCACATCTGCACCATTCACGACGTCGGCGAAGTCGACGGCGTGCCGTTTCTCGTGATGGAGCTGCTCGAGGGAGAGACGCTCGCCGAACGTCTGGAGGGCGGTCCCGTTCCGGTGGATCGGGCGGTCGCGCTCGCCGGCGACATCGCCGGGGCTCTCGACGCCGCCCACAGGAAGGGCGTGGTTCATCGCGATCTGAAGCCGAGCAACGTCATGCTCGCCGGCGGCGGCGTGAAACTTCTCGATTTCGGGCTTGCAAAACTGCGGGACCTCGAACGCGAGGAGACCGTCGAGCGATCCACGCAGAGCCTCGAACTGACCGAGCAGGGCACGGTGCTCGGCACCATCCCGTATATGGCGCCGGAGCAGGTCGAGGGGCGCGACGCGGATGCACGCACGGACATCTTTGCGCTGGGGGTGATTCTCTACGAGATGTCCGCGGGCCGCCCGCCGTTCGAGGGACGCAGTCGCGCGAGTCTCATGGCAGCCATCCTGACGCACGAACCGCAGCCGCTGTCGTCGCTTCGAGGCGGCGTTCCCGCCAGCCTCGATCGCATCGTCAAGAAGTGCCTGGCCAAGGATCCGAACGACCGCTGGCAGAGCGCTGCGGACCTTGCCGCGGCGCTGCTGTGGAGCAGGGATGACAGCGGATCACGCCGTACTGGATGGGCACGCAGCCGCAAGGCGGCTGCCGTTCAACCGCACGGTGGCGGCGGGGCTGACAATTGGTGCCGCCGCTGGTGCCATCGTCATGTGGATGCTGGCGGCCCGCGGCGTGGTCGGTCGCACACCCGCGCTGACTCCCCAGTTCATCCCGATCACGTTCCGGAATGGCACTGTCTCTGCGGCTCGCTTCGCATCGGACGGGGAGACCGTCATCTACAGTGCCGCGTGGAACGGCGGACCCTACGCGTTGTTCATGACCCGGCGCGGCACTCCCGAATCGCGGCCGCTCGACATCCCTGACGCCAGGCTGCTCGGCGTGTCATCCAGCGGCGACCTGATCTTTCTCCGCGGCCGTCATGACGCGGTCAGGTTCCTCTTCCCTGCACGCACTGGGACCCTTGCCAGGGTTGCACTGACCGGCGGCGCGCCGCGCGAGATTCTCGACGACGTGATTGCAGCCGACTGGAGACCGGGCAGCGACGAGCTCGCGGTTGTCCGCCGGGACTGGCTCGAGTTTCCTGTGGGCAACACCATTCACGGACGGCACCAGTTCAAGCATGTCCGGATCGCGCCGGACGGCCAGAGACTCGCGCTCGTCGAAGGGTCGAGTATCGTCGTGCTCGATCGCTCCGGGCAGAAGACGACGTTGTCCTCGGGATGGGGAGACACGATCACCCTCGCCTGGTCTCCGTCAGGTGATGAGGTGTGGTTCACGGCGAATCGCCGTCGCAACGATGTTTCCGTGTGGACGTTGCGCGCTGTCTCGCTGGACGGCAAGGAGCGCGTGCTTTTTTCTTCCGCGGGGACACTGCTGTCGATCCTCGACGTCTTCCACGATGGCCGTGCCCTGATCGCGACGCACGTTGCCAGGATGGGGTGCTCATGTGTCCCGCCAGGGGAGAGTCAGCCGCGAGACCTCTCCTGGCTCGATGGTTCCGCGCCAGAGGCGCTCTCGCGTGACGGCGGCTCGGTGCTGTTCAGCGAAGTGCTCAGAGGTGCAAACGGTTCGATTTACCTGCGCAAAACCGACGGCTCGGACGCCATTCGACTCGGCGATGGATTTGGCGAAGATCTCTCGCCGGATGGGAAGTGGGTTCTGGCAACCCAGGTCGGAACCCGCCAGCACTGGTTCCTCATGCCGACCGGGCCTGGATCGTCGATCACTCTCCCGCCAGGACCGCTGGTGGCCCGTGGGGAGGCCAACTTTCTGCCCAACGGACGTCAGATCGTGTTCGGAGGACGGGAGAAGGATCGCGGCGGGCGCATCTATGTCCAGGACATCGACAGAGGATCGATTCGCGCCATCTCTCCTGAGAATGTCGGAACAGAAGGGCTGGCGACTCCCGACAGCCGCTATGTCGTCGGGCGAACCAGGGAGACAGGTGTTCAAGTTTGCCGTCGACGGCAGCGCACCGATCCCGTTGGCCTATCTGGAGCCGGACGACGAGCCGTTGCAGTTCAGCACCGATGGATCTCTCCTGTTCGTGCGGCGGGCCGGAGCATGGCCGGCGGCGGTGGACCTCGTGAACGACGGCTACGGGCGACCGCCGATCGTGGAAAACGATTCAGCCAGCGGACCCGGTTGGCATAGACACGGTCATCAGAATCCTGATCACCCCGGATGGCAAGTCCTACTGCCACGATTACGTGCGCGTCCTCTCGGAGCTGTTCGTCGTCGAAGGATTGAAGTGAGCGCCATCACGTTCGGGAGCTTCGTGCTCGATCAGGACACGCGCGAGCTGCGCCGCGGCAGCGAGTCCGTCCCGCTCACGCCTAAGGCGTATCAGCTTCTCGAAGTGCTCGTCGTCAACGGGCCCAAGGCGCTGTCGAAATCAGCGCTGCAGGAGCGGCTGTGGCCCGACACGTTCGTGCTCGAGAAGAACCTCGTCAACCTCGTCGCCGAGATCCGCGAGGCGCTTGGCGAGGACGCGACGCACCCGCGGTTCGTGCGTACGGTGCCGCGATTCGGTTACGCGTTCCGGAACGTGACCTCCCGGGACCCTGCCGATGCCGCACCGCGTCGCCGAACCGGCGCTCGCTTCCGTCTCGTGTGGGCCGGGGGGCGCGCCGCGCTGGCCGACGGCGATTACGTCCTTGGCCGCGATCCCGATCTCGAGCTGTTCCTGGACGCGGATGATGTCTCCCGGCGGCATGCGCGGATTACCGTCGCCGGCACCGAAGCAACGATCGAGGATCTCAACAGCAAGAACGGCACGTTCGTGTCGGATCGGCGCCTCGACTCGGTTCGGCAGCTCGTCGCCGGCGATTCGATTCGCATCGGCTCGGTCCGGCTGATGTTCACCGCGGTCCGGAATTGGGGCTCGACCCAGACCGAGCCATCTGATCGCGAGTAATCTGCACGAATCGCCTGGAGGCCCGGGCGCCAGTCGCTTCGCTTGACTTCATAATTCTACATAGGTAGAGTTCTGGCCCGTGAACTTCACCTACCCGACGACGCTGGTCCTCCACGCCCTGGCGAGCGGCTTCCGGCACGGGTTCGACATCATCGACGCCACCGAGCTGCCGAGCGGCACCGTTTATCCGATTCTCCGGCGGCTCGAGCGCGACAGTCTCGTCACGGCTGACTGGGAAGATCACACGATCGCCCGCGACGAGCAGCGCCCGCCGCGCCGGTACTACGAGCTCACGCCGGCCGGGCGCGCGGTTCTCGCCGACGCGCGCGCCCGTTTCCGCGTTCCGCGGTCGATCGCCGCACGGGCGCGCCGGCTTCGTCCTTCAGAGCCCTCCTGATGCCGCGCCTCGCCGTTCGAGTCGCCCTCGCCCTGGTCAGGGCCATCGCGGTTCTGGTGCCCGCGACCACGCGGGCGGAGTGGACGGCCGAGTGGTCCGCCGAACTGGAGCATCGTTCCCGGCAGCAGGCACGCCGTTCCGATTCACCGTGGAGCAGGGACATGGATCTCGTCCGCCGCGCTCTTGGCGCGCTGCCCGATGCCGTCTGGCTGCGGCGTCAGTTCACCCTCGACGCCGATGCGGTGCGTGACGCCGCGCACGGGGTCCGCATGCTCGTCAAGGCGCCGGCATTCACGGTGTCGGCGCTGTTCGTCTTTGCCCTCGGCATCGGAGCGACCACGGCGATCCTGAGCCTGGCGGACGCGCTGCTGATGCGGCCGCTCCCGCTGCCGGACGTCGAGCGCATGATGACGATCTGGCAGGTGAACCGGGAAACCGGCCAGGGCCGGCTCGACGTCGCGCCCGGCAACGCCATCGACCTGATGCATCGCACGCGAACGTTCGAGACGGTCGCGATCGCCGAGAACTGGAGCGTCAAGCACACCATTCCAGGCGGCGAGCCGCAGCAGCCGCTGGCGGCCGCACGGGTCACCGAGTCCTTTTTCAGGGTGCTGGGCCGTGCCGATGTTGTACGGGCGCGGGTTCGGCCCGGACGACTATCGACCAGGAGCCAACCAGACCGTCGTGCTGAGCCACCGTGTCTGGTTGGACCGGTTCAGCGCCGACCCGTCGGTGGTGGGGCGGGTCGCGATCTTCGACGACGAAGGCGCCTTACACGATCATCGGGGTCATGTCGTCCAGGCATCGAGCTGCGGCTCGTCGAGCGGTCCCGCCGGCCCGAGCCGCTCGTGTGGCTGCCGCGGCCAGCGTTCGACGACGCGGAACGGAATAACCGCACGCAGGGTTATTGGAATCTGATCGGCCGGCTCGCGCCTGGCGTGACGCTCCAGCAGGCCGAAGCCGAGCTCGCGGTCCTGTCGGCCAATCTCGCGCGCGAGCATCCGACGACGAATGCCATGGTCGCCGCCGAGATTGTCCCGCTCCGCGCGCACCTCGCGGGACCGCTGCGGACGGTGCTGCCCTTGTTTCTCGGCGCCGCCGTCATTCTTCTCGTCGTCGCATGCGCGAACGTCGCAACGCTGTTTCTCGCACGAGGCGCCGGCCGCATCCGGGAGTTCGCGATGCGGCAGGCACTCGGCGCCAGCCGTGCCCGCCTCGTGCGCCAGATGCTGACCGAGAGCTTGCTGCTCGCGACGGTTGGCGGCGCCCTTGGACTGCTGCTGGCTCGATGGGCGCTCGACGCCGTGGCGCGTCTCCGGCCGCCGGATATCGCCCTGATCGATCGCGTGCCGATCGATCTGCGCTCGGCCCTGATCGCATGCGGCGTGACCGTGCTCGCGGCGCTCGTCGCCGGCCTGCTCCCGTCAGTGCAGCTGTCACGGCCTGGAACCGCGCGGGCGCTGCGCGAGGGCCGCAGCGGCGGCAGCCGCCGAACCCACAACCTGCTCGTCATCCTGGAAGTCGCCGCCGCGTTCGTGCTCGCGATTGGCGCGGGTCTCCTGGCGCGCAGCTTCGTGACGCTGACGCGCACGGACCCGGGCTTCCGGCCCGACCATGTGTCGGTTCTCCAGGTGTTTGCCTACGCCCGTCAGAACACGCCGGAGAAGCGAACCCTGTTCTTCGCCGAGCTCGTCGATCGTATGCGCGCGCTCCCGGGTGTCGTCGCCGCGGGCGCAGTGTCGTCGATGCCGTTCGGCGAGGCCAAGATCCTCAGCGACAAGCTGCCGTTCACGATCGTTGGACGGCCACCCGCAGCGGAGCCCGCGCCGCATCATCAACATCGTGCCGGTGACTGGAGACTACTTCGCGGCGATGAGCATCCCGCTCCTGAAGGGACGCCTGTTCGATGCCGGGGACTCGGCGCAGTCGGCGGCCGTGGTGCTCGTGTCGCACAGCGCCGCGAGGCAATTCTGGTCCGATGCCGATCCGGTCGGCGCCACGGTGCGATTCCAGCTCCTTGGCCGGCGCCACGAAGCCCGCGTCGTCGGCGTGGTTGGCGACGTGAGGCACGAGACGCTCGACCGGCCTGCGCGCGCGGAGCTGTTCCTGCCGCACGCGCAATCGGGGTTCGGCAGCATGTCGGTCGTGGTTCGCACCTCGCCGGATTCTCCGGTGACGATCAGGACGCTCAAAGAGCAGGTGTGGGCGCTCGATCCGGCGCTGTCGATCTATTCCAGCGGCACGCTCGATCACCTGGTCTCGAGGACCCTGACGGGGAGGCGCTTCAATCTCTTCCTGCTGGGCGGTTTCGCAGCGGCCACGCTGCTGCTCGCGACCGCCGGCGTCTTCGCCCTCGTCAGTTTCTCCACGACGCAGCGTCTGCGCGAGTTCGGGGTGCGCATGGCCCTCGGCGCCAGACGGGCGGACATCGTGCGCCTCGTCCTCAGGGAAGCCGTCGCGCTGGCCGCGATTGGCGTGGCGATCGGTGCTGCGATGGCGCTCCCGCTGACCCCGATGCTCCGGACGTTGCTCTTCGGCGTGACCACGACCGATCCGGCGACGTTCGTCGCGGTCGGCGTCGGGCTCGTCGCGATCGCGGCTGCCGCGTGTTACCTGCCCGCCCGGCGTGCGGTCAGCGTCGACCCTTCGCTCGTGCTGCGACGGGACGGCTGAGAGGGTGAGGTCACCTCAGCGGCGTGCGTAGACGGTTACCCGCGCGCTGGCGGAATTTCCGCTGGAATCGTAGGCAACCGCCTCGATCAGGTTGGCGCCTTTGTTCGCGCGCTGCGTGTTCCACGTCACCGAGTACGGCGAGGACGTATCCGCCGCCAGCAACGAGCCGTTCGCGTAGAACTCGACCCTGGACACGCGGACGTCGTCGGTGGCCTGCGCGTCAATCCGCTGTTTCCTGGCGAGCCACGCGCCGTCGGTTGGCGAGGTGATTGACACGCTCGGAGCTGTGACGTCAGGCGGTGGTGCACCCCCGAATCGCGCCCGCACCGCCGACCAGTTGGCCGGGTCCTCGCCGCCGAGCCGCCACACGGCAATCCCGCCGACGTCGTGGATGCGAGTCACATCGAGCTTGGCGCCGACGCTCGAACCGTTTTCGAACCAGACCGTGTGCCGTGCCGAGCCCGAGACGTACTCGAGCCATGGAGATGCGCTCGCGCTGTCCCACATCACCGGCACGCCGAATTGACTGGCGAGGTCCATCGCCTGGGTCCAGACGAGATCCGTGCCCCGCTGGCCGACCCAGTCGTATCCGTAGAACGGGATTCCCTGCAGAATCTTCCCAGGCGCAATCTGCGACGTGGCGTATCCGATGACGTCATTCACCCAGTTCACTGGGGCGATCGGACCCGGTGGCGACGTCGACCACGAGTATTCATAGGTCATGATCCGGACCTGATCCGCGGCCTGGCCGATCGACCACCAGTCCTGCGCCTGCGGCCCGTCCCACGTACCTGGTTCACTGGTCTTCGCGTAGACGTTCACCGTGAGCAGCTTGCCCTGCGCATGCAGCGCTCCGGCGAGTTGCTGAACGAACGAGGTAAACGCCGCGCGGTCCGAGGCGCGAAGGTTCTCGTAGTCCAGATCGATGCCGTCGTAGCCTCCTGCCGCTGCCAGGTTCACCAGGGCGTCGAGGTTGGCGGCGCGCAGCTGCGGGTCCGCAATGATCTTGCTGACCAGCGCTCCATCCCAGACCCCGTTGATGACGTTGGCGACCGTGGGAATGACCAGAATGCCGCGCGAGCGGAGAAATGCGAGGATCGTCGGATCCTCGTGGCTCGCGCCCGAGCCGGTGGTGTACGGCACGACCCGGCCGTCGGCAAGGACTCTGTACCAGAACGGGCTGATCTCGGAGAACACGTCGGCGTTGGCAACGATCGAATCGAAGCCGCGCGCCTGATCCCAGAACACGAGATTGCCGCTGACACGTTTCGCCACTACCGCACGCGCCGGCGAACCCGCGAGCAGCGCACAAGTCACGAACAAGCCGGCCCAGGCGACAACGACGGGAATACGGATCATCGATCCTCACAATGAAGGCGGGCGAATTGTTCTTCGGACCACCGGATTCTCGGAACCTCTCGCCCTTCGGGGTGCAGAGTGAATGGCCCCGCCCTCGAAGTCGGTGGGGCGCTGCGACGGGATTAGTAGAGTGTAACCGCTGAACGACTACCGGTTAGCCCGCCACCCAGCGCGAGCCTGCCGGAAGATCAGGCCGGTGACGTCACCTCCGCATACGCCGACGGCACCGGTAGGCCCGCCGCCAGCGCCGCCTTGACGTCGCGGGCGTGGCGGCACTGCCCGCGGTACTCGAATCCCGGACAACTGCACGTCACGTCCGCGTCGACGGCGACAATCTCGTACTCGACACCCTTGTGCGACCCGCTCGAGATGCGGAAGCGGCGGGCCGATGGTCCCGAGAGCACCTTGACGAGCCCTTCGAGCGCGCGGGCGAGCGCCTGGAGCTCCCGCTGGCTGCGCCTGGCCTGCGGACGACCGGTATCGTCGCGATGCACCGCCCTGAACTCCTCGGACGCCCGGCGGAACAGCTGTGCGATCAGCTCATCATCGTCGCCGTCACCTGTCGCATCGGCGACGCCGGCCGGGATCGAGTGAAGGACGCGCTGGAGCTCGTCGAGCACGTCGCCGCCGGAGCCCGGGGCGAGCGCGTCACCCTCGACGATGGCGCTGACGAGCGCGGCCTTGGTCTCGAGGACGGCCTGGACGAAGTCGTCGATTGTGTCCCGCGCGATGAAATAGGTGACGTTGACCGTCCGCGTCTGCCCGATCCGGTAGGCGCGATCTTCAGCCTGCCAGTGGTTGGTCGGCACCCAGTCCAGGTCGTTGAACACGACCTGCGTCGCGGCGGTCAGGTTGAGTCCGGTTCCGCCCGCGATGATGTTCGCGACGAAGACGCGAACATCGTCTTCGTTCTGGAACCGGTCGACCAGCGGCTGCCGCATCGCCGCCGGCGTCTTGCCGGTCACGACGACGGCCGCGGCGCCAAGCTCCGTGGCCAGCTTCCGGATCGGGTCGTCGAAGCACGAGAACACGATCACCTTCTCGCCCTGATCGATCGCACCCCTGACGAAGTCGAGCGTCGCCGTGGTCTTGGCGACCGCGAGCGCCTGGCGCGCCTCCACCAGGAACGCGAGCAGCTTGCCGCGCCGGCGCAGCTCGTCCTCGCGCGCGCGAGCGGGCCTGCTGTCCTTCCCGGCCAGGAGCTCGAACACCTTCTTGATCGCACGCGATCCCGTGCCCGCGGGCACGTCGACCGGCAGCCACGTCCGCAGTTTCGGCGGCAGCGCGAGCACGTCGTCCTTGGATCGGCGGAGCATGATGCCGTGAAGCTGCACCGTCAGTTCCTGGATGTTCGACGCGCCGCCGGTCTTCCAGCCGTACTCTCCTTTCTCCGCGGCGCAGTAGCGTTTCGCGAACGACAGGAAGCTGCGGCCGAGCGGATGCGCGGCCAGCTGCAGCAGCACGAAGAAATCTCGAGGCCGGCTGGTGAGCGGCGTTCCGGTCAGGAGCTGGACGGCGAGCGTCCCGGTCCGAGCGGCAGCGCTGGCCGTCAACTGACGCGCGGCCTTGCTCCTCGCGCTGGTGTGGTTCTTCAGGTAGTGCGCCTCGTCGAAGACCAGCGCCGCCCACGGGACGCGCAGCAGGCTGTCGAGGTGCCGTCCCAGGATGTCGTAGTTGATGACGACCCATTCGGCCGTCGGGGCTATCGGTGCGGTTCCTTCAATCAGCAGGACGGCGGTGTCGGCTGCCACCACGCCAATCTCGCGCGCCCAGTTCTGTTTGACCGACGCGGGACACACGACCAGCCGGGGTCCGCCTGGCGTGAGATGCCGCAACGAGACGATCGACTGGCGCGTCTTGCCGAGGCCCATGTCGTCGGCGAGGATCGCGCGCCGCCGGCCGAGCAGGAACGCCACGCCGTCGATCTGGTGGGGGAAGAGGCCGTCAGCGAGTGCGATCGCCGTCCTGAAGGCGACATCGGGCTCGCCCGTCAGCTGGAGCAGCTGTGCGAACAGGTCGGCTTGGGCGTCGAGCGGGTCGGCCATGACTCGAGGCGCGCGGACTGCGGCGCAGCCGCGCGGGAACGCCAGTTTGTCAGAGTTTCGGGCCGGTGAAGAACCAGCTCGGCGGTACAATGCGGCCTTCGTGAGCGGTGGTTGATGGACCCATCAGCTGACAGACAGACTCTATTCGTACCGAAGCCGCGAGCGACCTCCGTCGTCGATCGCGCAACCACAGGGTTGCCGCCGGACCTGCTGAATCGCGCGGCCGCTCGCCTCCAGATTCTCGCCTGGCTCTACGCCTTCACATTTTTCATGGCGGCGTTTTTTCACCCGCTCCTCATGCCGGAAGCGCGGACGATCTTCTTCGCGCGTGCGGTGAACTGGGCGCCTGGAGTGATTTCCATTGCGGTGGCAGTGTCGGTCGCGCTGGCCATCCGCGTGATCCGGTTGCGGCCTGCGGCGGTAACGTCTCTCGCACTGGTGTTCGAGGTGGTCGGGCAGCTATGGCATCGCCGCAGCCGAGTTCCTGCACCCGCTCGGGCTGTATGTCGGTCAGTCCTGGATCGGCCTGTCCTGGGTCGCGGTGTGGATGTTGCTGTTCAACGTGGTCGTGCCGACCCGGCCGCGCTACGCCGTGATCGCCGCGCTCCTGTCCGTCACCGCGGTTCCGGCGATGGTCCTGCTCTCGCTCTCGATGTTTCCACCGGAGTCGCGGCCCACTGCCGGGATGATCTTTTTCGGCTTTGGCTTCGGCTACCTTCTCGTCGTGATCATGGCGTATGTCGGCGCTCGGGTCGTCTATGGTCTGGGCACCGAGGTCACGCGCGCTCGCGAGCTTGGAAGCTACCGCCTCGAGCATCGTCTGGGTCAGGGGGGAATGGGCGAAGTGTGGAGCGCGAGCCACCGCCTGCTCGCACGGCCGGCGGCCATCAAGCTGATCCGTCCGTCAGTACCCGGGAGCGCTGCCGCCGGCTCGGACGACATGCGCCGGCGATTCGAGCGCGAAGCCCAGGTCATTGCACAGCTCCGGTCGCCCCACACAGTGACGCTGTTCGACTTCGGCGTGGCCGAAGAAGGGTCGTACTACTCGCGATGGAGCTTCAGCGACTCGACGCGATCCCACTCCCGCAACCGTGGACTGATGCACGAGCCCGGCAGTGGTGGAACGAGCATCTGCCACAGCAGCCCGCGTAGCCCATCAGCCTCACTCGGTCCGGACCGGACCGGGTTGAGTCCGAACCGGCGGCCGGAGGCCGGCCGCCGGACGGAGTGAGTAGGGACGGTGTTGCTACTGGGTGCAGGTGGGCGAGACCATCTTCAACGCGGTGGCGGTGAGACCGGCCGCGGACTTCCCGCCTGCGGCCGTTCCACTCGTACCGGCGGCGCCCGGTGCTGCGGCGCCGGCGCCCTTCTCCTCGACAGTCCCGGTGAGCGTGACCTTGTGTCCGACGTGATTGGCGAGATTGAGCGAGGATTCGCCCGTCACGCGGTAACTCTTCATCTCGCTGCTCTTGGGCGCTTCTTTCGACTGCTCCTTTTCCGCCGCCGCGGGCATGGCATCGTTCAACGTGAAGGTCTTGGCGTCCGCGCCGGCTGCGAGGCATCCGGTGATCGACACGGTCTTGGCCTTCTGGGCATCCTCTGCAGGCGCCTGCGCCGCCGCAGGGGCCTGCGCCGCCGCGGTGGCCGTAACGAACGCGACGACCGAAACCCCAACTCCGAGACACATGAACCGCTTCATGACTTCCTCCTGTTCGCAGGGTGCTTGCGATGCCTCCAGGCCGGAGGAACCAGCTCCTTAATTCTTATCTTGGAAAGCCTGGTGCCGGAACGCTAAAACCGCTACAGATGACAGGCGCCGGAAGTCGATGAGCTAGGAAGCTCGGCAGGAGGCTCACTCCTCCCGGAGCGCCACCATTGGATCGATTCGCGACGCGCGCCGTGCCGGTGCGTAGCCGGCCACGAGCGCGGCGCCCACGAGGATCACGATCGCGACGGCCAGCGTGCGCGGGTCGTTCGGCTTCATCGCGAAGAGGAACGATTCGATCAGCCGCGACGAGGCGAGCGCAATCGGCACGCCGATCGCCAGCCCGACACCGGCCATGATACAGACTTCGCGCAACACCATCCACGTGACGATCCGCCGCTCGGCACCGAGCGCCATCCGGATTCCGATCTCTCTCGTCCGGCGCGCCACCGTGTAGGCCATGGTGCCGTAGAGGCCGACACCGGCGATGACCAGCGCGAGCACGGCGAACGCCGTGCAGAGCCTGGCGAAGACGATCTCCTGGTTGATGGTCTGGTCGATGTCGGCGGCCTGCGTCCTGATGGCGCTGACCGGCACCCTCGAGTCGGTGTCGTGCACGATCCTGCGGACCTCACCCGCGTGCGCGAGCGGGTCGCCGGCGGTGCTCAGCGCGTAGGTCATCTTCTGGACCGTCGAGTACGTCGCCTGGGGGTACACGACGTAGACCACCGGCGGGATGTCGCCCTTGAGCCCGCCGTATCGGGCGGTCGCCGCCACGCCGACGATCTCCACCTCGAGCCGATCCTCGCCGATCTGGATTTTGCGTCCGATGGGATCTCGATCGCCGAAGTACGTTCGGGCGAAGAGATCGCTGACCACCGCCACCGGCAGGGCTCCCGGCCGATCGCGCTCCTCTATCGGGCGGCCGCGCTGCAGCGGGATCTGCATGGTCGTGAAAAACCCGGGGCCGGCGAGCAGCATTCGCGTGCCCCGTGTTTGCACACCATTGACGAGGAGGCGATGCGCCCGGCCGGCCCGGACGAGCGAGGCATGCGACAGCGTCACGTGCCGCACCCCCGGGAGCTCGCCGAGGCGGCGCTGCAGCTCGCCATAGAAG
Source organism: uncultured Acidobacteriota bacterium (assembly GCA_963836735.1). GTDB lineage: Bacteria > Acidobacteriota > Vicinamibacteria > Vicinamibacterales > 2-12-FULL-66-21 > JACCXG01. The sequence continues at coordinate 44,621 of CAWIKP010000035.1, read as the reverse complement.
GCGATTGCCTGCGGCAGAGGCAAGTCCGGCCTGTGGAGCATTCACGTCGAAGAGGAGGATGTTCTCGCGCTGGTACCCGAGCGAGACCGACTGAAGGTTCGAGAGCGTCCGGACGAACAGGCCCGTCGCGATCAGGAGCAGCAGCGAGATCGCAATCTGCGCCACGACGAGCGCCTGGGTGAGGCTGACGCGCGGGAACCGATCGAGCACGCGCGAACGCGGCCCGCCAGGGCGCAGGTCCTTGAGCATCGGCATCACGGCGGGGCTGGCGGATTGGAGGGCGGGGGCGAGCCCGAAGACCAGGCCGCACAGGAACGACAGGCCCAACGTGACGAGGAGGACGTGCCAGTTCAACTCGGCGTGGAGCGTGAAGCCCTCCTCGCCATTGGCGAGGAGGCGCGTCAGCAGGCCGATACCGGCAACCGCGATCAGGATCCCGAGCGTGCCGGCAAGGGAGGCGAGCAGAACGCTCTCGGTCAGGAGTTGACGGATCAGCCGGAACCGTCCGGCGCCGATGCTGAGACGCACCGCCATCTCGCGGCGGCGGGCCGCGGCACGCGCGAGCAGCAGGTTCGCCGTGTTCGCACACGCGATCGCCAGAATCAACCCGACCATCACGAGCAGCACGTAGAGCGGCCTGGAGTATTGCCGGCGCAGGGTGTCGAGTCCTCCGGCGCCGTTCTCGAGGCGCAGCACCGGAAGGTTCGCGCGCTCACGCGGAGTGGTCGCCGTCGTCGCCACCCATTGCTCGAAGGGTCCGGCAAGCGCCGCCTGGGCCTGCGCGAGCCCGACGCCGGGACGCAGACGTCCCATCATCTGGAGCCAGTAATAGTTCTGATCGAGAAACTGCCGCTGGGTCGCCCCGTCGAGCAGGAGACTGGCGCCGAGCGGCAGATAGAGGCTCGGGACCGCACCCGGATCGACGCCGAAGAACTCCGGCGGAGCGACGCCGACCACGGTGAAAGCGACGTTGTTGATCAGGATCGACTGGCCGACCGCATTGATGGCGCCGCCGAAGCGACGCTCGCCATAGCCGGTGCTGATGACCACGACCGGGTCCGCACCCGTCCGACCGTCGTCGGCCACCAGCGGACGGCCCGCGGCCGGCGACACCGCCAGCCCGTGAAAGAACTCGCCGGACACGTACAGGCCCTTCGTGAGCTCCGCCTGCCCGTGGATCATCACGTTGAGAGTCCCGGCCGGGTAGTAGGCAAAGAGGCTGGTGAAGATGGGCCCCGCGATCTCCCGCAGACGTTCGAACGCGGGATGCGGGAAGATGGCGGCGGTGACCCCGCCGGCCTCCGGATAGGTGCTGCCGTCGATCGAATGCAGGACGAACTCGGGGCCGCCCGGGGCGCCGAAGTTGACCGGTCGGCTCCGCCATTTCACGACGGCCAGCGAGCCGGGATCCGGAACCGGCAGCGAGCGGATCAGGATCGAGTCCATGAAGCTGTAGATCGCCGTATTGGCCCCGATCCCGAGCGCCAGCGTCAGCACCGCGAGCCCGCTGAACGCGGGGTTCCTGATCATCGTCCGAAGCGCATACCGGACATCCTGCGCCAGCTGCTCGACGACGGTCCATGTCCACACCGCGCGGGCATCCTCGCGCACCAGCGTGACGTTGCCGAGATCGCGCAGCGCGGCCTGTCTCGCCTGTTCGGCCGTCAGCCCTTCCGCCTGTCGATCGTCGGCTTCTTCGGAGAGATGGAACTCGAGCTCCTCGCGGAGGTCGTCCTCCTTGCGCCGCCGCTCCAGCCACCACTTGAACTTCCGAAAGAGCGAGGTCATCGTCCTTCATCCTCGATCGGCTTCAGCAACAGTCCCATCGCGCGCGCGAAAGCGTCCCACTTCGACTGTTCGCTGACCAGCTGCCTGCGGCCGAGCGCCGTGATCCGGTAGTACCTCGCGCGCTTGCCTTTCGCCGAGAGCTCCCACGACGCCGCCACCCACGCCCTGGCTTCGAGCCGGTAGAGCGCGGGATAGAGGGACCCGGTTTCGACCTGCAGGAGATCTTCAGAGGTGCGCTGAATGTGCCGGGCAATCGCGTGACCGTGGCTCGGTCCCGGCAGCAGCGTCCGCAGGATGAGGAGATCGAGTGTGCCGCGCAGGAGCTCGACGCGGGAGGGAGGCTTCCGGCTCATAGGTAGGAACTCTACACAATGATTGTGTAGAAAGTCTACGTAAGAGGGCAAGCCGGTTCAAGTGCGGCACGCGCCCCGGCTACGTCAACGGGCGAGACCCTGCGGCCAGTTCAACAGGACCTGCTACTCGAGGATGAGGACGGCCCTGTCGTTGAAGTGGGTGTACCTCGAACAGTCCGCAGACCCGCGGGTGGCTCAACCACGCGAGCGCTCGTGCCTCCCGCTCGAAACGCTCACCGGCCTCCGGATCGATGACGGCGTCGGTGGGGAGGACCTTGATCGCGACGGCACGATCGACGCGCGTATCGAGGCCCTTGTAGACTTCGCCCATTCCGCCAGCGCCGAGCGCGGCGACCACTTCGTAGGGGCCGAGCCGCGTTCCGGCGATGAGCATTGGACGCACATTATCTCACTGGCGGGCCCGCCATGACGTGTATCGCCTTCGCCCCCGTTGGCACGTAGAAAACCAGGATCGAGGCCGATGGCCACGGGCAGGTCCGTCAGGTGTGGGGCACTGAGGGCGAGCGGATTGTCGTCGCAGGAGGAACTCAGTGGCGCGACTCCATGGTAGCGCCGGCGGGCAGGCATTCCGGGTTCACGAAGAGGCTGGCATCTTGCAGCGCGGCGAGATGACGGCAGTCGCCGCCGGGGCTCAGGCCGCGCTTGCGGATGGTCTCGTCGACTTCCTGGCGCAACTTGGGCTCGAGCTTCGACCGGTTGATGGTTTCATCCCACGCGTCGTTGACGTATGCCGCGAATGTGAAGGCACGTTTCTGGTGCAAACGGCCCGTCGCCCTGTCGAGCTCGACAAAGGATTGCGGCGTTCCCACGGCCAGGAGGTCGGACCAGAACCTGAAGCCGGAGTAGCTGGCCGCCAGATCCGCGTAGGCCAGCACCCCGGTCAGCGCCATGCCCTTCAGTCCCTGTTCGGTCCAGGCGGTGTGTTGTGTCGGCGATCCCAGCTCGCGTGCGATGTCCAACGCGATCGTGCCGCCGTTCTCGTTCACCGCCCGCCAGTGCACGAGGCCCTCCCTGATGAAGTGATTCATCTTGTCCAGACCGACGATCCGGTTCGCCAGACGAATCGAATCGGCGACGAAGATGATGCGCCGGTGAAACGGATACATCCAGGGGAGGTTGTAGGAGCGCGCCCCGTAGATGGTCTCGTTGAACCGCAGGTGGCAGCGATCGAGGTCGGGGAGGTCGCTGACCGACTTCATGAACCTGGAGTGCGGAATCAACGTCGGCAACGGCCGGTAGCTGCTGCCGATCGCGTCCCGCAGCTCGTCAACCGCGACGCGCTCGAGGCAGGCGTCATCGCACCTGGCGCCCGCCCGATGGTTGGCGCGCGCAACCGCCTCACGGATCCGCGCGTTCATCAGCGCGTCCAGCTGTTCGAGCGCCTCGCGCATCGGCCGGCTGTGGCAGGTGAAGTTGTCGGTCTCGTCTGCCGACACCTCACGAGCCATGAGCCCGGAAAGCACGACGACGGCGATCGCCATGAAGGGTTTGCGTCTCCACATTGGCAGCCTCACTGGCCCGTGACAGCGTGTAAGTACCCTATTCCGCGACGCCCTTCTCCCGCAGGATCTTCCACACCTTCTCCGGCGTGATCGGAATGTCGATGTGCCTGACCCCGAGGTGCGCGAGCGCGTCGACGACGGCGTTGGCGATCGCCGGCGGGGCGCCGACGGTCGCGGACTCGCCGACGCCCTTCGCGCCGAGCGGATGGTGTGGTGACGGTGTGACGGTGTTGCCCGTCTCCCACTTCGGCGTTTCCATCGCGGTCGGCACCAGGTAGTCCATGAAGCTGCCGCCCTGGATGTTGCCGGCCTCGTCGTAGCTGATCTCCTCGAACAGCGCCGGCGCCAGTCCCATCGTCAGGCCGCCGTGCACCTGGCCCTCGACGATCATCGGGTTGATGATGTTGCCGCAGTCGTCGATGGCGACGAAGCGCCGGAGCGTCACCGCGCCGGTGCCGCGATCGATGTCCACGACGGCGATGTAGGAGCCGAAGGGGTAGGTCAGGTTCGGCGGATCGTAGTAGTTGACCGCCTCGAGGCCCGCTTCCATCCCCGGCGGGTGATTCGTGTAGGCAGCGAGCGCGATCTCCTGGATCGTCTTCGACTTCTGTGGAGCGCCCTTCACCGAGAACTTCCCCGGCTCCCACTCGAGATCCTCCTCGCTGACTTCGAGCAGGTGGGCGGCGATCTTCTTCGCCTTGTCGCGGACCTTGCGCGCGGCAATCGCACCGGCGGCGCCGGCGGTCGGCGTCGAACGGCTGGCGTAGGTGCCGAGGCCGTACGGCGCCGTGTCGGTGTCGCCTTCCTCGATCGCGATGTGCGCAGCGGGAATGCCGAGCTCCTCGGCGATGATCTGCGCGTAGGTCGTCTCGTGCCCCTGGCCTTGCGACTTCGTGCCGAAGCGCGCGATGGCCTTGCCTGTCGGATGTACCCGGAGCTCGCACGAGTCGAACATCTTGATCCCGAGAATGTCGAAGTGCTTGGAGGGCCCGGCGCCAACGATCTCGGTGAAGCTCGAGATGCCGATGCCCATCAGTTCGCCGCGCTGACGCTTCTCGGCCTGCTCCTTCCGAAGCTCGGCGTACCCGATGGTCTCCATCGCCTTTTTCAGGGCAGCGGGGTAGTTGCCGCTGTCGTACTCCCACCCGAGCGCGGAGCGGTACGGGAACTTCTCCGGCGGGATGAAGTTCTTGAAGCGCACTTCCGCCGGATCCATCTGGAGCTCCTGCGCCAGCACGTCGACCATCCGCTCGATCGCGTGCGCCGCCTCGGTTACACGGAACGAGCAGCGATACGCGATGCCGCCGGGCGGCTTGTTGGTGTAGACGCCGTCGACCTCGGCGAACGCGTTCTCGAGGTCGTACGAACCGGTGCAGATCGAGAACAGGCCCGCCGGGAACTTCGACGGGTTCGCCGCGGCATCGGTGTAGCCGTGATCGGCCACGGTCTTGATCCGCAGCGCCGTCATCGTGCCGTCTTTCTTCGCGGCGAGCTCCGCCTTGATGTGGTAGTCGCGGGCGAACGAGTCCGCCTGCAGGTTCTCCATCCGGTCCTCGATCCACTTGATCGGCTTCCCGACGACCACCGACGCAGCAATGGCGATCACGTACCCGGGATAGACCGGGACCTTGCCCCCGAACCCGCCGCCGATGTCCGGCGAGATGATTCGAATCTTTTCCTCCGACAACCCGACATGCCCGGCCACCAGCGCGACCACCGTTCGAATCGCGTGCGGCGCCTGCGTCGTCATGTAGACGGTCAGCTTGCCGGTGACCCGATCGAAGTCGGACACTGACATCCAGGCCGAGATCGCGCACGTCGGCTTCCAGACATCCGCCGCTCACGCCGCCCAGCGTCCGGCCGTCGTCTTCGATCAGGAATTTGGCGCCCGGCCGCCGATAGGAAGAGCCCTCGATTCGAATCACCGTTGCGAGGGCCGCGTGGCGTCCGGCCGAAGCCAGCGCAATCGCACGGTCGACGATCTCCGCCGTTTCACGCCAGTGCTTCATAACGTGGTGAGAGCGTCGCTAACTCTACCTGTTTTGAAGGCATGGGAGTCAACCTTGTGTGTAAACGCGACTCGACATCCATGGGCGAGCCCGCCCTTGCGGGTATGATCGCCGCCGGCATCCCGCGCATCGACTAATGGCCGTCAAGCGTTCTGTGTTGAAGGTCGGCGCAGCCGTGTTCCTGCTGACACTGGCGGGATACAGCGCGGCATCGATCTACTACAACCCCCGGCAGTTCCCGGCGGCGACTCTCGGCGTGACCAGCGCATACGCTGCCGCCGAATCGGCGGTGCGCATCGACCGGGTCGAACCCGACGGCCCGGCGGCGCGCGCGGGGTTGCGCGAGGGCGATCGGATTCACGCTGTCAACGGCCGGCCGCTCGCGACCGTTGTTCCGTTCTGGGATGCGATCGCTCGCGGAAAGCCCGGCGCGACGGTCCTGCTCTCAGTCCGGCGCCCCGGGGATCCGGGGGTGCGCGAGGTGCCCGCCCAACTCGCTCCGTATCGGCTTCCGGCCGCGATCGAACAAACGCCAATGACCACGACCAGGCTCGTGGCGCTGGTGCTCCTGACCCTTTACCCCCTTCCGTTCCTGATCGTCGCCGGCGTCGTGCTCCTCCAGCGCGTCCACGATCGCCATGCGTGGTTGCTCGCATTGATGTTCGGCGGGTTCATCGTCTCCGGGCTGAACGTCGGGGAGCTGTCGCCGGTCTTCCACCCGGCGCTGCGCCGGCCGCTCCTCGCCATGTGGGGGCTGTTCGGACTGATAGCGCCTGGAGCGCTCTACTGTTTCTTTGCGGGCTTCCCTGAGCCCACGTGGCTCGATCGCCGGTTGCCCTGGTTGAAGGGCCTCCTGCTTGGACCTCCGCTTGTCGCCGGTGCACTCCTCGCCGGTGCGGTACTCGTGAGCCCTGGACCGCTGGATCTCTCGCCGGCCGCCCTCGCACCTGGGTCACAGGCGGCGGTCGGCCTCGCGTTCGCGCTCTATAGCATCGGAGGGTACGGCCTCGGCCTGACGTCGCTCGTCCTGAACTCGTTCGTCGCCCGGCCGGAGATCAGGCGGCGCACGCGCGTGATGCTCTGGGGGACGGGAATCGGCGTGCTGTCGGTGTTCGTCCTGGTGGCCTACATCGAATCCCGCGGCCTCCGCGGCAGTCGAGATCCTGACCCTGCCGTTCTGGGTATGGGTCGGTCCGGTCCTCGCGCTCTATCTGCTGCCGCTGTCCTTTGCCTATGCGGTTGTCAGATATCGCGTGATGGAGCTCCCGGTCCTCCTCCGGCGGAGCGCTCGATACGTCGTGGTCCGCCACGCGATCGTCGTGGTCGGCAGCGTCATCGGAGTGGCGCTCACGTTTGTCTTTGCGTGGACGTTCACCCGGGTCCTCCGGGTCGAACCTGCCGCGATCGTGTCGGCAGGCCCGCTGAGCGGGCTCGCCGGGGCCGCGTTCGGCGTCATCGTGGCGCTCGGGACCCGGAACGCGGTGCGTCGAGCGACCGACCGTGTCGATCGCGCGTTCTTTCGCGAAGCCTACGACGCCCGGCGCCTGCTCCAGGACCTTGCACGCGAGACGCGAGGTTCCACCGACCGGCGCCAGCTCGCCGCATTGCTCGAGCGCTCCCTGAAGGATGCCCTGCATCCGAGCTCGCTCATCGTGCTGTTCCGCACGGCGGCCGGCCGTCTCGAGCCCGTCACGCCGACCGACGGGGGTCCACTCTGCAGCATCGAGGCCGCAGCCGTCGAGCGGGAGCCGTTCTCGAAAACCAGTGCGACGGTGGTCAGGCCGGGCGAGCTGCCGGCGTCGCTCGCGCCGCTCTCGGTCGTCCAGCCGGATCTGCTCGTGCCGATGCAGGGGATCGACGAGCACCTGGAGGGGATATTGGTGCTCGGTCCACGTCTCTCCGACGAGCCGTATGGACGCGAGGACCGGGAGCTGGTCGCGTCGGTCGCGAACCAGGCCGGGACCGTGCTCGAAAATCTCCGGCTCGCCAGCGCCGTGGCCGAACGGCTCGAGGCCGAACGGCTGGCCGGACGCGAGCTCGAGATCGCACGCGAAGTGCAGTTGAAACTCCTGCCGCAGCAGGCACCCGCCCTCGAGTCGCTCGACTACGCCGGGGTCTGCATCCAGGCCAGGCAGGTGGGCGGCGATTACTACGACTTCCTCTATCTCGGCCCCGGGCGGCTCGGGTTCGTCCTCGCCGACATTTCCGGCAAGGGCATCTCCGCTGCGCTCCTGATGGCGAGCCTCCAGGCGAGCCTGCGCAGCCAGTACGCCCAGGCGCCCGACGATCTGCCCCGGGTGCTGCGCGCGGTCAACCGGACGTTCTTCGATAGCACGGCCACGAGTCGTTACGCCACGCTGTTCTTCGGCATCTACGACGAAACGACGTCACGGCTGCGATATGCCAACTGTGGTCACCCGCCGCCGGTGCTGGTGGGACCCGACGGATCGATCGAACGTCTGCAACCGACGGGGACGGTGATCGGGCTGTTCGAAGAGTGGGATTGCCGGATTCAGGAGATCGATCTGAATCCGGCGGGCACCCTGGTGATGTTCACCGACGGCGTCGCGGAAGCCTTCAATGCGGACTTCGAAGAATTCGGCGAAGAGCGTATCGTGGACCTGGTGCGCGCGCAGGGCGACTGCCCGGCAGTGACGATGGTCGAGGCGCTCGTCGACGCGGTCCGCCGCCACAGCGGCGGCGCGGCGCAGTCCGATGACTTCACCGTCGTCATCGCTCGCGGCCGCGAGGTCGGGGCTCAACCGGAGATGGGCATCGTCCCGCGATAGTCACCCTGAGCGGCGCGCTCAGCGCGCGCCGCTCAGCCGCAGTGACAGGCCGTTGTAGATACGCCAGCTCTCCGGCCATTCGGCCTTCGGGTTGTACCAGCGGAAGTCCACCCGATAGCTCCACCGTGGTCCGACTGGCACCGTCGCCCCGCCGCCAATACCGACCGCGAACTCGGTCTTCTTCGGGATGGCCGCGGGCCAGATCACGCCGGCGAGCTCCTCGTCGACGTAATCGCGCTGAACACCGGCGCCGACTGCCGCATAGGTCGTGAACCCGCCCAGCCGCGCCACGTCCAGCAACAGGCTCAGTCCGGTGCGGGCAGCGTCGGTGCCGAGGCTGGCCTCGGCCTCGAGGCCCAGACGGCTCGCCACACGAAACGAGAACGAGCCGCCACCGCCAAGGGCGTAGTCGTCACCCATTGCCATGAACGGCGTGAAGCTGACACTCGGGCCGGAGCCGGGTGGCCCTGGCTGGATTGTCTGGGCACTGCCGGAAGACACGCCCAAGCCGAGCGCGCACACAGTGAACAGCAAGGACGTGTGAAGCCACGAGTTCTTGCGCATCTGACCTCCCCCGGGCAGGCGTAGCGATGGCGTCCGAGAGGATAGCAGCGCGGTCGGCCGCTGGCTAGTGGACTGTTCTGGTCATGACTAGAGTGTCAATTCCCAAGCTCCAAGCTCCAAGTCCCAAGGCACTCCCAACGCCCAAGCTCCAATGGCAGCGTAGGTTTTGGAATTTGGGTGCTGGGAGTGCGTTGGAGCTTGGAGCTTGGAAGTTGGGATTTGATACTCCACGAATCACCAGGGCAGTCCGACGTGGCCTCACTCGGATTCCCCGTCCTTGTCCGCCAGCTGTATGTCGTCAGTCCGCTGGATCCGGCAGCGTTCACCGGCACAGCGGCGTTCCTTACCCTCGCGGCCGCGGCCGCCGCCTGGCTGCCCGCCCGCCGCGCCGCAACCATCGACCCGGTCCAGGCACTCCGGAGCGAATGAACTCGCCTTTCGACGATGCGTTGACGAGCGCCGCCTGGGTTTCGGGGACGGTCAGCAAGAGGACTCCTGTGGATCAACGGCCGCACTGGTGCGCCGCATCGACTCGAAGCACGCGTGCTAGGATCCCCGACACACTCCACATGGATTCCCTTGCGGGACGCTACCGGATCCTGTCGCCACTTGGCGCAGGCGGCATGGGTGAAGTCTTCCTTGCCGAGGACACCAGCCTCGAGCGCCGGGTCGCGGTGAAGCTGCTGCCGGCGGCGGCGGAATCCGACCGGCTCGCGCGCGAACGGTTCCGCCGCGAGGCGTTGTCGGCGGCCGCGCTCGATCACCCGTTCATCTGCAAGATCCACGAGATCGGCGAGGCCGACGGCCGCCTGTTCATCGTGATGGAGTACGTGGAAGGGGAGACGTTGCACGCGGCGGCCGGGCGCGAGCTGCTGCCGATGCGACAGGTCATCGAGATCGCCAACGAGCTGGCCGAGGCCCTCGGCGCGGCCCACCGCCGGAGCATCATCCATCGCGATCTCAAGCCGGCCAACGTCATGGTGACGCCGCAGGGCCATGTGAAGGTCATGGACTTCGGCCTGGCCAAGCAGCTGAATGACCGACCGCGCGCCAGCGGTCAGACCCCGACCCTGCTGACCGGGTCCGGCACGCGGCTCGGCACCCCGGCCTACATGTCTCCCGAGCAGGTGCTCGGTGCCCCGCTGGATCCGCGTTCGGACATTTTTTCGCTCGGCATCATGCTGCACGAGCTCGCCACGGGCGCGCACCCATTCCTTTGCGACAGTCCGGGGGACACGATGACCGCGATTCTGCGGGACGCCCCGCGAGTTGGAGCCCGGGACGCCGAGGGCGTGCCTGGCTTCGCCGCGGTCGTCACCCGCACGCTCGCCAAGGCCTGCGCCGAACGGTACCAGACCACCACCGAGCTGCTGACGGATCTGTCGGCGCTGCGCGGTCGCGCGTGGTCGACGTCTGCGAGCGCGGCGGTCAAGACGTCCACACAACCCGCGGAGCGTACGCCCTTCGTTGGACGGAACGCCGAGGCCGTCGAGCTTTCGCGACTCCTGGATCGCATGCTGACCGGGCAAGGTGGCCTCGTTCTGATCGGCGGCGAGCCCGGCGTCGGCAAGACGCGCCTGGCCCGCGAGGTCATGGCGGCCGCGAGACAACGCGGCTGCTTCTGTCTCACCGGCCACTGCTACGAGATGGAAGGCGCGCCGCCCTTCGTGCCGTTCGTGGAAATCACCGAGGAGTCGGTGCGCCTCGTCCCGCAGGCGGTGCGGGCCGCGATGGGGGATCTGGCCGCGGAGATTGCCGCGATGGCGCCGAGCCTGCGTCGCGTGTATCGCGACATTCCGCCGCCGCCGGACGTTCCGCCCGACCAGCTGCGACGGCTGATCTTCGGTGCGTTCCTCGAATACCTTCAGCGTGCGTCGCAGAAATCGCCGGGGGTGTTCCTGCTCGACGATCTTCACTGGGCTGACGAGCCGACGTTGCAGCTGCTGCTGCACCTCGCACCGCACCTCGCGTCGATGCGGATACTGACCCTCGGCACGTATCGCGACGTCGAGCTCGACGTCAAGCGGCCGTTCGCCAAGACACTCGAATCGCTGTTGCGGCAGCGCCTCGCCACACGGATGACCCTGCGGCGGCTGAACGAGTCGGGTGTGCACGACATGCTCTCCGAGATGAGCGGGGCGCCGGCACCCTCGGGTCTCGCCAAAGCCGTGTTTCAGGAAACCGAAGGGAACCCGTTCTTCGTGGAGGAGGTCTATCAGCACCTGCGCGAGGAAGGGAGGCTCTTCGACTCGAGCGGTGCCTGGAAGATCGATCTTCGCGTCGACTCGATCGAGGTGCCCGAGGGCGTACGGCTCGTCATCGGACGCCGGCTCGATCGGCTGGGGGAGACCGCTCGGAAGGTGTTGACCGCCGGCGGCCGTCATCGGTCGGACGTTTCCGCTCGACCTCCTCCAGGCCGTCGTCGACGCACCCGAAGATGAGGTGCTGGATGCGATCGAGGAGACCGAGCGTGCTCAACTCATTGCCGCCGACGCCGGGCAGCGGACCCCGCGCTATGGATTCGTGCACGAGCTGATCCGGACGACGCTCATTTCCGGGCTCTCGCTGCCGCGACGCCAGCGGCTGCACCTCAGGATTGCCGACACGCTCGAACGGTTGCGAGCGACATCGCTCGAGAGCCATGCCTCCGTGCTCGCACACCATCTGTATCAGGCCGGCGCGGCGGCGGATACCGAGAGAACGGCGCGGTTTCTGTTGCTTGCCGGCCGCCGTGCGCTCGGCGCCGGTGCCTTCGAAGAGACGCTCGAGATCACCGACAACCTGCTCGGGCTCGAGCTGGCCACCACGACCCGCTGCTCGGGCGCGCGTTGGAACATCGCGGCGAAGCGCTCGGCGGTTTGCAGCGATTCGACGAAGCCACCGACACATTCGACCGGGCCTTGACGATTTACGAGGTGTGCCACGACGACGCCGGCATCGAACGGGCGGCGAGGAGGGCTTCGAACTCGCGAATATGGCGCGGACAAATCTCTGAAGGCATAACCCCGTTGACGCGCGGGTTGGCGGCGATCTCTCCGAACGCCACGAGAGAGCGCGGTCTGCTGCTTGGCTGGCTCGCGGCCGCGCGCGCCACCGCCGGGCACATAGACGGTGCGTGGCAGGCCCTGGAAGACGCCAGACCTGATGGACCAGTCGAGCCCGAGCTGGAGACGAGGCTCCTCCTGGGACTGAGCTTCTGCCGCAGGTTGTCGGCCGAGTTCGAGGCGTCAGCGGCGGACTCCCGTCGGGTGCTCGGACTCATTCGCGCGGAAGGGCTCTGGGATCGCGCGGACGCGCTGATGAACCTGCTGTACTGCGAATACATGCTCGGCCGTTACGCCGTGTGCGACGCGCTCCTTCCCGATCTCGATGCCGCGACGAGCAAATCGGGCCATTCGGGGGTGGCCTGGCTGGCGACGCGCGTTCGCAGCAACATCAGGTTTCTACGCACGGGCGACATCCCGGAGTTCCTCATGCACGCGGAGCAGTCGCTCGAGGCGCCGCAGTTTCGCTACCTCGTCCGGACCTACGTCGGACAGAGCCGTCTTTATCTTGGTGAGGTCGATCTGGGACTCGACCTGCTCGAGAGGGTGATCACGGAGCAGCCGTCCGGACACTCGTCGAGGGCCTGCCCGAGGGCAACCTCTTCGCCGCGCTTGCACTCGCCGGCGAGACCCGGCGCGCCGAGGCGCTCATCGGCCGGGTCACGGAACTGGTGCCGATACCGAAACAGCGCAATCTGCATGGTCGTTTTCTTGCGCTCGACGCGCTCGTCACGGGGCTGGCCCTCCTCGGCGACCGGGCCCGCTCCGGGCAGCTCTATCCGCTCACCGAGGACTACATCCGGACCGGCGCGGTCAGTGCGAACCTGGCTGTCGGACCCAGCAACCCGCAGCTCGCCGCCGGCCTCGCGGCGGACGCCGCGGGGCTGACGGCGCGGGCGCGCGATCATTTCGAGACCGCGCTCCGTCAAGCGCGCGAGGCGCCTGTTCGGATACTCCAGCCAATGGTTCTGTACTGGTACGGCCGGGCGATGTCCCGGGCGAGTGAGCCGGCTGAACAGGCGCGCGGTCAGGCGATGGTCGAGGCCGCGATGACAGACTTTCGCGCGCTCGGGATGGTGGTCCACGCGGGCCTCGCCGCGCGGTGGCTGGGCGAGGGGCACGGCCGATGAGCGTCCGTTCCGCTGGACCGCTAGACCGCTTGACCGCTGGACTGCGGGTCTTCAGACCAGCGGACTACTGGACCAGCGGACTACCGGACCAGCGGACTACGGACCAGCGGACTACTGGACCAGCGGACTACGGACCAGCGGACTACCGGACCAGCGGACTACCGGACCAGCGGACTAGGACCAGCGGACTAGTCACTCGCAGCGGAGCGCCTCGTCGGGACGGATCGCGGGCGGCGCGCCACGCGGGAAGAGCGGCGGCCAGCAGGCCCGCTGCCGCGAGCAGGGCATGCGGCCCCACCAGCGGTCGGCGCATTCGTGGGGGAGAGGCCGAACAACAGCGTGCCGCGCTGCCGCGCATCGCGGCGACGGCGAGCGGGAGACCGATCGCGAGCCCGGCACCCAGCAGCCGCAGGTTGTCGCGGAGCAGCAGGCGCACGATCTGCGCGCGCGTCGAGCCGAGCGACAGGCGGATGCCGATCTCGTGTCGGCGACTCACGGCGAGATACGCGATGAGGCCGTACAGCCCGACCGTCACCAGCGCCATCGCCAGGACGCCGAAGGTCCCGGCGAGCCACGCGATCATCCGTTCGCCGATCAGGCGCTCGCGAATCTGCGTCTTCAGCTCGACGAACTGGATCGCGATCCCGGGATTGAGGCGTCCGACCCGCTGCGCGATCGCGCGCGGTGACTCCCGCCGACGCCGCGCTGGAGCGGACGATCACTGGCGCCCACGCGTACGGACTGGGATTCTGTGCGATCGGCACGTACGCGATCGGCGCCATCGACTCGGCCGCCGTCGGACACCAGCAATTCTCTTCCCGCAGATCCGCGTATTTCGTGTCACCGACGACGCCGATGATTTCGTAGGTCGTCTCGGGGAAACCTGCTTCGGCAACGGTGCGAAGCGTCGTGCCGATTGGATTCAGGCCGTCGAGATGGCCTCCGAACGAAGCTCTCGTTGACCAGCATCACCCGCGCGAGCGCGGCATCGTCGAGATCGCTGAAGTCGCGGCCCGATCGGATGGGGATCTTCAGCGTGTCGAAGTATCCGGGACCGACGTACGCGAATCGCGACACCCGGCGTGGGTTGCCGGAGACACCGGCAATGCGAAAGAAATGCGACCAGGTACTGCCGCTGAGCGGAACATGGGTCGTCGCCGCCGCCGCGGCAACGCCCGGCACTGAGCGGATCTCGCTCGTCAGCTGCTCCTGAAACGCGATCTTCCGATCGGCGCTGAGCTCCTGAGAGGCGCGATCCCACAGCATGACCGCCATGGTGCGGTCGGTCTCGAAGCCGGTATCGACCGCGGCAAGGTTGCGGAACGTCTGGACGAAGAGCAGCGCCGAGACCACCAGCACCAGCGACACGGCGATCTGCGCGACGACGAGCCCGCGTTGGAACCGGGCGCGATGGCGATCGACGGTCGAGCCACGCGACGCCTGGCGCATTGCGGCGAGAGGGCCGACCATCGACACGCGGAGCGCCGGGAAGAGTCCGAACAGGACAGCCGCCAGCGTGCCGACGGCGCCGACGAATGTGATCAGCCGCCAGTCGATGGTCAGATTCAGGTTGACCGGGCTCGTGGACGTCTCGAGGAACGCCACCAGCGCTCGTGCCGAGAGCAGGGCGACCGGAACGGCGAGCGCGGCGCCGCCGGCAGCGACGAGCAGGCTTTCGATCAGGATTTGCGACACCAGTCGCGGCCGCGAGGCACCGATCGCGACCCGCACCGCGATCTCGCGCTCGCGGGCGCTCGCACGCGCCAGCATGAGCGTGGCGAGATTCCCGCAGGTAATGAGGAGCACCAGCCCGTGAGGCCCTGGAGCAGCGACAGCCACGTTCCATGCTGGTCCCGCAGCCGGCTCACGCCACGACCCGCGGGAACGACACCGAACCGAAGGCGGCGATATCCGTCGATCAGCCCGGCGTCGTACCCTGGCGGAATCGTCGCGTCGAGGAAACCGGGGCTCAACGTCCGCAGGTGTTCGTCGGCGCGGACGATCGTCCAGTCCGGCTTCAGCCGGCCCATGACGGTCAGCCACCAGCGGTCCCGCTGCTCGATCCGGGAATCCAGGAGTGCGGCGGAGCAGACGGGCAGGGCAACGTCGAAGGTCTGGCCGACCTCCAGGCCGGTGAACGACGCCGGCACCACGCCGACGACGGTGAATGGCCGATCCAGGATCGTGAGCGAACTTCCCATCGGCCGACTCGCGACCGCCCAGGTACGCCTGCCAGAACGCGTGACTGACCACCGCAGATCCGGCGCCGCATCCGGCATGATCGTCACTGCGATCGAGCAGCCGTCCACGTTCTGGTGCGATGCCGAGCACGGAGAAGAAGTCACCACTCACCCAGAGGCCGCGCGCCGATCGTGCCTCGACGCCGCGGCCTGCGAAGAACTGGGCATCCCCCCAGGCAAACATGCCGGCAAAGGCGCTCTGGTGAGCGCGAATCAGTTCCCACAACGGGTAGGTGGCTTTCGCGTTGATGCCTTCGTAGCTTCCGAACGCCTGCGGACCATCAGCTCGCACTTCGGCCAGCTGCTCCGGATTGGCGATGACGAGGGAGCGGAGCCGTATCGTATCGATCAAATGAAAGATGGCGGCGTTCGCACCGATCCCGAGCGCCAGCGACAGAATGGCGACGGCCGTGAAGATCGGGCTCCGGCCCAGGACCCGCAATCCATATCGCATGTCGCGGACGATGTTCTCGGCCAAGCCCACCTTGTTCATTCCTCTCGGTTCAGGAGTTGGAGAATACTCAGTCTCCACTCGGCAAGCAAAAGGCACGGGGCTCCCGCCAGGCTGAGGTAGACTGCCGGCGATGCCACGAGGAACTCTCGTCCTGTCGATCGGGATCCTGCTGCTCCTTGCCGCCTACGAGCACAAGGTCGACGGCCAGAACCAGGTCGTGCAGCAGCTCGCACCAGGCGTCTTCATGCGGCAGGGGGACCGCGACATCAGGCAGCCGGCCAACACCAGCTGGGTCGAGTTCCGCGACTTCGTCGTCGTGATCGAGGCCAACACGCCGTGGGGCACCCGCGCCATCCTCCCGGAGATCCGGAAGACCACGAAGAAGCCGATTCGATACGTCTTCGACACGCATTACCACTGGGATCACACCCAGGGGAACAGCGTCATGGCGGACGAGGGCGTGACCGTCGTCTGCTCGCAGGATTGCGCGAGCGAGCTCGGCACCAAGGGCAAAGGGGAGTGGGATCAGATGAGCAAGGCGACCGGCGAGTACAGCCTCGCTCCTTACCGGCTGACGCTGCCTTCGGTGGCCTTCGGGGACTTCATGGCCATCGACGATGGCGAGCGGCGCCTCGAGCTGCGCCGTGTCGGGCCGGCGCATACCATTGGCGATGCCGTGGCCTTCCTGCCCCGGGAAGGGATTCTGTTCACGGGCGATCTGTGTGTGAACTGGCGATCCGGCAACAACGTCGGCGATCCCGACGCGAACCATGCTCACTGGGTCCAGGTCTTGAACGACATGGCCGGGTGGAACGTGAAAACGGTGGTGCCCGGCCACGGCGGCCTCGGAACCACGGACACGCTCAGAGCGCAGAGCGGGTTTCTCGACGATCTGTGGAAACAGGTGTCGGCCGGCAGGAAGGCGGGCAAGACCGTCGAGCAGCTCCTGAAGGAAGTGGACCTTTCAAAGCACGGCGACTTCGCGGCCGATCCCGCGCAGAATCAGTCGGCCATCCGCGGGGTGTTTCGAAAGGCGCCGGGTTAGCGAGTCCAATCACCAGAGGAGAGGTCCGATGAAAGCAACTGCATGTGTAACGGCCGCGGCGATCACGCTCGTCCTGGCGATGACGGCCGGCCGGCCCGAGGCTCAGGGCGCCGCGCCAGCGGGGTTTGTCTCCCTGTTCAACGGCAAGGACCTGACCGGCTGGAAGATCCCGGCCGGCGATGGCGGCCACTGGAAGGTCGTCGACGGCGTGATCGACTACGACGCCGGCAGCCAGGCGGCCGACGACAAGAGCCTCTGGACCGAGAAGTCCTTCAAGAACTTTCAGCTGAAGATCGACTGGCGCATCAAGGAGACGCCCTTCATCAGCAAGAACATGAAGATCGTCATGCCCGACGGACGGAACAAGCGCGACGCGAACGGGCAAGAGATCAACCTGACCGCGCCGGATTCCGATTCCGGATTGCTGCCCCGCGGCTCGGGCCGGGCGCAGTTCAACATCTGGTGCTGGCCGGTCGGCTCGGGCGAGATGTATGGCTACCGTACCGACCCGAAGTCTCCGCCGGCCCTCAAGGCGGCCGTGACACCGCGGATGAACGCCGACAACGACATCGGTCAATGGAACACGTTCGAGCTGACGGTGCAGGGGAGCGATGTCACCCTCTTCCTGAATGGCAAGAACGTGATTCCCAAGGTCACCCTGCCCGACCTGCCCGCCGAGGGCCCGATCGGGCTGCAGCACCACGGCGGGCGGTCGCCCGACGGTGGTTACACCGGCATCCCGGCACTGGTGCAGTTCAAGAACATCTATGTGAAGGAACTGCAGTAGTCTGCTGGTCCGCTGGTCCGCTGGTCCGCCTTTAGCCCGGAAGCCACGGACCGCTGACCAGCGGACCAGCGGACCAGCGGACTAGTTTTCCGTTCCGATCAGGTGTTCGATTTGCGCCAGGTGATTGCGATCGTGGCCCGCCGTCATGCGCATCATGTGCCTGATGCTTTCCTGGCCGCGCTCAGCGTGTATGCCGAATCGATGCAGCTCCTCGTCGGTCAGCGTCCCGAGCAGCCGTACCGTCGACGCCCGAATGGCGGCGAACAGCGTCAGCGACACGTGCGCGTCGCTCCGTTCGGCGTGCTGCGACGCGACCCAGGCATCCTGATCGAACGCCTGAATCGGATCGCCCGGGGCTGAGAGAATCATACGGAGTCGATAGGCCAGCACGATCTCGACATCCGCGAGGTGCGAAACGATCTGCGCGATCGACCACCGGCCAGGCTCCGGCGTCCGCTGCAGGTGGCTGCTGGTGCGCCCGGCGAGCAGCGCTCCGACTCTGCCCGGCGTGGTCGCGAGGACCGTGAGCGGGTCCAACCCTTCGGCGAGCGACAGCATGCGCGCGGTGTATTGCTGAGGCGTTTCTTTCATCCGATGATTCTCGCCTGGAGCATCTGCGCTCGTCATGCAGAACGATCGAAATGAGTGAACTGCCCCATTCCTCCGAACACCAGGCCGGGGCCGACGCGCGCGAGTTGCACGCGCTCGGCTACGCCCAGGAGCTGTTCCGGACGATGGGCGGGTTTTCGAACTTCGCGATCTCGTTCTCGATCATCTCGATCCTGACCGGCGCCGTGACCTTGTACGAGCACGGCCTCGTGATGGGTGGACCCGCCGAGATGGCCTTCGGCTGGCCGCTGGTGTCCGTTCTTCGCGCTCTCCGTCGCTCTGAGCATGGCGGAGCTCGCGTCCTCGCTGCCGACCTCCGGCACGATGTATCACTGGGCGTCGCGTCTGGGCGGGAAGGGCTGGGGCTGGTTCACGGCGTGGTTCAACATCGCCGGTCAGCTGTCGGCGCTCGCCGGCATCGATTACGGCTGCGCATTGTTCCTGACGCCGCTGCTCGGGCTCCCGACCACATCCGCCTGGTTGTTCCTGGTCTATGCCGCGGTTCTGGTGTCCCACGCGCTCATCAACCATTTCGGCATTCGAGCGGTCGCCCGGCTCAACGACCTCAGCGTGACGGTGCACGTCGTCGGCGTGATCGCGATCGTGGGCGCGCTGGTGCTGTTTGCACCGAAACAGCCGGTCAGCTTCTTCTTCGCTCCGATCACCTCGAACACCAATGGCTGGCCATACTGGTGGGCGTTCGTCGTCGGGCTGCTCCAGGCGCAGTGGACCTTCACCGGCTACGACGCATCCGCGAGCGTGTCCGAAGAGACCATCGATCCGCGCCGCCGCGTCCCGTGGGGTATCGTCATGGCGGTTGCGGTCTCGAGTGTCGTCGGGTACCTGCTGCTCATCGGCCTGACGCTCGCCATCAAGGACATCCCGTCGGTGTTGAACGCCGTGGACGCCCATGGCAACCACGTTCCAGCCGTCATCGCGATCCTCGTCGGCGCCCTCGGCGAGCGAATGGGCACGCTGTTTACGGCGCTCGCCGCGATGGCGATGTGGTTCTGCGGCCTCTCGGCCGTGACCTGGAGCTCCCGCACCATCTATGCCTTCGCGCGAGACGACGGCATGCCGGGATCGAGGCTGTGGCGGCAGGTCAGCAGCAAGCATCTGACTCCGGCGGCGGCCGTATGGCTGTCGGTCGCGATCGCCGTGCTCGCAACTCTCAGCAGCGGGGCGTATGCGGTCGTGACGTCGATCAGCGTGATTGGCCTCTACTTTTCGTACATCATTCCGGTGTATCTCGCGTGGCGTGCAAGGGGGACGAGCGCGGAAACGCCGCGGGGTCCCTGGCATCTCGGCCGATTTGGCCCGGCGGTCAATCTCCTGGCCATCGTCTGGGTCATTTTCATTACGGTCATCCTGAGCGTTCCCGACAATATGCGCGCCGGCAAGTCGATGGCGGTGGTGACGCTGCTGCTCTCCATCTGGTATGTGGCGCGCGAGCGGCATCGGTTTCGCGGTCCGGCATGGGCGTTTGGCGCGCGTGACACGGCGTCCGGCGTCCGAGATCCTGCGCTATGATCGCCGCGACGAGCCGCCACGAGATCAGAACACTTGGGAGCCGATTCCTCGATCCTCCGCGTCTTCGTGTCTTCCACTTCGGAAGATCTCAAGGTTCACCGTGCCGTCGCCCGGCAGGTCATCGGGAACCTGAGGTGGCACGCGGTGATGATGGAAGACTTCGGCGCGAGCGCCTCACCCACCGTGACCGCCTGCCTGGAAGAACTGGCGCAGTGTCAGCTCATGGTCCTGGTCGTCGCATTCCGCAAGGGCTGGACCCCCTCCAACGAGCAGGGTGGAAATGGCCAGGACTCGATCACCGCGCTGGAGCTTGGCTTTGCGCGCAGCAAGCGGATTCCCGTTCTCGCCCTTCTGGCCTCTGACGATTCGTGGCCGCTGAAGCTGTGCGACGACGATGCAGGCCTGAAATGGATCAAGGAGTTCCGCGCGAATCTCAACCTTCCGGCCGAGTTCTTCGGGTACGAGGATCCCGGCGGCGCCGAGGAGAAGCGGCTGCCGTCCTTCCGGGATCAGGTGCGAAAGACCCTGCTGTCCCATCAGGAGCGGCGCCTCGCCGAGCTCGCGACCGCGGCGGCGCAGCCGGCGCATGGCCTCGACTACTATCCGAGCGCGCGCGACAGCATTCTCGAGGGCAGCTGCGTCCCCTTCGTCGGCGCGGGCGTTTTCGAGGACGGGCCGCTCAGCGTCCG
Source organism: uncultured Acidobacteriota bacterium (assembly GCA_963836735.1). Lineage (GTDB taxonomy): Bacteria > Acidobacteriota > Vicinamibacteria > Vicinamibacterales > 2-12-FULL-66-21 > JACCXG01. The sequence goes on along the minus strand of CAWIKP010000035.1, from coordinate 24,067 downwards.
CGCGCTCGCCGGTGCGCTCGCCGGCGGGCAGGAGATGGATGGTTCCTGCCTGGCCACCGTCGCGGAATATCGCGAGCGCTTCCTCGGATCGCGTGAGCGGTTCCTGAACGAACTGCACGAGGTCGTCGCAACCCAGTCCCGCGAGGCCCGGCTGCCGCAGACGCTCGAAATGATCGTGCGCATGGAACGCCGGCCGCCCCTCCTGGTGGCGACCACGCACGACCAGCTGATTGAAGATGCGCTGGCGGCGGCGGCACGGCGTTTCGTCGTGGTCACCCATGTCATCACCTCCGCCGACGCTGAGAACGACGGCAGGATCCTGGTCCTGCGCCGCGATGCGCCACCGGTCTTCTGTCACGCTGACAAAGTCGAGCTCGATCCCGACGAGTTGATCGTCTACCGGCCCCTGGGTTCGCCGCTGCTGCACGATCGAATCGACCCGGCGCTCGAGATCGACACGGTGGTGATCACCGAGACCGATCATCTGACCTTCCTGGGCAGGCTCGAGAACCAGCACATGCAGGTGCCCACGCGCTTCAGCCGATCGCTGCAGCGCCGGCCGCTGCTCTTTCTCGGCTACGGCCTCGACGTCTGGCATTACCGGCTGGTGATGCACGTGTTCCAGTCGATCGGCGGCCGCGGCAAGGGGACGCATGCCATGGCGGTGCGGCGGCCGGCATCGGACATGGAGACGCTCACCTGGCAGCGGCTGGGAGCGGACGTCGTGCAGCTCGACGTCAACGAGTTCGCCCGCCGCGTCATGTCCCCGGCCGCGGCAGTCTAGCCGGCCCCATGATCACCCTCGAGGCCACGCATCCGGCGTCCGCGTCGAACGCGGTTCCCTACGTCGGCCTCCGGCCGTTCGCCCCCGACGAACGCGACCTGTTCTACGGCCGCGACGCGGACGCACAGTTCCTGGTCGACAAGATCCTGTCGGCACGAGTCACGCTGCTTTACGCCCCCTCCGGCGTGGGGAAGTCGTCCCTCCTGCGCGCCCGCGTGCTCTCATCGCTGGAAGACCAGGACTGCCAGACGGTGTATTTCGATTCGTGGGCGGGCGCCGATCCGGCGGCCGATCTCAAGAGAGTGCTGTCGGACATCGCGCGCGCCTCCGGGATCGCCGACCCGATGGCGGGCGCGCCCACCATCGCCGAGCTCGTCCAGCTCAGAGCCACCGACAACCGCACGATGGTGGTGGTGCTCGACCAGTTCGAGGAGTTCCTCATCAACCACGCGACCCGGCTCGATCCGCTGCGCAAGGAGCTGGCGGCACTGGTCCGCTCGCAGGCGGTGGACGCCCGGGTGGTCATCTCCCTTCGAGAGGAGTTCCTCGCCGCGATCGAGCCGTTCCGGCAGGAGATCCCCACGCTGTTCCATTCCACCTACCGGCTGGAGCCGTTGTCGCCCAAGGCGGTGCGCGACGCCGTCATCAATCCTGCGACGAAATTCGACGCCGACGTCGAGCTGCAGCTCGCCGAATGCCTCAACGCGGACCTGAGCGACGCGTCCGGTGATCGCCGGGTGACCGCGGCGGGGTCCGACGCGGCAGGCTCGGCCCACTGGCTCGCCGGGTTGCGCAGCCTCGCCGGCCGTATGTGGCGCACACCCGACCGCGCCGAGCCGAGGCTCGGAATAGACGACTCGAGCGTCGAGCACGGCGCGACCCCGGGCGCCATCGACCTGCCGATGTTGCAGCTCGTCTGCGAACACATGTGGCGCGCCGCGCCAGTGGTCGACGGGCGGAAGCAGTTGACGTTGCAGCTGTATCAGAAGCAACTCGGGGGAAAACAACAGATTCTCGACGGTCACATCCGGTCCCGCATGCCGAAACGCTGGCGCGATCGGTTGTTCACGGCGACGCTGATGAAGTTTCTCGCGCCGCCGAGCGGCCTGAAGATCTCGTACTCGGCGGGCGATCTCGCCGCGTATACCGGCCTCGACGAGTCACGGGTCGAGCGCGAGCTCCGGCGGCTGAGTGGTGCCGACACTCGCATTCTGCGGGAGCGGGAGTTCAAGGACAGCGTACGGTTCGAGCTCCAGCACGACGCGCTGATCCGTCACATTACGCCGTGGCGCGACCGCGTGCTCGGGGAAGCGTCGGCGATCAGGCGGCTCAAATGGGCGGGTGCGGCCCTGGCGCTGATCGCCGCGCTCCTGATCGGCGCCCGGGTCTACCACTGGAAGGAAGTGCGAGACAACACCGACCGCCGGTTGAGCGCGCTCGGCGGCATGAACCCCGCCGAGCTGGAGCTGCGCAGCGGCAGCACGTTCGAGACGGTCGCGAGTTACCTGCTGTTTCAGGAGCGCGGGACGGAGCGGCTCGTCCACCTGAAACGCCTGCTGGTCCAGAGGCAGGACCTCCTGCCGCGGAGCTACGCCATCGGCAGCCCGGCGATGCTCGACGATCGTTCGGACGATGTCGATGTCATCGCGATGCGGTACAACGACGCGCTGCGGCTGGATGTCCAATCCTTCAACCGCGCCTGGAACGAGATCGCCCATCAGACCACCGGCCGCTGGGGTATTCCGGTGCCGGCGCGGGTGCGGTTGATTCCCGACCCGGATTTCCCGCGCAACAGCGTCCAGATCGAAGCCCAGAGCCGGGACCCGGTGCCGATCGAGCTCGAGGCGCCGGAGGGGTCGGTGCTCGTGTCCATGGCGGGCGCGCCCGAATCAGCCTGGGAGTTTCACCGGCAGTTCGACAAGGAATGGTCGCGCCTTCCCGCGCTGGGCGACACGTGGTGGGCTGTGCCGCGGTGGTCGCTGCCGGTATGGCGCGCCGCCGGCCTCCCGGTCTGGAGCCGGAGCGCCTACCCGGCGTTCGCGATGCAGGCGCGGTTCGAGCGCAACCCGACGATGCTGCTGACTCCGGCGGCGGTGGACTTCCTGGTGCAGCGCGTCGGAAAGGTCTATCCGTGCACCGCCGCGGAGGTCTCGGCATTGCGCGCTTCCCGGTTGCCGCAGGACGTGGCCGCCTGGATGGACGCGGAGCATCCCCGGCCGTTGCTGCATCCTCACCTGGCCTTCGACGTGCTGGCCGACCTGCGGACGAACGACACGCCGACGGGAGCGCCGCCGCCCGCCTACCTGGGAGCGGTGGGCCGTGCGCTCGGTGCCGCCTGGCCGCAATCGTCCGGGAGCGAGGGCCCGTGCAAGGTTCCGGAGTTCAAACACGCCGGGTTCCAGGGCGTCGATCCGTGGCTGCCGCCGCTGCAGCCGAAGATACGCATCACCCTCGGCTCCGAGCTCAGGCGTGCGTGGACGAACGAGCCAATAGCGACCGAAGGAGGCCAGCGGTCCGCGATCGATCGGGCGCCGAAGCCGCCCGGCGCGACACCGCAGCAAGTGGATCCGACGCGGCGCATGGGCACCGCCCCCGAGGTGACGGAAGCCTTCGAACACTTTCGGGAAGACTTCTTCCGCCGGACCGGGATCTGGCTGCCGACGCCGGCGCTCGTGAACGACCCCGTCAATCCGCCATCCAGCCGGCAGCTGCGCATCATGCTCCTCGATGTGCCGGGGCAGAACGGCAGGTCCGTCGACGTGCCGGATACGGCTCGAGCCGGGATCGACCGCGTGATCGCCGTCCTCGACGAGGAAGCGTCGCGCGCGACGCTGGCCTGGGTCGACGCCGAGGTTGCTGGAAGGATCAGGGAGACGAACGCGCGGGTGGATGCGACCCTGAAATCGCAGGGGATTTCAACGACCGACCTGAAGCTGCTCCTGAGGGCCGTGCTGACTCCGCAACGCCAGGATGGGACCGCGGCCACAGCCGATATGGGCTCGATCCGCGACAGCGACTTCCTGCTGCCGTCGCTTGTGTTCTGGAAGGCGTATTACACCGACGAAAAGGCGCCGCAGATTCCCGAACTGCTGATGGACCTCGCGCGAGGCATGCGGCGGATCCAGTCGCAGCGCTACGCGACGCTTGGCCCGCCGAAGCCAGGCGAGGCGGCGAAGGCGATCGAAGACGGGATTCGCGCGCTGGAGGCCGGACAGCTGGTTCGCGCAGAAGCGCTGTTCGAGCAATCGCTGCGGGTGGGGCGCCGCGAAGACGTGGAGCAGCAGTTCGTCAGCCGGTATGCCGCGCGGTGGCAGGCGAGCCGCCGCGCCCGCAGTGCCGCCGCCTGTCTCGAGCCGACCGCGGGAAAGCTCGATGAGAGTCTTCGGATCGACGTCGAGGCGTTCCTCGCCGAGCCGCAGGCGAAGGCAGACCCGGCCGCAGCGCGGAAGCTCGCGCTGTGTCTCCTCTCGTCGATGCCGGCGACGGTGCCGCAGGCGAAGGCGGCCCTGCGGCTGAGGATGGCTCGCGAATATGGCACTCCGGATCAATGGCCTGCCGCGGACGCGGGGTGGTTCGCCGCCCAGGTGTTCGAGCAGTACGACCCGCTGCACGATGCCGACGCCGTACTCGCGGAGGGTACCCGGTTCATGAAGGCTGCCGTTCGCCGCTTGCCCGACGAAAAGGCGACCGAGCTGTTCTACGGACTCGAGAAGACGTGCCTCGAGCCCGGCCCGAACAACTGGTGCTGGCCGCTGCTCGCCGAGGTCGCCGACGTGCGTCCCGATGTCTGGACCAGCCTGGATCTTGCGCTGATCCTGGCGGATCGGGAATCCGTCGAGGAAATGCACGCGGCGTCGAGCCGGCTGGAACGCGCGCGATCGCTGCTCCGGGGCGCGAAGGGATTGAGCCTCGAGCAGCGGCAGCTGTTCGATTTCTGGGCGACCTTCGTCGAGGCGAAAGTGCACTACGCGCTCTTCGTCATGACCGGGAATGCGCGCGATCTCGAGGAAGCGCGGCGTCTGATCCCGGCCATGTTCACGAATCCGGCAATCAAGGCGCGCGAGGGCCCCGAGGTTGCCGCCATCTGGCTTGGGACCCGCATTTTCAACGACGGTGAAAAGCCCGAGCCGGAGGCGGCGCGGGCGCTCAGGACCGGTGCCTCGCCAACCGCTCAAACCGACACAGGATTCCTGTCAAATGCCCTTTTCGATGGGCTGCGGGCGGGCGATGTGGAAAGCGTCCGGAAGATCGCATCACAAGCCCAGGCCAAGACCCGGGACACCACCGCTGAACAGAGCAGCGACCCGCTCTTCGTCGCGTCGATCGGAGGCTTGCTGACCGACCCGGAGCGCACCGAGTGGACCGCCAGGAAGTTCATGGGGACGGGCCACGTCTATGCGCCGGTCGTGTCGATGCTGCTGATCGCACGTACCCAGGGTCCCGCGCGGGACGGTGCCAAACAGCTCATGGAAGAACGCTGGGCCCGGATCGATCCCGCGACCTGGGACAAGCGTCTGGTTCTCGGCGACCGCACCGCCTGGTACGAGATGCTGCTCGGCTATTTCGCGGGCCGCGTGCCCGCCGGTACCATCTTCGATCCCCTGCAGGATGATCAGGTGTTCGCGGCATCGAAATTCGCGGGGCTCCACGTCACCAGGCGGGCGCTGCTGACCGAAGCACGCTTCTACGACGCGGTGCGGCTGATGGCCGCGGGAGACAGTAACCGCGCCATGGCGAGCCTGCACCAGGCCATCGATCTCGGGTACAAGCGCTATATCGAGTACGACATGGCGGTTCATCTCCTGCGTCTGGCCTCGGGTTCGAAGTAGCTTCGCGCGGTGGCCCGACGCTGCACGCCGCCGACGGCCGCGCCGTTACTGGAGGGGATTGGTGACTGACAACGGGCCGCGGCTCGAGGGAAGGCTGACGCTCGATCAACTTCGCGACGCGGTCGAACGCGGCGCGATCGAGACGGTGATTGTTGCGTTCACCGATCACTACGGCCGCCTGATGGGAAAGCGATATGCGGCGGACGTGTTCCTCGAGGACACCGCCTCGCACGGCACCCACGGATGCAATTACCTGCTGACCACCGACATGGAGATGGAGCCGGTTCCCGGGTACAGCTTTGCCAGTTGGGAGCAGGGCTACGGCGATTTCCACCTCGTCCCCGACCTGGACACCCTCATCGTCGCGAGCTGGCTCGAGCAGACGGCACTGGTCCTGTGCGATGTGGCCTCGAACCCGGGCCGGAAGCGCCCGGCGCACCAGTCTGCGGAGCCGGTGCCGATCGCCCCGCGCTCGATCCTCCGGCATCAGGTCGATGCGGCACGCGAGCTTGGATACACGGCATTCGGCGCATCGGAGCTCGAGTACTACGTCTTTCAGGACAGTTATCGCCAGGCTGCGGAAGGCGAGTACCGCGGTCTGCGGCCGGTGGGCTGGTACCTGGAGGATTACAACATCCTGCAGGGAACGAGGACCGAGACCTACACGGCCGCGGTGCGGCGCCATCTGAAGCGATCGGGCGTGCCGGTGGAGAGCTCGAAAGGCGAATGGGGACTTGGCCAGCACGAACTGAACGTGCGATACGCGGAAGCCCTGCAGATGGCGGATCGGCACGTCGTCTTCAAGCAGTGCATGAAGGAAGTGGCCGAGCAGGCCGGCCTGTCCGTCACGTTCATGGCGAAGTTCGCGCCAGGATCGCGCCGGGTCGAGCTGCCACATCCATCTCAGCCTGTGGCGGGATGGCAGGAACGCATTCGCGGGAGACACGAGCGTTGGACCGGTGGCATGCTCGGACGTCTTCCGCTGGTTTCTGGGCGGCTGGATCGTGCGGGCACCGGATGTGATGGTGTTCTACGCGCCGACGATCAATTCGTACAAGCGATTCGTGGACGCCTCGTGGGCGCCGACGCGGCTGGCATGGAGTTACGACAACCGCACCGCAGGTTTTCGCGTCGTCGGGGAAGACCAGAGCCTCCGGATCGAATGCCGTATTCCCGGAGCGGACTGCAATCCGTACCTCGCCTTTGCCGCGTCGCTCGCGTCGGGGCTCGACGGCGTACGAACCGCATCGAGCCGCCCGAGTGTTTCACGGGCGACGTCTATGCGGCACGGCATCTGCCCCGCGTGGCGCACACGTTGAGGGATGCCACGGACGCGTTCGCCGCCAGTGAGTTCGCGCGCCGGGCCTTTGGCAACGAGGTGGTCGAGCACTACTCGCACTTTTTCCGGACCGAGGAGTCGTCCTTCAGGACCGCGGTCACGGACTGGGAGCGGCGGCGGTACTTCGAACGGATTTGATTTCGCCGGCTGGTGATGCATGTCGAAACGGCTGGAAGGCAAGGTGGCGCTCATCACGGGCGCCGGGAGCGGCATCGGCAGGGAGGCGTCGCTCCTCTTCTCCTCGGAAGGCGCAGCGATCGTGGTCGTCGATCGCGAGGACCAGGCCGGGCACGACACGGTCGAGGCGATCACGGCAGCCGGCGGCCGCGCCGTCTTCGCTCACGCCGACGTGTCCCGCGCACAGGACTGCGAGCGGATGATCGCCACGGCCGAGCAGACATTCGGCCGATTGGACGTGTTGTTCAACAACGCCGGCATCATGGACAGCCGCGACGACGATGCGGTGACGACCGACATCGAGGTCTGGGACCTCACGATGAACATCAACGCGAAGGGGGTCTTCCTCGGGTGCAAGTACGGCATCCCCGCGCTGAGGCGCGCCGGAGGAGGCAGCATCATCAATACGGCGTCGTTCGTGGCGATTCTCGGTGCGGCGACACCGCAGATCGCCTACACCGCGAGCAAGGGTGCGGTCCTGGCGCTGACGCGGGAGCTGGCGATCGTGCACGCCCGCGAACGCATTCGCGTGAATGCCTTGTGCCCGGGGCCGCTTCATACCGAGATGTTGATGAAGTTCCTCGACACCGAGCAGAAGAAGCAGCGGCGCCTGGTGCATATCCCGATCGGCCGTTTCGGGCTCGCTCGCGAGATCGCGCAGGCGGCGCTGTTCCTGGCGTCGGATGAGTCGTCTTTCATAACCGGGACGGACTTTCTGGTCGATGGGGGTATCACGGCGGCGTACGTGACTCCAGAATAGGGCCATGTCGACCATGCGCCAGCACAGTGATCAGCCCGGTCGACGGATCGGTGTACACCGAATTCGAACTCGCCTCCGCAAACGTCATCCGACTCGATCCTCGAGCGTGCCGTCGCGGCGCAGCGCGAGTGGAAGCGCGTAGGCGTCGCCGACCGAGCCGGGATCTGCCGCCGGATGGTCGCGCTGATGGTCGAGCGGGCCGATCGGCTCGCCACCGAGCTCACGTGGCAGATCGGGCGGCCGGTCACGCAGACCCCGTTCGAGATCCGGCGGGGTTTCCAGGAGCGATCGCACTACATGATCGACATCGCGTCCGGGATGCTCGTGGACCTCGACGTTGGAGAGCGTGAAGGGTTCAGGCGTTTCATCCGGCGCGAGCCGCTCGGCGTCGTGCTCGTGCTGGCGCCGTGGAACTATCCCTACCTCGCCTCGGTGAATGCAGTAATTCCTGCCATCATGGCCGGGCAATGCCGTCATTTTGAAGAGCGCCCTGCAGACGCCGCTCGTCTCGAACCGCTACGCGGAGGCGTTCGAAGAGGCAGGTCTTCCGCCGGGCGTGTTCCAGTATCTGCACGCCAGCCACGAGGACGTCGCTCGAGTGATCGAAGACCCGCGGATTGCCTTCGTGTCGTTCACCGGGTCAGTGGCGGGCGGTCATGCCGTCCAGCGAGCCGCCAGCGGCCGGTTCATCACGGCCAATCTCGAGCTCGGCGGCAAGGATCCCGCGTACGTGCGCCCCGACGCGCCCTTGCGGTCCACGATCGAGAATCTCGTCGACGGGGCCTACTTCAACGCCGGTCAGTCGTGCTGCGCCGTCGAACGGATTTACGTGCACGGGGATGTGTATCGCGAGTTCGTCGACGGCTTCGTCGACCTGACGCGGCAGTATCGCCTCGGCAACCCGCTCCTGCCCGAGACCACGCTGGGGCCGATGGTCCGGACGAGCGCCGCGACGTTCGTGAGGGAGCAGATTCAGGAGGCCATTCACCAGGGCGCGCGAGGTCTGATCGACCGGCGCGAATTCCCGGCCGATACGAGACGACACACCGTATGTGGCCCCGCAGGTCCTGATCGACGTCGACCACCGGATGCGCGTGATGACCGAGGAGACGTTCGGCCCGGTCGTCGGCCTGATGGCGGTGAAGGATGACGACGAGGCGATCGCGCTGATGAACGACAGCCGCTATGGCCTGACCGCATCCATCTGGTCGAGCGACGCGGATGCGGCCGTGCGAATTGGCGACCGCATCGAGACCGGTACCTGCTACTTGAACCGGTGCGACTATCTGGACCCGGCCCTGGCGTGGACCGGGGTCAAGGATTCAGGCCGCGGCTGCTCACTCTCTCGGCTCGGGTACGAGGCGCTGACGCGGCCGAAGTCGTTCCACCTGCGATTGCAGCCGTAACGGTCGAGGACGAATGGAGCAGACAGTATGAGCAAGTACCTGACTGAATTCATCGGGACGTTCTTCCTTGTGTTGACGATCGGCTGCACCGTGATTCCTGCCGCGGCCGGCGTCATTCCTCCCCTGGCGATAGGCTCCGCGCTGATGGTGATGATTTTTGCGGGCGGTCATGTCTCGGGCGGGCACTACAACCCGGCCGTCACCCTTGGCGTCTGGATGCGCGGGCGCTGCCCGGCCTCGGACGTCGTGCCGTACTGGGTCTCGCAGGTGCTGGGAGCCGTTGTCGCGGCGCTGACCGCGATGTTTCTCGTCGGCAGGCCGTCGGGCGCGGCGTTGACTCCGGCGATTGTCCCCGCGTTCGTCGCCGAGCTGCTCTTCACCTTCGCGCTCGTCTACGTGGTCCTGAACGTCGCGACCGCGAAGGGCACCTCGGGCAACTCGTTCTACGGCCTCGCCATCGGCTTCACGGTCATGACCGGCGCCTTCGCCGTCGGCGGTGTGTCGGGCGGCGCGTTCAATCCGGCTGTCGCCGTCGGCGTCGGGCTCATGGGCCTCGTCTCGATGACCTCGATCTGGATTCACATCATCGCGGACCTGCTGGGCGGCGCGGCCGCGGCGGCCGCGTTTCGCACGCTCAACCCTGGCGACAAGTAAAGCGGGCCGTCGCCGCCTTCGGAATCGGCATTGTCGTCGGTCTGACCGGCATGGGCGGGGGTGCGCTCATGACGCCGGTCCTCGTCCTCTTCTCACCTGCGGGCGCGAATTGCCCCACGACCTCTCGAATGCTACGCTCCGCCGCATGATCACGAGGCCGAGCCTGTGTGCCCGGTTGCGTTGGCCGAGGGACTCTTCCCGCTGCGTTCGATCTCGGGCGTTCATGACGGCCAGCGCGATCCTTGTCGCGGTCCTCACTATTGCCGCTTCGCCGACCCAATCTCGGAATCCCACTGCAGACCGCGTCGTGGTGCAGCCGGTGGATCCGGGCACTGCGCTCGACAATCCGGGCATGGGTTGGGTCTTTCACTATTACGACAACAGCATTCAGCGGTACGGCTCACGGCTCGCCGCTTCTGACACCGTCGATGACTTCCCCGGCCTGACGGTGGTCTATCTCCGGCTGGCGTGGGCGTACCTCGAACCCGAGGAGGGGCAGTTCAACTGGTCGGTTGTCGATACACCCGCGCAGCGGTGGATCGCCAAGGGCAAGCACGTTGCCCTGCGTTTCACCACCAGCGAGACCGGACAAATGTACGCGACACCAGAATGGGTCAGGAAGGCCGGCGCCCAGGGGACGTTCACGAAGAACCGCCAGGTGGTGACGGAGGGCGGCGTATGGGAGCCGAACTTCGACGATCCAGTCTTTCTCCAGAAGCTCGAAGGCTTCATGGCTGCCGCCGGCCGCCGCTATGACGGCAACCCCAACATCGCATTCGTCGACGTCGGGACGATGGGGGTCTGGGGCGAGGGGCACAGCTTTGCCACGACGCTCAAGCAGTATCCACGCACCACCGTCTTCAAACACATCGACCTGCACCTCAAGTACTTCACGCACACTCTTCTCACGTCAACGACGACTTTGCCGGCCCTGAAGCCGGCGATCAGCCGGAGCCGGACGCGACCGGCCTGCGCGCGCCCGGCGATCCGGGCCGCGTGACGTACGGTTGCGAGAAGGGTCTGACGTTGCGGGACGACAGCATCCTGGTTCAGGCCGGAGCCACGGGCGTATTTTCACGCCAGCATGGCCAAGGCGTTCTGGCACGACCGGCCGGTGATTCTCGAGAGCGAGCACTACGGGTCGTCGGTCAAGCGCGGCGCCTGGCAGGACGGCAGTCGCTACCTCGACGCGATCGAGGACTACCACGCGAGCTATGCGTCGATTCACTGGTGGCCGCGGGAGTTCCTGCAGGAAAACCGCGCCCTCATCGACCGCATCAATCGCCGCCTTGGCTACCGCATCCAGCTCGTGGAAGCGTCATGGCCGAAATCTGCCGCGGCCAACTCCGCGTTCGCGTTCACGGCCCGCTGGCGGAACGCCGGCGTTGCCCCGTGTCTGCCCGGAGGGCATCCGGCGATCACGCTTGAAGGATCGCGACGGCGGAATCATCGCGGTCTTCGTCGATGAGAGCGCCGACGTGAAGACGCTGTCCGTCGGACCGCCGGACCAGGCGCCGGTCCTGCCACGGACCGTTGGGTTCACGATTCCGCCCTGGGTCCAGCCCGGCACATACGACGTGTATGTTTCGGTGGGCGCCCGCGATGGGACGCCGGCCATTGCCCTGCCGCTGCCCGACGGTGACGGCCTCCGCCGGTATCGATTGGGGACGGTTCGGATGAACTGACGTCTGGATCTCGAATCCTCAGTGCGTCCTGTCGGCTCGTGAGCTTCGACCTCCCCCTGGCCGTCGCCGCCTTCGGAATCGGCATTGTCGTCGGCCTGACCGGCATGGGCGGGGGTGCGCTGATGACGCCGGTCCTCGTGCTCTTCTTCAACGTGCTGCCGCTCACCGCGGTGTCTTCCGACCTGGTGGCGAGTGCGGTGATGAAGCCGGTCGGCTCGCTGGTGCACTTGCGTCGTGGCACCGTTCACCTGGGGCTCGTCAAGTGGCTCTGCCTGGGATCGGTTCCTGCGGCCTTCGGCGGGGTCCTCATCGCGCGCGCCCTCGGCGGAGGCGACCAGGTGCAAAGCGTCATCCGCACCGCGCTCGCCATCGCCCTGTTGTTCTCGGCCGCGGGGCTGATGGTCCGGGCGTACATCCGTCTCGTCGAACACGCCCGGGTTCGAGACGGCCGTGCCTCGCCCCTGCCGCAGGGCCGTCCGCGGGTCGACGTCCGGCCGTTGCCCGTCGTCGTGGTCGGTATCCTCGGCGGCATGGTCGTCGGCATGACGTCGGTCGGCTCCGGCTCGCTCATCATCATCGCGCTGATGGCGCTGTATCCGAGTCTGAAAGCGAGCGAGCTGGTTGGAACGGACCTCGTCCAGGCCGTGCCGCTCGTCGCATCGGCGGCGCTCGGCCACATCATCTTCGGCGACTTTCAGCTGGCCCTGACGACGTCGCTGCTTGCGGGCAGCATTCCGGGTGTCTGGGTCGGGGCACACCTGTCGGCGCGCGCGCCCGGAGGGCTGGTGCGCCGCGCGCTCGGTTTCGTGCTGCTCGCCAGCGCGCTCAAGCTGCTCGACGTGTCGACGGTGAACACCGGACTGATCCTGCTTGCCGTGGTCATCGTGGCGCCACTGCTGTGGATGGTGGTGCGGCGCCGTCATGGCTTTCCGGCGCTGGCGCTGCGCGGCGATCCGGACGAGTGACCTACCCCCGCGACATTACAGATCTGTCCCGCTTCCGCCATTCTCGCGATTGAAGCGGAAGCCCCTTCGACTCGAGTCGAGTTATTCCACGGCCAGAGAAAAGTCGCCCCAACGGCGCACAAATTGCTGAACGCGGGACGAACGTTCGGAATTCCGTGACAACTCGCGGATCGGCCGGGGGCACAATTCCTGCCTCGCATTGCCTGTCCAATCACAAAGGGGAAGATGCATGAAGCTCAGTGCGTTGAAGACACTGATTGCCGTCGTCGTGCTCACGGGTGGGGCCGCTTCTCAGGGGTTCGCGCAGGATGCGCGCTACATCGTGAAGTTCCGCGAGGGACGATCGGCCGCCGGGCACGCGGCGCTCAGAGCCGCCGGCGCCCGGACCGTTCTCGTGCTCGATCCCCAGGAAGCCGTTGCGGTCCATATTCCGGCCGCCGCCCTGAACGGCCTCTCTCGCAATCCTAATATCGAGTTCATCGAAGAAGACGTCATCCGCGAGCCCTACGCTCGATCGAACGTTGCAACCAGCGAGTCCGAAGTGGTGCCATACGGCATCCGGATGGTGCAGGCGGACACGATCACTCCGTCGAATGCCGGGAACAGGAAGCTGTGCATCATCGATTCCGGGTATCCGATCAGCACGACGATCTCCGTGATTACACCGGCAACACCGATCTGACCGCGAAGCTCGCCGATTCCGGATCCGGCACCTGGAACCAGGACAGCTGCGGTCATGGCAGCCACGTCGCCGGCACCGTTGCGGCGATCGCCGGCAATGACACCGGCGTAGTCGGCGTCAACCCGGGTGTGGCCCTCCATATCGTCAAGGTCTTCGGCAACGATACGCTCGTCGATGGCGGCTCCTGCGGCTGGACCTACTCGTCCACGCTCGTCAACGCACTGAACTCCTGTCGGGCGGCAGGCGCCAACGTGGTGAGCATGAGCCTTGGCGGCACGTTCAAGAGCCGGACGGAGGAGCTCGCGTTCAACGATGCGAACAAGGCCGGTGTCCTCAGCATCGCCGCTGCCGGCAACGCCGGGAACAACACGACGTCCTATCCTGCCGGCTATGCCTCGGTGATGTCGGTGGCCGCCGTGGACGCCAACGAGGTGAAAGGGAGCTTTTCGCAGTCGAACAAGGACGTCGAGATCGCGGCGCCCGGGGTCGCCGTGCTGTCCACGACGCCGTGGCTGGACGTGAACACGCTCAGCGCAGGTGCCGCGACGTGGGCCGGCGGCCGTCTCGATGGCGCGCCACGCACGACCGCGGCCGGAAGCCTGGTGGACGGCGGTCTCTGCGCGTCGGCGGGCCCATGGTCCGGCAAAGTGGTGTTATGTCAGCGAGGCAGCAACTCATTTGCCGCCAAGGTCGCCAACGTTCAGGCGGGAGGTGGCGTCGCGGCAGTCGTTTATAACAGCGCCGCGAGCGATCCGACTTGTGGCGTATATGGCGGCACACTGGGGTCGCAGCCGACGACGACCATCGCTGCGGTTACGCTGAGCTGCGTCGATGGCGCCTCCGCGGTTGCCGCGGCCGGGGCTGGATCGTCTGGGACCGTCCAGAGTGTCCTCTTGGTTCCTGACAGTGGCTACGAGTCGTGGGACGGCACGTCGATGGCGACGCCGCACGTGTCGGCGGTCGCGGCGCTCATCTGGAGCTGCCATCCAACGAAGACGAACCAGCAGATCCGCAACGCCTTGACGAGCACGGCTCTCGACAAGGGCGCACCCGGGCGCGACGCATCGTACGGTTTCGGGATCGTCCAGGCGAAAAACGCGCTGGTGAACGGACTTGGCGGTCCAGGGTTCTGCACCGTCCAGTAAGTCGATTCGCAAGTCCGCGAGTGCGTTGATCCGCAGGTCTGGATCAGCGCGCTCGTGGACACCGACCTCCTGACCTCTCTGACTCCGGCGATCGGCCGAACGCTTTCGCGTATCATACGCAGCACTCCCGACGGGAGGTGACTGCTGCGCAGTGGTTCCCGGATCGCGTCGATAGTTTCCTTACTCGCTCTGCTGCCGCTGTCCTTGCCTTCCACACGCGCGCAGGCAGCCGAGCCCTATCCAGCAATCGTTCAGGCGTATCGCAGCTTCGATCCCGGTGCGGTCGGACGGTTGCGTGCATTGACGGCCGAGAGGATCGAGGACGCCGTCAGCGAGGCCACTGGCGGCAAACCGCAGCCCTGGGACTGGAAGGATCTGCGCGCCGCTGCCATGCTCCACACCGAGGCCTGCTACCTGGCACGCGCGGAACGCGCCCCTGACGAAGCCGTCCGCCATTCATGGCTGGCGGAACGACTGCTCGGCGCGGTGACCTCGCTCGAGCCGCAGCAGCTCTATTTCGCTGAGCGCTGGTGCCAGGCGCTCCCCGTCCTGATGCGCGGCGACCCCCGCGCTGCTGAATCGCTTCGCGAGCGGTGCCGGCAGCGGTGGCCGCTCTCGCCGTCCGCCTCCAGAGCCGGCGCACGCTACGACCTTGCACTGTTCGACGAGGGGACGTTCTTCGGCCCGGACGGCCCCGGCGTCAGGCGCACCAGCGATCCGGGGGTGCGTCAACACATGGACGGCTTCGCCCGCATGTACGAGCGGGCGCTGGCAGAGGACCATGAGCACGCGGCCGCGGCACTGCGGCTTGGCAACCTTCGGGCCGGTCTTGGCCAGGAGGCGGTTGCGCTGGAGCACTTCACCGTGGCGTCGCGCTCCTTCGATCCGCGCATCCGGTATCTCGCGTTCCTCTTCGTCGGACAGATCCACAACCGCCACGGGCGTCTCGATGACGCCGAACGTTTCTACAGGGCGGCCATGCGCCAGTATCCGGCCGCGCCGTCGGCTGTGTACGCGCTCTCGGAGCTTCTCGGCCGCCGCGGACGTGACGCCGAGTCGAAGCAGCGGCTCCTCGAGCTTCTGGGGCAGGGACGGCACGTGGATCCGCTCTGGACGTTCCGTCTTCCTCCGGGAGAGAGTGCCCCCCTGCAGCTCGACGAGCTCCGGATCGAGGTGATGCAGTGACGCGCCGCGCGCTGCCGCTGATCGTCGCCATGCTCGCGACGGCTGCGCCCGTTCACCTCGCGCAGCAACGGTTCCGGACCACAGCCGAAGGGGTCCGTATCGACCTCCTCGTGACGGATGGTCGTCGGCCGATTGCCGGCCTCCGGCGGGACGATTTCATCCTTCTCGATCAGGGCGTCCGGCAGGACATCGAGACGATCGCCATCGAGGACATCCCGGTCAGCATGATGCTGGCGCTCGACGTCAGCGAAAGCGTGGCGGGCCAGAAGCTGCGCGCGCTCGTCGACGGCGTCAACGCGGCGGCCTCGGCGCTGGGTCCGCGGGATCGGTCCGCGCTGCTGACCTTCTCCGAAGAGATCAAGCTGCGGGCGCCCTGGTCTGCCGGCGGCTCCGCAATCATCAAGATCCTGCCAGGCCTCGCCGCGGGAGGGGCCACGTCGCTCGTCGACGCGGGATTCGCCGCGATGACGCTGCGCGACGACCTGCCGGATCGCCGCCATCTCGTCATCCTCTTCACCGATGGCGACGACACGTCGAGCTGGCTGTCGTGGCGCGGCCTGCTCGATCGCGCCCGGCGAACCGACGTCGTCGTGTATGGCGTCACGCACAGGTCCTGGCAAACCACGCGGGATCGATCCCTGCCGCTGATCGCGTTCGTCTCGCGCGACGGCGAGCCACCGGAGGACGTGCTCGAGAGTCTCGCCGATGTAACCGGTGGCCGCGTCCTCACCTCGCGGAACCCCGATGATCTCCGCGATGCGTTCACCAGCATCGTGCGGGAGTTCCGCAGCCGGTATGTGCTCACCTACACCCCGAAGAACGTCGAGACCACGGGCTGGCACCCGATTGAGGTGAAGCTCAAGCAACCAAAGGGAACCATCAAGGCGCGGCGAGGCTACACGCGCTGATGTCGGAGCACTCGCGTGAAGTCGCCGCCGGTCCAGTGGGCGTGGCGGCCAGACGCGCGTTCATCGGGACCGGGTGGGTCCGAGTTGATTGACGACCTTGCCTTCCGCATCGAGGAGCGAAATACCGGGCGTTCCGTCGGGCGTGACTTCCAACACGATTCGCTTTCGTCCGTTGCGGTCCATGAGCGACACGCTGGCGACGCCTTCCTTGTCGTGGCCGATCGCCACACGCCGCCGATTGCCGGTGGGCTCGGTCTCCGACAGCGTGAGCCCGACGATGTGGTTCTTCGAGTCCTGCACACCGGCGAGCTGAACGAACTGGGAGGTCGCCCCATAGCGATCGAACGAGAGCGCCACACCAGCGTCCACCACTTCGCCGTTCGCGTTGCGGTGTCCCCCGAAGACCAGACCGCCATTCTCGGTCCCCTCGTCGTTGTAGAACAGCATGCCCGCGTAAGGCCGATCCACAGGTGGATTCTCCTTGCCTCGGACCATGACGCCAGGGAGGCGGGCATGATTCGAAATCACCATGCGCAGGGTGCCGTCGGCCTCACGGACGTTGATGCGATGGACGTCGATCTCGTCAAGCTGTTGAACTCTGTCCTGACCCCGCGCTGCAGCGGACCCCGCCAACGTGAACGCTGCGAGCAGCGTCGTCATGACAGTCGAGTAGACGAGGAGGATCTTCGTAAGCATGAGTGAAGTCCTTTCGGCTCAGGTATCTCAGCGCCCGCCCTGGTCCAAGAGCCGGTTGGCGCCGCTGATCTGGATCTCGTGACGTTGGGGACAGGGTTCCGGTTCGCAGGCGCGGGACTGATCTGATTTCACGCCCTGGCCGTGGAGCTCTACCGGGGACGCCTCCCGGCGCGGTTGAACGCGGACGGGGGAGGGGTCCATACACTCGGCTGGCCACTACTCCTTGCGCCGAGCTGAGAAATCATACCGTTCGCCGCTCCGGAGAATGACCACTCTCGGCGCGCCGAGGCCTGCGCCGTCGTACATGCTCGCGGTGCCAGAGCCCACGACCTTGGCAAGAACGCCGCTCACGATAAGGGCCGTCTCTTCATCGATGCCGATCGCCAGTTGGTCGGGATCCGCCGCGCTCTCCTTGATGGCAGCCGCCGTGCCGCGCTTGTCAAAGTGCGGAAAGATGGCCGCATTGGCGAGCAACCCGAACCCGGCGCCCGAGGCGTGCTTGCGGATCAAGGCGAGAATCTCCGGGCTGAACCCATCGTTGTCCGTGGTGTCCAGCCAGGATCCCTGGATCATGGCGCCGGCCGACTCTCCACCAACGACGCCCCCGCGATCCAGCAGCTCGTTGATCGCGCGCTCGACCTTAGTGCCGAGGTAGGCGTGGACGAGGCGCTCCGGGAATCCGCCGAGCATCCAGACGCCTGTCGATCGGCGAAGGGGTTCAATAAAGCTGTCGGAGTCTGCCTCTGCGCGGTCAGTCGTGTGCACCACTGTGACCGCGGCCACGCCAAAACTCTCCTTCATACGACGCGCCAGAAACGTCGCCATCCCGGGCGGCCCGGCATCGCCGACGCTCGCCGTCGGAATGACGACGATGTGCGATCCGGGTCCGCCGGCGAGAGCGACAAAGGCGGAGGTAATCACCTGGTTCAATCCAACTCCACCCTGCAGCACGAGACTGCCGTGGGCCGGCCCGTGCGTCGATCTGGGTTGGGCTCTCAAGAGTCCCGCAGCCGAGGCGAGGAGAGAAAGGAGGAGGACGAGCAGCGATCTATTGATGCAGATTCTCATTGGCCTTCAAGGATTGGACCCATCAGCGCTGGAATCAGTCGGTTTCGGACCGGCCTTCGCTCTTTCCTACGCGGCCGACGCGGCCAGCGAGCCGAGGCCTCCGGGTCAGGGGACCAGGTAGATGTCCGTGGCTGGCGGCGCGGCCGGCTGCGACATCAAGAGTCCCCACGCAGGCCCGAAGGCCATGACGACGGCAAGCAGCAACACGCGCGAGCGTTTTGACGCCGGCTCGCGTCCTGTCACGCGCAGCTCGGAGGGCGCGATCAATGGAACTGGCTCGTGACCGTCCGCTGCCGGTTGAGGTGCTGGTCGAAGAACCGCACCATTTCCACCGTCGACCGGATTCGGTTCGCCGTCTTCCGCCAGCCGTGGCCCTCGTCCGGAAAGAGGATGTACTCGACCGGGATGTTGCGCGTCTTGAGGTGCGCCACGATCTGCTCGGCTTCGATCACCGGGACGTTCGTGTCGTTCGCGCCGTGCTGCACCATCGTCGCGGCACGGATCCGGTCGAGCTTGCCGAGCGGCGAGAGCTTTTCGAGGAGGTCCTTCTGTGTCTGCGGATCGCCATACTCGACCGTCGAGATGGCGGCCATCCAGGGCTGTGTGTGTTTGAAGAACGTGAAGAAGTTGACCATCCCGAACTGGTTCACGCCCGCCGCGAACAGCTCCGGATACTCCGTCAATCCCGCCATCGTCATGTAGCCGCCGGACCGAGCCGCCGGTGATGCCGATGCGGGCCGGATCCGCAAGGCGGCCGGTGACCAGATAGTCGACGCAGCTCTTGATGTCCTTGATCCCGTCGAAACGCAGGGCGCCGTTGTCGAGATTCACGAATCTCTTGCCGAACCCGGATGACCCGCGGACGTTCGGTGCGAACACGCCGATGCCCTGCGACAGCAAGGCCTGGTAATCCGAGCGGAACGTCGGCCGTTCCTGCCCCTCCGGCCCGCCGTGAAAGCTGATGACGAACGGACCGGGACTGGCCGCGCCCTTGGACCGGTAGAGCCACCCGGTCAACTCCAGGCCGTCATGGGCTTTGAACGTCACCAGCTCCGGCCGCACGAAGGTGGTGAGGTCGACGCCGGCGTGCTGCGCGAACGTCAGCTGCCGGAACCCGCCGCCATTCTCGGCGATCCAGACGTCGGGCGGCTGCGCGGCGCCCGACACAGTAACGGCGAGACGCTTGCCGTCCCGAGAGAGCAACGCTGTTGACGCGATCTCGCCAGGCAGCTTCGGCGCGGGCAGCGTCCTGCCAGCCTGGATGTCGAACAGTTCGAGCTCGGAACGTCCGCGCACGTTCCAGGCGAGCGCGGCGAGGGTGGCCTGCGAGTTCAGGCGAACGCCATCGAGCTCGGCGTCGGCTCGCTCGCGCAGGATCTCCGGCTTCCCGGGCTGTCCGCGCGCGTCGAGGCGCAACCGCGCGAACGCGGTCAGATCGCGGCCCTCATTCGTTCCAAGGTACACGGCGCCGCCAGTCCTGGCGATCTCGCCGAAGTACCTGGGCCACCCCTTCGTGCGGCGTGAGCAGCGTGTCTTTCCCGCTGGCGAGGTCCACCAGGTGCAGGTTGTTATTGCCCCGGCTCTGGACGCGGCTGAGCAGACCGTACCGGCCATCGGCAGTAACGCTCGTCAGCGAACCGATCCCCGGATTCCTGACGACCAGATCTATCTTGCCGCTCGCCACGTCGATGACGAACGTGTCGCGCGATGCCGGGTCACGGCGGTTGGAATCGATATAGATCCGGCGGCCGTCGTCGCTCCAGGTGTTGAAGGCATTGTTGTCCTGCCCGCCATCGGTCAGTCGTCGGAAGCCGGTGCCGTCAGACTGGACGACGTAGACCTGCGTGTTCAGTCCACCGCCAGGCGCGACGGTGATGGCGATCGAGTTGCTGCCGGCGGCGGGAGACCAGACGGCGCTGGTGACCGGGTCCGTCCCATCGGTGATCATCCGTGGCCACCCGCCCTCGGCGGGGATGACATAGACCTGCGGAAGCCCGCTGACGTTCGCGATCACGCTGAGCCATCGGCCGTCGGGCGAGAAGCTCGGTGCGGTGGCCGATCCGATCCGGGCCATCCTCGACACACGCTCGGTCAGGTCCGCGGCCGGGGATGTCGCCTGGGTAAAACCGAGCACAGGCAAGAGAGCCAGGAGCAGGAACTGTCGCACCATGCAGCACCTCGACGCGCGGACTGTAGAACAGCGCGGCAGCACCGTCAATTCGGTACACGAACCTTTCCACCAGCTTCCGGAGGAGCGGTAATATCAGCGTCCATGAAGACGAAAACTCCGCTTCTCGTCGTGCTGGCGATCGCGGGCGGTTCGGTGGCGGCGTCGGCGCAGCAGGCGCACGTCAATCTCGACTGGAACCCGCACAAGAACACCCAGGGCCTGACCCCGTATGGCGCGAACCTGATCTCGCCCGAGGTCAAGGACGATCACACGGTGACCTTCCGGCTGAAGGCGCCGGAGGCCCGCACCGTGGCGCTGACTGGTGGGCCGATTCTTCTGGCCATCGGAAAGGGCAACACGCCCATTCCCTTCGAGAAGAACGCCGAGGGAGTCTGGACGCTGACGGTCGGTCCGCTCAAGCCCAACCTCTATATCTACCGACTGCTCGTAGACGGGGTCGCGGTCGTCGACCCGAACAACACGCTGACCGGGTTCTCGGACCAGCCTGGCTACAGCACGGTTGCCGTGCACGGGGACGGACCGGCCTACTACGACGCCAGAAAGGTGCCGCACGGCGCGGTCACGCGCCACGTCTATCACTCGGACGTGCTGAACGGCGAGCGGGAGATGTATGTCTATACACCGCCCGGCTACGATCGCTCGCGGCGTTATCCGGTGCTGTACCTGCTCGGCGGCAGCGGTGAGCTGGCCTCGAACTGGAACGTCGAGGGCCGCGCCGGGTTCATCGCCGACAACCTCATCGCGGACGGGAAGGCCCTGCCGCTCATCATCGCGATGCCGAACAACCAGGTCGTGCATCGCAGCGATCCCAAGCACACCGAGCTGACCTTTCCGCTCTTCGAGAAGGAGCTGCGGCAGCAGATCGTGCCGCTGGTTGACAAGACCTATAGCACGCAGGCCAATCCGCACGGCCGCGCTCTCGCCGGACTGTCGATGGGCGGCCGGCACGCGCAGCTGGTCGGCTTCAAGGCGCTCGACCTGTTCGCGTCATTCGGCATTCTCAGCGCCGGCGATCCGGAGTCCGAGAAGAGCACGCCAGAGTTCCTCAACGATCCGGCGGTCAGCAAGAAGGTCGATTACCTGTTCGTCGGGCTCGGCACGCACGAGAACCTGCCGGCCAACCGGTCGGTCGTGTTTCACCAGATCCTCGAGAAGCACGGTGTCGCGCACGACTACTACATCGGCGGGGACGGCGGGCACGACTGGGGCACGTGGCGCGCGCACCTGGTGTACATGCTTCCGAAGCTATGGCGCGACACGTCACGCCGGTCGTCGTCGCAACCGCCGCCGGCGCGGCGCTGACGCCCGGGTGCGGCCCCGGTCCACGCGAGAACGCGAGAGGAGCACTCAGTTCGAACGGGTCTTCGCCGGTCCCATGATCCAGCGATCGAACCACTCGAGATTGCGCTCCATCGCGTCCTTCGTCATCTTCGGCTCGGTGAAGCCGTGCGGCTGGCGCGGATAGACGACCATCTTCGTGGGCACCTTCTGACGGACGAGGGCGTTGTAGAGCTCGTATCCCTGCGAGATCGGCACCCGCACGTCCGCCTCGCCGTGCTGAATCAGCGTCGGCGTCGTCACGCCCTTGATGTTGAACATCGCCGAGTGCGCGCGCCAGCGGTCGAAGACGTCCCAGTACTCGCCGCCGAAGTAGTCCGGCACGAAGCCGGGGATGTCGGCCGTGCCGGTGAAGCTCATGAGGTTGGTGACGCCGGCGCCGACCGATGCCGCCTTGAAGCGCTTCGTCTGGGTGATCACCCACGAGGTCATGTAGCCGCCGTAGCTCCAGCCCATGATGCCGAGCCGATCCGGATCGGCGACGCCCAGCGCGATCACGTGATCGACGCCGGTCATGATGTCCTTGTAGTCGCCGCCGCCCCAGTCCTTCAGGTTGGCGTAGCGGAACGTCCGGCCGTAGCCGCTGCTCCCGCGCGGATTGACGCCGCAGCACCGCGTAGCCGCGCTCGGTGAACGCCGGGATGGGATACGGGCCGGGCATGCCGACGAACGCGCGCGTGAACACACCGGTCGGGCCGCCGTGCACCATCACCACGCAGCGGCACGCGGCGGCCCTTCTCGTAGCCGACCGGATAGGTGATCAGCCCTTCGATCTCCATGCCATCGGTCGACTTCCACTTGAGGACATCGGTCTGGCCGACCGGGGCCTCTGCTGACGACGGGATCACCTGGGTGCGCGCGACCTGCTTCGGGGCGAACGTGTCCAGCCGCGTGAAATACGGCTCCGGCGCCTTGTCCGACCACGCGTGCGCAAAGCCGACGGCGGTGCCGGTCCTGTTCAAGGACGGCGTCGTGACGTTGACGTCGTCGCGTCCCTGCAAGCGCCGGCGCGCCGCCGTCCACCGGCAGCAGCGAGAGTCGTCCGATCGTGCCCTGCGTTTCCGCGACGTAGAGGCCCTGACCGTCACGCGACCATCCGATCAAATCGGGCTGCTCGTCGAAGGTTTTGGCGAGCGCTTTGGGCGTGCCGCCTGCCGCGGGCACGACGCGAACCCAGGCCGTGCCGGCCCAGGTTGGCGGATCGTCTCCCAGCACGTAGGCGACGGCTTGCCCGTCGGGCGAGAAGAGCGGCGACAGCTCGCTCGCCGGCGTCGCGACCAGCGGCCGCGGCTGACCGCCGGCCACGCGCACGATCGAAATGTCGTTCTGCTCGAACACCTTCGGTGTCTTCTGATGACCGTAGGCGATGGCGGTCGAATCGGGCGCCCAGTCGATGGCGGTCACGTGCACGGCTCCGGTCGCGAGCTTCGTCACCTTCCGTTTCCCGTCGGCGTCCCTGGCGAGCGGCACGACGTAGAGTCCGGCGAGCTTCTCGTTCTCGTCGACGACGCGCATGTCTCGTTTTTCCTTCGCCGCCTTCTCCTCCTCGTCCGACTTCGGCTCGGGCATGACGAATGCGACCGACTTCCCGTCGGGCGCCCAGCGCACCAGCGTGATCGAGCCCTTCTCGTTCGTAATCTGTTCGGCCTCACCGCCCGAGAGGCCGATGACGAAGACGTTGACCTTGTCGCTGCCACGCGCCGACAGGAACGCGATCGACTGCCCGTCGGGCGCCCATTGCGGGCTCGTCGCGGATTTGTCCCCGCGCGTCAGTTGGGTCGAGCCGGAGCCGTCACTCCCGGCCACATGGATGTGCGAGAGCCACTCGCTCTTCTCCCCCTCCATCACCGCTTCAGACACGACGAAGGCGACGCGGCTCGCGTCGGGAGAGGGGACGACGGTCGGGATGCGCTTGACCCGCATCAACGCGTCCGGCGTCCACCGGCGCTCGGCGGTGCGCACCGTTCCAGGGGAGGCCACCAGCGTGAGGGCCACGATTGTCAGCGCGGCACGTCGAGTCATCGGTCGCTCCTTTAGAGAGGCTTTGACCGACTCGATTCTGTGTTTGTGAGTCAAGTTTTCGGTCAAGGCCGTCCGCGCGTCAGCGCTGCGTTATCGATAATGCGACCAAGCGAGACGGAGCGTCGATTGGTCTCAGGCGCAGCCTCGCTAGGAATAGCGACGGATTATAGCGCCTTGGCGTGGATGGCCTCGAGCGATCCTCAGGGCGCATCGGGTCCTCGAAGTGGGCGGTG
>CAWIKP010000034.1:0-82007 GCA_963836735.1 uncultured Acidobacteriota bacterium | reverse complement strand
AGACGTTCTTGTGCCAGTTGACGAACGTGCCGGTCGGGTTGTCCTTCCACGCCCAGACGTGCAGCGTGTAGAACGCCGGCAGACCGAACCGGTTCGGTGCCTCGAACAGGTGAAAGAGCTGTCCCATCAGCTGCGGCGGCTCGGGATGCCTGGCGTGCCAGGCGTCGGCGAGCACGAGGTAGTCCGCGCCGATCAGCCGCAGCCGGCCGTTCGGCAGCGGCTCGTAGATCACGATCTCGGGACGGGTCGCATCCAGCTCGCCGTCGAGAACCAGCGGGAAGTTCACGAAGTGCAGGCCCATCGCTCCCGAGTCGGGCCCGGAGACGCAACCGAACTGCAGGCCGTAGCCGGCGGCCTCGGCGAGCGCCACGTCCTTGAAGCGTTCGGTCGACTCCTTCACGACCGCGACGAGCGCGCTGGCGTTGCTCGCGTGCGAATGCTGCTCTTCCGCCCGCACGCTGACCGGCGAGCTGCTCAGGAGCACGAGCATGCACGGCCTGACCGCGCAAGGCGCAGTTATCGCCGCCACGCCATAGGTGAAGAACAAAAGCCGTTTGAACATGCATTCCTCCTGGTGACGGAGAGCATGCGGCCGCGGCGGCGCACGTGGTATCGGCGCTTTGTCCCGGTCGGGCTGACATCGGGGCTTCGGGTGTGAGACAAATGTCCCGGTCACGCGATGAGCACCCCCTCGAAGCTTCGCCAGCACATCCATTACGCGACGGCGCCGGACGGAACGCGGCTGGCCTGGGCGGAATCCGGTGCGGGTCCTGTCCTCGTCAAGGCGGCGAACTGGCTCACCCATCTCGAGTAACGAGTGGGAAAGCCCCGTCTGGAGACACTGGATGCAGTTCTTCTCGGCGCACTTCCGGTTCGTGCGCCACGACGAGCGGGGCTGCGGGATGAGCGAGTGGAACGATCGCCAGCTGACCGTCGAGCAGTGGACCGACGACCTGGAAGCGATCATCGATGCGGCGCGGCCCGCGGAGCCGGTCACGCTGCTCGGCATCTCACAGGGAGGCGTGCGCCTGCATCACCTATGCGATCCGCCACCCGGAGCGCGTCGCCAGGTTGATTCTCTATGGCGGCTATGCGCGTGGCGCGCTGCGGCGCGGCACGCCCGACAGAGAGCGCGCCTATCAGGCGATGGTCGATCTCGCGCGCGTCTACTGGGGGAACGACAACCCGACGTTCCGGCAGGTCTTCACCTCGCGCTTCATTCCCGGCGGCACCCCGGAGCAGCTCCAGTGGTTCAACGAGCTCTGCCTCAAGACGACCTCCGCAGAGATCGCGGCCAGCCTGCTGGAGGCGCGCGCCGTGATGGACATTTCCGCGTCGCTTGCCGATGTGCGCACGCCGACACTGGTCATGCACGCGCGTGGAGACGAAGTCGTTCCGGTGGCGGAAGGACGCCTGCTCGCCAGCGCCATCCAGGGCGCGCACTTCGTCGAGCTCGACTCGCGCAATCATGTGCTGCTCGAGCACGAACCGGCGTGGCAGCGTTTCCAGCAGGAAGTGCTCGCGTTCGTGCAACAGGATCAGGCGGCGACGAACGACTCGGTATTTGCCGCGCTGTCGGGACGCGAGCGTCAGGTGCTGACGTTGATGGCCGAGGGGCTGAGCAACGCGGAGATTGCCGAGCGGCTGCAGATCAGCGAAAAGACCGTCCGCAACCACGCCTCGAACATCTTCGACAAGCTCGGCGTCTGGTCGCGCGCGCAGGCCATCGTCTTCGCCCGGGACCGTGGCTACAACGGCTGACCGGGCCGTGGTCCGGGGTCCGCGGGTCGCGGTCCGGTAGCCCGCTAGCAGGCTGATGAAGAACAGCGTGACAAGGAGAAGGCAGAAGGCAAAAGGGAGAACTTACGGACGGCCCACCAGAATGCCGAAGACTCTCCCTTATGCCTCGGCGAGGCACGCCGGACTAGCGGACTAGCGGACTAGCGGACTAGCGGACTAGCGGACTAGCGGACCACGGCCGAGCCGACTAGCGGCCGACCCGACCACCGCCTAGCGCAGCCCCGTCACCACGGCCACGGCGATCGCGAGCAGGCCCAGCACGAACAGCACCGCGCAGCCCGGCGCCGCAAAACGAAACCAGCGATCGAAGCGGACGCCCGCCAGTGCAAGGACGGCCATCAGCGTGCCGTCCGTCGGGAGGATGTGGTTGATGACGCCGGCGCCGAACTGATACGCGAGCACGGTCACCTGCCTCGAGACGCCCAGGAGATCCGACATCGGCACGAGAATCGGCATGGTCAGCACCGCACGGCCCGGAGGTGCTCGGGATGACAATGGAAATCGCGGCCTGCACCACCGTCATCCCGAGCGCGAACACGACCGCCGGCAGGTCCATGAGCGGTGTCACCATCCCGTTGATCACCGTGTCGACGATCTTGCCCTTGTCGAGCACCACGAAGATGGCGCGCGCGAACCCGATCAGCGTCGCGGCGAACGCCATCGAGCGGAAGCCTTCGACGAATGCGCGAGCCGTGCCGTCGATGCCGAGCCCGGCGAGCAGGCCGGCGAGCACGCCCATGGCGAAGAACAGGGCGCCGAGCTCGTCGAACCCCCAGTCGTAGCGCAGCGCGCCGAACACGTAGACGACAAACGTCGCCCCGACCATCAGCAGGATCACCGCCCGGCGCCAGTCGAGCGGAGCCGTCGTCTCCGGGGATGCGACTTCCGGCGTCGTCCGCGTGCGCTTCGCATGCCGCATCGTCCACCACGTCCAGATCGCGACTCCCGCGACGAGCACCGCCATGCGGAACCCGAGGCCCGACAGCAGCGGCAGCTGCGCCACTTTCTGCGCGACGCCGACGCTGAACGGATTGATCGGGCTGAACGCGATGCCGACGGCGGCCGAGCCGATGCTCATCGCCACGGCAGTAATCGGATCGTACCCGGCGCTGCGGACCAGCAGCAGCAGCACCGGCACCAGCGGGATGACCTCTTCCCACATGCCTTCCACCGCTCCGCCGGTGGCGAACGCCACGCAGCAGATCGGCACGATGAGATCCGTGCGATGACGCAGCACCTTCACCAGCCAGGTCACGCCCTGATTGAAGGCGCCCGTGCTTTCGACGACGCTGAAGGCGCCGCCGACGAGGAAGACGAGAAAGATCACCGACGCGGCGTCGGTCATCCCTTGCGGCAAGGCCATCAACGCGGCGAACGGTCCAACCGGGCTCTGCGGAACATGGTGGAACGAGCCGGCAATGACGGCCCGCCGCCCTGTCGCCGGATCATCCCGCCGCTCGAACTCGCCGGCGCGCACGAGATGCGTGAGCACGGCGGCAGCGAAGACACAGACCACGAGCAGAACGAGCGGATGCGGAATGCGGGAACGCATGGGGGACGTGTGCGCGCGATGCTAGCAGATAGCGGGAACTGTTGCAGCGTGCACGCCGGCCTGCATCACCGCGCACCGCGGCGCCGTGACTCGCGAAGTCAGGTGTGACGTCAGGTCTGGAGCGCCCACTGCGTAGCGACTCGGAGGCTGGCCCACGTGCCGGCTGAACGCGGTGCTGAAGGTGCTCGCCGAGCCGTAGCCGACGCGTTCGGCGACCTCGGCGATCCCGAGGTCGTGGCGGCGGAGCAGATCCTTCGCGACGGCCATGCGCCAGGCGAGCAGGTATTCCATCGGCGGCAGGCCGACGGTGCGCGTGAAGCGCTCGAAGAACGCCGAGCGCGACAGCGCGGCCGTCCTCGCGAGCTGGGCCACCGTCCACGAACGTGCGAGCTGGCCGTGCATCTGCCGTATCGCGGGCGCGACTCGCGCATCGGCCAACCCGCGCAGCAGCCCCGGAGGCGCGTCTTCACCGGGCGTCAACCGCAGCGCTTCGATGAGCAGCACCTCCACGAGGCGCGTGAGCACGAGATCGCGACCTGACCTCCGTTCGCTCGCTTCCTCGCCGACGAGGCGCACCAGGACCGAGAGCCGCTCGACGCCGCGCACGTGCACGAGCGACGGCAGCAGCGACACCAGCAACGCCGAGTCCGGCGAGTCGAAGACGAACCAGCCGCCGAGCAACCGCACGTCGGGGCGCCCGCCGCGCGTGCCATGGCGGACTTCACCCGGCACGGTTGACGTCACCTTCGGGTCGAAGCGCTCGAATCTCACCGGCTCGAAGCCCGACATGGTGAAACCCGGCGTCGCGGGCAGGAGCACGAAATCGCCCGCCTCGAGTGTCAGAGGACGGTGGCCATCGACGGTCAAACGACAACGGCCCTCGAGCACCGCGCAGAAGCTCGGCTGGCCGAAGGCGGAGTAGCGGACACCCCAGCGGCCGGCGCCGCTGATCCGCCTCGAGAACACCGCACGCGGCTGAAGCAGGGCGATGACTTCCGAGAGTGGGTCGTTCATGTCTGGACGCTCACAAATGAAATACGGACTCCACATGGTAGATCGTCCGGCACGCCTCCGCTATCGTGCGACGTAACGATGGTTGACGCGTCCACGAAAAGTGGACCCAGACAGAGGAGTCGACATGAAAACCGTGCTCATTACCGGTTGCTCTTCCGGCTACGGCCTCGAGACCGCGCGCCACTTCCACGCGCAAGGGTGGAACGTGGTCGCCACCATGCGCACGCCGCGCGAAGACGTGCTGCCCCGGTCCGAACGACTCCGCGTGGTGGCGCTCGACGTGACGAAGCCCGACAGCATTGCGGCCGCGCTCGAGGCGAGTGGGCCCCTCGACGTGCTCGTCAACAACGCGGGCATCGGAGTCGTCGGCGCCTTCGAGGCCACGCCGATGGCGACGGCGCGCGAGGTGTTCGAGACCAACACCTTCGGCGTGATGGCGATGACGCAGGCGGTGCTGCCCCAGTTCCGCGCGCGGAGGTCGGGCGTGGTGGTGAACGTGACGTCGAGCGTGACGCTGACGCCGATGCCGCTGGCGGCCGTGTACACCGCGAGCAAGATGGCCATCGAAGGGTTCACCGCGTCGCTCGCCCTCGAGCTCGAGTTCTTCAACGTGCGGGTCAAGCTGGTTGAGCCGGGCTACGGCCCGACCACGCGCTTCACGAGCAACGGGGGACCACGCATGGAAGGGCTGATTCCCGAGGTGTACGCGCCTTTCGCGCAGCCCATCTTCGCGGCATTTGCGCAGCCGGCCGCGGTGACGACCGAGTCCGACGTGGCGGAGGCGGTGTGGCGTGCCGCGAACGATGCGTCCGGGCAGCTCCGATTTCCCGCGGGTGCCGACGCGGTGGCGCTGGCCCGGTCACATTCTTCAGGCGGCTGAATCTACTGGCGTTGACGACGCAGGGATGAGCCGGCCACCGTGCCTTCCTGTGGAAAGGGAACCGCGACGGACCCTCGCCCGCTCTTCGGTCAACGAAAGGGACTCACGAGATTGCCCGATTCATCCCACGGCACGTCGATCTCACTCTCGACGTGGACCTGTGGCTGTCCATCGATCCGCGCGCGCAGGTTCGGACTGATGGCCAGACGATCGAGCTCGAGCGTGTTCCGAATCCAGCCGAACGTCACGTCGGCAAGGTCCGCCTTCCCTGCCGTGCCCGCAACCCAGTGCAGGCACTCGCGATCGCTGGCAAAGTGCGCGGGGACGCGAATGCGCGACGGCCGACTTGCGCTCAGCGCATTGACCCGTGTCGGCTCCCAATCGACCTGGCGCACGAGCCGATCGGTGGTGACGTCCGCCATCCCGATGCCCATGGCGTTGCCATAGGTCTGCCGGGCGAGATCGCGGACGAAGATCCGCCCGACGGACGGCAGTTCCGCCCAGGGGTTGTATTCGCCCTCGGGCCCCCGATTGACGACCTTCGCGTCCATGCCCGTGCCGCTGATGTTCTTGCCCATCTCGTCGACGATCAGAACGTCGAGATCGCATGGCAGCCTGGGCATCCAGGACTTCGCGAGTGCGAGATTCTCCTCGTCACGCACTTCCATGCAGTCGGCCGGAACGGCCTCGAGCCTTGCGGTGTTGTGGCAGGCATCCTCGAGGATGGCCAGACCGCCAATCATCTTTCCCGATTGCAGAACCCGGCGGCCCACCGTGCGGATGACGTGCTCGAGGCCGAACCGCTGCGCGTGCGTGTGGTACTTCTGCGCGCCCGCAAACTTCCCCAGACCGATGGCCATCATCTTCATGAGGCCGCTTTCGATTCGGCCGCTGAACGAGGTATGCCACTTCACGCGCGCCACGATCATCACGGCGTCCGCCGCATGGGCTTCGGCATCCATGAAGACTTCAATCCCATCGTCGGTCCTGCCGAGCGAGACGACGTCGGCGCGACTGATGATGGGGCAGCCGATCGACGATTCGGTAATGCCGAAATGAGCGAGGACCTCCGCCTGTCCCTCGGGAGTCGCAGCACCATGACTTCCCATCGCGGGAAAAACAAACGGCGACATCCCGTGAGCGCCCCAGTACTGCACCGCGCTCTGGACGATGGTGGCGATATTGGTGATGCCGCGGCTTCCGACGCCGATTGCCACCCGAGCGCCGGGCCGGAGCCCCGCCGCGAACCCGCTGCGCTCGAGCTGTTGGCGCGCCTCGCCACGGACATCGCCAAGGCGGAGGTCGGGGAAGTTCTGGCGGGCGATGAGCAGGCGAGATGGAAGCATCAGGTTGTCTCGGCAGGTCTCGAATCGACGTCAAGATCTTGCATTGCAACGTCCCGACAATGTTGAAATGCAAGATCTGACACAGCCTACGGCGGCGGAGAAAGGGAAGGGCCAATGCTCGAGCGTCTGCGGGAACGGAAGGAGTGGCTGTTCTTCGCGGCCCTGCCGAGGGCCGACGGCCGGCTCGCGCTGACGTGGTGGGCAGTCGTCCTGCTTCATGGCGTCCTGCCTGCCCTGTTCGCCGTTGCGATGGGCGTCCTCGTCGGCGCCGTCCAGCGCGGTGAGGGCCTGATCGGTCCACTGGGCCTCGTCGGCGCCACCTTCATCCTGCTGCAGGTGCTGACGCCAGTTCAGACGGCGGTCAGCCACAACCTCGGCGACCGCACCTCGGCGTTTCTCTACGACCGCCTGACACAGGCATGCGTCCGCCCGCCGGGTGTGGCACACCTGGAAGATGCCGCCCTTGCCGCCGACCTCACGGTCGCGCGCGACTTCGACCTCGGCATGACGGGGCCGCCGTTGTCGTACTCGATGGACTTCATCGCCGGCGGCCTCGTCGGCATGATTGCCGGTCTTGCCTCGGCGGCAGTGCTGTTTGGCTTCACGTGGTGGGCGCCTCTGGTGCTCGCCGGCGGGTGGCTCGCCACGCACTGGCTGCTGCGCGAGAGCGCCGTCTGGCGCGACCGCAACACCGACGAGGTCCGCAGCGCCCAGCGGGATGCCGACTATGCGTACCGGCTGGCCGTCGATCCGCCTGCGAGCAAGGAACTGCGCCTGTTCGGCCTGGCCGGCTGGACGATCGAGCGATTCGTCGCGAGACGGACACGGCTGCACCAGCTTCAGTACGAGGCGACGCGCCTGCGGGAACGGCCGCTCGCATGGAGCCTGTTCCTCGTCGCATCCGCCAACGTCATCGTCCTCTGGTCACTGGCGTCGGCAGCCGCGGAGGGCCGCATCGACCTTGGCGGACTCGTCATGTACGCGCAGTGTGCGGTCGGGACCTCGGCGATCGCGTTCGGAGGCTTCAACTGGGCGCTGGATGGGGCGTCGGCGCCGGTTGCGGCGGTCCGCCGGCTGGAGCCGGCGATGGCATCTGCCGGGCGGCTCGCCTCCGGACGGCTGACGGGCGTGGACCTGCCGGCACGCGAGATCCGCTTTCGCAACGTCACGTTTGCATACCCCGGCGGCGCCAAGGTGCTGGACGGCTTCGACCTCGCCATTCCCGCCGGCTCGTCCCTCGCGATCGTCGGGCAGAACGGGGCCGGAAAGACGACGCTCGCCAAGCTGCTCTGCCGGCTGTACGACCCGCAGGACGGCGCCATCGAAGTGGACGGTGTCGACCTGCGCGATCTGGATCTGACCGCGTGGCGATCGCGACTGACCGCGGTGTTCCAGGACTTCGTTCGCCTCGAACTGCCGCTGCGCGACAACGTGGCTCCTGGCGGAGCACCAGACGGTGTCGTCCTCCAGGCACTCGACGCGGCGGGGGCAGGGGACCTCGCCCGGCTCGACACCATCCTGGCCCGCGGCTACGACGGCGGCACCGATCTCTCGGGCGGCCAGTGGCAGCGCGTGGCGCTGGCGCGCGCCCTCTCCGCGGTGCGAATGGGTGCCGGCATCGTGCTGCTCGACGAGCCGACGGCGCAGCTCGACGTCCGCGGCGAGGCAGAGATTTTCGAGCGGCTCCTGGCCGCCACGCGGCACTGCACCACCATCCTCATTTCTCACCGCTTTTCGACAGTCCGGCGGGTCGATCGGATCTGCGTCCTCGAGCGGGGCAGGGTCGTCGAGCTCGGCACGCACGACGAGCTGATGGCGCAGAACGGCCGTTACCGGACGATGTTCGACCTGCAGGCGCAGCGCTTCAGCAGCGAAGACGAGGAAGGCAGGAGCTATGACGTCCTCGCCTGAGCACCGGCCGTCGATCGACGCGCTGCCGCCCGCGCTCTCGTCGATGTGGCGATTGTGCAAGCTCGGCTACCGTCACGAGCCTGCCCTCATCCTCGTGGCCTTCACGCTGGCGCTCCTGGCCTCGTTGCCGGATGCGCTGGTGGCGCTGTGGTTCATGCTGCTCGGCGAGGGTGTCCTCCAGGGCGACTGGGCCCAGGTGCGAATCGCGGTCGTGGCGCTTGGGCTGTCCGCCACCGCGACATGGTTCCTCGTCACCGTGAGCACGCGCGTTCAGCGCCGGTTCCGCGACAAGGTCACGATCGCGCTCGAGTCCCATGTCGCGACGCTGCTGGCATCGATCGCGACCATCGCGCACCAGGAGCGTCCCGACTACCTCGATCGGCTGTCGGTGCTGCGCCATCAGGTGTTCATGCTGGACCACATGTACATGTCGCTGTTCGCCACGTGTGGATGGATCCTCCGCCTCGCGATCACGATTGCGCTGCTCGTCTCCATTCATCCGCTTCTGGCGTTGCTTGCGCTGTTTGCCCTGCCGCCCGTGCTCACGTCGACGTGGCGGCCGGCCATCGAACGGGACGCGTACGAACGCGGCGCATCGCCGGCCCGTCTTGCCCGGCATCTGTTCGACGTGGCGACCACCGCCCCGCCCGGGAAGGAGGTGCGGGTCACCGGCATCGGCGATCGGCTGCTCAGGGAGCGCCGGCAGGCCTGGGAAGCGGGCAATAGACCCATTGCCGCGGCGCGGTGGGCGTCCGCAGGCTGGCATGCCGTGGCGTGGGCGCTCTTTGGCGCAGGGTATGTCGGTGCGATCGTGTTCGTCTCGTCGGGTCTGGGGGCGCCGGCAGACGACGTGCTCCTGACACTGGCGGCCGGGTCGCGTCTCTCGTTCTATGTGGGGGCCACAGTGGGCGAGATTGGCTTCCTGCGCGGAATCTGGATGGATGCCGCACGGCGGCTGGCCTGGCTCGAGGACTACGCGAAGTCGGTCGTCGCGACGGCCGATCAGCCCGCTCCATTCCGGCTCGCAGAAGGGATTCGCTTCGAGCACGTCTCGTTCGCGTATCCCGGCACCGACCGGTTCGTGCTCGACGACATCACGCTCGATCTCCCTGCGGGCAAGGTCATCGCGATCGTCGGCGAGAACGGAGCGGGGAAGTCGACGCTCGTGAAGCTGCTGGCAAAGATGTATGCGCCGACCGGTGGCCGCATCCTCGTCGATTCGTCCGACCTCGCGGCCATATCCGCGGTGGACTGGCGCGCGCGGCTCGCCGGCGCCTTCCAGGATTTCTTCCGTTTCGAGCTCCGCGCCCGTCAGGCCGTCGGGATCGGCGATCTGCCCCGCCTGGAGCACGAGCCCGCGGTCGTCACGGCCGTGAGCCGGGCAGGGGCCGATGACGTGATCGTGAGGCTGCCGCGAGGCCTCGACACGCAACTCGGGCCGACATGGCCTGGAGGGAGCGACGTGAGCTTCGGGCAGTGGCAGAAGCTCGCGCTCGCGCGCGGGTTCATGCGCGACCAGCCGCTGGTACTCGTGCTGGACGAACCGACCGCGGCGCTCGATGCAGAGACCGAGCACGCGTTGTTCGAACGCTACGCCGCGGCGGTGCGGGAGGACAACGGCGTCGGCCGCGTGACCATTCTCGTGTCACATCGCTTTTCGACCGTGCGCATGGCCGATCTGATCGTCGTGCTGGATGGTGCCCGCGTTGTCGAGACGGGCACTCACGAGGAGCTCATGGCGCGACGCGGCCAGTACGCGCAGCTCTACAGCATTCAAGCGGCCGCCTATCGGGCCATTCCCACTCCTGCCACGAATCCCGAATGAGCCTGTGAGCGGGAACGGAAGGAGTGGCTGTTCTTCGCGGCCCTGCCGAGGGCCGACGGCCGGCTCGCGCTGACGTGGTGGGCAGTCGTCCTGCTTCATGGCGTCCTGCCTGCCCTGTTCGCCGTTGCGATGGGCGTCCTCGTCGGCGCCGTCCAGCGCGGTGAGAGCCTGATTGGTCCACTGGGCCTCGTCGGCGCCACCTTCATCCTGCTGCAGGTGCTGACGCCGTTTCAGACGGCGGTCAGCCACAACCTCGGCGATCGCACCTCGGCGTTTCTCTACGACCGCCTGACACAGGCATGCGTCCGCCCGCCGGGTATGGCCCACCTGGAGGATGCCGCCCTTGCCGCCGACCTCACGGTCGCGCGCGACTTCGACCTCGGCATGACGGGGCCGCCGCTGTCGTACTCGATGGACTTCATCGCCGGCGGCCTCGTCGGCATGATTGCCGGTCTTGCCTCGGCGGCAGTGCTGTTTGGCTTCACGTGGTGGGCGCCTCTGGTGCTCGCCGGCGGCTGGCTCGCCACGCACTGGCTGCTGCGCGAGAGCGCAGTCTGGCGCGACCGCAACACCGACGAGGTCCGCAGCGCCCAGCGGGATGCCGACTACGCCTACCGGCTGGCCGTCGACCCGCCTGCGAGCAAGGAACTGCGCCTGTTCGGCCTGGCCGGCTGGACGATCGAGCGATTCGTCGCGAGACGGACACGGCTGCACCAGCTGCAGTACGAGGCGACGCGCCTGCGGGAACGACCGCTCGCATGGAGCCTGTTCCTCGTCGCATCCGCCAACGTCATCGTCCTCTGGTCGCTCGCGTCGGCAGCCGCGGCTGGCCGTATCGACCTTGGCGCACTCGTTATGTACGCGCAGTGTGCGGTCGGGACCTCGGCGATCGCGTTCGGAGGCCTCAACTGGGCGCTGGATGGGGCGTCGGCGCCGGTTGCGGCGGTCCGCCGGCTGGAACCGAAGATGGCATCTGCCGGGCGACTCGCCTCCGGACGGCTGACGGGCGTGGACCTGCCGGCACGCGAGATCCGCTTTCGCAACGTCACGTTTGCATACCCCGGTGGCGCCAACGTGCTCGACGGCTTCGACCTCGCCATTCCCGCTGGCTCGTCCCTCGCGATCGTCGGGCAGAACGGGGCCGGAAAGACGACGCTCGCCAAGCTGCTGTGCCGGTTGTACGACCCTCAGGACGGCGCCATCGAAGTGGACGGTGTCGACCTGCGCGATCTGGATCTGACCGCATGGCGATCGCGACTGACCGCGGTGTTCCAGGACTTCGTTCGCCTCGAACTGCCGCTGCGCGACAACGTGGCTCCCGGCGGAGCGCCGGACGGTGTCGTCCTCCAGGCACTCGACGCGGCGGGGGGAGGGGACCTCGCCCGGCTCGACACCATCCTGGCCCGCGGCTACGACGGCGGCACCGATCTCTCGGGCGGCCAGTGGCAGCGCGTGGCGCTGGCGCGCGCCCTTTCCGCGGTGCGAATGGGTGCCGGCATCGTGCTGCTCGACGAGCCGACGGCGCAGCTCGACGTCCGCGGCGAGGCTGAGATTTTCGAGCGTCTCCTGGCCGCCACGCGGCACTGCACCACCATCCTCATTTCTCACCGCTTTTCGACAGTCCGGCGGGTCGATCGGATCTGCGTCCTCGAGCGGGGCAGGGTCGTCGAGCTCGGCACGCACGACGAGCTGATGGCGCAGAACGGCCGCTACCGGACGATGTTCGACCTGCAGGCGCAGCGCTTCAGCAGCGAAGACGAGGAAGGCAGGAGCTATGACGTCCTCGCCTGAGCACCGGCCGGCGATCGACGCGCTGCCGCCTGCGCTCTCCTCGATGTGGCGATTGTGCAAGCTCGGCTACCGTCACGAGCCTGCCCTGATCCTCGTGGCCTTCACGCTGGCGCTCCTGGCCTCGTTGCCCGATGCGCTGGTGGCGCTGTGGTTCATGCTGCTCGGCGAGGGTGTCCTCCAGGGCGACTGGGCCCAGGTGCGAATCGCGGTCGTGGCGCTTGGGCTGTCCGCCACCGCGACATGGTTCCTCGTCACCGTCAGCACGCGCGTTCAGCGCCGATTCCGCGACAAGGTCACTATCGCGCTTGAGTCCCATATCGCGACGCTGCTGGCATCGATTGCGACCATCGCGCACCAGGAGCGTCCCGACTACCTCGATCGGCTGTCGGTGCTGCGCCATCAGGTGTTCATGCTGGACCACATGTACATGTCGCTGTTCGCCACGTGTGGATGGATCCTCCGGCTCGCAATCACGATTGCACTGCTCGTCTCCATTCATCCGCTTCTGGTGGTGCTTGCGCTGTTTGCCCTGCCGCCCGTGCTCACGTCGACGTGGCGGCCAGCCATCGAACGGAACGCGTACGAACGCGGCGCCTCGCCAGCCCGTCTTGCGCGGCATCTGTTCGATGTGGCAACCACCGCTCCGCCGGGAAGGAGGTGCGGGTCACCGGCATCGGCGATCGGCTGCTCAGGGAGCGCCGGCAGGCGTGGGAAGCGGGCAATAGACCCATTGCCGCAGCGCGCTGGGCGTCCGCAGGCTGGCATGCCGTGGCGTGGGCGCTCTTTGGCGCTGGTTATGTTGGTGCGATCGTGTTCGTCTCGTCGGGTCTGGGGGCGCCGGCAGACGACGTGCTCCTGGCACTGGCGGCCGGGTCGCGTCTCTCGTTCTACGTGGGAGCCACCGTGGGCGAGATTGGCTTCCTGCGCCTCTGGATGGATGCCGCACGGCGGCTGGCCTGGCTCGAGGACTACGCGAAGTCGGTAGTCGCGACCGCCGATCAGCCGGCTCCACTCCGGCTCGCAGAAGGGATTCGCTTCGAGCATGTCTCGTTCGCGTATCCCGGCACCGAGCGGTTCGTGCTCGACGACATCACGCTCGATCTCCCTGCGGGCAAGGTCATCGCGATCGTCGGCGAGAACGGAGCCGGGAAGTCGACGCTCGTGAAGCTGCTGGCAAAGATGTATGCGCCGACCGGTGGCCGCATTCTCGTCGATTCGTCCGACCTAGCGGCCGTATCCGCGATGGACTGGCGCGCGCGGCTCGCCGGCGCCTTCCAGGATTTCTTCCGTTTCGAGCTCCGCGCCCGTCAGGCCGTCGGGATCGGCGATCTGGCCCGCCTGGAGCACGAGCCCGCGGTCGTCACGGCCGTGAGCCGGGCAGGGGCCGATGACGTGATCGAAAGGCTGCCGCGAGGCCTCGACACGCAACTCGGGCCGACATGGCCTGGAGGGAGCGACGTGAGCTTCGGGCAGTGGCAGAAGCTCGCGCTCGCGCGCGGGTTCATGCGCGACCAGCCGCTGGTACTCGTGCTGGACGAACCGACCGCGGCGCTCGATGCAGAGACCGAGCACGCGTTGTTCGAACGCTACGCCGCAGCGGTGCGGGAGGACAACGGCGTCGGCCGCGTGACCATTCTCGTGTCCCATCGCTTTTCGACGGTGCGCATGGCCGATCTGATCGTCGTGCTGGATGGTGCCCGCGTGGTCGAGACGGGCACTCACGAGGAGCTCATGGCGCGACGCGGTCAGTACTCGCAGCTCTACAGCATTCAAGCGGCCGCCTATCGGGCCATTCACACTCCCGGCAGGAATCCTGAATGAGCTCATCGAGCTTGAGGATCGAACCTATGACCTTCACGCACACAGCCGGCGGTCGAGCGAAGCCCCGGCGCGCTTTACGACATGAACGTTCCGACTACCCACACACGCGGAGCGGGCACGAACCACAGGTAAACGCGCAAATCTCGACCGGGACCCTGGCACCCTCGTCATTCGACCGGCGGGATCGGGCTCCTCGTGGGCGCCTGCTGCTGCCGTCCCTTCGAGACGGGCAGATCCCCTCGCCTTCACGCTCATCAGTGTCCATCGCCGAGCCACCTGGAACCTGCGAGCAGGATCCCCGCGCATCCCTGCTGGTCGCGGAGACGCGGTGCCGCGGATGGCCGCTGGCGTCGCAACCTCGTGGCCGCCGGGTCCACGTGATGACCGCGGCGTCGGTAGCCTTGCAGCGCGCGGCGAGCTTCCTGGCGGCGTGCGGAGCCCGGCCGGTCCATCTCTGGCGCGCATCCGAACTCCGCGATCGAATGGCGCGACGCTCCCGACGTTCTGGCAGCGGTTGCACGTGGATTGGTCCTGCCACTCGGGGGCTACGGGCGGATGTCCTGGGTTCGGAGGCTCGCGCCGCAGGCTGCGAGCCGCGATCCCGCGTCGGGTCCTCGGCGGCGCATCATCAGGGCACATGAATGCCGATCACGCGAGCGCAATGGTGCGCTATGCAGCTTTCGCAGGCATCGAGATCACTCTGCCGCGAGCTATCAGCGGGCATCGTCGGCTTCGAGCCGCGTGTCGGTCACGAGCCGAGCGGGCCGGCGTCCAGCCGCTGGCTTCGAGCACCCGTCAGACGGATTTCGCGCGCGCGGTCCTGATCGTCGATGCTGAAAGCCACGCCAGCGAACAAGCTTCGGGCTGACGCGATGGAGCTTCGCTACAGCCTCGCCGAGGACATCCGCCGCCAGCGGGGGTATTTCAGGTCCGAGCCGCTGGCCCAGGCGAACTGGAAGCGATTTCTCTTCGACTGAGAGAATCCGCTGCGCGATGGCCGCTACGGCCTGACTGCCCAGGCGAGCGCAACCGCCCGGCTATAATCTGCCGTCCCCTCATGGCCCTGGCCACAGGAACTCGAATCGGCGCCTACGAGATCACGTCCGCGCTCGGCGCTGGCGGCCCAGCCTCCGCTCGAGGCGGTGCAGCGGCGTGCCTCGAGCTCCGGCGCGGTCTCGCCGTAGCCCAGCGGAGGGCACGTTGCTAGCCGGCCAGAGCGTCGGGCCGTATTCGATTGTCGCGAAGCTGGGCGAAGGCGGAATGGGCGAGGTGTATCGCGCCCGCGATACCCGGTTGAAGCGTGACGTCGCGCTGAAGATTCTGCCGCCGTCGGTCGCCGCCGATCCCGATCGCATCGCTCGATTCGAACGTGAAGCCGAGCTCCTGGCCGCGCTCAATCATCCAGGCATCGCGAACATCTACGGTATCGAGGCGGTGGACGGCGCGCTCGCGCTGGTGATGGAGCTCGTCGAGGGCGAGGATCTGTCAGCCCGCATCGGGCGCGGCCCCATCCCGATCGAGGAAGCGCTGGCGATAGCGCGACAGATTGCGGACGCGCTGGACGCCGCGCACGAGCGCGGCATCATCCATCGCGACCTGAAGCCAGCCAACATCAAGCTTCGCGCGGACGGCACCGTCAAGGTGCTCGACTTCGGTCTTGCCAAGGCTGTCGGAACACCTGGCGAGACAGGTGTGGACGGCGCCAACCTCAGTAACTCTCCGACGCTCACGTCGCCAGTCCGCCTGCGGCAAGGCTTCGGCGAGGCAGGCACGGAAATCGGCGTCATTCTCGGGACCGCCGCGTACATGAGTCCCGAACAGGCGCGCGGGAAGGTGGTCGACAAGCGCGCGGACGTCTGGGCGTTCGGCGTCGTCTTTTACGAGATGATCACCGGGCGGCGTCCGTTCGCCGGCGACGACGTCTCGGACGTCCTGGCGTCGGTGCTGGCGCGAGAACCTGACTGGTCGCACCTGCCGGGCGACCTCCCGCCCACCGTGGCCCGGTATCTCAGGCGCTGCCTTCACAAGGACGCGAAACGGCGCGTTCGCGACCTCGGCGACGTGCTGCTGGCGCTCGAAGGCGCGTTCGACACCCAGACGTCCACGGGCGCGCCGGTCCCCCAGGCGCGAACGTCGATCTGGAATCGCGTGATGCCGATCGCGGCGGCCGCGATGATCGCCGCGGCAGCCACTGGTCTCGTGATGTGGACCCGGCGCCCGGTGGCGCCGCCGGCAGCCGTCTCACGCTTCGACGTCATCGTTCCTCCAAGCCAGGAGCAGCGCGGCTCCCAGCGCTCCGTGGTCGCCGTCGCGCCCGACGGCCGCGCCTTCGCCTACACGGCGATTGACGGCCTCCATCTCCGTTCGCTCGCAGATCTGGAGGCACGGCTCATTCCAGGGACGGCGGAAGCGGCCGGCTCTCGGTTCGGGCCCGGAGCGTTCGCGGCGCCGTTTTTCTCTCCTGACGGTCAGTGGATCGGCTATTTTGCCGACGATGCACTGAAGAAGATCGGCATCGCCGGCGGGACGCCTGTGACGATCGCTGCCTCTCAGTCGCCCGACGTTTCCTCTGGCCAGGCTTCATTCGGCGCCAGCTGGTCGGCCGACAACACGATTCTCTTCGGTCAACGCTCCGGCATCATGCGTGTGTCAGCCAACGGCGGCACTCCTGAATTGATCGTGCCATCGGGACAAGGCGAACAACTCTGGCGGCCGCAGTTGCTGCCCGGTGGTGATGGCGTGCTGTTCAGCGTGGTCATGCCCGGCACGGGCGCCGTCAATGACGGAGACGTCGTCGTGCAGTCGCTGTCTTCCGGGAAGCGCACGGTCATCGTCAGGAGCGGCGGTGACGCGCAGTATGTTTCCGACGGGTACGTGATATACGGCGTACGCAAAGAGCTGATGGCGATTCCCTTCGACCCCCGCCGCATGACCACAACGGGCAGCGCCGCGCCTGTCGCGCAGAACGTGCAACGACCGATTGGCATTAATGCCGGGGGCCTGCACTACGCGGTCACTGACCGGACGCTCGTCTACCTGGCCGACAACACCGCGAGCCGGGAGCTCCGCTGGGTGAACCGCGACGGGACGCCGGGCGGAACGATCGATACCGTGCCTGCCGGTGCGCTCCAGGACCCGAGGCTGTCCCCCGACGGCAGCCGCGTGCTGATCACTCGCGATGGGGATGTCTGGATCTACGATCTCGCATCGGGCCGCGGCAGCAAGGTCACGAAGGACGGCCGGAGCCAGATGGGTGTGTGGGATCCCACCGGCACGCGGGTGGCGTATTCCTCGACGAAGGGCAGCGTGATGGAGGCGTGGGTCGCGGCGGCAGACGGCAGCGGAGCGCCGCGTCAATTGACACACGATGGCGGCCTCGTTCACGTCGATTCGTGGTCGCCGGACGGTCACGTTGTCAGTGTGCACCGACATGCCGACGGATCGAGGGCCCTGATGATTCCCGTCGATCGTCCCGGCGATCCGCCCGTGGAGTTCGCCGAGGGTGAGCCGCAAAGCGAGGGGGCCAGCTTTGCGCGCGACGGCCGCTATGTCGCCTACCTCTCGAGGGACAGCGGCGTGCGCGAGATTTATATCCGTCCGTACCCCGGGCCGGGCGGCCGGGTCACCGTGTCGGCGAACGGCGGCGTCGAGCCACGATGGGCACCCAACGGCGAGGTGTTCTACAGGAACGCCGCCGGGGATCGCATGTTCAGTGTCTCCACGAGCACGACACCGGTTCTCACCGTCGGCAAGCCAACGCTGTTGTTCGAAGGCAGCTATTACGTGTCTCCGACCGGATCACCGCGCCCGCAGTACGACGTCACCGCGGACGGCAAACGCTTCTTGATGCTCGCCTCGACACGGACCGAGACTGATGCGGCGGGCGGTCGCCCCCGAATCGTCGTCGTGCAGAACTGGCTCGATGAGTTGAAGGGACGGGCGCCAGGCGAAGCCCGGTGACCCGCGGCTACCCTCGTTGAAACCCGGATCCCTGTTTCAGGAGTTGCCACCATGATGCTTGTCATCGTCAGCCTCGCCGTGCTGCTCGGTGTCGCGCCGCAGGGCGTGGACAAGACCGCGCTCAACGAAGAGTTGTGGAACGCGGCGCGCGCGGGAGATGTGGCGCGCGTGACCAAGGCGCTGGACGCAGGGGCCGACGTCAATGCCGGCAATCGCTACAAGGCGACGGCGCTGTTCTTTGCCGCCGATCGCGGCCACGTCGAGGTGATCAAGCTGCTCCTCGATCGCGGCGCCGACATCAACGCGGTGGACACGTTCTACAAGTTCCGGCCGCTGATGATGGCGATGATGAACGATCACACGCCCGCCGTCCGGCTGCTGCTCGAGCGCGGATCGGAAGGGGCCGGCGCCGTGCTCGCGCAGGCGGCGGGATCGGGCGACAAAGCGCTGGTCGATGTCGCACTGAAGGCGAAAGGCCTGACTGCTGCAGACGTGCAGGGCGCACTCGCGGCAGCCAAGCGCGGGTCCCACGCGGAGATCGCGGCGGCGCTCGAGAAAGCCCTGGGGGCATTCCCCGCCGCGAAGGTCGTCAACGTGCCGCGAGCGACCCTGCAGACGTATGCCGGGAACTACCGCAACGAGCAGGCCGCCGTCACGGTGACGCTCAACGCCGACGCGCTCGTGCTGCGGATTGCCAATCAGCAGCCAATGACGCTGGTGGCGACCGCCGACGACACGTTCAGCATTGTCGAGGC
Organism: uncultured Acidobacteriota bacterium; assembly: GCA_963836735.1. GTDB lineage: Bacteria > Acidobacteriota > Vicinamibacteria > Vicinamibacterales > 2-12-FULL-66-21 > JACCXG01. The sequence continues at coordinate 63,352 of CAWIKP010000034.1, read as the reverse complement.
TCCCGGCGTGAGCGTCAGCTTTGCCGGGCGCGCCGGGACGGTGGAACGGCTGGTGGTGTCGACACCGAATGGGCCACAGACCTTTCCGCGCGTCGCCGACGGCGCCGCGGCCGCTGCGACTCCAACAGCACCGCCGGCCCGCGGCCGCGCCCGCCCCGGGCACCGACCCGACCCCGGCCAGGCCCGTCGTGCGCTCCGCGCCCAGGCCCTGGCCATCGTTTCGCGGCGCCAACGCCTCTGGCAATGGTGACGGGCAGGGCGCGGTCACCGACTGGAGCGTGGAGAGCGGCAAGAACGTGCGTTGGAAGACGCCGATTCCCGGCTTCACGACCGGCAGCCCCATCGTCTGGGGCGAGAAGGTCTTCGTCGTCACGGCGGTCAGCAGCGCCGACGACAAGACGTTCCGCACTGGATTGTATGGAGACGTGAAGCCGGTCGAGGATCTGTCGGAGCACACGTGGCGGATCTACGCGCTCGACAAGACGAGCGGGAAGATCCTGTGGGAGCGGGTGGCGTTCAAGGGCGTGCCGAAGGTGAAGCGCCACACCAAGTCGACGCAGGCCAACTCGACGCCTGTGACCGACGGGACTCGCGTCATCGCGCTTTTCGGCAGCATCGGCCGGCTCGTGGCGTGGGACATGAACGGCAAGGAGCTGTGGACTGTCGACACCGGCGTGCTCGATAGCGGCTGGTTCTTCGATCCGACCTACCAGTGGGGACACTCGAGCTCGCCGGTGATCCACGACGGCAAGGTCATCGTGCAGGCCGACATCCAGAAGAACTCGTTCATCGCGGCCTATGACGTCAGGACGGGGAAACAGCTCTGGAAAACGGAGCGGAACGAGATCCCGTCCTGGGGGACGCCGACGATCTTCACCAGTCCCTCGGGCGCAGAGATCGTCACCAACGGGCCGACCGTGCGCGGCTACGAACCGGAGACTGGTAAAGAGCTGTGGAAGCTCGGGCCCAACTCCGAGGTCACGGTCGGCACCCCCGTCGTGGGCGACGGCCTGGTCTTCGTCACCGGAGGGTACCCGCCGGTGCGGCCGATTTATGCGATCAGGCCAAACGCCAGGGGTGATATCTCGAAGCCCAAGGACCAGACGTCGAGCGAGGCCATCGCCTGGAGCAATACCGCCGGCACCTATATTCCGACGCCGCTCTACTACGACGGCATTCTCTACACCTGCGACAACAGCGGCGTGCTCACCGCCTACGACGCGAAGAGCGGCGACCGCATCTATCGCGCCCGCGTCGGCGGCGGCGGCTCGTTCGCCGCGTCGCCGATCGCCGCCGACGGCAAGCTCTACTTCTCGAACGAGGACGGCGACGTCATTGTCGCGCGCGCCGGCCGGCAGTACGAGGAGCTGGCGAAGAACCCGATGAAAGAAGTGATCATGAGTACGCCGGCCATTTCGGACGGCGTGCTGATCGTCCGCACGCTCGGGCATGTGTACGGCATCGGCGCCGCGAAGTGAGACCGACTGACGAGAACGCACGGCTCTTCGGCCTGCGGCACATGACGATGGCCGATGGGTACGTGGGGACGTTCGACGTGTAGATCCACTGCGACTTCTGGGGGGCCGGTCACCGCGACGCCCTCGCGGATCTCGACGGCAATCCGGACACGATCGCGCCGACCCCTGTCATCCCGTCTTGCGGATTTCGGCACGATGAGCTGATTTCCCGCCAATCCACGCCTTCCTCCAGAGACCCATGCGCATCTGGATTGCCGCCAGCCTGGCGTTTTTTGCCTACCTTCTCGCCGTCGCCCCGGTGATTCCCGGGCTGAACCGGCGCGCCCGGATGCTCGCGGCGATCGGCAGCCTCGTGGGACTGGCCATTGCCCTCGCCGCACACGCTGCGCGGCCGATGCCGATCCTGCACGACTGGCTCGTGCCGCCCGTCCTGCTCTTGCTCGGGTACTGGACCAGCGGCCTGCTGTTTGCCGCGCCAATGCCGCGGGTAGAGGCGGCCTTGTGGGCCGTAGACCGACGGCTGGACGTCGAAGCGGCTGCCCGGGCCACACCGCGCTGGCTCGCCGATGCGCTCGAGGCTGCCTACGCCGGCGTCTATGTCCTGGTGCCGCTCGCGCTCGTGATCCATCTGGCCTCCGCGGAACGGCCGGATCCGGAGCGATTCTGGACCGTGATCCTGGTCACCGACTTCATTTGCTTCGCCTGCCTCGCCTGGATCCAGACCCGTCCCCCACGTGCCCTGTCGGCTTTCCAGCCCTGGGACACGGCCCTCAGACGCCTCAATCTCCGACTGCTCGGCAGCACCAGCATCCAGGCCAACACCTTCCCGAGCGGCCATGCGGCGGAGGCCGTCGCCGCCGCCCTGCTCGTCGCGGCGGCCCCGTGGCCCATCTCCGCCGCCGTCGCGGTCGCCGCGCTCCTGGTATCAGCGGGCGCCGTCCTCGGCCGGTATCACTACGCCGCCGATGCGTTCGCCGGGTGGGCAGTGGCGGTGGTGGTGTGGATGGTGTGTCGGTGAGTGCTAATCCAAGCGGCTAGTTGTTGCTGAACATCGGCGCTGGCAGCGGGTGGGGGTGAGGCCACACCCGGTTTCGCGGGGGTGGGGCCCCGCGAAACAAACTAAGAAATGCTGACACTACAGCCCTGATAACCCCGATGGCGATACATTGATCGCCATGAAATCCCTGCTTGTTGCCCTGCCGCTCGCGCTTGTCTCACGTGTGTTCTCGGCGCAGGAGCCTCCCACCGTCCCCACCCGCCTCGCTCTCGATGTGGTCGCCGTCGGACGTGACGGCGCACCGATCACCGATCTCAGGCCCGACGAATTCGAGGTGTGGATCAGCGGTTATCGCGTGCCGGTGGAGGAAGTGGCGTTCGTGACGCCGGAAAGCTCGCCGCGGACGATCGTGCTCCTGCTCGACAACGCCGCCGTTGGCGTCGACCTCGCGCCGCGGGTGAAGGAGGCGGCTCGGGCGCTCGTCAGCCGGATCGGCAACACCGACCGGATCTCGGTGATGCCCCTGCACGGAACGAGAACCGACAGCGTCGGCGATCCCGCTCGCCTGCTACAAGCGATCGACAGTTATCGGGTGCAGGGATTCCCGTTCCGGATCGAGGACGCGGGCGAGCAGGTGCTGAGGCTGTTTACCGCGGTGTCGCGCCAGATGGTCGAATCACCTGGCCGTCGCAAAGCGATTGTGGCCATCGGTGCGGGCTGGCTGTTCGACACACCGCTGCCGCCCCCGAGCCTGCGCGATCTCCACGCGGACTGGCTGGTCGCGATGCGCAGCATGGCGGCCGCGAACGTCAGCCTGTATGTCATCGATCCGGTTGGCCTCCGTCCGATGTCCGGCTACAGCCTTGGCGGCGACAGCGGGTTTGCAAACGAGACGGGCGGCTATGCGTTTCTGAACACCAACGATCTTCGAGGCGCCGCCGAACGAATCTTCGACGAAGCCGGAACCTACTACGTGCTTCGGATGATGGATCCGCCCGTCCAGCGCAGCGGCGGACCTGCGTGAAGTGAAAGTCCGGGTGTTGAGGAAGGACGTCACGGTACGGGCTCGGCGCGGAATTCCCGGGAAGCGTTGAGCCCGTCGTCCGTTTTGGGCAGGGCCGCCAGGCCCTCGCTCAGCTGGAACCCCTGGAAGATCGCCTGGGGATCCTCCTCGTCGAACCGCAGCGCGGTCAGCGCGTTCAGCACGTGCCTGCGATAGAGCACCACGAGCTCGGCGGCCAGGGTCGCGGCTGCGCAGAACCAGGCCAGCTTTCCCGGCCGGCTCGCCAGCGCGTTGTCAATCGCGGCGAACGCGACCGTGTAGACGAAGAACGCCAGCAGATACAGCGGCCACAGCGCAAAGATCCGCGAGTTCCCGGGGAAATAGGTGCACGCGAAAGGCAGCTTCCCGGTTCTCGAGATCAGAATCTCGGCGAACAGCCGGCCCAGCACCAAGACGAAGGCGGCATGTGAGAGCGGCCGCGCCGATCCTCCAGAACACCAGTCCCTGCACCAACGCGAAGACCGTCGTCGGCAGCACGACCAGCAGCAGCATGGCATCGCGAGCGCCACTCACCGCCCGGTGTCGATCGGCGGGCTCGCAGGCGCGGAAGACCCAGCGTGCCTTGGGCTCGGATGGAATGGCCACGATCGCCCGGATCGCAATCAGCAGCAGGAACTGCGCGATCAGTGGCATCGACATCATGGCGATCCCCGGCTGCCAGAATCCCGCTCCACGGTTGCGGAGGGCGATCGAAACCGCCGACGACAGGATGAACGCGAGCGCGAACCCGACGTAGACCGCGAACATCATGCGGTGGGTCCGGCTCCTGAAAAGCGTGCGGATCGTGAACGCACGCACCGCGTCGGTGACCGGACGGCTCACGCCGATCCGCCGGCTCCCGACCGCCCGCCGGAAGAGTGACGCGGATGCTCGCGGTGCCACGCCCTCGAGCGCCCGCTGCGACAGGCGGTCGTAGCTCAGGGCATACAGACCGATCGCCGAGATCGCAGACCCGATCGTCAGCTGTATCGCCAGGCGCCCCAGCGCGCTCGAATTCGCGTCGGCGGTCAAGGCGAGCTGCTCGTACAGGCCGAAGAACCACGTCGGCGGCAGCGCGGCGAGTGTCGAGAGCCCCTCGTGTGACGCACCACCGGCTCGAAGCATGCGGCCCAGCTCGGGAAGGAAGAACAGCAGCTGCACCAGGCCCACCGCAAAGAGCACCTGGAAAGTCACCGAGGCCGCCTGCGCGGCGCGCCGGCCGAACACCAGCAGGAGCAGGCACTGCGCCGTGATCAGCGCGCAGAACACGAACGCGCACGCGATCGCGACGGTGGCGAAGTGTGCCGCGATCCCGTGAATCCGGGAAATCGGGGCGCCATAGCCGGTGACGGTCAGCCCGAAGGCCACCGACTGCAGAAGGCAGAGCGGCGTGGCGAACAACACGCAGACCCGCCCGAGCGACGCGCAGCCGCGCCAGCACGAACCGATGCGTGGGGATGGGCAGCACGCCGAGGATGCGAACGTCACGGCGATCCGGAAACACGCCGTCCCAGATCACCAGCCCGACGACGCCGATCGCGATCATCGACAGGGTGATCAGGATCAGCCGGTCGGCATCGAACTCGGGCGCCGACGGCATCGTGAACTGGGCGCGCGCGTATTCTATCGGCAGCATGATCGCGTAGGCGGTGGTCGGCGTCGCCGCGAGCAGCATGCCCCAGATCACCAGCTGCACCTGCGGCAGCCCGTCCGGCATCAGATCGCTCTCGAACAGCCGCGCGAAGAACGCGCGGGCGAGCAGCCGCGTCTGGTGCACGGTCAGGCCTTCATCACCGCGACGATGTCGGCGGCGACGCCGTCGAGGTCGGCGGCGATCACCAGGTTCTTGAAGACCTCCTCGAGCGACGACAGCTTCATCAGCTCGCGCAGCCGCGACACCGAGTCGTGCGCGACGACATGGCCGTCGTGCAGGATCAGCACGTCGGTGGCGACCTGCTCGACGATCTCGAGGACGTGCGACGAGTAGACGACCATCCGTCCCTCAGCGGCGAGCCGTTGCACCAGCCGGCGAGCACCAGCGAGGTCGTGACGTCGAGACCGGAATTGGGTTCGTCGAGGACGATGATGCCGGGATCGTGCAGCAGCGCCGCCGAGATCAGGATCTTCTGACGCATCCCCTTCGAGTACGCCGACATCGGCGCATGCACGTCGTCCTGCAGGCCGAACAGCGGTCAGAAGGCCGTCGATCTTCTCCTGCAGCCGCTGCTGCGGAATGCCGCGCAGGCCGCCGACGAGCGAGAGGTATTCCGGCCCGGTCAGATAGGTGTAGAGCACCGCCTCTTCCGGCACGTAGCCGATGCGGGCCTTGTAGGCGAGCAGATCGTCGCGGACCGGGCGTCCGTCGAGCAGGACCGTTCCGCCCGAGGGCTCGAGCAGCCCGGTCAGGATCGACACGGTCGTCGACTTCCCCGAACCGTTGGGCCCGAGCAGCCCGAGGATGCCGCCGGGCGCCAGCGTGAAGCTCACGTCCCGGATGGCGGGCACCGCCGAGTAGTACTTGGTCAGAGACCGCGCTTCGAGCATGGGGCATTGGACACTGGAAGCGGCGGGAAGTTCCTTGACGCCGCTTTTTCGGGGCTCGGGCTCGGGACTCGGGGCTCGGCGGAGCCGGTCGAATCGGGGCAACCAGCCGCTTGGATTGGCCTACGTTGCCTCTGGTTACCACCGGCTCCTCCCAGCCCGGCCCCGAGTCCGACATACAATCCTCAAATGTATCCATCAGTTCTGCTCTTGCATTCCTGGCTCAGATGGGCGGTCCTCCTGCTGGGGCTGATCGCGGCCATCCGGGCGATTGCGGGGGCATCGGCCCGGCGGCCGTGGCTGGCCGTGGACGATCGGATCAGCAAGCTCTTCATGCACGCGCTCGATCTGCAGATGCTGCTCGGGCTGGCGCTCTACTTCTTCCTCAGTCCGATCACGAAGGCCGCGCTGTCCGATTTCAGGGGCGCGATGAAGGTGCCGGCGATGCGGTTCTGGGCGGTCGAACACGGGTTCGGGATGATCATCGGCATCGCGCTCGTGCATGTCGGCATCGCCCGGGCCCGCCGCGCCACCGATGGGCCGCGCAAGCACCGGATCCTGGCGATCTTCTTCGTGCTGGCGCTGATCGCGATCCTGGCGTCGGTTCCCTGGCCGGGCACGCCCAACGCCCGGCCGCTGATCAGGTGGTGATTCGATGACCGGTCCACGCTTCGTTCCTGGCGGCGCTGCCGCCGTCGCGATCGCGGCTGCGCTGGCGGCTGCGCCAGGCGCGCAGGCCGCGCCGGCCGATGACTATCGACGATCTGCTCGTGGCTGTCCGCATCGCGGATCCGCAGCTGTCGCCCGACGGCCGCACGGTCGTCTTCGTGCGCACGACCACGGAGCTCGACGTCGGGCCGGCGCAACGCCGACCTCTGGAGTGTGCCGGCGGATGGAGGCGCGGCGAAGGAGTTGATCGCCGGGGAGAAGGCGGAGAACACGCCGCGCTGGGCCCGAACGGCCGCAGGCTCGCGTTCATCTCGACGCGCGACGGCGCAGCACAGGTGTACCTCGCCGACGCCGACGGCGGCAGCGTTCGCAGGGTCACCGATCTGGCGATGGGCGTGCAGCCGCCGCTGATCTTTTCGCCCGACGGCACGAAGGTCGCGTTCGTCTCGGATGTCTATCCCGAGTGCACGGACGAGGCGTGCAACAAGCGCCGGAAGGAAGAGATCGAGAAGAACCCGGTCAAGGTCGCGCCGGCTCACGCGGCTGCTCTATCGGCACTGGGACGAATGGCGGGAGAACATCCGCCATCACGTGATCGTCGCGGACCTCGCAGTCGAAGCGCGTCGCCGACGTGACGCCGGGCGACTTCGATTCGCCGCCGGGCCAGCAGGAGGATGCCGCGATCGCGTTCTCGCCCGACGGCCGCGAGATCGCGTTCGTCTCGAACCGCGAAGGCAACGATCGCGAAGCGTGGACGCACGAACAACGACGTCTGGCTCGTGCCGGTCGCCGGCGGCGCGGCGAAGAAGCTGACGCCCGAGCGCCGGCGCCGACGTGCAGCCGGTGTTCTCGCCTGACGGCCGGACCCTCTTCGTGCGCGCGCAGCGCCGCGGCCGGATTCGAGTCGGATCGCTGGTACCTGGACGCCTACGATCGATCCAGCGGTGCAGAAGCGGACGATCTTCGAGACGCCCGATCTGTCGGTGGGCGACTTCGCGCTGTCGAAGGACGGCGCGATCGATCTGGTTCACCGCCGCGACCAGGGGCGCGGAGCACCTCTACGTAGTGCCCGCAGCGGGCGGCACGTCCGAAGCGGATCGCCGAAGGGTGGCGCGATCAGCGCCGCCACGCCCGGCGACGGCTTCGTCGTGTTCTCGAAATCGTCGCTGACCGCGCCGCCCGAGATCTTCCGCGTGGCGACCGCCGGCGGTCAGGAGAAGGCGCTGACGCACGAGAACGCCAGGCTTGCGCGCGAGGTCGCGTTCACGCCGCCGGAGAGCCGGACCGTCAAGGGCGCGGCCGGCGCCACCGTGCAGTACCTGGCTGATCAAGCCGCCGAACTTCGATGCCGTCGAGGAAGTATCCGGTCGTGTTCCTGATTCACGGCGGGCCGCAGGGAGCGTGGGAGGATGCGTGGTCGACGCGCTGGAACCCGTCGCTCTGGGCGGCGCAGGGCTGGGTCGTCGCGGCGCCGAATCCGCGCGGCTCGACCGGATTCGGCCAGAAGTTCGTCGACGAGATCTCCAGCGACTGGGGCGGCAAGGTCATGACCGACATCGACGCGGTCGTGAACGCGGTCGCGAAGCTGCCGTTCACCGATTCCACGCGCATGGGCATCGCCGGCGCGAGCTACGGCGGCTACGCGGTCAACTGGATCCTCGGCCACACGCAACCGCTTCAAGGCGGCGGTGACGCCACGACGGCGTGTTCAACCTCGAATCGATGTCGCCTGGCGACCGAGGAGCTGTGGTTCACGGAGTGGGAGTTCGGCGGGCCGCCCTGGACGCTCGAAGGCGCGCGAGCAGTTCCTGCAGTGGTCGCCGCACCTGTTCGCGCACAACATCAAGACGCCGACGCTCATCATCACCAACGAGCTCGACTTCCGCGTGCCGGTCGATCAGGGCCTGCAGATGTTCACCGTGCTGCGGCGCAACGGCGTGCCGGCGGAAGCCCTCGTCTTTCCAGACGAGGGCCACTGGGTGCTGGGCGCCAACAACAGCCGCGCGTGGCACGAGGCGGTGTTCGGGTGGCTGAAGAAATATCTCCAGTGATCCGAGAGACAACAGCCGTCCGTTACTTCCGCGTCACATCGCACGCCCGCCATTCGTCGTCCGCACGCGAATCGGCGCGCCGCCGGACCCGAGCTGGGCGGTGATGTCGCGGCTCGCGCCGGCTCTGGTTGACGCCGTCGATGTTGATGCCGCCGTTGTTGGTGCTGGCCTCGAGGCGCGCCGAATAGTTCTCGGGAACGCTCAGCTTCACGCCGCCGTTGGTCGTCTCGACGTCGAGCCCTTCGCCGCTCCAGAAGCTGCCGTCGAGATCGATGTCGACGCCGCCGTTCGTCGTCTGGCCCTTCACGTCGCCGTTGACCGCGGTCAGCTTCACGCCGCCGTTGCGTGGTCCGGAAGTCGACCTTCGAGTCGATGTCGCGGATGGAGATGCCGCCGTTGCTCGTGCGCAGCGCCATGTTCAGCGCCCGCGGGACGGCGAGCCGATAGCTCACCGACCAGCCTTCGCGGTTGTGGGTTTGCGGCCCGGTCGGCCTCGACCTGGTCGAGCGTCGGGTTGAGCTGGACCGTCGCCGAGTAATTCCGCGCGCGCGTGCGTCGGTCTCGGCGGTCGCGACGATCTTCGCCAGAATCCGCACGTCGCCGCGGGCCTCTCCCTCGACGCTGATCCCGCCGTTCGTGCCCACGACCGACAGCGTCCCGGCTGTCGCCGCCACCTTGAACTCGCGCACGTCGCAGACACTGGCCGCGGTCGTCGCCCCGTTGTCGTTCGCGGCACCAGTCGTCGTCTCCGCCACGCTGCTGCGCAGCGACGCCCATGGGAGCGGCCAGCAGAGCCACCAACGCCAGTGCGCCGACGCGACCCTGTCCAAGTGCGAATCTGTTCATTTCACGTCACCTCGGCTCTTGGACGGAATCTCTGTTCGCTGGGTTGGTTCCGGGTTCCGGGGTTCCGGGTGCCGGGTTCGGTTCACGGTTCAGAGGTTCGGTTCCAGGTTCGGGGTTCCCGGTTGGCTCGTTGCCAATCCGAACAGACGGTCGGAGCTGGGCTGAACCCTGAACCCTGAACCCTGAACCGAACCTTGAACCCCGAACCGAACCCGGAACCCGGAACCCGGAACCCGGAACCCCGACCCCGTCTAAGTCCCTATGCTCCTTCAGGATGTGCGCTATGCCTGGCGCTCGCTGACCAAGACCCCCGGATTCACCGCCATCGCCGTCGCCTGTCTCGCCCTCGGGATCGGCATCAACACCACGATTTTCAGCGTCGTGGACGGCGTGATGCTCCAGCCGTATCCCTATCAGGACCCGGCCCAGATCGTCGTCCTCAATGGCCGCAACCAGCGGTTGCGCGTCAGCCGGGCCAGCATCTCGTACGCGGACTACAAGGACTTTCGCGACCAGAGCAGCGACCGTGGCGTCGCTCGCCGCGTTCAGCCGCCGCAGCCTGACCATCTCCGACGGCTCGTCCGAGCCGACCCGCTACGACGGGTGCACGGTGACCTGGAACCTGTTTTCACTGCTCGGGCAGCCGCCGGTCCTCGGCCGCGACTTCGGCCCGGAAGACGATCGCCCGGGCGCCGAGCCGGTGGTCATGCTCAGCCACGAGGTGTGGCAGACCCGTTATAGCGGCGACGCCGGTCGTGGTCGGGCGGGCGATCAGCGTCAACGGCCGTCCGCACACCATCATCGGCGTGATGCCGCCGCGATTCGCGTTTCCCGAGACACAGCGCCTGTGGGTGCCGCTCGCGGAATATGGCGAGAAGATGAGCCGCGACGAACGCAGCGTGCAGGTCTTCGCGCGGATGAAGCCGGGCGTGACCGTCGACCAGGTGTCGACCGACATGAACGGCATCGCCGGCACGCCTGGCCGCCGCCTATCCGGTCAACCGCGACTGGAGCACGCTGGTCCGGCCGCTGAGCGACTGGATGCTGCCGCCGCAGCCCAAGCTGATCATCATGATGATGATGGGCGCGGTCACGCTCGTGCTCCTCATTGCCTGCTCCAACGTCGCCAACCTGCTGCTCGCGCGTGCCTCGGTTCGCCACCGCGAGATCTCGATCCGCTCGGCGCTCGGCGCGGGCCGGTTCCGGATCGTCCGGCAGCTGCTGACCGAGGCGATCATGATTGGCTGCTTCAGCGCGCCGCTGGGATTCGTGGTCGCCTGGGCGGGCCTGCAGGTTCTCGATTCGTCGATCCCGCCGGACAGCATTCCCTACTTCATTCACTGGAGCCTGAACGCACGTTCGCTCGCGTATACGATCGCCATCTCCATCGGAACGGGCATCGTGTTCGGCATCGTCCCCGCGTTCCAGGCGACCGGTACCAGCCTGCAGGAGAGCCTGCGCGAAGGCGGCCGCGGCGCAACCGGCGAGCGGCGCGCATGGGTCCGGAATACGCTGGTCGTCGCGCAGGTCGGCCTCGCGCTGATTCTTCTGATCGGATCGTCGCTGTTCATCCGCAGCTTCCTCAATCTGCAGGGCGCGGCGGTCGGCTTCGACACCGCACCGCTCATGACGATGCGGTTCTATCTGCCCGGTCAGACCTACGAGCCCGGCGACGCGAAGGCCAGGCGTGTGGAAGACATCGTGCGGCGCGCCGAAGCGCTGCCGGGGGTGCAGGGGGCATTCGCCTCGAACTTCGTTCCCTTCAGCGGCGGCGGGAACGATGGCACCGTGCTCGTCGAAGGCAAGCCGGTCGAGCGTGGCCAGGAGGTCAACATCGCGTTCATCGGGGTGACACCGCACCTCCGCCAGACACTTGGGGTTGCGCTCCTGCGCGGCCGCGATCTGACCGACAGCGAAGGCGCGACGAAGAGCACCGTCGCCCTCATCAATCAGACGATGGCGAAGCGGCTGTGGGCCGATGAGGATCCGATCGGCCGCCGCTTCCGTCTGGACGGCGGGCAGACGCCGGACTGGTTCACCGTGGTGGGCGTCCTCGCGGACTTCCGCCACTACCAGGGCGACAGCGACGATGCGATCGCGCCCGCGGCGTACGTGCCGTATCCGTTCGAGCCGACGCTGAACACCGGCATCACCATCCGTGTCGGCGCCGGCGATCCGGCGGCGATCAGTGCCGCGGTGCGCGAGCAGATCCGGCTCTCGGATGCCGCGCTTCCGGTGTTCCAGGTCTCGACCCTGGAGAATCTGCGGCAGCGGAGCTTCTGGCAGTTCCGGCTGTTCGGGATCATGTTCTTCCTCTTCGGCGCAATTGCGCTGGTGCTCGCGTCGATCGGTGTCTATGGGGTGCTGTCGTACTCCGTCTCGCAGCGCACCCAGGAGATTGGTGTGCGCGTGGCGCTCGGCGCCGAGCGTGGGGACGTGCTCCGTCTGATCGTGGGCCAGGGCCTCAGGCTCGCCGCCGTCGGCATCGTCCTGGGGATCGCCGGCGCATTCGGCGTGACCCCGGCGGCCCGCTCGGTTCTCTACAACGTGACCCCAACCGATCCGCTGAGTTTCAGCGCGGTTGCCGTGTTCCTGCTGCTGGTCGCCGTCACCGCAAGCTACATCCCCGCGCGCCGCGCGATGGCGGTCGATCCGCTGATCGCGATGCGCAACGAGTGAACCCCCGCCTTCGCGCTTCGCGGCTACGGCGGGCAAGCCTCGAACCCCTGAACCCTGAACCCGGAACCCTGAACCGAACCCGGAACCCCTGAACCTGGAACCCGGAACCCACCGAGCAGTATCCTCACAGTGTGCAGCTCGACCTTCCGTTCCTTCGCGGCCCGGAACCACCGCCGGCGCCGGACGTGGACTTCGTCCGCGTCCGGCGGGCGCGAAAGTACATCCTCCGAGTACGGCCCGACGGTTCGCTGCGGGTAACCATTCCTCGCGGCGGCTCCCGTCGCGACGCGGAGGCGTTCCTGCGCCGCCATCAGGACTGGGTTGCCGCCGAGCGCCTGCGAGTGGCGGAGCGTCATGCACCGATCGAGTGGCGCGCCGGGGATTCGATCCCGCTGCACGGCGAGCCAACCATCATTCGTGCGCAGGAAGGGCCGCGGGGTCAGCTGGTGGTCGTGGGCCAACAGCGCGTCCGCATCGCCGCCGGCGTGGTCAACCTGCGGCCGGCAGTCGAGCTCGCACTTCGTCGAATTGCGGCCCGTGAGCTCGTGCCCCGCCTTCTCGAGCTCGCGGCCGCGCACGGTCTGACCGTGGCCCGCGTCACCATCCGCAATCAGCGGTCACGGTGGGGTTCGTGCTCGCGCCGAGGCGTCATCGCCTTGAACTTCAGGCTGGTGCAGATGCCTCGCGACGTGGCTGATTACGTCCTGCTCCACGAGCTGATGCACCTCCGCCAGCAGAATCACTCGCGCCGCTATTGGCGGCTGGTCGAAGCCGTGTGCCCGGAGTACCGCGAAGCGGAACGATGGCTCCGCGTGGAAGGAAAGGCGCTCTTCTGATGCTGGTGCGGGGCGAACGTTGCGTGATCAGGCGGTGGCGAACCCGGGACGCGGCGTCGGTGGTTCGCTACGCGAACAATTACAACGTCTCGCGCTACCTGCGCGACCGGTTTCCCTATCCCTACACGATGGAGCATGCACGCGCGTTCCTCGCGGGGGCCGTCGGCGAAGAGGGGGAGGAGACGAAGTTCGCGATTGAAGTGGACGGCGAAGCGGTGGGGGGCATCGGCGTGATCGCCGGTGCGGACATCGAGCGTTTCTCCGCCGAGATCGGCTACTGGCTGGGCGAGCCATTCTGGGGCCGTGGCATCGTCTCGGAGGCGCTCATCCTGATCAGCGAGCGCGCGTTCGAGCGTCTCAACCTGCTGCGGCTCTTCGCGCTCGCCTTCCCCGAGAACGCGGCGTCGACGCGCGTTCTCGAGAAGGCCGGATACGCGTGCGAAGGCGTGCTCAAGTCCGGCGCCGTGAAGCACGGCAGGATCTACGACCAGCTGCTGTATGCGCGCGTCAACCCGGCATGGCGAGGCGCCCAGTAAGTCTCACCGCGGAAAGTCCGGCCGCGCGATCACCTGTCCCGCCTGCCAGAGATGCCGCCGGTCGTGCGCGTTGATCACGTGAAAGGCCGTCGAGACCTTCATCCGCACCAGCTTCAGAAACGGATTCTGAAAGGTCGCGCGATTGGCGTCGATCGCCGCCGCCTCGCGGGCCATCGCCTTGAGATCGGCGTGGTGGCGGTGGAAGCTCGCGAGGACCTCCGCCCGCGAGAGTGACGAGCCCGGGACGATCGCCTTTGGCGCCCGGCCGCGGAACCTGACCGGCGGCTCGAGGCTCTTGACGAACTGCCGGCCGAAGAAGCCGGGTGCGAATGGGCCGCGGCGAACGGAGCGCTCCTGACGCGCGCGTTCGAGGGCGCCACGCATGAGGGGCGCGTACACACCGGCCCCGATTGCGAGGTGCTCGAGGCATTGCGCCACGCCCCACCTGCGGCCGCCCTCAGGCTGCCAGTGGAATTGGGCATCACTCAGGTTCGCGACGAGCGCGTCAGCCTCGCGATCTGCTTCGTCCAGCTGATCGATGACCCTTTGAACGTCGTCCGGAAGTGTATGAGTGGCCTGCATCCGCTGATATTACGAGAAGCTGGCCGGTTCGGGGACGCGGCTGCCCGGAAACGGACAAACGGGCCCGTCAGTGGCCCAGGGCCCGTCGAGCAAAGGTGCTCTGAAAGCGGCAATTTCCTGCTCCACACCGGGCGGCATGCATCTCGCTCTTTCTTCCCCTCTCATGGAAATCGTCCGCCAGGATCTTCGATACGCGTTTCGCCGGCTCCTGAAGAGCCCCGGCTTCACCATCGTCGCGGTGGTGACGCTGGCGCTCGGGATCGGCGCCAACAGCGCGATTTTCAGCGTCATCGACGGCGTTCTGCTGCGTCCGCTCCCGTATCCGGAGCCCGACCGCCTCGTCGGCCTTTTCCATTTCGCCGAGGGGCGGCGCGCGACGATGTCGGGGCCGAACTTCTACGACCTGAAAGCCCTCAGCCAGACCCTGTCGGACGCGGCGGCCATCTCGCGTTCGCGAGTGATCCTCACCGGCCGCGGCGAGCCGGTGCGGCTGGACGGCGCCGAGGTCAGCGGCAGTCTTTTCAACGTCCTTGGAGCGCAGGCGCTCGTCGGCCGCACGTTGCGTCCCGACGACAACCAGCCCGGCGCGAACCGGAAGATCGTGGTCCTGAGCTACGGTTTGTGGCAGCAGCGCTTCGGCGGCGACGCCAACGTGATCGGCCGGAAGATCACCCTCGACGGCGTCGCGACCGAGGTCGTCGGCGTGATGCCGAAGGGATTTGGGTATCCCGCCGGCCGCGTCCTCTGGACTCCGCTCGAGTACACCGAGAACTTCACCAGCAAGCAGCGCGCCGCGTGGTACCTGACAGCGATTGGAAGAGCGAAGCCCGGAGTTCCGCTCGATCAGGTCGCGTCGGAAGTCTCGCTCATCGGCAAGCAGCTCGCCGCGAAGTACCCGGACAGCAACGAGGGCCTCGATTTCGCCGCCGCGCCGCTGCTCGACGCGATGGTCGGCGACGTGCGCAGGGCGATGCTGATCCTGCTCGGCGCCGTCGGATTCGTTCTGCTCATCGCCTGTGTGAACGTCGCGAACCTGCTGCTCGCGCGCGCGGCCGCACGTGAAAGCGAGATGGCGGTTCGTACCGCGCTCGGCGCCGGCCGCGGCCGGCTGGTACGGCAACTGCTGACCGAAAGCGTCGTGCTGAGCCTGCTCGGCGCAGGCCTCGGGCTGCTGCTCGCCGTGTGGGGGGTGGACATGCTGATCGGCCTCCAGCCCCAGGGTGTGCCCCGCCTCGACAACGTTCGCATCGACACTACGGTCGTGCTCTTCACGATCGTGCTCGCCGTCGGAACCGGCGTCGTGTTCGGGCTGGTACCTGCGCTGCAAACGACCCGCAGCTCGCTCGCGGGCAGCCTGAAGGAAGCGGGCCGCGGGGCGCTGACGAGCCGATCGGGCTCGCGGGTGCGGAGCGCCCTGGTCATCTCGGAGATTGCGCTCGCCGTGATGCTCCTCGCCGGCGCCGGCCTCCTGATCCGGAGCTTCACCCGCCTGGCGTCGGTCGATCCCGGGTTCCGCGTGGAGCAGGCGCTCACGTTCGAGCTCACGCTCCCCGACGCTCGATATGAAAAGGAGCCGCAGCAGGTCGGCTACTTCGATCAGCTGATTCCAAAGTTGCGTGCGATTCCCGGCGTACAGTCGGCCGCGGCCGTCGTCTCGCTGCCGCTGAGCGGATCCAGCATCGTCCTGACGTTCGAGATTGACGGCCGGCCTCCGCTGCCGCCCAGCCAGCAGCCCGCCATGCAGGTCCGGGTCGCGACGCCCGACTACTTTCAGACCGTCGGCATTCCACTGAAGCACGGGCGGGTGTTCACCGAGCAGGATCGCGAAGGTGCGCCGCGGGTCGTGCTGATCACGGAGGCCGCGGCGAAGCAGTACTTCCCGGGCGAGGATCCGATCGGCAAGAAGATCACGCTCGGATGGGGCCGTGGTCCGGGTACGCCGCGGGCGGGCGGGGAAGTCGTCGGCATCATCGGCGACGTCAAGGACGCGGGGCTCGATGAAGCGGATCCGCCGCAGATCTACCTTCCTTACCGGCAGTGGCCGCTGCAGAGCATGGCCGTTGTCCTCAAGACGGCGGTTCCTCCCGAGCGGGTGGCCGAGGCCGCGAGGCGGGAGGTCTACAGCGTCGACCCGAACATTCCGGTTGGCAACGTGAGGACGCTGCAGCAGGTCGTCGAGCGCTCGATCTCACAGCCGCGCTTCTACATGACCCTCCTGACCATCTTCGCGACGCTGGCGCTGGTGCTCGCCGCTATCGGCACGTTCGGCGTCCTGTCGTATGCCGTCGCGCAGCGGAGCAGGGAGATCGGGATTCGGATGGCGCTCGGCGCCCAGGAACGGACCGTGGTCGGCCTGATCGTCCGCCACGCGATGATCCTGGCGGCCGGCGGCGTCGCCCTGGGGGTCACGGCCGCCTGGTTCCTGTCGAAGCTGCTGTCGACATTCCTGTTCGCGACCAACCCGCGCGATCTGGCCACTTTCGCCGCGGTCTCCCTGACCCTCGGCCTGGTCGCCCTGCTCGCCAGCTACCTGCCGGCGCGGCGGGCCACGAAGATCGACCCGGTCGTGGCTTTACGGGCGGAGTGACGACAACTCCCAACGCCAGACTTCCAATTCTCAAAGGAAAGGCTTCGGACATGGGTGGAAGTCGACCGAAATTACAGGAGGTACCTCCTTATCTCCTTGCCCTCTGGTTATTTGTTTCGACCTCCACCCGATTGTTCGAAGGATTCCCCTTGGGAGTTGGAAGTTGGGAGTTGGGAATTATGATTTGTAGATGTCCGTTGAATACCTGATCAAGCAGTACGGGCTCCAGCAGGGGGCGTTGGAGATTCAGTACATCGAGGAGTTCTTCCTCGATTTCCCGCGCAAGAAGTCGGCGATGGAAGTCATCCAGCGCCTCGCCAACCGGGATCACCAGATCCTGATGGCGGAAGCGGCCCTGCCCGAGGAGCCGGGCACGTTCGTGCCGGTGTCGTTCAAGGTGGCGCACGAGCTCCGGGCCGAGGAGACGGATCCCAAGCTGGCAGATCTGGTCGCGCAGCTCGAGGACTGCGTGGAGTTCGACGGACGGCGGGTGCTCTATCAGTGGATCGGCGGCACCCGCAGCGACTGGCGCGGGCAGGGACATTTCCGCGCGCTGACCGAAGAGCAGGAAGTCTGGGCGATGGACAACGGCTTCGACGAGATCATCGTCAAGACCAAGAACCGGTTCTACGAGATGCGCAGCACGCTCGCGCAGCTGCGCTTCGACATCATCCGATTCGTGCAGCACCCGGTGGATCCAGGCGAGTCGAAGGTGTTCTTCAGCAAGCGCCTCGGCCAGCACGTGATCGACACCCACCGCAGCCGCCGGTCGGTCGTCCGGGCCGACCAGTGATCCACTGGATCGATTCGGCTGACGACCCGCGGCTCGATCCGTATCGTCACGTTGCCGACCCCGCCTGGATTGCCGCCAGGCATCTCTTCGTTGCCGAAGGGCGCCTCGTCGTCGAGCGGCTGCTCGCGCTCGGCAGATTCGACGTCCATTCCATCCTCGTCAATCGGGCGGCGCAGGCCGCGCTGGGCGAGCCATTGTCGAGGGCCGCCGCCCCGGTCCTGGTCTGCGGTGACGCGTCACTCATGGCAAGGATCACCGGGTTCAACTTCCATCGCGGCTGCCTGGCGCTGGTCACCCGGCCGCCGTCGCTCGGTCCCGCGGACCTGTTTCCGTGCCGGCGCATCCTCGCGCTCGAAGGTGTCGGCAACCCCGACAATGTGGGCGGCCTGTTTCGTACGGCCGCGGCACTTGGCGTCGACGGCGTCCTGCTCGACCCGGGAAGCGGCGATCCCTTCTATCGCAAGGCGATCAGGACCTCGATGGGAGCAGCGCTCAGGATCCCGTTCGCGCGCGCAGAGGAGTGGCGCGCCACGCTTTCAGCATTTCGTGAGCGCAGCTTCAAAGTGATCGCGCTGACACCGTCGGCGTCGGCTGTCGATCTCGCCCAGGCTCCTTCGTTCGGCCCGGACGACCGCGCGATCGTCATGGTTGGCGCGGAAGGGCCAGGTCTGGACCCTTCGTCGCTCGAGGAGGCGGATCTTCGTGTGCGCATCCCCATCGAGGATTTTGTGGACTCGCTGAACGTAGTGGTCGCGGTGGGGATCGCGTTGGACCGGTTGAGGACAGGGATCGGCTCTTGAAATCCCGTCGAGGGTTCCTAGGTGCCGGGTGCCGGGTGCCGGGTTCCAGGTTCCAGGTTCGGTTCCAGGTTCGAGGCTCGGCGTCCGAGCCGCTGCAGCCCGTCGTGGAGGAACCCGAACCTGAACCGAACCCGAACCTGGAACCGAACCTGGCACCCCGGCACCCGGAACCCGGAACCTTCATTCCGCCTTCAACGCAATGACGGGATCAACCCGCGACGCGCGCCACGCGGGGCCGAGACCGGCCAGGCAGGCGACGACGAGCATGAGCGCCGCGGCGGCGCTGAGAGAGGCGGGATCGGCGGGGGTGATCTGGAACAGCAGACCGCGGGCGAACCGTCCGAACGCCAGCGTGGCGGCAACGCCGGCAACGATGCCGAATCAGCGCGAGCACGACGGACTCCGACAACACTCCCAGGACGACCGCGCGGCGCTCCGCGCCAAGCGCCAGGCGCACGCCGATTTCGCGCGTCCTCCTGGAGACGCCGTACGCGAGCAGCCCGTAGAGCCCGGCACATGCCAGCACGGCGGCGACCGCGGCGAGCAGGCCGGCGAGCGATGCCAGCACGCGCTCGGTGACGATCGACTCGCGGATGCGGTCGGCGACCGTCTGCATGTGGATCGGAACGACCACGTCGAGGGCGCGCACCTCGCGGCGGACCAGTTCCGATACCGATGCCCGCGGCGTCACCCGCATCTCGATGAACATGTTGTCCCCCCGCTGCTGCCGCCATGGCAGGAACGCGACCGCGCGCGGCGCCTCCTGGAGCCGCTGATACTTTGCGTCTGAAACCAGACCGACGACCTGGAGGTCCTTCCGGGACTGGGCCCGGCCGATGGTGATCCGGCGGCCCAGCGGATCCTGTCCTGGAAAGAAGTGACGCGCCAGGGTCTCGTTGACGACAACAACCGGGACGGCGGACTCGTGATCGCCGTCGGCGATGTCGCGTCCACGCAGGAGCGTCATACCGGTCGTGCCGAAGTAATTCGACGACACGGTGTTGAAATACACGGTGATCGAGCCGGGTATGGGCTGCGCGCCCTCGATGCCGATGTTCTCGGTCCAGGCGCCATCGCCGCCGCTGAGCGGCGGATACATCGAGAGGCTCGCGGCCGCGATGCCAGGCACCTGCCGAACCCGTTCGAGCAGCTCCTGATAGAAGCGCGCCGCCCGTTCTTCGTCGTATCCCGCTGCGTCGACGTCGGCCGCAAGCACGAGGACATTCTGGCGATCGACGCCGGCCGACTGGGCGAGCACGGTGTAGAGACTGCGGCCGAACAACGCCGCGCTTCCGAGCAGCAGGACAGAAAGCGCGACCTGCGCCGCGACGATCCATCGGCCCGACGCCCAGCGTGAAGGCATCGCACGAGTCGAGTCGGGCGCCACCTTCAGTCCGGCAGCGGGATCGATGCGGGTCGCGCCGATCGCCGGCAGCACCGAGCAGACGGCGGAGGTGACCGCGGCAACGCCGAGGGCGAACAACAGGACCCGGAGACTGACGCCGGCATCCAGATCGATCTTCTGCTCGCGGGTGGTCATGAGCGCGACCAGAGCGTTGGCGCCCCACGAGGCGATCAGCAGCCCGGCCAGCGATGCCAGCAGCGTCCACACCAGCGACTCGGTGAGCATCTGTCGCACGAGCCTCGTCCGTCCGGCGCCAATCGCCAGCCGAACGGCAATCTCGCGCCGCCGTCCGGCGCCGCGGGCCAGCAGCAGGTTTGCGGCGCTGGCGCACGCGATCAGCAGCAGAACGCCAACCAGGGCGAACAGAAACCACAGCGGCCGCGCGAAGCGATTGCGCACGCGCGAGAACCCCGCGCTGGCGGATTCGAGGGAGGTCTTCCGGCCGAGGAAATGCGCGCGGCGATCGGCGTCCACCGACGACGGGGTGGTGGCCTCGAGCACGTCGGGCCAGAACCGCGTCAGCGCCGTGTTCGCTTCGAGGAGCGTCACGCCGTCGCGAAGTCTGCCGATCAGGTGGACCCAGCTCGATGTCGGCGACTTCAGCTGGGCCGGCCTCACGGTGCTCAGCAGCGGGATCGTGATTTCCGGCGCCATGCCCGGAGTGACTCCCGAGTAGCCGCCGGGCGTGACCCCAACGATGGTGAACGTCTCCGGCCCCACACGGACTGTCCGTCCGATCGCTCCCGGGTCCCCGCCGTAGCGGCGGCGCCAGGCGGCATCGCTGATGACCGCGACGCGGCCGTGAGGACCGCCTCCGACCTGGTCATCCTCTTCCGAGAAGGTACGACCGATCGCGGCGGTCACTCCCAGCGTGGCAAAGAACCCGCCAGACGCGGTCAGGACTGCAGCCGGTTCGAGCTCCTGCCCCCACGCGACATGCATGTCCTCGACGCTCCAGGCCGCCACGCTCTGGATCACATCGGTACTGCGGGCGCGGACCTCCTGAAAGACCGGGTAGGAGAACGAGGGACTGCTGAAATACACGAGGCGATCCGGAGATTGAACGGGCAGAGCCCG
Source organism: uncultured Acidobacteriota bacterium (assembly GCA_963836735.1). Taxonomy (GTDB): domain Bacteria; phylum Acidobacteriota; class Vicinamibacteria; order Vicinamibacterales; family 2-12-FULL-66-21; genus JACCXG01. Next base: position 42,433 of record CAWIKP010000034.1, on the reverse strand, counting down.
CAGGATCAGTCCGTCGACCAGCGTGAACACCGCGGTGGTCGCGCCGATGCCCAGCCCGAGCACGAGGACAAGTGTCGCCGTGAACGCCGGCGCCCTGCGGAACATCCGCAGCGCATAGAGGACGTCCTGCCACGTGCTCTCCAGCCATGGTGAAATCCACGCCGCGCGGGCTTCTTCGCGGGCCAGGGTCAGGTTGCCCATCAGCCGCCGGCTCTCGGCCGCCGCATCGGGCGCGGACGAGCCCCGCACGTTCGAGCCTGGCCTGCGCCATCGCCCGGTGGCTCTCGAGCTCCTCGGCGAGGTCAGCGTCGATGTTGCGGTGACGCAGCAGATACCAGATGCGGCGAAGGACGTTCATGGCAGTGCACCCTGTTGATGCCGGCTACGCGGAGTCGAGGACCTGCTGGATCGCGCCGATCAGCCGCTGGAACTCCTTTCGCTCGGACGTGAGACGTTTGCGGCCCGCGGCGGTCAGCGTGTAATAGCGGGCGCGCCGGTTGTTGTCGGACGCCCCCCATTCCGCGGTGACCCACCCGTTCACCAGCAGCCGCTGAAGCCCCGGGTACAGCGAGCTTTCACCCACCACCAGCACCTCGTCGGACACCAGGCGGATGCGGTCGGCGATGGCGTAGCCGTGCAGCGGCCCGCGCCCGAGCGTCCGCAGGATCAGCATGTCGAGCGTCCCCGGCAGCAGGTCGGGCGGCTGGTTGGTTATTCCCATCCCTCTCCCATCGTTAGACGATGGGTAGGATGGATCGGTTGCGCCGGCTGTGTCAAGCCCCATCGTCTGTCGATGGGAGTCAGGCTCAACTCCCAACTCCCAATCTCCAACTCCCAAGGAGAACCGCTCGTACCATCAGGGTGGAAGACGTCTCAACAAGCTTGTTGTCCCGACTTTCACCCTGTTGTTCGACCGACTCCCTTTGGGAGTTGGAAGTTGGCAGTTGGGAGTTGAGTCAGCCCGCCCGGCGGGCCAGCGCTCGGACTGCCTCGACCATCGACATCAGGCCCATGCCCTTGCCCATCGAGATGTTCTGCCGGAAGATGCGCTCGACGATCGACGCGTCGATCTGCGCGATCTGCTCCGGCGGCAGGCCCGAGAGCGACCGATCGAGAATCGTCGCCAGCGCCTTCGCGGAGACGCCCGAGGGGTTCTCGACCGCGAAGTGCAGTTGCAGCGTGCCGTCGGGCATCTTCATCGCCCACACGTACGCATCCGACTCGCACTGCGGCACCTGGTGCGACGTGTCGAACGGCCGCGTGGCGACGTCGGTCGGCACGTCGCGGAATTGATCCGCGTAGCTGAGGAGCAGATTCGTCCGATCGGCGGGATCGGGGAACAGATCGAAGGTATCGAGGACGGCCTGGAGGCGGGCGGGGAGGGGCATGGTCGGTTCCGGGTTCAGGGGTTCAGGGTTCCGGGTTCGGTTCCAGGTTCCGGGTTCGGTTCAGGGTTCCAGGTTCGGTTCGGGGTTCGCTCCAGGGTTACGTCATCGCGGTGCGGGAGTTTCTGGATGGCTGCGAACCGAGAACCCGGAACCCCCGAACCGAACCCTGAACCTTGAACCGAACCCTGGAACCGAACCCTGGAACCTGGGAACCCGATAGTTCACTTCTCGATCGGAACCCCCACCAGATTCCCCCACTCGGTCCACGATCCGTCGTAGTTCCTGACGTCGCCGAATCCGAGCAGGTACTTGAGGGCGAACCACGTGTGGCTGCTGCGCTCGCCGATGCGGCAGTAGGTGATCGTGGCATCCGACGACGAGAGTCGCTTCTCGTCACAATAGATCTTGCGCAGCTCCGCGGCCGGCTTGAACGTGCCGTCTTCCGGGTTGATGGCCCGCGCCCACGGAATGCTCTTCGCACCGGGGATGTGACCGCCGCGCAGCGCGCCCTCGTTCGGATAGTCGGGCATGTGCATGCGCGTGCCGGCGAACTCCTCGGGGCTTCGCACGTCGACCAGCTGGCCCCTCGCCTGCATGTGCTGCAGCACCTCGTCGCGGAACGCGCGGTGGGGCTGGTCGGTCCGCTCCGGCGCCTGGTAGTGCGTGCGCGCGTAAGCGGGAACCTCTCGGGTGAGCGGCCCGCTCTCTTTCTCCCACTTGACCCGGCCGCCGTCCATCACCCGCGCGTTGGTGTGGCCGAACAACTGGAAGACCCAGAACGCGTAGCAGGCCCACCAGTTGTTCTTGTCGCCGTAGAACACCACGGTCGTATCCGGGGTGGCGCCGATCCGCGACATCAGCTGCTCGAAGCCTTCGCGCGTGATGTAGTCGCGCCGGATCTGGTCGTTGAGGTCGGAGGTCCAGTCCACGTGGACCGCACCGGGGACATGTCCTGAGGCGTAGAGCAGCGTGTCCTCGTTGGACTCGATCAGCCGCACACCGGCGTCACGCGAGTGCCCGGCTACCCACTCGGTGCTCGCGAGCACTTCGGGATGGGCGTAGCCTTTTTCTTCGATGGTTGGGGTCATTCAGTTTCCAGCTTTCCAGCTTCCAGTTTGGGCTAAGCGTACGCCGCGCCGATCATCAGTTTCCGAATCCGCAGGTATGGCGATCCGTGCGTGATGCTGTTGGTCTGCGTCGGCTGGCCCTTGGCGTCGCCACCGGTGCCGAACATCTTCCACGACTCTTTGCCCGAGATCGCGTCGAGATTGCCCCAGAAGTCGGTGGTGATCGCGTTGTAGGTGACGTTGCTCACCATGCGGGTGATCTTGCCGTTCTTGATCTCCCAGAAGGCGTTGCCGCCGAATTGCCCGTTGTAGCGCTGCTGGTCGATCGAGTAGCTGCCGCGGCCGTCGATCACGACGCCGTCCTTCGTGTCGGCGATGATCTGCTCGGGCGTGGGGGAGCCCGCCGGACCCGGATCGAGGTGCACGTTCGGCATGCGCAGGAACGGGTAATCGCGCCAGGAGTTCGCCGAGGTGCAGCCGCGGCTCTCCTTCTCGCCGATCAGGTGCGCCATCTCGCGATTGGTCTGCAGTCCCACCAGGATCCCTTCCCGCACCAGGGGCCACTGCTGTGTCTTCACCCCGTCGTCGTCGAAGCCGACCGTGCCGACCCCCCCGGGGAGTGTTCGATCCGCGGTGATGTTGAACAGCTTGGACCCGTACTTCAGCTTCCCGAGGTCGGAGATCTTGATGAAGCTGGTGCCCGCGTAGTTCGCCTCGTAGCCGAGGATGCGATCGAGCTCGGTGGCGTGGCCGACGATCTCGTGGATCGTGAGCATGGCATGTGACGGGGTCATCACGACGTCCTTGACGCCCATCTCTACCGGCTTGGCGGTGCAGAACTCGACCGCCTCGGAGGCAATGCGCTCGGCGTTCTCCGGCATCTGCGCGCGCTCGGCGATCTCCCAGCCCCCGGTCATCATCTCGCCGGTGTAGGTGCGCGACTTCGTCTCGCCGTCCTTGCGCGCGGTGACCGTGAACGACGGCGAGCAGGTCCAGACCTCCTGCTCGATGTAGGAGCCGTCCGAGCTGGCGAAGTACTTCCACTCGTGCTCGATGCCGACAGACGCCTGGACGCTCACGACGTCCTTGTTCTTCACCGCGATGTCGACCACGCGCTGAACCAGCGCCTGCTTGTCATCGCGCGACAGCGACTCCGGGTTGTTCACGATCGGCGTGGCCCAGTACCTCGGTGTACGCGCGCACTGGCGCCAGGAGCACGTCCCGCTGCTTCGCGATGGCGCTCGCCTTGGCCACTTCCGTGGCGATCCGTGTGATCCGGCGGATTTCTTCTTCGGTCACGACCGGGCTGCTGGCGAAGCCCCAGACCCCGCTGTGAATCACCCGCACGCCGAAGCCCGCGGCTCCGCGGCCCGAGGTCTCGTCCGCGCCGCCGAAGCCACCGCCGCCGCCACCACCACCGCGTCCACCCCTGCCACCGCGCCCGCCGCGTCCGCCGCCTCCGAAGTTGCCGAAGCCCTCGAAGTCGCTGTTGCCGCCGTTGGCGTTGACGCTCGAGTTGGTCCGCCGCGTGAACCGGATATCGGCGTACGTGCAGCCGCTGCGCTTCGCTTCCGCGAGCGCCACGTCCGCGAGGCCCTTGAACTGCGATTCGAGCGGCTTGCCCGGCGGCGACTGCGCGAGCAGATCGGCGACGAGATCGCTCGCGGCGATCATCAGTCCCGACGAGGCCACGGTCTTCAGAAAGTCTCGACGTTTCATAAGGAGTCTCTTGGTGAAACGGGTCAAACCCCAAGTTTCAAATCCCAAGCTCCAACGCACTCCCAACTCCCAAATTCCAAATTGGAGTCCACGTTCCGTGGACAACGCCCATTACCCGATTGACAGTTGCCGTTTGGGAGTGCGTTGGACCTTGGAGCTTGGAGCTTGGGATTTGCACTTGGTCAGACCGCTGGCGATACCGACGTCATGTAAAAGTCCTCGATCCTGACCGGCGGCACCAGCGCCGTGCCGGGACCGTCGTACGACTCCCCCGTGTGAATCGGCACCGGCGTGCCGAGAGCGGTGATGTTGTTGAAACCGACGATCGGCGACATGTTCCAGCGGAAGTTCTGCACCGGGCCGGCGATCTCGCCATTCTCGATCAGGAACAGCCCGTCGCGGGTCATGCCGGTGTTCAGCAGGGTTGGCTGATCGACCGGGCGGATGTACCAGAAGAACGTCACCAGCAGCCCGCGGCGCGTGGACTTGATCATCTCGGCGATGGTCGTGTTCGTGCCTTCCAGCACCAGGCTGTTGTTGGTCGAGGCCGGGGTTAGGTCCTTCTTCTGGCGCGTCGCCCACTGGCGGTCGTAGTAGAGATTCTTGAGCACGCCCTTCTCGACCCAGGTGAGGTCGCGCGCGGGGAGGCCGTCGGTGCCGATCGGCGACTGGCGCAGGATCGGGTTGCCGATGTCGCTCTTGAGCGTGAACTGCTCGCTGAAGACCTTCTCGCCGAGCCTGGTGGTGCCGCGTTCCTTTCCGCTGAAATAGTTGCCGACCGGGCCCTCGGCAGTCCGGGCGTTGAACAGTCCGGTCATCAGCGAGAGGAAGCGGGCGGCAGGTCGCGGCTCGAGGATCACGGTGTAGCGTCCGGGCTCCAGCGCTCGCGCCTTCTGACTCTTGACGGCCTTGTCAGCGGCCGTTTCCGAGAGCTGCACGGGATCGATCAGGGCCGTATCTTTCACCCCGGTGATTCCCGCCCATCCCGACCCGCCGCCGTCCTTCGTTCTCGCCGTCAGGATGAAGCTGGCCTCCGCATACTGGTAATAGGCGAACAGTCCCTTTGAATTCGCGGTGCAGGTCGTCTGATAGACCTTGGGGATGTACCCCGAGCCGAGCACGCCCTTCTTGGCGCAGACATCGAGACTCTGACGCACCGCGCGCGCGCGTTCCGCGGGGCCGTAATTCACGCCGCTCGGCAGCGCCGCATCCACCGGTTCGTAGTCCTGGGGGCCGACGAGCGCCGGCGCCTCGCCCGCCTCGCGCGCTTCCGCGGCGCGCTTCAGCGCGTCCGCGATCCCCTGCTTCAGCGTCGCCTCGTCGAAATCGCGGACCGTCGCCGTGCCCGACTTGTTGCCCTGGTACACGGTGATCGCAACGCTGCGATCGAACTGCACCATGTTGGCCGTGATGTTCGAGTTCGCGAACCGTGTCGCTGAACGCTCGCCGCCATTGAACTCGACCTCGACCGCGTCGGCCTTGGCCATGTCGATCACCTTGTCGGTGATCGCCTTCACTTCATCGCGAGAGTACATTTTCTTGGTTCCGGGGTTCAGGGTTCCGGGTTCCAGGTTCGGTTCAGGGTTCCGGGTTCGGTTCAAGGTTCCGGGTGCCGGGTGCCGGGATCCGCGCGTCAGTGCTGACTGGTTCTGCACGCGCAGTGCGCCCCACCGGCGCCGCAGCCGCCGGCCATCGGCGCCGGGGACGACTGCCGGCCGGCCGAGGCGCCGACCATTCCCGGGCTGGAGAGCCGTTTCACCAGGTTCGATCCCTGGCACGCCGGACACGCCGCGGTCCGCTCGCCGCTCACATACGCCTCGAACTCGCGGTCACAGTCGCTGCAGCGGTATTCGAAGATGGGCATACGTTGATACTAACGCTGGTCAACTCCCAACTTCCAACTCCCAACTCCAAGGGAGAAGAACGGATTCCCTTGGGAGTTGGGAGTTGGGAGTTGACTTAAGATTCGCCGTTTCTGGAGGCCCCTCATGACCTTCCGTCGTGCGGCTCGTGCCCTTGTGCCGCTCGCCATTGTCGCCGCCGCGTTCGCCGGTGCACCTGCAGCATCGTCTCGCGGACAGGCCCCGACGCAGCCGGCGGCGAGCGAACCGCAGCCGCCCGTGACCGGGAACCTCAACGATCCGGTCTCGCTCCTGTCCTGGCGCAGCATCGGCCCGCCGCGGGGTGGACGGTCGATCGCCGTGAGCGGTGTGAAGGGGCGGCCGAAAGAGGCGTACTTCGGCGCCGTCGGCGGCGGCCTCTGGAAGACGACTGATGCCGGTGACAGCTGGGCGCCGGTCACCGACGGGCAGATTGGGAGCTCCTCGGTCGGGGCGGTGGCGGTCTCCGAGTCCAACCCGGATCTCGGTCTACATCGGCATGGGGGAGTCGTGCATCCGGGGCAACATCATGCCGGGTGACGGCGTCTACAAGTCGGCCGACGCCGGCAAGACCTGGACCCACGTGGGATTCCGGGCATCTGATGCGATTTCGAAGATTCGCATTCACCCGACACGGCCGGACGTCGTCTTCGTCGCGTCGTTCGGCAAATACGGCGTGCCAAGTGATGAGCGCGGTGTGTTCAAGACCACCGACGGCGGGCGCACCTGGCGGCGGACGCTGTTTCGCGATGACAAGACCGGCGCCGTGGACCTTGCGATCGATCGCCGCAATCCCGATGTCATTTACGCCGCGCTCTGGGAGGCCTACCGCGTCGAGTATCAGATGTCGAGCGGTGGTCCCGGCAGCGGCCTGTTCAAGTCGATCGACGGCGGCGAGACCTGGACGGAGATCACTCGCCGGCCTGGCCTCCCGCCGGGTGTTGTCGGCAGGATCGGCATCGCGGTGTCCGGCGCCGACTCGAATCGGCTGTATGCGCTCGTCGAGAACGCCGGCGGTGGCCTGTTCGTGTCGGACGATGCCGGGGGAACGTGGAAGCTGATCAACGACAACCGGAACATCCGCCAGCGCGCGTTCTACTACACCCATGTCGCTGCCGATCCCGGCAACCGCGACATGGTGTATCTCCTCAACGTCAGCGCCTACAGATCGGCTGACGGCGGGAAGACGCTGACCGCGATCGGCGGCGGCACCCACGGGGATCATCACGATCTCTGGATCGATCCGGACGACTCGAAGCACCTGGTGCTTGGAAACGACGGCGGCGGCGCGGTATCGCTCGCGTCCGGGCAGAGCTGGTCCGCGCAGGACTTTCCGACCGCGCAGTATTACCACGTCGCGACGACGAAGCACGTGCCGTATCACGTCTGCGGCGCGCAGCAGGACGGCAGCACGGTGTGCCTGCCGAGCGATACCAATCTCGGAGGCCGGGGAGGCGGCGGCCGTGGAGCCCAGCCGGTGGCACCGTATGGCGCGGGCGGGTCGGAGCCCGGGTACATCGCGCCGGATCCGAAGGACCCCGACGTGCTGTTTGCCGGCGGCAACAACGGGACGTTCATGACCCGGCTCAACCGGCGCACCGGAGAGCTGCGCGAAGTGAACCCCTATCCGCGGATGTTCTCGGGTGAGCCGTCGGGCGCGCTCGTCGAACGTTGGCAGTGGACCTACCCCATCATCTTTTCTCCCGCCGATCCGAACGTGCTCTACACGTCCTCGCAGCACGTGTGGCGGACGACCAGCGGCGGGCAGAGCTGGGACAAGATCAGCGGCGACCTGACCAGGCACGATCCAAAAACGATGGGGGAATCCGGCGGGCCGATTACCAGGGACATGAACAGCCCCGAGGTGTACGGCACCGTGTTCGCGCTCGGGCCCGGCAAGACGAACGTGAACATCCTCTGGGCCGGCTCGGACGATGGCCTCGTGCACGTGACGCGCGATGGCGGGAAGACCTGGACCAACGTCACGCCGAAGGAGATGCCCGAGTTCGGCCGCGTGAGCCAGATCGATGCGTCGAGCTTCGATCCGGGCGCCGCCTACATCGCGGTCAAGAAACCGCTCCTGAACGACTTCGCGCCGTACCTGTTTCGCACCCGCGACTACGGCCGGACGTGGACGCGAATCGTGAACGGCATCGCGCCGGACGATTACACGCACGTCGTGCGCGAAGATCCGGCGCGGCGCGGGCTCCTTTACGCCGGGACGCAGAACGGCGTCTACGTGTCCTACAACGACGGCGACTCGTGGAAGTCGCTGTCGTTGAACCTTCCGCGCACGCAGATCTCCGACCTGGTCGTCGAATCGAGCTCGCTCGCGATCGCGACGCACGGCCGCAGCTTCTACGTCCTGGACGACTTGAACGTCGTTCGTCAGGCGCCGGAGGCCTCCACTTCCACGTCGCCCGTGCTGTTCAAGCCAGCTGACGCGATACGGGGCGGGCCGGCGGCGACGATCGCGTATCTGCTGCGCGCGCCCGCGAAGAGCCTCACCGTCGAGATTCTCGACGGGGCAGGCCGCGTGGTGCAGTCGATTCCCGGACGGGCCGACAGTCCCGGCCGCGGCGGCCGGGGTCGCGGGCGCGGCGGGGATGCTCCGGGTGCGGCCGAGAGCGAGGCGGGCGAGCCGCAGGGTGGAGGACGTGGCGGCGGGGCGCCGTCGGCATCGATGGCTCCGGGCCTCAATCGCGTGACGTGGAACCTGGCTTATCCAGGTCCGACTACGTTTCCAGGAATGGTGCTGTGGGGCGCGACCACTGCGGGGCCGGCCGCGCTGCCGGGCAGTTATGAGGTCAGGCTGACGGTCGACGGGCAGTCGATTAGTCAGCCGCTTCGCGTGCGCAAACATCCGCTGCGCAGCGTGAGCGATTCGGATCTGCGCGAACAGTTCGACTTCGCGACGCGCATTCGCGACAAGGTGTCGGAGGCGAACAACGCCGTCATTCAGATTCGCTCGCTGAAGCAGCAGATTGGAGATCGGCTGTCGAAGTCGTCCGACGCCGGCCTCAAGTCGTCAGCCGACCGCCTGACCGCCGGTTTGAGCGCGATCGAGGAAGAGATCTACCAGGTCCGCAACCAGAGCAACCAGGATCCGCTGAACTTTCCCATCAAGATCAACAACCGGATTGCGTCGCTGCTGCGCGTGGTCAACACGGGCGACGGAAAGCCAATCGGCAATGCCGCCCCAATCTTTGCCGACCTCTCCGCCGAGCTGAAGAGCCAGACCGATCGGCTTCAGGAAATCCTCCTCGGCGATGTCCGGTCGTTCAACGAACAGCTCCAGCGGCTGCAGCTCGCGCCGCTCGAGGTGACGGCGCCGCAGGCGCCCGCGGGAGGCCGCTGAGATGAGTGCCGTAATGAAGAGAGTCGCTGTCCTGTTCCTGAACTGCGCCGTCATCTGTCAGGCGGTGCTGCCGGCGCAAGCGCCGTCCGTCAAAGCGCCGGAACCGACATACAAGATGACGACGTACCAGTTGGTCGTCCTCAAGCCTGGGCCGAAGGCCGCAGAACTGCGCGCCGCGCCCGACGGCGGGAAACTGGTCCAGTCGCACGTCGGCTACCTGTACAAGATGGCCGCCGAGGGCACATATGCCGCGGCCGGTCCTTTTCTCGACGGCGGTGAGATCGCCGGCGTGATCATCGTCAAGGCCCCGACCCCCGAGCGGGCGAGAGAGATCGAGGGTGAAGACCCGGGCGTGAAGGCCGGGTTGTTCACGGTCGAAGCCGCGCCGTTCATGGCTCCCGAGGGCTGGTTTGGCCCGTGGGCGGCGTTCCCGAACTTCGAGAAAGTGTTCTTCGGGTTCCTGGTGAGCGGCCCGAACCGGAATCAGGATGCCGAAACCGCGAAGCGGCTGCAGGCGGAGCACCTCGCCTATATGGAGGGCCAGGCGAAGGAAGGCAAGCTCGTGGCGGCTGGCCCCTTCAGTACCGACGGTCCCCGCCGCGGCATCGTCGTGTACCGGGTCGCAGACGAGGCGGAGGCGCGGCGCCGCGGCGACGGGGACCCGATGATCAAAGCGGGCCGCCTCGCGCTCGAGCTGCATCCCTGGCAGGTGCCGCAGGGAGCATTGCCGGTGACGCCGAAGTAACGCAGCCCGCGACCAGCGACCTGCGGGCCAGCGGACCAGCGGACCAGCGGACCTGCGGACCAGCGGACCAGCGGACCTGCGGATCGCACTCTGCTATTCTTCGCACCCATGACGCGCACGCTGGCGGTTGTCGCAGTGACCGCGCTCCTGGCGGGAGGGTGCGCCAGCGCTCCATCCTCGGGGGCCGCCTCCCCAGCCCGCGGATCGACCCCGATGCAGCACACCCTCATTCCGCGCCCCAACACGTTCGAACCCGGCACCGGCGACGGCTTCGTCGTCACCCCGACGACAGCGATCTACGTGCCCGCCGGCAACGAACCGTTGATGCGCATCGGCCGTTTCCTGTCCGACTGGATTGGAATCGCCGCCGGTCCCACGCCTCCCCGCGTCGAGGTCGGTACGCCGCCGCCCCGTGGCGCGATCGTGCTGCAGCTCGGGCAGATTGCCGACCCGGCCGGCGAGGCATACGAGCTCACCGTCACTGCCGAGCGCATCGCGATCACTGCGGCCCGGGCCGAGGGCGTCTTCTACGGTGTGCAGACGTTGAGGCAGCTGTTTCCGCCGCATGTCGAACACGAGGCCACGCGCGCGGATGCCTCGCGGCCGGTGCGTGCACCTGCTGTGCGCGTGATCGACAGTCCCGCGCTTTCCGTGGCGCGGGGCCATGCTCGACGTCGCGCGCCACTTCTTCAGCGTGGACGACGTCAAGCGCTACATGGACTTGATGGCGCTCTACAAGCTCAATTCTCTGCACCTGCACCTTTCCGACGATCAAGGCTGGCGGATCGAGATCAAGTCGTGGCCGAACCTGGCCATCGAAGGCGGCAAGAGCGAGGTCGGCGGCGGAGCCGGCGGCTACTACACGCAGCAGGACTACAGCGAGCTCGTGGCGTACGGGCGGGATCGGGGCATCACTCTCGTGCCCGAGATCGAAATGCCCAGCCACATCAACGCCGCGCTCGCGTCGTACGCGGAGCTGAACTGCGACGGCGTCGCGCGGCAGCGCTACACCGGCATCGAGGTGGGCTTCAGTGCCGTGTGCGTCGACAAGGACATCACCTACAAGTTCATCGACGATGTGGTTCGCGAGATCGCGGCTCTCACGCCCGGCCCCTACTTCCATATCGGCGGCGACGAGGTGAGGACGCTGTTGTCGGCGCCGCAGTACATCGCGTTCATCGAACGGGTGCAGACGATCGTGCAGTCGCACGGCAAGGAGATGATCGGCTGGGACGAGATCGCGTCCGCGCAGCTCCTGAAGACCACGGTGATCCAGTACTGGCGCCCCGACGGCGTTCCTTTACAGGCGCTGGCGAAGGGCAACCGGATCGTGGTGTCGGTCGCCAATCGCGCCTACCTGGACATGCAGTACGACACGTCCAGCCCTATCGGCCTTCACTGGGCCGCCTACATCGACGTGCCAGATGCCTACGAGTGGGATCCGCTGACCGTCGCGAAAGGAATCCCCGAATCCGCAATCGTCGGCGTGGAAGCACCGCTCTGGTCCGAGACCGCCGCCAACCTGCGCGATGTCGAATGGCTCGCATTTCCGCGGCTCGCGGCGATCGCGGAGATCGGGTGGTCGAAAGGAGAGCGGCAGTGGGCGGAGTTCGCCCCCCGCCTCGGCGCGCAGGCGCCGCGTTGGACGGCGCTGGGGATCAATTTCTACCGCTCGCCGAAGCTGCCCTGGACCGTGCGTTAAGGCTGCTTGGATCCGCAACGAGCTGGTTTGCAGCGACAACTCACAGGAGGACTAGGAGATGCTCCTGATCTCTTGCCCTCCTGTGAAGAAGTCAGGCCTGGCCGCCGCGAAGCACGGTTTCGACAACGTCCGCCGCTCGTCCGGCTCCGTCTTCGTGCTGAATCTGCGCTGCCGCGGCCATGGCACGCTCACCGTAGGCAGGATCGTCCAGCAGCCCGCGCAGGGCCTCCGCTGCGGTCGCCGCCGAGTACTGCCGTCGCCCAATCACCCTGGCCACTCCCAGTCGCACCATCCGCGCGCCGTTGTCTGGCTGATCGTGGCTGAACGGCACGATCAGCATGGGCCTGCCTGCACGCAGCGCCTGCGCCGTGGTGCCGATGCCGGCCTGGTGCACGATCACCGCGGCCCGGGGAAACAGTTCAGAGAACGGGGCGTGACGGAGCGACCGCAATCCGCGGGTCTGAGGCAGGCACCGGCGGCTGGTCGGGCCCGACCAGCAGCACGGCTCTCCGGCCGACGGCGCGCGCTGCCGCCGCGCTGTCGCGGTAGAACTCGCCAGGATCGAAGACCGCTGCCGAGCCGAGCGTGAAGACAATCGGCGGATCACCGGCCTCGAGAAAGGCCTGGAGTGTCGTCGGCATCGGCTCGTGGCGATCGTAGAAGGCGAACCCGGTGACGCGCGCGTTCGGCGGCCAGTCCGGCTGCGGCCGACCGACGAGCGGCGAGAACATCGCGACGATCGCCTTCGCCTTCTCTCGTGGCCCGAAGATCCCTGCGGGCCCGGGCGTCAGTCCCAGGTCGCGCCGCATCCGGCGCACTGGCTCGGTCCAGTGCCGGATGCCCCACTGACTGAGTTTCACGAGCGATGCGTACAACGGCTTCGAGAACGCGGCGATCCGCGTCAGCCACGGCGCCTGGATCAGGATCGGAGGGTCGTACCGCGACATGAACGACAGCGGCGCGAGCGTCGCGACGACCCACGGTATCCGCGCCATCTCCGCGACGCTGTCGGCCGCGAAGGCCAGCTCCGCGGACAGCAACAGATCCGCGCCGCGCACGGCGTCCATCAAATCCGCGTACATCTCCCGCACCGCCGGCACCATGAGCCGCCGGATCACCTGCTCGGGCCCGCCGCGCTCGTCCATCACGGCTCGCAGCAGGTCCTTGTCGTCCGGGGTGAGGTTGGGACGGATGGCGTGAAAGGCCACGCCGGTGCTGGTGACCTTGTCGCGGTAGAACTCGGACGTCGCGATGACGGGATCATGGCCGCGGCGCTGCAGCTCGAGCGCCAGCGCGACCATCGGGTGCACATCCCCGAGAGATCCGAACGTCGCGAGAACGATCCGGGCGATGGGCTCAGCTCTGCGCGACAGCCACCGACGCCGGCCGCAGCACGTCGTCGCCGATCCGGTAACCCTGCCGGATGACGCCGACAATGGTGCCGTCCTGATCCGGCGTGGCCGCCGGAACCGCGGTCATCGCGTCGTGCAGCGCCGGGTCGAACTTCTGGCCCTCGGACTCGATCCGCTTCACGCCGAACCCTTCGAGCTTGGCGAGGAACTGCCTGCGCACCATCTCGACGCCCTGCAGCAGCGTGTCGACGCGATCGGGACCGGTGTTGGATCGCGCCGCATCGAGGGCGCGATCGAGGTTGTCGACCACGTCGAGCAGGTCGGCGAGGATCTCGCGCCGGCCGCGCTCGATGTCCTTCGCAATCTCGCGCCGGATCCGCAGCCGCGACTCGTCGAATTCAGCCGATGCGCCGCGGTAGCGCGCGATGGCGTCCTGGAGCTGCTTGTCCTTCTCCGCGAGCTTCTGCTCCAGCTCCTCGACGTAGGTCGGCTTCAGGGACGGCGTGGCGGTCGCCGAGTCCGGATTCGCGTTTTCCTGATTGGCCCACCAGCGGCGGTCGACCACCTTGACCGGGATTTCGTACTCTTTGTCGCTCATGGGGCGGGGTGTGAGTGCGGCTCGTCGGCCCTGGGTTGAAACGCAAAGGTCAGCTTGTCGTCGGCGACGTCGATCGTGACGGTGCCGCCGTTCTCGAGCTGACCGAACAGGATTTCGTCGGTGAGCGGATCCCGGACCTCGGTCTGGATGACCCGTGCCAGCGGGCGCGCGCCGTAGACGGGATCGTAGCCCTTGGTCGCCAGCCACTCGCGCGCGGCCGCTTCGAGCGTGATCGCGACCCGGCGCTCGGCGAGCTGCGCCTCGAGCTGCAGGATGAACTTCTCGACGATCGTCTCCATCACGCCGGGCGTCAGCGGCCCGAACGACACGATCGCATCGAGACGATTCCGGAACTCGGGGCTGAACATCTTGTCGATGGCGTGCCTGGATCGCTGCTGCGACGCTTTCTGACGGTTGTCGAGCGCGCGATCGGACTTGCCGGAATCCCAGAAGCCGATCGCCCCGGCGCTCAGCTCGCGCGAGCCGGCGTTCGACGTCATGATCAGCACCACCTGCCGGAAGTCCGCTTTCCGGCCGTTGTTGTCGGTCAGCGTCGCATGGTCCATGACCTGCAGCAGGATGTTGAAGATGTCGGGGTGCGCCTTCTCGATTTCGTCGAGCAGCAGCACCGCGTAGGGATGCTGACGGATCGCGTCCACCAGCAGCCCGCCCTGCTCGAAGCCGACGTAGCCCGGAGGGGCGCCAATCAGCCGTGCCACCGCGTGCTTCTCCATGTACTCGCTCATGTCGAAGCGGATGAACTCGTTGCCCAGGTGCAACGCGAGCTGCTTGGCGAGCTCGGTCTTGCCCACGCCGGTCGGACCGGTGAACAGGAAGCAGCCTGCTGGCCTGTCCGGCTGGCCGAGGCCGGCCCGGGATCGCTTGATGGCGCGGGCGACCGTGCCGACGGCCTCGGCCTGCCCGAAGACGACCCGGCCGAGCGCTTCCTCGAGTGTCCGCAGCCGATCGCGATCGGACGACGAGGCCTGCTTGGCCGGAATGCGGGCGATGCGGGCGATCACGTCTTCGATCTCGCCGACCCCGACGTCGATCACCGGAACCTCGGACTTGCCGCGCTCCTCCACAGGTCTGCGGGCCTGCCGCAGCCGCACGCGGGCGCCCGCCTCGTCGAGCACGTCGATCGCGCTGTCGGGCAGCTTGTAATCGCGCAGATGCCGCGCCGCGAGCTTCGCCGCCGACTCCAGCGCATCGTCGCTGAACCGCACCCGGTGATGTGACTCGTAGCGCGACCGGAGGCCCTCGAGAATGCGCACGGTTTCAGGAAGCGACGGCTCGTCGATCGCGATCTTCTGCAGCCGCCGCGCCAGCGCGCGGTCCTTCTCGATGTGCTTGTACTCCTCGTGGGTCGTGGACCCGACGACGCGCAGCTGGCCGGCGGTCAGGATCGGCTTGATCAGCGTGGCCAGGTCCATCGTGCCGCCCGTGGTCGCGCCGGCCCCCACCGTCGAGTGAATCTCGTCGATGAAGAGAATCGGCATCCGCCGCTTCGAGAGCGCGTGAATCACCGCCTTGAAGCGCTCTTCGAAGTCGCCACGGAACCGTGTGCCGGCGAGCAGGGCCGCCGTGTCGAGCGAGAAGACTTCCGCCCCTTCGAGCAGCTCCGGCACATCGTCGCTCAGGAGCCGGGTAGCCAGGCCTTCGGCGAGCGCGGTCTTGCCGACGCCGGCGTCGCCCACGAAGACGGGATTGTTCTTCCGGCGGCGGCAGAGAATCTCGAGCGTGCGCTCGAGCTCGTGCTTCCGGCCGATCAGGGGATCGAGCTCGCCGGCCTTGGCCCGGGCCGTCAGGCTGGCGGCGTAGGCCGACAGCGGATCGCGCGAGGTGGCGGTCCCGGCCTCGCCGAAGCCGGCTTCCGCGTCTCCCGATGCCGCATCCTCGTCGCGCAGTCGGCGCCGCCGGCGGCACCTTGCTGATCCCGTGGGTGATGTATTCGAGAACGTCGAGACGGGTGACGCCCTGCGCGGCGAGAAGCTGGGCCGCGTAGGACTTGTTCTGCTGGAGCGTTGCCGCGAGGACGTCGCCCGACTGCACTTCCTGGCGCCCGGCGCTCTGGACGTGCAGGACGGCCGTCTGCAGCACGCGGCGGAACGCCAGCGTCTGTTCGGGCTCCTTCTGCTGCCCGCGGGTGAACTGCTCGACCGACTCTTTGAGATACCTGTCGAGATCCTTGCGAAGCTGCGGCAGGTCGGCGCCGCACGCGGCCAGGATGCGCTCGCCATCGGGGTCGTGGGCGAGCGCGTACAGCAGGTGCTCGAGCGTGAGGTGGGTATGCCTCCGCGAGGTCGCCTCTCTATAGGCAACGGTCAGGACGACTTCGAGAGCTGGGCTGAACACGTAAAAACCAATCCCTGGAGATATATGACGCCTATTCGGGCTCCATCGCTGCACGAAGCGGAAAACCGCTCTCGCGGGCCCGGTCGATCACCGTCGACACCTTGGTTTCGGCGACCTCGAACGGATACACGCCGCAGAGGCCTTTCCCCTGCGTGTGGACCATCATCATGATGCGATGCGCTTCGGCAGGCTGCTTGTGGAAGATCGTTTCGAGGATCTCCACCACGAAGTCCATCGTCGTGTAGTCGTCGTTCAGCAGCAGGACCTTGAAAAGCTCGGGCTTCTTCGTTTCCTGCTTCGTCCGCTCGAGAACCTCGCCAGATGTCCGGCGATCAGCGTCTGCCATGGCGCTGATCGAATTGTACCGGTTCCGGGTTCAGGGTTCCAGGTCGCGCAGCCCTGAACCCCGAACTTGGAACCGAACCGCGCGACCATGAACCGAACCGTGAACCCGGAACCCGGAACCCGGAACCAGACGATCCACAATACCCCCATGCTCCCGCTTGCCCCCGGCATCGACTACGTCGATGTGAACTTCCTCGGCTACCCGAACATCATCGCGACGGCCGTGCTGCACGGGCCCGGAGGCGTGGCGCTCATCGATCCGGGCCCGTCGACGAGCCTTTCGCACCTCGAGGAAGCGCTCGAGCGGGTGGGCTGAGGATGCACGACGTGCGGCAGATCCTGCTCACGCACATCCACCTCGACCACGGCGGCGCGGCGGGATCGATCGTGAAGGCGCATCCGCACATCGAAGTGTTCGTCCACGAGCGCGGCGCACCCCATCTGTCAGACCCGACGAAGCTGCTCTCGAGCGCGTCGCGGCTCTACGGCGCAGGACATGGAGCGGCTGTGGGGCGAGTTCCTGCCCGTCCCTTCCGACCGGCTGCGCGTGCTGCGCGGCGGGGAGCGGATCGAAGTCGGCGGGCCGGACGCTCGAAGTGGCCTATACCCCCGGCCATGCCTCGCACCACGTCAGCTTTTTCGAGCCATCCAGCCGGATCGCGTTCATCGGCGACACGGGGGGGATCCGGCGGGGGAACGGCAAGTACGTGATGCCCGCGTCGCCGCCGCCGGACGTGGACCTCGAGCTCTGGAGCGCGAGCGAAGCCCGGATCCTCGCAGTGGGATCCCGACACGCTGTTCCTGACGCACTTCGGTCCGTTCCACGGCGCCCGCACGCACTTCCAGGAAATGACGGACCGGCTCCTGGCGTGGAGCCGGATCGCCCTGCGCCTCGTGAATGACGAGTCGCTCCCGGAGGAAGAGCGCGAGCGGCGCTTCGTCGACGAGGCGCTCCTGGACCTCAGGCGAGCCGTGGGAGTGCAGGACGCGGAACAATACACCCGGGCCGGAAGTATTGCCTACTCGTGGCAGGGGCTGGCGAGATACTGGCGGAAGAAAAATGGAGTAAAGTCCGCGCAGCAGGCGGGATGACTTCGGTACCGATCGTCCGGTAGTCCGGGAGTCCGCTGAACGGAGCGCATCATGACGAAACCACTGGCGGGTCGGGTTGCGGTACTGGTTCTGACGGCGGTTCTCGGGATCACGCTCCGGGCGCAGATCACGCTCCAGCCGACGCCGCCGCCGACGGTGACGGCGGAGAACGAATCCTGGTATGTCAGTGGCGGCACCCATTTCATGGGGTGGCAACCTCTATTATCAGGCCGGTGCCATCATCCACTTCGTCCGGAACGAGATGGTGCGGGCAGGGACGTTCGGCGACGTCGCGATTTACATCCGTACGACGCAGGAGCCGGGCAGCATCATCTACGTCCCCCTGGCCGGCGGCCTGATGCGGCCGTACGAGCGTCGGCGGTCCGGCGATCTTGCCGGGACGGTCGGCAGCAGCGCCCCGTCATTCGTCGTCTCTTTGCCGGCTGCGGAGAACGCCGCCAGCACCCTCCAGGCGCCGTCTCCACCGACCGGTGTTCCGGTCGGAACCACCGGGTTCATCCCAACCGAGCCCGCGCCGGAACCTCCGGCTGTGACCTCCGCCGCCGTCGGGACGACAGGACCAGTGACGATGTCCCCGGCGCGGACCCGGATGCAGACCGTGCAGCGGCCGGTCGGCCTCAATGCCGTGTTCGTCGTGTTCCAGGGCGCGCGCTGGTTCTCGGCGGGTCCGGCCATCGAGTATTCAGCCGATCGCTTCACCCCCATCGGCGAGCACCACGGGTTCACCGTGTATCTGCAAAAGGGGCAGCCTGGCGTGATCTATCTCGCGCTGCTCCCGGGGACGCCGGGGCTGGTGGCGCCTTACAAGGGGCGGTAGGACTCAACTCCCAACGACCAACTCCCAACTCCCAAGGGGAGCAGGTTCGGACAATCGGGTGAAAGCCGCGTCAACAAGCTGGTTGATCGCGCTTTTCACCTCGTTCTTCGAACGGCTCTCCCTTGTGAGTTGGGCGTTGGTCGTTGGGAGTTGACCTGAGCGGGATAGATATACTTCTCTCCCGTGTCTTGGATTCGCCGCATCACTCTGGGCCGTGACCCGCGGCGGACCCTGACGCGTGTCGCCGTCCTGACCGCCGTCAGCGTCGTGACTTTCGGCTGGCTGCTCACGCCGGTCCGGGTCTCCGGCATCAGCATGGAGCCGACTTATCACGATTCCACGCTGAACCTGGTCAACCGCATCGTCTATCGAATCCGGTCCCCGCGGCGGGGCGACGTGGTGGCGATTCGTCTGGCCGGACCGAACGTGCTGTATGTGAAGCGCATCGTGGCGCTCCCGGCCGAGCGCGTCTCGATCGTCGAAGGCGTCGTCGAGATCAATGGCGCACCGCTGATCGAGCCGTACGTCCAGCGGCGCGAACGGTGGAACTATCCGGAAGTGACCGTCGGACCCCGCGAGTACTTCGTCATCGGCGACAACCGCAGCATGCCCATGGTCGATCATGATTTCGGACGCGTCGATGCCCGGCGCGTTCTCGGTATGCTGCTCTTCTGAATGTCGCGCCGCGTCCTACCTGATTCTTGCGCTCGTCGTGGTGGCTGCCGCCGTGTGGTGGTGGAGGAGCAGCCCGTCGCAGGAGCGCGAGGTCCGCGCGCTGTTCGCCAGCTTTGCCAGGGAGTTCAACTCCGGAACCACCGACGGCCTCGGCCTGCTGGCCCGCGCCGCTCACATCGGCGAGTGCTTCACCCCCGACGTCGTCATCGAGCTCGGGCACGGCAGTCCTCCGATTCAGGGACGCGAAACCCTGATGGGCATGGCCAGCCGCCTCCAGCCCCGCACCGTCGGCGTTCGTGCTGGAGCTCGACGATGTGAATGTCGAGTTCACGGATGCGGACCACGGCGACGTGACGTTCACGGCGCTGTTCCGCCGGCGCAGCCAGGGGTCCGGCGAGGAATCTATCGACGCCCGCGAATTCGCCGGAGAAGTCGTTCGCACAGGCGGACGATGGCGGGTCCGCACAGGTGGTCGCGATCGACACACTGAGATGAGAGCGAAGGAGTAGAGATGGCACTGAAGCCGGGCGAGGAAGCCCCAGACTTCGAATTGCGCAGCCACCGTGGAGGAACGGTCCGCCTGTCCGACTATCGCGGCAAGAAGAACGTCGTGCTCGCGTTCCATCCGCTGGCGTTCACGCCGGTGTGCGCCACCCAGATGAGCGGCTACGAGACCGACAAGCCGCGGCTCGAGCAGGCAGACGCGGTCGTGCTCGGGCTCAGCATCGATCCGCAGCCCTCGAAGGCCGCGTGGGCGAAGACCCTCGGACCGATCTCGTTCGATCTCCTGAGCGACTTCCATCCACACGGCGAAGTGGCGCAGAAGTACGGGGTGTTCCGCCCGAAAGAAGGCTTTTCCGAGCGCGCCATCTTCATCGTCGGAAAGGATGGCCGGATCAAGTGGTCGAAGACCTACGACATCCCGCAGCAGCCGGACAACGCGGAACTCCTCACCGCGCTCGAAACGCTACGCTAAGCGGGCCGCGCCCTGAGCGAGCGCGGCAGCGAAGCATGCGCGTGTCGAAGGGTGTGATGTCGAAGGTGAGGGCCTGAGCCCTCAACCTTCGACGAACCTGGCCGCGGGCGCTGATCGCCCGGGAGGGGGGGTCGTGAGCCGACCTGTTTGGCTGACGAGGCAGGTAGTCAGCCGGTCGGCACCGGTGGGTTGTAATTACGCGACAGCCAACGTTTGACCGCGCCGGACCTTAGTGACCCGAGTCGGAGTCGCGCCCTCCTGGCGGACGAACGCGCCATCCCGGGTCTGCGACAGGAACTTTGCGTCGACCAGTGCGCCCAGCAGAGCGTCACAGGTGTCTCGCTCCAGTCCCCACAGGCGCTGTGCCTGTGCGGCGGTCAGACAGAGGCCAGGCATTTCGACGAACTCCCCTTGGATTCGCTGGAGTACTTCATCGATGCGCATGGGTTCACGTCCCTCCTAGCCGACCGTTGGATTTTCCGAATACCTGCTTATGTGCAACCGACGTACCGGGGTTTTTTCGGCCCTTCTGCCCGAACGGTTCGTTCCGCGCCGTGGTGATAAGTGATTGCCGGGACGGTTCTTATCTGATCCGTAGCGCTGTAGGTCCACGCCGGCGACCCCTCGGGAGCCCGGGAAAAAGCGTACGTATGACACAGCCGTGCGCATGGTTTTCATACGCTACCTCGGCTGATTGATTACTGGGGGAAACCGGCCAGGCGAGACGGGAAACCCGTCTGGCGCAGTCTATCGGCAGGTGCTGAGGAAGGCTTTAGAGCTGCCGCAGTGCGGAAACGACCGGCACCCGGGCCGCGCGGTAGGCGGGAAGGAGGCCGCCGAGGAGGCCCATGACGGTTGACGCCATCAGTCCCCAGGCCAGCAGCCGGGGTGTGACCGCGAAGGCGAAAGCCACCTGGCTGAACGACTGGAGGTTCATGGTCGCGGTCTGATACCCGTCGAAGCCGGCCCAGGCGATCAGGCCCCCGAGCACTCCGCCGACGAGGCTCAGGAGGACGGCTTCTATCAGCACCGACACGACGACCGGCGTCGAGCCGAAGCCGAGCGCCCGCAGCGTCGCGATTTCCCGGGTCCGTGTGGCGACCGCCGAATACATCGTGTTCACGGCGCCGAAGATCGCGCCGAGGCCCATCAGGACGGCGATCGTCAGCCCGATGCCCCAGATGACCGACTGGAGCACCTGGGACTGCTGAGCGTAGTAGTCAGGCTCCCGCACGACCGTGACATTCAGGCGCGGATCGGTGGTGAGCGCATCCTTGAGGCGCTGGAGGCTTTCGACGGTCTCGAGCCGGAGATAGACCGACTGATAGGAGTTGCCGCGCTGATACACGCTCTGCAGCACCTTCGCGTCGCACCACAGCTCGGACTCGGCGACGCTGCCGCGGGCGTCGAAGATGCCGACCACCGGCCAGGTCATCTTGCCCGACTTGACCGTCGATCCCACCTTCAGGTTGGCGAACTGGCGCGAGGCTGCGCGGCCGACCACGATCTCCGAGGTCCCCGCCGTGAACATCCGCCCTTCGGCGATGTGAAGGTCCGGGCGGACGCGGAGCGCGATCGGCGTCAGCCCGCGCAGCGGCACGTTTGCGTCGGTTCCGCTGCGCTGGAGTGGATGTCCGATGATGACGAAGAGCTCGGGGGAGGCGTGAACGCCGTCGGGTCCGCGCTCGATGCCGGGCGCCTCGGTAATCAGCCGCGCTTCGTCGCCCGAGAACCCGCTGGTCATCTCGGTATCGCTGCCCGCGCGCATCACCATCACCGTGCGGGGATCGCCGGTGCCCTGCATCGTGGCGCGGAAGCCCTCCGCAATCGAGAGCACGGCCGTGAACACGATGACCACGCCGCCGATCCCGATGATCGCCACGACCGAGGAGCCGAGGCGCTGGGGGATCGACTGCAGGGTCACCTTGGTCACGGCGAGCGTCTGTGAAAGCCAGTTCATTGCGGAGTCCTCTGTCAGCTGATAACCAGAAATCACGCAGTGCGCCGTAACGCATCCACAATCTTCAACCGGCTGGCCTGCACCGCGGGCAGCAGCCCGGTTCCGAGTCCGAGCACGAGCACGAGGGCGATGCCGAACACCAGATCGCGGGCAGGGAGGTAGTAGATCGGCAGCATCCCGCCGGTCGGATCGCCCTGCGCGATGATCAGCGACGCCAGCCCGAGACCGATGGCGCCGCCAATCACGGCAATCGCGCACGACTCGAGCAATACGATGGTCAGGATCTTCCCGTCGCTGAAGCCGAGCGTCTTCAGCACCGCGAGCTCGTTGGTCCGCTCGCGGATCGACTGCGCCATGGCGTTCCCGGCCACGAAGAGGATGAATCCCATCACCACCGCGGTAATGGCGATCATGATCGAACCGATGTCGCCGACCTGCTTCCCCCACTCGGAGATGAAGGCCTTCTCGGTCGCCGTCTTGGTCTCGGCGTTCGAGTTCTCGAACATCGCGTCGACGCGCCTGGCCAGCTGATCGGCGGTCGACGGGTCTTCCACCCGGAAGACATACCAGCCGATGATGTCGGCGAAGCCGACCTTCGCCGCGCGAAGCGCTTCGTTCATGTAGTCGTAGTGGAAGAAGAACTGCGTCTTGTCCACGCCTTTCTTCGACGAATCGTAGATGCCTT
This sequence comes from uncultured Acidobacteriota bacterium, assembly GCA_963836735.1. Taxonomy (GTDB): domain Bacteria; phylum Acidobacteriota; class Vicinamibacteria; order Vicinamibacterales; family 2-12-FULL-66-21; genus JACCXG01. Next base: position 19,698 of record CAWIKP010000034.1, on the reverse strand, counting down.
CGATTGTGAAGTCCCACGGCGAGTTGTCCGGCTTGCGGTAAATCGGCGAGATCGAGGGGGACGTGATCCCCGACCTTCCACCCGAACTTCTTCGCGGTATCGATGCCGACGATGGCGCCGCCCCGATTGGCGAACCAGGCCTTCTTCTGCGCCTCCGGCATCTCGAACTCCGGGTACATGCGCAGCCAGCTCTCGGGGTCGACCGCCATGTTCGCCATGAAGTTGCTCGGGTTCTGGTAATAGCCCCCGAACCAGTTCGCGTGCGTCACGTCGGTTACGCCGGGGGTGGCGCGGATCTTCGGCCCGTAGCTCTGGGGCAGCGGCTGGATGATCGATACGCGGTGGATCACCATCAGCCGATCGGCGCCCGCGAGATCGACACCCATGGCAAAGGCCGCGCGAATCGTCATCAGGAAGCCGAACAGCACGAACGCGACGACGATCGACAGGATGGTGAACGTGGTCCGCACCTTGCGGCGCAGCAGGTTCCGGAGGATCAGCGGTAGGAACTTCATGCGGCAGCCTCCTCTACGAGCAGACCCTTCTCGAGATGCAGCGTGCGTTTCGCCCGCGCCGCCGCGTGAGGGTCGTGCGTCACCATGACGATGGTCTTGCCATGTTCCCGGTTGAGCGTCGTCAGCAGCTCGAGGATCTCGTCGCCCGACTTGCGGTCGAGGTCACCGGTCGGCTCGTCGCAGAGCAGCAGCGTCGGGTCGGTGACGATCGCCCTGGCGATGCCGACGCGCTGTTCCTGGCCGCCCGACAGCTGGCGCGGGTAGTGATTCGCGCGCTCGCCGAGCCCGACGACGTTGAGCGCCACCTGCACCCGGCGTTTGCGATCGCCGGCCCCGAGCTTGGTCAGCAGCAGTGGCAGCTCGACGTTCTTGGCCGCCGTCAGCACCGGCAGCAGGTTGTACATCTGGAAGACGAAGCCGATGTGACGCGCCCGCCATGCCGAGAGCTTGCCTCCGGACAACTTGTCGATGCGATCGCCGCCGACCTGGATCGCGCCCTCGGTCGGCGTATCGAGGCCGCCGATCAGGTTCAGGAGCGTCGTCTTGCCGGAACCGGACGGGCCCATCAGCGCCAGGAAGTCCCCCTCGGGAATGTCCAGGGTCACGCCCTGAAGGACGTCGATCCGCTCGTTGCCGCGAAAGTACACCTTGTGCAAATCCCGGATTGAGACCAGCGTGTTCATTCAGCGCTCCTTCACCCGTGCTCCGTCAGTCAGTGTCGCGACGCCCTCGGTGACAACCCGATCGCCGGCGGTCAGCCCCGAGATCACCTCGGTCAGGTCACCGTCGTTCCCACCGAGCTTCACCGCCCGCCGCTCGACCCGATCTCCGCGCACCACGAATACGATCGACGTCCCGTCCACGGTCCTCACGGCGCCCTTCGGTATCAGCAGCCGCGGTCGCGGCTGGTCGGTGGCCGAGGCGGAAGGCGCGGCTTCGCTCAGGAACGAGACCTTGACGCCCATGTCGGGAAGAATCCGCGGGTCCAGTTGGTCGAATGCGATCCGGACCCGGACCGTCGCCTTCTGCCTGTCCGCCGATGGAACCGAGGTAATCACCTTCGACGCAATCCGCCACTCGGGGTAGGCGTCCAGCACCGCTTCGACCGGCTGGCCGGACTTCACCCGGTTGATGTAACTTTCGCTGACGTCGACCTCAATCTCCAGGGACGACATGTCGACGATTGTGCAGATGCCGGTGCGTGTGAAACCGCCGCCTGCCGAGACCGGTGAAATCATCTCGCCCGGCTGCGCATCCTTGGAAATGGCGACCCCGTCGAACGGCGCCCTGACCACCATATCGTTCAGGTCGGTCTGCCGTGCCTCCAGTTGCCGCCGGGCGACCTCGACCTGCTGGTGCGCCATCGCGATCCTGGCTTTCAGCGAGTCGACTTCCGCCTCTGCGGAATCGAGCTCGGCCTTGGAGACCACCTTGTCCTTCACCAGCTGCTGCCGGCGTGCGAGCGTGAGCTCGGCTTCCTTGAGCCTTGCCTCGTTCTCGGCGGCGGCTTTCTGCGCCGCTGCCAGCTGGGCCTGTTCCACGCTCTGCATGGCCCGCAACTGCGAGTCGTCCAATCGGGCGAGGACCTGGCCGCGCTTCACGGCCTTGCCTTCCTCGACGAAGACTTCCATCACTTTCCCGGTCACCTTCGAGGACACGGTCGCCCGTCGTCTTGCCGTTACATAGCCGGAGGCGTTGAGGATCGCGTTCGGCGCGCCCGCTGCGCCGCTGCGGACGGCCGCTTCCGCCGTCCTCACCTCGACCACCGGCTGCCGATTCCACAAGTACCAGCCCCCGGCGGCCGCGGCCGCCAGGAAAACGATGAGTGCGATCCAGAGGCCCGGGCGGCTGCCGCCCCCCCGCGCCTCGCGATCGATCTTCAGCGATGCGAGCTCGTCCTTCAGGTTCGTTGTCACGATGAATTCGCAGTATATGCGGACTCTTTACGGCGGCGGCCCCTCACGGGTCGCCCCGAACGGTGAACGGCGGAGGAGATTCGGTGAAGGGCGGAGGCGCGCCGCGCCTTGCTTCCTTGACATATCATGGGCGGAGTCATACGGTGACCTCTTGGTGGCGGTACCGCGCTTGACTCCCGCGACGGCGCGATGGTAGAAACGGCCACCTTTCAAAACTCAACACGGGGACCAGACTGATCTGGACGGAAACAGCGCTGATCGACCCACCCTCGCAAGACGGACATCAGGGTCGACGTCACCAAACAGGGTCTGAGATGACCAAGGAGCCGGGCATGCGCGTGACAGGGAACTGGTTGTGGGCGGCTGGATTGGTCGCCATGTCGGTGTTACCGAGCGCCGCTTTCGCGGCCTCGACCGTTACTGGAACTGTCACGTTCGACGGGAAGCCCCCCGCTCTCAAGCCGCTGTCCATGGACGCGGACCCTGCGTGCGCCAAGAAACACACGGGTCCCGTGCCGAACGAGATGCTCGCCCTCGGCAGCGGGAACACGATGGGCAGCATCCTGGTCTTCGTCTCGAAAGGTGTCCCGGCCGGCAAGACCTACCCGGTTCCCAAGACCCCGGTCACCCTCGATCAGAATGGCTGCGTGTACAAACCGCACGTGATGGGGATCATGGTCGGCCAGACCTACAGGATCCTCAACTCCGACGGCATCCTCCACAACATCCACACGATGCCCAAGGTCAACCCGGCGTTCAACAAGGGGATGCCGGCATCGCTCAAGGAAGCGACCACGGTGTTCAACAAGCCGGAAGAGGTCTTCCATATCAAGTGTGACGTCCACCCGTGGATGAGCGCCTACATGGCGGTCTTCACGCATCCGTTCTTCTCGGCAACGGCCACCGACGGCAAGTTCACGATCTCCGGACTCGACCCCGGGACCTACGAGATCACCGCCTGGCACGAGAAGCTGGGGACGAAGACGGCTTCCGTCACGGTGGGCGCCAACGACACCAAGACCCAGGACTTCAAATTCGCGCTCCCCGCGAAGTAAGCATCCGGAGAACAGCCGCATGAGCGAGCACGCAGCTGTCGCCGGAGCCAAGCCGCACGTCGCCCACGAGGCCCATCACGAGGAGCTGGGCTTCTGGCGTAAGTACGTCTTCTCTGTCGACCACAAGGTTATCGGGATCCAGTACGGCATCACGGGACTCTTGTTCCTCTTCTTCGGCTTCTCGCTGATGATGCTGATGCGGTGGCAGCTCGCCTACCCGGGCGCCGCGCTGCCACTGCTCGGCACGATCCTCGGCGAGTCGCGAATGCCGGGCGGAACCATGGTCCCCGAGTTCTACAACGAGCTCGGGGCGATGCACGGCACCATCATGGTCTTCCTCGGCGTGGTGCCCCTCGCGGTCGGCGGGTTCGGGAACTTCGTGCTCCCGCTCCAGATTGGAGCCCCGGACATGGCGTTCCCGAGGATCAACATGGCGAGCTACCAGGCCTTCGTCCTCGGCGGCGTGACGATGCTGGCCAGCTTTTTCGTCCCCGGGGGAGCCGCACAGTCCGGGTGGACCTCCTACGCGCCCCTCTCCGTCATTGCCGGCACGGGCCAGACGTGGTGGCTCATCGGCATGATCTTCCTGATCACGTCGTCGCTGCTCGGGGCGGTCAACTTCATCACGACCACGATCCAGCTCCGCGCCAAGGGCCTCACGTTCATGCGATTCCCGTTCTTCGTGTGGGCGCAGTTCGTGACGGCGTTCCTCCTGCTCCTCGCCTTCCCGCCGCTCGAGGCCGCGGGGGTCATGCAGCTGATGGATCGGGTGGCCGGCACGAGCTTCTTCCTCCCGACCGGTCTGGTCGTCAGCGGCCAGCCGGTTGCCGCAGCCGGCGGAGGCAACGCACTCCTCTGGCAGCACCTGTTCTGGTTCCTGGCCCACCCGGAGGTCTACGTCCTGATTCTGCCGGGGATGGGCATCGTGGCCGAGATCATCGCGAACAACACGCGGAAGCCGCTGTGGGGCTACCGTTCGATGGTCTACTCGCTGGTCTTCCTCGGCTTCATGTCGTTCATCGTGTGGGCGCACCACATGTTCATGACCGGCATGGGAACGGCGATGGCGACCTTCTTCCAGACGACCACGATGATCATCTCGATCCCGTCGGTCGTGATCCTGACCGCCCTGATCCTCTCGCTCTGGGGCGGATCGATCCGGTTCAACACGCCCATGCTCTTCGCCCTGGGCTTCCTGCCGATGTTCGGCATCGGCGGGCTGACCGGCCTTCCGCTCGGCTTGAACGTCGCCGACATCCCGCTGCACGACACGTATTACGTCATCGGCCACTTCCATTACGTCGTCGCGCCGGGGACGATCTTCGCGCTCTTTGCCGGGGTCTATTACTGGTTCCCGAAGGCGACCGGGCGGAGGATGAACGAGACGCTCGGCAAGATCCACTTCTTCGGCTCGCTCGTCTGCATGAACGTCATCTTCACGCCGATGTTCCTGCTGGGAATGGCCGGCGTGTCGCGGCGTCTGTTCGACGGTGGCGCGGCCTACGACTTCGCGCAGCCGTACCTCTACCTGCACGTCATTTCGTCGTGGGGGGCGTGGATCCTCGCGCTCTTCCAGCTCCCCTTCATCTTCAATTTCTTCTGGAGCATCTGGAAGGGAGCGCAGACCGACCAGAACCCCTGGCAGGCCACGACGCTCGAGTGGGCAGCGCCCTCGCCGCCGCCACACGGCAATTTCCTGCAGGTTCCGCAGGCGTACCGCGGGCCCTACGGGTACAGCGTTCCCGGCGCCGCCAAGGACTTCGCGCCGCAGTACGAGGCTTGATTAATGGACATTCCGTACACAGTAGAGCTGCGGCGCGATACCGGTCTCAACAACGGCAAGATCGGCATCTGGCTGTTCCTGGCCTCGGAGGTCATGCTGTTCGGGGCTCTGTTCGCCAGCTACATCCTGATTCGGACGGGGGCCCCGAGCTGGCCGCGGGGGGACACGATTCTGAATGTCCCGCTCGCCACGTTCAACACGATCGTCCTGATTTCGTCCTCCGTCACGATGGTGATGGCGTGGGCGTCGCTGATGCGCAACCGCTTCGGGACCTTCCGGCTCTACATGGGGGCGACGGTCCTGCTCGGGGGCGTCTTCCTCGTGGTCAAGTACTTCGAGTACAGCCACAAGTTCCACGACGGGCTCTTTCCGAGCACCAACAACTTCCTCGCCATCTACTTCACCCTGACGGGCCTGCACATGCTCCACGTGATCGGTGGGATGGCCGTGAACGCCTATTTCTGGGGCCCTGGCGCGAAACTCTGGAAGACGAACCCAACCTGGTTCACCAACCGGGTCGAGAACTCGGGCCTGTTCTGGCATTTCGTCGACCTGGTCTGGATCTTCCTTTTCCCGACTCTGTATCTTCTGTAGGCGACCGTTCATGACGAGTGACCACGCAGCGACCAGCGACCACGCAGCGGACATCGATAAACACGTCAGGATCTACATCACCGTCTTTGTCGCGCTGATGGTCCTGACCATCATCACGGTGCTGATTTCCCGCGTCCATCTTCCCGTGCCGATTGCCGTGACCGTGGCGATGCTCGTCGCGATTATCAAGGGATCGCTCGTGGCGTGTTATTTCATGCACCTGATCTCCGAGAAGAAGCTGATCTACGCGGTGCTCGCGCTGACCCTGGCCTTCTTCTTCGCGCTGCTGGCGCTGCCCGCACTCACCCACGCCGACGGCTACTGGATACACGGATGAACCTCAGGCTGGTTCATGCGGTCCTGATCCTTCTCTCCGCGGCGCTCGCGGTGGTGTTCGGGATCTGGTGCCTGAGCGTGTACGGGCGAGGGGATGGTGTCGCAAACCTGTTCGCGGGCATCGCGGCATTCGCCGTGTCTTGCGGCCTGGTCGTCTACGATTCGTGGTTCCTGCGAAAGACGAGGACGCTGCGATGACCCGCCTTCGCAGCTTCGCTGCTACGGCGCGGCAGGCCCTTCGACTCGCCCTTCGACTCGCTTCGCTCGCTCAGGGCAGGGCCCGCCTCCGCCTGGCTGCAGCATGCACGATCGCGTTTGTCGTGATCGGGGGCAGCTCGAGCCTCTTCGCCTGCCCGGTGTGCTTTGCGGCGGAGGAGACCTCGATGGTCAACGGGACACGGCTCGGCATCCTGGCATTGCTGGCGGTCACGCTGGTGGTCCAGGGCGCGTTCGTAGGCTTCTTCCTCTATCTCCGCAACCGCGCGAAACAGGTCGCTGACATCGAGCTGGACAGCGAATGGTCCGAACTCCAGAGGGCGTCGAGATAATCATGACTGAGTGGCTTGGACTTCCCCCGCTCGCCACGACTCACGGCGGGCAGATCGACAACCTGATCGGCTGGACGCACATCTTCATGCTCCTCCTGTTCGTCGGGTGGGGAGCGTTCTTCGCATACGTGCTTGTCCGATTCCGCCGGTCGAAGCACCCGGTGGCGAGCTACCCGGGCGTCAAGTCACACATGTCGAGCTACCTCGAGGGCGCCGTGCTGGTGGTCGAAATGGTGCTTCTCTTCGCATTCTCGATCCCGCTCTGGGCCGCGAGAGTCGACCATGTGCCAGACGAGAAGGAAGCACTGGTCGTGCAGGTCACCGGGGAGCAGTTTGCCTGGAACGTGCACTACGCCGGCCCCGACCGGGTATTCGGCCGCACCGACATCAAGCTGATCGACCTTCAGTCGAATCCGCTGGGGGTCGATCGCTCCGATCCTGCCGCGAAAGACGACGTCACGACACTCAATCAGCTCTACCTGCCGGTGAACCGCCCGATCATCGTCAAGCTCAGGAGCAAGGACGTCATCCACAGCTTCGGCGTGCCCGAGTTCCGCGTGAAGCAGGACGCGGTGCCCGGCCTCACGATCCCGATCTGGTTCATCCCCAACGTAACGACCGCGGACATGCGGACCAGGCTCGGGAAGCCAGAATTCCAGTACCAGATCGCCTGCGCGCAGCTCTGCGGCCTGGGCCATGCCCGGATGCGCGGATTCGTGACCGTCCAGACCGCCGAGGAGTTCCAGAAGTGGCTGGACGAACAGGTCGCGACGCAGAGCGCACCGGACCCCTTCAGATAAGACAACCTGAGTCATCTCCCAACCTCCAACCCTTCGACGGTGATCAGGGTTGCCCTGAGCATTGTCGAAGGGCAACTACCAACCACGTCCGGCGCTACACGCGTGTCTCACGCTTCGTGGGGTGTGGGTGGCGCCAGCGAGCCTGCGAAGCTTCCGCAGAGTTCTCGCCCGACACGGGAACATGCGGGGAGGAACCGCGATGTTCCCGCTCGAAGCGTCGGGCGTTAGTTCCGGGGGAAGGAACGTCATCAACAGAGGCAACGGCCGGGCCACGCTTCCGCGAAGGGCCGTTGTCGCCTGTTCCGCCGCACCCTAGTGCTTTGGAGGCAAGCACTTAGGCCATCAAACGCAGCGGTGATTTCGTCGTGGCTCCGATTCGAGCGGCAGGCCTTCCGGGCAAGGAATTGTGCCTGACGTCGCAAGAAAGGCGCACCGACAGGCTCTGCGGATGGCAAGTGCGACGTGTGACCTGACGCGTCGAGGACACGTCAGCTGCCCTGGCGCCCTTCCCGCAGAACCAGGATGGCCTTGACCTGGTCACGAAACATCCGCGCGGTCGCCGGATCGCGGAACGTCGCAGTCGCCCGTCCGCCAGGCATCGACATCGTGTGAAGCCGTCCCTCGAGATGCGGGAAGCGCGCGACCACGTTGCCCACCCAGGTGTTCGCGAGCTCCGGCGTCGCGAAGCGGCCGCGCGAATAGATGAGGAACCGGGTCCGCGGGTTGGACGTGCCGAGATACCCGAAGAACAACGTGAGCCGCTGTTGCGCGAGATCGAACAAGTGCTCCTCGAGCGCGTCGTTGTCGGCCTTGCGAGCGTCGAGCAGACATGACAGGTGGCTGATGACGAGGTCCGGATTCTGCTGCCGGACCTGCTCCTCGCGATGCCACATCGAGCTGGTGCTCTCCTTGTGCAGGATCACCGGGAGATCCGCGAGGGCATCGCTCAGATCGTCGGCATTCGTTCCGCCCGCCGCGTCGGTCGCTGGATCGTAGACGCGGCCCGGCGAATCCATGAGAACAATGACCGGCCGTGCGGTTCCCGACGCCGCACGGTTGTCGCCGTTGGGCACGGACGACCAGAGCAGCAGGCCCAGAAGCCCGGCGACAATTGCCGCCGGCAGCAACCCGCGCACGTACCGGCGCGACGTGTCGGAGCGCCGTGTCGCCGCGGGGCGCTCGATGCGCTCGACGATGCGCTCCTGGATCTCGGTCAGCTCGAACGCGACGTCCTGCGCATGCTGCCAGCGTTCAGCGGGGTTCTTGGCCAGGCACCGGGTCACGAGCCGGCTGAGCGCGGGCGGCGTCAGCGGCTGGCGTGCCGCGAGCGGTGCCGGCTCGTGCTCGAGGATCGCCGCCACCAGCGCAGCCTGCGAATCTACGGCGAAGGCGCGAGCGCCCGTCAGCATTTCGTAGAGCACGGCGCCGAAAGCGAAGAGATCGGTCCGATTGTCGACGGCTTCTCCGCGCAGCTGCTCCGGTGCCATGTACGGCAACGTGCCGATGATCAGCCCTGCGGTGGACGAGGCCTCGGGACGGCCGTCGGCGCCTGCCGCGCCGCTCGCGACGACCGGCCCGCGCCAGCGTGCCAACCCGAAGTCGAGCAGCTTCACGCCCGACGTCGTCAGCATGATGTTGGCGGGTTTGAGGTCCCGATGGACGATGCCGCTTGCGTGCGCGGCCGATAGCGCGTCGGCGATTTGGGTGGCGATGCGGATGGTCTGTTCGATCGGCAGCGCACCGCGCGCGAGCCGCGCCGCGAGCGTCTCGCCGTCGAGCAGCTCCATGACCAGGAATGGCGTCTCGACGCCCTCGACCCGCGCGAGCCCCAGGTCGTACAGCGTGCAGATGTGCGGGTGCGCCAGCCTGGACACGACCCGGGCTTCGCGATCGAAGCGCTCCCGGCTGCGCGGGTCGTCCGCGATCTCCGACGACAGCACTTTGATCGCGACGAAGCGATCGAGCCGCGTATCGCGGGCGCGATAGACACGCCCCATCCCGCCCGCGCCGATCACGTCGAGGATCTCGAACGCACCAAGGCGGCCGCCCGGCCGGACGTCGGCCGGGCTCGCATCGGTTTCGAGACCGCTCCTCGAGCGACGCCTCGGCGCCCCCTTCGAGGAAGCCTTCGGCGTGCTCGTGCGCGGCCAGCAGCGACTCGACTTCGCGGCGAAGACTCTCGTCGCCGAGGCTCTGCGCGTGCACGTACGCCGAGCGATCCGTCGGCGGCCGATCGAGGGCCGCGTGGAACAGCGCGTCGACCCGCTTCCACTCGTCCGCCCTCATGGCGTATCACCTCGCAGCTCACGGAACAGCCACGCGCGCGCGAGTACCCAGTCGCGGTTCGCAGTGGCCTGCGCCAGGCCGAGCACGGCGGCCGCCTGAACGATGGTGAGACCCGCGAAGAACCGCAGCTCCACCAGGCGGCCCTTTCGTGCGTCGAGCGCCGCCAGCTTGTCGAGCGCCACATCGAGCGCCAGGACGTCGAGGTTGTGTGAGCCCTGCGCCGGCAGATCCTCGCGCCACGACACTCTCGTGCCCGCCTCGCGCTTGACCGCTCGGCGGGCGCGGGCGTGATCCACCAGGATTCGCCGCATGGCATGCCCGGCGATCGCGAAAAAGTGCGCACGGCTCTGCCACCGCACGCGGCGTTGATCGATCAGCTTGAGATAGGTCTCGTTGACCAGCGCCGTGGGCGACAGCGAGTGATCGAGGCGCTCCCGCCTCAGGCGGCCGCGGGCCCGCCGCCGCAGCTCGTCATACACGACTTCTATCAGGAGGTCGCGGGCATCCTCGTCGCCGTTGTTCCAGGCGACGAGAAGCGCCGTCACGTCCAGCGGCTTGGACATCTGAGTTCCGGAGGCCTCTTTATATCCCACCGCCCCCGGTCGTGAGATCTTTTCCGGCGTTCTTACGCGTCCTCCAGATGACACCTCGCGCCGGCCGGCCGGCGCTGGAAAACAGGAGGACATCCATGCATGGTGTAGCACGCCATCGTCGATGGCACCGGCTCGTGGCGGCCGTCTCGGCCGGCATCGCCTTGTGGACGCTGCAGGCGGACGCCCGCTCGGAGCGGACGACCATCTACTTTCTCCGCCACAGCGAGAACGAGGTCCGGCTCATAAGGACCAATACCGGCGGCAACGTGCCCGCGACATTTGCCGAGGACTGCACGCCGACCCGGTCCTGCTGCATTCAGCCGTTGAGCGCGCTCGGGCAGGCGCGCCGCGACGCGCTGGCAGAATGGTTCGTCGACCATGGCCTGGCCCGCAGCCTAACGCATCTCATTGCCACGAACAAGCCGCGTACGGTGGAGACACTGCGGCCGCTCGCGATTGCGTCGGGGCTCGGTGGCGACCGCAATGGGGATGGAACCCTCGATGGAAGCGACGTGGACCTGGTGTCGGGCGACGGGATTCAGCAGTACCCCTCGGACGCGCTGGAATGCGACCTCGCCTACCAGCGGACCCTGGATTCGAAGCCGCTGATCGTCGACGCGATTCGCGCGCTGCCGGCCGGGAGCCGGGCGGTTGTGGCGAATCACAGCGACACGCTCTACGCCATCATCACGGAAGCGACCGGAATCGACACGAGTGATCCCGTTCTCTTTCCCAAGGAAGCGGGCAGCACGACTCGCGTCCGCAACTTCAACGACCTCTGGATCGTCGAGATCGGCCCCACCGGCGCGGGGACGCTGCTCAAGCACGTCGTCTTCGACATCGCGCTCGAACGGCAACGGCGCGAGTAGCCGTTCGAAAACCTTCGGGTTGTCGCCCGGGCGATGGTGCTGCCTCGCCCGTAGCGCGTCCCGGTCCATAGAGGTTGTCTTTACTTTGAAGATCCGTTCTCTCCGACCCGAAGATCTTCGGCGTCGGCATCCGCGCCCGGATCCGCTCCAACTCTTCGACCGTCACGCGCTCCAGGCCGTTCTTACGACATGAATCCTCGACGGCCCTCACGACCATCCCTCGGACGAACGCGGGGATCCTCTTCATGCGCTCGTTGGCGGCATCATCCCACGCGATTGTCGGCGGCGACTCCGGGCCGTATTCGATTGCGCGAGGGCTGAACATGCCCGAGCCGGCAGCAGAGCCTGCCTCGCCGGAGCCCCGAAGGGGCGAAGGCGGGGCGAGAAGGGGAGAACCCGCGAACTTCCCGGGAGTGTGAGTGCACAGCGGGTCTTCGGCCATCAGATCGCCGGTCATCCCGTAGGCGCGCGCGCGGCAGCCGCCGCAGTGGGCGTTCATCTCGCATTCGCCGCACCGTCCTCCGAGCGAGGACCGCTGCCGAATGTCCGTGAACAGTCCCGAGTCGGTCCACAAGTCCGCCAGACTGGTCTTGCGAAGGTTCCCCGCGAAGACCGGGAGATAGGGGCAGGGCGTGACATCCCCGTTCGGCCGGATTCCCATGTAGTGCGTCCCCGCCGGGCAGCCGCCGGCTCCTCCCGAGTAGGTCCTGATGGCGGACAGACCGGGAGATGAGAACGTGGGGCCGGCCTCGGCGGGCAGCCGATCCGGCTGCATTCCGGCGCTCTCCAGCACGGTCTTGATGTAGTGCGGAGCGCATTTCGCGTTGACGAGCATCCGCCCGGTGTACTTCCCCTGGATGCGGTACAGCGAGGCAAGAACCTCGTCGTACTGAGCCGGGCTGATGTCCGACACGAACTGTCCACGCCCCGTCGGCACCAGGAAGTAGAGGTTCCACACCTTCGCCGCAAGGCGCCCGTGCGCGAAGTCGGCGATCGCGTCGAGCTCGCCGAGATTGTGCGAGCCCGCGGTCGTCTGCACGATGAAGGGGAGCCCCGTCCGGTTGAGGATCGCCGCTCCCTCCACGGTGTTCTGCCAGGCCCCCCGGACCCTTCTGAAGCGGTCATGACGTTCCGGATCGAGCGCGTCCAGAGACAGCGACAACCCCCGCGCGCCGGCTTCCGCCAGGCGCTGGGCGACGTTCTCCGTGATCCGCACGCCGTTGGTGCCGACGACGACCCAGAGTCCTCGCTCCGCCGCGCGGCGGACGATCTCGAGAATGTCGCGCCGGAGCAGCGGCTCGCCGCCGGTCAGGATGGTGACGCACTCAGGCGCAAACGTGGCGATCTCGTCGATGACCTTGAAGCACTCCTCGGTACCGAGCTCGCTGCGATCGGCGAAGTTCGCAGTGCCGACGAGCGGCGTCCCGCCGGCGTCCAGGTAGCAGTGCTCGCAGGCGAGGTTGCAGCGGTAGGTGAGGTTCCAGGAGATGACATAGGGCCGGGCAAAAGGGCTCGTATTCATCGGTGTCGGGGCTGGGGGCTCGGGGCTCGGAATTTCACATGCCGAAGAACTCTCGCGCCGCATTGAGGATGTGCTCGTCGACTTCTTCGGCTCCCCGTTCACGGGCGAACGTCTCGATCCCGGTTCGCGCCATCGGACGCACGAACGACGGGATGTTGGCGAGCCTTGCCTCGGCAGCGGCAGTCCAGCGGATCGGGAGCGGCCCGGCGGCGGCACTGGTGGAGGCGACCTCTCCCGTTCCCTCGGTCGCGCCCTCCGTCGCCGGAATCATCGAGGTGAAAGGGCAGCGACCACCGGATGCGGTTGAGCCTCCCTCGCTGCTCTCCGGACCTGCCCCGAGCGTAGTCGCGGGGCCTGCCCCGAGCGCTGTCGAGGGGCCGATTCGCACGCCGAGGGACTGGACGACCTGCGTCTCGTAGGCATTGGTGAGCATCGCCATCTCGTAGCCGCACTCCGGGCACGAGTAGACGACCGACAGCGAGCCGCGATCCGGCGGACCGACCGCCTGCAGCTTCATCGGGGTGTCGCACGGCACGCAGAGAAATTTCATGGCATAAGGCTCCCTTGGCCGGCGGGCCGGTCGAGGCAGTCCATGAGCCGCTGCGCGATCTGACCCAGCGCCAGGCCCACAGGTGTTTCGGACAGTTCCGCGAGAGGCATCCCCTGGTCGCAATGTCGCGCCAGTTCGGGATCGAACGGGACACTCCCGAGGCAGGGGAGCCGCAAGTCCGTCGATTCGGTCGAGGCAAAGAGCGGCCTGGTGGCCTTGCAGTCCCGGCAGTAGTAGCCGCTCATGTTCTCGACGTAGCCGAGGACGCGATTGGGCCCCTTCGACAGCGCCGCCACGGAGCGCGCCACCACGCCTCGCGCCACCCCGGACGGAATCGTGACGAGCAGGAACGACGCCCGGGACCCGAGAAAGTCGGCGTACTGGACGGTCCGCTCGGCACCAGGCGGCAGATCGAACAACAGCAGGTCGAGCTCACCCCATTCGAAAGACCCGAGGATCTCGCCGAGGAGCGCGAACTCCCTCGTGGCGCGCCACGTCTGCGACTCCCCGCGCGCAGTGCTCTCGAACTCGAGCGCTTCCGACTCCGGGATCACCGACCCCATCGAGAACACCGCGATCCCGTTCCTCGAGCGCGGCAGTGCGACCTTGTGGCTGCCCGGGACGAAGACCGCCCCCTGGACGCCCGCCATGCGCGCCTGTGAGGGGCCGTTGAAGTCGGCGTCCAGGATCGCAATCCGAAGCCCCCTGGCGCGCAGAACGTTCGCCAGCTGCAGCGTCAAGGTGCTCTTGCCGACCCCTCCCTTGCCCGAGCCCACGGCCACGAGATGGCGCACCCCGGCGAGCCCGTCGGTAATACGGGCGCGCTGCTCGACAACCTGTTCGATGACCCTGGATCCTCCGTCGCCAACGATGTCGTGATAACCCTTCACGGTGCTCGGTAGCTTACACCGTCCCGCCGCCAGCCCCGCGTCCGACTCTCGAACTTCGAGTAGCCCTGCGCGGTTCCGACCTTCCGCCTAAAGGCGGAAGCCACGCGATGTTGTCTTGGGATTTGTGGCTTCCGGCTTCAGCCGGAAGATCGAGCCGGCGATAGCGATCAGCTGTAGACGCCTTCAGGTCGCGAGGTTCGCCGCGATGAGGTCGCGCGCGACGCGCGCGCCCCGAACGATGTCGGCGGGCGGATTGGTGATCTCGATCGAGTACTTGCCGCGGTACCCGCTTCCCTCCACGAGGCGCACGAGCTCGGCGACGTCGTAGCCGGGCCGGTACTCCGCGTCGAAGCGATCGACTTTCGCGGAGACCAGGCCTGTGTACGGCAGCAGCTTGCGCGTGGATTCGATTCGCTGCGCCTGATTCTCGACGCGGAAGTTGCCCCAATCGACGATGGCGCGAATGCGCGGATCGATCGCCTTCAGAATCGATACGAGCGTGTCGGGATCGGTGCTGTGGCCGCCGTGATTCTCGGGCATCGGCATCACGCCGATGGTGGTGCCGAACTCGACGAGCTGTTTATAGGAGTCGGCGGTGATCGCCAGATCCAGCGGCTCGCCCGCGCGGCCGCCGACGTCGGCGCGCACCGTCGGCGCGCCAAGTGCCGCGGCGATGCGCATGCCGTCCTTGATCTCGTCGATCGACTTCGCGCGGACCGCCGGATCGGGGGCCGACATCTGCCCGCCGAGCTGCAGGTTGATGAACTTCACGCCGACCTTGTCGGCCGCGGCCCGCACCCGTTCGGCGTAGGCGGATGTGCGCTCGTCGAGGTGGTTGATGATGATCTCGAGTCGAGTCAGCCCCAGCTCCTCGCGCACGAACTTCGGCGCGTCGAGCGCCGTCATCACCGCCCGCTCCGGCGGCGGCGCGTCCGGGTTTCGGCCCGCGGCGATGAGGTGCCGGAAGCTCCACGTGGCGATCCCAATCCGATCCGGCGGGGCCGTCTGGGCTGCGGCCGGCGCCGTCGACGAGACCGTCGAAAACAGTGGGGCCGCGAACGCGAAAGAGCTTCGCTTCAGGAAGTCGCGACGATGCATCGACATGTAAGCTCCGGGCAACTGACCATCGGTGGAGGCTGCGGTAGCTTACATCCACACGTCTGCCATGGCTACGTGCGGGAGGAGGCCCTGGCCGCGTAAAGCAGATACCGGCCGCCGGCGCGAAAGCCGAGCGTTTCCAGCAGGCGCTGCGAGATCTCCGCCGGGTGGACCTTCGGGAACCGCAAGGTCCCCATCCCTTGCGCGCAGAGTCGAGAGAGCAGTTGCTGCAGGCTGGCCCCACCGTCCTCGATGAGGGTGCGGAGCGACAGGATTTCTCCGCGTTCTGCGTAAAGCAGGTAAGCCTCGATTCGCTCGTCCGAGGCGACGGCGAGTCCTGCGATGTCGCTCTTCCTTGCGGTGAGGGTCTCGATCGAGCGCTCCCAGCAGACGTGCGGATCGGGCTCTCCAAGGAGGCCATTCGCCTCGAGATCGTCGACGGTGATCGGGATTACGAACCGGCCGTCTGCCATCTCGCGCGCACCGCTCTCTTCGCGCCGCCAGACGTAGTCTGTCAGGAGCGCTTCCTGGGCATATCCGCTCGCGCCGAACAGCTCACGAGCAGGGAGGAGAGCCTCCGGAACTTCGGCGATCATTCGCGGCGGGCCGAGAATCGCCAGCTTCGAGCCCAGGGACGTGAGCAGGTGCCGGCCGTGGCCCTGTCGACAGTGATCGGGATGGACCGCGATCTTGTGAACGAGCGTCCGGGAGGGCCGCTTCGCGCCGATCAGCACGCCAATCGGGTCGGAGCCCGCGAACGCGACCATGCAGCTGCTGCACCAGACCTGGAGGTCGCGGATCGACCGCTTGAACACCGCCGGCGTCGTCGCCGGATCGTCGGGAAAGTGCGGGGCCCAGCAGCGGTTCAGCGCATCGACCAGCAGCTCGATGTCATCGGTACGGCAGAAGCGATAGGCACTCAATTCATTAACCGGGGCGCGCTCGCGCGCGCCTGGCCATTAGTCGAGCGGCTTCGCCGTCAGCGGGCTCACCTCATTGAGATTGTGCTTCGCGCTGGTCGACGTGGGCGGGGAGTAGGTCGAGATCATTTCGGCCATCATCTTCTTGCCGAGCTCGATGCCCTCCTCGACGAGCGCGAGGTCGATGGTGGTGGCGGAGCGTTCGCGGCCGAGCTCCTCGATGCGCTCCTGGGTCTTGTTCCGCATGAAGCCCGCCGGCACGCGCATGATTCGCTGGGTGGCGTCGCCGGTCCACTCGAACGTCGAGATCAGCGGGTTCTTCTTGTCGTCGCGCGCCACCAGCTTTGCCTCGCCGGCTGCAGCCTGGCCCGCCGACCTGCCCGCGGTAGCCCCGGCGGAGACCGACCCGATCTCCAGCGGAGTCCCGGTCTCCTCCTCAATCACCTCGCGTGCGAACACGAGCGTGATGGTGTCGAGCTTCATCATGCGCGCGCGCTTCTCGACCCGCGCCTTGACGCGGCGGCGCTGATACGCGTTCTTCATGGTCCAGAGGCCCTTCCTGGCGTCTTCCGACCATCGGAGTTTGCGGCCGTCGTAGGTGGTTTCCTCCTGAAGGCCGCCTTCGACCGCCGCGATCTTCTCGATCATCTCGCGCGAGATCACCTCGAAATCCGTCGCCCCGCAGACCGTGCACTTCACCGGGTCGGACTGCGTGGCGGTGATGCCGCACGACCGGCACATCGAGACCGGCCCGGACTTCGCCCGCTCGAGCGCCACCGCCTCGGCCAGCGCCTTGGTCGCGTTCGAGGCGCTCTTCGGCATGAACCGATCCATGGCTTCGTCGATCACCGCGCTCGTGATGACCGAGTGCCCTTTCTCGAGCGCCAGACGGAGGACGCCGGTCCGGGCGATGCCCTTCACCTGCTCTGGCACGTGAGTCATCCGCTCCTCGGCCTCGGGGGTCCATCGCACCGTTTCCTCGGCCCGCACGTCGAGGCGTGGCACCTCGAGCCGCGTGGAGAGCAGGACGTCGCACCCCGCGGCGCGGAGAATGTTTTCCGCATTGCTCCCCAGGCCGGTCTCGTCCTGCGGGCTGTGGACGCCGATGCGCCCGAGCACGATCAGCCAGGGACTGGTCTTCCGCGCGTGGTCGAGGATCTTCTGGAAAGGCTTGCCGTCGAGCAGGGTTTTCCTGATCGCGACGCCCGCCTCGTTGCCCATGCGCTCGCCGATCTCGAGATGCGACTGATAGATCTGCGCGAGCCCGGTGTCGATGATCTCCTCGTGGAGCTGATTCTGCTCCTCGAACCGGAACACCTTCGCCGCCTGCTCGGTGAGCACGTTGACGATGCCGTTGAAGACCGAGTAGTGGAGGTAGGGATCGTAGACGGCGATCGCTTCGACTTTCTTGCCGAAGGTGCGGGCGAGGTCGATCGCGGTCATGAGCGCGCCGAAGGACTGCGGGCTGCCGTCGACGCCGACCAGGATCGTGTCGCGCTCCGCCTCGCCCGGCTCGGGAACGTGCTTGACCACCCACATGTCGCGATCGGACTGGCGGGCGACGCGCTCGCAGACCGATCCGATCACGCTGTCCCTGGCGCGACCGATGCCGAGCGCGCCGATCACGACCAGGTCGTGCGGTGAGCCGGCGAGATCCTTGAGGATCTCGCTGTGATGCTTCCCGTCCATCATCCGCGGCTCGAACTCGAGTCCCGACTCGCCGCACAGGCGCGACATGCCGTCGAGGTAGCTGTCGGAGATCAGCTTGAGGCCCATCGTAATCAGGCTGTCGTGGATCTTGCGCTGGCGCTCGAGCTCGACCTCGTCGATGTATTCCTCGGGCAGCGTGTACTCCATTTGCCGGAAGCGGTAGTCGTGCAGCTTGGCCGCATAGACATGGCAGCCGACCAGCTTCGCCGAGTACGCCTTGCCCAACCCGACGGCGCACGCCACGGCGCGGTTGGAGTGGTCTGAGTTATCGACAGGAACGTAGATGCTCTTGTACATCGGATGCTCCGGATATCACGCTTACGCGCTGGTGGCTGCCGGCCGCCTCGGCTCGCCGTCCGCCTTCGCGCTGGCGATCATATGCGCTTCGGCGAGACCTCGCCGAAGCCGCTTTGCGGCGTAGGCGGGCCCAGCTTGCCGTGTCGCCACCGCACCCAGCCGATCAGGGCCAGCTCGATGGCAAGGATGAACAGCGCCGTCCTGATCATCGGGCCGACGGCGGACGGGACGTTTTCGGGTTCGACGTAGAGGGAGTACCACAGCGAGAGGCCTCGCCGGCTGCCACGTTCACGCGAGAATCCGTCCCAGACCGAGAAGGCCATGGGCATGAATTCTCCGGCCGAGAACTTCGCGCCCGAGGCGGGTGCGAGCGGCCGCTTGAAGATCACCGACCACTCTCCCTGATCGTAGGTCGCGACACCCGTGAGGTCCTTGGTGTCCTTCGGCGTGACGCTCGCACTCCCTTTGCCGGTGAACTGGACGGGATTGGGCGTCGCCAGATCGAAGAACCAGAGATCGACGGAATTCTGTGCGTCGCCGAAGATGAAGTAGGGCTTCCGCGGCTCCGTCGCCAGCTCTGAAGGGATCTGGATGGAGACCGCGTCGGAGAATTCGGACGCCGGGGCGGCGGGTTCCGCCTCGGCAAAGGGGTCCTTCGCCTGCCCCGCCGGTGCCGGCTTGACCTCCGCGTCGCCAAACGGATTCGCGCCGCCGGCACTTCCGCTCTCGGCGGCGCCCGTGGCCGCCTCCTCTTCCTCCTCTGGCGCCACGGGAAGCGACGGCCCGTTCTTGCCGGCCTTCTCCGCGCTCATGTCGTGCCATCGCACGAGCAGGGCGATGGAGTCGGCGTCGTAAATCGCCTGCACCATGACGCTGGTCGCGGGCGGATGGAACGCGCGGCCAGGCTCCATGATTTGCCCGACGATCGGAAAGCGGGCGACGGGAGCGGCAGCGAAGCTCGCGGCCCCCTTGGCGACGTCGATCGGCGTCGACACGTGCTTCGCGATGACCAGGTTGGAATAGCCAGGCCCGTTGCCTCCCGACAGCGACACGATGTAGTCGGTGATCGCCCATCGCTGCTCGACCGAGAGCGAGTCGCTGAATGACGGCATCGGCGTGCCGTTGAACCCCGTGCTCATCGTGCGGAAGATGTCTTCGCGGGACGATCCGCCACGGAAGGTCCAGCTCTGGGCGAGGTTCGCGGCGCGGATCGGATGGCCCCAGTCGTCCTTGAGGGTCGGCGCCGACGGTCCGTCGCCTCGACCGAGCGCGCCGTGGCATCGAACGCAGCCGGTATCCTCGAAGAGCTTCTTCCCGGCCGCGATGGTCTCGTTCGTCGATCGCGGCGGGCTCGGGAGGTCGACCGGCTTGGGAGCATTCTCCGGGCTGGAGAAATCGGCAGAGAAGGTCGTCAGG
>CAWIKP010000033.1:0-233083 GCA_963836735.1 uncultured Acidobacteriota bacterium | reverse complement strand
GGCCGACCGGATTCGGGGTCGCGTCGGCCGCGAGATCGCCGAGCAGGTACTGCAGACCGGCGAGGAAGTGCCCGACGATCTCAGGCGTCATGAACGTCTCCGGCATGTGGCCGAGCGAGTTGTAGAAGACGCGGCCCTTACCGTAGGTACGGATCCACGCAGACCGGGTAGATGTTGTCCGGGCGCTTGTAGCCGTTCCACGGACGCGGCTCGATCGTCGGATCGTCGAGCGCGACGGTCAGAAGGACGCGCACGCTGTCCCATCGCAGCCGACCCCGGCCTTCGTGCTCGAAGCGGTAGTACTCCTCGCGGAAGGGCGAGATCCTTGCCCGCAAACGGCTTCATGAGCGGGCTCGCCGGATCGTAGACCTTCATCACGCCCTGCTCGATCCGGTGTGGCGCGCTCTGTGCCCCGATCATCTCGGCGAACTCGTCCCAGTTGCGCGACGCCCACGGCGTGCCATGGATGCCGCCAAGTCCGCCCCCTTCCTTGACGAATCGCGCGAGGCCGTCGCGCACAGCGGGTTCGGCCAGGAGCTCGCCGACGATGCTGTTCAGGAACACGCCGTCGTACTCCTTGATCTTCGGATACTTGAGATTGTCGAGGTCGTTGTTGAACACGGCTTCCCACGCGCCCGTGATGTTGCCCATCTCCTGCGATCATCACGTTCGTGTGCGGAATCGTGTTGTGCGACATCCCGTGCAGGCTCTCGATGACGAGCAGCTTACGGCGCTTCTTCGGTGCCGCGTAGGCCTGCTTCGGAATCGCCGCGACGATCTTCGCGCGCACCTCGTCGCCGGCCTTGCGGAGCGCGTCGGGATTCGGCGTCTCGCCCTTCGCCGGCATCACCACGTCCCAGCGGATCGGGCGCGTCTTCGAGAACGCCGTGAAATTGATCCCGTACGCCGGCTGCACGACGGCTTCGAACGCGTCGACGGCCTTGAACAGATCGCCCGGAGCCTTGACGACGCCGGCCGTGTCGAGCGTCATCGAGACGGGCCTGATTCGAAGGCGCTCCATTTCCAGGAACAGCGCTTTCAGATCGCCAGTGCCCTCGCCGAGGAGCACGTCTCGGCCGCCAGGCCCACGTGCGGAACGGTCCCGCAGCCGCAGGTACAGCAGCCGTTCCTTCACCAGCGCAAGACCGTCGGCCGGCGCAACGCCCTCCTGCGCCCACAGGCCGGTGTCGACGCCCACGCCAAGCCGTTTGCTCTTTCCCGTCAATGCCTTCAGCAGCGCCGCCGGTCGGGCGGTGTCGGCCATCACGGCCAGGTTGACGCCCGCCCGATCGGCGATCGCGTCAAGGCCTTCGAGCGGCGTGCCCGCGGGCACGACGACGGTTTCCGCGCCCATGTCCCTCGCAAAATGCAGCGCTTTCTCTACCGACTCAGGGGTGGGGGCGCCTTCGAGACGGTAAGTGAGGAGGCGTACTTCTCCCATGCGGCGCTTGAGGGATGCGATCTCCTCAGCCGTGAACGACGAGTCCAGAGTCCGCGTGTCTCCGCCGCCGACCGCCTGCGTGCTGGACGCCTCGACGAACGTGACGACCGCCGCGTCGGCGCGCACGACCGTTTCGAGAAGGTCAGCCCGGGGCCCGGGATTGCGAAGTTCCAGTTCGTCAGACGGTCATCACTTACCAGCGTGCGGGTTCGCCACGTCACACGCTCGAGCGCGTCTGGCGCCCGCTGGAAGGGCGCCTCCTGCTGCGCTCCGCCCAGAAGGGCCAGCGATCCGACGAGCGCGCCAGTCAATCCGACGGGGAACAGCGTGCGCATGGGTGTCCTCTTTGAAGGGAGCGTGTCACTGTCGGGCGGGTTGCGGGAGTGCGAAGACGTAGTAGCCCTGCGCTTCGATCCGTGCCGGCTTGCGGTGGAACGGGTTCTTCCACACCGGATCGGTTCCGGTGCCCCACGACGCGCCTGCCGCGAACGCGATGTACTGCCGACCTCCGAGCTGGTACACGGCGGGAATGCCTTCCGGGTTCGCCTCGAGCTCGTGCGCCCAGAGGACGTTCCCTGTATTCCGGTCGAACGCGCGCAGCATGCGATCTTGTGAGTTAGCGATGAACACGAGTCCACCCGCTGTCACGACCGGACCGTTGCGCGGGCGGACGGTGCCGGTCGGCGGAATCCCGCGGTCCGCGAGCCCGGGCGCCTGGCCGTCGGGGACGCGCCACTTGATCGTGCCCTCGTTCAGATCGTACGCGACGAGCTGAGTCCATGGCGGACCCACGGCAGGAAGACCGTTGCTCGTGTACCACCCCGCAGAGAACGATCCCGCATACCGTGTCGGCGGCCCCGAGTAGCGGTTCGGATTGGGCGGGAGGCGAACCATGCGCTCGTCGCTCGACTCGTCGGCGGGAGCATCGGCGAGCGGCAGCGTGAGCAGGTACGCTTCGACCGCGTCCACGCGCTCCGCGCTCAACACCGTGTCGGGGAACGGAGGCATCTGTTCCTTGCCCTGCCTGATCAAGCGCCGGAAGCCATCGGCGCCAAGTTTCGCGGGCGTTCGCATCGGCACTTGACCTGGACCATGGCACGCGGAGCACAGCTGCGCGTACACCGCATACCCCTCTTGTTCACGCTGGCCGCCTTTGATCGGCGGCGGTCCCTGACGCTCGGTGCTGAGCGCCATCCGGCGATAGCTCGGCATCTCCAGGCTGCGCACGAAGAGCATCCCGGTTCCCGGATCGGCCGCGACGCTTCCCCAGTTCGCGCCACCCCACGCGCCCGGAAACTGAATGTGATGGCGCAGGTGGCTCGACGGCGTGAACATCCCTTTGTGATCCGTCCCCTGCACCGCCTGCCGCAGCTTCTCCTGCTCCTCGGCGCTCATGAACGGATTCACATCATTCGCCGTGAACACCTGCCGCGCGAACGGCGGGGGCTTCGTTGGAAACGGCTGCGTGGACGACGAGAGCTCGCCGGGCACGTCGCTCTTCGGGACGGCCCGCTCCTCGATCGGCCAGAACGGCTTTCCGGTCAGCCGCTCGAACACGTACAGGAATCCAGTCTTGCCCGCCTGCGCGACGATCTCGATCCGCTTGCCATTCCGACGGACGGTCAGGATTTTGGGCGCCGCGGTGAGATCGTAATCCCATAGATCATGGTGCACGGTCTGGAAATGCCACAGCCGCTTGCCGGTGCGCGCGTCGAGCGCGAGGAGGCAGTTCCCAAACAGGTTGTTGCCGCCGCGATCCGCGCCGTAGAGATCGTGCGTCGGCGAGCCCGTGGGGGCGAACACGATGCCGTTCTTGCTGTCGATCGTGATCTCTCCCCACGTGTTGGCGCCGCCGGCGTACTTCCACGCGTCGGGCGGCCATGTGTCGGAGCCGAACTCGCCCGGCCGCGGAATGGTGTGGAACGTCCAGACCAGCCGGCCCGTGACCACATCGTAGGCACGCAGATCGCCGGGCGGCGATCCGTAGCCTTCGCCGGTGTTGGATCCAACGACGATCAGGTTTTCGAAGATACGGCCGGGTGTCTTGTTGGGCCCCGCCAGCCGACGCGGCTCTCCCGTACGCATGTCGACGAACCCGTCGCGGCCGAACGACTTGATGAGCCTACCGTTGGTCGCGTCGATCGCGCGGAGGCCGCCGCCGGTGTTGAGCAGCAGCCGCCGATCGGATCGATCGGCGTTCTCCCAGTAGGTCAGGCCGCGCTCCGGCGCCTGTTCAGTCGATGTCCAGATCGGCGTCCCGGTCGCCGCATCGAGCGCCACGACGATCCCCTTCGCGCCGGCGACGTACATCACGCCGTCGACAACGACCGGGTTGAACGGCAGCCGCGCCGGATCGCCGGTCACCGGGTAGAACCAGGCTTGCTCCAGTCTGCTCACGTTCGTCGCGTCGATCTGTGCGAGCGCGGAGTATTGCATCGAGTCAGCCGAACCGCCGTAGTCCTTCCACGTGGTGTACGGCGGGGTGATCGCGGCCGGCGTGGGAGCCTGGCCGCTCGCGATCAGGGCCAGAGCGACAGTAGCCGCCGCGGGCACCCACCTGAATCCCGATCGGATCGCACGGACCATCGCGTTCCTCCGGAACACTCCCGAACACCGATAGCCGGGAGCAGAATCGGCATCTCCGACCTGTAGCGGTAAAGGGAGTTTACTTTACCGCTAAAGTCCGCTATATCAAGGGGCACGAAAATCAACCGGGGAAACTGCTTCGAACGGCGCGGCCACACCAGACGAGAGGGAGGTCCGATGAAGGCCCTGTTCAGTCGTGCACTGCTGTGGACCCTGACGCTTGCCGTCATCTCCTGGCCGGCGGCGGTCGCGCACGCCCAGGTGCGCTACGGATCGATCGTCGTCGAGGCCCGCGACCCTAGCGGCAGCGCGGTCCCGGGTGCCGACGTCACCATCACCGAAACCGGAACGAATCGCAGCCGCAGCGGCGTCACCAACAGCGCCGGCGTCGTCACGTTCGCGACCATCCCGCCGGGCATGTACTCGGTCCGCGTCAACCTCACCGGCTTCAAGGAGTTTGTCACGACCGACGTCGCGGTCACCGAAGACACGGTGATGCGCGTCAGCAGCCAGCTCGAAGTCGGACAGATCACCGAAACCATGACCGTCTCGGCTGCCGCGGCGATCCTGCAGACCGACCGCGCCGAGGTGCGCACCGACATCCCGGCCGTGCAGCTCGAGAACCTGCCGGTGCCAGTCGGCCGCAACTATCAGAACCTGTTCGTCACGGTCCCGGGCATCTCGCCGCCCGAGAACATGCACTCGGTGGCGGTCAACCCGGCGCGCGGCCTCGCCTTCAGCTCGAATGGCACGACCCGCAACGCGAACTCGATCCGGATCGAGGGCGCCATTTCGAACAATCTCTGGCTCCCGCACGTGGCCGCCTACGTGCCGGCGCTCGAGGCGATCGAATCGGTCGGCGTGACCACCAGCACCTTCGACGCGGATCAGGGCCTGTCGGGAGGCATGTCGGCCAACGTCCTGATCAAGAGCGGCACCAACGTCGTTTCGCGGCTCCGCGTTCGAGTACTTCTACGACGAGGCGCTCAAGTCGCGCCCCTACTTCCTGCCGGGCACCGAAAAGAAGCCCGAGGCCAGCCAGCACCAGTTCGGCGGCACGCTCGGCGGTCCGATCCTCCGCAACAAGGCGTTCTTCTTCGGAAGTTATCAGGGCACGCTTCGATCGGCAGGTCGCCAACCGCTTCGGGACGGTGCCGACCGCCGCGATGCGCAACGGGGACTTCTCGGCGTCGCCGACGCCGATTTACGATCCGGCGACCGGCGCCGCCAACGGCAGCGGCCGCACCGCGTTCCCCGGCAACATCATTCCGCGCGATCGCTTCGATCCGATCGTGCAGAAGCTCATCGCCGGTCTGCCGCTCCCGAATCTTCCCGGTCTCGCCGACAACTACTTCGCCACCGGGGACTACACCTTCGATCGGCACAACGTCGACGCCAAGGTGAACTACAACCCGACCGCCAAGCTCGGGATCGTGGGTCGAGTCGGATGGCTCGGCTACGAGTTCCGCAACCCGCCGATGTTCGGCGACCTGGGCGGCCTGCCGGTCAACTCGACCGCGGCCAAGGCCGGCACCGGCCTGGGCGACACCTACACGTTCACGGGCAGCGTGTCGCACGTCCTCTCGCCGACGTTCCTGATCGACGCGTACCTGGGCGTCACGACGATCGAAGTCACGTCGGAGCCCGATCGGATCGACGAGAATCTCGGCTCCGGCTATCTGGGCATTCCCGGCACCAACGGCACGAATCGCCTCTACGGCGGCTGGCCCCATTTCAACATCACCAACTACTCGAACATCGGCTACGCGGGAAGCAGCCACTCGCCCTACATCGACGACAACTGGCAGGTGCAGTACACCGCCAACGCGACCTGGACGAAGGGCGCGCACACGCTGAAGTTCGGCGGCGACATCGTCCGTCAGGCCATGAACCGCCACGAGCTCGGCGATGGCTCCGGCAGCTTCACCTTTGGCGGAGGGCCGACGCAGATCCAGGGCGGGTCCGCCGGGAATCAGTTCAACACCATCGCGGCGTTCCTGCTCGGCCTGCCGACGGGCATCTCGAAGAGCGTGATTCCTTTCGAGAACGACTACACGCGGAGCCGCAACTGGCAGTTCAGCTTCTTCGCGCGGGACCAGTGGCAGCCGACACGCAAGCTGACGGCGTCGCTCGGCTTGCGCTACGACAAGTTTCCGATGGGCACGCGTACCACCCGCGGGCTCGAGCGCTACGATCCCGACACGAACCAGATGCTGATCTGCGGCGTCGGATCTGTGCCGACCGACTGCGGCTACGACATGGGCCCCGGCAACTGGTCGCCGCGCGCCGGAGTGGCCTACCGCCTCACCGAGAACATCGTCGTGCGCGGCGGATACGGCATCAACTACGACCCGTATCCACTGGCGTTCGTCCGCAACATCCTCGGCAACTATCCCTCGTCCATTTCGTTGAGCGTGCCGCAGCCGAACGCGCTGCAGCCGGCAGGACGTCTGGCCGACGGTATCCCGGCGATCACCGTCCCGGACATCAGCAGCGGGATCATCCCTGTGCCGCTGAACGTCAGCGCGCGCGCGCTGCCCGACGAGCCGAAGCGGGGCTACATCCACTCGTGGAACGCCACCGTGCAGGCGGAGCTGGCGTGGGGATTCACGGGACAGGCGGGCTACGTCGCGACCCGGCAGCGCGACATCAACCAGATCATGGACGCCAATGCCGGTCAGGTGATCGGCGCCGGCAACGCGGGCCGGCCGCTGTTCGTGCGATTCGGCCGGACCGGCGCGACCGGCATTCTCAGCAACCCGGGCTGGAGCGACTACGATTCACTGCAGGCCTCGCTGGCGCGGCGGCTCGCGAACGGTCTGCAGGCGAACGTCGCGTACACCTGGTCCAGGGCGTTCGGCATCTGCTGCGATACGCTGAGCGATAATCCTCCGCAAGTGCAGGCGCTCGAGTACTTCTCCCTCAACGAGGCGCTCCTGCCGCAGGATCGTCCGCACAACTTCCAGGCGTCGTTCGTGGCCGAACTGCCGTTCGGCCGCGGCAAGCCATGGCTGAACCAAGGAGGCGTCGCCGCGGCGCTGCTCGGCGGCTGGCAGGTGAATGGGCTCGTCAGCCTCTATTCAGGCGCGCCATTCACGATCACGTCGTCGGGAACCTCACTGGACCTGCCCGGCAGCACACAGTTTGCCGATCAGGTGAAGGACAAGGTCGAGATTCTTGGCGGCATCGGGCCGAGCCAACCGTGGTTCGACACGTCGGCATTTCGCGCCGTCACCGAGCGGCGGTTCGGCACTGCCGGCGTCAACAGCATGCGCGGGCCGGGCTTCGCCAACTTCGACATGAGCGTCTTCCGCGAATTCGGCCTTGGCGGCGGCCGGGCCGTGCAGTTCAGGATGGAGGCGTTCAACGTGACGAACACGCCGCACTTCGCCAACCCCCAGAACAGCGTCAATGCCAGCAACTTCGGCATCATCAGCGGCACCGCCAACAGCGGCCGCGAAGGGATCGACGAGCGCCTGTTCCGGCTTGGACTGAGGTTCAGGTTCTGAGGAGCGTCAGCAACCATGCGCACCACGACTTCGCGGCGTGATTTCACCGTTGCCGTTCTCACCGGTCTTGGTGCTGCGGTCCTGCCGACGATCGGCTCGGCCGCGGCGCGCAATCTGAAGATCGGGTGCACCTCGCTCATCTGGGGTGCGCTCCCGCGGAGCCCGGACAATCTGGGGCCGGCGGTCAAGGACATGGCCGGCCTCGGCTTCCACGGCTTCGAGACGTTTGCGGCAATTCTCGACGAGTGGGACAAACGCGGCACGCTTGGCGATCTGCTCGCCGCCAGCCGGATCCCGCTCGTCTCCGGCTACGCGACGATGCAGGTCGTCGATCCGGCGGCGCGGAAAGACGAACTGGAGAAGCTGAAGCGGTGGGCGATGGTCGTGCGCCAGCACGGCGGCCGCTTCGTCGTGCTGGCGCCCAACGGCGTCAAGCGCGAGGGCTACAACTTCCAGGAGCACCGCGCGAATATCGTCTCGGCGTTGAACGAGTACGCGATGGCGGTCAACGATGTCGGACTAGGCGCGGGGCTCCACCAGCACACTGGCACGGCGGTCGAGACCCGCGACGAGACGTACGCGATCATGGAGGCGGCCAACACGAAGCACCTGAAGTTCGCACCTGACGTCGGGCAGCTGCAGAAAGGTGGCGCCAACGCCGCGCAGGTGGTGAAGGACTTTCTGCCGATCACCGTCCACATGCACCTGAAAGATTTCAGCGGCGGCGAGCATTTCGTCGGCTACTGTCCGCTGGGTCAGGGGAAGGTCGATCTGAGAGCGATCCTCGACATGGTCGAAGCAGCCAACC
The DNA here is from genome assembly GCA_963836735.1 of uncultured Acidobacteriota bacterium. Lineage (GTDB taxonomy): Bacteria > Acidobacteriota > Vicinamibacteria > Vicinamibacterales > 2-12-FULL-66-21 > JACCXG01. Next base: position 224,739 of record CAWIKP010000033.1, on the reverse strand, counting down.
CGAATGCGAATGTGATGGTCGAACTCGACGGATCTGCCAACATGCCTTACACGCCGCGCGAGACGGCGCAGATCAGCCGGACCTACCTGGAGAAGCTCGGTTACACGTTCCGAGTGTAGATGTTAATGTCAGGACTTGGTGCCGTCGTCTGGCCATGTGGACTAGATGCTTAGTGTCGCTCATTTCGCAGCCGAAGTCGCTGACGGCATCGTGGCAATCACGTCGCGAAGTCCAGTGACGCTGACGGCACGAATGAATCGACACTCTGGCTCTGGACCTTCCTCGGTGATGACGTCCTTTGGCAAGATCACCTCACTCCAGAACGTAGCCAGTCTCCTGCCCTCTCGAGTGAAGACGGGCATCCTCCCCCGGCCGGCATGGAGCAACTTGCCATCTCGGACGAACAGAATGGCCTCTTCGTTTTTCTCCGCATCGGAGATATCGCAGATCCAGGTCGGGGCGGCGACGAAGCTCACGTGGCCCGTCATTTGACCTTTCCAGCTCTAAGATGGTCGCCGTTGCTCTAGGTCGCCGAAGGACAGGAATGCCAAGGCCGATTCTTTCGACCCGAACGACGCCGATGAACTCGGCCTGGTCGGCAAGGTCCGCGAGGCTGATCATCATGACTTTCGCAGCCAAGGGAGATTGGGCGCCAGCCAGAATCGCGATCACCACGACCACCACCCTTGCGAGCGCCGTTCGCACCATGCACTTCACCTCAGGCAATAAGACGCATTGCTGGACGATGCGGCCGGGCAATCGTGATGCACGGGACCACCCCTCGCCCGGTGGATCGTTCAGGCCGGGGTTTACCGCCAGCGCCGCGACCTTGTTGAGCAGCGCAATCGCTAGGTCCGCCGCCGCCGGGTCCGCCAGGATGCGGTCCGCCAGCCGGTCCTGCTGGCCACGCTCCAACCCCGGGTCTCAACCTCCAACGCCGCCGTCGTCAACCCGAGCGACAGTCGCTCGCTCGCAATCAGCGACAGCCGGCCGGTCAGGTTGAACAGCGACGACACGGTCATGCGAGCCTCCCTTGGGGATTCGAACGCGTGTCAGGCTTGTCGCAAAACTGTCCCAGAACGCTATCGACTTGACTGGATTGGCGATCGCTTTTGAGCGAAAGCAGATACCCCGAATTGTTGGAAATCTTAGGAAAGCGTCGAACGCGAAGGAAGCGAGAGAAGCGGGCTCCACCCGCGCCTGAACCGCTCGCCCGCCGCCCGTCCCCGGCCCCATCCCTCCCATGCAGGGAACGGCACTTCGATGCAGCGAACGGCGGATGAGTCGCCGGACGCCTCGTATACACTCCCCCGCGGTTGGCGTCTTCCCCACGAGCGCGTCGACCAAGGAGCCTTCCGTGATCAATGCATTCGCCTCGCGCTGCGGACCTTGCCGCGGATGCCGGGGTTCTCGCTGGCCTTCATCCTGACGCTCGGGCTCGGCATTGGCGCCAACACGGCGATCTTCAGTGTCATCAACGGGGTCCTGCTGCGGCCGCTGCCCTACCCCGAGGCCGACCGCATCATGCACCTGCGGCAGGCGCAGGTGGCGGCGGGGGTCGAAAACACCAGCTTCTCGTTCGCCGAGGTCGCGGACTACCGCACGCAGGCGAAGACCATCGATCAGTTCATCGAATTCGGGGATTGGACCTTCAATGTCCTCGGTCGTGGCGAGCCGCATCGGGCGACGGGCGGATTGGTCACGCCGAACTTCTTCCAGTTGCTCGGCGCGCGGCCGCGTCTGGGGCGGATGCTGATGCCATCGGACGAGGGCCGAACGGCGCAGCCGGTCGCGGTGCTCACCTATGGCTACTGGCAGCGGGTGTTCGGGTCGGATCCGGCGGTCGTCGGACAAATCCTGGACCTGACGGTCAAGAAGGCGCTGATTGTCGGGGTGCTCGAGCCGGGGTCGCACTACGCGACGACGCGGAAACAGGACTTCTACGTGAACTACGCGGCCAACGATCACTACGTGGGCGCGTCGATGCAAGACGAGCGGCGGCATCGAATGACCGACGTCTACGCGCGGCTGGCGCCGGGGGCGACGGTTGGGGCGGCGCAGGCCGAGCTGCGGCAGATCGCGGCTCGCCTTCACGACAACTACCCGGATGCGTATCCGAAGTCGCGAGGCTTCGACACGGTGGTGACGCCCTGGAAAAACGAACTGACGGCCAGGGCCAAGCCGACGCTCATGATCCTGCTGGTCACGACGGTCTTCGTCCTGGTGATCGCCTGCGCGAACGTCGCCAACCTGACGCTCACGCGGCTGGTGCAGCGCGAGCGCGAGATGGCGATTCGCGCCGCGCTCGGCGCGCGCGGGGCGCTGCTGCGGCGTCAGCTGCTGGCTGAAAATCTAGTCCTCTCGATCGTCGGCGGGGTGCTCGGGCTCGGACTGGCGGTCTCCGGGCTCGATTTGCTCACCAGGTACGCGAGCCGGTTCACCAACCGCACGGGCGAGATCGCGCTCGACGGCTGGGTGCTGACCTTCACGCTGGTCGTGTCGATCGCGCTCGCCCTGGCGTTCGCCTGGGCGCCGCGGCTCGGCTTCCTCAACGACCCGGTGCGCGCGATGGCCAGCGGCGGCGGACGTGCGACCGGCGGCATCGGCCGGCGGCGCGCGCAGCGGGCGCTGGTGGTGTGCCAGCTCGCGGTGTCGTTCATGCTGCTCATTGGCGCCGGGCTCCTGACCCGCAGCCTGCTCCAGCTCTACGCGGTCGATCCGGGATTCGATCTCGCCAACGTCCTCAGCCTGCAGGCCCCCGATTTCAGCGGCTTCAATCGCGAGCGGCGGCTGCAGTTCTCACGTGACGTGCTCGATCGCGTCAGGGGCGAGGCGAACGTCCAGTCCGCGGCGATGGCGTCGGCGGCGCCGCTGGCCGGGTCGTTTCCACAACAGCAGGAATTCCAGGTCGAAGGTGCCGATCTCGAGGCGGTCGCCACGGCACCAAAAACAGTCACGCGCGTGGTGAGCAACGGATATTTCGAAACAGTCGGTACGCGGCTCAAGGCCGGCCGCGGGTTCCAGCCGAACGACACCGGCACGGCGCCGCCGGTGGTGATTCTGAGCGAGTCGATGGCGCGCTACTACTTTAAAGACCAGAATCCGATCAGCCGCAGAATCAGCTGGAAGCTGTTCAACGGCAACTGGTCGCCGAAAGCCGAAATCGTCGGCATCGCCGCCGACACCCGCGCCGATGGCATCGAGCAGACGCCGCTGCACACGATGTATCAACCCGACGCGCAGACCAACGCGCAGTCGACGCTGCTCGTCCGCACGGCCGCGACGGATCGGATTGCGCCGCGGGTGGTCGAGACGATCCGCAGCCTGGATCCGAACCGTCCGATCGATCACGTGCAGACGCTCGAGGAAATCCGCGACGAGACGATCGCGCCGCAGCGGCTCAACGCCACCTTGATTGGACTGTTCGCCCTGCTGGCGCTTGCCATCGCGACAGTCGGTGTGGCCGGGGTCCTGGCATTTTCGGTCAGCCAGCGCACCAACGAGCTCGGAATCCGCCTCGCGCTCGGGGCCGAACGGCAGACGATCCTGCGGATGATTCTTGGCGAAGGCGCGGCCATGGCGGCGATCGGGCTGGTCGTTGGCGGCCTCGCGGCGATTCCGCTGTCGCGGCTGCTCAGCGGTCTGCTCTTCGGAGTCGAGCCGGTCGATCCGACGACGATTGGGGTGTCCGCGGTGCTGCTGGTGACGGTCGCGCTGATCGCGGCATGGATCCCGGCGCGCACGGCGACGGCGGTCGATCCGATCACGGCGTTCGAGGGGAATAGCTAGTTCGCTGGTCCGCTGGTCCGCTAGTTCGCTGGTTCGCTGGTTCGCGGGTCCAGCGGACTGCGGTCGAGCGGACTCGCGGCCAGCGACCCAGCGGCCCAGCGGCCCAGCGGCCCAGCGGCCCAGCGGCCCAGCGTCCAGCGGCCCAGCGGTCCAGCGGCCAGCGGCCAGCGAATCTAGTCCTCCCACTCCGCAATAAACACATTCGTCTCCCCCTCCGCCTTCGCATCCCGGTTCGACGCGAACACGAGGTGCTTGCCGTCCGGCGAAAACATCGGGAAGCCGTCGAACGTGGCGTTGAAGGTCACGCGCTCGAAGCCGGTGCCGTCCACATTGATCAGATAGACATCGAAATTGCGCCCCTTCGGGTCGTCGACGTTCGACGCGAAAATCAGGCGCTTCCCGTCCGGGTGCCAGGACGGGGCGAAGTTGGCGCCGCCGAGTTTGGTGACCTGGCGCAGGTTGCTGCCATCGCGATCCATCACGAACAGCTCGAGCTGGGTCGGACGCCAGAGGCCTTCCTTCAAGAGCGCGCGATAGTCGTCCAGCTCCTTTCCCGCCTCGAGCGGGCGACCGCGGAACGCGATGCGTTTGCCGTCGTACGAAAAGAACGGCCCGCCGTCGGGACCGGGGCGAGTGGTGAGACGACGGACGGCCGAGCCGTCGCCGCGCATGGTGTAGATCTCCATGTCGCCGTCGCGCACACTGGTGAACGTGATCAGGCCGTCGGGCGCGATCGTCGCTTCGGCGTCGTACCCCGGAGTCCTGGTCAGCGGGCGCAGGTTGGTCCCGTCGGCCTTCGCGCGATAGATGTCGTAGCTCGCGTAGATCGGCCACACGTAGCCGCGCTCGAAGCTGGGGCGCGGCGGGCAGGCGGCGCCGGCTTCATGCGTGGACGCGAACAGGATCTCGTCGCCGGCGGGATAGAAATAGCCGCAGGTGGTCCGCCCGGTGCCGGTGCTGACGCGGCGCTGATCCGAGCCATCCAGCTTCATCGTGTATATCTGATCGCACGGATATTCCGGCCGCGTGGATTGATAGATCAGCCTCGTTCCATCCGCGGAGAAATAGGCCTCGGCGTTCTCGCCGCCGCTGGTGAGCTTCCGGATGTTGCGCAGGTGCCGCTCGGCGTTGCTGCTCGCAGTCGCGGCCGGTGCGGCAGCAGTCTGGCGACCCGCGGAAACATTCAGAGAGAACACGAACGCGGCCGCGATGAGCACACAAGCCGCGCGGATGAGTTGAGGCATCCGCTAAGATTAGCCGATCCTCATGGGAACTCCGGGGTCACCGAAACGCGTGCTGTTCCTGTGCCGGTACAATCGCATGCGCAGCCCGACGGCGGAGCGGATCTTCGGCAAACGCTCCGACCTCGACGTGCGATCGGCCGGGACGGCCGTCGATGCGCTCACGGAGTGAATGCACGGATGCTCGAGTGGGCCGACCTCATCTTCATCATGGATGACCAGCAGCGACGATCACTGCGCCGACGCTTTGCCGGACATCCAACCCTCGAACTCCTCATCTGTCTGGAGATTCCGGACGAATTCACCTTCATGCAGCCGGAACTGGTGGACCTCCTGACGGTCAGGGCAACGCCGCACCTGCCGCGCCCGGCGAAAGCCGGCGCTCGGCGGCATGCGGCCTGCCAGACGACTGCGGACCCGCCATACCGGGAGTCGTAAACGGACACGGGGGATCGCACGTAGAATCAGCAAGATCCGGGGAGTGAAGCCAGAGGTTTTCACGTTGGAGCCTGCAGCGTCGGTTACACCTTTGTACTGCCGTGTCCCTTTTTGCGCCAGCGCGTTGCAGGTAGTCGTGTGCGCGCTCGCAGCGCTGACGGTCGCGCAGGCCGCGGGTCAGGCAGGGCTCGGACGGATCGAGGGCCAGGTGCGGATCACCTTTCCGCCGGCCGGCGCGGTGCCGTCGGGGGTCTACCCTTCGCGGCGGGTCAGCCGGCCGCAGCCGAAAGCCTCGGAGATAGCGAACGTGATCGTGTTCCTCAAGGACCCGCCCAAGCGCGCCGAGCCGGTGACGATGCATGCCACGATCACCCAGAAAGACGAAGCGTTCGTGCCTCGCGTGGTCGCCATCACCAAAGGCTCGACGATCGATTTCCCGAACACCGACCCGTTCTTCCATAACGTCTTTTCGCTGTCGAAGGGCGCCAACTTCGATCTCGGGCGCTATCCGAAGGGGGAATCGAAAGGCCGCCGCTTTCCGAACGCGGGCCTGGTGAAGGTCTACTGCCACATCCACTCGCACATGACGGCTGCGATTATGGTCTTCGATCATCCCTTCTTCCGCATTCCCGCCCCCGACGGCACCTTCACCCTGGACGACGTGCCGGCGGGGAACTACCAGATCAGCGCATGGCACGAGCGGATTGGCGAGAGCACGAACACAGTCAAGGTCGAGCCGGGACGAACGGCGCGCGTCGAGTTCGAGCTGCCGATGCCCGCCGACCGATGATCACGCGCCTCTTCGGCCCGCCGCGCCTGGTCGTCCGCACATCGGTCGCGATGTTCTCGGTGGTCGCGATCGTGCTGACCGCCGTGCTGCTGTTGATCGCCATCCAGGGAAGCGGCTACGTCCGCGAGACAGTGACCGTCAACCTCGAGAGCGCGCAGCGCATGCTTTCCGCCCTCGAACAGCGCCGGTCGCTCGAGCTGCTGGCGCAGGTCGATGTCGTCGCCGAAAGCCCGACGCTGAAGGCGGCGGTCGACACCTACCAGGCGGAAATCCGGCGCTCCGACGCCAGCACCCGGGCTGAGCTGATTCGAACGATCGAGCGGGAGCTCCAAAAGCTGGCGGCGCGGATTCAGCCGGACGTGCTGGCGGTCACCGATCCTGCAGGGAACGTCCTGGCCGTGGCGGGACGATACCGGGACAGCTGGCCGTCGTTCGTAGCGCCCCCCACCGCCCCCAATCGCGAGACCGTCGTCTCGCTGCCATCGGGCGTCTTCCGGCGGTTCAGCGCGCGGCTCGCGCTTCAGGATGTCGAGATCGGATTCCTCAGCGTGGCCACCGCCCTGGACCTCGAGTACGCCCGCCGGATGTCGGCGCTGTCCCGCGCGAGCACGCTGGTGACATCCGATAGACGAGTCATCGCAACCACGCTGCCAGAGGCCGACGCCGGCGCTCTCAGCGAAAGCGGGATTCAGCAGCTGCCAGCCACATCGACGATCAACCTGTCGGGGTCCGAGTACGCCGTGCGCCAGGTGCTACAGGCTGGTCCGGCAGCAGTCTACACGCTGGATTCGATTGACCGCGCGGTCGAGCCGGTCATCAACAAGGTACTCACGCCAATGATCTGGCTGGGTGTGGCGGTCTTCTGCGTGGCCGGCCTGGTCAGCGTGTGGACGGCGCGCAGCCTCGCCCGGCCCATCGACACGCTGTCGATATCGCTCGCGGAAATGACCGAGTCGCGCAGCTTCGAAACCGCTCTGCCGACGACAGGCTCGAGCCGCGAGGTGGATGCGTTGACGCGCACCTTCAACTCGATGATGGCGACGGTCTCGACGGCCGAAGCCGAGAAGCAGAGCACCTACGTGGGCGCGATCCGCGCGCTCGCGCTCGCGCTCGACGCGCGGGATCCCTACACGGCCGGCCACTCCGAACGGGTCAGCGCGCTCTCGGTCACGATTGGCCGCCAGATGGGCCTGTCCGCCGAGGACGTCGACATCCTGAAACTTGGCGCCCTCCTCCACGACATCGGTAAGATCGGCATCAGTGACGACGTCCTGCGGAAACCCGGCGCGCTGACCGACGAAGAGTTCGAGCTGATCAAGGAGCACCCCGTTCTCGGCGCACGGATCCTGCGGACGGTGCCTTTCCTGGCCCAGCACCTGCCCATCGTCGAGTTGCACCACGAGCGACCCGACGGACGAGGTTATCCTTACGGCCTGACGGCCGACGAGATCCCGATGCTCGCGCGCATCGTCCATGTTGCGGACGCATTCGACGCCATGACCAGCGCCCGCGCCTATCGCCTGGCGCTCGATTCCGGCTACGCGATTCGCGAATTGTGGCGGTGCGCGGGCACGCAGTTCGACGCTGAGGTGGTGCAGGCGCTCGTGCAGGCGGTGACGGTTGCCGGACCTGGCACCCTGACGGTGCAGTCCGCCACTGAGGTGGCCACCATGCCCCCTCCGCGAAAGCTGGCACTCGTTCCCATCCGGAGCTGATCGTGCGGCTCGACCTCGGGTTCTTCGCGCGACTGACTGCCATCGTCCTGATGGTCGGAGCCATCCAGACTGCGCCAGTCTCAGCGCAGGGTCTTCAGCCCGGCCGCATGGCCATCGAAGCGGTGGCGGCGATCAGCACATCGTCGGCCGATGCCGACGATCCGTTCGTGTTCCTCGACCTGGCAAACACGATTCGGGTGAACGAGAAGCTCGACGTCATCGTGCGGCCCTACGCGCGGCGGCTGCCGGGGGGAGACTGGGACGCGCTGCTCTATCAGGCGCAGATTCGGTATCAGCCGGCGGAAAGGGTCAGGCTCGATGCGGGGATCATTACGTCTCCGCTCGGTCTCGGCACGTTCGAGCTGCGACAGGATCTGAACCCGCTGGTCGGATCTCCCTTTTACTATTTCTCGCCGCTGCCTGCGTTCGAGCGGCCTTCCGATCGTGTTCAACTGTTTTCGGGGGGCTACCCGCTGGGAGCGATGCTGAACGTGTCCGGCACGTGGTGGGACGCACGAACCGGCATTACCGACGGGACTCCGGCGCGATCGCGGAAGATTTTCGCAAACGACAACCCCTCGCCGGCCCCTCAATTCATCGCGGGTGGCGGGATCACTCCCGTGACGGGGCTGCGCATCGGCACGGGATTCGGGTATGGCCCGTACCGTCAATCGACGGACCAGGACTTCTATGGCCTGCCCGATACGGCCGTCCTCACCGAGGCGGAGGCAACCGTCTTCAATCTCGAGGCCGAGTACGCGTTCGCCTATACGCGGCTCAGCGGCGAATGGGTGCGCGACGCCTTCGAGAAAGATGGCTCGCCCGCCGTTTCACGGGGCTTCTACATTCAGGGCGTGCAGACCATCACGCCGCGCATTTTCTCGGCCGTCCGCTTCACCCAGGTCTCGGCGCCCGTCCTCGTGAGCGCGACCCTCGTGCAATCCACGCGCAAGGCGGTCGAGCTCTCGGGCGGCTACCGGATCACGCCCCAGATCACCATCAAGGCCGGCTACGAGGGTGGGCGCCGCTTCAACGTCAGCGACTGGACCCACGCCGCCGTGGCCTCGGTGGTCTGGTCGAGACGGTGGTTCTGAATCTCACAGCCTCTCGCATTGCTGCTCTCCTTGCGGTTGCGGTGGTCGCGGCTTGTGGCCGTGAGCCAGCTCCTGCCCCGCCGCCCTCGCCGCGCAGCCTTCTCCTGATCGCCATCGACACGCTGCGTGCGGATCGGGTCGGTGCTTACGGGTACGCCCGTGCACGCACGCCGGTACTCGATGGGCTCGCCCGTCGGGGTGCCCTGCCTGGTTCCTGGTTCTCTTCCGCGCTGTTCGTGGTTCGAGGCCCGTGAACCTCGAACTCTGAACCTCGAACCGAACCCCAGAACCCGGAAACCGAACCTGGAACCTCGGCACCCGGCACCCGGAACCCGTAACCCGCCGACTGGCGGTGAAACTGCATCAGAGGGCCGGCGGACGCCGGTCCGCCGCTTATCGCGACAATCCTGTAATCGGCGTGCGCAAAATGCGTCTGGCGTGGGCAACGACATGAAGCACCGGCTGGTAGCGTCACTGTGCGTGGTGGTCGGCGCATCAACGGCGATGGCTGGCAGAGCCGCGCCAGGTGCCACGCTCTACGTGGGCGTTGGCGAGTACTTCAGCACGGTCTACACGGCCCCACCGCAGGCGCACGTGGACTACGTATGGTGGCGCACGGAGCCGTTGGTTCTTCGTGTGAGCGTCACGAATGAGGGGCGGGAGCCGATAGTGGTCCGGAGGCCGGCGAGCTCAGGGAGCCCATTCGCCGTCTCAACCGCACCCGTCGAAGGTCGCAGCCCACAGGTCGCGAGAGTCACCTGGTTTTCGCTCGTGACTTTCAACCCGAGCCTGTCAGAGCGACCAGCAACCTTGCCGGCCGCGCTCGAAGGTTCATCCTCGCTGCGGTGGACCGGCGTGACTTCAGACGTGTCGTCCTTACGTCCCGGAGCCTACCGCGTGATGGTGCGATCGGAGCTGAACCTGGGTGGGGCGTCCCTGCAGGTAAACAACGACTCCGTCAGGATCGATCTGCGAGATGTGGCAACTGACACGGATCGCCTGGAGCTGCTCCGGATACGTGCCACTCGATGTCTCAAGGAAAAACAGTATGCCTGCGCCGACAGCTTCGCGGACGCGATGGCAAAGATCCACCCCCAGGCGGCGATCGCATTCTGGTTGAAAGGACAGTCCGCCGCTGCCCGAGGCGACGCCGGACGCGCTCGCCGTCACTATTCGAAGAGCGCGGAGCTGCTTGCCTCGAAAGCCGACCGGATCTTTACCGCGTTCAACCCGGAATACCGCGTGACTGAATTCATCGCTGGCATCCAGGCCAGGCTCAATCAATTGCACTGAGGGCTCTCGGCTCTCAGCGCCAGCTGTGACACACACCTCGCCGCTTGAAGGGGCACGCAGCTAATCCGGGCGTAGTGTTTACAGGAGTTCAGGAGTTCAGGAGAAACTGTGAAACATCAGCGCAGCACACCATCCGAGAGCTGATCCAAGCGGCAAGAGTTGGGAGTTGGAAGTTGCCCCTCGACGATGCTCGGGGCAACCGTGAGCGAAGTCGAACGGTTGGAGGTTGGGAGTTGACACGCGTCGGTCATTACAGGCCCGGCGGTGTGAACCGCCCGTCCTGGGCCAGCCACCCGCCATCGGCGAACAGGATCGTCCCCGTGACGAAGCTCGCCGCGTCCGACGCGAGGAACAGCGCGGGCCCCACCATTTCGTCCGGCATTCCCCACCGGTTCATCGCGCTCTTCTCGGCGTAGGCCTTGAACCAGCCCGGATCGTTCTTGATCGGCGCGGTCAGCGGCGTTTCGATCACGCCAGGCCCGATCGCATTCACGCGCACGCCGAACGGGCCGAACTCGCAGGCTGCTCCGCGGACCATCTGGACGATGCCCGCCTTGGTTGCGGCGTAGACCGACTGGCCCGGCTCCACGACCTGTGATCGGATCGACGAGAACAGCACGATGCTGCCACGCCGCTGTGCAGTCATGATCCGGCCGGCCGCACGAAGCACGTAGAAGTTGCCTTTCAAGTTCAGTTCGAGGACGCGATCGAGCTCGTCGTTCTGATAGTCGACGATCTTCTTGCGGACGTTGATGGCCGGCGTGCAGATCACGACGTCGAGGCTGCCGCGCGTGTCGCGGATGCGTGCGAACGCTGCATCGACGGAGGCGGCATCGCGGATGTCGAGCGTTGCCGCTTCGCAATCCCCTCCCTCGGCGCGTGCGGCGGCAGCGACTCTCTCAGCCGCTTCGGTCTTGACGTCGAGGCAGGTGACCCGCGCTCCCGCGCGTGCGGCGCCGAGCGCGACGGCCTCGCCGATGCCCGAGCCGCCGCCAACCACGGCGGCGACCCTGCCTGAAAGATCGAAGATGTTGTGCACTGGCATCATGTGTCCTGAGCCTATTGAAGTCCGTGGCTTCCGCCCGAAGGAAACGGCCATCGCCCTTCCGCCTGAAGGCGGAAGCCACCCCATTTGGAGTTAGGGCGGAAGCCACCCAGTTGGAGTTAGTGTGGCTTCCGGCTTCAGCCGGAAGGACGCATCCACACGACCACAGCCGCCGCCGCGATCGCGGCGAACACGCCAACCAGAACCGGATCGGCCCAGCGGAACGCCGGAGTAATGAAGGTCCAGGCTGCCCACAAGCCGAGCAGGCCGACTGCGATCGAAGTGGCTGCCGCACGCGTGCGTCATATCTCGTACGTAGAGGCCGCCGACGATCGGCACGAAGAAAGTCACGACCATGACCTGGTAGAAGACGGTGACCGCCCCGAGCACCGTGCCCACCACCAGCGACAGCACGACGCCCGCCGCGCCGCCTGCGGCAGCCGCCAGTCGGGCCACACGAAGCAGCTGCGCGTCGCTCGCCGAGGGGTTGATGTGCCGCTTGTAGACGTCCTTCGAGATCGACGTCGACAGCATGAACAGGATGGTGTCGCAGGTGTCGATCTCGGTTGAAAACACCGCCGACAGGGCCAGCGCTCCCAGCCATGCAGGCAGCGCGGTCATCAGGAATGCAGGCAGTACGTCGTTCGGGCCGCTGATGGCCAGGTGCGCGCTGCGCGCGGCCATGCCGAAGATCACCGGCACCAGCGCGAACGACATCAGGACCAGCGCGTTGAGGCCGATGCCGACCTTCAAGGCTGATTCGGAGCGGGCGCTGTAGGCCTTCTGAATCAGACCGGGGGAAATCAGGAACGACGGCGCCGTCAGCACCAGGAACATCCAGCCCGAACCGGGTCCCGACGAGTGAAAGAAGTCATCGAAGAACGGCGGCGCGCCGGAGGGATGACTCACTCCCTGCAGGCCGCCCGCATTCTCGAGAACGACCGGCAGCGCGAACAGGAACCCGCCGAGCATGACGACGAGCTGCAGGCTGTTGACCCAGGCGGACCCCAGCAGCCCTCCGGCGACGAAGTAGATCGTCATGATCGCGGCGCCGATGAGCGCGCCACCCCACAGCGGGATGCCGATCACCAGCTTGAGAATCGTCGCACCCGCCAGCAGCTGGCCGGCGAGCAGCATCAGCGCGGCGAGGCAGATGACGATCGAGAGCGCCGTCCGGATGCCGGCGCCGTAGCGGAATTCCAGGTAGTCGCCAGTCGTGTAGAACTGATGGGCGTTCGCCAGCCGCCACAACGCCGGCGCCACGGTGAACGCAAACAGCAGCGAGCCGATGCCCGCCGATCCGACCCACCACCAGGCGCTGATTCCCTCCTGATAGGCCTTACCCGCGACGCCGACCGTCGACGCCGCGCCGATGTTCGCGGCGAGCATCGACGACATCAGCAGAGCCGGGCCAAGCGAACGGCCGCCGACGAAGAAGTCGCTGCTGCCGCGCACGAATCGCGACGCCCAGACGCCGAGCGCGACGACGCCGACCGAATAGACGATGAGCAGCAGGAGGTGCAGGTTCACGGTGAGAGAGCGTCAGCGCGCCGCCCGTGCACGGCACGTTGCGGATGACGTGCTATGTTACGCCACGATGACGTCTCCGGCGGCCATCGACCGCGTGCTTGGGGCGATAGATGCTGCCGCCGCGGAGATCGTCGAGTTCACTTCCGATCTGATTCGCATCCCCACCATCAACCCGCCCGGCGCCGCCTACGAGGAGTGCGCGCGGATCATCGGCGCCCGGCTCGAGCAGTTCGAATTCGACGTGCACTACGTGGCCGCTGACGGCCTTCCCGAGCACACCTCGACGCATCCTCGTCTCAACGTCATCGGCGCTCGCCGGGGACGCGCGGCCGCGGCCGAACCTGCACCTCAACGGCCACTTCGACGTCGTCCCGGCCGGGAACGGATGGACGGTGGATCCATTCGGCGGCGTTGTCCGTGATGGACGCATTTACGGGCGCGGCGCGTCCGACATGAAGGCGGGCATCGCCGCGGCGATCTTTGCCGTGGAAGCGATCCGCCGCGCAGGGATCGAGCTGGACGGATCGGTGGAGATCAGCGGGACCGTCGACGAAGAAAGCGGCGGGTTCGCCGGCGTGGCCTATTTGACGCGGCATGGCTGGATCACCGCCGACCGCACCGACGCGGTGATCATCCCCGAGCCGCTGAACGTGGACCGCATCTGCATCGGACACCGCGGCGTCTATTGGTTCGAAGTCACCACTCGCGGACGGATTGGCCACGGCAGCATGCCATTCCTGGGCGTCAACGCGATCGACGCACATGGGGCTCATCCTGGAACGTATCCGGCGTGAGCTGATCCCGCCCCTGGCGCTGCGTGAAGACAGAGGTTCCGGTCGTCCCTCCACTCGCCCGCCACGCCACGCTCAATATCAACGGCATTGCCGGAGGACAGCCGGTTGACGGCATCCAGACGCCCTGCGTCGCCGACTGGTGCACGGCCATCTTCGACCGCCGTTTCCTGCTGGAGGAAGGCTTCGAAAGCACGAAGGCGGAAATCGAAGCGCTTGCTCGAACGAGCCGCCGCCGACACCCCGGGCCTGACCTATGAGCTGCGCGACCTGATGGTCGTTCATCCGGTCCGCACCCCGGGGACCTCACCCGTGATTGGCGTCCCTCGAACGCGCGATTCAGCGCGTGCTCGGCCGACCCGCGGAGCACATCGCCAGCCCGGGCACCTACGACCACAAGCACGTCGATCGGATTGCCGGCATCCCGCACTGCGTGGCCTATGGGCCGGGCATTCTCGATCTCGCGCATCAGCCCGACGAGTGGTGCGGCATCGACGATCTCCTCAACGCGACAAAGGTCCTCGCGATTGCCGTCCTCGATCTGACTACGCCACGCACCTGAGTCACGTGTAACCATCGGCGGGAGGCCACTCGGGAGGAAGACGAGCGATGCGTAAGGTCCTTCTCGCGCTTCTGGTGCTGCTCACTGGCGCGACGACCGCTGCCGCACAGGCAACAGGGACCATCACCGGCGTCGTCAGCGATCAGTCCGAGTTGGTGATCCCCGGCGTCACGATCGAAGCCACGAACACCGCCACCAACCAGACCCGCCGCGCGGTCACCGGCGCGGACGGGTTCTACACCGTCCCGCTCCTTCAGCCGGGTTCCTACACGGTCAAAGCCACGCTCGCCGGCTTTCGGACGACGTCGCGGGAAGGCGTGCAGGTCACCGTCGAGAGCAGCGCGCGAGTCGATCTGCGGCTGGCCGTCGCTTCGCTGGAGGAAACGATCGTCATCACCGAGCAACCGCCGCTCGTCGAGACCTCCAACTCTCAGCTCGGCATCGTCGTCAACGAAAAGCAGATCGTCGAGCTGCCTCTGAACGGGCGCAACTTTACCCAGCTCGGCACGCTCCTGCCTGGTGTCGTCGCGCCGCCGGGAGCGCTCGGCGGGGCGACCGGAGATGCCACGCCCGGCGGATTCGGGGCTGCGACGTCCGGCTTCAGCGTCAACGGCATGCGGAACCAGTCGAACAACTTCCTGCTCGACGGCGCCAGCAACAACGACACCTTCAACACCGGGTTCGTGACGCGGCCGCCTCCCGATGCCATTCAGGAATTCAAGATCCTGACGCACTCCTACAGCGCGGAGTACGGCCGCAATGCCGGTTCGGTCGTGAACGTCGTGACGCGGGCCGGCAGCAACGAGCTGCGCGGCGCGGCCTGGGAGTTCAATCGCGACGACGCGCTCCAGGCGCGCAACTTCTTTGCCCCCGCCACTCAGCCCAAACCGAAGCTCCAGCAGAATCAGTTCGGCGGCAGCCTCGGAGGACCGCTGGTGCGCAACCGGCTGTTCGGATTCGGCTACTACGAGGGCTTCCGCAACACCAGCGGCACCACGACCAACATCGTCGTGCTCTCCGATGCGCAGCGCGGCGGCGACTTCTCCGGCGGCGCCGTCATTCGCGATCCGCTGACTGGCGCGCCCTTCCCTGGCAACGTCATTCCTCCGGGACGGCTCGATCCCGCCGCGCAACGGTTAATCGCTGACTTCCTGCCGCGGGCCAACAGCGCCGGCAACCGCTTCATCGAGTCGCCGGATTCGCGGGACGAACGAAACCAGTTCGGCGCGCGGATCGACTATCACCTCACGAATCGTCACTCCGTGCTGGGCCGTTACCTGCGCACGACAACCGACATCCGGACGCCGGCAACGACGCGGCCGATCGGCGGCGTGTCGCTGGCCACGCTGCAGGACTGGATGTTCTCGGACACCCTCATCCTGAGCCCGAACGCCATCAACGTCGCGCGCTTCTCCTACAACAGGATCGGTGCGAACCCGGCAGTCACGAGCGGCCTCCAGAACGCCGACTACCTGATCGACGTCCCGCACAACCTGGCGGCCGCGCAGGGGCTCGCCAACATCATGGTGACCGGCTTCTTCAACCTGGGTGACGCGCAGCAGCCCTTCGTCGACCGCGTCAACCAGGTGTTCCAGTTCACTGACGACGTGACTTGGTTGAGGGGATCGCATGCGCTCAAGATGGGCTTCGACATGCGCAAGGAGCACATGGTGATCGCGTTCGTGAATCGCCCGAACGGTGATTACACCTTCACCGGCTCCCCCAGCCAGCGCACGGGCAACGCCGCGGCGGATTTCCTGCTCGGATTGCCGGCACAGTTCCGCAGGACCACCGCGAACACGGTTCAGGACGGCACCGGCTGGCTCTATGCCGGATACCTGCAGGACGACTTCCGTCCCTGGCCACGGCTCACGGTGAACACCGGCCTGCGCTACGAACTGCCGCTCCCCTTCGTGGACAAGAACGATGCGCTCAACTCGTTCAGGCCCGGGCAGCAGTCGACCCGCTTTCCGCAGGCACCGACCGGGCTCGTCTATCCAGGCGACGCCGGCGTGCCGCGCGGGACGTACGACACCGACACGAACAACTTCTCTCCGCGGATCGGCATCGCCTGGGATCCCACCGGCACCGGCCGATCGAGCCTGCCGCAGCGCCTGGGGCATCTTCTACGACGCGCTCGCCGGTCAGGGTGATTTTTTCCAGAACGGCGTCCTGGCCCCGCCGTTCACGCCGCTGCTGGAGGTGAACGCGCCCCCCGCGGCGTTGACGCTCCGCGATCCCCTGAGCGTGGTGAGCGGCGGCGCGGCGGGCTTTCCTCCAGGATTGACGTTCATCGGCTGGGGCACCGACTTCACGACGCCGTACGCGCATCACTTCAACGTCACCTGGCAGCAGCAGTTCGGCGGCCGCCTCGCCGGTGAGATTGGCTACGTCGGCTCGCGAGGCTTTCACCTTCCCATCTTCATCGAGGTCAATCCCGGCGTTTACGCACCCGGGCAGACGACCGCCGGCGCGCGGCTGTTCCCGGCATTCGCCCTCGTGCGGCCGACGTTCTCGGTCGCGAAATCGTGGTACGACTCGCTTCAGGCGAGCCTGCGCATGCAGCAGACACACGGCATCACGCTGCTGGCGTCCTACACTCTCGGACACGCGCGGGATCACGTATCCGGTTTGAACATCGGCGGCGAGCAGCGGCCGGTGCTCCCGGTGACGATCGGCGACGACGCCTCAATCGAACGCGCGCTCTCCTTCGAGGAGGGAGATGCCCTGTTCGATGCCCGTCATCGATTCGTCGTCAGCTTCAGTGCGGAGCTGCCGACCCCCACGAGCCTTGGCGCCTTCGTCGAACATCTTGCCGGCGGCTGGCAGTTGAACGGCATCGTCCAAACACAGACCGGGTTTCCGACGACGGTCTTCGATCCGTCGCTCAGCATTCGCTACCTGACGAACCGGCCGGATCAGGTCTGCGATCCGAACGAGGGCGCGCCTCACACCGTCGAGCAGTGGTTCACGACCAGCTGCTTCGTCCAGCGCACACTGGCCAACACCGCGGAGCCCGGATCGACCCCGCGGGGGAGCGTCCGCGGACCAGGGTTCGCGCGCACCGATTTGTCGCTGTTCAAGAACATCACGCTGACCGGGACGCACCGGCTGCAATTGAGGGCCGAGGCCTTCAACCTGTTCAACCAGACGCGCTTTGGTCAGCCTGGCAACCAGACCGGCACGGCCAACTTCGGACGCATCACGACGGCCGAGGATGGGCGGATAATTCAATTGGCAGTGAAGTACAGTTTCTAGGTCGCGGGGTCGCGGGTCGCGGGTCGCGGGTTCGGGGATGGATCTTCCGCCTAAAGGCGGAAGCCACCAGACCTCAATGACCACCAGACCTCAATGACTTGTGGCTTCCGGCTTTAGCCGGAAGGAATGCAGGAGTCGGCTATGCGCCGGGCGATTGTCGCGATCGGTCTTGCCACCCTATGGGTCGGCGCTGGCGTCGCCAGACAATCGTCGTCGGCCGCCGATCTCAAGCCGGCCGGCGGGCGCGGGCTGACCGAGGTCCAGGGGATCAAGGTCGGATCGTTCACGCTCAGCGAGCGGCCCACCGGCTGCACGATCATTCTGGTCGATGGCGAAGGTGTGCCTGGCGGCGTGTCACAGCGCGGCGGTGCTCCCGGCACGCGTGAGACGGACCTGCTCGATCCGACCAACATGGTGGACAAGGTGAATGCCGTGGTCCTGTCCGGCGGCAGCGCCTATGGACTCGACGCGGCGCAGGGCGCCGTGCGCTGGCTCGAAGAACGCAAGATGGGATGGAAAGTAGGCTCGGGCGTCGTGCCGATCGTGCCAGCCGCCATCCTCATGGATCTTGGGGTGGGCGGTCAGCCGCAGGTGCGTCCGACCGCGGACTGCGGCTACAAGGCAGCCCAGGCCGCCTCGTCTGATCCCGTCACTGAAGGCAATGTGGGCGCCGGTGCCGGCGCGACCGTCGGCAAGATGGGGGGCGGCGGCCGTTCGATGAAGGGCGGACTTGGGTCGGCGGCCATCGCGCTGCCGAATGGACTGGTCGTCGCAGCGATCGTCGCGATCAACGCGGTCGGCGACGTGGTCGATCCGGAAAGCGGGAAGATCGTCGCCGGCGTGCGTTCCGAAGACGGCAAGACACTGGCGGACGTGCGCAAGCTGCTGCGCAGCGGCGCGATGGATCGGCGCCCGCCGCCTCGCATCGGCGAGAACACGACGATTGGACTCGTCGCGACGAACGCGCGGCTGACGAAGACCGACATCAACAGAGTTGCCATGATGGCCGACGACGGGCTGGCGCGGGCGATCAATCCATCGCATACGACGGGTGATGGAGACACGGTTTTCTCGCTCGCGACCGGCCGGTGGGAAGGACGGCCAACGTCACGATGATTGGCGCGCTCGCCGCCGACGCGATGGCGGAAGCAATCGTCCGGGCCGTCTCCAAGGCGGAGTCTCTGCCTGGCATTCCCTCGGCGCGGGAGCTCGGCACCGTGCCCGCGCGGATCAAGTAGTCGAGTCCGGCCGGCATCACACGCCGCGACTTCGTTCGATCCGGCCTGAGCCTTTCCGCTGCGGCCCGGTTCGGTCGCGCTCCAGCGATCGTCCAGTCCGAGACAGGCCGGCCACAGATGAAAGAGGGCGTCGCCGCGGGCGACGTCACCGACGGACGGGCGGTGGTCTGGAGCCGGACCGATCGCCCGGCGCGGATGCTCGTCGAGTATTCGACGACCGAGAAGTTCGAGAATGCCTGGCGCCGGACGGGACCGGCCGCTCTCGAGTCCACCGACTTCACGGCGCGGATCGTGCTGACCGATCTGCCGTCCAATCAACGCATCTTCTACCGCGTCACGTTCCAGGACCTCGCCGACCTGCGCGCGCTCAGCGTGCCGCTGGTGGGAAGTTTTCAGACGCCGCCATCGGCATCGGCGCGTCGCGACATCACGCTGGCGTGGTCCGCGGACACGGTCGGCCAGGGATGGGGGATCAATCCTTCCTGGGGCGGCCTCCGTCTCTACGACACTATGAGGCGCGTGCAGCCAGACGTCTTCGTTCACTGCGGCGACACCATCTACGCGGACGGCGTCCTGCAGGAGCAGGTCAAGCTCGACGACGGATCGATCTGGACCAATATCGTGACCGAGTCGAAATCGAAGGTGGCACAGACGGTCGACGACTATCGCGGCAATTACAAGTACAACCTGATCGACGAGCACATGCGCGCGTTCAACGCGGAGGTGTCCCAGGTGGTGATGTGGGACGACCACGAAGTGCGCGACAACTGGTACGAGACCCGGGACCTGACGGCCGACGAGCGGTATCAGGTCAAGAGCATGGCGCTCCTGTCGTCTCGCGCGCGGCAGGCATTCCTCGAGTTCAATCCGATCGCGCCGAACGCCGACGATCCGCAGCGGATCTACCGCACCGTGCCCTACGGACCGCTGCTCGAGGTCTTCGCGCTGGACCTGCGGAGCTATCGCGGCGCCAACAGCGACAACCGTCAGGCGGCGCTGACGCCGGAGTCATCGCAGTTCGGGAGCCTGCAGCTCGCCTCGGTGAAAGCGCGGCTCGCAGCCAGCCGGGCGGTCTGGAAGGTGATCGC
The DNA here is from genome assembly GCA_963836735.1 of uncultured Acidobacteriota bacterium. Lineage (GTDB taxonomy): Bacteria > Acidobacteriota > Vicinamibacteria > Vicinamibacterales > 2-12-FULL-66-21 > JACCXG01. Next base: position 204,867 of record CAWIKP010000033.1, on the reverse strand, counting down.
CACCGATCTCCCGCTGGCGCTCGTCGTCGGCGACGGTCCAGGCCGATTCGAGGCGTTTGCCAACGGGGACGCCGGCCCTCCGCTCGGACGCGAGCTCGAGATCGCGGATCTGCTCCGCTTCATCCGGGATCGCCGGATCCGCAACGTTGTGTGGATCACCGCCGACGTGCACTACTGCGCGGCGCACCACTATCACCCCGGGCGCGCGAAGTTCACCGATTTCCACCCGTTCTGGGAATTCGTCGCCGGCCCGCTGCACGCCGGGACGTTCGGCCCGAACACGCTCGATTCCACGTTCGGACCGGAGGCGAAGTTCAACGGCGTGCCGAAGGGGATGAAGGGGAATCGTCCGCCGAGCGAGGGCTATCAGTTCTTCGGGACACTGAAGATCGACGCGCGGCACCCGGGCCATGACCGCCGGCCTGCACAACCTCGCCGGCGAGCGGCTCTATCAGATGGAGTTAGCCGCCGAGCGTTAAGTCTGGAGCGGCTCGTTGAGAAACCGAACGATCGGCATCAGTGCCTTGAAGGTCGCGACGAGCGTCGGATAGAAGGCGGCGTCGGTCGCGAAGGCGGGCGGGAACTCACGGCCGGCCAGGAAGTTTCGATGACGCAGGTACGCCGCGGCCGGATCCTCCTTCGAAAACCCCCGCGGCACCCTCGAGAGCTGCTCTCCTTCGAGCCCCTCGAACGCGCGGCGGAACGCCGCGGCGCGCGTGAGCCGGTGCAGCTCGGGATGAGTGTCCGAGATGTGCTGCCGGATGCGCGCGAGATCGGTGGGCTCGGGTGCATAGAACCCTCCGCCCATCCATACCCACGCGGGATGGACCTCGAAGTAGAGACCCGCGCTCCTGCCGCGCGGCAGGCGACGCCACCGGAACGACGCCGCAATCTGCGTCTTGAGCGGCGTCTTGTCGGGGCTGAACCGGGTGTCGCGGTAGATGCGATAGATGCAGCGCTTCGGCGACGCGTCCAGCTCCGGCGCGAAGCGGCCGAAGTCGACGGCCAGCCGCTCGATCACCGCAACCATCGGCGCTCGAACGTGCTGCTCGTACTGCTCCTTGCGCGCGCGGAACCATTCGCGATCGTTGTGGCGCTTCAGCGATCGCAGGAACGACAGGGTTTTCGGGGTGAATGATGGTGGCATGCCGGGGGTATGGTTAAAGGTTTCTGCCGCCTAAAGGCGGACGCTGCGAGCGCCTCCGGCCTGCCTCGCCGAAGCGCGCAGCGCGGAGGCGTGGCTTCCGCCTTCAGGCGGAAGGCAATCGTGGCGGAACAGCCCCGAGCCCAGGCCCGGTGAGCTGGCCGGTCTTCATCAGACCATCGTGAATCGTGAACAGCCCCGGGAACTTCGCGTCCCAGGCGCCGTTGGCGGCAGGCACGAACTGGCGTGCGTTGGCCTCGATCCCGGCGTTGCCGGGCACGCGGGCGGCGATGCCGGCCGAGTGGATCAACGACGCGCCCGGGCAGGTGAGATCCTGGACGCAGAGGAACATCCCGAACTTCTGCGCCGCCGCCGCGAGCAGCATGGCATGGGTCTGCCCCTTGCACGCCTTCAGCGCGACGCCGCTGTAGCCCATCTTGCGTGCGAGCAGCAGCGACTCGAGATCGGTCAGCGCCTCGTCTGCGACGATCGGACACAGCTTCGCCGCCTCGTGCATCACGTTGCCGCGATCCTTTTCGAGATCCCTTGCCGTCGGCTGCTCGATGTAGAGGATGCGGCTGAATCCGGCGGGCGTGGCCTCGCGGACCTTGCCCATGAACTCGAGGAGATATCCAACGTTCGGGCATCCCTCGTTGAAGTCGAGCAGATACTTCCAGTCCTTCACGCCGCGTGACGGCAGGACGCGGGACACGACGCGATCGATGCGGATGACGCGATCGAAATCCGCGGGCAGGTTGCCGCCGTTCAACTTGATCTTGAACCGAATCAGGCCATCCCGCCGGATCCATTCCTCGAGCGTGTTCGGCAGGCCGTCCTTCAACGGCTGCTTCACGTCGGACGGCTCGATCGGATCGCTGGCGCCGACCGAGTGAAACACCGGCATCGTCGGTCTGGGCTTTGCCGGCACGTAGCGATCGAGATACTCGCCCTTGAACTCCGGCCCGAGGTCGCGCGACAAGTCGCCGTTCATGAACTCGCGCGTGTAAGTCGCGTAGGCGCTGACGCCGAACACCTTGCCGTATGCGTCGTGAAGCGCCGCATCGAACGGGCTCGCGACGACCAGCGTGCAAAGCTTCGGAATCGACACCGGCAGCGACCGGGTGCGGCTGACCGCGTCCGCGGCGCGCAGGAACTCCGGATCGAGCGCACGGGCCAGATCGACAGGATGCCCACGCTCCGTGCAGTCGGCGGTGATGCGGCGCAGATCGTCGGCCAGCGCCCGCATCGCTCCGAGCGAGACATCGAACGGCACGTTGGGGAACGACCAGGCATTGCCGAGCGGCATCGACCCGAAGCCCCAGGCCTCCTTCCCGCCTTCGGTGCGCACGCGGACGTCGACGTTCAGGAGCGTGACGTCGGAGACCGAGCGTCCGCCGAACATGTACGGTGCGCGATACGTGAAGTCCTCGAAGCCGTGGCGGACCTCGACGATACGGATGTCGGTCGGGCGAGCGGCGAACACGGCCGGAGCGCGGCCAAAGAATGCGGATGCGGGTGCAATCGCCGCCGCCTTCATTAGGGCGCGGCGGGTCATGGGAGTGGGAGCCACGCCGGCGATTATAAGCCCCGGTGAAACGTCGTCATCAACTCCCAATGCCCAACCCTTCGACTTCGCTCAGGGTTGCCCCGAGCGTCGTCGAGGGACAACGTCCAACTCCCAAAGCGCACATTATTCACCTCGGGAGTTGGAAGTTGGCAGTTGGAAGTTGTCTGCGTCAGTACCGGTAGTGCTCCGGCTTGTACGGCCCCTCCACCGGCACGCCGATGTACTCGGCCTGCTCGGGCCGGAGCTTCGTCAGCTTGACGCCGAGATGATCGAGGTGCAGCCGGGCGACCTCCTCGTCCAGGTGCTTCGGCAGGATGTAGACCTTCTTCTCGTACTTGTCGTTGTGCTCGTGCAGCTCGAGCTGCGCGATCACCTGGTTCGAGAACGACGCCGACATCACGAAGCTCGGGTGACCGGTCGCGCAGCCCAGGTTCATCAGCCGGCCTTCGGCGAGCACCATCACGCTGTGGCCGTCCGGGAACCGGAACTCGTCGTACTGCGGCTTGATGTTGATCCGCTGGATCCCCTTGACCTTCTTCAGGCCGGCCATGTCGATCTCGTTGTCGAAGTGGCCGATGTTGGCGACGATGGCCTTGTCCTTCATCCGCGCCATGTGGTCGGCGGTGATGATGTTCAGGTTGCCGGTCGCGGTCACGAAGATGTCGGCGGTCGAGACGACGTCCTCGATCGTCTTGACCTCGTAACCCTTCCATCGCCGCCTGCAGCGCGCAAATCGGGTCGATCTCGGTGACGATGACGCGGGCGCCCTGGCCGCGGAGGGCCTGAGCGCAGCCCTTGCCGACCTCGCCGAAGCCGAACACGACCGCGACCTTGCCGCCGAGCATGACGTCGGTCGCGCGGTTCAGGCCGTCGATGACCGAGTGACGGCAACCGTAGATGTTGTCGAACTTGCTCTTGGTCACCGAGTCGTTGACGTTGATCGCCGGAAACAGCAGCGTGCCGGCCTCCATCATCTGATACAGCCGGTGCACGCCGGTCGTCGTCTCTTCGCTGACGCCGCGGAGATTCGCAGCGACCTTGGTCCAGCGCGACGGGTTCTCCTTGATCTCGTTCCGCAGCAGCTCGAGGATCACGCCCCATTCCTCGGGCTCGGACTCGGCATTGAAGGCGGGCACCTTGCCGGCCTTCTCGAACTCCACGCCCTTGTGCACGAGCAGCGTCGCGTCCCCGCCGTCGTCCACGATCTGGGTGGGCCCGGAGCCGTCCGGCCACATCAGCGCTTCGCTCGTGCACCACCAGTACTCCTCGAGCGTCTCCCCTTTCCAGGCGAACACGGGAATGCCGCGGGGATTCTCCGGCGTGCCACCGGTTTCGGGGCGGCCGACCACGACCGCGGCCGCGGCGTGATCCTGCGTCGAGAAGATGTTGCAGGACACCCAGCGCACGTCGGCGCCGAGATCGGCCAGCGTCTCGATGAGCACCGCGGTCTGGATGGTCATGTGCAGGCTGCCCATGACCCTGGCGCCGGCGAGCGGAGCCTTGCCCTGGTAGCGCGCGCGGAGGGCCATCAGACCCGGCATCTCCTGTTCGGCCAGCCGCATTTCCTTGCGGCCGAACTCGGCCAGCGACAGATCACGGACCTTGTATGGCGGGCGACCTGCCTTGACGGCCGCATCGAACGCATGCATCTCACGAACTGCAGTACTCATTTCCAGCTACCTCTCTCCTGTGACTTCACGACCTACCGAGTCTGTCAGGCGGTCGGGTCTAAAGACCCGACCCTACGGATCTTGCGGGCCGTCGCGACGAACAGCGCCGGTCCCTTGGCGTCGCCGTCGGGCTCCAGGGTGGTGATCCGGACCCGGTCGAACCCCGCGGCCGCCAGCAGCCGGCGGATGTGATCCTCCGGGAACCCGAGCCACACGTGCCCCATCTGCTTGCGGTACTCCTCGCGATCGTGGGGCAGCATGTCAGTGACGAGCAGCCGGCCGCCGTCGCGAAGCGCGCGCGCCGCGGCGGCCAGCACGGCGGACGGATCCGACGTGTGATGCAGCACCAGCATCAGCGTCGCGGCGTCCAGCGTGCCGTCGTCGATGGGCGGCGACTCCAGCTCACCCCGGCGCACTTCCACGTTCGACCATTCGCGCACCCGTCGGCGTGCCGCCTGCAGCATTTCCGCTGACCGATCGATCGCGATGACCCCGGCGACGAACGGCGCGAGCATCGCGGCGACCTGACCGGTCCCGCAGCCGAGGTCCCCCACGATCCATCGCTCGTCGAGCAGACCCGCGAGGGCGTGGAGGTGAGACGTGCGGCCGAACAGCTCTTCCCGGATCTTGTCCCAGCGACCCGCGCCCGACTCGAAAAACTGTTGCGACGCCGTCTGCCGCCGCGTGATTACCGACTTCACGCGCCGCGCGTCCTGATCGACCGCTGAGGTTCCGGCGACCTGTTCGCGCAACAGCGACCACAGCTTCCCGGCCGCGGCCTGCGGCGACTGGACCGCGCTGTAGAACCGGCTCGTGCCCTCGCGTCGCGAGTTCGCCCAGCCGGCATCCGCGAGCATCTTCAGATGCCGACTCACCGTAGACTGCGGAAGCTGGAGGACTGCACACAGCTCGGTGACCGTCAGCTCGTGCCGCTCGAGCAGCGCCACCATCCGGCTGCGAACGCCGTCGGCGAGAAGCGTGAGGTCGTCGAAGATCGCGGCTTCCATCCGTATATCCGGATTTATTGTTACATCTAGGCGGCTCGCTGTCAATGATGTCCAGCGTCTTACTTACGGCGGCAGCGAACCGGCTCGTCCTCATTGCGGCTGAGCCCGACAAAATGCCCACTGTTGCACTTCCGCCTCCCACCTTTCCTCAGCCGTTTCCGGGCCGGGCTCGCGCTCACCCGACGCCATACCCTCGTAACAGCCCAGTTTTTAACGGTATTTCGCGGGTGACCGGCCGGTGTGCGCTTTCGGCGTCGTCTGGCAAGCGGCTCGCAGTTCCTCGGACGGCACCGTAGCCGCTTATGGCAGAGGTCGTTCTAATTCCTATGAGAATCCGGTTGTTTCGTCCGTCGCTGATCCTCACGCTCGGACTGCTGTTCCTGAGCACCATTCCTGCCCCGGCCTCGGCCCAGGATCGCCTGTGCGATCCCGGAAACGAGGATTGCCGCGCCCGGCTCATCGCCCTTATGGACGGAGAGAAGGTAGGCGATCGACATCGCGTTCTGGTTCATGGAGGACGATCGATACGCTGCGGCCATCGGACGGGCGAAAAGCCGAGGGGTTCGCGTGCGCGTCCTCATGGATCCGCGCGCAAACCCCACATATCCAGCCAACGGGCCGATACTCAACAAGATACAGGGCTTCGGTGTGCCAATGCGTAAGCGGCTCACCAACTACATCCTGCACTGGAAGATGATGCTGTTCCGGGATCAGGGAGTGGTCGAGTTCAGCGGTGCCAACTTCAGCCCGGATGCGTTTAATTATGGGTCGACCCCACCCTACGTCGATTACACCGATGAGGCGATCTACTTCAGCGTCCGATCCGGCGATCGTCAACAGCTTCAGGGAAAAGTTCGACGATTTCTGGGTCGACACCGTCAACTGGGCCAATTACGCGAACATCACCGGCCCACTGACGCGCGAAGAGCCGGACGGGACCTATCTGATCGACCCGCAGCTCAACTTCCCGCCCGAACAGAACTATCGATCCCGCGCGGTCTCGCGCTACAACGCGGCGAAGAAAGCGACGAACGGCCGCGGTGTGGACGTCATCATGTATCGCATCACCGACCGCGCCCACAGCGATGCGATGATCAATTTGCAGGCGACGAAACGGCATTCCGGTGCGGTTGATCACGGAGCAGGCGCAGTACCGGCTGGTCGACCGCATGTGGCACTCGTGGAACGTCGATCGGATGTACATGGCGGGCGTCCAGATCCGCGACCGCCAGCATGCCGGACTCAATCACCAGAAGAGCGTCATCATCTACGATCAGGACGCCGCTGCCGGTGACCAGACGATGGTGATTTTCGGCTCGTCCAACTGGACGAGCCCGTCGGCCAGTGGCCAGGTAGAGCACAACATGTTCACCACGCGGTCCGATCTGACCACGTGGTTCATCGATCAGTTCAACCGCAAGTGGGACAACCTGGCGTCCTCGCCGGAGACCAAGGCATTCACGCCCCTTCCGCCGGACGCACCGAAGAATCCGCTGCCGGCCGACGGCGCAGCCGAGATTTCCACGGCCGCGGTGCTGGGATGGCTCGGCGGGCCATGGGCCCATCTCTACGATGTGTATATCAGCGCCGACTTCAACGCTGTGAACTCGCTCAATCCGAGTGCTCTGGTCCCCGGCGGCGTCGCCGACGACAACACCAAGAAATCGGCGACGAGCAGGTCTCAGCTGATGCTCACACTGCAATCAGGAACGACCTATTACTGGCGGGTCCAGTCGAAGACCATGGCGCTGATGACGAAGAACGGCCCCGTGTGGAGATTCACCACGGCGGGCACCACCCCGCCTCCGCCGCCGACTGGCACCGCCGAGGTCGTCCTGTATGCCTCGAAGGCTACGAGACAAGGCAGCGCCTGGCAGGTCGAGTCGGATTCGACCGCCGCCGGCGGCGCGAAGATCAGGAATCCCAACCTCGACGCCGCAAAGATCGATACGCCGAGCGCCACCCCCGCCAATTACTTCGAGATGACGTTCTTCGCGAACGCGGGCGTTGGCTATCACCTCTGGATCCGCGGCAAGGCGGATGGCAACACCTGGCCGAACGACTCCGCCTGCGTGCAGTTCGACAACCGCCACGACGAGCAGTGGCACGCCCGCTCTGGCGCATCGGAACCACCAGCGCCGCCAACTACACGCTCGAGAACTGCAACAGCTGCGGGGTGTCGGGCTGGGGATGGCAGGATGACGCCTACGGGCTCAACGTCCCGGCGACACTCATCTACTTCGCCGACAGACGGATCCGGAAAACGATTCGCATGCAGCAGCGTGAGGACGGTCTGTCAATCGACCAGATCGTGCTCTCGCACACGAAGTACGTGAGCAGCTCGCCCGGGGCTCTTAAGAACGACACGCAGATCCTCGCCGAAGCAGATGGCAGCGGGTCAGAGCCGCCTCCTCCCCTCCGCCTCCGCCACCGGGCCGGAAGAGATCGTGCTGCATCCGGCGACGCAACCCGACCTCGACTCTCGGCGGGCCTGGGGAGTGGAGGCCGATGCGACGGCAGCCGAAGGTTTCAAGGTGCGGCACCCGAACCCGGGGCGGCCGAAAGTCCTGACCGCGCCCGTCAACCCGACGAACTATTTCGACCTGACTTTCAACGCGCTGGCTGGCAGGGCGTATCGCATCTGGGTGCGCGGCAGGGCCGACAGCAACAACTGGGCGAACGATTCCGTGTTCGTTCAGTTCGACGGCAGCGTCGACTCGAACAACGCCGCGATGTGGCGGATGGGAACGACATCTGCCGCCGAGGTCAGCCTTGAAGACTGCAACGGGTGCGGCGTGGCGGGATGGGGCTGGCAGGACAACGGCTGGGCCTCGCTCGGGCCCGTCGTGTATTTCGCCGCCGACGGCCCCCAGACCATCCGCATCCAGACACGCGAGGATGGCTTCGCGATCGACCAGATCGTGCTGTCGCTCGGGCACGTACCTGACCGCATCGCCGGGCGCGCTCAAGAACGACACGACGATCCTGCCGAAGACCCAGTAGGCGACGGCAGTAGCCGCTGCCGTGCTGATCGCCCGTCGCTCCATCGAGAATTCGCGCGCTCAATGCGCGCTCCGTCAACCCGCGCGGCGATTTCGTCCTCTACTGGATGATCGCCGCGCGGCGCACCCGCTGGAACTTCGCACTGCAGCACGCGGTCAATCTCTGCGCCGAGCTGAAGGCGCCGCTTCTGATCCTCGAAGCACTCGATAGCGACTACCCCTGGGCCAACGACCGGATTCACCGGTTCGTGCTCGACGGGATGGCCGCCAATGCGGCCGCCTGCCGCGCTTCGCGCGCCGTGTACTACCCGTTCGTGGAACGCACGCCGCGGTGCTGGTGCGGGCCTCATCGCCGAGCTCTCCCGGTCTGCCTGTGCGGTGGTCACGGATCACTTCCCCGCGTTTCTGATCCCCGGCGTGACCCAGGCCGCCGCCCGTCAAAGCGCGGTCCGGCTCGAAACGCGTCGATTCGAACGGTCTCATCCCGATCTCCGCTCATGGCCGTGCCGTTCACGATGGCGCGGTCCTATCGCGCCTTCGTGCAGCGCGAGCTGCGCGGCCACCTGCGCGAGTTTCCCGAGGAGCATCCGCTGCACGGGCTGCCGCGGGGCCGGCGCGCGGCCGTTCCTTCCGCGATTGCGCGTCGTTGGCAGGCCGCTGCAGATCTGCTCGATCGCCGGTCGTCTCTCCGGGCGATTCCTATCGATCACGCCGTGACGCCGGTCGCCCTCCGCGGAGGCGAATCCGCCGCGCGCCGGCGGCTGGCCGCGTTCATCGCGACAGACCTGAAGCGTTACGGCCGCGACCACAGCCACCCCGACGCCGACTGCACCAGCCGCCTCTCTCCGTACCTGCACTTCGGACACATCTCCGCCCACGAGGTGTTCTCAGCGGTGCATGACGTCGGAGCGATGGACGACGCGGCGCTCGTCGCCGCGGGGCGGCGGTGCGCGCGAAGGGTGGTGGGGCGTGAGCGACTCCGCCAACGTCTTCCTGGACCAGCTCGTGGTGTGGCGCGAGCTTGGCTTCAACGGGTGCGCGTGGATGCCACACTACATGCGATTACCAGTCGTTTCCGGCGTGGGCCAGGAAACGCTCGAGGCGCACCGGTCGGACCCGCGGCGTCAGCATGCGTTTGAAACGCTCGAGTCAGCCGCGACGCACGACCCGATCTGGAATGCGACCCAGCGCCAACTGCTCGCCGAAGGCTGGTTCCACGGGTACTCTCCGGATGCTCTGGGGCAAGAAGATTCTCGAATGGGCACCGGACCCGCCAACCGCGCTCGCCTGGATGGAAGCGCTGATGAACCGCCATTCGCTCGATGGCCGCGATCCGGTCTCGTACGCAAGCTTTGCGTGGGTCGCCGGCCGCTACGACCGCCCCTGGCCAGCACGTCCGGTCGTCGGCACCGTCAGATACATGTCGTCCGACAGCGCGAAACGGAAGCTGAAGATGACCGAGTTCCTGAAGAAGTTTGGGGTCAGCTCAGAGCCGATCGGCTGAGATCGGATTACCGTCCAGCTTTACCTCAACCGAATCTGGCAGGTACGTCTTGTGCACGAAAACATCGAGCGCAGGTGTGCGTGGGAGCGCCTGCGTCCGGCGGCAGAACGCAGCCGGGTTCGTGCAAAGGAGCACCATGACTGACGGAACGAAGAACCTCATGGTCGCGCGCGGCGAGAAGAGCGTCTGGGACAAGCCCGGGCTCGGCGCCACGCTGTCCACTTACGACCAGGAGCGCTGGGTGACCGCGACGTGGGCCTCTCTGCTGGCGATGATCGGTGCGCGCCGTGGCGGCTTCATGGGCGGCCTGCTCGCCATGACCGGCCTGGTCCTGACCGTCCGCGCCGCGATGGGCCGTCGCGATTTCAGCATGGCTCGTGAGTGCGTCGATCGGAGCTTGCGGGATCGCGGCTGGCGCCCGAAGGACATCGTGGGCGAGACCTCAGACGACTCGTTCCCTGCCAGCGATTCGCCGTCGTGGACAGGCACCGCCGGCGCGCGGGCGACCAAGTAGATCACAGTACCCTCTGATGGAGTAGTCGATGGCTTATGTGGAGCTGGAATTCCCGGGAGATGCAGAAGATGCGCGCGTGCGCAGCCGGCGCAACATCAGCGAAGTAGAACGCTGGCTGTCGGCGGTGGCCGGAACCGCACTGACCGCCTATGGATTGAGCCGACGGCGATCGTCGGGATGGGCGTTCGCGGCGCTCGGCGCGATGCTGGTCCAGCGTGGCGCGAGCGGACATTGCCACACCTACGAGGCGTTCGGCATCAATACCGCCGGCACCGGTGAGGACACGCGACGCGCGCTGAGCGGCCAGGCCGGTACGCTCGTCGAGGAGAGCGTGACGATCAACCGGCCGATCGAGGAGCTCTACCGTTTCTGGCGGAACCTGGAGAACCTGCCGCAGTTCATGCCTCACCTCGTGTCGGTGGAGCGCGTCACCGACACGCTCTCGCGCTGGCGCGCCCGCGGGCCTGGCGGCAAGGTGGTCGAGTGGAACGCAGAGATCATCAACGAGGTTCCCAACAAGGTGATCGGCTGGCGCTCGATCGAAGGATCCGATGTGATCAGCGCAGGGTCCGTGCACTTCGAGGACGCCGGACCGGGGCGCGGAACGCTGCGTGCGGGTCCGCATGCAGTACAGCCCGCCCGGCGGGAAGGTCGGCGCGGCTGTCGCACGTCTGCTCGGGCGCGACGCGGCCACCGAATCCGTGAGGACCTTCGGCGCTTCAAGCAACTGGTCGAGACCGGCGAAGTCCACCACAGAGCTCTTGGCACTGCATTGGCCCTAGGTTTCGTTATTGAGTATTGCCGCCCTGTCGCTGAGCGTGGTGGCCAGCGACGGCGGCCCACTTCGATTCACTCTGCCGGCCGAGTCTTGCTCGATTGCCTTCCGGACCATCCGGAGCAGGCAACAACCGGCTCGCCAGCATCATCACGCGCGCCATGGTGTCTGGCGCAAGGGCGTTGAGCAGAACGGCGGTACGGGCCAGCAGCGTGATCGTCAGCTCGGGATCGCCGTAAGCGCAGGCCGTCAGGATCTGATCGGCGGCGCGGTCGGCGGCGATCGACAGTCCGGGCAAGCGCATCGGCGATCGAAAACCAGGCATATTCGGCCTGATGGCGGCCCTTCACCTGGGCATTCACCGGTGAGCCTGTCCGCATCAATCCGGGAGATACCGTCGTGACGCGGATCCCGTGCGGCGCGAGCTCGGCACGCACGGCGTCGGAGAGACCGCTGAGGGCGAACTTGCTCGCGCAGTAAGGGGCGAGGTGCGGCACCGCGACCCGGCCACCGATCGACCCGATGTTGACAATCCGGCCGAAGCCTCGCCGCCGCATCGTGGGAACCAGCTCGAGCATCAGGTGCAGGGGCCCCCAGAAATGCGTGGCCATGGCGTTCTCGAAGTCCTCCTGCTGCATGTGCTCGAGAGGGCCGACCTGAATCACGCCGGCGTTGTTGATGAGCACGTCGACCACGCCGCACTGTTCCAGGATCTGGGTGGCAGCGGCATGCACGTCGGCGCGGCGCCGGATGTCGCAGCGGATCGCGAGGACGTCGGCCCGGTGCTCTTCTTCGAGCAGCCGCCTCGCGCGATCGAGCTCGCGATCGTCGCGAGCGAGGAGCACGAGGCGCGCGCCGCGTGCCGCGAGCTTCCGGGCCAGCACCAGGCCCAATCCGCGCGAGCCCCCGGTGATGACGACAATACGCCCGGCGAAATCGATCGCGTGGCGTCTTCGGACGATGCGTGCGCCCGCCAACACAGCGGCCGCCCCGGCCGCGAGTCCCACGATGAACCGCTGTTCACTAGTCATTGGAATTCCCCAGATCCGAGCCCCCAGTCCCCAGCCCCCGAGTGACGCCGACGGCTTCGACGGCGTGCATGTACCGCCGCAGCGCGAGCGCATTGCGTGGCGCGTGGCCACCCACGTCATTGTTGAAATAGGCGTACACGTCGACGCCTGTGCTGGCCGGTTCTTCCAGCCATCGCGCCCAGGCGGCAAGGCGCTCGTCCGGATAGCTGCCATCGTACCGGCCCGAGGCCCCGTGAAACCGGACGTACACGCAGGGGCCGACCCGAAGCCTTCCGGTGGCCGATCCAGGCATGTCGTGCAGGCACAGCGATACCCGATGGCGTTCGAGCAGCGCGAACACCTCCGCCGTATACCAGGTCGGCTCCCGAAACTCAATCACATGACGGACCTCATGCGGTAGTGCCTGCAGGAAGTGCTCGAGTCGGGCCCGATCCAGCTTCCAGCCCGGCGGCAGCTGGTACAGCACCGGACCGAGATGCCGGTCGAGGAAGCGGGCGCGGCTGAAAAAGCGGTCCAGCGGGTCCTCCGGATCCTTCAGCTTCTTCATGTGCGTCAGAAACCGGCTGGCCTTCACGGCGAACAGGAATCCGCGCGGGCGCTCGAGCTGCCCAACTGGCGAACGTCGCTGGCTTCCGGCAAACGATAGAAACTGTTGTTGATCTCAACAGTGTCGAACACCGAGGCGTAGTGTTCGAACCATGACTTCAGTGGCAGGTCGGCGGGATAGAAATCTCCGCGCCAGTGCCTGTATTGCCACCCGGAACATCCCACTCTCACCATCACCCGCCGTTGGTCGCAAGTGCCATGCCTCGGACGGGGACAGTAGGGCCAACTCCCAACTCCCAACCGTTCGACTTCGCTCACGGTTGGAGGTTGGGAGTTGATTTTCGTAAGCTTCCGCATGCTCAAGCCTCTCTCCACTGCTCTCAGTCTCTGTCTGGTCCTCGCCGCCGGCCCCGCGGCGGCCCAGGGGCAGCGCGGCGCCGGGCCGCGCGCCGACGCGATTCCGTCGATCGGGGAACGCACCAGCGGCATGAAGAAGATCGACGGTTTCTTCCCGATGTACTGGGATGAAGCCGGCGGCCGGCTGTTCGTCGAAATCCCGAAGCTCGATGTCGAGGTGCTGCACTCCACCGGCTTTGGCACCGGCCTCGGCTCGAACGACATCGGCATCGATCGCGGGGCGCTGACCGGATCGCGGATCGTCAAGTTCGAACGCGTCGGGCCGCGGCTGCTGATGGTGCAGCCGAACTACCAGTTCCGCGGCACCAGCAAGAACGCCGCGGAGATCCAGGACGTGAACGAGGCGTTCGCCCGGTCGGTGCTGTGGGCGTTTCAGATCGCCGGCGCCAGCGACGGCCACGTGCTGGTCGACTTCACCGACTTCCTCGTGCGCGATGCCAACGACATCGCCGGGCGGCTGCAGCCAGGCTCGTACCGCTTCGAGGCCGGGCGCAGCACGGTCTACATGCCGATGACGATGGGATTTCCGAAGAACAGCGAGATGGAGGCGGAGCTGACCTTCGTGCGGCAGCCGGGGGCCGGTGGTGCGGGCGGCGGACGCGGCGGCGGCGGACGCGGCGGCGGGCCGGGCGGTTTCTTCGAGGGCGTCGGCAGCGTCGCCGCGACCGGCGAGGCCGCCAGCATTCGCGTTCATCACTCGATCGTCGAGCTCCCCGATTCGGCGTATACGCCCCGCGCCTACGATCCGCGCGCCGGGTTTTTCGGCATCTCGTACGACGATTTCGCGGCTCCGCTCGGCGAGCCGATGACGAAGCAGTTCATCGCCCGGCACCGGCTGAAGAAGAAGGAGCCATCGGCGGCGGTCAGCGATCCGGTTCAGCCGATCGTCTACTACGTCGATCCCGGCGCGCCCGAGCCGATCCGATCGGCGCTCGTCGAAGGCGCGAGCTGGTGGAATCAGGCCTTCACCGCGGCGGGCTACCGCAACGCCTTCCAGGTGAAGATGCTGCCGGAAGGCGTCAGCCCGCTCGACATCCGCTACAACGTGATCAACTGGGTCCATCGATCGACGCGAGGATGGAGCACCGGCGGCAGCGTCACCGATCCGAGGACCGGCGAGATCATCAAGGGGGTCGTGACCCTGGGGTCGCTGCGCGATCGACAGGACTACCTGATCGCGGAGGGACTCCTCGTTCCCTACAAGACCGGCGACGAGACTCCGCCGGAGCTCCGCGAGTGGGCGATCGGGCGCATTCGTCAGCTCGCCGCGCACGAGGTCGGCCACACCCTCGGCCTCGGACACAACTACTACGACAGTGAGGCGGGTCGCATCTCGGTGATGGACTACCCGCATCCCCTGGTCACACTCAAGGCGGACGGCACGCTCGACTACTCGAAGGTCTACGCGGTGGGCATCGGCGAGTGGGACAAGGTGGCCATCGGCTACGGCTACTCCGACTTCGCGCCGGGCACGGCTGAAGCGGGCGCGCTGCAGCAGATTCTCGACACGGCGTGGAAGGCGGACCTCCGCTACATGACCAACCAGGACACGACCGCCAACCCGCGAGTGGATCAGTGGTCGAACGGCACCGATCCGGCAGCCGAGCTCGTGCGGATGCTCGGAGTGCGGCGGGCCTCGATGGAACGGTTCGGCGAGCAGGCGATCAAGCGCGGCCAACCGATGGCGCTGATCGAGGAAGTGCTCGTGCCGCTCTACCTCCATCACCGCTATCAGGTGGAGGCGGCAGCGTCTGCGCTCGGCGGCCTTCACTACATCTACGCCATGCGAGGAGACGGGCGAGAGCCGGTGAAAGCGGTGCCGGCCCGCGATCAGCGCGCTGCGCTGGACGCCCTGATGGCCTCGTTGAAGCCGTCAGAGCTGGCGCTGCCCTCGGCGGTGCTGAGCGCAATCCCGCCGCGTCCTTCCGGATTCGGGATGCACCGCGAGCTGTTCCCCCGCAACACCGGCTCGGCCTTCGATGCCATCACCCCGGCCGTCGTCGCCGCCGATCTGGTGATGGGCGAGCTGCTGAATCCTGCCCGCGCCGCACGGCTGATCAATCAGCGGGCGCTCGATCCCACGCTGCCGGGACTCGACACCGTCATCGATCGCCTGCGCGACGCGGCCTCGCGGAAGCAGGCACGGTCGCCCTACGAACGGGAAATCGTCCGCGCGCTCGAGCACGTGCTCGTCGAAAACCTCATGACGCTGGCCGGCACGGCGACGATGCCGCAGGCCCGCGCGATGGCGAGCTACAAGCTGAAGTCGATGATGACGGAGATGAATCAGCGCGGATCGCAGATCGACGCGCCGGATGCCGAAGCGCAGGTGGCCAACGCACGGTACCTGGCGGATGAGATCAAGAGGTTTCTCGAGCGCCCGGCCCAGCCGGCGCAGAGGCTGTCGGTGCCGGAAGCGCCACCCGGAGCCCCCATCGGCCAGCCGGCGATGGAGTGGCTCGAAGCGCACGTTTGGAGAGTGCAGCGGAGGGTACTAAACGAAACGCCCGCCCACCGAAAGGTGGGCGGGCGCGGTCCGAACGTCGGCAGGTCTGATGTCGGCTTACGCCACGCTCCGCTTGGGCTTGTCCTTCCCGGACGTCCCGTCCTCGGCCACGCCGAGACGATTGTCGACCGACGCCGCGCCAAGCGCTCGAGCCAGGATGTCAGCACGCCGGCGATCCAGCGGCGATCGCACCAGGCCGGACAGCACCACGTGCCCGTCTTCGACCTCGACGGTGACATACGTCCGGCGTCGGCCCGAACCGGTCCAGAACACCGGGTCTTCCTCGATTCGCTCCGTGATCAGCTGCTGGAGCTCCTCGTCTTCCAGGGGTTCGGGTCTGTTTCGTGCGTTCACACGCGGGCGCATAAGGCTTCCTCCTTGCCGGCGGCTCTGAAAAATGCTGGGTGAGTACTCACTATGACGCTCAGCCGGCTGCCAGGGACCCGGAGAACCGCTGAGGTAGGTTGAATCACCGAACAATATACAACGCCCGAGCCGCGGTGTCTCTAGTCCTTTCGGCTTATTGGTGCAAAACCTGTACTTTCGGCGACCTCTTCTTCCGCCTGAAGGCGGAAGCCACCAGAGGATTCGCCTGGCTCGTTCGAAGAGTTCCTGGAAGCTTCCGCCTTTGGCGGAAGTTCACTGAATCTGCCCTACTCCGGCCGCCTTGAGCCGCGCGTTCAGCGCTGGCAAGTCGACGGTGCGAAGCCCATTCCACCTGGCCATGACCCTGGCGGCGGTCGCACGGGCGGTGGCGATCGCCGCCAGCGTGTTCGCGGTTGGAGCAACATCCGCGGCCTGCATCGAGTTCATCAGCCCGCTGAGCTGGCTCCGGACGGCCCACAGGGTTTCCGCATCCGAGCCGGCGGTGCTCGGTCGCCGGAGCCGGTACCGCGCCGCCTCCGCCCCGGCCACCGCGCCCGCCTCCTGCCGACGGCGGCGCCCCGGCGAGCGTCGCGGCCTTCTGCCCGAAGTCGTCGAGCGCAGTCGCCACTTCCCCACTGGCGGACGCCCGCATCTTCGACGTCTGCTCCCGCCACGACCCTGCCACGACTGGCGGCGGCATGGGCATCAGCGGCACCGAAATACAGCGCATTGGTCAGCGTGTAGACCTGCTGCATCGTGACCGCGGGCGTCTTCACCCGGGGATCCTGCTTGACGGTGATCGGCTGGGTGAGCGTCTTGCCGTTGACCGTCAACTTCACCCGATAGGTGCCTGGTGAGACGAACGGCGTTCCCGTGGCTGGTGCGGTGTTGTACGGAATGGCTTGAATCGGCAACCCTCCGCGCCCGCCGCCCGGGGCGCCGGCTGCGTCGGGCAGGGGCTGATAGTGCAGGTCCCAGATGAACCGGTGCATGCCGGCCGAGGCGCTCAGCACCTGTGGCGGACGATACCAATACAGCGGGACCGGCGCATTCGGCGGATCGGGAATCGGCGCCGGGACATCGCTGCTCGCGTAGCGCCTGACCACGCGCCCCTCGGAGTTCTCGATGACGAGCGTCACCGGCGACGACGAGGCCTGCTTCAGGTAGTAGTTGATGGGAACACCGTCGGGCGGATTGGCTCCGGTCGGCTCCTCGACCGGCCACGGCATATCCGTGCTCGTGTTCCACCGGACGCGCCACCCGGTCGTGGGCACGAACAAGACAGCGTCCTCCTCGCGCGTCGAGGGACCAATCTGCCGCAGCGGCGTGATGTCATCCAGAATCCAGAAGCCCCTGCCGTGCGTCGCCGCCACGAGGTCGTCGTCTTTTATGAGGATGTCGCGCACCGACGAAACCGGCATGTTCAGCCGCAAGGCCTGCCAGCGCGCGCCGTCGTCGAACGACACGTAGACGGCGCGTTCGGTTGCGGCGAACAGCAAGCCTTTCTTTTTCGGGTCTTCCCGCACCGCGTTGACGGTTTCACCGGCCGGAATCCCTGCGACGATCTCGGTCCACGTCGCGCCGCCGTCGTGCGTTCGAAGGATGTGCGGACGCAGGTCGTCGAGCCGCAGCGTGTTAATCGCGGCATAGGCCGTCGTCGGGTTGAAGCGGCCGGCGTCGATCAGCGACACCTTTGCCCAGGAGGTGACCTGTGGCGGCGTCACGTCCTTCCATGTCGCGCCCCCATCACCCGTCACGTGAATCAGGCCGTCGTCTGTTCCCACCCAGATCCGCTGGAGGTCCTGGTAAGAGGGAGCGACCGTGTAGATCACGCCGCGCTGCGTCGGTTGCGATCCCGGGAGCGACGTGTACTTGCCCACGCTCTTCGGGATGTCCCACGACTTCCGGGTCAGATCCGGGCTGATCTGCTTCCAGGTCTGCCCGCCATCGACCGTCTTCCAGAGATGGTTGTTGGCAAAAAAGAGCGACCGCTTGTCGACCTCCGAGAACACGACCGGCATGGTGCGAACCTGCCGGAAGTTGCCGGTCGCGCCAGGACCGCCGCCACGGCCGGCGACCGGTCCTACCGCGGAGACCTGGCCGGTGCGCCGGTCGAAGCGGCTCACCGTCCGGCCGCCGTAGACGATGTCGGGATTCAGCGGGTCGGGAGCGACGTAGCCGTATTCGTCGACTCCGACGGGAAGCCAGTCGCGCACCGAAACCGCGCCGTAATTGCCGCGGCTCGAAACGCACGCCGATCCGCTCTCCTGCTGCCCGCTGCAGACGCGGTACGGAAAGGCGTTGTCGGCGGACACGTGATAGAGCTGCGCGGTCGGCTGGTTGTACCAGGAGCTCCAGGTCTGACCGCCGTTCAGCGTGACGACGGCCCCCTGATCGGCCGCCAGCAGCATGATGTCGGGGTTTTCGGGGTTGAACCAGCCGTTCTGATAATCCTCGCCGCCCGGCGCACCCTTGAACGGCAGCCAGCTCTTGCCGCCGTCAGTGGACTTCCACGAGACCGTGCTGGCCATGACGAGCTGATCGGGATCCTTCGGATGCGGCAGCGGCATCGGCAGGTCGCCGCCCCCAATCCGTCCGGTCGGTCGAGGATCGGTGCTCACGAGCGTCCAGTTGTCGCCCGCGTCGTCGCTGCGATAGATCCCGCCGGTGCCGCGCGTCTGATCCAGGAGACCGGGCTTGTCGGTGCCGGCGACGGCAGCATAGAGCCGGCGCGGATTTGCCGGCGAGATCGCGAGGTTCGCCTGGACGACAACCGGCAACCCTTTGGTCAGGGGCGTCCAGGTGCTGCCCCCATCGGTCGACTTGAAGATGCCCCCGTTCGTGCCGGCCCAGACGGCGTTCTCCCACGGTCCCTGCCGCTCCTCCCACAACGTCGCATAGACGATGTCGGGGTTGGAGGGGTCGATATCGACATCGTTGGCACCGGTGTTCTCGTCCTTGTAGAGCACCTTCTGGAACGTGCGGCCGCCGTCGAGCGATCGGAACACGCCGCGCTCTTCGTTCGGTCCGTAAGGATGGCCGAGCGCGGCCACGAACACGCGATCGGGGTTGCGGGGATCGATGGCGAGGCTGGGAATCTGCTGCGCGTCGGGCAGCCCGAGATGCGTCCACGTCCGGCCTGCGTCCGTCGATTTGTAGACCCCGTTCCCGGTCGACAGATCCGGGCGGTGCAAGCCTTCGCCGCTGCCGACGTAGATGACGTCGGGATTCGAGGGGGCCACCGCGATGACGCCAATCGACCCGGTCGGCTGGTCGTCGAAGATCGGATTCCAGGTCCGTCCCGCGTCGGTCGTCTTCCAGACGCCGCCGTTGACCTGCGCCATGTAGAACGTGAACGGCCGCCGCGGATGCCCCGCAGCCGCGACCGTGCGGCTGGCCCGGTGCGGGCCGATCGACCGCCACTTCATCTCCCCGAACAAGCCGGAATCGACGGGCGGCTTCTCCTGCGCGGGCAATGCTTTCCAGCAGAGGGTTGCCGAGAGGATGGCGAGGACGAAGAGAACGGAACGGCGAGACGGCATCGGGCCTCCAGGCGCGGCCGAAGTATATCAAGTCGCGGGTTCGCCGGTTCGCGGGTCCGCTGGGGTCGCGGGCAACGAAAGGGTGGCTTCCGCCTTCAGGCGGAAGAGAGAATCTAGCCCAATCGCCCAAATTGTCGATACGGCCTCTAGATCCTACAAACATGTCTGAATTCAGGCTTGGCCGGATTCACAGGCGAAGCCGGGAAATGTCCGAAAACAGGCCTGAATTCGAACTTCTGGGATCGACCGCACTCGAGGCGAGCTTCTTGCTATTTGTGTCGTGCGTCCGGCTGCGGTATACGCGGCGGGCTCACGGTGCTTCGGAGTGGGGAGTTGGAGCGCGTCAGCTCCAGTTCCCGCTCCCCACCGGATCGCTTCACCAACCAGACGAAAGGCAAGACCCATGGAGATGCAACCAATCCTGGAGCGCGTGCGAGGAGAGTTCAACGAAATGCCGGGACTGCGGCTCACGCCGGAACAGGCGGCACGGCTGTGGAATCTCGAGCCGCGGGCGTGCGGCGAAGTGCTGACCCGGCTGGTGGCGGCGTCCTTCCTGCGCTGGTCGGCCGGAAGCGTCGTGCGAGCTGCGTGAAACAGCGACAGGCCGCTTCGCAAGGAGGCGGCCTGCTACAAAAGCGTAGCCCTCCGCTCCAATCCCACATAGTTTGTAGTTTCCAGTTCCCAGTTCCGCAGCTGGAAACTGGAAGCTGGAACCTATCTTTGAAACCAGTAAGCCAGCTTGAACATCAGCACGTCGTTTGCCGGCGCGGTGAACGTGCTGCCCAGATCCCGTCCGAGCTGAAACTGGCCGGGATAGGCATCGTCCTGGCGCTGCTCGGTCCAGACCACGTAGATCGCCGATCCCGGCCTCCACTCCCATCGATAGATCGCATTCAGGCGCAGCGACTTGAAGTTGAAGTCGGGGTCGTCGAACTGGAATGAAGCGCCGCCGTCCGCGGGGACGGCGGTATAGCGCTTCGCGACCGGGTCGTAGGTCAGGCTGCCGGGACCGGCGTCGAGCGGGATGAAGTCGAAGGTCCGTGGCCTGGCGAACTGCTTGAACCCGGTGTAGTGCCCCACCGACACCAGCGGCTGCATGTACACCTGCAGCGACATCTTCGGCGACATCACGTAGTTCACGCGGGTCTGAAGGCTGAACTCCTTCTGATCCAGCGTCGAGAACACGTAGCGCGATCCGTAAGTGTCGGCGACGATCGGATCCGCGAAGGTGTCGACGTACTGCGCGAGGTTGTGATGGCGAGTCGAACCCGGGGCCGGCTGAAATCTCGAGCGACGCCGCCGGGCGATAGCGCACGTTGAGACTCAGTCCCCGGCTCCAGCCCCCAACGTCGTTGCGGTTGAAGTTGGCGTTTCCGCCGATCGAAACCGTCTTGCGTCCGTCGCTTTCCACGCCGATGGACCCGGTGGCCGCGGAGGGGTTGAGCATGGATGGTCCCCCCCGCGTGGCGCGATCGTCCTGCGTATCCCGGAACAGTCCCCCGTTCGCAAAGACGCTCCAGTAGTTCTTCAATTCCACGTTGCCGATCGCGAAAAACCCGTCGCCCTGCAGTTCGCGCGCGAAGTTCCACGTGTAAAACTTCGCGAGCGCCAGGAACCGGCTGCGCGCGAAGCGGTTCACCTTCGGATTCCGCCACTGATAGACGGCATGCATGCCGGCGCGATCGGCGGCGAAGGTGAACCCGGCGTCGCTCGAATCGAACCCGGGGCTGACCGACCAGAGCGCGGCGTTGACCTGGTGGACCCCGGCGTTGCGATTCAGGTTGAGGCTTCCGGTCCAGCCGCCGAGCGACGTCGCCGTGGGATCGAGCTCGACGTGCGTCGCGTCGGGCCGCCCGAAGTATCGCTGCGACGCGTTCTGTAAACCGGTGATCGCGTCGGTGCTGCCGGTCAGGTGGCTTCCCGCGATCCGTCCGTTCACCACCCACTCGCGCTTCGCATTGAGGAAGTAGTAGCCGTCGACGCCGCCGACGTAGGCCTGCGCCGGCAAATCGGCGCTGAGGTCCGGCGCCCGCAGATCGCGATTGACCGCGGTTCCCAGCACGCCGATGGCGGCTCGCCGGCCAAGCTCCTTCTCCGCCCGGCCGACAAAGTAGTTCGACAGCGGCTCGACCTCGCTCTCGGTCTGCTCGAGCCCGGTCACCGCCTTGGCCCATTCACGGCCCGTGACGGCGTCGAGGGTGCCAAGGCTCCAGCCCTTCTTCGTTTTCCCGGTCAGCTTCGCGGCGCCGAGGATGGTCGTGGAAGTCGGCTGCTCGACGAAATCGCCGCTGGCGCTGCCCTGCGGCGCGCGGCCGATGCGGCGTGAGTAGAACAGCATGGGATCGGCGCGATTGAAGCCCCAGAAATTGTTCGCGCCGCCGCGGCCGAAGTTGCTGAAGATGTTCGCGCCTTCGATGAAGAACGGGCGCTTCTCTTCGAAGAACGTCTCGAACGCGGTGAGGTTCACCACCGCCGGGTCCACCTCGACCTGGCCGAAATCGGGGTTGATGGTGCCGTCGAGCGAGAGACTGCTGCTGACCCGGTACTTGAGATCCACACCCGTGCCCGCAAAGGCGCGCGCCCCGTCGTTGAACGGATCGCCGGGCTCCGGCTCGACATACTCGGCCCGGCTCACGACGTAGGGCATGAATTCCACCGTCCGATGCGGACTGACGCCGTCGAGGCCGTCGAGATGGCCCATGCGCGACGCGAGGCCGTTCTCGGTCTTCGGCACCTGCACCATCCAGGCTTCCTCTTTCTTCCGCTGGATGTAGCGCATCGCGTTCAGCCCGAACGTCAGCTGCGCGGCTTTCGGAAACCGCAGCTGCGAGAACGGGATCCGCATCTCCGCCGACCAGCCGGTGTCGTCGATCTTGACGGCCGACTGCCACACCGCGTCCCAGGAGTCGTCGGTCCACGAGTCGTTGTAGATCGTGGTGTCGCTCTGAACGCCCGCGGCGCTGACGCGAGAATGCCGCACCGGTGACGTGATCGAGATGCGGATCCAGGAAGACGGCGAAAGCTGTCCGCTTCGGCGTGCCCATCGCGGCGCGCCAGCTGCCGCGCGATCCGGGCCGGCTCACGGTCGTGCATCCTCGCCGCGACGTAGAGCGCGTCGTCGTCGTAGGCGATCCGCATCTCCGTGGCTTCCGAGACCGGCTTGCCTTCCTCGGGATCCTTTTGGGTGAACGAGGTGACGGCCGGCGCTCGCAGCCAGACTTCGTCGTTCAGTAGTCCGTCGACGATGATCGGGCGCCGTGGCGCGGACGGAGTGCACCACGGGAACCGTCTGATGGGACGGTCCGGTCTGGGCGGACGAGTCGGCCGCTACGATGACGAGGAAGCCGAACACGCCGCTGAGGATGGTCCTCATCAGTACGTCAACTTTGACGAACCGGAACACCGGCTAGTTTGGGGCAAAGACGTCACACTGCGCGTGTCCGTCAGCCGGGATCGCATTGGGACCGTCCGGAATCCCGGGAATTCCGGAATCGCACAGCCGCGCGTGGCCGAGCGCCTGCGAGTTGATAATGCATGCTCAACTCACTAGACTCGCGGCGGACCGAGACCCCGGCCGCCCGGACCGCCGGCCGGCCGGACTACGGGACAGAAGACGGAGTTGAATTCATGGCCCAAGTGACAGCGAATTCGACGGTCCACGACGTCGTGGTGGTCGGCTCTGGTGCGGGTGGCGGCACAGCCACCAAGGTCCTGGCCGACCTCGGCGTCTCGGTGCTCCTGCTCGAAGCGGGCCCGATGCTGAACATGGCCGATCTGAAGGAGCACATGTGGCCGCACCAGGTTTCTCATCGCGGCGCCGGCGCGCGCGGACAAGCCTACACCGGTGGTCCGACCGGATTCACCTACAGCGCGACCTACGGCGGCGCACAGCTCGAAGGCGAGCCCTACACCGTCGCGCCGGGCAGTGATTTCTCGTGGTTCCGATCCCGGATCCTCGGCGGCCGCACGAACCACTACGGACGGGTCACGCTCCGGATGTCGGACTACGACTTCAAACCGAAGTCGACCGACGGCCTGGGATTCGACTGGCCGATCAGCTATCAGGACATGTCGCCCTACTACGACAAGGCCGAGCGCTTCATCGGCGTGACCGGAAGCGTCGAGGGCATCCGCAGCGCGCCCGATGGCATCTTCAATCCGCCCGGCGCGCTCAAGGCCCACGAAGTCCTGATCCAGAAGTCGTGCGCCAAGCTGGGCATCCGCGCGGTGTCGTCGCGCCAGGCGGTGACCACCGTCGCCCGCAACGGCCGGCCGCCGTGCCACTACTGCGGCCAGTGCGGTCGCGGCTGCATGACCGCATCGAACTATGCCGCGAGCTACGTCCAGATCTTCCCGGCCATGAAGACCGGCAAGGTTCAGGTGATCGCCAACGCGATGGCGCGCGAGCTGATCACCGACGCGAGCGGCAAGGTCACGGCGGTGTCCTACATCGACAAGACCACGGGCAGCGAGCGGCAGGTCCGCTGCCGGACGGTCGTGCTCGCGGCGAGCGCGTGTGAATCGGCACGGCTGCTGCTCAACTCGAAGTCGTCACGCCATCCGCAGGGTCTCGCCAATTCGTCGGGCAAGGTGGGCCGCTACCTGATGGACACCGTCGGCTTCGGCATGTCGGCCATGGTTCCGGCGCTGTCGGGAATGCCGCACTACAACACCGACGGCTACGGATCGCACCTCTATGTGCCCTGGTGGCTCTGGGACAAGCACAAGACGCTCAACTTCCCCCGCGGCTACCACATCGAGGTCGGCGGCGGATACGGGATGCCCGGCATCGGCTCCTTCACCGGCGTCGTCAATCGCACCGAGGGCTACGGTGTGCGGATGAAGCAGGCGATCCGTGACGAATACGGCACGTCGGTCGGCCTCTCGGGACGCGGCGAGATGATCCCCAACGAGGATTCCTACTGCGAGATCGATCCCGAGGTGAAGGACAAGTTCGGCACCCCGGTGCTGCGCTTCCACTGGAAATGGAGCGACCACGAGCTGAACCAGGTCCGACACATGCAGCAGACCTTTCGGGCGATCCTGGAAGGCATGGGCGGACAGATCGCGGCAGGCGGACGCGGGGGCGCGCGCCAATCCACCGGCACAGACCGGCCAGCGCGCAGGTGGTCAAGCGCCGCAAACCGGACAGGCGGGACCACAAACCGGCCAGCCCAACGCGCCAGCGGGCCAGCCGACGACGATGGCGCAGCAGGCGCCCGCGAATGGCGGCGTCCCCATCTCACGCGGCGGCGCGATCATCCACGAAGTCGGCACCGTCCGGATGGGCGACGATCCGCGCACGAGCCCGTTGAACAAGTTCTGCCAGGCGCACGAAGTGAAGAACCTGTTCGTCGCCGACGCGGCGCCGTTCGTGAGCAACGCCGACAAGAATCCCACCCACACGATCGTCGCGCTGGCGTGGCGAACCGCCGAGTACCTCGCGGAAGAACTGAGGAAGGGCAATGTCTGATATTTCACGTCGAGACGCTCTGCGCAGGCTCGGCCTGGCGCTGATGGCGACTGGCGCGCTCGATCGCGTTGCCGCAGCAGGAAGTGCACCACATGGCCGCGGAAGCCCAGGCCGCCGCGGCCGGCCCTTACACGCCGAAGAGCTTCACCGCTTCGGAATTCCGCACGCTCGAGCGGCTGACCGATCTCATCATCCCGGTCGAGAACGGCGCCCCCGGCGCGCTCGCGGCGGGATGCGCAGCGTGGATCGACATGATCTCGAGCGAGAACGATCAACTGAAGAAGATCTACAAAGACGGCTTCGCGTGGATCGACGCCGCAGATGAAGACGCGAGGCGCCACGAGCTTTGTCGAAGCGACTCCTGAACAGCAGACCGCTCTACTCGATCAGATCGCCTACCGCCGCAACCAGTCACCGGAGCTCACCCCTGGCATCGAGTTCTTCACCTGGGTGCGCCGGATGACCGTCGACGCGTTCTACACGAGCGAGATCGGCATCAAGGACATCGACTATCGCGGGAACTCGCCGATGGGTTCGTATCCGGAACCGACAGCGGCGATCGCGTATGTGCTCAAGAGGGTACCGAGTCTCTGAGGATGCATCGCCGGCGCTACATCGCGATCGCCCTGAGCACAGTCCTGGTCGCCATCGGCGCCGCCGCCGCTTGGCGTGCAACCAAAGCGCCGACGACACCGCCGGCGACTCACGACCACGGTGTCGCAGCGACTCCGACTGCCGCCCTCACCCCTCACATCAACCCGCTCCAACCCCCCGGCCCTGCTCCGGCCGGCATGGCCTGGATTCCCGGCGGCACGTTCTGGATGGGATGTCCTGACTGCGGGATGCCCGATGCCGAGCCGTTGCACCTGGTGCGCATCGACGGTTTCTGGATGGACGAGACGCCGGTCACCAATGCGCAGTTCGCACGGTTCGTGCGGGAAACCCACTACGTGACCGTCGCCGAGCGGCCGCTCGATCCGAAGCAGTTCCCGGGCGTCCCGGCGTCGAAGCTCGTTCCCGGTTCAGCGGTGTTCGTGCCGCCGCAACGGGTGGCATCGCTCGACAACCCGATGCAGTGGTGGCAGTACGTCGGCGGTGCCAGCTGGCGGCATCCCGAGGGGCGCGGGAGCCACATCGCGGGCCGCGAGGATCATCCGGTCGTGCACGTCGCCTGGGAGGACGCCGAAGCCTACCTGAAGTGGGCGGGGAAAGAACTGCCGACCGAAGCGCAGTTCGAGTTCGCCGCGCGCGGCGGGCTGGATCGAAACCGGTTTGCGTGGGGAAACGAGATGCAGCTTCGCGGCCACGCGCCAGCCAACATCTGGCAGGGATCGTTCCCCGTCTCGAACACGGGAGTCGACGGCTTCAAAGGCACATCGCCGGTGATCGCGTTTCCCGCCAACGGCTTCGGTCTCTTCGACATGGGCGGCAACGTCTGGCAATGGTGCGCCGACTGGTACCGGCCCGACTACTACGGCACCCTCCCGCAGGTTGCCGTCAACCCCGCTGGCCCGACCGACAGCTACGACCCAGCGGAGCCCGGAATGCCCAAGCGCGTGCAGCGTGGCGGATCGTTTCTCTGCTCCGACGAATACTGCACCCGCTATCTGGTCGGCAGCCGGGGCAAGGGAGCGGTGGACAGCGGCAGTTCCAATGTGGGGTTCCGAGGGATCAGGGGGGCTGACGCTCTTTCATTGCCAAAATTGCCAAGATTGCCAAAATTGCCAAGATTGAAAATGCTCGGGGCATCTTGAACATCTTGAATCCACCGAGCCGGGGCATCCTCCGGCAGCTGACGCTCTTCGCATTGCCAGCGTAGCCAAGATTGCTAGATCAAAAACCGAGTCGCGCAAAACGAGCGCGGCCTGCATTTCTAATTTTGGCAATGTTGGCAATGTTGGCAATGTTGGCAATGGACAACTATTCACTCCGAAGTGCCACCGCCGGGTCGATCGTGGCCGCCCGGTGAGCCGGCGCGAAGACCGCGAGTTCGGCGATCGCGATCAACACGACCGTGGCGATCGCGATCGTGACCGGATCGGCGACGCCGACGCCGAACAGGCGGCTCGAGACGAACCGCAGGATCGCGATACCCGTCGGAATCCCCAGCAACAGGCCGGCGAGCACGAGGACGGTGCCTTCGCGCACGACGGCGCCCATCACGCTGGCCGGCGACGCTCCCAGCGCCAGGCGGATGCCGATTTCGCGCCGGCGCCGGTCGGTGGCGAACGCGAGCACCGCGTAGAGGCCGAGTGCCGTCAACAGCAGCGCGAGCGTGGCGAAGAACGCGGCCAGCCGGGTGATCAGGCGCTCCTGGAACAGCACCGATGACAGCTGCTCGTCGATGGTGTCGATGCGCAAGACCGGCAGCGACGGCTCGACGTCGCGCAGCTCACGCCTCAGTGCGGATGTCAGCGTGCCGGGCGGCACGGTCGATCGGATGACGGTGCACATCGAGCGCGAGAGGCGGCGGAGATTCTGGCCTGGCGGGTAGTAGAACATCGGGCCCGGAGGTGTACGCGGACCGGCGTGTCTCGCGTCAGCGACGACGCCGACGATCTCCATCGGACGCTGGGCCCCGGTGATCCGAACCCGGCGCCCGGTCACCTCGATGCCGCCGAACGCGCGACGTGCGTAGGACTCGCTGACGATCACGACGGCGGGCGCCCCCTCGCGATCGTCGGGCTTGAAATCGCGACCCTCGAGGAGGGGTTGCCCGACGGTTCGAAAGAATCCCGGCGCCACGGTCATCGTTCTCTGGATCCTCACGCCCGGCTCGTCCGAGCCTTCGATCGTCACGAGCGGCCCCCCGCCTGGGCTCGCACCGAGCAGCCCTTCGACCGATGAAGCCACGGACTGCACCCCGGGGACGCCGCTCAATCGATCGCGCACCGTGTCCCACATCGCTTCGAGCGCCGGACCGCGCTTCCCGGTCGGGCCCGGCAAGGTCCAGATCAGCAGCAGCTGCTGGCGATCGAAGCCGAGGTGCTCCGACCGCAGGGCGGTGACGCTTCGAATGAACAGGCCGGTCCCGATGAGAAGGATGGTCGACGCGGCGATCTGGCCGACCAGCAGGATCGTGCGAGGCCGGGCGCGGCGGGACAGCCGCGGGGCGTCGGGACTGCGGCGGTTCAGGACCGACAGCATCAGCGTGTCGGATCCACGCAGCGCCGGCAGGAGTCCGAACATGAGACCGGTGACCACCGCCACGAGCACCGTGAACGCGACGACCCGAAGATCGAGTGCGGCGTCGAGCTCGAGCGCCGGGGTGCCGTCGGCGATCGTCGCGACTGGCGCTGAGCGGACCAGGCCGGCCAGCAGATCCGAGCCCCACGCGGCCAGCAGCAGGCCTGCGCCTGCACCGAGCGCGGTCAGCAGCAGGTTCTCCGTCATGAGCTGGCGGATCAGCCGCCAACGCGTTGCGCCGAGCGAGAGCCTGACGGCGAGCTCGCGATCGCGGCTCGCGGTCCGCACCAGCAGCAGGTTCGCGACGTTGCCGCAAATCACGAGCAGCGCCAGCGTGACCGTGCAGGCAAGGATGGAGAGCGCCTGGGTCAGCGACGCGCGTTGCGGCGAGTAGCCGCGCTCGGCCGACACGAGCTCGAGGCGCGCGGTGCGGCTGACTCCCGAGAACGACGGCGGGGTCTGCTGCAGTTCCTGGTAGAGGATGCCCGCGGCGGCCCTGGCCTGCGGCAGGGCGACGCCATCAGCGAGCCGGGCAATCACCTTGTATTGAATTCGCGTGCGCACGGCGCCGTCAGCGGACGGAAAAACAGCGGGCGCGGCTGCCGACGGCACCCAGACATCGGTGGGCCATCCCACCCAGTCGCCGCTGAACCCGCGCGGCGCGATCCCGATCACCGTGAAAGCGCTGCCGTTCAGCTGAATGGTCCGGCCAATCACATCCGGAGAGCGCTCGAACCGGCGCATCCAGTAGCTGTCCCCGATCACCGCGGACGCGGGCGCCGACTCGCGATCGTCCTCGCCGGTGAGCCCTCGTCCTGCCCGAAGGTTCATCCCGAGCACACGGAAGTACTCGCCGGTCACCAGGCTCACGCGGAGCGTTTCGGAACGACGCTCGCCGGCCCTGTCCGGGGCTCCGTCATACGCATCGGCCCACGACGTCGCCGCGACCCCCGCGAAGACGCCGGCGCCGGTCAGCTCACGGAACCGCTCGAAGTCGGAATGGCTGAAGTTGTACTGGCGGACGCCGTCGCTGAACATCTGCTCCGGCGTGACGAGACGCTCGGGGCGCGTGACGGGCAGCGGCCGGAGCAGCAGCGCATCGACGACGCTGAAGACCGTCGCGGTCGCGCCGATGCCGAGGGCGAGCGAGAGGATGGCGGACGCGGTGAAGGTTGGCGTTCTGGCCAGGCTGCGCACGGCATACCTGGCGTCCTGGACCACTTCCTCCAGCGCGTGTGTCGGCATACGTCCACCCTCCGAGGCGGTGGAGGCAAGGACAGTACCGGCGGTTTCCCTGCACAATCACTGGCGATGCGCGCATACAGCCGGCCGGCGCCGAACACACGGGTCCCGGGAACGGACGAATCAGGATCAACTCCCAACTTTCAACTCCAATCCCAAGGGTTGTCGTCGTCAGGTACCCGTCGTCCCTGCTGACGCATGAGATCGAACTTGGCGGTGTCCGCCACCGCCATCACCGCCATCACACCGGCCTGGACGGGATCGCTGACGACGAGGTCGGCGGCGTCGGGAACGCTGCCGGCCATGTTGAGGGAGATCACCGCGAGGCCGTTGCGGCGGACTTCCTCTACCGCCCGCGTAATCTCGCCGCCCATGATCGCGCCGGCGAGGACCAGCAGTCTCACCCGCGGCAGCCGGGCGGCGGCGCGAACGGCGGCCGCGAGTTCGTGCTCGCCGACGAGCGGGATCGTGTCCACCGAGATGCGCTCGCCGCGGATATTGTGCCGATCGGCTTCAGCGATCGCGCCCATGGCCACCATCCCGACCTGCGCGCCTCCGCCCATCACGATCACGCGCTTGCCATAGATCCGTCCGAAGGTCGGCGTCTCGGCAACGCTGGCCACGCCAGGCTCCTGGCGGAGATCCCGCAGCACCGCGTCGGCATCATCGTCCGGGCAGCGTGAACTCCAGGTAGATTTCTGACTGTGCGATCCCCGGCGTGGATGTCCACGTACTTGATGTCAGCCGAATGCTCCGCCAGCACTCGGGTGACGGCGTGGAGCATGCCCGGGCGCTCGGACACGGTCGTCAGGATGGCGTGCGTGGTCATGGCCGAATCTAACATGATGCGTGAGGTACGATGCCGTGATGAGCAGTACTCACGATCCCGATGCCGTGCCGCTCCCGTCCTCCGTGACGTGGGCCACGGGAAGTCTGCTGCCGCGGCTCGATGTGGCCGGCCGGCATGCGGACGCGCAGATTTACCTGCACGGCGCACACCTGGCGGCGTGGCAACCGGTCCACGCGCACGACCCCGTGCTGTGGTTGAGCGCGCACAGCTTCTTCAAGCCGGACAAGCCGATCCGTGGCGGCGTGCCGATCTGTTTCCCCTGGTTTGGTCCCCACTCCGGCGACCCGACGGCTCCGGCTCACGGCTTCGGACGGCTGACGCCGTGGACCCTCTGCGATGCGGGCGAGTCGCCGGACGGGACCGTCAACCTGACGCTCCAACTCGAGGACGACAATGCGTCGTCGGTCTGGCCACATTACTTTCATGCGGATCTCCGCGTCTCGATCGGCAAGACGCTGACCCTCGCTCTTTTCGTCGACAATCCCGATCACATCGCGTTCACCTTCGAAGAGGCGCTGCACACCTACTTCTCCGTCAGCAACATCGAGCAGGTCAGCGTGTCAGGGCTGGAGAATGCCGAGTATCTCGACAAGGTGAGCGGCAACCGCCAGCGTCAAGGTGCGGAGCCGATCAGGTTCACCGGCGAAACCGACCGCGTGTATGTCGGCACGCAGGCGCCGTGCGTGATTCACGACCCGGGCATGAAGCGGCGGATCACCATCGCCAAGCGAGGCTCGGACTCGACGGTCGTCTGGAACCCCTGGGTGCAGAAGGCTCGCGCGATGCGCGATTTCGGCGACGACGAATGGCCCGGAATGCTCTGCATCGAGACCGCCAACGTCGGTGATGCGGCGGTCACCCTGCGTCCCGACGACCGCCACACGATGACCGCCGAAATCAGCGTCGAGGCCATCGAGTAGTGAAGCTGGCGAGGCGGGGTACCAGCGCGATGTTCCTGATCTGCGGGACGGCGACATCGAGCTGGGCGCCGATGGTGCCGTTCGCCAAGGAACGGCTCGGACTGGACGAGGGCGCGCTCGGATTCATCCTGCTCGCGCTCGGCGGTGGCTCCACGGTGGCGATGCCGCTGGCGGGCATGGCGATTCACTACTGGGGCAGCCGGCGCGTCGTGATCTGCATGGCCCTCGCGATGTGCGCCGCCTTGCCCTTTCTTGCCTTGGCGCCGAGCCCCTTCCTGCTCGCCGTCACCCTCTTCGCCTTCGGCGCCGCGCTCGGGGCGATGGACGTGGCGATGAACGCCCAGGCCATCGCCGTGGAACACCTTCTGGGGCGGCCGATCATGTCGAGCTTTCATGCGCTCTTCAGCGTCGGCGGCATCGCCGGCGCGGCGCTGGTCAGCGTCTTCCTTCGGTCCGGTGTCGGACTCGCCGCCTGCGCGACGATCATCGCCATCGCTCTGGCGGCCCTGGCCATTCTCGAGCAGCGCCATCTGTTGAAGGACATGGGAAGCCCGGAGGGCACCACCTTCACGATCGTGCCCAGAGCCGCGGTGCTCCTGCTCGGCGCGCTGTGCTTCATGTCGTTTCTTGGCGAAGGGGCGGTCCTCGACTGGAGCGCCGTGTTCCTGCGCGAGCAGCGGCGGGTCGACGTGTCGCTGGCCGGCATGGGGTACGCGGCGTTCTCGGTGGCCATGACGATCTGCCGGTTCGCCGGCGACGGGCTCACCCATCGGTTCGGACCGCGCCAGGTGCTCCGGATCGGTGGCGCGCTCGCGTGTGCCGGATTCCTCGCGGTGGCGCTCCTGCCCTGGACGGTTGCGGCGCTTGCAGGGTTCGTGATCGTCGGGATCGGCGCATCGAACATCGTCCCGGTGCTCTTCAGTGGCGCGGGCCGCGTCCCGGGGGTGCCGCCAGGCATCGCGCTCGCCACGGTGACGACAATTGCCTACACGGGGCTGCTGCTCGGCCCGGCCCTGATCGGCTTTGTCGCCGATGCGACCAGCCTTCCGGTCGCGTTCGTGCTGGTCGCCGGCATGTTTGCCGCGGTAGCCGCGGCCGCGGGCCGGGTTGCCTGACCGGCTGAATGCTAATATCCGCCAGCGGACGTCTCGAGCCTGCCGCGCCGTAGCGCGAAGCGCGAAGGCGGGGCGGAAGTTCCTTGAACAATGATGATCTCTTTACATCGAACCCTCTTCCCCGTCGCGGTCGGTGCGTTGCTGGTCGCCGGCACGTTCTACGGCGCTGCTGACGCGCAGTCCAACAAGACGCCCGCACAGCCCTCGCCCGAGTGGCCGACCTACGGCCACGACCCTGGCGGGATGCGCTTCTCTCCGCTGACCGAGCTGACCCCCGCGAGCGTCGGCGAACTGAAGGTCGCGTGGGTCTACCACATGCGGCCGGCGCCGCCGCCGGGCGGGACCCCGGCGCCGCCGCCAACGGCGGGACGCGGGCGAGGCCGTGGCTCTGGATTCGCGGTCAGCGGCGTCACACCGCTCGTGATCGACGGCGTCATGTACATCGGCACTCCATACGGCCGCGTGGTGGCACTCGACTCGAGTACGGGAAAAGAGCTGTGGGCATTCCAGGTGCCATCGGGCGTGCCGTCATCTCGCGGAGTCGAGTACTGGCCTGGCGACGCAAAGACCCCGGCACAGATCGTTTTCGGAACGGGTGACGGCCGGCTCTTCTCCCTTCACGCCCGAACCGGAGAGCCGAACGAGAGCTTCGGCGACCGTGGCACCGTCAGCCTGAACACTCCGGAGATTCTGCAGGGACTGCCAGGCAACGACGGTCTCAGCTCGCCGCCCTCCATGTACAAGCATTTGATCATCACCGGCGGGCGTACCAGGAGAACCCGCCCCTCGGTCCCGCCGGCGATGTGCGCGCGTGGGACATCCACACCGGAAAGCTGGTCTGGACCTTCCGCTCGATCCCTGGAGCCAGCGAGAAATACAACGACACGTGGGCGGGCGACAGCTGGAAGAACCGCTCGGGCGTCAACGTCTGGGGCCTGATCACCGTGGACACTCAGCGCGGCATCGTGTACATGCCGTTCGGCGCGCCATCGGTCGATCAATACGGCGGCGATCGGGAAGGCCACAATCTCTTCAGCTCCAGCATCGTCGCCGCCGACGCCAACACGGGCAAGTACCTGTGGCACTTCCAGCTGGTTCATCACGACCTCTGGGACGCCGACGTGGCCAACCCGCCGATGCTGATCGACGTGAAGCAACAGGCGGCCGCACCATTCCCGCGGTAGCGGTCGTCGGCAAGATGGGCCTGCTCTTCCTGCTCGACCGGGTCACTGGCAAACCGATCTACGGCGTCGAGGAGCGGCCCGTGCCCGCGAGCGAGGTCCCCCTCGAACGCGCCGCGAAGACGCAGCCGTTCCCGGTCAAGCCGGCGCCCTTGTCGCGGATGTCGATGACGATGGCGGATATCGCGACCGTGACGCCGGAGCTCGAAGCGGAATGCCGGAAGTTGATCGAAGGCGTGCAGATTGGCGGGCCGTATTTGCCGCCCGGCTACAAGCGTCTTCGGCTGATCTTTCCGGGCAACCATGGCGGCGTGAACTGGGGTGGCATGTCGTTCAACCCGCAGCTCGGTTACTTGTTCGTCAATACGAACGAGATGGGACAGTTGGCCGGCTTGCGTGATCGCGATCCCAAGGCGGGAGGCCGCGCGCAGGCGGAAGGTGTCGGGAACCGCGTGCACCCGGACGCCCCCTACGAAAGCGTGCCCGGCGGCGGACGCTTCAAATTCCAGAACATGTATTGTCAGCAGCCGCCGTGGGGTCAGCTGAGCGCCATCGACGTGAACACGGGCGAGTTCGCGTGGCGGGTGACGCTCGGCGTTACCGACAGCCTTCCGCCCGACAAGCAGAACACGGGACGGCCGGGCAACGGCGGCTCGATCGCGACAGCCGGCGGCCTGGTCTTCATCGGGGCCACCGACGATGCCCGGTTTCGCGCGTTCGATGCGAAAACCGGGAAGGAGTTGTGGACGTTCAAGCTCGGAGGGGCTGCCAACGCGACGCCGAGCACCTATCGCGGGAAGGACGGACGGCAGTACGTGGTCACCGTGTCCACGGGCGGGGGCTACTTCGAAGCGCCCGTTGACCGACGACAGCATCATGGCGTTCGCACGTCCAGCCAGGAACTAAGGACCGCTGACAATCGTCACCAACAGGGTACCTTCCGATAAGGAGCAGATATGTGGGCCTCCCGTCGTGCGTTCGCCGCCGCGGCTGCCGTCCTGGTCTCCCTGAACGTCGCGGCGATTCGCTCGCAGCCAACGGCATCGCAGAGTCCGGCCACGCTCAGCTGCGCCGACATCGAAACGTTCCTGAAGACCGCCAAAGTGGGGCGCCCGCGCGACATCCCGGTTGGAGTCACGCAGCCGTCGCGCGCGACGCTCGAGGACGGCACCCTCCAGCACGATGCCGCGATCCAGACCGCCGACATTCATAAGCCCTCGTATTCGACTCCACGCGGGACCGAGCTCAATTTCCGCGACACCTGGAAATTCAACGTCGCCGGGTACGAGCTCGCAAAGATGCTCCAGCTGAACATGGTGCCCCCTTACGTCGAGCGGCGCATCAGCGGTGGGCCGGCATCGCTCTCGTGGTGGGTGAACGACGCGATGATGGAGCGGGACCGGGTCCAGAAGAAGATCACGCCGCCTGACATCAAGCGATGGAACGACGAAATGCTCGCCGCCCGCCTGTTTCACGAGCTGGTCGGCGATTACGACTTCAACCAGACCAACACGCTCATCACGAAAGACTGGCGCGTGTGGATGATTGACTTCACGCGGGCCTTTCGGCGCGCGAAGACACTGCAATACCCGGACGAAGTGGGCCGAGTTGACCGCACGCTGCTCGGCCGGCTGCGCGCCCTCAACCGGGACGACATGCGCCAGAAGCTGGGCAAGTGGCTGGCGAACGATGAGATCGACGCCGTGCTCGCGCGCCGCGACGTGCTCGTCGGCATCCTCGACAAGCACATCGCGGTCAGAGGTGAAGCCGCGGTGCTCTACGACCTGCCGCGAGTCACCGAACCGTGCGGCACCGGGCTCGCGAGCTGATCTCGCCGTTCCCGTTCCCGCGCCAGCTGCATGAGCCGTTCTGAGAGCGGCGCTATCGGACCCACACCGGCTGGACGAATGCACCGTTGCCGGCCGAGTCCCACACCGCAAAGCGCACCCAGGCTTTGCCAGCGGCGTCGAACGGAATGCGGAACTGCTTCGTGCCGAATGCGCTGAGATCGGTCGCACTGATGATCCGGCGGTCGATCTTCTTCCCGTCGCCCCACACAACCTCGACGAACGACAGCGGGAACGTCCATTCGACGTCGGCGACGATGGTCCGTTTGTCGCCAGTGCCTTCGACCCTGTACGACGGGATCAGGATCTCCCCGGTCGTCACGAAGAAGTCGCCGTTGCGGAGCGCGGTGAGTACCGGGCTCCAGTCGTCGTCGGGACCGGGCACTTTGTCGAGCTTGAGATAGTTCACCGGGAAGTTCGGGTAGAGGTCGTCCTCGGGTCCCTTCTGGTAGGTGTCGATGTCCGCGATGATGTATTTCGGACGCAGGCCCGACCCCGCATACAGATTGTTCATCGTGTCGGTGACGTCGAAGCACCGCCACTCGCACATCCGCGCTTCCGACAGATCCATCCCCATCCCGGGCTTGAACGCGACCCCGAGGTAACGATCGTTCTTCGTCCATGCCTTGTCGAAGATCAGATCGGGATAGCCCGTCGTGCCCTTGGTGCGTGGATGCGCGTGATACCAGTAGGCGCCTTCCGCATCCATCATCTTCTGAACGTCCTCGGCGCTGCCGGTGTGATAGACGCGGCCGAAGACCGGATCCTGTTCGGTGAACGGCTGCCCCTCCTTCCGGACCTTCGACCAGTAGACGTTCTTGGGAAACAGGATGTTGTAGTGCCCGCCGAAGTACGCGCTGGGCTCTTCCCAGGGCGTCACCAGGAAATCGGCGTCGGACGCGCGTCGCGTGGCTTCGCCGTAATCCCGCTGGTCCTGGAACCGGACCGCGCCGGCGTCGTTGGCGTGCAAGTCCCCGTGGAAGTCGCTGAGTCCGACGATGTTGAGGCCGAGGCTCTTCATCGCGGCGATGTCCTGTATCGGCGAGTCGAATGACTTCGTCGCCCGCACGCGCTCGGTGAAGCGCAGGTGGAAGTGATTCACCATCGTCTTGTAGCCGGGCACGGGCTTGAAGGTGTCGCCGTGTGTGAAGGCGAGCACGGACTGCCGGGTCGGTTCGGCGCTCTCGACGCTCGCGTAGAAGTAGACGCCCATCCGCTGCTCGGTGCCGGGCGGCGCGTTGAACAGCGCAAAATTGTCGACGTATTGCTGCGCCTCTTCGCGCTCGGCCTGCCGGATCCCGAACGCGAAACGGCCGGCGGCATCCTTGCGATACCAGACGTATCCAAGGTTGGTATCGACCTCGCGAGTGAAGAAATAGGTGTGCGGCGGCGTGAACACCGCCAGCGAACCGGTCTTCCCTTCTGCGACGAGCACGCGGTTCGCGGCTTTGAGCGGCACCATCGACTGATTGGCCACACCGCCAAAGGCATATTGCTGCGGATGTCCGCCGGTATCGCGCCAGGTGACCCGGGGCGTCAGCGCCGTCGAGAGTCCGCCGAGACCGGCGTCGTATTTGTAGGCCACCCACTTCTCGCTGGTCTTCGCGACCGCGTCCATGCGAATCAGGTTGGTCCCGCGATACACCGTGAAGCGCAGCTCTCCCGCGAAGATGCCCATCGTCAGTCCGGGATAGCTGACTTCGAGCGACGCGCCGTCGGTCCGCACGCGGCACGACGCCGCGCTGAACGTCGCGTCCGCGCGTCGGATCTCGCTGGCGGTTCGGGGCTGGCCAAGGACCCGGCTGGCTCCGCCGCCGCGCCCGCCGGGCACCGGCGGCGGGGGGATCTCGAGCGGGGCGTCCCAGAACGCATACCAGCGGTTCTTGTCGATGACTTCATCGGTGATCTCGACACCAGCGGCTCTCAGGGGATCCGCCTGCTGCGTCGTCATCCGACGGACCCCGGTCACGACGTGGTACTCGGGCGTGAGGTTCTCGCCGAGGACGGCCCACGCCGAGGCGGAGCTGCGAATGGCGAGGTCGCGAATGACCGGCCGGCCATCGGCGACGGCCAGCCGCATCCGGAGCTCGCGACCGCGATCGCCCTGCCACGAGACGACGAGCAGGTCGTCGGCCATCGCCGCGGTCAGTCCCTTCGCGGGCGTGTATTGCGCAAGCTCACAGCGAATCGGCTCGGCGGTGAGAGTCGAGGCCGCGGCCAGTGTCAGAACCGCGGCGAGCGGGAGGCGGGTCATGGGCATGAAAAGACCTCGTCCGAATGGCGCCTACGGCCGGTGAGCTTATATTCAATGCGTGCCAGGAGGAAACCAACAGCCATGAGCGGGTCGTCTCTCGATCGGTTCGTCGAGGCGCAGGCGGGCGGCGAATACGAGACCGCGCTCGGCGAGATGAAGTCGGGCCGGAAGCAACACCACTGGATCTGGTACGTCTTTCCGCAAATCTCGGGCCTCGGCATGTCCCACATGTCGCAGCTCTACGCGATCCGCGATCGCGATGAAGCGGTCGCCTATCTGCGTCACCCGGTGCTGTTCGCCCGCCTGCTGGAGATCACGACAGCGGTGGCCGAACAGGTGAGAGAGGGCGTCGCGGTCGATCGGCTGATGGGCTCCTCGATCGATGCGACGAAGCTGGTGTCATCGCTCACGCTCTTCGGCGATGTCGCCCGAGGCCTGACCGAATCTCCCACCGACGCGAATGCCGTGCTCGCGGATCTCGCGGAGGAAGTACTGATTGCCGCGGCGGCGCAGGGCTATCCGCGCTGCCGGCACACGCTGGAGTGCCTGCGCGCGTGAGTTGGGCTGGATCGAGCGGATGCTAAGATCGACCTTCCACGCGCCCGTAGCTCAGTTGGATAGAGCACCGGCCTTCTAAGCCGGGGGTCGCAGGTTCGAGTCCTGCCGGGCGCGCCACGCGCTCGATCGCACGCGTGGCGCGCCCGAGCGCGCCGCAGCTCCGGAGGAGCGAAGGCGGGCCGGGCTTATTGCTTCCTGGCATTTTTGGCCCGAGGCTGACCGGGCAGGATTTGCATCGGCGATCCAGAGCGACCCCTCGGTTGAGCTGAGGACTGGCTATGCTCGAATCACCATTTCCGACTTCGTGTTCCAGCGTCCGGCCGGCGAGGCGCTCATCCACGCCCTGACACGATTCGTCGTCTGGTAGCGGCGACGCCGTCGAAGCTTCGCAGACCCCCAAGAATTCCAATGTTGACTCACTTCTTCGGCATCCCTGCGGCGACCGCGGGCATCATGCTGTGCACG
Source organism: uncultured Acidobacteriota bacterium (assembly GCA_963836735.1). Lineage (GTDB taxonomy): Bacteria > Acidobacteriota > Vicinamibacteria > Vicinamibacterales > 2-12-FULL-66-21 > JACCXG01. Next base: position 166,185 of record CAWIKP010000033.1, on the reverse strand, counting down.
CTCTTGCCCTTCTTTCCGGGACGGTACGACGGCCTGGCCGTACCCCTGTCGGGGATGTCGCGAATTTTCGGCGCAGTGGGGTTGTTACTCGTGCCCGTAGGCGCACTGTGGGTGGCGTCGAAGTATTGGAGCCCACTTGCGGCGAAACAATACGCCATCGCGACCGCGGCGCTGATCGCGTTCTCGGTGACCTGGGTCATCGTCTCGATTGGCGCGCTCGTGTCGAGCCTGCTCCTGGGCCTTGGCGCCCTTGTCCTGTGGATCTACGTGGTCTCGAGAGTCTGGCCGCGGCTGAAGCTCTTGAAAAGCGCGACGGCTCGTCCGACCAGCGCAGTGGCGTTCTATGTGCTCATCGTCCCGGTCGCGGTGGCGCTGCTGCAGATGGCGGCTGTCCCTCCCGCGATCGAGTTCAGCAGGACTCGAGCGATCCGGAACAGCGCGCGGTTGATCGCGGACATCGAGCAGTACCGTGTCTCGCATGGCGGGTATCCGGCATCACTGTTCTCCGAGTGGGAGGACGACTACGCGCCGGGAGTCATCGGCATCGAGAAGTATCACTACGAGCCAAGCGGGGACGCGTACAACCTGATTTTCGAGCAATTTGCCCTTCACTTCGGGACCAGGGAATTCGTCGTGTATAACCCGCGTGACCAGCAGGCCGTGACCAGCCACAAGAGGGACCTCCTGCAAATGTCCCCCCGGGAACTGGCCGTGGAGCATACTCGGGGCCATTATGCAGTTCACGACGCGCCGCATCCGCACTGGAAGTACTTCTGGTTCGATTGACGGTGCCCGGGCATCGTTCTGGATTGCGACCTTGAACGTCGGATGGTCGGCCGCCCGACAGCGCTGAAGGAGCTACTATGCCCAGCCGTCGAACCTTCTTGTCGCTTCTTGCTGGCAGTGCCGTGGCCCCGCGTTTCGCTTTCGCGCAAGGTCGCCCACGCCGGGTGGCGTTGTATGCCAATGTCGGGCCGGTGCTCACGCACTACGACGTCGATCTCGCCAACGCGGAATTGGTCACACGTGATTCGGTGACACTGCCTGCTGGCGTGCAGTACTGCTGGCCGCATCGCAACCGGCCTTATTTCTATGTGGCTTCGAGCAGCAGCGCTGCGGGCAATGTCCAGACCGGCACCGCACACCACGTGACGGCGTTCACGATCGATCCCGCCACGGGTGCGCTCAATCAGATTGGCGATCCGATGCGCCTGCCGGTGCGGCCGATCCACATGACTCTCGACAACGAATCGCGGCACATGCTGGTGGCGTTCAACAACCCCAGTTCATTGCGGGTGTATCGGATTCAGAAGGATTTCACCCCTGGGGAAGAGGTGCTGCAAGGCACGATGGATGCCGGCATCTACGCGCATCAAGTGCGCGTGACGCCAGACGGCCGCCATGTGGTGCTGGTGACGCGCGGCAACGAAGGCACGGCGCAAAGGCCCGAGGACCCGGGCGCGCTGATGGTGTTCGACTACAAGAACGGCATGCTCTCCAGCCAATACAGGATCGCACCCAACGGCGGGCGTGGCTATGGCCCGCGCCATCTGGATTTTCATCCGACGAAGCCGTGGATGTACGTGTCGATCGAAACGCAGAACCAGATCCACATGCACCGCATGGAGGATGGCAAACCGCTGCCGCAAGTCGTGTTCAACAGGACCACGCTCCTGGAGCCCCACAACATCCGCTCGCGTCAGGCGGCGAGCGCGGTGCACGTGCATCCGAACGGGCGTTTCGTGTACGTCGCAAACCGCTCGCAAGATCTCGTGGATTTCAATGGGAAGAAAGTCTACAAGGGCGGCGAGAACAGCATCGTCGTATACGCAATCAGCCAGGAGACCGGCGAACCGACCGCAATCCAGCACATCGAAACCCAAAAGATCCATCCGCGCACGTTCCAGGTGGATCCCGGCGGCCGCATGCTGGTGGCGCAGCACAACCTGCCGGTGGATGTGCGCGTTGGCGACACCGTGCGCACCGTCCCGGCAGGGCTGTCGGTGTTCCGCATGAACGAGGACGGCCGGCTCACTGTTGCACGCACGTACGACGTCGACGTCGGTGAACAGACCATGTTTTGGATGGGGATGGTGCCGCTGTAAATCGGAAGGAGGCTTCGATGACCGTTGCGATGAATCCGCGTGTGACATCGCTCGCCCCACAGTTCCTCGTCGACGACCTCGAGCGCGCAATGGCGTACTACCGGAGGCTCGGTTTCACGTTCGGCGAACCGTGGGACAACTTCTACGCCATCGGCCGTCTGGACGGACTGGAACTGCATCTGAAGGAGGCGCCACACAATGAAGCGGAGCGCCGGCACCGGCGCGACAACGAGCACCTCGATGCGGCGGCAGGCGTCGACGGCATCGAAGCGTTCTACGAGCAGTGCGCCGCCAACGGCATAACGATTCTCAAACCGCTCACCGCGACCGCATGGGGTACGAAGGACTTCTACATCGAGGATCCGGATGGCAACGTCATTTGCTTCGGCGGCCGTCCCGTCACAGAGAACCTGCCATGAAGAATCGGCGCAAATTGGCCCCGAAGGTTTTCGTGCCGCTATTCATCGCGTTCATGGGACTCGCTGCCTTTTCGAACACGGCCAGCAGTCCCCGCTTCACGACCTTTCAAACGATTGACGTTGTCCGGTTGATCGCCAGCGGAATGTGTTTCGGCGCAGCCATGGCTGCGCTGCTCATCTTCTTCGGCGGTCGTCGTTCTGGCTGACTCGAGACCGGACCTCGCTGCGGAGATACAAGCGGCTTGAACAGGCGACTGTTTCTTTGGGGCTTATCGAACGGCGCGACTGTGCTGGCGCTCGCGGGCGCGTTTTGGATTGGTCTCGGCATTGGGATGGTGGCGAAGCACGTTCACTGGGCAGTTCCCGCCGTCGGTACCGTGATTCAGATTGGTGGCGCCGTCTGGCTGTTTCTGGCTGCGGCCCGACTCCGGCGGCGTTCCGGGTTCCAGCGGTCAGAACTCCGGCGGCTCGAAGGACTCGCGGAGGGTCAGAAGCAGCATATCGTGACGTGGATGCGATGGACGACGGTCGGCCAGACGCTGCTGACCAGCGTCCTGGTGTGGAGTTGTGTCAGAGCCCACGCGGAGCACTTGATCTGGGCATCGATCGGAGTGGTTGTCAGCCTCCATTTTGCTCCGCTGGGCAAGATCTTCCACGTACGAAACGTACTACTTCACGGCGATTGCGGGGACAATCGCCAGCGGTGCGGGTTTCGCCGTGTCGGCCACACCATCTGGCGTGGCCTCGTTCGGCCTGGGCATGGCCACGGTGATGTGGGCCTCCGCGGCGCACGTTCTGTTCAATGCTGATCGAATTGCTGATCGAGCGTGCGCAGAACACTGGGCGGGCTGACCTGCGGAGGATGCAGGTTCTCTGCCGCCGCTCTCATCAGTCCCGAAAGAAGCTCGCAGGTCGAGGCCATGTGCAAGTTGGAACCCGCGCTCGACGGTGACGACAGACCCGGAGGGTACCGGCCGGCTGTCCTCGTTGTCTTCTTCCTGGCCTGCTTCGCGCTCCACGCATCCCCGGGCGACGGCCAGACGGTCGGCGCCATGACCAGCGCCATCAACGGCACTGTCACCGACACCACACGCGCGGTTCTGCCCGGTGTCACCATCGTGATCTCCGGTACCGCGCTCATGGGCACGCGAACAACTGTGACGAACGCAGCGGGGCTCTATCGGTTTCCGGCACTTGCGCCGGGAGAGTACACGGCCGTCTTCACGCTGATCGGATTCAAGGCACTCAGGCGCGAAGGGATTTATGCCGGCCTTGGGTTCACGGCGACCGTCGATGTCGAGCTGCAAATCGCAACGCTCCAGGAAAACGTGATCGTCGAGCGCAACTCGCCAGTGATCGACAAACAGTCGACAGCGATTGGCGCCACCTTCGATGCCCGCCAGCTCGCAGACCTGCCGAGCGCCCGAAGTATGTGGGCCATTCAGGCCGCGACGCCCGCCGTGTACGTGGCGCGCTTCGATCTCGGTGCCAGCGCCGGCGGACTTGGAGGCCCGATCAGCGCATACGGAACGGCTGGCTTCAATCGGCCGATGGTCGAGGGCATCAGCGTGACCGGCATCAATCCGACCGGCTTTACCCTGGACTACGGCGCGTTCGACGAGGTCTCGGTGAGCACGGCCGCGCACGGCCCGGAGTGGCATTCGCCGGGTGTGCACATGCAGTTCCTCAGCAAATCGGGAGGGAACCAGTATCGCGGCACGCTCTATGCGGACTCTGGCAACAGAGACTGGCAGTCGTTCAACATCGACGAAGCGCAGGTCGACCGTGGCGCGCAGGGTGGCCGCGGGCTGTCGCCGCGCGATGCCAACCGGTTGTGGAGCTACCACGACATCAACGCCGATGTCGGCGGCTACATCAAACCCGACACGGCCTGGTGGTACGTTTCGGTTCGCGCGCAGGAGGTCTCGGCGCGTCAGGTGAATTTCCCGGTCAAGCCGGTTCGGACGTCCCTGGCGAACTACAGCGGCAAGGCCACGTACCAGATCACCCAGCGCCACAAGCTGATTGCGTTCGGGCAGACGGGTCGAAACCATCAGCCGAACCGCCTGGATCCTTTCGGTCCGATCGGTTCCGCCGTCGGCCCGGTGACCGCGATCAACGAGTCGGAGGAGTCCACCATGGAGCAGCTCGCCTGGGGCTGGGTCTGGAAGGGCGAATGGAATTCGGTGATCAATGACACGTTGTACTTGGAAGCGCGGGTGGGACAATTCGGCGCCAACCGGCCCCAGAAGCCGAATGGCACGGCGCCTCGATTCGAGGATGTCGGCAACCTCATCGTCACTGGCGGCAATCGCGACTGGCAGGAGAACTTTCGGCGCAACCAGGTGCTCGGGTCCCTCAGCTATTTCAAGGATGGTTGGTCGGGGAGCCACGATTTCAAGGTCGGTGGCGAAATCTTCCGAACGACAGCGACCGAGATCTGGAGGACGGCCTATCCGGGCGACGTGCTGCACGTGCTGCGGAACGGTGATCCAAGTCGAGGTGTACCTGTTCCAGACGCCCTCGAGATCGGACAGCGGCTTGTGGACTGTACTCTGCCTACGCCAACGACTCCTGGCGGGTGAGCAACCGCCTGACGTTGAATCTGGGCCTGCGATTCGACCGCTATCGCGTGTTCCTGCCCGGGCAGGCGCATCCGGCCGGCCGGTTCAACCCAACGGTCGCAGACGTTCCCGGCGATAGACAACCTGATCGACTGGAATGTTGTCGCACCCAGGATTGGGATGACCCATGATCTGGCGGGCGACGGCAAGACGATCGCAAAATTCAGCTACGGGCAATACTGGCTGGCCCGGGGACCGATCTGGGCTTCAACGGGAATCCCAACTCGAACCAGTGGTGGCGAGCGCTACACATGGTCGGACGACGGCAACGGCGTCTGGGAACCCGGCGAGGAGGGTCACCGCCGCGAGAGCAGCCGCGGTGGCGTGGCGCTCGAATCGCTTGACCCGGGACTCGAACTTCCAGTGCTCAGAGAGGTCGCTGCGTGGATCGAGCGCGAGCTGGGTCGCGAACATTGCCGTGCGGACCGGCCTGGTGTGGCGAGGTGAGCGACAGCACTACCTGCGCCAGAACGTGAACCGGCCGTTCGACGCGTTCACCGTCCCGGTTTCCATTTCAGATCCTGGCCCGGATGGGCGAGGCCGGCACGGCAGACGATGGCCCCGCGATTCCGGGGTTACAACCTCAGGCCAGAGTTCTCGGATCTGGCGGCCCGTCAACATCGTCCGCAATGTGCCCGACGCCGACAGCCACTATTGGACGTGGGAGATCACGGCGACCAGGCGCCTCACCGGGCGGTGGTCGATGGTGGCCGGCTTCGCGCACACCTGGAGCCGCGACCAGGCGATCGGATACCTCGGTCAGTCCGTCCGCAACAACGTCTATCCGCTGACGCCGAACGACCTGATCAATGCAGGCAAGGATGGACGGTACGAGTTCAGGATCTGGTCGGCCAAGATTCACGGCACGTACGCAGGGCCATGGGATGTACGGATCACACCGTTTCTGCGCCATCAGTCCGGGCAGCCCTTCGGGCGCACGTTCTCGACGGCACTGAACTACGCGCGCAACGTCCGGATTCTGGCCGAGCCGATCGGCACGCGCCGCATGGACAACATCACGATTCTCGATGTGCGCGTGGAGAAGGGCTTCAAGCTCGGTGGACACCGCCGCCTCGCAGGGTTCGTCGATGTCTTCAACGTGCTCAACGCCAATCCCGAGCAGAATACGAACTGGTCGTCCGGACCGTCCTTCCTGCGACCGCTCAGCATCGTGCCGCCGCGCCTCGCGCGGCTCGGTGTGAAACTGGATTGGTAATTTCTACGGCAGGCCGAGCTTCCGGCGAATAGCCGCGAAGCGCGCGTCACCGCGTAGAGAGGCCATTTCCGGATACATCATAAGGAGCCCCACACGTTGCGGGAGGATGTCAGCTGCCCGGTCCAACGCCAGGAGCGCGCGGTCGTCGTCTCCCAGAGCGGCATAGATGATCGCCAGGCGGTAACGGGTGATCATTCGCGGCGGCGATCTTTTCCACCTCCGCCCGCCGGCCAGCCATGACATAAGCATGGGCCATCCAGAACTGCGGCCTTGGCTCGGCTTTCCACCCATCCCACAGGCGTAAAGCCTCTGGCAGCCTGCCGGCGAACGTCAGGGCCCTGGCGAGGAACAAATCCGCGAACGGGAAGTCGGGATCGACTGCTCGCACGCGCTGGAGGTTGGCGATAGCCTCCTCGTACCTTCCGGCGATGATCTGCACCATCGCCAGTTCCCGGCGCACATCCAATGACAGCGGATCGGCTCGCAAGGCCTCTTCGAGGAGCCGCGCCGCCTCGTCTACCCTTCCCAGTGGAATAAGCGTCGAGGTCACATAGTTGGTGTAGGTCCGCGTGAGACGTTGGGTTGAGCTGGATGGCTCGCTGGAAAGACTTCTGGGCGTTCTCCCAGTCGCGCTCGCGCGAGTGCAGCAGACCCATGGCGGCGTGCGCTTCGGCCAGCAGCGGATCGATTTCAAGCGCCTTCACGGCCGCCGGCCGCATGCGCGAAAGCGCAGTCTCGGATGGAATCCCTTGAATCTCCATCGACATGAACGCGTACGCGTCAACGAGCCCGGCATACGCGGGAGCGAACGCCGGATCGCTGGCGATCACCTGCTCGAACAATCCCGCGGCCTTCTGCGCGTTGGACGTGTTCCGTCGCACAGCCAACGCATGCCCCTTCAGGTACAGTTCGTAGGCTTCCAGATTGGTTTCGTAGCGCCGCTGTCCCCTCCCCAACGTCAGTCGGAGCTTGTTGACGATCGCGCGCGAGATCTCATCCTGTATGGCGAAGACGTCCTTGAGCTCCCGATCGAACCGCTCGGCCCACAGGGGTACATCGCCGGCGATCTGAGACCAGTTGGGCGTTGATCCGCAACTTCGAGCCCGACCGCATGATCGATCCCTCGACGACGAGGTTCACGCCAAGTTGCTGGCCGACGTCTCGAAGGTTGCGCGGCTTGCCCTTGAACGCGAAAGAGGATGTCCGCGACCGGACTTCCAACCCTTTGATCACCGCCAGATTACGGATGATTTCATCCGTCAGCCCGTCGACGAAGTAGTCGCTGTCGGGCTCGGCACTGAGATTCTGCAAGGGCAGCACGGCAATGATGGGTCGCTCGGCGGGGCTGACGTTCACGGCGCCGACAGGATTCAACCCGGCGAAACCCGCGAGCAGCGACGCTGGGCGTCCTCGAAGATCCCACCTGACGGCCAGCCACTTCCCAACCCACTCCGACAACCAGAATGGAGGCGACGGCGAGGCCGGCCGCGTACGCCAGCCTGACCAATCTCGGGCGCGGCTGCAACGCCGCCAGGTCCGCTGCGAGAGCGTCGGCGCTTTGGTAGCGGCGCTCGGGACGAGGATCGATCGCACGCTCGATGACGCGGGCGAGCTTCGGTGGCACATCGGGCCGCGCGGTCTGAACAGCGGTCCGCTCGCCGCGCTCGTGCGCACGGCGAACCTCGCGCACGGTCCGTGCCTGCACTGGATACGAGCCGGCGACGAGGTGATAGAGCAGGACGCCGAGGCTGTAGATATCGCTCCGAACGGTGGCCCTCTGCCCCTTGCAGCACCTCGGGTGCGAGATAGAGTGGCGTCCCGGCGAGATCGGACGATGCGTCGTCGTCGAGCTCTCTGCCAGTGCCGAAGTCCATCAGCACGATGCGCCCGTCTTCGGCTCGCATCACGTTGTGCGCCTTGATATCCCGATGCAGCAGGCCGGCGCCATGCACCGCCGACACCGCGCGACAGAGCTCGAGACCTGATGCCGACAGCTTCGGCGGCGCTGACCACCTTCTCGTTGGTCGAGGATTTGCTCGAGGGTGTGGCCGCGAACGAACTCCATCCACAGGCCGATCTGATCACCAATCTGCTCGGCACCGTGGATGGTGACGACGTTCGGATGCCGCACCCGCGCGAGCAATCGGCCTTCGTGGATGATTGCGGACGCTGCACGTTCGCCAGAGGAGCGATCGGCCGGCAAGAGTTTCAGCGCGACCTCGCGATCGAGCCGCGTATCCCAGGCCCGGTAGACCTCTCCGAACGCGCCCCGGCCGATCCGCTCGACGAGCCGAAGATGACTCCACATCACCGGCGCGTCCGCACCCTTCGGCTCCACGCGGGACGGCGGGATCTGAGAGAGCGTCGATGGACTCGCCGGCGTACTCCGATGAAGATCGGCGACTGCTGCCAGCACCCTCAGTTGTCCAACGAGCAGCTGCGCTGTCCCATCAGAGCTCGATTCGGCAGCCGCCCAGTCGATCGGGGAGCCGTCGAGGATCGCGTCGGCGAGATCGTCGATCAGCCGCTCACTCGGCGGCACGTTTCATCTCCTCGGCCAGCCGGACGAGGGCCCGGTGCGCCGTCTTGCGCGCCGCGTCTGGTGTCGGCTTGCCCAGCGCCTCGGCCAGTTCCTCGAAGCTGTAGCCCATCTCCACCCTGGCGATGATCGCTTCCCGCTCTTCCGCGTTCAGCCGCTGTAGCGCACCCTCGTAACGCTCGACAGCCTCCTGGCCGATCGCCTGTTCGAGGGGTGATTCGACACTCTCGACTTCGAGGCCATCGAGATCGGTGGCATGCGGCTGACGTCCTTTCCGCCGCAGCTCGTTTCGGATGCGATTGAGCACCGCCTGACGCAGGTACGCCTGCAGCGCACCGACACGGCGCGGCTCGAAGTGTTCGATCCTCTTGAACGTCTGAACCAGGGTCTCCTGGACCAGATCGTCCGTGTCGGCAAGATCGCGCGCCCACTTCGGCAACCGTCCCCGGGCCCATCGCTGGAGCGGTTTGAGATGTCGCGCGAAGAGGTGTTCCAGCGCCTGCTGATCACCGGCGCGGGCCCGCTCGATCAGATGAAAGGTCGATTCGGGGTCGACTGAACGAGAGGTTTCCGACGGGAATTCATCGCCGCCACCTTGGTTCAGGGACATAGGTTCGCTCGTGTGGCACGTCGAAACCACTATCCTACGCCCAAACCGAGATCGACGGCCGCCCACCTCGCGCCCTGCCGTTTTGTCCGGATCGCCAGCCGCCGGTGTTTACAGAGGTATGAGTCAGAGTCGGCAACACCCACAGGAGGTTTTCGTGAAACGCGTCATCTTCGCCATCATCGTCGCGTCAGTCCTCGCCGCCGCTTTCGGTGCGACGACGTCCGCCACCAGCCCGGCCGAGACAAGCTGAGACGTCCAGTCAGGCACGCGCTGTTGCAGACTGGAGCCTGATCGCCCAGAACGCCATCGTTGTCGCGGGCAGGAGGTTTCCAGGCGAGGCGGCCGTCTTCATGGGCATCGTCCACGCGGCCATCTACGACGTGGTCGTCGCCATCGAGGGCGGCTATCGACCGTATGCGATAACACCAACCGTACCGCCGAACACCTCGGTGGAGGCCGCCGTCGCCACTGCGGTGCACCGCGTGCTCGTGGGACGTTTCGGTGATCAGCAAGTCGCTCTGGACCTGGATAATGTCTACAACGCCTATCTGAAAGGGATACCGGACGGGGAGGCGAAAACCAATGGCATCGCGGTTGGTGAAGAAGTTGGGCTCGGGATGCTCGCGCTCCGAACCAACGACGGGCTCGATGACATGGTGCCTTACGTCCAACCACCACCCGGCCCGGGAGTCTATGAACCGACCGCACCCGCGCCGCCGGTTGGAACAAGGCTGCCGCGACGTGCTGCCGCTGGCCCTGGAGAGCGCGTCACAATTCCGGCCAAACGGACCCCCTGCGCTCAGCAGCGGGGAATACGCGAAAGACTTCAACGAGGTCAAGGCGCTGGGACGTGTCGACAGCAGCGTGCGGAGCGCGGACCAGACCGCCCTGGCGCTGTTCTGGACCGACAGTGATATTCCTCAATGGAACCGCAACCTGTTGCGGCTCGCCGACGCCCGCGGCCTGACCGCGATCGAGACGGCGCGGATGCTGGCCATGGCCCACGTGGCCGGCGGCGACGCGATGATTGGTTGCTTTGACGCCAAGTATCACTACCTGTCCTGGCGTCCGCTTCATGCGATCCAGCGCGCAGACACGGATGACAACCCTCTCACGGTGGCCGATCCGACATGGCAGCCTTTGAGGCCTACGCCGAATCATCCAGAGTATCCGTCGGCCCATGCCTGTCACACCACGGCGATCGCCGAAGCCCTCGAGAGCTTCTTCGGCCCGGGTCGCACCAGCTTCTCGCTCGACAGCCTTGTGACCGGTGAAACGCGCTACTACGACCGGTTCAAGGACGCGGTCGAGGAGGTCAACGATGCCCGGGTGTGGGCGGGCTTCCACTTCCGCTATGCGGATGAGGATGGATCGAAGTTGGGCCGGAAGGTCGGCCGGTTCGTGGTCACGCACTTCTTCCAGCCGGTCGACTGACGAGAGAATCCATGTCTCCCCGAACATCAACGGTCCTTCTGTTGTGCGGTTTGTTGCGCGGCCAGTGGCGGTTTCAACCGGACAGGGCATACAAGCCGAAGGTTCTTCGGCCGCAAAGAGTGCATGGGAGCACGTGGGTCCCGGCCTCGCAGGCGTCATGGCACCGGTCGCCGCGGATCCGATCGGCCGCGGAACGATCTACATCGCGACGATGGCGGGCGGTATCCGGCGATCGCTCGACAACGGAGAGACCTGGGCCACTGTGAACAACGGCATGGCGACTCTGGCCACCAGTGCTCTGGCCGTGGACGCTGCGGGGCCGCAGACGGTCTATGTCGGCACCGTAGGAGGCGGTGCGTACAAGTCGGACGACGGCGGCGAATCCTGGCACGCCCTGGCAGGTGGGATTCAAGGATTGATCGTCCACCCGCTCGTGGCCGACCCCATCCACCCGGGCGTCGTGTACGCCGGGACGTTGGGCGGCTCGATGAGAAAGACCGTCGATGGCGGCAATACCTGGCCGGTGGTGTTCACCGGCACAAGAGGCATCTTCGGCATCGCGATCGACCCCAACCACTCCGAAGTCGTCTATTTCGGAACGGTCGGAGCCGGCGCGTTCAAGAGCAGCAATGCCGGCGCTTCGTGGACCGCGATGTCCACTCTCACGCCACGTGTGATTTGGACGGTCGCGGTCGATCCGGCGGATAGCCAGGTCGTCTACGCCGGCTCGAATGAGGATGGCGTGTGGAAGAGCTCGAATGCGGGCGTAAGTTGGTCGCCCGTCACCAGCGCGTATCACCTCCCGGCCATCTATGCGCTCACCGTGATCCCGGTTGCAGGCAGTCCAAGCATCGTCTTCGCGGGAACGGCAGGCGCCGGAATCTGGAAGAGCGTCGACGGCGGGGCGACCTGGGAAGCGACTGGCCTCTCGGAGAGGACGTGTCTGTCGCTTTCGGCAGACGCTTCCTCCGTCCTCTACGCCGGGACCGACGAAGAGGCGCACGTTTCGCGCGACCTCGGCGAGACCTGGAGCAACATCGATCGTCGCCTCGGCGGCGCCGACGCCTTCGGTTACGCGATCGTCGTCGACCCCGCAGGCCACAGCCCGGGGAACGCACCACTTCATTCGCGTGCTCCCGCCCGCGTCCTCTTGAGCACGAACGAAGGCGGGTTGAAGATGTCGCACAACGGCGGCGCGAGGTGGGACACGGCTACGGGGATCCAGAGCCGCGAGATTCGACAGGTCGCGTTCGATCCCACGAATCCCGAGCCGCGTCTACGCAGGTTCGTTCTTCGCCGGCGGCATATTCAAGAGCGTCGATGGCGGTTCGACATGGACGCGCCACAAGCTCGGATCGGACATCGTCTATGTCTGGGCCATCGCCATCGACGGTGCGAGTCCAAACATCGTCTACGCCGGCACCAACGGCGAGGGGCTCTTCAGGAGTACCGATTACGGCGAGACCTGGACGGCCCTCGCGAGCGGGGGGACGTCGCCGGTCGTTCAAGGTGTCACGATCGATCCCACGGACGACCGGCGTGTATTTGTTGCGAAACCGAATGGAGTCTATTTGTCCGAGAATGCCGGGGCCACGTGGGCGCAGGTTCTGACCTCGGCGTCGTGGGGCATCACGATCGACGAAAGTGATCCCTCGATCGTCTTCATCACCAGCAAGACCAACGGCGTGTTCCGCAGCTTCGACGGCGGCCACACCTTCGCGCCGAGCAGCGTGGGCCTGGGCTCGCTCACCATGGGCCGGGCGGCGAAGGTCACCATCGATCCGACAGACACCCGGGTGTTGTACGTGGGGAGCGAAGCTCACGGAGGCGGCGCAGTCTACAAGAGCTACGATCGCGGCGATCAGTGGTCCGCAGCCAACGAGGGCATCGAGAGCGTCGCGGTGTTCGCGCTCGCGATGGATCCGAACGAACCTTCGGTGCTTTACGTTACGGGTCCGGAGGGCACGTACAAGACGACGTCGGGCGGCGAGTCACGCAGGAGTCTCCGCCTTACGGTTGGACCCGAAGCGCCTCGCAGTACGCCGCGACCCATCCCATGAAGATCTGGGAGCCGAGCGCGAGAGCGGATCGCGCGCGCCCCTTCTTCGCCGAAGGCCATGCCGGCGACGGCGAGAGACGCGACGAACTGCAACAACCCGCTACCGATGCGTTGTTCTGCACCTCGTTATTCGTCCAGCAGGAACCCGATCGCGGCGAGGAATTCGCGCCGATCGGCCGCGACCACACCCGCGGCTTTCAATCGGTCCTCGGTGATCCGTTTCCAGGCCCACGGGCGCCCGGGTCCGCCGGAGGTCGGAGATGTCGCGGAGGGGGTCAACAGGAGTTCGCGCAACTCGAGGAGGGTGTCATCGTCGAGGGCCGGAAGGCCCGGCGGCACGACGGCGCGGAGACTTGCGAGGGCCCGATCGAGATCCTTGCAGGCGCGTGCCACAGCCCCCGTGTGGCGGTCCGCCTCGCGTTTGGTCGTCTGGTGCACCCGATGTTTCACCCAGACGTTGATCCCGGCCATCCACGCCCGATGTAATTGTTCGGCGTTCCGGCCCTGACGGACGAGGCGTTTGATCACGTCGCGAAACCGATCGCGGCGTTCGCTGAATTCCTCGGCGTCCCGGTACCGCGCCTCGAGGTAGAGCCATTCGCCGTGAGTGAGGTCATCTAGGGGGAAGAACCGGGATCGGGCCATTTGGACGCCCTCCGCCCAGGCGTGCTCTCCGCGGGGTTGATCAACGACGCTGGCTCAGGACGGATGGACTCGAAGCGCCTCGCGATTCGTCGCGACCCATCCCATGAGGATCTGGTAGCCGAGCGCGAGAAGCGTGGCGCCGACAAACATACCCAGGATGCCGCCCGCCGCCATGCCGCCGAGCGCGCCGAGAAGGATGACCGGCATCGGCGCATCCACGCCGCGGCCGAGCATCAACGGCTTCAGCACGTTGTCGGCCAGGCCGGAGACGACAAGGAGGACCGTGTAGAGGACAGCAGCGCCGGTGCCGTAGTGGCCGCTCCACCAGAGGTAGCCGATCGCCGGCAGCGTCCCGACGAGCGCCGGCACCTGCGCGATGCCGAGCACGAGGACGATGACTGCCAGCACGCCTGCCCACGGTATGCCGGCGATGAGCAGGCAGATGCCGACGATGATGGCCTGCAGGAACGCGACGCCGAGCACGCCTTTGGCGACTGCGCGGATGGTCGCGGTGGACAGGTCGACGAATTCCGCTCCGCGCTTCCCGTCGGCGACTCTCTCGAAGATCGAGCGGATCGCGATCGCCCCTTCTGCGCCGAAGGCCATCATGATGCCGGCGACGGCGAGAGACGCGACGAACTGCAGCAGCCCGCCACCGATGCCGGCGACGAAGCCGAGGGCCGCCGCGGCCAGGTTGCCGATCTTCGGCTGCATGCTGTGCACCAGTGCGGGCAGATTCGCGTACGCCTTCGTCCAGAATGCGTACAGCTGCTCGCCGACCAGGGGCCACTCGGCGACGCCTTCTCTTGGCGGCGGCACCCGGAGCGTGTTGTTCTGCACGTTGTTGAGCAGCCGGTGCACCGAGTCGCCGAGCGAGTTCATCAGGGCCGCGGTCGGCACGATGACCACTACGATTCCGACGAGCACGAGCAGCGTCGCGGCCAGTCCCTGGCGGCCGCCGATCTTCGCGGCCACCGACTGATGGAGGGGGTAGAGAGTGACGGCCAGAATCAGAGCCCAGGCCATCAGGCTCAAGAACGGGGAGAACACCTGAAAGCAGAGCACGGCCAGCGCCAGGACGAGGCCGGCGCGAATGAGGCCTTCGAGAAGGACGGCGGAGGCTCGCCTTTCGAACTCGAGATCGGGATCGTGCAGTGTGCTCACCGAAATCACCGAACGATTTCCACAGGCGCTTGGACATCTCGCCCGGAACGCGAGATGCCCGTCTCGACGATCAGGTCTGCTGATGCTTCGGTACTGCGTTTCCGTTCCGCGGTCTCGCCGCTCCGGCTTGCTGCCGCCTCAGCGCTGCGATTCTGTTCCGCTGCAGCGATCAACGTCATTTCGAGCACGCTCAGGTGCTCCGTACAGGCGTCCATCAATGCGGCGTGATACTTGATCTCATCCTGCCGGCGTTTGACGATGTTGAGCGCCTGTTTGATCCAAGTCATCCGCAACGCCGCGTCATCAGACGTCCGGGCCGGCTGCGCGAGGCTTTGTTCCAGCCGTTTCTGCTTCGCCTGGGCTCGCGTCTTCCACAGCTGTTTCTGGCGCTCGAGAAAGGGGGTTTGGACCGGAGAAGCCATCCTGGGACCTCCGTTTCGATTTCGTTCGGTTTACCGGGTGCGCAGTGCCAGAACTCTGAGCCACGCACCGAAGCGCGCAGCTCAAAGCTCAAGCACTAACCTTTGATTCGAAGTCAGTCTGCCTACGCCGACGCGCGGATCCTCGCTCCGACCGCTGCCCGCTTGAGTAAACGGATTCGGCGCCTTGCACGGACGCGCTGCGAGTGCGAGCGCCTTGGACCGCTTGCGGGCCTTGAGGGCGGCGACCGCAATCAGTTTCGTGCGCCGTCGGGCCCGGAGCGCCAGGAGAGCGAGCAGACGGGCGCGCCGTCGGCGCCGGGCGAGCACGAGAGCGAGCACACGGGCACGCCGTCGCGCCTTGAGCGCCGCGACGGCGATCAAGCGAGCGCGCCGTTTGGCCCGGCGGCCTGCTGCCAGACGCAGGCCTGGATTCGCTGGCGGACGATTTGTGGGCCTTCTTCTTCTTCTTCCTCGTCGTCGTCCTCGTCGTCGAGGCCCAGCATCTCGGCCGACTCATCTTCGTCGTCAAGTGTCAGCCGAGTCGTCTTCCTCGTCGTCCTCCTCGTCCCCCAAGCCCATCAGCCCCCTGGGTTCGTCTTCCTCGTCCTCGGACCCCGTGAGGTCCATCGAATCGTCCTCTTCCTCGAGTTCCATGAGTTCGCTCGGATCCTCTTCCAATAGAGCCTTCATGCGTAACCTCCATTCAGCGTTCTGCGATCAGACGACCGCGTTGCGCGCACAATTGGCTTTCCGATACGACGTTTTCGCCAACACGTCAGCGTTCCAGACGCCTTTCAGGATCTGGCGGCCCCACGTCTTCGCAACCGGTTCTCAGCACGGATTCACAACGGGTTTGTCAGGACTGTGACGTCTTCGCAGAACGGCGACAGATGGACAGTTCGAAGGCAAAGCAGGTGCCGTGAGGGGACGCAAGAGAATGCCGGTAATTCATCGATGATTCACCACACTGAAACCACGCTGCCCACGACGAATCGCGGTAGGCCTCGCGCGAGCGTGCCCGCTTCGTCGTTTGATGAGTCGCATTGTGCTCATGGGCGGAGCTCGCCGATCGTCGCCGGGTGAAGCGGCGACGACTCCTCGTGGATCACACTCTGAGCGGACGGGCCCACGGTCCTCCGGCAGCCCTGCGGGACAACGTACAATGCCAGCCCGCATGCGGAGCGCATCAGCGGAAGGGGCCTCGAGAGGAGTGACAGAGGCGGCGGCTTCCCACGACAGAAGACGGGCGACGTTGGCCTGGCCAGTTCGTTGGGCTTTCCTCGTTGCCGCGTATGCGGCGACGACCGTCGTCATGACGTGGCCGATTTTCAATTTCGCCGGAATCTCGACCGCAAACTATGAGGGCGATGCCCGCCTGATCATCTGGACGCTGGCCTGGGACAATCACGCAGTGCTCCAGCGCCTGCCGTTGTTCGAGAGCAACACCTACTATCCGGCAGCAAACAGCCTCGCCTACAACGAGCACCTGTTTGGACTGAGCCTGTTCACGCTCCCCGTCTTCGCGGCAACCGGGAACCCCGTCCTCGCCTACAACCTCGTCTGGTTGCTGGCGTTCCTGCTGAGCGGCCTCGTGACGCACGCGCTGCTTCGGCGCTATGTGTCCAGCGATCTCGCGGCGTTTACGGGCAGCATCATTTTCACGTTCTCTTTCTACAAGATGCTTCACGCGCACGGCCACCTTCAGCACATCTGGACGTGGCTGCTGCCCGCCTCAGCGTTGTGCCTCGAGCGCTGGTTCGAGCGCCCGACCATTGCGCGTGCGGTGGCGTGGGGCGCCACCGTCGCTCTGCAGGCGCTGACGTCCTGGTACCTGGCCGTCTTCACCCTGGTCCTGCAGGCCATCCTCCTCCTCGACGTGGCGGTGCGATCGATTCGCCGCCGGACTGTCCGCCCGTGCTGGCAACTGGCGGCGACCGGTGCGCTGGTTGCCGCCGTACTCTGGCCTTTTGCAAATCATTACCGTTCGCTCGGGCGCACCGATCCCGTTGAGGCCGCCATGTATTCGGCCGACGCGGCGGCTTACCTGGTGCCGCCGGCCGACACCTGGCTCGGCAAGGCGTGGACTGCGCGAAAGTTCGCGGAGTCGCGATCGATCTGGGGAGAACGGACGCTCTTTCTCGGCTGGACGGCACTCGTATTTGCGGTGATTGGCGTTATTGACGTCGTCTGGCAGCGGAAGTGGCGGATCGCCTGGGTATACGGGACGTTGATACTCCTCGGGTTGGCACTATCGCTGGGACCATCGACGTCTGGGAGGCCTCCCTGGACGTTGTTCGATGCACTCTCGTGGCTGCCGGGTTTCGGCTCGTTACGGGCCCCTGCACGCTTCGCCGTGCTCGTCCTGTTGGGGTTGGCAATATTCGCCGGGATCGGCGCGAACCGCGTCATCGCGCTGGGAATGGCTGGCCGGACGGCGGTCATCCTGCTCCTCCCGTTCCTGCTGAGCGAGGTACCATGTCCGCAGTTTCCGGGTGGGAGGCCGCGGCCGTTTCCCGTGCCGCCGATTTATCGCGCGCCGGAGCTGCAGACTGCCCACGCGCTTGTTTCCCTTCCCACGTACCATCGATCTCCCCAGTGGTTTCTGGAGCTCGACTACGTTTACTACTCGACCGGCCACTGGCGGCCCATTGTCAACGGCGGCGGGCGCGCCGCGCCACCACACTACATCGAGCTGCTCGACAGGATGAACGGGTTCCCCTCGCCTCCGAGCGCCGCGGCGATGCGGGAAGTCGGCGTCGATCACGTGGTGGTGCACGCGGCGAGATATCCGCCCGGCGCTGCCGAACTCGTCCAGAGCGCCCGGAACAGCCCGGACTTCCGGCTCGTCGCGCGAGCCGGCTCGGATTACCTGTTCACGGTGTTGCCGCTGCCGTAACGACGCGGGCCGCGCGGGATGCTGCTCACGCGCTGAGGCGGATGCCCACGGACTGAGCGAGGAGAGAAGACGAGGCGCCCATGCCGGTAACGCGGGTTCCGAAGACCACTCCCGAGGCGCAGCTCCGGAGCTTCATCGCGAAGTTCGATGCCCGCAACCAGGCGCTGATTCGCGCCGTGCGGCGCGCCCTGCGAAAGCGTCTGCCCACCGCGACCGAGCTGGTCTACGACAACTACAACTTCTTCGTGATTGGCTACTCCCCGACCCCGCGTCCGTCCGATGCGGTGCTATCGATCGCGGCCGGCGCAAATGGCGTTGGGTTGTGCTTCATCCAGGGCGCCGGGCTTCCGGACCCGAAAAGGGTGCTTCAGGGCTCGGGCAAGCAGACGCGCTTCCTTCGACTCGACTCGGCCGCCGTTCTCGAACGGCCGGAAGTCGAGTCGCTGATGTCCGCTGCTCTTTCCCGGGCGAAGCCTCTTCCCGCTTCCGGGCGGGGCGACCTCGTCATCCGATCCGTTTCCGCGAAACAGCGGCCGCGACGACGGGCGCGCTAGTACATCGAGGGTTCATGGTGCCGGGTTCAAGGGTTCAGGGTTCGGCTCATCGGTTCAAGGTTCGGTTCGGGGTTCATGGTTCATGGTTCAGCGCGCGGTCAGGCGCAGGAAGGTCGAACCTCGAACCATGAACCTCGAACCGAACCTTGAACGCTGAACCGAACCTTGAACCCTGAACCGAACCCTGAACCCCTGAACCCGGCACCCTGAACCCGATCACAAATCGGTCAGACGGCGACAGAAACGTGATGCAGCCGATCCTGCGAATGGCGGTATACCGGCCGTCCGCGGCCCGGAACGCGCTTTGCGATGCTCGCCGCGTTCGTACATCACGAGCGGTGGAGGTTTCGGACATGAATCAGCGCGCGGGTGTTGGATCGAGTGTGGTGATCAAAGGAGAGCTGTCGGCGAAGGAAGACGTCGTCATCGCGGGCCGCGTCGAGGGATCGATCAACGTGAGCGGGCATCTCGTCCTGGTGGAAGCCGGAGCCCACGTCGTCGGCGACATCACGGCAGCGGGGATCGTGGTGGCGGGCGCAGTGCACGGCACCCTGCTCGCGGAAGAGCGCATCCAGGCGCAGGCCGGTGCCGACCTCCAGGGCGACATCTCGGCGCCGCGAATCGCAGTCGCTGACGGCGCCGTCGTGAACGGCCGGATCGAGACGGTGGCGAACTCGTCCTCCCGCAAGCTGAAGGCAGCGTCCTGAGCGGACGCGTCACGCTCGTGATGGACGGGCGCGGCCCGAAAGCCGCGCCCGGTTTCTGACTACTCTTCCCCGCCGGTTACGTTCACGAACCCGAACATCCAGTCGTTGAGGAAGTGCACGCGGTTGATGCAGAGGACCAGGTACCGACCGTTCTTCAGGAACTGGTAGGTAATCAACTGGCCGTTCGAGGCCGGGCCAGCGGGGATGGTGCCGCCGTTCAGAAACTGCAGACCACCGGACGACACCAGCCGATCCTCGGGTGACCAGACCCGGTTCTGGGGGTGAACGCCGGGAGCGCCGCTCAGGTTCCGTTGCGCCACGAGCACGACCTTCCCCTGGCCATCCTTCACCTCGTGCAGGGCATCCGCATTCGCCGCACTCAGGTTGCACACATGGTCGCCCTGGTCCGCGATGTTCTTCGGGTCATCGCCCATGCAGAGATACTGACCGAGCTCCTCGCGCGTCGTGTCCTTGCTGACCTCGTAGATCGCGAAGCCGTGCCCGCCGCCGTGGATCTGGAACGTCACCTCTCCACCCTGCTTGATCGTCACTTCTTCCGGCGTCAGGTGATGCAGCTTGTATGAACACGGATCGGCAGGTCCCCCGATGGCGCCGGTCTGCAGGCACCCGCTGGTCTGGCCCGCCGATCGGACCGACGGGGAGCACACCGAAATCGACCATGGCCGACGAGGCCTCGTGCTTGTGGGAGTCCTGCGCGAACGCTGCGGCTGGAGCCGCCAAAAGTGCAACCGCGACGAACAACGATTTGATCCGCATTTCCTGCATCTCCTGTGTGCTGGGGGGCGGTCCTCCGGTGGCGCGGCGGCCCATGCGCTTCAGGCGTACAGGCTGCCGCTGTCATGTGGCCGCAGATTGCCACTCGTCACGACCGCGGGAACTTTGGTGGCAGAGCAAGAACACCGCCACGACGAACGTCATGGCGCGTGCGATGTGTGCGGGCCTTTCCGTGGTTTGCGAAGACCTTCGATCCGCTGGAACGACGGAGATCGAAACCGTTCTCGATTTCAGTAACAGGCAGCGCCGAGCGCCGTCAGGCGCGAAGGCGGAGCGCAGGCGCGAAGGCGGATTACCGCACGTATCCGAGCGCCTTCAGCCGTTCGAGGGTTTGTTGCGACACAGGGGCAACGTCACGCCTCACCGACGCTCCAGCCTTGTAGGCGCCCGCGAGGACGGCGTTGAGCTGTTCGCGGAGCCGCGTCGCCCGTTCGACGCTCTGGCGAACGACGTTGGTGCGCTCGTGCGGATCCACCCGAAGGTTGTAGAGCTCGTCGCGTCCTTCGAGGTTGGAGATCAGCTTCCACTCACGCGTGCGGATCGCATAGCGCGAACCGGGCAGCTCGGCGAACGCAATCGGTTCGAAGGCGGCGCCGCGCTGCAGGACCGGACCGATGTCGGCCCCGGCCAGATCGCGTGGAATGCCGGCGCCGGCGGCGCACGCGAGCGTAGGCGCAAGATCGACCGACTGGGTCTGAATCTCCCGCACGCCCGCGTGGAGACCGGGCGACTTGATCAACAGCGGCACCCGCAGCATCTCGTCGTAGAGGGTGGTGTTGTGCTCGAATCCGCCGTGTTCGAAGAACTCCTCGCCGTGATCGGAAGTGACGACGACCACCAGCTGCTGCCACCGGCCCGTCTGCCGCAGTGCCCCGAAGAACTCGCCAAGCGCGCTGTCAACGTCCGCGATCTCCGCGTCGTAGAGCGCCTCATAGTGGTTGGCATCCAGCGGGCCACCCGGATCGAGCCAGTTGGGAATCACCTCGCGAGGTGCCGGACGCGGCGGCGTCCGCGGCGGAAACTTCGCCCGGAGCTTTACGGGAGGCGCGTACGGACTGTGCGGCTCCATCAGGTGCATCCAGAGGAACACCGGCCGCCCGCTCTGTCGCTCGAGTTGCGCGAGCGCCTCGCGGGTGACCTCGCGCGCGGTCGCGAACTCCCCTGGACCCGACATGAACTGGAAGTGTCCGAACCCGTTCGCGAAGCCGAATTCCTTCAACAGGAACGGATTCGTGGTGAGACCGATGGTGGCGTAGCCGACCGACGAGAGCGCGGCCGGCAGCGTCCAGAGCTTCTCGTCCAGGATGTCGGTGACCGGCAGCTTGCCCTCGACATGGCCGGTCATCGCGGCGCCGAACGACGCCGACACGGTGTAGGTCTTGTGGGTCGACGGGAACCGGCCGGTGAAGAGACTGGCCATCGAGGCCTTGGTATACGGCGCCTGGGCGATGTGGTCACGGATGACGGCCGACTCACGGGCCAGCGCATCGAGGTTGGGCGACGTCGGCCGCCCGTAGCCGTAGACGCCAAGGTGGTCGGCCCGGAGCGCGTCGACGGTAATCAGAACGATGTCGGGGCGGGTGCCCGCGGCAATGATCCCTGCTGAGCTGGAGGGGACCGGAACGGGATCGACGACCAGGCCTGCGATAACACAGGCCAGGATCAGCACGGACGTGCGGAGTCTTCGCGAAAAACCTGAATTGCTCCGTGGTGCCATAGTCACGACGAATTACGAGGAGGATGAGGATAAAGACGACGGAGACGGGCGGTCAGTTGACACATTCGCACTCTCTTTTCGGTTCTGGACGGACCTGACCACACAATTACGCCGCCGTTCGGTGATGGGTAGTTACTACACGTTGCCGGCCGCTCGGCCCGGAAGGCGCACACGGCGCACACAACGGCTCATTTTTGACATCGCTCCGGCCCCGGGGATAATCAGCGCTTCCCGAGCTGAACGTTGTGAATGAGGTCCTGTCCGTGGCCCACTCCTCCCCCGCTCCCGATCGTCGAACCTTCGTGAAGACGCTTGGCGCAGCCGCCGTTGCCCTTAGCACGCCGGCCCTGGCCCAGGGCCCGGCACCGATCCGGTTCGGCGTCGACATGTTCAGTCTGGGCGCACAGAATTGGACACCGTTTCAGCAGCTGGAGTTTGCTGCAAAGTGGAATATCAAGGTCGTTCACTTCAGCGAGATTCGATTTCTCGGCAATCTGGAACCGGACAACCTGAAGAAGGTGCGGGCGCGCGCAGACGAACTCAACATCGACCTCGAAATCGGGATGCGATCGATCTGCCCGTCGTCCGCGATGTTCGACAAGGCGGCGGGTTCCGCCGAGGACCAGCTTGGCAGGATGCTCGACGCCGCGCGGATCGTGCGTTCGCCAATCGTCCGGGCGGTTCTGGGCAGCGCCGCGGATCGCAAGAGCGGCATCGACAAGCACATCGAGTCGCTGGTTGGCGTTCTCAAGAACATGCGGTCCCGGATCCTCGATGCCGGGGTCAAGGTCGCCATCGAAAACCACGCCGGCGACATGCAGGCGCGGGAACTGAAAAGGCTCGTCGAGGCCGGCGGCACCGACATCGTCGGCGTCTGCCTCGACTCCGGCAACCCGGTCTGGACCGTCGAAGATCCGCATCTCACGCTCGACACGCTCGCTCCGTACGTGCTGACCAGTCACATGCGCGACAGCGCGCTGTGGAAGACTCCGGAAGGCATCGCCGTGCGGTGGACCCGTATGGGCGAGGGCAACATGGGGATGGAGGACTACCTCCGCACCTACATCCAGAAGTGTCCCGGCAAGGCGGTATCGCTCGAGGTGATCGTGAGCGCGCAGCCTCGGATGTTCAACTACGCGAACCCCGATGCCTGGGCACTCTATCGCGACCAACCAGCCTGGGAATTCGCACGTTTCCTGGCGCTGGCCGAAAAAGGCAAGCCCGCGCTGGAGCCGCCGCCCGATCCGTCGAGCACGCCGGCGGCACGCAATCTGGCGAACGTGGAATCGAGCATCCGCTGGACGCAGGCGTTCCTGGCGAAGGCGTAACGGGGACGCCCGGCGGATGAGCCGGAGATAGAACTTGTAATTTTCCGGGCGGGGTGCAGAATACCGGCCACAGGGGGACGAGTCCCAGCGCTGCAGGTCCGCACGCCGGCCCATCACTCCACTTCGCGCGGCTGTCATGCGTCAGCCACTTCGTCGCTCGCGCTCTGTTCATCGTGTCGTTCGTCGTCGTCCTTGCGCCTGGACCGATGCAGGCACAGGACGGCGCCGGGAACGACGCGACGATGTCGGCTGTGCCGCTGCCGGGCGGGCTGGCGGCTGCGCGCGCCGCCCTGGGCGACAGCGGGCCCGCGGGCGGCGCATATCTGCTCAACGACGTCATTCGGCTGTCGTTCCAGACGCCGGTCGGGACCAAAGGCCTGAGGCGGGATGCGGCTCTACGCCCGCTGCTCGATCATTTCGATCGAGTACTGAAGTCGGTCTCCGGATCGCAGACGGCCGATCTCGTTCCGCTGCCGCTGACACCGGCGTTCTGGATCGCCACCATCTTCGGCGGCCAGTCCACTCCTGAAACGCTCGCCCGCGATCTGCTGCGCTCTCCTGTCGCGTCCCTGGTCTACTGCGCGCTCCTGGCCCTGGACGCGCCGACCCGTGCGTGGGTCGCGTCGAATCCTGCGCTGCTGACGAACCTGACAGGGCGTCAGTCCGCGGCCCTTCTGCTGGCTGCTCCCGGCCTGCGGATAAGCGGCGGGACCGTCCTGGTGCCTGGCGGCAGTGCGGCCGCACCCGTCTGGCAGGCGCTCGTCGGACGCCGCGTCACCGAACCGGTCGAGTTCGTGCGCACGCTGATCAGCGCGGAAGGGGCGCTCGCCTACTTCTATGGGTCAGTCGCGCAGCTGACGCCGTCCCAGCAACGGTTCCTGCTCTCGGTCGAGGGCGGGGATGCCGCCGGGCATGCCAGCGCCGGCCGGAAGATGCTTGCCGCTTTCGAACGGGTCGCGCTCGGCTGGGACATCGAGGAACGCCCGTTCTGGCGTCCGTCCCTCGATCCGTCGCTGCTCGTCTCCGACCTGCCGGTCGACGCTGCCGGCACGCCGCGGCTGCCCGGTACCGCGGCCTTCTGGACGCTGGCGTTCGGCGACGGCGATCCGGATCGGGAGCGCGCTGCGGCGGCCGACGGTCCGCGCGTCGACTTCACCTGGCTCTGCGAGCAGATTTTCACGGGCGGCCAGGCAGTCGTCCGCGGACCCTATCAACAGGTCCTGTTCGCCTCGCGGCGCATCGATCGACTCACGCCCGACACCGTCCGCGACGCGGTCGTCGCGACACGTGCGGTGGCGGAGTACCCGGCGCTCAGCGGCGCCCTCGAGCGCGCGCGGCTCACGTCGATTCCCGTGTTCGCCGCGGCGGCGCGAAGGGCGTCGGCGCTCAGCAGCATCGGCGACGAACGGCACGCAGCCGTCGCGCTCGCGCAGTACCAGGGGGCGCTCGCGACCGTGACCAGGGGGCGCGCGAAAGGCAGCATCGACCAACGGCAGGCCGCGGAACTGATCGCGGCGCTCTCGGCGATTGAGACCGACGTTCGTGGTGACTACGGCGGGAAGATCGTCGAGTGGATCATCGGTGCGGTCGCGATGGTGCACTCCTCGCGACCCGGCCCGCATGTCACCACTGGCAATGGCGGGGGCGACGCGTCCCAGGAATCCCAGGGATCGATGACGAGCTCGCTCGACGCCGATGTGCTCGAGCTGCTCGCCGGCCCTCACGCCCCGCCGACCGACGTCGTGGAATGGGAAGGCACGCGGTACCGCGTGGACCCGGCCAGCGGCGAAGCCGCGCGGCTGCGCCGCCTGCTCGGCGAGTCGTCCGCCCCCTCCCTCTCCGCCGCGGCGTCGCTGGTCGCGGGAGCCCGCATCTTCGAAGGCCCCGCGCTCACGCGCACCGCGCTCGCCGGTCAGACCGGCGCGCTCGAGGCGGCCCTGCAGGCGGCCTCCTGCGAAAGCACTCAACGCTGGCACGCCGATGATCTGGTCGCCCGCTGCCGTGACGTGCTCGGCGCCTTGACCCGCGCCGCGCAGTCGGGAGACACGAAGAGCGCCGGCCGCCTGGCGCCGCGGCTCAGGCTGCTCGCCGACAGCCTTCTCGCACGCGGGCTGCTCGAACTTACTTACGCCGCTGCCCTCGGTCAGCCGGACGGCGCCGCGATTCTTGCCGCCGATGCCGCAAGCCGGCACGAGTTCGGCTTCGATCTGCCTGGCTTCGGCCGGTTCGGCGCCTGGCGCCGGCCTGCCGCGGGCGCGGATCGCATCCGCGACTGGCATGTCACCGGCTCGATCCTGGGACTGGATGTCGCGCTGGCACCGCAAAGCCTCGCGCGGCTGTCGACCCGGCCGCCGGCGGCCCGGCCAACCCTCAACGACGAAGATCGCCGGGTCTTGATCGAGACCGTCCCGCTGATGAACGCGGCGGATCTCGAGGCCCCCGATCATCAGGCGCTGGTGACAGCCCTGCACCGCGGCCGGGAGCGGGCCGCGGCGCTTCGAACCGGCGCGGAGGTCGAAGCGACTGCCGGCGTACTCAGCCTGACGCCTGCGCGGACTACGTTGCTCAGCTGGGCGGTGCAGCGCCAGCGGACCGATTTGCGCTTCTCTCTATATGAGCTTCTGGTGCTCGGACTGGAGCCCGGGGCGAAGCCCGCATCCCTCGATTTCTGGGGCGTGCCCGGCGAACCTCGCCTCGGCTGCCTCTGTCTCCAGATCCCGACGCCGCGTCAGGCAGACCTCTTCGTCGGACGCTGGCACACGGGCGTGATGGCGACGGGGTTTCCCGATCTCAACCTGCGGCTCGCCGAGCTGCTGGGCGATCTCGGCATGCCGGCCACGCTGCTGCCCTCCGTCCTTGCCGCCGCCACCTGGGATTTCGTCATCAACGTGCGTTCGCGTGATTACGACGATCGTCAGGGACTCGTGGATTTCGTCGACGCTCTCACCAGCGACCGCGTCGAGTTGTACCTGGCCTTGTTGACAACCGATGGCCCGCTGGTGCCGATTCTCGATGGCAGCGGACCGCGGCACGGTGATGGAGCCCGATAGGTGCTGTATCCAAAGCGGTATCGAGAGTTGAACCCGGCGGGCGTCGCGACGCTCGTCGCAGTCGTCATCGTGTCGGCGGCCACGTTCGCGAAACAGGCATCGGCCCTCCGCATCACTTCTCCTGCCCGCGACGTCATCGTGAGCGGCAGCACGCGCATCGAGGTGGCGATCGAACCGGCCTCGGAGCTCGCCAACGTCAAGACGGTCATCTTCTCAGTCAACGGCCGGCTCGCCTGCATGCTGGAGCGGCCGCCGTTCACCACCTGCACGTTCGAGCCGGGCGACGTCGTCCGGGGACACCACATCCGCGTCGTGGCGACGCTGAACGACGGCCGGCGGCTGATCGATAACATTCACACCAAGGAAATCGGCTACGCCGAGAAAATCCGCACCTCGGCCGTGCTCGTGCCCCTGATCGTGACCAACGGCGGCATGTTCGTGAAAGGGCTCAAGCAGCAGGATTTCGAGATCTACGAGGACGGCGTCCGCCAGCCGATTGACAGCCTCGTCACCGACGACGCGCCGCTTGATCTGGTTCTGGCGATCGATGTCAGCGGCAGCATGGAGCGGGCGCTGGTGGACGTGAAGCCCGCGGTCAAGCAACTGCTGTCGAGGCTTCGCCCGGGGGACGCCGCCACGCTGGTCGGCTTCAACGACACGATGTTCGTGGCCGCCGAGCGCGAGAAGGATCGCCGCACCCGCGAGGATGCCGTCGATCTGCTCACCTCGTGGGGTGGAACGGCGCTCTACGACGCCACCGTCCGCACGCTCGAACTGGTCAGCCGCGAGACCGGGCGCAAGGGGATCGTGATTTTTTCCGACGGGGACGATCGCAACAGCCTCACCCGGCGCGAAACTGCGATGACGCGGGTGCAGGCGAGCGACGCCATGCTCTACACGATCGGCTTCGGCGGCGGCGCGACGGTGCCACAGCTCCGCGCCAGTCTCGAGAGCTACGCCCGATCGACCGGCGGCAAACCCTTCTTTCCGAAGCACACCGGCGAGCTCGACGCAGTGTTCGACGAAATCGTGTCGGAGCTCGCCAACCAGTACGTCCTGTCGTATTCCCCGCTCAACGCCAAACAGGACGGGAAGTGGCGAAGCATCAAAGTCCGCGTACGGAAAGGCAGCTACGATGTCCGCGCGCGGCAGGGATACCTTGCGGGCAGCCCACAGCAGGCGGAGAGGTAAGCCATGAGAACCACTGGAAGGGGACGAACGGTGCGGCGAGCAGCGGTCGCCGTGGCCCTGGCGCTCGGGGGCGCGAGCCTCTGGGCCCAACAGGGGACCTCGCAGCAGCAGCAGCCGATCCCCACCTTCAAGACGGGCGTCGAGCTGGTGACCGTCGACGTCGGCATCGTCGATCGGCAGGGCGTGCCAATGCGCGGGCTGACGCCGACGGACTTCACCGTCACCGTGGCAGGCCAGCCGCGGCGGGTGGTGAGCGCCGATTACGTCGACACTGCCGGCAGGACGCAGGTGCCGTCGGGAGAACCCGGCGTCGTCAGCACGAATGACACGGCGGGCCTCGGCCGGCTCTTCGTGTTCGTCGTCGATCAGGGCACGCTCGAGCCCGGCAACGTGCGTCACGTCGCCCGGGCGGCATCGCGATTCTTCGCCAACCTCACGTTCGTCGATCGGTCGGCCTTGATGCTCCTGCCCGCGGGCCCCAACGTGAATTTCACCTGGGCGCACGACCGCGTGCGTGAGGCGCTGACCCGGGTG
This sequence comes from uncultured Acidobacteriota bacterium, assembly GCA_963836735.1. Lineage (GTDB taxonomy): Bacteria > Acidobacteriota > Vicinamibacteria > Vicinamibacterales > 2-12-FULL-66-21 > JACCXG01. The sequence continues at coordinate 138,176 of CAWIKP010000033.1, read as the reverse complement.
ATCGGACAGAGTGCCAACGATTCCACGTGGGAGTTCGGCAGCCTGTCGGAAGCCCGCGACATCGCGAATCGCAGCCTGCTGGCGCTCCGCACGGTCGGCCAGCGCGAATGCGGCCGGGCGATCTCGGATCCCTTCGGCGGCTCCTCTGGAGGCGCCCCGATCGCCACGGGTCCAACCCAGGGTCCGCCGGCGTCTGGCGGAACACAGGGGGGCGGGACGCAGGGCGGCGGTGGAGCCTCGGGCGGCGGCGCCGGGGCTGGCACCCAGGGAGGCGGGGGCGGCGGGGGAGGTGGCGGGGGCGGCGGCGGAGGCGGATCACGCGCCGCCAGCGGCATGGGCGACAGCTGCACGCGGGATCTGCAGATGCGGGCGGAATGGGCGTGGCGCGGTGCGTTGATGACCACGCAAACGAGCGTCAATTCCCTGCGCCAGCTGCTGGCGAACCTCGAACGCGTGCGCGGCGACAAGACGGTCATTCTGATCTCGGGCGGATGGCCGCTCGACGATCGTGAGCAGCACACGCTGATGTCGACGCTTGCCAGCGAAGCGGCCGCGGCGCGCGCCACGCTGTACACGCTGTTCGTGCCCGGCACCGCAGGCTCGGCGAGCCGGCGCATGATGAGCTCGACGCCGGCAAACGACACCTACCTGCTGCAAGCTCCTCTCGACACCGTCGCCAGCATGACCGGCGGCAATTCGTATCGAGCCGAGGTAGGCGCGGACTCCGTGTTCGAGCGTCTCAGCCGCGAGCTGTCCGGCTTCTACCGCCTCGCGGTCGAGAAAGACGTCACCGACGCCGATGGCAAGGGCCGGAAGATGAAGATACAGGTCGCGCGGACGGGGGCGAACGTACGCGCGCGCGACATCTTCGACGTGCGCACCTACGAAGATCGCGACTGGGCCGCGCGGCTTTCCTCCGCGCTCGAGGCGCCGATCCCGGCGACGGCCGTCGCGCTGCGCGTCACCAGCTACCTCACCGCCGATCCGGAAGATCCGACGCGCGTGAAGATCATTCTGTCGGGTGAAGCGTCCAGGCTCGATCCGGGCGAGGCGACCGTGCAGCTCCTCGTCCGCAATCTCGAAGGCACGAAGCTCCTCGCCGGCGAACAGCCCATCGGCGAACCGCGCGGCGACGGTCTCGCCTTCACGGCGAATGTGCCGATCGCGCCGGGAGGCTATGTCCTGCGGGTGGCGGTGATCGACGGCGCGGGGCGGGTCGGTTCGGTCGATCATCGTGTCGACGCGCGGCGGTCGCCGCTCGGACCGGTCACAGCCACCGGTCCCGTGCTGCTGCGGCTGCCCGCGCCGGGCCGGGGTGAGCCCCGCCTGGCGGTCGACACGGTCAGGCAGGACGAGCGGCTGGCGGTGCAGATCGATCTCGATGGCGAGCAGACGCAAATCCAGAACGCCGAGGTCGATTTCGAGATCGCCACGACGGAGAACGGGCCCTCGCTGATTCATGCGCCCGCGACGATGGCCAAGCTGACTCCCGGGTCGGTGCTGGCGCAGGGCGTGTCCGACATGCGCGTGCTGCCCCCCGGGAGCTACATCGCGCGGGCGAAGGTGAAGGCCGGGTACCGCTGTCCTCGGGGAGATCCGCCGTTCGTTCACGCTCACCGAAGCGCCCCTCGCGCCCGCCACCATCGTCGGGGGCGGTACTCCGGGAGACGTTTCGGCGATGGGCTCCCTGGCAGGGCGCCGGACGGCGGCCCGCGTGGTTGCCGCAGTTCCACCCTTCGCGATCGAGCAGGTCACGTCGCCCCAGGTCCTGGGGGCCTTCCTCGATCGCGTGGCCGCGCGGCCCGAGGCGGCCTCGCCCATGATCCGCGACCTCGTGCGCGATGCCCGCACGAACATCGGCCAGCTGTATGTGTCGGACGTGCTCGCGGCGCAATCCCCGGTCGCGGCGTTCCTGAAGGGCGTGTCGCTCCTTTCACAGAACAAGCTGGAGCTCGCCGCCAACTCGTTCCGCGCCGCGATGCGGGTGTCGGCGGATTTCTATCCGGCGATGGTCTACCTCGGCGCCTGCTACGCCGCGGGCGGGAAGGACAAGGAGGCGGCCGGCGCCTGGCGCACGGCGCTCATCAAAGAAGGTGACGCGCTGCCGCTCCATACGCTCCTGGCGGATGCGTTCCTGCGGCAGGACAACGGCGAGATGGCACTCGAGACGCTCGACAAAGCGCGGTCCCGCTGGCCCGCCGACGACGGCCTCAAACGGCGGTTCGTGCTGGCAGCGTTCCTGGCCGGAGAATATGCCGACGGCCTGCTGACGCTCGACGACCTCATGGCACGCAAGGCGGAGGACGAGCCGACGCTCGCGGCGGGACTGCTGGTGCTCTACGAGGCCTTCCGCAGCGGCAAACCAATCGAGACCGAAGACAAGGATCGCGCGCGGATGCAGGCGCTGGCCGACGCCTATCGCGCACGCGGCGGGCCGTCGATGGCGCTCATCGATACTTGGCTCGCGGCGGCGAAAAAGTAGAATCGCTGGACCGCTGGACCGCTGGACCGCTGGACCGCTGGGTCGCTGGACCGCTGGTCGCTGGACCGCTCGGTCGCTGGACCAGCTCGTCGGCTGTGCCACGGACCAGCGGACCAGCGGACCAGCGGACCAGCGGACTAGCGGACAAGAATCTGCCCATCTTTGAGCAGCCTCTCGCGTAACTGCGCGTAAGGCACGTCCTGCACGGCCAGGCCGCTGTCGAGGGCCAGGGCGGCGGCCGTGGCGGCCGACTGGCCCAGCACCATGAATACCGGCTCCATCCGGATCGAGCCGAAGGCGATATGTGAGCTCGAGACGCACACCGGCACCAGCAGGTTGTCTGCCTGTCCACGCCGCGGCACCAGCGCGCCATAGGCAATCGAGTACGGCCCGTTGGTGGACACGCCGATGTCGCCCTCGTTCTGCACGGCGCCGTCGGGCGTGACGTAGCGCTGCACGTTGTGGGAGTCGATCGTGTACGACCCCATCCCGACCGGGTCCGGCGTCGGCCTGGTTTTCAACAGCTCGTTCTCCGTCATCACGAACATGCCCAGCATCCGCCGCGACTCACGCACGTAGATCTGATGCGGCCATCCGCCGTTGTCGGTGAACTCGTCCTTCGCCAGTCCCCATTTCCCCATCGCGTCGCGGACTTCGGCAGGCACCCGCGGGTCGTTGGCGATGAAATACAGCCAGCCTTTCTGATATCGCTCGTGCTCCTCGAGGATCGCGCGCCGGCGCTCGTATGACGCGTCCGGGTAGTCGTAGTTCATCCCGATGTTGTCGGTGCTGAACGGGCCGTGGTTGTTGGTGTCGGTTTTCCGGTTCGGGATCGGATCGAACTTCTGGAACGTCTCGCGCCAGCCCGCCTCGAACACGCGCAGCAGCAGTTCGTACTGACGAGGGTCGTACCCTTCTGGCTTTTCGAACGGAATCCGGTTCCCGGGATGATCCGTCAGGCACATCCGGTAGCAGTAGGCCTGGATCCGGTCATCGGCCTGCCCGAGCTCGCCCGGCGGCAACGGGCTGATGCGCGGCAGCAGGCCACTTGCCGGGGCGCCGGGGATCCGGTACGGACTGATCGGCCCCTTGAGGACACCGAAGTGGTGGCGGTGATGGAGAACGCCGGTCTGCACCCCGTTCCACTGCTCACCGTAAGTCGCCCGCGCTTCGCGACCGACGTGATACTTCACGCCGGCAGCGGCCATCAGATCTCCTTCGTAGGTCGCGTCGATGAACATGCGCCCGCTGTAGGTCCGGCCGCTCAGCGTCGTGAGGCTGACGATGCGCCCGGACCGGCTGGCAACCCCGGTCGCGCGGTTCAGCCATTCGTTGCGGTCGATCGGGATCTGGTACTCCCTGATGAGGTCCTCGAACACCTTCTCCGCCACGTGCGGCTCGAAGATCCACATCGTCCGTTGCCCGCCGTCCATCGCGGGCGTACCCTGCCCCTTGTTGCCGTACTCCTCGCGCTTCTGCCACTTCCACGACGCAGGGTCGTCGTAGTGCGACCAGACCCGCCGATAGAACTCGCGTGAGAGCCCGCCAATCACCGACTTGTCCCCGGTATCGGTGAACCCGAGCCCGCCGGCCGAGAGCCCTCCAAGATGCTTCTCGGGGGCCACGACCACGACCGACTTCCCCATCCGCTTCGCCTGGACGGCAGCGATGATGCCGGCCGATGTCCCGCCATACACGACGACGTCGTAGGTCATTGGCTGGACGCCGGAGAAAGCCGACGACACAGAGGGCGACAGCGATCAGTTTCAGGAGGCGCATACAGGCGATTATTTAGGTATTGGGGACTTTCATGCTACTTTCCCCGGCATGAACAACACCATTTCCCGTCGCGATTTCCTTGCTACCGCGGTCGCGGCCCCGCTTGCCGCATCCGCCGTGCTCGCCCAGTCCAAGAAGGTTCCGATCGGCATCGAGTTGTACTCGGTGCGCGGAGAGCTGATGAAGGACCTCCCGGGCACGGTCCGCGCCGTTGCGAAGCTCGGGTATCAGGTGGTCGAGTTCTACTCCCCGTACCTGAACTGGACGGACGACCAGGCGAAGGACGTCCGGAAGCTGCTCGACGAGCTCGGCATCAAGTGCCTGTCCACCCATAACAGCGCACAGGCGGTCACCGGCGACACGCTGAACAAGACGATCGAGCTCAATCAGATGATCGGCAGCAAGTACATCGTCGTGGCCAGCGCCGGAAAGGTGGTCGGGAGCCGACGGCTGGAAGGCGTTCGCCGACTCGATGAGCGCGGCGAGCGAGAAGCTCCGGCCGCACAAGCTGGCGACCGGCTTCCACAATCATCAGACCGAATGGAAGCCGTTCGACGGCGGCGAGCGGCCCATGGATATCCTCGCGAAGAACACGCCGAAGGATTTCGTCCTTCAGCTCGATGCCGGCACCGCGATCGAAATGGGTGTCGACACGTCCGCCTGGATCAAGGCGAACCCCGGACGGATCAAGAGCATCCACCTGAAGGACTGGGGAAAGGGCGAGGGTCGCGCCTACACCGTGGCGTTCGGCGAAGGCGACGTGCCGTGGAAGGGGATTTTCCAGGCGGCCGAATCGGCAGGCGGGATCGAGTACCTACCTGATCGAGCAGGAGCACGCCGGGCCCGACGGCGAGATTGCGATGGCCAAGCGCTGCCTCGACAACTACAGAAAAATGCAGTCGTCGTAGTCAGCTACCAGCTACCAGCTTCCAGCTAGGGCCTGCGGAATCTCTCCGAGCAAACGGGCGAATTCCCTCGTTCTGCTGGCAGCTGGAAGCTGGAAGACCTACCGCTTCGCGAACACCGACGTCTTCCGGTCGCGTCGAACGCGACGACGTCGTAGGGCTCCGGGCGGCTGGATTCCATTCCCGGGGATCCGGCCGGCATTCCAGGCACCGCAATCCCTTCGACCCGCGGCTTCTCCTTGAGCAGCTTGCGGATCACGTCCGCAGGCACGTGTCCCTCCACGAGATAGCCCTCGAGGGTCGCCGTGTGACATGAACGCAGGGCGGCCGGGATCTGTTTGCGCACCGGGGCCTCATCCATGGTCTGAAGCGTGTGGACCGTCGGCGCAAAGCCCGCCGCCTTGAGGTGGTCGACCCATTTGGTGCAGCACCCGCAGGTGGCGGTCTTGTAGACCACGATGGGCTGCGCGGCGGGTTGGGCTTTCTTCGCGGTCTGCGCCGCGACGGGCGCGACCAGGGCCAGCGCGAGCGCGGCATATCTGACGATTCGCATACCTGAGGATACCATCCGACCTTCCGCCTAAAGGCGGAAGCTACCGGACCTCGGTACCAGAGTGGGGTGGCTTCCGCCTTCAGGCGGAAGGCTCTCCGCGCTACACTCCCCCGCTATGCGCACCGCCGCGATTGCCCTGACGGCTTCACTGGTCCTTTCGGTTGCCCCGCTCGCCCGCCAGGCGACATTCCGCACCCTCGACGACAAGTTCTCGCCGCCGAGATTCACCGACGCCGTCGAATGGAAGAAACGCGCCGCCTACCTTCGGGAACACATCCTGACCTCCGCCGGCCTCCTGCCGATGCCCGAGCGCGCGCCGCTCGCGCCGGAGATATTCGGCAAGGTCGTGAAGAACGATTACACGGTCGAGAAGGTCTACTTTCAAAGCCTTCCCGGGTTCCTGGTCACCGGCAATCTCTATCGCCCGATTGGACAGGGGCCCTTCCCGGCGGTGCTCGCCCCGCACGGGCACTGGGCGTACGGACGACTGGAGAACACGACACTGAACTCGGTTCCCGGACGCGCCATCAACCTCGCGCGCCAGGGATTCGTGGTCTTCACCTACGACATGATTGGCTACGACGACAGCCGCCAGCTGCCGCACACCTTCGGAGGCAAGCGCGAAACGTTGTGGGGCATGAGCCTGGCCGGCCTGCAGTTGTGGAATTCGATCCGCAGCCTGGATTTCCTGCAGTCGCTGCCCGACGTGCAGAAAGAGGCGCTGGCGGTGACCGGCGAGTCCGGCGGCGGCACGCAGACGTTTCTCCTCGCCGCGGTCGACGATCGCGTCAAGGTCGCGGTCCCGGTCAACATGATCTCGCTGCACATGCAGGGCGGCTGCCTGTGCGAGAACGCGCCCACCCAGCGCCTGGATACCAACAACGTCGAGATCGCCGCGACCATCGCGCCCCGTCCGTTGCTCATGATTTCGGCGACCGGCGACTGGACGGCCAACACGCTGGAACAGGAGTATCCGGCGGTCCGCGCCGTCTACTCGCTGCTGGACGCGCCGGATCACGTCTCCGCCGTGCGGTTCCAGGCCGAGCACAACTACAACAAGGAATCGCGCGAGGCGATGTATGCGTGGCTGGCGCGCTGGATGAAAGGCGCCCCGGCGGACGTCCAGGTCCGCGAGCGATCGTTCACCGCCGACTCCCCCGCCGACCTGCTGGTGTTCCATCAGCGCGCTCTCCCGCCCGAGGCGCTCAGCGCCGAGAAGCTGACCGACAACTGGATCGCGGCCGCGAAGAAGCAGCTGGCCACGACTGACCTCGACACGAGAGCCCGGGCGCTCCGTCACTCGCTCGGGTTCGGCGCCGTCGCGGCCCCCGCCGCGTCCAAGGCCACGGTGATTCGCACGGTGCTCACGGCCGGCACCGACAGCGAGCTCGATCGCCAGCTGCGCGCAAAGGGATTCAAGGTTCAGCCGATCGCCTTCACACCGTTCGACACCGCGGCCGCCGCCAAGATCCGGCACTTCGAGACCTACAACCGCACCGCCGCCGCCCAGCGCGTCGCCGACATCGTCTCTGCCCTCCGCGCTTCGCCGTCAGCGGCCCTGGTCGCCACCGGCGACGCCGCGCTGGCGGGCATCCTCGCCTCGGCGATCGTCACGCCACCGGTCGCGATTCTCGACGTCGGCGACTTCGACACGTCGGATGACGCGGCGTATGTGGAGAGGCTGTACGCGCCGGGGTTGCGGCGTGCCGGGGACCTCGGCACGGCAGCCGAGGTCGCGGGGGATGCGGTGGTGATTCATGGGGCGGGGGAGAGGTTCGTGCTCGGCGGCGCCGTGTCGCGCGCGAGCGGATGGACGCCGCGGGGATCGTGCAGCGGCTGAAGCGTCGGCGTTAGGGCGGGGCGTTACTCGAGGGGGGCCCCGGCGCGCAAACCAATAAATGCAGATCCAGCGCGTTCACTTAACCCCACTTCTCATACCAGCCAGGTTCGCCACAAGCAACCACATCCGCACGGCCGTACGGTATCGTTACAAACCGTGTCCACACCCGATTTCGAGCCTTCGGCGGCTGGCGAGGCCGTCCGTGCGGCCTTGGCCGCGGCGGACCGGCGGCGGCGGGCTCGCGAGGCGAGCCGGCTGCTCTGGCGGGCGGCGCCGGTGATCGCCGGCGCGGCGCTTGCCGTGGCGGTCGCGCGCCGCTGGACGCCATGGAGCGTCTGGGTGCCGGTGGCCGTGCTGATCGCGGGGACGGCTGCGCTGGTGGCCTACATCTTCGTCGCGACGCGGGCCCGCGCGCTCGCGGATCGGGCGGCGTCGGCCATCGATCTCGATGCCGGCCTCGGCGGTGAGCTGCGCAGCGCGAGCTGGTTCGCGAATCGTGATGGACGTGATGACTGGGCGAACCTGCACCTCGAGCGCGCAGCCGCACGACTCACCAGCATCGACTGGACCGGGCTGTATCCGGCCGTCCGTGCGCCACGTGCACGCGTTGCCTCGGTCGTCGATGATCGCCGGCGCGCTGGCCCTGACCTTTGGCTTGCCGCAGCGTGCCTCGGCGCGGCGCGCGGCGCTCACGCCTTCATCAGCGACGGCGAAAACCCCGCCGCCGGACACGCTCCTGCAGCCGGACGGCATCCTGCTGCCGCCCGAGCTGATGGCGAAGCTCCAGGCGCTGCTCGATGCCGCACAAAGCGGCAATACCGAGGCTGCGGAACGGCTCGCCAGCAACGAGGAGCTCCGCGAGCTCCTGAACAAGCTCGCGCAGGATCCGGAACTGCTGGCGAAACTGGCCAAGGCTCTCGCCGCGGCGGATCCGAAGAAGGGGCCAACCGCCAAGGAACTGAAGGAACTGGCCGAGCGCGCCCGGCGCGCCGCGGACATGGCGGCGATGTCACAGGACATGCGTGAGGCGCTCGAGAAGATGGCCGACGAGGCCGAGAGCGCGGAAGCGCAGGAGAGCGCCAGCGACGAAGAAGGACAGCCCATGAGCTCCGAGGGTCCGCAGAAGGGAGACACGGGCGAGAGCAATGCCGCGAGCAGCATGCAGGAGCTCTCGGTGCAGATGGCGCGGCAGGCGGATCCGGGCGGCGGAGCCGGGATCATGATGATGTCGAACCCGGGCGAGAAAGGCAGCGGCCCACCGGGAGCCGGCGTCGGCGGTTCCGGATCCGAGGAAGCGGCAGCGGCCGCCGCGGCGGCCCTTGCGGCGGCGTTCAAGCAGGAAGTCGTCGAAGCCAGCCAGGACAATCCCGGCGACAACATCGATACGGAGGTCCGGCGCAAGTCGGAGCAGGGCAGCTCGAAGGTCAGCTTCACGCACGGCGCCGCCGGCCAGTTCGACAAGAGCCGCGCCGCCGCGCCGCCGCCGGTGCCAGAGGCACGCCGGAACGGCGTGCAGAGCTATTTCATCCGGAAACCCCAGTAGCGGAGTCCCTCATCTCTCCCTCGCGCTCGAAGTCTCGAGGCTCACTCGGTATGACACGATGACAACCACGGCGGTCGCGCAATCCATCGATCAGTTCCGCGAGCGTTTCACGCGCATCACCCGGGAAGTGGCCCGCCGCATCGTCGGTCACGAAGACATCGTGAACGGGACGGTCACGGCGCTGCTGGCCGGCGGACACGTGCTGCTCGAGGGCATCCCCGGCGTCGGCAAGACGAGCCTCGTGCACACGCTGGCCGACGTGCTGCACCTCAAGTTCATCGCGCATCCAGTTCACGCCCGATCTGATGCCCGCCGACATCGTCGGCACCAACATCGTGCAGGAACACTCGCACGGCGGCACGTTCTTCGAGTTCCAGCCGGGGCCGATTTTCGCCAACGTCGTGCTCGCCGACGAGATCAACCGCGCCACGCCGAAGACGCAGTCGGCGCTGCTCGAGGCGATGCAGGACGTCAGCGTGTCGGTCGGCAAGACCACCTATCGCCTGGAGCAGCCGTTCCTCGTGCTCGCCACGCAGAACCCGCTCGAGATGGAGGGCACCTATCCGCTGCCGGAAGCGCAGCTCGATCGCTTCTTCTTCAAGCTGAAGGTGAACTATCCGTCGGAAGAGTCGATGCACGGGATTCTCGACCGCACGACCCAGGACGCCAATCTCGAGGTCGATCGCGTCGTCGATGGCCCCGAGATTCTGCAGATGCGCCACGTCGCCCGCGCCGTCCCGATCGCGCGCCCGGTGCAGGCCTACGCGATCCGCCTGACGCTGGCCTCACATCCCGGCTCTCCGTACGCGACGGCGCTCGTGAACCGCTACGTGCGATACGGCGCCAGTCCGCGCGCCGCCCAGGCGCTGGTCCTGGCGGGAAAAATCCAGGCCCTCATCCGCGGGCAGGCGTTCGTCGCGGTCGAGGACATCCGGAGCGTGGCGCTGCCGGCGCTTGCGACACCGCCTGCTGCTCAACTTCGAGGGCGAGGCTGACGAGGTCAGCACGGATACGATCGTGGAAGAAATGCTCTCTCAGGTGTCGGCGGGCTAATTGCGTCAAATTACGTCAAATCCCAAGCTCCAAATCCCAAATCCCGATGCACTCCCAACGTCCAACTCGCAAGGCCCTCCAAACGTTAACTCGCGTTGCAAGTCGGGAGCCTGGGATCTGCGATTGTTGGAGCTTGGCACCTGCGATGGGTTCGGATTTGGGCTTGCACTTGGGACTTGGGAGTGGGTTGGAGCTTGGGATTTGGAACTTGGATTTGAAACATGTCTTTGCGCTTCGATGACCAGTTCCTCAAGAAGCTCGAGTACCTGCACGTGGTCTCGAAGCGCGCCTTCGCGGGGCACAACCGTGCGGATCGGCTCACGCAACATCGCGGGCGGGGGCTCGAGTTCGCCGATCATCGCCCGTATACCGCCGGCGACGACTTCCGGCACATCGACTGGAAAGCGTATAAACGGCTCGGCCGGCTGCTGCTGCGGCTCTTCGACGAAGAACGCGACCTTCCGATCTACCTGATGCTCGACGTCAGCCGGTCGATGGCGGAGCCCGCCAAGTTCGACATGGCGCGCCGCATCGCCGCGGCGCTCTGCTACATCGGTCTCGTGCACCTCGACAAGCTGGCCATCCTCCCGTTCGGCCGCGGGCTCGGTCAGGAATCGGCGCCGGGCCGGGGCAAGGGCCGCATCTTCCGGGTGTTCGAATACCTCGAACGGCTCGAGGCTGCCGGCCCGACCGACCTGCGCACATCGTTCAAGGAATTCGCGGCCCGTCCGCGTCAGCGCGGGCTCACGGTGATCATCTCGGACTTCCTCGATCCCGGAGGCTTCGAGGCCGGCATCAAGATTCTTCGCACGCTCGGCCACGACGTGTTCGTGGTTCACATCACGTCGGAGCACGATCGGAACCCGGGCGCGTTCGGTGAAGTCCGGTTCGTCGATTCGGAAACCGGCGAACTGCGCGAAGTCGAGGTGACGCCACGGCTCGCGTCTGCCTACGTCAAGGCCTGGGACGCCCACGCGGCCGAGCTCGAACACTTCTGCGGACGCTACGACGTGGGCTACGTCCGCGCCGACGCCGAGCGGCCGTTCGAGGACATCGTGCTCAAGGCGTTCCGGCAGGGACGGTTCGTCGCGTGACGTTCGGCGCGATGGCGGCGTGGCAGGCCTGGCTGCTGCTCGCGGCCGCGGCAGCGCTGGCGGCCGGGCTCTTCCTGATCAAGCTCCGTCCGCCGCGGCTGCTCGTGCCGTCGATCCTTCTCTGGAGCCGTGTCCTGGACGACGCGCGGCAGCAGACGCTGTGGGAACGCATCCGCCGCGCGGTCTCGCTGATCGCCACGATCGTCATCGCGCTCGCGCTGGCGCTGGCCGTCGTTCGTCCCGGGCGTGCGGCCGACGGCGGCACGCGCGCCGCCGGGCGGTTGCTGATTGTTCTCGATGCGTCGTGGTCGATGGAGGCCGCGACACGCCGCGGGGAGACGCGCTGGGAACGCGCCGTTGCGGAGGCGCGCCGCTTGTTTACATCCTCCTCTGGCGCGGAAATGGCCCTCGCGACAACCGCCGACGGCCTGGTCGAGGGCCCGACCACCGATCTCGCGCTGATCGAGACCTCCCTCGAGCGCAGCCGTCCAGGCGGCGGCGACGCGACTGCCTGGCCGCGCCTCGCCGGCGCGACCGCCGTCCACTTCATTACCGACGGCGCCACGGCCCGTCCCCTCGATCCGGCGGTCGTGGTGCACTCGGTGTTCGAGCCGGCGCCGAACGTCGGGATCACCGCGCTCGAAGTGCGCCCCTCGCTCACACCCGGCCATGCCGGCGACGCCTACCTGGAGATTGGCAACTTCGCGTCCACGGCCCAGAAGGTGCGCGTTCGCATCAATCGGGGTTCGACCGAAGTGCTCAACCGCGAGATCGATGCGGCCCCGTCCGAGCTTCTCCGGCAGGTGCTGCCGATTCCGCGAGGCGGCGATCCATCACTCACGGTCCGAATCGACGCGCCGGAGAACGCGCTCGCGGCCGACGATGAGGCGTTCGCGTGGGTGGCGCGGGCCCGGCCGCTCGCCGTGACCGTCGTCGGGGCGCAGACGCAGTGGCTGCGAGCGGCGTTCGAGCGCGACCCCGATGTGCGGGCAACATTCCTCGATCCAGCTGGCTACGCCGCCACGCCGAATGCGCGCGCGGATGTGACCATCTTCGATCGATGGGCTCCGCCCAGCTCGCCCGCAGGACCCGCGCTTTTCTTTGCACCCCCAGCCGGTACCACGTGGCTCGCGTCCGAGGCCGACGCCGGGTCGTCGCGTGCCGCGACGGACGAGCGCGCGCCGAAGTGGGAGCTCCCGGGATCGCATCCTGTCGTGCAGGGCGTGGATCCGTTCACGTTGACAGTGGACCGCGCGCGGGCCTACTCCGCGCCGTCCCTGGTGCCGGTGGCGCAATCGGCACACGGAACGCCGCTCGTCTACGTCAGTGAATCTGCGAACACCCGCCTGGTGGTCGTGACCTTCAGCATCAACGAGTCCAATCTCACCGCGGCACCGGGCTTTCCCGTGCTTCTCGGGAACGCCGTCGACTGGCTGGCGCGACCGGTGCTGTTCGCGCCGCAGCCCGGCGACGCGGACCTGGCGCACCGGGTGCAGCGCCCCGGCCTGACCGCCTTCGCAGACGTGGTGACCAAGGTCACCGGTCCGGCGAGCAGCGATGTGCCGCTCACGCGCGTCGGCCCGACGGCCTTCGCGCGTCTGCGCGCGCCCGGAATCTACACGGCTGAAGGCGGCGGCACGCGCAGCACGTTTGCCGTGAACATCGCGGATCCCCAGCTCTCCGACTTGAGCCGGACCACCCCAGTCGCGTCGGGTCGGCTGATCACTGTCGCCGCGGGCGCCTCGGGTGCGCCGTGGTGGGTGTACTGTGCCGTGGCCGCGTTCGCGCTGGCGCTCGCTGAATGGTGGACCTGGCAGCGCCGGATCACGGTGTGAGGATGGCGAGCGTGGCAGTGTTCGATCGGCGGCTGGCGGCCTGGAGGGTGCGATGACGCTCACCTGGGGCGCACCCGCGGCGCTCTGGCTGCTGCTCGGCGTACCGCTGGTGTGGCTCGCCGACCTGGTCGCGCGCACGAACTTCAACCGACGTCAGCGGCTGCTGCAGAAAGTCGTCCGCGCGCTGCTGCTGACAGCGGTCGTCCTCGCCCTCGCCCGCCCGGTGATCTCGAGCTCCTCGTCGCATCAGTCCGTCGTTTATGCGGTTGATGTGTCCGACAGCGTCGCCAGTCACGCCATCGACACGGCGGCCGCGCGGATCGACGAGCTGAACGGGGCGCTGCGGCCATCTCACATGCGCATCGTCACGTTCGGTCGCGATGCGGTCACGCTCGGCTCGACCGAGGCGCTTCGGCAGCTGGCGAAAACGCGCGCACAACCGCCGGCTCGGGGTGGGCCTGACGGGTCGTCGACAGATCTCGAGGCGGCGCTCTATGCCGCGCGGGGCGAGCTCGCGTCGGAGCACGTGCCCAGGGTCGTGCTGTTCAGCGACGGTCATCCGACCGGCGGCGATACCGGTCTCGGCGGTCACCCATCTCGCGGCGGAGAGGATTCCCGTGTCGGTCGAGCCGCTCGCGCCTCGATCGATCGGCGATGCTTGGATCGACTCGTTCGACCTGCCCTCCCGCATCACCAGCGGCGCGCTCCTCAACGCGACGGTGACCATCGGCAGCCAGCGCAGCGACCAGGGCGAGGTCGAGCTGCGGCTGAAAACGCCGGGCCGGGTGGCGGAGCCGGCCAAGCCCGTCGCGCCGGCGGCCGCGGCAGATCGCGTGCTCGCGCGAAAGCCGGTCACGTTTGGCAAAGGGTTGACCGAGGTTCCCCTCGAGTTCGAAGTGGATGCGCCGGGCGCGTACGTCCTCGAGGTGGCGCTGATCGTCAACGCCGATCCGCTTGCCGCCAACAACGTGCTGCTGAAAGACACGTGGGCGGACCCGCGTTCGAAGGTGTTGTACGTGGAAGGCGCGCCGGCGAGCGCACGATATCTCGCCGGGGCCCTCGACGGCGCCGGTTTCGATGTGACGGTGCGCCCGGCCAGCGGCGTCCCCACGACCCCGACCGACCTGGAGCCGTTCGACGTCGTCGTGCTGAGCGACATCCCGCGAAAGGCGATCTCGGAAGGATCGATGACGGCGCTGACCGACTGGGTCGAGAAGACCGGCGGCGGCCTCCTGGTGGCCGGCGGCGAGGCGGTGTTCGGCGAGAACGGCTACCGGAAGACGCCGATCGAACGGCTGACGCCCGTCACCTTCGAACGCAAGGACGAACCGGAAGTCGCGCTGGTGATCGTCCTCGATCGATCGTGGAGCATGGCGGGAAGCTCGATGGAGCTGACCAAGACCGCGGCACAGGCGGCCGTCGACGTCTTGAGCGACGAGCAGTCGATCGGCATCCTCACCTTCAACGACAAGTTCGCCTGGGACGTCACGCTGCGGAACGTCGGCCGGAATCGCGACGCGATCCGCAAGAAGATCGCGGCGATCGGACCGGGCGGGCACACGTTGATCTATCCGGCGGTCGAACAGGCCTACCTCGCCCTCAGGAACGCCAAGGCGCGGGCCAAGCACGTCATCCTGCTGTCCGACGGCCGCTCGTATCCGGGCGACTACGAAGGCCTCGTCAAGAAGATGTCCGAGGCCCGCATCACGGTCTCCACCGTCGCGGTCGGCCCCTCGGCCGATCCGGAACTGCTGAAGAACCTCGCGCAGTGGGGCAAGGGACGCGCGTATGCCGTCGCCGACGCCGCGCAGGTGCCGGAGATCTTCGTCAAGGAAGCGAAAACGGCCGCGAGTCCCGGCTTCGACGAGAAGACGATCACGCCGGTCGTGAAGAGCGCCGGTTTCCTGTCGAGCGTGAACCTCTCACGCATGCCAAAGCTCAAAGGGCGCACGGCAACGGTCCTGAAGGACGGCGCGCTCGAGCTGATGGCCACCGACGAAGAGGATCCGCTGCTCGCGTTCTGGCCGATCGGCCTCGGACGCACGGCGGTCTTCGCCTCGGACGTCAAGGATCGATGGGCGGCCGACTGGGTGCGGTGGCGGGGCTACGGCCCGTTCTTCGCGTCCTTGATCCGCGCGCTGCAGCGTCAGCGCTCGCCAGCGCGTCGCGCTCGAGGTGTCGCCAGGCCCCGTGCGCAGCACCGGCCGGGCCGTCAGCGTGGCCGTTGAAGCGCGTGACGCCACCGGTCAGTACAAGAATCTGCAGAACCCGGTCGTGCAGGTGCGACAGTCCGGCCGCGGTGGCTGCGGCGCCGCGCCCGCGTCGTGACCAGGCAGGTGGCGCCCGGGCGCTACGAGGCGACGGTGATGGCCGACGCCACACAGCTGCTGAGCATCAGCGTCGAAGGTGCGGACGCGCGTGGGACAGGCGCGGGCGCGACCGCGAGCACCATCGTCCCGGATCCGGCGGCCGAATACCGCTTCCGTGCGCCCGACGAGGCCCTGCTGCGATCGATCGCGACCGCCACCGGGGGTGCCTATCACCCGACCCCCGCCGTCACTGGCCAACGCGACCGGCGACAGCCGGACGGCCCGCCGTCCGCTCTGGCCGGCACTGATCGCGCTGGCGCTCGTCCTGTGGTTCTTCGACTTGCTGCTGCGAAGGATCCGGGTGTTCGAGCCGCGGTGACGCAACGTTAACTCAACTCCAACTCCCAAGGGAAGTCGTTCGCAACGAGTGAAGGCGACAAAGCTGCTGGCACCTTCGCCCGTTGTCGAGCGCTTCCCTGGAGTTGCGGAGTTGGGAGTTGCTCTTACCGAATCCTCACGTGCTCGACCTTCTTCTCCCCTTCCCCGAGCACGACGCGAATCGACGATGAATCGAGCTGTTCGAGCACCTCGCGGTCGAACCAGATGCCAGGCTCGGGATCGACGAGTGTCGTCAGGCGGTATTCGCCGGGCGGGACCATGCGGAAGTTGATACTGGCCGTCGGCGCCTGCGCGAATCGTGCGAATCCGGCGCGACTGGGGCGTCCAGTATTTCTGATCGGTTGGATACAGCAGGATCGTCTGCTCGGTCGCCGGCTCGCCTTTCTCGGTTGGCGATCGTTCCCGACAGCTCGGAGATCCGATCTCCGAAAGTGACCGCCACGCCGCCGACGTCACGGTTGCCCTTGATCTCCAGCGGGAAGTCGAGCCCGTCCTGGCCGCCGACCGTGATCGAGTCGACAACCCAGCCCTGCACGCCGATCACGCCCGCCGACATCCGGTATTTTCCGGGCATCACGTCGGAAATCGTGAAGCGCCCTGAGGCGTCGACTTTCGCCTGCGGCGGCGGGCCCATCATCATCATCGAGTTGTTGTCCGGCATGAACGGGAAGATCGAGACCTGGGCCCTGCTCAAGTCGGTCGGCGGGGCAAGAGTGGTCGGCTGAAACGCCAGCTGCCCGCTGACCGTGATGCCAGGGTGCAGCTCGATCACGGCATCCGAAACGTCCTGACCGTTGATGACGACTTCAGCCATCCCCCACAACATCGGCTCTTTCGGCGCCTGGGCACCTGGGGGCGGCGGCGGCCCGAACGTCATCGTCCGCGCCATCAAGGTGTACCGCCCGGGCACGACGTTCTGGAATGAAAAGCGCCCGCTCGGCGGCTGGATGCCGGTCCCCTGCCGGTCGACGTCCCCCATGCTCTCGTCGGCATTCACGAGCGTGAGCTGGATGTTACGCGGGGCCCCCCCGCCGGGCGCGACCACGGTCCCTTCGAGGCGCGCCACCGGGATCATCAGCATCTGCAGATCGATCCCCGACCGCTCGTCGCCTGCCGCCACCGTCACGCTTGCCGAGGGTGCAGCTGACGACGGGTAACAGACCGGCGCATAGCCGAGGTTCGGCTCGGTCTGATCGACTCGCTGTGCCTGAAGCACGCTCAGGCGCTCGAGGATCGCCTGCCTTGCGGCTGCCGACGGAGCGTTCTCCATGGCACGGCGTGCCGATTCGATGTCCATCTGAATCCGCTGCGCATCGTTCATCGGCCCATTGTTCCTCGCCACCGCACACACGGCGTAATCACCGGGCTGGAGCGAGTGCAGCCGGTAGATGCCGCGATCGTCGGTCGTGTCGTTCGCGACCTGCTGCGCGCGCCGCCGTCCGTTCACCAGGGTGTAGCGCATTGCGCGCACCTGCGTGTTGATGGAAGGCTCGCCGCGCTCGTCGAGGATCATGCCGGTGATCACGGCGGCGCGCGGAAGCTGCATCTCGATGACGCGTCGCTGACCGTCGTCGAGGGGAATGGCGGTGCCCGGGCTGTTGACCCGGCGCTGGCCGTACGAGAGCGACATGAACCCGGGCTTCATGACGTTCACGTAGTAGCGGCCGGTGCGCAGGCCTTCGAAGACGAACTGCCCGCTGGCGTCGGTCATGGTCGTCCGGCCCGGGGCGTCGCCACCGCTCAGCATCACGCGTGCGCCCGCGGCAGGCTGTCCACTCGCCGTCGTGATGGTGCCGGCGAGAACGGCCTTCCCTGGTGGCGCGGGTGCCACAGCCGGTCTGCCGCCCGGATCTCGAACCGGCTCCGCCGGCTGCGCGGGCGCGCGTGGGGCCGCCGGTACCGCAGCCGTCTGAGCCATTGCCAGCGACGATGCGCCAGCTGCCGCCAGCGCGACTACAAAGCGAATCAGAAAGCGCGTGCCCATGAATGCCCTCGGACGCACACAACGTTGGACACCGGTTCAGCCGAACGCAATCCGCGACGATACAAATCTTAGCCAGCGTCCATCTCGACTGCAAAACGGCGCTGATCGTGACTACACTGCGGGAGTGGTTCGGGACGTGGATACGGCCGAGCCGGAGTTTGCCCGACCGTGGCTGCGCCGGCTGGCCATCAGCACCCTCTTCAGTCTGCTCACGGTGGTGATGACGTGGCCAATGGCGCGCGTACTCGGGTCGCGCTCGATCGAACACTTTGACGTCTACTTCAACGTCTGGCGTCTCGCGTGGGTGCACCACGCGCTGGTGACATCACCGTCGAACCTGTTCAACGCCAATCAGTACTATCCGGAGCAGCACGTTCTGGCCTATTCGGACGCGATGCTGGTGGAGGGGCTCATCGCCGCGCCGCTCTTCGCCGCCGGCCTGAGGCCGGTACTGATCTACAACCTGATGTTTCTCGGCGCCTTCGCGGCCTCGGGCGTCGGGATGTTTACGCTGGCGCGATATCTGTGGGGGAGCACAGCGGGAGCGATTATCGCCGGCCTCGTCTTTGCTTTCGTGCCATACCGCTTCGCCCACATCATGCACCTCGAGCTGCAATGGACGGTGTGGATTCCGTGGGCGTTCTGGGCGATGCAGCGCACGCTCGACACCGCGAAGCTGAAGTTCGGCCTGCTCATGGGCGTGTTCATCGCGTTTGCAGATCGGGTCGAGCATCTACTACGGCATCTTTCTCGCAATCCTGTTGACGGTGGCAGGTGTCGTGCAGATTGTGCGGGTCGCCCCCTCGCAGCGGCTGAAGACGATCGGCGTTTTCACGGCCGGCGCTGCAATCGTCGTCAGCGTTGCCACGCCGTATTCGAGGCCGTATCGGGCTGCGGCGGGATTCGTCGGCGTCCGCAGTCCCCCGCAAGTCCTCGGGAACAGCGCCACGCCATCGAACTATCTGCTCGTCAGCGAAGGGAATTTCTTATACGGGCCGGCGCATGCGGGATCGCCCGAGTTGTCGCTGTTTCCCGGCTACGTGCCGATGGTGCTGGCCATTCTGGGGCTGGCGCTGATGCGGCCCTCCGCCGTCGGGTTTTCGTACCTGATCGGATTGCTTCTGGCCTTCGACCTGTCCCTCGGCTTGAACGGCGTCATCTATCCGTTTCTCTACGAGCACGTCGGGGTCTTCAAAGGGCTGCGTGCGCCGGCGCGTGCCTCGATCTTCGTCGTGATGTTCCTTGCCGCCCTTGCGGCACGCGGCTGTGCGGCCGCTCTCAGGCCGCTGCCCGGGGTGGCGCAGGCAGGAGCGGTTGCCGTGATTGGTGCCGCGGTGCTCCTCGAGTTCTGGGTCGCCCCACTGCGGCTGTGGCCGTATCCCCATCGCCCGCCCCTGTACGAATTCCTCGCCCGGCAGCCCGACGGCGTCGTCGCGGAGTTTCCGGTGCCGCGCCTCGAATCGTGGCCGGCCCACGAAGCGCGCTATGTCTACATGTCCATCTTTCACTGGAAGCGGCTGGTGAACGGCTACAGCGGCTACTACCCTCCGTCCTACGCTGCCCGGATGCAGCGGCTCGCGACTTTCCCCGACCCTGGATCGCTCGCCCAGCTGCGGGCTGACAGCGTCCGTTACGTGGTGGTCCACGAAGGCAGCTACATCCGGGCCGGCGAGGCCGCCGGCATCATGACCACGCTCGAACGCGAAGGGCTGACGCCCGTGGCGCGGCTGCACGACGGATGGTCCGCGGCAGCCGTGTTCGAAGTAACGTCGCCATGAAGATGAATCTCGGGGATCAAGAAGATCGGGCAATGAATTCGCCGGAAGACCAGGCGGGATCGGTGGCGCGCGGGTGGACCCGCCGCGCAGGCATCTGGGCGCTGTTCATCGGCCTGACCATGGCCATGACCTGGCCGATGGCACTTCACCTCGTCGCGCGCAGCGTCGATCACTTCGACATCTACTTCAACCTCTGGCGCCTGCGGTGGATTCACCACGCGCTCACGACCTCGCCAACGCAGCTGTTCGAGGGGAACCAGTTCTTTCCCGAGCGGGGCGTGCTCAGTTACTCGGACGCGATCCTGGTGCAGGGGCTGCTCGCGACGCCGCTACTGGCGATCGGCGTTTCGCCGCTCCTCGTTCACAACCTGGTGCTGCTCGGGGGCATGTGCGCGTCGGGGATCGGCATGTGCGCGCTGGCCAGGCACCTGACGAAGAACGAGTCTGCCGCGGTCCTCGCGGGCGTGGTATTCGCCTTCGCGCCCTACCGCTTCGGCCACATCATGCACCTCGAGATGCAGTGGGCGGTCTGGAGCCCGTGGGCGTTCTGGGCGCTTCAGAAAACGGTGGAGTCCGGCAGGGTGAAATACGGGGTGCTGACCGGCGTCTTCGCCGCGCTCCAGCTCATGTCGTCCGTCTATTACGGGCTCTTCCTGGGCGTACTGCTCGGCGTGGTTGGCGGGTTGCAGTGGCTGTTCGTCCCGCGCGAGCGCCGCAAGACTTCGCTGCGGGCGCTGGCCGTGGGCGCGCTGGTGGTGATGGCCTGCGCGGCGATCTACTCCCGTCCGTACAGAGCGGCATCAGCTCGCGTGGGCGCGCGCTCCCCAAGCGAAGTGCTGGATTGGAGCGCGGGCTTGAGCAGCTACCTGGCAGTGTCGGAGACCAACCGGGTCTACGGCAGCTTCCCCAGGGGATTCGACGAATTCAGCCTGTTTCCGGGATTCGTTCCACCGATCCTGGCCGTGGCCGGTCTCGTTCTGGTCCGGCCACGTCGCACTGCCATCATCTACGCCGTCGGACTGGCGCTTGCGGTGGACATGTCGCTCGGGCTTCACGGGCTCATCTACCCGTGGCTCTACAAATATGGTGCGGTTTTCAGCGGCTTGCGAGCACCGGCGCGGGCGTCGATCTTCTTCCTGTTGTTTCTCGGCGCCCTGGCCGCGCGCGGCGCCGCGGCGGTTCTGGGACGGCTCCGCCCACGCGTCCGTCCCTTCGCCGCGGCGGCGCTCGTCGGCCTCGTGCTCCTCGAGTACTGGGTCGCACCGCTCCGGCTGATCGGATATCCCACCCAGGCTTCGGCGCTCGATCAGTTCCTGCGTCAACGCCCCGAAGGCGTCATCGCGCACTTCCCGATGCCGAAACCATATCGCTTCCCCGGCCAGGACCCGCAGTATCTGTATTCCTCCACGTTCCAGTGGAAGCCGATCGTGAACGGCTACAGCGGCTACTATCCCCCGAGCTACCTCCGCCGGCTCACGGCAGTGCAGTCGTTCCCGGACGCCCGATCGGTGGCGCACCTGATGGGGGAAGGCGTGAGGTATCTGGTCATCCACGAGGCGTTTTACAAGACGTCCTCCGAACCCGCCGAGGTCATCCTGGCGCTTCAGAAGCTGAACCTGGTCCCGATCGCGCGAATGAACGACGGCTACGGCATGGCGGTCGTCTACGAATTGCATTAGCGCCCGTGCTTTCGTTAGGATGCCCAGCGATTCGGTCAGATGAGCCGAAACACTTCACCCGGAGGATATCGATGAGAGACTTTGGGTCGACACGGGCCGTGTGGATCATGGTGACGCTCGGTACGTCTGTGGTCATCGC
This sequence comes from uncultured Acidobacteriota bacterium, assembly GCA_963836735.1. Taxonomy (GTDB): domain Bacteria; phylum Acidobacteriota; class Vicinamibacteria; order Vicinamibacterales; family 2-12-FULL-66-21; genus JACCXG01. The sequence goes on along the minus strand of CAWIKP010000033.1, from coordinate 116,804 downwards.
GCAAGGTCCGCCGCCGGCAACCGGACAGGCGCCGGGGCAGGCGCAGGGTCGCGGCACGCAGGGTCCCCCGCCGCCGATGACGTTCTTCGTCACGAGCACGCCCATCGGCAAGGGCGGGAACCTGGGGGGGATCGCGGGCGCTGACGCGCATTGCCAGGCGCTGGCGACGGCGGCCGGCGCAGGCGGACGTACCTGGCACGCGTATCTCAGCACCCAGGGTCCCAACGCGGTCAATGCCCGCGACCGCATCGGGAAGGGTCCATGGAACAACGTGAAGGGAGCCTCGGTGGCGCGCGACCTCGAACACCTGCACGGCGACACGCTGGACCTCGCCCGCCTGGGAAACACGCTGACGCGTGCGACCGCGCTCTCGGAGAAGGGCGAACCGATCAAGGGCTTCGGCGACACGCCGAACCAGCACGACATCCTCACCGGCTCCCAGCCTGACGGCCGTGCGTACACGGACGGCGCCGACCACACCTGCAACAACTGGACGAGTGAAGACGCAGGCCAGGCGCAGCTCGGCCATCACGACCGGACCGGGGGTCCGGGCACGTCGTGGAATTCGGTGCACGCCAGCAAGGGCTGCAGCCAGCAGGCGCTCATTGGGACTGGCGGGGCGGGTCTGCTCTACTGCTTCGCCTCGGGGGAGACCCGCTGACACAGACACCATTGCCAAAATTGCCAAAATTGCCAAGATTGCCGAAATTGGACTTGGCGATGATTCCGGCAGCGTTCTGAGTTTTTGGCATCCACCACAGGACATCGCCGCCATGGCTGGAGGCTCCACGCCTCCGGCCGGCGGAGAATTGCGGGCCGCAAAGCGTGAGGTTACGAACTCTGGATCCGGGATTTTCAACTTTGGCAATCTTGGCAATCTTGGCAATTGAAGTGAGGAGCGAAGCGTGACCCAGCGGGTGATCCCCCTCCAGCAGAGGGGCTTCGGAAAGACGATGAGGCGGGATGCGTGGTGGGCGCAGCCGCTCCTGACCTTCGTGGTGCTGGGCGGGTTCGTGGTCTATGCGACCTGGGCGGCTTTCCAGGGCGACCACTACGAGTACGGTCCCTACCTGTCTCCGTTCTACTCGCCGCTCTTGTTCGGCGCGGGTCCCCACAGCTGGTTCGGGCCGTGGGCGAGGCCGGGCTGGTGGCCCGGAGCGCTGCCCTTCTCGGCCGCGATCCTGATCCTGTGGGCGCCCGGTGGTTTTCGTTTCACCTGTTATTACTACCGCGGGGCTTATTACAAGGCGTTCTGGGCCGACCCGCCGTCGTGTGCCGTCGGTGAGCCGCGCAAGTCCTATCTTGGCGAAAACTCATTCCCGCTGATCTTCCAGAACCTGCACCGCTATTTTCTCTACCTGGCGATCGCCTTCCTGTTCGTGCTCGCGTGGGATGTCTGGGAAGCGTGCTGGTTCACCGATCCGGCCAGCGGACGGCGGTCCTTCGGGATTGGCGTCGGCACGCTGGTCCTCGCGACCAACGTCATCCTGCTCTCGGGTTACACGCTGGGCTGCCATTCGTTCCGCCACCTGGTTGGCGGCCGGCTCGACCAGTTCTCGGGCCGGCCCGTACAGACGAAGATGTACGACGCGGCCTGCCGCCTGAACTGCAACCACATGCGGTGGGCGTGGGCGAGTCTGTTCGGCGTGGCGCTGGCGGACGTTTACGTCAGGCTCTGCTCGATGGGCATCCTCACCGACTGGAGGATTCTCTGACGTACGAAACCCACGAGCACGACGTGCTCGTCATCGGCGCCGGCGGAGCCGGGCTCCGTGCGGCCATCGAAGCGTCGGCGGCGGGAGTCAAGGTCGGCCTGCTGTGCAAATCCCTTCTCGGCAAGGCGCACACGGTGATGGCGGAAGGCGGCGTGGCGGCGGCGCTCGCGAACGTCGACGACCGCGACAGCTGGCGCGTGCACTTCGCCGACACCATGCGGGGCGGCCAGTACGTCAACAACTGGCGGATGGCCGAACTGCACGCCAGGGAAGCGCCCGATCGGGTGCGTGAGCTGGAGGCCTGGGGGGCGCTGTTCGACCGCACCGCCGACGGCCGGATCCTGCAGCGCAACTTCGGCGGGCACAAGTACCCGCGCCTGGCGCACGTCGGCGACCGCACCGGGCTCGAGATGATCCGCACGCTGCAGGATCACGGCATCCATCGCGGCCTCGACGTCCACATGGAGTTCACGGTCGTGTCGCTGCTCGTCGACGGCGGCCGGATTGCCGGCGCCGTCGGCTACGAGCGTGAGCGCGGCCGCTTCAAGGTGTTCCGCGCCCGGGCGGTCGTTCTCGCCACCGGGGGCATCGGCCGCGCCTACCGCATCACCAGCAACAGCTGGGAAGGCACGGGAGACGGCCACTCGCTCGCGTATCACGCCGGCGCCGATCTCATCGACATGGAGTTCATCCAGTTTCATCCCACCGGGATGATCTGGCCGCCGAGCGTCCAGGGCATTCTCGTCACCGAAGGGGTACGGGGGGAAGGCGGTGTCCTCCGCAACAGCCAGGGACGCCGGTTCATGTTCGACGACATCCCTGAGAACTATCGCAACCAGACGGCGGACAATCCCGAAGAGGGGTGGCGGTATACGCAAGGCGACAAGAACGCGCGCCGCCCGCCCGAGCTCCTCACCCGCGATCACGTCGCCCGGTGCATCATGCGGGAAGTCAGGGAAGGGCGCGGGACGCCGCATGGCGGCGTCTACCTGGACATCTCGTGGATCAAGGAGAAGATGCCAAACGCGCCGGAGGTCATCCGCAAGAAGCTCCCGAGCATGTACCACCAGTTCAAAGAGCTCGCCGGCCTCGACATCACGACCACGCCGATGGAAGTCGGCCCGACCACGCACTACGTGATGGGGGGCGTCAGGGTCGACGCCGACACGCAGATGTCGACGATCCCCGGCCTCTTCGCCGCGGGAGAATGCGCCGCGGGCATCAACGGCGCGAACCGGCTGGGCGGAAACTCGCTCTCGGATCTGCTCGTGTTCGGCAAGCGCGCCGGCGAGTACAGCGCCGCGTTCGCCAAACAACCCGGGGAAACGCGAATAGACGAGGCGCAGGTGGAGGCCGCGATGAAACGGGCGCTCGAACCGTTCGAGCGCGGCAACGCCGCCGAGAATCCCTTCAAGATTCAGCAGGACCTGCAGGGCCTCATGCAGGATCTCGTCGGCATCGTCCGCGACGAGCGCGAGATGCAGCAGGCGCTCGTCGGGCTGCAGGAGCTGTGGACCCGCGCGGCACAGGCGGGCGTCACCGGCCACCGCGAGTACAACGCCGGCTGGCACACCGCCCAGGACCTTGGCAACCTGTTGACCGTGTCGGAAGCAATCACACGTTCGGCGATCGAACGCAAAGAGAGCCGGGGCGGTCACTTCCGCCAGGATTACCCGGAGAAGGATCCGGCCTTCGCGACGTTCAACATCGCCGTCCGGCGCAGCAGCGGCGGGACGATGGAGGTTCTCAGGGTATCGATTCCGGCGATGCCGGACGAGTTGAAGCAGGTGATCGAGGAGAATAAATGACAAATCCCAAGCTCCAAATCCCAGCTCCAACGAAATCCCAACGTCCAACTCCCAAGTTGAGCGTGGCCAGTTGGGATTGGAACCTGGGAATTCGTTGGAGCCTGGGGTTTCATTGGAGCTTGGGATTTGGAGCTTGGGATTTGAGTAAAGCCACTTTCCGTATCTGGCGCGGGAACGCCGAGCAAGGCTCATTCAAGGACTACACCACCGAAGTCAGCGTGGGCATGGTCGTGCTCGATGCGATGCACGGCATCCAGGCCGATCAGGCTGGCGATCTCGCGGTCCGGTGGAACTGCAAGGCCGGCAAGTGCGGGTCCTGTTCGGCGGAGATCGACGGCAAGCCGCGGCTGATGTGCATGACGCGCCTCGACACGCTGGACCTGTCGAAGCCGGTCACGGTCGAGCCGATGAAGGCGTTTCCTCTGATCAGGGATCTCGTTACGGACGTGTCGTGGAACTACCGGGTGAAACAGCGGATCAAGCCGTTCAAGCCCCGCAAGCCCGACGCGCCCGACGGCACCTGGCGGATGCAGCAGCGCGAGGTCGATCGGGTCCAGGAATTCCGGAAGTGCATCGAGTGCTATCTGTGCCAGGATGTGTGCCACATCCTCCGGGACCACCATCTGCACGACGGGTTCATCGGGCCCCGGTTCCTCTTGTACAATGCCGCGCTCGAAATGCACCCGCTGGACACGGAGGATCGGCTGGCCGATCTGAAGGAGGCGGACGGCATCGGCTACTGCAACATCACCCGATGCTGCACCAAGGTGTGCCCGGAGCACATCACGATCACCGAGAATGCGATCATTCCGCTCAAGGAACGCGTGGTGGATCGGTTCTATGATCCGGTGACGAGGATGTTGCGAATGTTCAAGTAGCAGGTTCCGGAGGCCCCATGTTCACCCTGAAACCGTTGTCAAAAGACGCCGTCGAGGCCGCCTTGTCCAAGGCTGAACGCTATCGGCTGTTGAACGAACCGGACGAGGCCGAGAGCATCTGCCTCGACGTCCTCGAGATCGAGCCGCAGAACCAGCAGGCGCAGGTCATGCTGCTGCTTGCGCTGTCGGACCGGTGTGGCGACGGCAGCGGGGCCGCCGCCCGTGCCCAGCAGCTGGCCGGCCAGCTCCAGAACGACTACGAGCGGCTGTACTACAGCGGCCTCGTGGCCGAACGCCGCGCCCGCGCTCACCTCGACCGCGGCGGCGCGACACCGCACGGCGCCTACGACTGGCTGATGGACGCGCTCGATTACTTCGAACGCGCCGAAGCCGTCCGCCCGGCGGGAAACGACGACGCGATCCTGCGGTGGAATACGTGCGTGCGCGTCCTGCAGAAGCATCCCGAGCTGCGTCCGTCGCCCGAAATGCGGGAAGAACCGCTCTTGCTGGAGTGAAGGACCTTCACATGTCGAAAAACATCCTCATCGTCACTGGAGACGGCGGCGAGAGCTACGAGACCTGGTTCGCCGTCCACCGCTTTCAGGAGGGCGGCTACACCACGCGCGTCGCGGCGCCGTCGCGCAAGCGCATGCACCTGGTGATGCACGACTTCGAGCCGGGATGGGACACCTACCGGGAGGCGCCCGGCTACGGGATGCAGTCCGATCTCGCCTTCCAGGATGTCGTCGTGGAGCAGTACGACGCGGTGGTCCTGATCGGCGGGCGCGCGCCGGAATACCTGAGGAACGATGCGCGGCTCATCGGCATCATCCGGGAGTTCGACCGCCAGGGGAAATGGATCTTCAGCATCTGCCACGGCGTGCAGCTGCTGGCCGCTGCGGGCCTGATCGACGGGCGCAAGGTGACCTGCTACGAGCACGTGCGCATCGAGGTCGAAGCGGTCGGGGCGCGCTGGGTCGAGGCCGACGTGGTGCGCGACGGCCGGATCGTGTCGGCGCCGACGTGGCAGGCGCACCCCGCGTTCTACCGCGAGATCTTCGCCTGCCTGCAGGCACCCGTGCCTGTGTAAGGGATGGCCGAGCGGTTCGTTTGCCGATCCGGCGCCGAGATCTACCTGGAAGATACCGGGCGCGGCACGCCCATCCTCGCCGTGCACGGCCTCGGCGGCGGCGCCTGGTTCTTCACGGGCCTGGCTCGCCGTCTTGCTGAAAACTACCGCATCATCTCGCTCGACCTGCCCGGAACCGGCCGCAGCGCCGCCCCGCCCGGCCGGATCGCGATGGCGGCGTGGGTCGCCGACATCGAAGACGTCGTGCTTCACCGCGCCGGTGAGCCGGTGGTGCTGCTCGGCCACTCGATGGGCACCATCATCGCGCTGCACGCGGCAGATGCATGGCCGGGCTCCATCCGGGCGAGCGTGTTCGTCGGCGGCCTGCCCGAGGCCCGGCCCGAGATCAAGGAGAGGCTTGCGCTCCGCGCCGAGACCGTCACGCGCCACGGCATCGATGGCACCGGCGCCGCGGTGGCGTCCGCCAATTTTGCGGCGGCGACGCTGGAGCGTCAGCCCGAGCTCGTGGGCCTCTTCGAGCGCCTGATCGACGCACAGGATCCGGATGTCTATGTCCGCTGCTGCCGGATCCTGATCGGCGCGTCCGCGTCAGCGCTCCCCGCACATGTCCAGGTGCCGTGCCTGTCGATCAGCGGAAGCGAGGATCCGTACGCGCCTCCAGACGCGGTCGCCGAATTCGTGCGGCAGCTGCCGGATGCCGGGCAGACGGTGCTGCCTGAGTGCGGGCACTTTCCGTTCCTCGAACAGCCGGATGCCTTCGCCGCCGCGCTGCGTCCGTTCCTCGAACGTGTGTGCTAGAGTCTGCCCTCATGATGAATCTGCTGCGCTTTTCGCCACTTCTGCTCGCGCTCGTCCTGCAGGCCAAGCCCGCGGTCGAGCCCGGCTTCACGTCGCTCTTCAACGGTAAGGACTTCACCGGCTGGAAATTGAGCAACGAAGCCTCCTGGAGCATCGAGGACGGCGCCATCAAGGCCAACGGCACAGCCGGGCATGCCTTCTACGACGGGCCATTCCGCGATCACATGTTCCGCAACTTCGAGCTCAAGGTCGACGTGATGACCCGCGCCGGATCGAACGGCGGCATCTACGTGCTCACCGAGTTCCAGGAGAAGGGCTTTCCGCGCAAGGGCTTCGAGATCCAGGTGAACAACTCGCACACCGATCGCGTCCGCACCGGCAGCCTCTATCACGTCCAGGACGTGCTCGACACCTCGCCGGCCAAAGACGACGAATGGTTCACCGAGCACATCATCGTCAAGGACAAGACGGTTACGGTGAAGGTGAACGACAAGGAAGTCGTGAACTGGACGCAGGACGACAAGTGGGACGGCGGCCGCGAGGGCCCGGGGCGCGCGATCACCGGCCCGGGAACGATCGCGTTCCAGGCGCACGATCCGAAGAGCGTGGTGTATTACAAGAACGTGAGGATCAAGCCGCTCGACTGAGCGAGTGAGGAAGGCCTGCGCGGGGTTCTGTCGGCTTGAACTTGGGTGAGACCGCGTGCACCGGAGCTGTTGTTGTCGCCGCGATCGAAATCGTGGCGGTCCGGAAGCCGTGCGGCGCGTGCGCGACAGAACCCCGTGAGGCGCTAACTAGTCCGGTGGCACTTCCACGGCTGCCTCCTTCGCGAGGCCGTTTGCGAGGAGGATGAACCTCCCCGCGCCGTGAGTCAAGTAGGATTCGTCCAACCTGTTCAGGCGAATACCCTATTCGCCGGCGTTGCGTTTCACAGGGTCCCCCGCCGAGTCTTCTTCCACTTTTCGGATCCTTCCGGATGCCTCCGGGCTGGCCAGGTCGCGGCATCGGCGCGCGGCGCGCGGCTGCTCGACCAGGCCCGGTCGTGGTCGCGAGCGAGCACCCTCTCTCCTTGACGTCCTAGGAGAAGTGATGCATCCTCTCCTGGTACATCTAGGAGAGGCGCGTGAGCGACACGACAGAGCTGCTGCAGGGCACCCTCGACCTCCTCATCCTCAAGGCCGTCTCGCTCGGGCCGCTGCATGGTTACGGCGTCCTGCTCCGTATCCAGCAGATCTCGCAGAACCGCCTGCAGATTCAACAGGGCTCGCTCTATCCCGCGCTGTATCGCCTCGAGCATCAGGGGCTCATCACCTCGGAATGGGGCGAATCGGAGAACAAGCGGAAAGCGAAGTACTACCGTCTCACCGCGGACGGCCGGCGTCGCCTCAAGGAAGAAACGACGTACTGGCGGCGGTTCTCGGAGGCGATCGGGTTCGTGCTCGAAGCGGTGCGGGAGGACCTGTGAGTCTCATCGCACGCGTCAGGTCGTGGCTTCGAGTCAGCCGCCAGCGCGCTGACTTCGAACGTGAAATGCAGGACGAGATGCGGACTCACCTCGAGCTCTATCAGGCGGATCTGCGCCGGCGGGGTGTGCCGGAAGATGAAGCCCGCCGGCGTGCGCGCGCCGAGTTCGGCAGTGTTGCCGCGCGCCAGGAGGACTGCCGCGACGCCGTCGGCCTGCGGCTGCTCGACGAGCTGCGCGGCGACGTCAGCTACGCGCTCCGGCTCCTGCGCCGCTCACCGGTGTTCACCTTGGTGGCGCTGCTGTCGCTCGGGCTCGGCATCGGCGCCAACACCGCGATTTTCAGTCTGATCGACACCGTCCTGGTCAAGACGCTGCCGGTCGAAGACCCGCAGGGCTTGTTCTTCGTCGACAACTCCGGCGGGAAGTCCGGCGGCAGCAACGGCCCGCCCTATCCGTGCTTCGAGCGCCTCCGCGATCACAGCCGCTTCCTCTCGGGTATCGCCGCGTTCGACGAGCGCCTGTTCAAGGTGTCGATCGACGGCGTGCCTGAGCGGGTGCGTGGCCAGTACGCCTCGGGCTCCTACTTCGAGGTGCTCGGCGTTCGCGCGGCCCACGGACGAATGCTGACGCCCGCGGACGATTCGGAGCCTGGCCGCGGCGGTCCGGATGGCGCCGTCGCGGTCATCAGCGACGGCTTCTGGACGCGCCGGTTCGCCAGGGATCCGGCCGTGCTCGGCAAGAGCGTGCAGGTCGGCACGCAGTGGGTGACCATCGTCGGCGTGACCCCGCCCGGGTTCTTCGGGCTTCAGGTGGGCGCGCCGCTCGACATCACGTTGCCGATGATGTTCGCCGGAACCGGGTCTGCAGTCGACGCAGAGCTGGTGGCTGAGCGTGATCGGGCGGCTCGCGCCCGGCGCGACAGTCGAGCAGGCGCGCGCCGACCTCGAAGGTGTGTGGGACGCCTACCTGACGGAAGTCGGGATGCCTCGCGAGAGGCGCGGATACTTCAGCGGCATCGCGCTCGTGCCGGCCGCGCGAGGCGCCAACGAGCTCCGCCGTGATTACTCCGAGCCGCTGCTGATCGTGATGGCGATCGTCGGCGTCGTGCTCCTCATCGGCTGCGCCAACGTCGCCAACCTGCTGCTCGCCCGTGCCACCGCCAGGCAGAACGAGATGGCGGTGCGGCTCGCGATTGGCGCGAGCCGCGGCAGGCTGGTTCGCCAGCTGCTGACCGAAGGCGTCGTCCTGGTGGCGCTCGGAGCCGGGGCCGGACTGCTGTTCGCGCGCTGGGGCGCGTCGTTCCTGGTAGCGGTTCTCGCGGGGCCGGCTGAACGGGTGGTGCTGGAGCCCCATTTCGACCTGCGTGTCCTGGGCTTTACCGGCGCCGTCTCGATCACGACCGCGCTGCTCTTCAGTCTTGCGCCGGCGCTGCGGGCGACGCGCGTCGACGCCGCGAAACCGGCCGCGGCCGGTGGAACGAGCACCCACAACCGTCTCGGGAGCGCGCTGGTCGTCGTTCAAGTCACGTTGTCGGTCCTGCTGCTCTGCGGCGCCGCGCTCTTTCTACGGACGCTTCACAACCTGAACAGCGTTTCTTCGGGCTTCGAGCGCGATGGCGTGTTGACGATGCAGGTCGAGGCCACTGTGCCGGGCCGGACCGTCCCGCCGAAGACTCCCGCAGAGTTTCGCGCCGACCACGCCCGCCTCGGCGCTGTCTGGAGCGGCTTCATCGATCGGGTGCGCGAGATGCCGGGTGTGTCGTCTGCCGCGGTTGCGACCATGAACCCGCTCAGCGGCTGGCTCCGGGGAGTGAGGATCGCGATCCAGGGTCCCGTCCAGGCGCCCGAGAAGGATCGCGGCATCAGCCTCAACCAGGTGACCGACGGCTATTTCGAAACCACGGGCATCCGCTTACTGGCTGGACGATCGTTCACTCCCCGCGATCGGGCGGGCTCGCTGCGTGTCGCCATTCTCAACGAGACCGCCGCCCGGGCATTCTTCGGTGACGAGAGCCCGCTTGGCCGAAAGGTGAATTTCCCGGGACAGCGCGTCCAGGACGAGTTCGAGATCGTCGGCATCGTCGCTGATACGCGCTACCAGGACCTGCGAACGCCGGACCAGCGAATGGCCTACCTGCCGCTGGAGCAGGCGATCGATCCGATCACCAACGCTGTCGTCGCGCTACGAGGGCCCGGCGATGTCACGCGGCTCGCACCCTCGATCCGCGCCATTGCCACCGAGACCGTGCCAGGTGGGTTCGTGACGGCAATCGCGACGCTCGAGCAGCAGGTGGAGATGTCGCTCGTGCGCGAACGGATGCTCGCCCTCCTCGCCACGTTCTTTGCGGCGCTCGCGCTGATCCTGGCGTCGATCGGGCTGTACGGCGTGATGGCTTACCGCGTGGTCCGGCGCACGCGCGAGATCGGGATCCGTATCGCCGTCGGTGCCCGACAGCAGAGCGTTGTCTGGATGATGGTGCGCGAGACGCTGCTGCTGGTGAGCATCGGGGCGGCCCTCGGCACGCTCGCCTCGCTTGCCGCGAACCGCTATATCGCCGGCCAGCTGTTCGGCGTGACCCCTCGCGATCCGATCGCGATCGTCGTTGCTCTGTCCGTGCTGGGGATCGTCACGATGGTGGCCGGGTACGTTCCCGCACGCGGCGCAAGTCGCATCGATCCGGTGAAGGCGCTACGCGCGGAGTGAAGTTGCTGCGGCTCAGTCCTTGATGAAGGTCACCGCTGCGTTTGGGACACCAAAGATGCCGTCGTAATCATGCCCGAATCTGCGCGGACCGTCGAATTGTCCCGGCCATGTCCGCGGGCCCGACAGGTTGCCCCTGAACTGCCCCATCGGCTGTCCCATTTTTGTGATGGTTTGTCCGTCTGCACCATGTTCGTCGGCCGTAGACAGGTTGAGGAGCGCAGACACGTTACTCGTGTCGTCCAAGTTGCCTAACCCAGCTACGGTCAGTTGACCGTTCTGTCCAGTCGTGCCGTTCAGATAGGTTCCGGTTCCACGCAGGCTGGGCCCCCCGAATCCCCGCTCTGCTTGAATCTGTAAAACTACCTGCAGCTCACCAATCACGCCTCGCCACTGTCCCGAATACAGCGGGAACCGTTCCTCCTGAGTTGGGCGTACCGGACTTCCGCAGCCAACCAGGACGCCGGCCAGAACGACAGTGATGAATGCTCGCCTCATTGAGAATTTCGGGCGTGAGGATGGACGCTTCCTGTGAGCAGGGTCCGCATCGAGGAGTTTCGGATGCAATTTCAGGACGCGCGCCTCAAACACTGAATTGTCAGGGATTTATTCCAATCGCGAGCGGAGCCCCTGCCGCCTGCTGACGAATATGTCGATGTGCGCACGTAACGGGTAAGGGCCATCGCTGTCTTTCACATCGTGAGTAACGCGCGGCTTCAGGAGGCCGAGCTATATAGTCCGGAGCACACCAGACCCAACCATCCTTGGAGTTACCTCAGTTCGCTACAGGGAGAGACGCCATGCCACCGGAGACAACCGGCCCCCGGGTCAATCCGTCGGATGAGACCATTCGCCTCGGACCGCTGACCGTGCGCTTCCTGCTCACTGGAGACGACTCGATTGGCAGCGTCGCGGTTTTTGAGCTCGCGGTCCCGGCCGCGCAGCACTTGGCGGCTCCCGCGCACAGCCACGACCATTACGAGGAGACGGTCTACGGAATCGCCGGTGTGTTGACATGGACGGTTGACGGGACACCCATCGACGTCGGGCCGGGACAGGCGCTTCTGCATTCCGCGCGGTGCTATTCACCGATTCGGCAACAACGGCAGCCAGGACGTGAAGGCGCTCTGCCTGGTCACGCCGGCCGCGCTTGGTCCGCAGTATTTTCGCGAAGCTGCCGAGGTGATGAACGCGACGGCCGGTGGACCACCGGACCGCGCGAGGATGGCGGACATCATGCGCCGTCACGGCCTCACGCCGACTCCGCCCCGCCTCAGGCGTAGCGCTCTGGCTCCCGATGCAAGACGTGAACGTCAACGACGAGTGAGGGATCAGGATGCTACCGAGTAGTCGCCAGTGTTTAGTCATCCGACCAGAACACGCTCGAATCGTGCTCTTCGAATTGAGCAACGAACTGCGGGGATTTCGTTCCGGTCAAGCCGGTTGAGACGAATCCGCGTCGTCAACAGACGAGGCCCTTTCGCACGGGGCCCGTGAGTCCTCCGGCGTGGCGCGCGAGTTTCTGTCAAGAGGAATCTTCGAGAATTTGTGAATCGCCGGCCGCCGGTCGGCCGGGGGCTTCCGAACACCTGCCGGGAGTCGGAAATCCCTGCGGCGTCTACCGGAACCGATGCAGGCGGACTGCTTAACGGAATGCGCTGAAGAAAGATCATTCCTCAATCTACGCACGCAGTCAGCTTCAAGCGCGTGTCAGGCAGCGCTGTCATCGTCCACGACGGCGTCCGCTTCGAACTCGATCAACCAGTTGGGATCAATGAAGCGCGAGACCTGCATGATTGTGTTGGCTGGCCGAACATCGCGGAAGAACTCGCCGTGTTACTGCCGCGACGGCCTCCCAGTCATCGATTCGAGTGAGGAGCGTTCGTGTCCGCACGACATGGCGCAAGGACGCTCCAGCTTTCTCGAGAGCCGAGGCGATAATCTCGAGGCATCGGCGAGCTTGAGCCGCTGGATCCCCTTTCCCTACGGTTTGACCATCCGGGCCCAGGGGAGCCGTCCCTGAAACTGTCACGAACACCCCGGCTCGAACGGCCCGGGAGATTCCAACCTTCGGTTCGTAGGGACTTCCGCTCGAGACCAGTTGTCGCATTGAAGATGCTAGGGAACGCGAACGAATCGCACCGTCCGGCCTTCCTGCTCGAATGTTAATGCCACCATCGAGCCGAAGCCACCTTCAAACTCGATGCTTGCCGGTTCGGTCATCATCGGCGTGAACTTGCGTTCGCCGCTGGGCATCAAGAACACACCCGGCGATTCATCCGGGAATGCCAACAGCCGCCCGTCGTGAACGGTAATCAGCACTCCGGATCCGTCGTCGCTCATGTACCGGCCCGCGAAGGGTTCAAGGAGTGTAGTCTCCACAGCCGGCCAAGGCGTCAGCACGTCAGCGGGAACCTCCTCGCCGAACGTGATCCAGAACCCGTTCGGGTCGCGGACGATGATCTCTCGCATACCGTAAAACATGTTGTGCGGACCCTCAACGATCTCGACTCGATCCTTGATTCGAACGTAGAGGCTGTCGACGGCCTCGGTGTACGCGTACAGATCGACTTCGCGACGGTGATGCGAACTGAGCCGGCCGCCCGAACTGAACATGACTTCGCCCGTGCCAAATGACACCATGGCGAAACTCAAGCCGCCGCGATCGTCGCCGTAAATCAACGTCGGTCGAACCCGATATCGCGGTACCAATCGACAGTCCGCCGCACGTCCGGCACGTGAAACATGGGGACGACTTTTTTCTGCATTGTCCTCCTCGATGACCTCAGGATGCGGCGACATCCGGCTCCGGCTCCATTCACAAGTTCGACCGCGTCAATGCTCACCGCCGTACCAGTAATGCGACCCGCGTCGAGCGCCCAACCAAGAAAGTCATCGAACATCTCCGGTATCCGCGACTGCCCAGGCGCGGTCTCGAACGCGTGATCTCCATTTTCGACCACGACGTATCGGAGCGAGCGTGTCGGTTGTTGCCGGAGCGCCTCGATGAGGGGACTCTTGCACCCTCATGGGATCGGCGGCACTGGATTGCTCGCCGAGGATGCGGCCGTAGGCGTCACTGAACGTGACAAGTCCTCCTGGGCGGAGCGAGCGCCGGATCCGTTCTTCGAGCCGCGGATGACCGCCATCCGCGAATGCAGCGGCGTCGCGGAAAAGTCCATGGCGGCTCTGACGTCATCGACGCGCGCGGTTTTGGTCGCGTGTTCGAAGAACTCCTGGCTGCAGCGAAAACCGGCAAGTTCGAAGGCCCTGACCTTCTCTTCTTGATTCATCGCCGCATCGAACTTCAACGGAGCGACGCCAGGCATTTCGACCACAGCAAAGTGCACCCGTCGACTCGCAGCGGCAACAACGTCCTGAAACAGACTGGTGGGATGGTACGTGCCGTGTCCGTCGACCGTGAAGGACGGGTAGCACCTGGATCCCTGCAACAAGATGACAATGGGCTTCGGCTGATCGTCGTGAGCCAGAAAGAAACGAATCTGCCTGGCCGGCCCCTCGAGGGAATACTCGGACCAGGAACCGCCTGACGCGATCAATACGGGACTGAGCGCCCGGTGCGACTGGTCGACCGCAGCTTTCTCCAATCGCTGAGCTGTGGCGGCCGCCAGGTATCCCAGAGCGGCGAGCACCATTCCGACTCCACGAATCGACGGAAGCAGTCGCATTTCAATTGCCATCCATTGCCTGGCATCAACCCCTGCGGTAATAGGAGTCGCTTCCTCGCCTCAGCCTTGCCTTCAACGAAGCGGTCGAGTTTGACATGCTCCGATCACGACAGCTCCGCGGCCGTCTGGTGCCGCGCGGGCGGTATCGCTGAACACTTTCACCACGGCGTCTGCACTGACTGACGTCACGCCGATCATTTTTTCTGGGAGCACGACAATCTGCGCGCCCTGGACCGCCAGGAGAGTGACACGGTCCGCGTACGCGGCGGCTGCGGTGAGCGCTATCGATGGATCGGTAGTGATCGATGCGCCGGGCAAACCGCGGTCGGTTGCGGCCAGTCCGACACGCACGCTGGCCACGTCGGGCGCGTCCGCCAACCGCCACGCTCCAAAGCTCAGTGCGGCCAGCAAGATCGCGAGTGCCGGAATCACCGGCGCAAAGGAGCGACGAATCATGGCGAGCGCCGCCGCCGAAGAGACGAGCGTCAGGACGAACACTACGCCCCAGAGCCCTGTCAGCGACACGATTTGAAGGAGCGGGAGAAAATCGGTCTGCGAGTATCCAAGACTCCAGAAGGTGCCGTTGGGCGAGATGCGCGAAAACAGGAACTCGTAGGATGTCAGCATCGTTGGAAACGCGAAGACCGCCAATGGGGCCAGCAGTCGCCGCGCGGCAGAGCGCGCGACCAGCGTCGCGGCGGCAAATGCCAACGCCGGAGGGACTCCGAAGATGAGCACGGCACCCGGCCCGTACGTTCGAGCCAGACTGAGATCACCTAGAAGCGATGCGGTGAAGGCAACGACGGCGGCGACCCGCCAGGAACGGTGAACTGCCAGCACCAGAACGGGAATCGGCGCGAGCCATGCCAGAGGCCACGCGACTCCCACGCCGGTCGATACGAGAAAGGCGATGGCCGAAGCCGCAACAACGAGAATACTGAGGAGCGAGCGCGCTGGCTTGCGGAACCCTTGCATCCTTCTATCCCTTCGGAGATCGGAGCGCCCATACGTGCCCTCGCTGAGGCTCAGCAAGGCCGGGTCCGGCTGACGTCATACCCGAAGGTGCCTACTTCCCCACCACGATCTCGCTGGCGTCCGCGGCGATCCAGCCGCCGCTGTCGCGGGCGACGACCGTGAGCAGATAGCTGCCCGGAGACGGCGCCGGGGAATCGAGGCGGACCGCCACCTTGTCGCTGGCGCGAATGGCGCTCATGCGATCGGGGCTCAGGTCCAGCACCACGTCTTTGCCGGGCAGCGTTTTCGGGCGGGACCGCCCGTTCATCGGCCGCAGCTCGGCGTGCACGCTGAACGTCGCCCGCTCGGTGGCGCCGGCGGGACGGATGCGGATGGCGTGCGAGGGAATTCGCACCTCGATCTGGAGGCCGCGGTTGCTGGTGGCGGCGGAGACCGCGAAACCCTCGCGGCGAAAGGCGCCGGGAGACTGCATGGCGGTGTCGACGTCGGCGCTCGCGCGATCGCGGTCGCTCATGGCGTAATACCCGCGACGGTAGCGCAGGGTCACGTCGCGGCGAGTGGTCGAAATCTTGACCTCGCGGAACGTGCTCTTCTTCGGCGCCTCGACCGGCTCGTAACCCACCAGGTAGTAGGACTGCGCGTCGCGCTGGGCCTGGAGCAATCCTGCGCCGAGATCGTTGGTGTTCAGGAAGACGCGGCCGCCGGTGTCCCGGGCCAGCGTGGTGAGGTAGTCGTGGCCGGCCCCCTCGCTCATCGACGCGAGCCGCGGGAACGGCACACGGCCCCCTCGGGTGCTCCCCTTCTGCTGCGGCAACACCGCAGCGGTCGTGATGCCGCCGGGATCGACGCTGTAGAACGAGGCCTGCGAAAACGTCGCCCGATCGACGATCGCCCGCATGCTCCCGGTGACGTCCGGAGGCATCAGCATCCCCAGCTGCTGCCCGAGCGACCGGCGCACGCGAAGGATGTCCGAATCGTTGCAGGCGGACACCACGGCGGTGACGGTGTCGATCACCCGGTTCACCAGGTTGAGGGTATAACCGCCCGAATAGAGGACGATGTGCTTGCGGCCGGGCACCGCGTCGAGCGACCGCGCCAGGCCGGTCAGCGCGCGACCCGTGTAGAGCATCCGCCGATTGCCCTCGGTGACGATGTCCTGGCCGACCGCGACGCCCATGTTCACGACGTCGTTGGGGCCGGCGATGCCGCAGATGCGATCCAGCCGCTCGAACAGGGCCGACATGTCAGTCTGCGTGGCCGCGGCGGCTCCGACGCGTTCCATCGCCTGGCGCAGCACCTCGGGGTTGGTGGTGAACGACTGCACCACCTCCAGTTGCTCCCTGATCGTCACGATCATCGTGGAGACGCCGTTCGACGCGGCGGTTCCGGCGGCGTCCAGCACCGCGGCCCGGACCCGCGGCATGGCGTCGGCGGGCATGCTGTTGAGATCGAGCACGATGACCACGCTGAGGCTCTCGGCAAGACCGGCGGCCCCCGGGGCCACCGGCGTCGCCGCCACTGGAGCCGATGCCGCGGGCAGGCTGCGGTCGCGAAGCTGCAGCGCGCGAGAGACCAGCTGCAGGTGCTGAATCGCCCGCGGCGCGCCGTCCTCCTGAATCTGGACCTCGTCTCGCGTGAGGTCCAACACTTCCCGGCCGTCGGCGTCGGTCGCGATGACATCGAGCACGACCAGTTCGGAGCCGACCTGGAAGACGAGCGGACGATCCTGCGCGGCAACGGCAAGGACCGCGCCCAAGATCAGGAACAGGAGGGCCAGGAGACCAGGAGGTTTGTTTTTCAAAAGAACCCGAACTCCTGACCCTCCTGTGAGGCTCTTGTGCGGCGTTGCACTCCTAAGGCGAAGCCACGACCAGGCTCCACAGCCACCCGGCACATACTCAGAAATTGAACTTCAACGAGAACTGCATCGACCGATTGTCAACCGCGGTCGAGGTGATCCGGCCCGCCGTCGGCGAATCGAAGTTCTGGTTCGGGAAGCCGAAGCCCGGATGGTTGAACAGGTTGAAGGCGTCCCAGCGGAACTCGACGTTGGAGCGGCCGACCACGGTGAAGCGCTTCGACAGCGAGGTATCGAAATTGACGTGACCGGGCCCGTAGAGAATGCCGCGGCCGCTGTCGCCGTAGGTGTTCGCCGGCGGCGTCGCGAAATCGCGCGGGTTGTACCAGAGATCGACGGTCGGCTCGTCGAGCCGTCCCGAGCCGATGCGATTCGGCCAGCTCGGCGCGCCGTTGTTGACGCCGGTCTGCATGAACACCGTGAACGGACGGCCGGTGGTGAACGTCGAGATGCCGGCGAACTGCCAGCCGCCGACGATCGCGCCCACCACTCCGCCGTTGTTCAGCCAGGCGCGGCCCGGTCCCCATGGCAGCTCGTACACCCAGCTGACCACCGCGCGGTGGCGCACGTCGAAGCCCGAGGGCCCATGCCCCGCGTTCAGGTTGGTGACCGTCTGCGGACTGCCCGACGGCGCCCGCACCGCTCGCCGCCGAGCCGCCATAGTCGAGCGACTTGCCGTAGGTGTAGCTGCCGAGGAGCTGCAGCCCGCCGCGGAACCGCTGCGTGACTTTCAGCTGACCGCTGTGATACGTCGAGCGGTTGCGCGGATCGCACTGCAGCATGTTGTTGAGGCGATTGAGCGGCTGGATCAGCCGCCGCGATTCCTGCGAGCCGATGCCCGGCTGTATCTCGTTGGGGTTGTAGCAGAACACGATGTGCTTGCCGGCGCTGCCGGCGTAGGTGAGCTCCACGGCCAGCGCGGCGAGCACGCGGCGCTCGACGCCGAGGTGCCACTGCTCCGCGTACGGCGTTTCGTTCTCGAACGAGTGCCCGAGCACGCGCGGGTTGGCGGCCTGCAGTTCGGCGGTGGTGCAGCGGCTTCACCTGGGCGATGGCCGGGAACGGATCGTCCAGGGTTCGAACCGTGCTGAAGTCGGTGGGGTTGGTCGCGAAGCTCACGTTCTGCGAGATCGTGTACGGCACCTGCTGGCCGATCATGTTCGACGCGGACGGCTGCTCGGGATAGTAGGTGATCGCGAAGCCGGTCCTGAGAATCGTCGTCTGATCGCCGAGCAGATCGTAGGTCATCCCGAGACGGGGGGCGAGGTTCAGGTACTGCGTCTTCTTGTTGACCGAGTTGCTGGCGCCGTCCTCTCCGGCGTAGATCAGCCGCATGTTGACGGGGTCGTAGTTGACGATCTTGCCGTCCTCCTCGGTCTCGGCCCCGAAGATCTCGTAGCGCAGACCCGCATTGATCGTGAATCGCGAGTTGAGCTTGACGTCGTCCTGGATGAAGAGGCCGTGCTCCTGGGTGCGAAGCGTGTACGGCTCCTGCAGGAACCCGCGCGCGGCGTTGTTGATGTAGCCGGTCAGCAGCGAGGCGATACCCGAGCCTCCCGTGTTGGTGACCGGGTTGTTGGTGTAGTTGCGTCCGAAGTTGATGGTGCCACGGGTATCGGTGTTGGTGAACGGGGACGGATAGCGGTCGACCAGCCGGTAACCGAACTTCAGCTGATGCCTGCCTCTCATCCACACCAGCGAGTCCTCGATCTGCCAGTGGAACTGCTTCGGGTTCACCGGCAGGAAGGCCGGACCACCGGAGATCCCGGTGAGATCCGGGATGTTGATGTTGGGGAGCCCGGTGGTGAACTCGGTGACGTTGATGCCCCGGATGCCCAGCGAATCGGCGGCCCTGATGCCGAAATCCGACTGGAACGTGAACGGCTGCGTGCGGGCGTACCCGGCCCGGAGCTCGTTGACCAGGGAGGGCGAGACGATCCGCGCCCAGTTGAACGCGGCGCCGTGAGTCGTGAGGCGCGTGTTCTGGATGCCCGCGACGAAGGGCCCCAGCTCGAACCGCGCGGCGGCCTCCGCCGGCGTCGGCAGGCAGCAGGCGGCCTGCCCCTGCGGCGCGTCGAGGTTGAAGCGCCCCCAGTTGAATCGGCCGAAGAACGAGTCGTTGGACGACGCCTGGTGATCGATGCGTCCCGATACACGTTGTCGGTGACCTCGCGGTTGACCGTCGAGGTGTAGTTGTTGAAGTTGCCCGGCTCCGTTCGGGAGCGGATAGATGCTCGCGACGTTCAGCCCCACCTGGTTCATGCGGCCCTGCGGAATCACGTTGCCGGTGTAGGGATCGCGCAGGAACTGCGGGTTGGTCGCGCTCACGGGCCGGGACGAATCGAATGCCGGGTTGGCGCGGGTCGTGAGCGGATCGTAGATGGGGATCAGGTTGCCGCTGGTGTCACGGAAGTCGCTGAAGTCGCCGACCCTGGTGCGTGCGGTCGGCACGGTGTTGACGAAGACCTGCCCGCGCTTCTCCTTCAGGCCGGCATAGTCGGCGAAGAAGAACGTGCGGTTGTGGCCGTCGTAGAGTCCGGGAATCACCAGCGGTCCGCCGACGGCAGCGCCGAACTGATGCCGATCGAGCGGCGGCTTCGGATCCTTGGTGAGGCTGCCGTCGGCCTGCGCCACCTTGCGGACGAAGAAATTGCGGGCGTCGAACGCGTCATCGCGGAGGTATTCGAACACGGTGCCGTGCAGGATGTTGCTCCCGGACTTGGTGGCGACCGACACCACGCCGGCGCCGCGGCCGAACTCCGCGGAGAAGACCCCCGAGAGCACCTTGAACTCGCGCACCTGCTCGACCGACGGCGCGATGATCACGGTATTGAAGGTGTATTCGTTGTTATCGATCCCGTCGATCAGCCACCCGTTCGCGTTGGCCTGGTGGCCGAGCGCGTTGAAGTTCGACGCACCCCGCGGATTGAAGGTGCTGGCGCCGGAGAGGTTCTCGCCCGCCTGCCCGGGAGTGATGCCCGGCGTCAGATAGACGAGGGTCGCGAAGTTGCGGCCGTTCAGCGGCAGCTCCTTGATGGCCCGCTCCTCGATCACCGTGCCGACCTCCGACGAGTCGGTCCTGAGCAGCGGCGCTTCGGCGACCACGGTAGTCGTCTCCTCGATGCCGCCGACTTCGAGCGCCACGTCGACGCGCGCGCGCTGATTGACCTGGAGGATGACGCCTTCCCGGCGCCAGCGTCCGGAATCCCTGCACGTTCACTTCGACGGTGTAGGTACCGGGCGTGAGAAAGGGAGCGGTGTAGGTGCCGTTCTCGTCGGTCACGTAGGTATCCGAAGTCCCCCTGTTGACCTCGTGAATCGTGACCGCAGCGCCCGGCACCACGCCATTCGCATCACGAACGGCGCCGACGAGCGTCCCGGTGGTGACCTGCGCGCCCGCGCCCGCAGACATCACCACGACCACGCACAGCACGGCCACTCCGAAGCGCATCCGCTGAATCATGAGTCACCTCTTGACGGTCGAACAGCGAGGGCTATGTCGGCGGAGCCTGTCACCAGGGGCGAGGTGGTGTCAAGCGCGCCGACGATTGGGGTATGCTCTCGCCCTCGAGCGAGAACACGCATCTTGAAAGGGGTTCCGATGAAGAGGCTCGCCTTGTCAGCTGTCGCCGTTGCCGTTGCCGCCGTCGCGGCCTGGGCCATCCCGCTCGGGGCCCGGCAGGCCAGGTCAGGCGAAATCGATGCGCTCCTGAAAGCAGCGGTCGAGCAGAAACGCGTGCCGATGGCGGTGGCGATGGTCGCGGACGGAAAGGGCATCGTTTACGAGAGCGCACAGGGCGCGAACAAGGACGCCATCTTCGCGATCGCGTCGATGACCAAGCCGATCACCTCGGTTGCGGCCATGCAGCTCGTGGAGGCAGGCAAGATCAAGCTGGACGCCCCCGCCGCGACCTACCTGCCCGAAATCGGAGCCGTCCGCGTTCTCGACAACGGCACCCTCCGGCCGCCGAAGACACCCATCACCGTGAGGCACCTGCTGACACACACCGCGGGTTTCGGCTACGAGTTCATGCGGAAAGAGCTGCTCGAGCTGGTGGCGAAGAAGCAGCTGCCAAGCATGATGGCCGGCGGCGATGCGTTTCTCCAGGCGCCGCTGCTGTTCGATCCCGGAACGCGATGGGAGTACGGCATCAATACGGACTGGCTGGGACGGCTGGTCGAGAAGGTGAGCGGCCGTTCCCTCGAGGTCTACTTCCGCGAGAACATCTTCAATCCACTTGGCATGGCGGACTCGTATTTCGACGTCCCCGCGGACAAGCAGGCACGTATCGTGCCCCGCTCGCAACGCCGGGCCGACGGCGGGCTGGACGCGCAGCCCGCGCCGCCAGCCAAACCCGGCACGTTCTATTCAGGCGGTGGCGGCCTGTACTCGACCGCGTCCGACTACCTTCGCTTCGTGCGCGCGATGATGGCGGGAGGCCAACTGGATGGACGCCGCATCCTGTCGCGGCAATCGGTCGCGGAGATGCGGAAAAACCAGATCGGCGAACCTTACGCTGCGGCCGTTCTCGAGCGTCGTGCCCCAGCTGGCCGTCGACGGTGCCGCACTTCCGGGCGCGCTGGACAAGTTCGGGCTGGGATTCGCGTTGAACTCCCAGACCGCCGGCACGGCGCGGGGCAGGAACACCATGGTCGTGGGCCGGGATCTACAACACGTTCTTCTGGATTGACCGCGAGAAACAGGTCGGCGCCGTGATCATGTCGCAGATGCTCCCCGGGGGCGATCCGGCTGCACTGAAGCTGGTCGAGGATTTCGACCGTGCCGTCTATGCGATGCAACCCTTGTCAGCTCACCGCTGACAGGCTTTCGGATTGTCCTTCACGTAATAGGCCTTGTAGTTCTTCGCCTTGGCGTCCTTGCACCCCTCGAGATTGAGCACCTCGATTTTCCGGAAATCGATGGGGGCGGTCTCGGCCTGGATTGAGATGTAGCCGCCGGTCAGCGGCGTGCCATCGACCTTGACCTTCGGATCGACCGGGCTCACGTTGCCGCCGCCGATCTGGGGCTTCGTGTATTCGAGGACGGGCTCGCCCTCGACGTAGTGGCGCATCAGCTCGTCGCCGTGCACCAGCACCTCGACGCGCACCCACTGGTCGCCCTCGTAGGTCTTCGACTTCGAATTGATGCAGTGCCGGGTCTCGAGCTTGCCGTCCATGACGACGTTGGTGCCGGGCGTGCAGAGATTGGCGGTCGTGCGGGGCTTGCCGAAGCCGCCGAGCAGCTGCACCTCGATCGAGATCGGGAAATCCTGATCCTTCATCATGGTCTTCGGATCCGGCGCCTGCAGCATCAACCCGTTGTTCCGGATGGCCCACGCCAGGCTCGGCCCTGCGCCCTTCACCTGATCGCCGACGAACCGGTACTCGGCGGCGATGACGTAGTAGCTGAACGGATCCTTGTAGAACATGTGCCCGAACTCGCCGTTGAACGTCTCCCACTTGTCGTAGCGGACCTTCAGCAGCCCGTCTTCCACACGGAACGTGTCGTTGTAGTTTTCGCCGAGGTCGTGCTTCGCAAACTTCGGCGTCCAGCCGGTCAGGTCCTTGCCGTTGAACAGCTGAATCCAGTCTTTCGGATCGGCCTTGGGAATAGCTGCCGTGGTCGCGGCGGTCTGCGACAGGACTACGACGCTGGCGCCCGCGACGAGCGCCACCATGACGGGAATGAAGACTCGGCCTGCTCTCATTTGTCAGCTCCAGATCCCTTCAACATGCTGAGGAACTCAACGATATCGCGGATTTCCTTGAGTTTGAGAATCGCCCCGAACGGCGGCATCGGCGAGACGCCAGCGGTGCCGAAGCCTGGCGCAATCCGCGCGCTCGGTTCCAGAAGCGCTTCGACGAGCTGATCGCGGGACAGGGTTGCACCGATCTTCGAGAGATTCGGCCCGACGTTCGCGGCCGTCCCTTCGAACGAGTGGCAGCGGGTGCACTCGGCCGCCGGGTTGGAGAAGATGACCCCCGCTCCACGCCGGGCGTCCCCCCCGGTGCGCGAGCGCGTCGCGCAATGCCAGCGTCAGCGTGTCCGCGCCCCTGGCTTTGCGGAACGCCTCGAGGCGCGCGGTCAGCGCCGGCGCGGCATCGGCCTGGACCGCTTCGGCCAGATCGACCTGAAGCTCCGGCGCCATCCGGCCCGCCTGCAGTTCGTCGAGGTACTGTCCGAGTGCGTCGCGTGATTCGGCCGTCTTGAGGGTCCCCAGGACTTCGAGCGCGCCCTGGCGCTCGGCCTGCGAGCCGCTCTTGATCATCGACGTCAGCTGCTGAACCTTCGCGGCCGACGTCATCGCGAGACCTGGCAGGATGCCGAGCGCGGCCTTCCGCACCGCTGGATCCTTGTCGGCGAGCGCGGTCTTCATCACCTCGTCGATGTCCTTGACCTTCAGCGCCTGCAGCGCGCGCAGCGAAGCCAGCCTGACCTCGACGGAGGGATCGCCCTTCAGCTGGGCGGTCAGCGTCGGGACGGCTTCCGCGATTTCGAGCTGTCCGGCGGCCTGCGCGAGCGCCGCCCGCATCTCGGGCGTGCTCTCGCCTTTCGGCAGGGCGTCGATCATTCGCCGTACCGCGGCGCGTGCGGCGGAGCCGTCGCGCGGCTGCTGCAGGGCGCTGCCCAGGTGAACCCCGTCGACGCGATCGAGCGGCGATGGGGCGGCCCACACGCCGAGCGCCGACACGGCTTCGACGCGAAGCGCTGCCGGCCGTGCCACGTCGGCGGCGAACGTCGCCACTCGTTCGGCGGCTGCGGTCGTGCCGATCCGGAGGTTCGCGCTGATGGCGCGGCGAAGCAGAGGCTCGCTCCTGAATCGCGTCTCTCCCAATGTGGCCGCCAGCGCCCCGAGTCCGCCCTCGATCCCGCCGTCGTCGTTGATCGCCCGCGCCGCTTCCACGACGACCAGTTCGTCCTTGTCGGCCAGGAAGCGCGCCACGCCGGCATTGGCCATGCGGCGCAGCGCGATCACCGCAGCGAGCCGCACCGCCCGCGATTCGTGCTGCGCCAGGGCCTCGAGCGCGGACGCGTCGCCAATCGACGCGAGCGCCAGGCTGCCGGCGTGCCGCAGGTAGACGTCGCGGTCGTCGTTGGCCGCCAGCATGCTCACCAGCGGAGCCGTAGCCGGTTTGTGCGCGATCCGGCCGAGCGCTTCCGCGGCGAAGAACTGAACCCTGGGCGCACTGTCCTTCAGGAGAGGCAGGAGCCGATCGCCGGCCGCCGCGTATCGCACGTCGCCAATCATCTTGGCGGCCTGCGCCCGCACTTCCGCATCAGGGTCACCAAGAAAGTCCGCCAGGTGCGAGGCGTGTGAGGGTTGACGCCGCGCGAGCTGCGCCATCCCCCATATCGCGTGGAGCCGCCCGAGCCCAGCCGATGCGTCGCGGGCCGCGGCCAGGAGCGGTTGCACGTCTCCCCGGCGCGCCAGCTCGAACTGCGCCTTCTGGCGCACTCTCATGTCGGGATGACGGAGAAGGCTCGAAACACCCGCAACCGGCCGCGATCGGAAATCGGCGCGCAGGAGGGACAGCACTTCTTTGCGATCCGCGCTGCCGGCGGTCGAAGGCGTATCGAGCTTCCAGATCCGGCCCTCGTCTTTGGAGTCCCAACCTGTCATCCAGTCCGTGAGATAGAGCGCCCCTTCGGCGCCGAAGCGCATGCCGATCGCGAGCACGCCTCGCAGGAGCAGCTTCTCGTCCTCGTAGGTGACGCCTGCGCCGCTTTCCTTCAACCGGAAACCGTAGATCTTCGCCTCAGACGACGAGCCCGGGAAGCTGGTGACGAAGTAGTAATTGCGCCAGGCGTCCGACAGTGCCGTCCCCGGGTTGTAGACCATGCCCGACGGGCCGGCGTGCCAGGACTTCACGGGAGGCAGGATATACGCCGCCTGCCGCTCGTGGCGCGGCTTGTACAACCCTTCATCCATCCAGACGTTGTAGCGATTGTTCCGCGTGTCGGTGTACCTGCCGTACTGCCAGTTGGATCGCCAGCCGCTGTCCGACCCGTACGGGATGTAGACGACACGCTCGCTCTCGCCGTCGTGATCGCCGTCGTTGTCCACGCTCATCAGGTTGCCGTGTTCGTCGAAGGAGAACTCCTGGAGGTTCCTGATGCCCGCCGCGAACACCTCGAAGCCGGAGCCATCGAGCTCGGAGCGCAGGACCGCCCCCTGACTCGGGTAGGCCCATCGCTTGCCGCTCTTGTCCACGACGTGGAACCCGATGTCGCCGACCTCCCAGTAGAGCCGTCCGTCGGGTCCGAGCATCACGCCGGAGATGCCGTGCCCGCCGAACGCAGGGTGGGTGTTGTAGCCGTCGCTCACGGTGGCCTGCGTGTCGATGACACCGTCGCCGTTGGTATCGCGCAGCCGGAACACGCCCGGCGCCATCCCGAAATAGAGCTCGCCGCCGTAAGACAGGATGCCGCCGCCGACGTCCCACGTGGCGTCATCGCTGAACCCTTCCTTCATCACGCGCGAGCTGTCGGCCACGCCATCGCCGTCGGTGTCCTGGATGCGGACGATCCGTTCCTTCAGCTCCGTGAGATCCCGTCCATCACGAGAGCCGTCCTTGTTGAGGTCGGGGATCCAGGTGTTGCGGGCGCTGTTCTCTGGCGCAAGATCCTTCCGGTAGAACTCGCGGAGTGCCTCGTTGGTCTTCAACGTATGCACGATCGGCAGCCAGTCGGCGTGCCCGCGAATGTCGAGCGGCAGGTCGGCGCGGCTCGAGCTGATGACGTACGCGGTGCCATCAGGGTCCACGTCGATGGCGATCGGGTCCGAGATGAGGCGCTCCGACGCCCACAGCGTCAGCTCGACGCCGGCAGCCACATCGACGTTGACCCTGGTGCGCGCATCCCTGGCGAACGCCGCGGCCTCGGCTTTCGTCAGCCGGACCTGCCCGGCCGGCCTGGAGGCCGTAGTCCCTGGCGGCCCCTGGTCGCCATGCATTACCGGAATCACCAGCATCAGGCTGCAGACAATGGCCAGCGCCACGCGGGAGAGATGGGGTCGGGTCATCCGGCTTAATGTACGACAGATTTCAACTCCCAACTTCCAACTCCCAACTCCCAAGGAGAGCGGTTCGAGCCCTCGCGCCTTGGGATTGGGAGTTGGGAGTTGGAGGTTGGGAGTTGACGTCTGAAAATGTTATGGTCCCGCCTCCATGACCACTGCCGCCCCCTTGCATGATCCGAGAGCTGACGACCCGTACGTCCTGAACTCGTCGGCCATCGAAGACCCGCCGCGCTCGCTCGCGCTCGCATTGCGGCGGATTGGACCGGGGATGGTGCTGGCGGCATCGATCGTCGGATCGGGCGAGCTCATCGCAACGACCACGCTCGGCGCGCAGGTCGGATTCACCGCGCTCTGGATCATCCTGGTGAGCTGCGCGATCAAGCCCGTCGTCCAAGGGGAGCTCGGGCGCTACACGATTGCGACCGGTCACACCGGGCTCGACGGATTCAACCGGGTGCCCGGACCGCGGCTCGGGGTGAGCTGGCTGGTGTGGGCCTGGGCGATCACGGTGCTGCTGACGATGCTGCAGGTCGGCGGGATGTATGGCGGGGTCGCACAGGTGCTCAACCTGCTGGTTCCCGCGGTCTCGGTCAACGTGTGGGTGGCGGTCTGCCTGGCGATCACCATCGCCGTCCTCGCCGGCGGCGGATACAAGCGCATCGAGAAGCTCGCGCTCGTCAAGGTCGGGTTCTTCTCGCTGCTGACCGTCTGCGCCGCGGCGGTCCTCTTCACGCGGCCCGGAGCCATCAGCGCGGCCGATCTCGCCGGCGGGCTGAGCTTTCATCTCCCTGCCGCGGGACTGGCGACCGCGATCGCGGTGTTCGGCATCACCGGCGTCGGGGCCACCGAGCTGGTGCAGTATCCCTACTGGTGCGTCGAGAAGGGCTACGCCAGGTGCGTCGGACCGCGCGACGGCACGCAGGCGTGGGCCGCGAGAGCGCGCGGGTGGCTCCGGATCATGCACCTCGACATCACCTGCTCGCTCATCATCTACACGCTCGCGACCGTGGCCTTCTACCTGCTCGGCGCCGGCATCCTCAGTCGCAGCGGCCTGGTCCCGGCGCAGCGCGACATGATTCAGGTGCTGTCGCGGCTCTACACGCAGTCGCTCGGGGACTGGGCTCTCTGGCTGTTCTACGCCGGCGCAGTCATCACGCTCTACGGCACCATCTTCGCGTCCACGGCGGCCCACTCACGGCTCTTCGCCGATGCGGTGCGGGTCGGCGGCGTCTACGAAAAAGACGATGCTGCCGCGCGGCGGCGATGGCGAAACGTGTTCCTGATCGTGCTGTCGATCATCCCGCCGGTGTGCTACTGGTTCATCGAGTCGCCGGTGCAGATGGTCCTCGCCGGCGGTCTCGCGCAGGCGGCGATGCTGCCCTTGATCGGGATCGCGGCAATTTATCTTCGCCACAAGCACGTGCCGGACGACATTCAACCGGCGACCGGCACGACGGTCATGCTCTGGATCTCCACCATCGTCATGGGAAGCTTCGCCGCGTATTACGTGGTGGCGCAATTGAGGTGACGGGTCGTCAAATCCCAAGCTCCAAGCTCCAAATCCCAACGCACTCGCCCGTTGGGAGTTGGTGGTTGGGAGTGCCTTGGGATTTGGGATTTGGGAGCTTGGGATTTGGAGCTTGGGATTTGACGAGAGTTCACCTCTTCAAGACCTCAACATAATCAATAGCCGCCGTCTCCGCCCCGTCAGGTATCCCGTCGACGACGATCCGATCTCCCGGCTTCAGCGCCACGTTCGGCAGGATGAACCGGGTCGACGATCCGCCGTCGAGCCGGCGGGTCGGGAACCGATCGTTGGCGGTCCACCCGGCCTGCACGGGTTTGCCGGTGGCCCCCGCCGCGCCGGCGACGCGGACCTGGTAGCGTGCCGCGCCGCTGTTCACGTCGAAGTACTGCACGATCACGTCGTAACGGCCGGCAGCCCCGGTGTGGGTGAACGTGGCGGTGCACTTCTGGGCTTTGCACTCGACCGCACCGTCGCCTGACCCTGCTTCCCACGGCGTGACGGCCGCGGGCACGTAGCCTTCGAGCGACGCTTTCTCGGCCTCGAGACGGTCGGGATAATTGCCGACCCGTCCTGCGGCATCAGCGATTCCCGACGTGCGATGGAACCATCGCGCGACCGCATCGCGCCACAGGATCGAGGCGCCGGCTTGGTATTCCAGCTGCTTCAGGATCGCGGCATGCCGATCGGCGTCAACGCGTCCGTCGAGCGCCTTCCAGTCCCGCACCCAGCCGGCGACAGCGTCGGCCCCTTCATGGTGCGAGTCGTAGATGAACTGGATTACGGTCTTGCCCGAGCGCAGCTTGTGGTCGTAGGGCAGGTGGTGAAGGAACAAGATCAGATCGTCCGGCGTCGTCTCGACTGATTCGTAGATCTTCGCGATGGCCGGCGAATACTGACCGATGTATCCCGTCCCGGTCGCCACGGTGCGATCCATGCCGACGCCTTTCTCGTCGGCGCGGTGCCACTGGCCCCAGCCGTTGCGCTCGGAAGCCTCGACCGAAACGCCGAAATGGTTGCCGACGATGTCGGTGAGGGTCTGGAGGCCGAGGGGGCCGGTGTAGTTCTCGAAGACCCGCCAGGACTGCAGCTGGATCCCGTCGATCGTCTCGACGACCTTCGGATCCGACCCGAAGGTGAGCCGCGTCCACTCGTCGATGATCTCTTTCGAGGTCAGATCCGGGTTCCAGGCCAGGCGTCCGAAGCCGTAGAGGTTTGCCTGAGACATGTGGTTGCCGAACCAGTTCGGATCGCGCCCGGCATTCGACACGCCGATGAACCCGCCCGTCGGATTGCCCCACGTCTTGCCCGACACGATCTGCTTGACCGTCGTGCCGGCTCCCTTGACCTGCATGTCGAAGTCGAGGGTCTCCTTCCACATCGGCACGAGAAACACCGTGTGGCGGCCCTGTCCGAAATATTCCTGGGTGATCTGCAGCTCGATCGCCTCGTTGGTCTTTTCGAGCGCACCAAACAGCGGCGAGGTCGGCTCCCGGACCTGAAAATCGATCGGCCCGTGCTTGATCTGGATGATGACGTTGTCGTCGAACTGCCCGTCGAGGCTCTTGAAATTGTCGTAGGCGGCGCGCGCGCGATCGTTCTTCAGGTTGCGCCAGTCCATCCGGTGGTCGTAGACGAAGCCGCGGTAGCAGAACACTCCGCCGTGCGGCTTGAGCGCTCGCGCGATCACGTTGGCCGCATCCGCGTGCGTGCGCTTGTACGCCGAGGGTCCGACTCTGCCTTCGGAATCCGCCTTGAGCACGATGCCCGCCAGATCGGGCACGCGCGAGTAGATGTTGTCGATGGTGTTCTTCCACCATTCCCCGACCCGCGGATCGAGCGGATCGTAGGTCCCGAGCTTGCCGACCTTCTCCGGGCTGGCAAAATCCACGGAGAGCACCACCTGCACACCCCAGGGGCGGAGGACGTCGGCCACCTGCGCGATTTGCGGAAGGAACTCGAGTGTCAGAAATGCCGGATTGGCGTTGACGTTGTTGATCGACAGCCCGTTGATGCCGAGCGATGCC
Source organism: uncultured Acidobacteriota bacterium (assembly GCA_963836735.1). Classification (GTDB taxonomy): domain Bacteria; phylum Acidobacteriota; class Vicinamibacteria; order Vicinamibacterales; family 2-12-FULL-66-21; genus JACCXG01. The sequence continues at coordinate 87,256 of CAWIKP010000033.1, read as the reverse complement.
AGCAGCCGGCCGTAGTCGTTCACCAGGCTCAGATCGTCGCGCAGCCTGCCGCCTTCCCAGAAGATCGAGCGGCCGCCGTAGCCGCGCTCGATCGTGCCGTCCACGTTCTCCCAGTGATTCAGCCAGCGCACGGGAGCGGCCGGCGCACTGCGCTCCCGAAGGTCGGCGGAGAGCTGGCCAAGCGCAACTCTTCGAAGATATGCAAAGACACCGTAGAGCACCGCGCGATCGCTCTCGCCGGCGATCACCGTTCCGGCAACCGCTCCGCCGTCACGCACCGTTTCGATCGCATAACCGTCTCGATCGAGGGCCCCGGCGATCGCGGACGGACGAACCTGCGCGAGTTGCGTGACCGTGCCAATCACCATCGTCCGAGGCCCACCGACAAGCATCTCCGGACGGACCTCCCGGCCGACCATGCCGCGAATGCCGCGGATCAGCTCGTCGCGGGCGCGCAGGATCTGCGGCGAGTCTCCACGGGTGACGATTCGATCCGGCACGAGCGATGCCGCCCGCGCGCGAACCGCGGGCTCGAGGGGCGCATAGCGCAGCCACGCGGCGTGACCGTCTTCGGCCGCGGCGGTGGCGGGAATCAGCGACAGCAGGGCCAGCGTAAGGAGAATGCGCACGGTCACCAACTCTAATCTTTTCTTCGCCATGAGAGAATCCCGTCCCACATGCGACCGGACCGGATCATCAACATCGAGGACCTGCGGCTTGCGGCGCGCCGGCGGCTCCCGCGCGTCGTCTTCGACTACATCGACGGCGGCGCCGATGGCGAAATCACCATGCGCGAGAACATACGCGCCTTCGAGTCGATCACCTTCCAGCCGAAGTGTGCGGTCAGGACACCGGAGTGCGATCTGGCGACGACGGTCGTCGGGATCCCCCTCTCGATGCCGTTCATGCTCGCGCCGGTCGGCAGCAGCCGGATGTTCTACCCGCGCGGAGAGGAAGTGGCCGCGACAGCCGCCGGCGCGGCCGGCATCGGCTACATCCTGTCCACCTTCTCGGGCTGCCGGCTGGAGGACGTGAAGTCGGCGTCGACCGGCCCGTGCCTGCTGCAGCTCTATCTCGTCGGCGACCGGGATATTTCGAAATCCATGATGCAGCGGGCTCAGAATGCCGGCTACGCCGCGCTGGTGGTCACGATCGATACCGCCGTCGCCGGCCTGCGCGAGCGGGACTTCCGCAACGGCTCCCGGGAGCTCGTGACCAGGAAGTTCGGGTCCATGCTCCCGTTCATCGGCCAGTTCCTGGCCCGCCCGGCCTGGCTTGCCGGCTTCCTCCGTGACGGCGGCATGATGAAGTTCCCGAACGTGGTCCTGCCCGATACCGGACCGATGGCCTACGCCGACGTGGGCGGGTCGCTGGCCAAGGCGGATGTCACATGGGACGACTTCGGCTGGATCCGGGACGCGTGGCGGGGCCCGATCCTGATCAAGGGCGTGCATCGCGCCGACGACGCGCGGCGGGCGGTGGATGTCGGCGCGGACGCGATCATCGTCTCGAACCACGGCGGCCGTCAGCTCGACGGCGTCCCCGCCTCCCTGCGGATGCTCCCGCCTGTCCTGGCCGCGGTGAACGGCAGCATCGAAGTGCTGATGGACGGCGGCATCCGCCGGGGCAGCGACATCGTGAAGGCGCTGTGCCTGGGAGCCCGGGCGGTCCTGATCGGCCGCCCCTACGCCTACGGCCTCGCCGCCGGCGGTCACGCCGGCGTCGCCCGCGCGATCGACATTCTCCGCACCGACATGATCCGGACGATGAGACTCCTCGGGTGCTCCTCAGTTCAACGACTTGGGCGGGAATTCATCGAATAGTGTCAAATCCCAAGCTCCAAATCCCAAATCCCAAGGCACTCCCAAGCGCCAAATCCCAAACCAAGTGAATCCCACGGCAACCGCCGCTATCGGGGTTGGAAATTGGGAGCCACTGGACCTGCCCCGGTTTCGTGGACGCGTTGGGTTTGGAGCTTGGGATTTGGAGCTTGGAGCTTGGAGATTTGGAGCATGGGATTTGTCACTAATCTCATGACATATAGCTGTCCTTCATATAGGCTTCCACCATGTCGAAACGCCGGGCCATAGACGAAGCCAAGAAGGGCAGCGCCGAGGTCCTCATCCTTGCCGTGGTCGAGGACGAGGGGCATCACGGATACGAGATTGCGAAGTTGATCGAGCAACGGTCGGAGGGCGACCTCCATTTCACGCTCGCGTCGCTCTACTCCACGCTCTACCGCATGGAAGAGCGCGGGTGGATCAAGGGGCGATGGGTCGAAAAGGCCGGCCAGCGCCGGCGCTGCTACTACCGCATCACCGAATCGGGACGGAAAGTGCTGGCCGAGCAGCGCGCGGACTGGCGGCGGTTCGTCGAGGCGCTGCGACAGGTGGCCGGCGTCCGCTTCGCGTGACAAGGCGGAGGGGGTGTCCGCCACCACCAGTCATCACTCGAAAGGCACATCATGGCAGTCAAGCGAGACTGGAAGGCCGACGTCCTCAGGCACGCCCGGGCGACCGGCGCCGCGGATCTTCCGGCGCACACCGTCGAAGAGCTCGCAGCGCATCTCGAGGACATCTATCTCGACGCCATCCGTAGGGGCCGCAGCGAAGCGGAGGCCCAGAACGCCGCGTCGGCCGCGCTGACCGAGTCGTCGCTCCGCCAGGTGCCTGTCCTCCGCACCCGTCTTCCCGAGTCGCGGCCGGTCAACGATCCTCCAGCGGGCGCCGGCCTGACCGGTCTGGCCGGCGATGTGCGCTGGGCGTGGCGGCAGTGGCGCCGCGCCCCGTCGTTCGCGGCGATCGCCATCATCACGCTGGGGCTCGGGGCCGGCGCCGCAACCGCGATCTTCAGCATCGTCAATACTGTGCTCCTTCGACCGCTGCCCTTCCACAAACCGGAGGAGCTCGTCTCGATCTGGGAGAGCAACGCGGAGAAGGCGCTGCCCCGAGAGCGGCTCTCGCCGGTCAACTTCATGGACTATCGCGCCGCCGGCGCGGCGCTGGTCGACGCCGCCGCCTGGTGGCGGCCGGAGATCAATCTGGCGGAGCCCGGTACCGAACCGATCCGCGTCAGCACGATCGAGACCAGCGCCAACCTGTTCCAGCTGCTGGGCGTTGCCGCCGCGCTCGGGCCGGGCTTCCCGGCGGACGGTCCTTTCTACTCCGGCGATCTGATCGCGGTGATCAGCGACCGCCTGTGGCGCCAGCAGTACAACGCCGACCGATCGATCGTGGGCCGGCCGCTCAACGTCAACGGCGGCCAGTACACCATCGTCGGCGTGATGCCGCCGGCATTCAACTTCCCGGACGATGTGGACATCTGGCTGCGGCTGCAGTGGGATCTGACGAAACACAGCCGCGGCGCTCACTTCATGGAGGCGATTGCGCGCCTTCAACCCGGCGTCGACGAGGCTCAGGCGTTTCGCGAGCTCTCCGCGATCAGCGTGCGGCTCGGCCAGGAAAACGTCTCGACCAATCGCGGCTGGCTGGCGACGCCGATTCCACTGCTCGACGACATGCTCGGGTACTACCGTCCCGCGCTGTATGTGCTGCTCTGCGCCGTCGCACTGGTGCTGGTTACGGCGTGTCTCAACGTCGCCAGCCTGCTGCTGGCGCGCGCGACTGCCCGGGCGCGCGAGATCGCGATACGCGCCGCGCTCGGCGCATCGAGGCTTCGCCTGGTCCGGCAGATGCTCGTCGAGAGCCTGCTGCTCGCAACCGCCGGAACCGCGGCGGGCGCCCTCGCGGCGGCTGCGCTGCTGAAAACCGCCGTGGCGGCACTCCCGGCACGGGTGCCGCGGCTCGAGCAGGTCACCATCGACGTCCCGCTGCTGGCGTTTTCCCTCGCCGTGGTCGGCCTCACGACGCTGCTCTTCGGCCTCGTGCCGGCGCTGGTCTCGACGGGTGCGCCGGCAGCCGAATCGCTGAAGGATGGCACCCGGTCGTCGACCGGCATCCGGGGCCGGCGCATCAGCCGGGCGCTGGTCGTGGCCGAGGTCGCGCTCGCCTGCGCAGTGCTGGCGGCGTCGGCGCTGCTGGTGCGGAGCGTCGTTCGAATGATGCGCGCGCCGACGGGGATCGTCTCGGACAACGTCGTCACGACCACGATCCAGCTGTCGGGAGCGGCCTACCAGGACTGGATCAAGGTCGAGCGGTTCTACACGGCGCTGCTCGAATCGGCCCGCCGCCAACCCGGGATCGACAGCGTCGGGGCGTCGACGATGATGGCGCTCGAAGCCGGATGGCGTCAGCCCTACCGCATCGAGGGACGTCCCGCGCCCCGCGCCGGCGAAGCGATGATCGCGCAGCACGTCAGCGTGAGCACCGGATACTTCGAGACCGTCCGTGCGCGATTGACGCAGGGCCGCTTCTTCCAGGACGCCGACTCGATGACCGGCGAGCCCGTCATCGTCGTGAACCAGAGCTTCGTGCGGCGGACGTTCCCCGGCGAGGACGCCATCGGGAAGCAGATCGTCACGACCGCTCAGCAGATTGGACCGCTCGGCAAGAACCTCCCCGGCCTGGTGCCGTTCCGGATCGTCGGCGTCGTGGCCGACATCCAGCAGGCGCCGATAGGCCGGCGCAGCGAGCCGGTCATCTATCACACGCAGCGGCAGTTTCCGTTCAGGGCAATGACACTGGTCGGCCGTGGGACCGACACCGCGACCGTGGTGGCCGGTCTCCGCACCGCGGTGCGCGGCCTGGACGGGTCGCTGCCGCTCGGCAACGTGCGAACCATGGATGAGCGATTCGTGGCCGCGACGGCCGGGCCGCGATTGCTGACGGGCGTGCTGGTCACGTTTGCGGTCTTGACCGCCGTGCTCGCCGCAATAGGCGTCTACGGACTGCTCGCGTGGACCGTCAGCGAGCGGCGCCGCGAGCTGGCGATTCGCCTCGCCCTCGGCGCGCAGCCGGGCGCTCTCGCCCGCCTCGTCACGCTGCAGGGCCTGATGCTCGCCGGATTAGGAGTGGTGCTCGGCCTCGCCGTCGCCCAGCTCGCACGCGGCCTGCTGCGCGAGGTGCTGTTCGAAACCCGGCCAACCGACGTGCTGGCGTTGGCGACGGCGGCGGGCGTGCTGGTGCTGGCTGCGGCCGCAGCCTGCCTTGCACCCGCGCTGCGCGCGACGCGGGTGAGTCCGGTCGAGGGGATGAAGTAGGTTCCGGGTTCAGGGGTGCCGGGTTCCGGGTTCGGTTCAGGGTTCCGGGTTCGGTTCGGGGTTCCGGGTTCGGTTCGGGGGTTCGGGGTTCCGGGTTCGGCTCGGGTCTATCCGTCCCTCAACGCGGTGAGAGGCTGCACTGCCGTGGCGCGATGTGCGGGGACGTAGCTGGCGGCGGCCGCTACAGCGGCCAGCGTCGCGGCGGCGGCCGTGAGCGTCAGCACATCGTGCGGAGGAACGCCGAACAGCAGCTTCGCGATCAAGTGGCCGAGTGACAGGGCGGCCAGCAGTCCTGCCGCCAGGCCGCCCCCCACCAGCAACAGAGCTTCTTTCATGATCATCTGCAAAATCGTGGGGCGACTGGCTCCGAGCGCCATGCGAATTCCGAGCTCGGGCGTCCGCCTGGCGACGTCGTAGGCCAGGACGCCATACAAGCCGACAGACGTCAAAAACGTCGCCAGTATCCCGAATCCCAGCGCCAGGCAGCTCACGAGCAGATCAGGCGCCAAGGTGCGATCCACCGCGGCAGCCAGGGAGTCGAAACCAACGATTCGGATGTTTCGATTCACCGTGCGGATGACGGCGCCGCAATCGGAGATGATCGCGGCCAGTGGCCGGCTCGCGTCCGGCCGTCCTCGAACCTGGACGTAGCTGGGGCCGGCGCCTTGCTGCATTGAGGGGAGATACACCAGGCGGAGCGTGTCCTGCCGGAGGTTGTCGTACTTCGCATCCTTGACCACGCCGACGATCTCGATGTTCTTGGGCGCCGCGGCCGCCCATGAGAACCGTTTGCCCACGGGGTTGATGTCACCGAAGTAATAGCGCGCCATCGTCTCGTTGATGACTGCGACGCGGGGCGCGGAATCGCCGTCCTCAGCTGAGAACGGACGTCCGGCCAGCAATGGGATGCTCAAGGTCCGGAAGTAGGTTGGACTGACCGGCTGGATCCGTGCGGTTTTGTCCTCGTTGGCCTTGGGCGTATACCCCTCCAGCGAGATGCAGCATATGCGTGAGGCACCCTGTCCAAAGCCGAACTGCGAGAAGCTCACCGCCTCCACTCCGGGGACCGCAGACAGCCGCTCGACCAGCTCATCGCCAAGCGTGACGCCGCTTCCCGAGACCGCCGACGTGTCGAGACTCGCCTGTAAGACCTGTTCGTCGAAACCCGGACTGACCGCCTTCAGATTGAGGAACGTGCGAAGCAGCAGGCCCGAGGCGATCAGCAGCACGAGCGAGAGCGCCGTTTGCGCAACCACCAGCAATCGCGACGGATTGAACCTCCGCCCATACCGACCACGGTGTGTTCCCTCTTTGAGCGTGGTCCAGGCTTCGACGCGAGTGCTCTGTACAGGCCGGAGCCAGTCCAAACAGGACTGCTGCCGCGCACGATACGGTCACGGTGAAGACGAGCACTCTCACATTCAGGTGGACTTCCAAACCCCTGACATCCGATGCAGCCAGCAACACGCTGACCGTGCCGCTGGCGATTGCCAGACCGATCAGGCACGCCAGGGCCGCCAACAGAAAGGATTCGGTCAGGAGCTGTCGGACCAATCGTGCACGGCCTGCGCCGATCGCAAGCCGGACCGCGAATTCACGCCGGCGCGCCGCCGACCGCGCCAGCAGCAGGTTCGCCACGTTCGCGCAGGCAATCAACAGCACCACCGCCACAAGCACCATCAGCACGCCCAACGGCCGCGCATACGCATCACGCAGGTTCGACAGTCCTCCGCCCCCTGGCTCGACGGCGATTGATCCCAGATAGTCATTCTGCGCGTCGACGCGGAGATCCGCGCGCAGGGACTCGAGGAGCGGCGGCATTCCCGACTGCGCCTGTGAGGCGTTCGTCCCCAGGCGCAAGCGGCCGATGACGTTCAGCCAGCTCACGTTCCGTGTGTGCAGCTGCGAACGCTCGGGTCTGGAAAGTGCGGGCTGCACGACCAGCGGCAACCAGAAATCGGGCGTCTCGCCGACGTGCTCGCCGTGAAACGCTCGTGGCGCGACGCCAACAATCGTCAACGAGATCGTTTCGAGCCTCAGCTCTCGACCCACGACGTCACGTCCTCCGAAGGCGCGCTGCCAGTACCCGTGACTGAGGACGGCTACGGGGCGGCTCTGCTGCTCGTCTTCGCTCGTGATCACGCGGCCGGCTGCGGGTTCGACACCCAGCAAGGAAAAGTAGTTGCCCGAGATGAGCTGGACGGTCACCCGCTCCATGCGATCGCCCACGTTCAGATTCAGCCTCCATATCGCAGAGGCGGCCAGACCGGTGAACGCACGGGCGTGGTCTCGCAACCATTCGTAGTCGGTATGGGAGAACGAATCGCGAGTGCCCTGGCGGGTGAGCGCGCGGACGATGACCAATGAAGAGGGGTCACGCACGGGCAGCATACGCAGGAGCACTGCCTCGACGACGCTGAAGATCGCGGCATTCGCGCCAATGCCCAAGGCCAGCGTCAGCACCGCCGCCGCGGTGAAAGCACGGCTGTGGCCGAGCGACCGAAGGGCGTAGCGGATGTCCCTCCCAAGGTCCTCGACCCAGCGCCCGCGGACATCCTTGACCTGTTCTTCGATCAGGGCGACGTTGCCGAGTTCCCGGAAGGCCCGTCGTTCCGCGTCGGCCCGGCTCATGCCGGCAGCCACGTAGTCGTCGACCAGGCGGTCCCGGTGGAACTGGAGCTCGTCGCGGACACGAGGATCGCGTCGCCGGTTGAACCGCATACGCTTACTCCGCCGTACTGAGGATTCCTGAAATGGCCGTCGAAAGGCGATCCCAGTTGGCGCGCTGCTCTCCCAGCTGTTTCCGGCCGAGCGGTGTCAGCGTGTAGAACCGCGCCTCCCGCCCGGTTTCGGTGGCGGCCCATCCGGCGCGAAGCCATCGGCGCTTCTCGAGCCGATGCAGCGCCGGATACAGCGATCCCTGCTGCACCTGGAGGACCTCACGGGACATCTGCTGAAGCCGCTGTGCGATCGCGTAGCCGTGGATCGGCCCCAGCGCGACGACTTTCAGGATCAGCATGTCGAGCGTGCCTTGAAGCAGATCGGACTTCGGGGTTTCGGCGGCCATACTATGGCACTCTACACGTCAATATGTAGAACGTCAAAGTGTAGCGGACTGCGCCTGACGATTGAGGCGATCCGCTTGGGCGCCCGGCCCCACCGCGTAGCGGACCGAAGAGCTGGCAGTGCGACGATTCGGGCAGTCGGCACACCACCATGAGCGAGTTGAACGGAGTCGGAATCACGCTCGTCACATTCTTGGAGCGCTGCCGGATGAACAACGTATTTGATTCTTAGAAGCCAGTCCTCGGTGCCAAGACACCGGGGTCCGCCTGAGATCTGTTTCGAACCGCGAACCCACGAACCGCGAACGACCACCGGTTTTCATGCGCACGATCCACCCGTTCAGACCAACGATCCTGGAGGCCAGAAATGTCTGAGATCCGGCATCTGCTGCTGCAATCTCAGGGGATACCGCTGAGTGACTTCATCAACAGCGGTCTGGTTGACGAGCGGGTTCGTTCGGCTCTCGGCGAAACCGCCACCGGCGTGTCGGTTCATCGGGATACTGCGGCACATCTGGGCGTTGCCAGGACAGGAGCGCATGCCTGTTCTCTCGGCAAAAAGGTCTTCATTGGACCGGCGGTAGGAACACCAGCCGGCCCCACTTTATTGGAAGCGCTCAACCACGAGCTCGTGCACGTTGCGCAGGTTGCCGTCGCGGACGCAACGGGGCAGGTTTCGTCTCGGGTTCGAATCGAGAGCGAAGCCATTCGGTTCGTGCGGAGTCACGGGGCACCAGTCGAGATCTCCGAGGGCGCCAGCCGCGACGAGGTTTACACGTTCTGGTGGCTGATTCCTCTGGCCGCTGCAGCGTACGTCATCCTGCGGCCGAACGTCGCCAATGCGCCTGCCCCCGGTGACAGGACATACCCCAGTGTGTCGGAGGCGCAAGTTGCCGGTGAGGCACTCGCCTTGTTCGCCGTGCCGAATGCCTCCTTCGCCGTCGCGGGCCGGCTCGGGCTCGGGTTCTACGGCAGCATGGCGGTGGCCGGGGCGAGCTCCACGATGAGCTTCCGAGCGGTCGGCGATGTGGCCGCCGGTGAGTTCTCGGGGGTGCAGACGTATGTCATAGACGGCGCGACGGGCGCGATAATCGGAGTCGTCGTGCCGGGTGGAATCCGGCTGGCCGGCAGCGGAGCCAGACGGTCGCTGGACTGGCTCGCCACCCAGGGGATGCGCCAATCCGATTTCGCAATCACACGGGTGATTGCCCAACGAGCGGCAACGTCACCCGTGACTGCAGAAGAACTGTCGACCCTGTTTCAAAACCGAAACCTCACGGGGAGAGCTGCCGACTGGTGGCTGCAGCGTCGGGGGCTCATCGTCCTGTACCGCGGTCAAGCCGCGCCGACGGCCAGGATTCTGAGCCCACTGGCACGGGCGGAGAGTGTGGAAGCATCGGAGCTCCTTGTCGGGCGGATGCGTGCCGCCGGCCTTCCCGATTCAGAAATCGCCGGGTACACCGCACGATGGCACACGCAACCGCCGCCTGACTTCCTCGTGCCGCCGGAGCTGGCGGGGCAACCGGTGGGCGCTGCCGGCATCCCGACGACCCGGATCCCCGGCATCGCGGCGGACTTCGGTGGGGAAGGTGTGGTCTATTTGATCCGATTGCCGAGGTCTGCTGCCATCCAGGTCCCGCAATGGGGGCTCGCCGTCGAGAATGAATACGTCATTCTCAACCAGGTTGGGCGTGACGCCGTCATCGAGGCGATCCCTGCGTCACGTATTCCTGCGCTGACGGTGAACGAGACCGGCCAGCTGGTCCTTGGAGTGCGGTCTGCGGGTGCCGCCGGTTTTTCGGCCGCAGATGCGCTCCCGGCGTTGACGAATCCCCGCCTGCCGGTGTTCGGGGCGCCACCGCTTTTCACTCCCTGGGATCCGCGCGACACGAACGCAAATGCTGGCGGCGCGGCGCGCTCCTCGGTACCGTCTGGCTCCGCGGGAGCAAGCGTCGTGACGCCGAGACCCTACACTGGCACAACCCAGGCGGCGTTTCAGTTCCGCTATGTCGATGGCCTGCCGCGCCAACCAGTGCAGAACAGGACCTACGACATACGGATCGATGACCAGATCGGAGCCACGCGCTACCAGGCGGTGATCCCGTACAAAGTCGCGCAACTCGTCAACGGAACGGCGAACCTGGTGAGCACCAACACGACGCCGTTGAACATCGCACCTGAGGGCCAACCGGCACATGTCATAGGTAATGGAAACAGGTTCAGCGCCAGGCCCTGACGAGGTGCGCCGAGCGTAATCGTTTCGATTGGACTGCTCCACCCACGCTCATGCAGGACCTGCGATCCCCCGGATACACATGTCGGCGACCAGTCCATTCTGGGAACGAATGAAGCCGCTCGGGGCTGTGCGGTGCCGCATTCTCGCGTGCCTCGGCGCTGACAGTCCAAGGCTGCCGGCGTTCTTCGATCCGCCCTCGAACGAACCCCTCGACCGTGCACTGCATCGGCATCTGGTGAACTTGTACGAGCAGTTCGCCCCGGACCCGGAGAGCCAGAGGATCGTCGCCGCCGGCCTGTTCTCGTTCGGCGAGCTGCCGCGAGCGGACGAGATCCTCAGCCGTCTGCCGGAGAAGCCCGTGGTCCTCGATCACGGGGCGGGCTGGTGCGCGCTGATTGCGTATTCCACCGTCGCCGCGTTGCTGCCGTTACCCGAGGCACATCGAGATCCGAAGCGGTGGATCGAAAACAGCGCGGACGCGGGGGCGTTGAGAGAATGGTTCCAATCCCACCGTGCACAGCTTCGGTGGGAACCGAGCCTTCAGCAGTTGTACTCGGAGGTTAGGAGAGGAAGGGGATTCGAGGAGGGCGCCATGGCGCCCTCCCACGAAATGGTGCCGACGCGCCTCAGGCTTCGCGGACGTTCTCGGCGCGCGGACCCTTGGGGCCCTGCCCGGTCTGGAAGGTCACGGCCTGCCCCTCACGCAGCGAGTCGAACGACTGGCACGCCGACTGATGGAAGAAGTATTCCTGACCCGACTCGTCGGCCACGAAGCCGAAGCCCTTGTCCGAGACGATGCGCTTGATGGTGCCCTTGGATGACATGTGAAACTCCCTTTCATCTGAACTGAAAAACGCCTATCGAGCCGAGGCACGGAGAATCCCGCGCCATTGTCTCCGACTCGTCTGCGTGGTCCAGAAGGAGTTCGTGCAGGCCACCGGGAGGGTGGGCGAGGCGAAATGCAATTCAGGCTCAGCGTAGAAGCGGCGTGTAGACGAGCCACGAGTGTATCAGGTATTGGTCGCCTATTGGTCGCCGCCTTGGCTCTGCCGCTTCCGGGAGTGGAGAATGAAAGGCAGGCTCCACCGACGGCTTCGCTGCGCAGCGTAAATCCAAGAACTCGGCCCATTCGGGTGACGGGCAAAGATAGCGGCCGCAACCCGCCTCGCAGGGGGCGTCAATGCGAAGCACGTCGTCACGCTGCGGGACTATTTTTGACGACGCCATGAATTCGCGTTCGCGACTACGCTCCGTGACTAATCAACCCGAAGCGCCTTGATTGGCTCGATCCGCAACGCCCGACGGGTGGGCGCGTACGACGCGACGGCGGCGGTAACGGCCAGCAGTCCCGCCGCTGCGACATAGGCGAGCGGGTCCAGAGGATTGATGCCAGCTGGAAGCCCCGCGCGGCGCATGAACGCGGCCAGGCAGCCAGCGCCGGCGCTGCCGATCGCCAGCCCGCGCATCAAAGGGAGCGCCGCGGGCGCAACCGGGGACATGACGATCGTCGCCGTGCCTGCGCGCGCGCGGCGGATTCCGATCTCCCGGGTACGCTGCTGCACCGATACTCCAGCAGGCTGAAGAATCCGACTACGCCAAGAAGCAGGGCCGCGGTGCTGCACACCCGTCTTGTCAGCGCGAACTACTTCCAAGTGCTGCGGGTCACGTGGGCTGAGCGGAATTCGCGCCATGGCTGCTAGGATGCACGCATCCCCGTTGACGTCGGGGAACCCGACGTGGCGCTATGGATTCACTGCTTCAGGATCTCCGCGACGCATCCCGAACGCTCTGGAGGAGCCCCACCTTCACGACCACGGCGCTCGTCGTGCTCGCGCTGGGTATCGGGGCGAACACGACGATCTACACGGTCGTGCGGGGCATGGCCCTGAGACCGCTGCCGTTCGACGAGCCCGGACGGTTGACGTTCATCGGCGAATTGAGTCCGGCTGGCCGGCGCGAGGCCATGGCGCCGGCGAACTTCGCCGATCTCGCGAGTCAGAGCCACGCGTTCGAGCAGATGGCGCTCCACCGTGGCGCCCGCCTCATCTTGACCGGCCGTCCAGTTCCGGAGTCGGTGATCGGAGCGAACGTCTCGAGCACGTTCTTCTCCGTCCTCCGCGTGCAACCGCAGCATGGGCGCGCCTTCGTGGCGCAGGACGAACAGCCGGGCGGCACGCGCGCGGCGATGCTCAGCCACAGCTGCTGGGTACGGCTCTTCTCGCACGACGCCGCGATTGTCGGTCGGTCGATTACGCTCGACGGCATCGATCACTCGGTCGTCGGAGTGCTGCCTCCCGACTTCAGCTTGTGGGACACGGACGTCTGGGTCGCCGGGTTCGATCCAACGCTACTGACTCATCGCGTCGCTCACAACATGGGTGCGATCGGGCGGCTCGCGGAGGGAATATCGCTTGATCAGGCGCGCGCGGAACTCGACGTCATCGGGAGGAGGCTCGCGCTGGCGCATCCGGCAACGAATGCGGGCTGGACCTTCCGCACCACGCCCCTACAGGAAGCCTGGCTCGGCGTATATCGTCAGACATCCCTGATCCTGCTCGCGGCCGTGACCATGGTGCTGTTGATTGCCTGCGGCAATCTCGCCAACCTCCTGCTCGAACGAGCGCTGTCGCGAGATCGGGAAGTCTCGATCCGACTCGCGCTGGGCGCACGCCGTGGCCGCATTGTGCGCCAGATGTTCACCGAGAGCCTGTTGCTCGCGGTCCTTGGCGGGGCTGCCGGCGTACTTGCCGCCTCATGGTCGCTACGGTTTGTCGTTGCGCTCATTCCCGCCAACACCCTGACTCAGATTCCGGGCGGCGCCACCTCGATTCACCTCGATCTGCACACGCTCGGTGTGGTGCTGATCATTTCACTCGCGACCGGAGTGCTGTTCGGACTTGCGCCTGCCCTACGGATGGCACGGGCGGACGTTCAGGGTGCGCTGCGCGAAACCGCTCGCGGCACGGCGGCCGGGCGCCAGAGTCACTTCTGGCGTCGCACGCTCGTTGTGTCGCAAGTGGCGCTTTCAGCGATTTTGCTCATCGGTGCGTCGCTGATGATTCAGAGCTTCTGGCGGTTGCAGGGACTGGACCGCGGCCACGACGCCGACAATGCACTGAGCGTCTCGCTGTTCCTGCCACCAGCGCGTTATCCGGACGCCAACGCTCGGGACGCGTTCTTCACGACCGTGATCGAGCGGATGCGCGCGCTCCCAGGCGTGACGCGCGTCGGCGGGGTGACGCTGCTCTCGGCCCGCGGCCGTCCCTTCGCAGTTGAGGGCCAGCCACTCGCCTCTCCCGACGCCGCGACCGCGGCCGTCTATCGTGTCGTCACGCCAGATTACCTGGCCGCGATCGGCATTCCCCTGATGAGGGGACGACACTTCTCTCCGGCCGATGGCCCCGAGGCGCCAGACGTCGCGATCGTCAACCAGACGCTCGCACGCACGTTCTGGCCGAACGCAGGATCCGATCGGCCGGCGACTGCAGTTGCTTGGGCCGCCGGAGGACGTCTGGCTGACAGTCACCGGCGTAGCCGGCGACGTGAAGGAATCGCTTGACCCGCGCTTTCCACTGCAGTTGGATCCGCGGCCCACGATCTATCGCCCGGCGTCGCAGGAGGCCGTGAACGGCATGACGATGATCGTTCGTACGGCGCCCGATCCCCTGACCCTCGCGGCGGCCGTGCGCCGGGAGGTCGCGACAGTGGATCCGACGATTCCGGTCTTGGCGCTTCAATCCGTGCGGCAAGGACTCATGCAGTCCATGGAGACCCCTCGCTTTACTACCATGCTGCTCATGGCGTTCGCCGCGCTCGCGCTGCTGCTCGCGACCGTCGGCGTCTACGGAGTCATCGTGTACTCCGTCAATCAGCGCACTCAGGAGATCGGCGTCCGGATGGCATTGGGTGCCGCGCCGGCGAACATTCTGCGTGCGATCGTGAGGGAAGGGCTGACGCTGGCGCTGCTGGGCGTGGTGCTGGGCATCGCCGGCGCATTCGCGGCTGTACGCCTGATCGCGCATCAGTTGTACGGCATTGGCACCACGGATGCTCTCACCTTCACTGTCGTGGGGAGCGGGCTCCTCATCGTCACAGTCGTGGCCAGCTACGTACCGGCCCGGCGCGCCGCGAGTGTCGATCCGCTGATTGCGCTGCGCTACGAATAGCCCAGGCGAACCCTGGAACCCCGAACCGAACCTGGAACCCCGAACCGAACCTGGAACCCGGCACCCGGAACCCGGAACCCCCTCGACATCATCTTCATCCCGGTGAACTGGTCGATCGCGGCGAGGAGTCGCGCTTTGTCGGTCGTGAAATCCTGCGTGGCCGCAGGAAGCGCTCCGGGGGAGAACACGGCGGCGTAATCCCCCGGACCGACGTAATTCTCGATGAACTGCCGCGCCAGGGTCCACTAGCGTCTGCGGGGCACCGTTCTCGAGCACGGTGATTTCGTTGCGGGCGAGGTCGGTGACCGGCTTCCCTTCGCGATCCTTGACGAGCACGGCGACTTCGACGACGTCGACACCGGTCCTGAATCGGGGTGGAGGCGGCTGCGTGGCCTGAGTCGCGGCAGCAGGGCCGCGCGGCGCCGCGCCTGCAGTCACCAGCAGCAATGAGAGCAGCGCGGACGATCCGCACGGCCGTGGAGACTACTGGATCCCGGGGAACATCTGCTTCAGCTCGTCGAGCGAGGCCTGCCGGCCGTATTGATTCAGCTCGAACGCTTCGGCGTACTGAATCTTCTTGCCGCGCTCGGCCCCGTAGAGAGCAATCAGGCGTTCGCGATACTGCTCGGCAACGGCGATACCGCGCTTCTTGACGATCTCGAGCAGGTACGACTGCCGTTCGCGATCGTCCTGCGGCACGTTGGGCAGCGTGCGCCCCTGCCACGAGTCCTTGTCGCCGAACTGCGACGGCATCGCCTGGATGCACTTCCACTTCTTGTCCGCCTGCGCGTCGATCCCGACAACGATCGTCGGCGTGAACGGCTTCGGGTCCTGGAACGCGTCGGAATAGTTCATGTACACCGGGTTACGCGGCGTCGGCGGCGTGTCGGGCACGAAGAACGGCGCGACCACGACCACGGCCGTGTCGTTCAGCAGGACGCCGGTGTAGCGGTGGTCCGGGTGGTAGTCGTACGGCCGGTGCCCCATCACGATGTCCGCCTGCCATTCGCGGATCAGGCGGGCGACCTTCTGCCGGTTTTCGAGGGACGGGACCAGTTCGCCGTCGTGGATGTCGAGGACTTCGTTCTCGATGCCGAGAATCTTCGCGCACTCGGCCACTTCCGCCTTCCGCCGCTTCGCCAGCGGGCCGCCGGCCTGCTCGAAGTGCCCGACGTCGCCGTTGGTCATCGCCACGAACTTCACCTTGTGGCCGGCCGCCGCCCACATGGCGGCCACCCCGCTCGCCTTGAGCTCCGCATCGTCTGGATGCGCGCCGAACGCGATGATGCGCAAGGGGCGCCCGGGGGCTTGAGTCGCCTGGGTCACCGGATGCGCGGCCAGGACAGCGACGAAGATCAGAATCACGCAGGTCAGTCGTGACATTGGTCTCCCCGAAAGGCTGATTGTTGTCCGAATCTTCCGCCTAAAGGCGGAAGCTACCAGAGGAATCTCTTTGGAGCTCTTGCCTGCCTCGCCGCAGCGCCGAGGGCGGGTGGCTTCCGCCTTTAGGCGGAAGACCCACTATCGTTGAATCCTCGCCGATCCTCCCTTGGCGAACGCCCTCACCTGTTCGAGCGTCGCCATGGTCGTGTCACCGGGAAATGCGGTGATCATTGCGCCGTGCGCCCATCCGAGCTTCACGCACTCCTCGGGAGGCTCGCCGGTGAGCAGGCCGTAGAACAGGCCCGAGGCGAACCCGTCGCCGCCGCCGACGCGGTCGTAGACGTCGAGGTCGCAGGTCGGCGCCACGTGGATCCGGCCGTCGATCGACGCCACTGCGCTCCAGGAGTGCCGGTTCGTCGAGTGTACGTGCCGCAACGTGGTGGCGACGACCTTTATGCGCGGGAAGCGTTTGACAACCCCCTCCATCATCCCGGAGAACGTGCTGTGATCGAGCGCGGACGATGACTTCACGGTGACTTCCGGGCCGGCGATGCCGAGGCCTTTCTGGAGATCCTCTTCGTTGCCCACCAGGACGTCGACGTGCTCGACGATCCGGGCCAGCGTGGATACGGCGCGCCCGGCACCGCCGGCAGCGGCCCACAGCTTCTCGCGATAGTTGAGATCGAGGGACACGACGGCGCCGTGCTTGTGCGCCGCCTCCATCCCTTCGATGATCAGCTCGGACGTCGTTTCCGACAACGACGCGAAAATGCCGCCGCTGTGGAACCACCGGACGCCGGCGCCGAAGATCTTGTCCCAGTCGAAGTCACCGGGCTTGAGCTGGGCCGCGGCCTCGTTGGAGCGGTTGTAGAAGACGACCGGACCCCTGACCCCGAACCCGCGATCGCTGTAGACGGTGGCCATGTTCGGGCCGCGCACGCCATCGTGCTTGAACATCTTGTAGAACGGCGTGACGCCCATCGAGCGGACGCGACCGGCGATGAGCTCGCCGACCGGATACTCCACCATCGCGCTGGCCACGCCGGTTCTGAGCCCGAAGCAGTCGGCGAGGTTGGCCGCCGTATTGAATTCGCCGCCGCTGACGTGAATCGAGCACGTCAGCGCCTTCCGGAACGGGATCACCCCCGGATCGAGGCGATGAATGAGCGCCCCGAGCGCGAGAAAATCGAGGGCTCCCTCGGGCGGCACCTTGAGCGGACCGGAATCGTTGGCCATCAGTGTTTGTCGCTCCCCTGCACGGCAACGGCGTCACCCGTCCAGTTCGTATGGAACACGCCGTCGCGATCGACGCGGCGGTAGGTGTGAGCGCCGAAGAAATCGCGTTGCGCCTGCGTGAGGTCGGCCGGCAGGCGGGCGGCCCGGTAAGAATCGTAGTAGGCCAGCGAGGCTCCCATGGCCGGCACCGGAATGCCGAGGCCGACGGCGCGTCTGCACCACGTACCGCCAGCCGTCCTGGCGTTCCCCGATCGCGTCGCGGAACGCATCGTCGAGCAGCAGGTTCACCAGGCCGGCATTGCGCTCGAAGGCGCGCCGGATATCGCCGAGCAGGCTCGCGCGGATGATGCAGCCGGCGCGCCAGATCTTCGCCACCAACCCCGGATCGATGTCGTAGCCGTATTCCTTCGACGCGATCCGCAGCATCGCCATGCCCTGCGCATACGAGGTGATCTTGCAGGCATAGAGCGCCTGCCGCGCGGCGTCGATCAGCCGTGCCCGATCGCCGCGGCCTTCCGGCGACGGCCCGCGCAGCACCCGGCTCGCCGCGACCCGCTCGGTCTTCAGCGCCGACAGGATGCGGGCTTCGACGGCGGCATTCACCGTCGGGATGGGCGCGCCGACGTCGAAGGCATTCTGGCTCATCCACTTGCCGGTGCCCTTCTGCTGCGCCTCGTCCAGAATCACGTCGACGAGCGGCTTGCCGGTCTCCTCGTCGATCCGCTCGAAGATCGTCGCGGTGATTTCGATCAGGTAGGACTTGAGCTCGCCGTCGTTCCATTCGGCGAAGATGTCGGCAAGCTCGCGCGCCGGCAGGCCGGCACCGCGGTGCAGCAGGTCGTAGACCTCGGCGATGAGCTGCATGTCGCCGTACTCGATGCCGTTGTGCACCATCTTCACGTAGTGGCCGGCGCCTCGCGGCCCCATGTAGTCCACGCAGGGCTCGCCATCCTCGGCTTTCGCGGCGATCGCACGGAAGATCGGCGCGAGCGCGTCCCACCCTTCACGCGGACCACCCGGCATGATCGCCGGGCCCAGCAGCGCGCCTTCCTCTCCGCCCGAGACCCCGGCGCCAACGAACCGGAACCCCGCCTTGGCCAGCTCGTCGCTGCGTCGATCCGTATCGGTGAACAGCGAGTTGCCGCCGTCGATCAGGATGTCCCCTTCCTGAATGTGGGGCTTCAGGTGCGCGATGACGCTGTCGACCGGCGGGCCGGCCGGAACCATCATCAACACGCGGCGCGGCCGCTCGAGCATCTCCATGAGCTGCTCGGGCCGGTCGGCCCCGGCGATCGCCTTGCCCTTCGCCGGGCCGTCGAGAAACGCCTGCGTCTTCTTGGTATCGAGGTCGTAGCCGACGACCGGGAAGCCTTTGCTCTCGATATTGCGGGCGAGGCTGGCGCCCATCACGCCGAGGCCGACGACGCCCATTTTGTAGGTCATTTACTTACTCCCTCGTCAACTCGATCATGCCGTGTCACCCCACGCCGGCGGCTGACCGACCCGGTAAAGCATCTCACCCGCGCGCGGGACCACGAGCCAGCCCGTGCGCCCTTGCCACTCGGCTGGATTGACGGTCGCCGGATCCATGTACCCGAGGTTGATTCGTTCGCAGCGCTCGCGCGGAATGCCGGTGGCGAGCGTCACGCGGATGCGGGGCGTTTCGAGCCCGCACGAGGCGTCGTAGCTGCCCAGGCCGCGCACATGCGTCGAGTGCGCCAGGATTCCGCCGGGATAGTGCTTGAACCGCTCCCACTGCCCGAGGAAGTAGTCGCGGCAGTGATACCCGACTTCATCGAGCAGCTTGCCGTGGACGTAGCTGACCTCGGTCACGTGTGGCGCGTAGATCACGACCTCGCCGCCGTCCGCCACCGCCGGCTCGATCTTGTACATCCCTTTCGCCGCGGTCCACAGGTCGTCGTACATCGGCGGCATCATCGCCAGCACGCGCTCGAACGGCTTGTCCACCCAGACCACGTGGCGGCGCGATGAGAGCGTCGCCGCCTCGCGCCAGGTGTCCTGGGGATCGCCGCAGAACAGCCCGGCAACGCCGTCGTGGGTCACGACCAGCGCCAGCAGCGACACCGGCGTGTAGAGGAGACTGGCCGCACGATCGATCACCGCGCGGACCGGCGTGTCCATGGTGCCGATCACGTCGTAGCTCGTGATCAGCGCGCCCAGCCAGTGGGTGAAGTGGATGATGTCGGCGGCGGCGACTCCAGGAAAGAGATACTTGGTGCCGCCGGAGAACCCGACGACCTCATGCGGGAAGACCGGACCGCAGATGAGAACGTGGTCGTACTCGACCAGGAGCCGGTTCAGCGCCACCGACACCGGTTCATTGAGCCGCCCGCCGGTGAGATCGCGCACGGCGTCGGAGGGGATTTCCCCCAGCTTGACGAAGGTGGCCGGATCGTCCCACCTGTGATTGAAGATCCGGCGTCTGCCCGCCATGCCGTCGACCACGGCGTGACCCACATGCCGGGTGAGCTGCGCGTCGCTCATCGGCGTGTGGGTTCCGAGCGCCACCAGAAAATCGAGCGCGGCCACGCGCTCGCCGAGCTCACGCTCGAGCGTCTCGAACATGAGCGGCATCGGCATCGTCCGGGTACCGTCCGGGATGAGCACCAGGACACGCCGCCCGTCGAGCGGAAGCCGGGCCAGCCCCTCCCGGGCCAGCCCCGCGATTTCCTCGGTGGAGAGATAGCCTTCGGCCACGCCGTGGCCGACCACGGTGTCGCCCGTCTGCGTCCGCCGATGCTTCATGTGCATCGTTCGAACGCTACGCGGGCTCGTAGATCATGTCAAGGCGCGCGCGACTTCAGGCGCGCGCTACTTCACGCGGCCGCCCCTCGACGTCGAGCAGGACGATTTCGCCGGCATTGAGCTGACGCAGCCCCGCCTCGATCTTCGAGCGATCGCCGACGAGCAGCAATGTTGCCCCCGCCGGCGCCGCGTATTTCGCACCGGCGGCATTGACGGCGCTGAGCGAAGCCCCGAGCAGGCTTTCAGGCTCGCGCTGCAGCTCGATCATCGGCAGCCCGAGCGCCCACAGATTGATGACCTGGCCGGACACGCGGTTGAGCGATTCGAACTGCTGCGCGTAGCCCCGAATCTTCGTGAGCCGCGCGGCGGTGAGCTCGGTGTCCGTAATCGGCTTCGCCCCGGCCAGGTTCTTCAATTCGCTGATGAACTCGGCGGCCGACTCGCTGGTCTTGTCGGTCTGGACGCCGCCCGACGCGACGATCGCGCCCGAATGTCGGAGCAGCGACGCATTGGAGAAGACGCCGTATGAATACCCCTTGTCCTCACGAAGGTTGAGATTGAGCCGGGTCCCGAACCCGCCGCCGCCGTAGACGGCGTCGGCGAGCGTCACGGCCGCATACTCCGGCGATGCCCGAGGCGGCGCGGGCAACACGTGCGCGATCACCGTCTGCGCCGCGTTCTGTCGATCGATCAGATGGATCTTGCCGGGCCCGACCGGCTGCGGCGGCGGAACCGTGACCGCCGGCGCGGCGCCGCCCGACCAGGCGCCGAAATGCTGTTTCGCCAGCGCGGTCGCCTCGGCAAGCGTCACGTCGCCGACGAACACGAGCGCGGAGCTGCCCGGCTTCCACTGCGCCTGGTGAAAGCGACTCAGATCGTCGCGAGTGATGGCTCCGACGGTGCCAGGCAGGCCGCCGGGCGGCCGACCGTAAGGATGATCCAGGCCGAAGGCCAGCATGAACGAGACGCGGTTCGCGACTGCCGTGGGATTGTTCGCCTGCTGCCCGAGGCCATCGAGCGCCAGCTTCTTCTCGCGATCGAACTCGGCTGCCGGGAACGACGGCTGCAGGACGACGTCGGCGAGAACCGCCATCGCCGGCGACACGTTCCTCTTGAGAACTTCGAGGCCGAGTCGCGCGCTCTCACGGCCGGCGCCCCAACTCAGCGAGGTGCCCAGATCGCCGAGCGTGTTGTCGACGTCGAGCGCGCTCTTCGTCTTCGTTCCTCGCCGCATCACGCGCGCCGTCAGGCTGGCGAGACCACCCTTGCCCGCCGGATCGTTGATGCTGCCGCTGCGCGACGCCACCGACACCGACACCTTTGGCAGTTCCGGGCGCTCGACGACGAATATCTCGATCCCGTTGTCCAGCTTCGCGGACTTCACGTCCGGCGCGGTGAAGGGCCGGTCGGCCCCGAGCGGTGGCTCCTTCGTGCGATCGACCGCCAGCTTCGACGGAGGACCCGACTGTTCGGGCCTGAAGCGCACGAGCAGCCGGTTCCGCGTGTTGAGGTATTCGTTGACGGTGGCCTTGACGGTGGCGGCCGTCGCGTTGCGGTAGCGCGCGAAATCCGCCTCGAACATGCCCGGGTTGCCCAGGAACGTGTTGTATTGATTCAGGATGTCGGCCTTGCCGCCGAAGCCCCCGATGCCCTCGAGACCGGTGACGAAGTTGAATTCCCACTTGGTCCTGGCGCGATTCAGTTCCTCCTCCGTCGGACCGTCCTTCGCCAGCCGCGCGATCTCTTCGGTGACGATGGCCTCGACCTGTGACAGATCGGCGCCCGGCCTGGCGGTTGCCCACAGCGCGAAGAAGCCAGTCAGGGGTTGGCTCGATTGAAAGGCGGTCGTGTCTGACGCGAGCTGTCGATCGTAGACGAGCGCCTTGTTCAAGCGCGCCGACAGGCCGTCGCTGAGAATCGTCGCGACCAGATCGAGTTCGGCGTCGCCGGGAGCGAAGTAGGCCGGCGAGGGCCACGCGAAATAGGTCCGCTCCTGCGGGACGCGATCCCTCACCTCGACGATCCGCTCCCCATCGAGTCTGGGTGTGCCTTTCGCCGGCCGATCCAGAGGCGGTCCCGGCGGAATGGTGCCGAAGTATTTCTCGACGAGGCGCTTGGCCTCTGCCGGGTCGAAATCACCCGCGATGACGAGCGAGAGGTTGTTGGGCGTGTAGTACGTCCTGAAGAAATCGCGCACATCCTCGAGCGTCGCGGCCACGAGGTCCTCGTGCACGCCGATGACGTCGTTGGCGTAAGGGTGGCGCGAGGGAAACAGGTTTTCGGGGATCAGCTTGAACCACCGGCCGTAAGGCGTGTTCTCGAGGCCTTGCCGCCGTTCGTTGCGGACCACGTCTTTCTGGTTGGCGAGCTTGGCATCGGTCATCGCCTCCGGCAACGTCAGCAGCCGATCGCTCTCGAGCCACAGGATGTTCTCGAGGTTCCCGGACGGCACCGTGGCAAAGTAGTTGGTCCGATCCTGGTTCGTCGTGCCGTTCACGCCCCCTTCCCTGACGTTGGCCCCGGCGGCCTCGGCGTAGGTGAAGTACTCCTTGCCGGCGTTCTTCGACCCCTGGAACATCATGTGCTCGAACAGATGGGCGAAGCCGCTCCGCCCTTCGCGCTCGTTCTTCGAGCCCACGTTGAACCACTGGTTGACGTGCACGAGCGGCAGCTTGCGGTCGACGTGAAGGATGACCTGCAAGCCGTTCGGGAGCGTGTACTTCTCGAACTGGATCTTCGGAATCGCCGCGGGCGCCGGCTGCGACGCCGCGGGCGCGGATTGCGCCATGCCAGGCTGTACCAGGGACGTGGCGATCAGGGAAAGGGACAGAAAACACAGCGCGGAGAACCGAACACTCACGCTCGAACCTCCTCAGGGAGTGGGGTAAGGCGGAGAGTGTAGCTCGATTCGGGAGTCCGGGTTCCGGAACCGGGCACCGACACGAAGAACAACACGGGGGCACGGAGTTCACGGGGACGCACGGAGAAACACGCTAGCCCTCGCTGCCTGCTTGCTCGGTGCGTCCTGGGCTTGGGGGGGAATTCACCGAAAGAGATTGCTTCGCGGACCGCGATGCTCGCATGCCCGGCGCCGGCCGTGCCGGCCGGCGGGGAAGGCGGGGACGGGCGACACAAGCCGCCGGAACGGACCGTGGCTTCTGTCCGCCCCGCTCCCGCCTTGCCGCCGCGCGCAGCGCGGCCCGGGCATCCCAGCACCGCTTCGCCACGGAGCCAGCAAGTTAGCTTGTTGCCTCCGTGCGTCCCCGTGAGCTCCGTGGCTCCGTGGCGATCTCTTTAGGCAGGTGAACGCTGCCGTTTACGCCGGGCAGGTGACTCAGGACGAGCGAGCAGGGGATGAGCGATTGCTAGTCATGACGTAGCGCAACCATCGGATCGACCTGCGAGGCGCGCTGGGCCGGGAGCCAGCAGGCCAGCGCCGAGACGAGCAGCAGCAGGAACGGCGCGCCGGCGAAGACCGACAGCGGAAGCGGACGGCCAGGCGCGAGGTGAATCTGAACCAGTAAGACGAGCAGCCAGCCGAGCACCGCGCCGCCGGCCACGACGCGGAGCGTGTCGATGACGACTTCCCCAACGACGCGCGTCCCGGTCGCCCCGAGCGCCATGCGGACGCCGATCTCGGTGGTGCGCTGCGCCACGGCGTAGGCGACCACCGCGTAGATGCCGATGGCGGCGAGCGCGAGCAGCAGCGGCCCCAGCACCACGAACATGCGCGCGGGAATGCGGCGCAGGAACAGGTTCTTCTCGACGTGCTCCTCGAGCGTGCGGACGTCGTAGACGGGAAGCGCCGGGTCGACATCCCGGACCGCCCGGCGCAGCTCCGCCGCGAGCGGCGTTTCCGAGCCATCGGCGCCCTGGAGGTGAATCTCGCCGGACCACGCCGGTCGATCGCGGAAGGAGAAATACACGATCGGCGTGGGAGACTCGTCGAACGATTCGTAGAGCGAGTTCCGGACGACACCGCAGATCACATACGCGCGATCGCGGTTCTGCACCGTGCGTCCGATTGGTTCGCTTCCGCTCAGGAATCGCCCGACGAATTCCTCGTTGACGATCACCTGCGGCCGCTGTCCCTCCGCAGGGCGCTCGGCGAAGTCCGAACCCTGGACGATCGGAATCCCCATCGTCTCGAAATAGCCGTGCGTGACCGTGTTGCTGAGCGCACGATCGGGCTGTCCGTCCGGCCTTGCCCGGCCCTCGATCACGAACGGGCGAAGCGGCAGCCCGTGGATGTCGAGCGGCACCTGTGTCGCGATCGCGGCGGAGCGCGCGCCGGGCACCGAGCGGAGCCGTTCCAGGAGCCGATCCGCGAAATCGCGCGCGACAGCGTTGCTCGGGTTGCGCCCGCTCAGGTCGTAGGAGGCCAGGAGCACGCCGGAGCGGCGGAAGCCCGTCGAGATCTCGCGCGTTTCGATCAGGCTGCGGAAGAACAGGCCGGCGACCAGCAGCACCATCAGCGCCAGCGCGACTTCCGCCGCCATCAACGCGCTGCGGAGCCTGCTGCGCGATCCGCCGCGGCTCGCGGAACGAAATGCCTGCTGGGCGTCCACGCCGGCGAGCTGGAGCGCAGGCGCAAGGCCGACCAGCACCCCGCACACGAGCGCGAGCACGCGCGGCCACCGCCAGACCCGTGACATCGATGTGCGTCTGAAAGCGAATCGGAAACGTGCCGATGAACGGCACGGCCCGGATGGCGTTCGTGCCCCACAGCGCGAGCAGCACGCCCAGAACGCCGCCGCATGCCGCCAGCAGGACGTTCTCGCTGAGGAGAACCGTCATGATTCGCAGGCGGCCCGCCCCGAGCGCGATTCGAACTCCGACCTCCCGATGCCGCGTGCTGGCACGCGCGAGCATCAGGTTCGCCGTGTTGGCGCAGACGGCGATCAGAACCAGGAGCATGATGCCCTGCAGCGCCGCGAGCGCGCCGGTGATCATCTTCTGCGGCCCGCGGGCGGCCTGCCAGTAGGTCAGCACCTCCGCCGTCATCGTGCCGTTGCTCGCCGGATAGGTCCGGGCGAGATCGCGCGCCACGCCATCGAGCTCGGCCTGCGCCTGGGCCACGGTCGCCCCGCGCGCCAGACGTCCCATCACGGCATAGCTGCGGCTCTCGCGCGTATCCAGCTCTTGGGAACCGTTGAGAAGTCTCGGCGCGAGCGTGGCGGGCACGAACATCGCGAAGTCGAGTCCGAGGACGCTCCCCTGGAAATGCTCCGGCGTGACGCCGACGATCGTGAGGTCGGTCCCGTTGACCCGTATCACCTGCCCGACCGCGCCGGATGCGCCGTTGAACCTCGCCGCCGCCAGGCCGTGAGAGATGACGAGCACGGCCGCATCCGTGGATCGGCTGACCTCGTCCGGTCTGAAGAACCTTCCCGCCGCGGGCCTCAGGCCGAGCGTGCTGAAGAAGCTGTCCGAGACGAGCTGCCCGTACATCCGCTCGTTGCTCGCGGCTGCGCCCACATTGAACGGCACCATCCGAGTCGCCAGGAGGCTCTCGAAAGACTGGAGCCGCTCGCGGTAGTCCTGGAACTCCAGCCACGAAGACCCGGGATAGGTACCGGCTTCAGACCGCGGCTCGACGAAGTAGAGATGGCGCGCGTCCGCAACCCCGGGCAGCGGCTGCAGCACGACCGCCTGGAGCCAGGAGAAGACGACCAGGTTCACGCCGATGCCGACGCCAAGCGACAGGATCACGACCGCGGCCAGCAGCCGCATGCGCGAGATCGTCCGGAAAGCGTGCCGCACGTCGCGACCGAGATGTTCCAGCCAGAGCATGGGGACTCCTCGAAACCTGGACACTAACCCGTGAGGCCTGAACGTTGGCTGAACGGGTCAGACCGCCCTGTCCTTCCACGATCCTCGCCTGAACAACACCGCGCTGACCACGGCAAGCCCGGAATACGCGATCGTCAGCGCCCAGAACACGCCGCGCGGACCGAGCGGCGTGCGGGTCGACAGCCACCAGGCCAGCGGGATCTCGAACGCCCAGAACACGCCCAGGTTGATCAGCGTCGGCGTCCAGGTGTCGCCGGCGCCGTTGAAGGCCGCGGTCAGCACCATGCCGACGGCGTAGAACAGAAACCCGAGGCTCACGGTGCGCAGACACTGACCGCGAACTGCCTGAACCCCGGGATCGTCGCTGAAGAACCGGGCGATCAGCAGGCGCCCCGTCAGAAACGCGGCACCGACGATCCCGAGGAACAGGATGTTGTATCGCGCCGCGGTCCAGACCGCTCGCTCGGCGCGGTCCGGCCGCTTCGCACCGAGATTCTGCCCCACCATCGTCGCCGCCGCGTTGCTGATCCCGAAGGCCGGCAGCAGCGCGAACAGGATCACGCGGATGCCGATCGTGTAGCCGGCGAGCGCCGTGCTGCCGAACGTCGACAGGATGCGGACCAGCCCGACATAGCTCGCGGTGCCGACCAGGATCTGGAAGGTCCCCGACCCCGACAGCTTCAGCACCGACCGCATCATCGACACGTCCAATCCGAGATGGCGTCGCCTCACGTGGACTCTGCCCGTGCCACGCGTGAGCAGGTAGAACTGGTAGACGACCGCAGCGCCGCGGCCGAGGTTGGTGGCCACCGCCGCCCCGGTGACGCCAAGCCGGGAAACGGACCGATTCCGAAAATGAAGCACGGGCCGAGGACGATGTTCAGGAAGTTGCCGAACGCGAGCACGCGCATCGCAATGGCGGCGTCACCGGCGCCGCGAAAGACCGCGTTCTGGAGGAACAGCAGCAGCACGGTGGCGTTGCCACCCAGCATCAGCCGCGTGAACCCGCTGCCGCTGCGCACGACGTCGTCGGTCGCGCCCATGGTCCTCAGCAAGTGACCCTGCAAAGGGAGCGGCGACGAGCGCGATCGCCGGCGGCGACGGCAAGGCCGAGGACGATCGACTGACCCGCCGCGCGGGCGGCGCCTTCCGGATCGTGCTCGCCGGTGCGCCGCGCCACCAGCGCGGTGGCGCCGATCGACAGGCCCATCGCGGCGGTGTAGATCATCGTCATCATCGACTCGGTCAGCCCGACGGTGGCGACCGCGTCGGCGCCGAGGTGCGCGACCCAGAACACGTCCGCGACGGCGAAGATCGACTCCATCGCCATTTCCATGACCATCGGCACGGCGAGCATGATGACGGCCTGGCCGACCGGAGCGGTCGTGTAGTCGATGCGGACCCCGCGAATGGCGGCGCGGAGCGTCGGCCAGAGGCCGTGCGGGAGCGGCGACGGAGCGGCCGCTGCACCCTGGGCGGCGTCGTGGTGCATGGGAGTGGAACAGCGTTACGCGAGAGAACCGGGAATTGTAGACGCCGGGAGGTGGAGCACCGCCCGCACGCCGCCGCCGGTGACGGTTCGAGCGCGATGGCCCCGCCGTACAGCCCGGCGAGGTCACGCACAATCGCGAGACCCAGTCCAGACCCGGGCGCCTGCTCGTCGGCCCGGACGCCGCGACTGCAGGACTTCGGTCCGAAGCTCGGGCGCCAGCCCCGGGCCGTCGTCGTCCACCCTGATGGCCACCGATGCCGTCGCCGCCGCCTCCGATCGCACCGTTACCCTGCTGCGCGCCCACTTGCAGGCGTTGTCGAGGAGGTTGCCGAGCATCTCGTCCACGTCCTCGCGCTGGCAGCGAACGTGATGCGCCCGGTCGACGCTGGTTCTCGATGGTGAGGCCGCGTTCGGCGTGCAGACGCAGGAGGGTGCGGATCAGGCCGCTGGCCGCGATCGTGCACGATCGCAGCGCGCGCCGGGCAGTCGCTCCGGACGCGGCGGCTCTGGCCTGGGCGAGGTGGTAATCGGTCTGCCGGCGCATGCGGTCGATCTGCTGCTCGATCGCTGCGGCCAGTTCGTGGTGCCCGGCGGCCGAGACGCGCCCGGCTTCGTGCGCGAGGACGGCGAGCGGCGTCTTGAGGCCATGCGCCAGGTCGCCGGCCTTCGCGATCGCCCGCGCCGACGGCAGCTTCGCGATGCTCGAGCAGGAGATTCAGATCGTCGACCAGCGGCTGAACCTCGCTCGGATAAACGCCGTCGAGACGGCCGCTGCGTCCCTCGCGCACGTCTGCCAGGCGCCGCCGCAGCTGTTCGATCGGGTTGAGACCTCGCTTCACCTGCCAGAGCCCCACGATCATGCAGACCACCGCGAACACGATGAGCGCGCTGGCGTGGGCGTTCGCGCCGACGTGGAAGACCCGCGGGTAGTGCGGATCGCTCAGCAGGATCGCTGCCGTCACCAGAACCGCGATGGCCAACAGCCCAAGCGTCCACAAGCCCGCGCCGAACAGCAGCCGCGAACGCAGCGAGCCGAATCTCACGCCGCACCGTCCATCCGGTAGCCGAGGCCGCGAATGGTCTCGATCATCGACGCCCCGAGCTTGCGCCGCAGCCGCGCGATGAACACTTCCACCGTGTTCGAGTCGCGATCCATGTCCTGCGCGTAGATGTGCTCGACGAGCTCCGCCTGCGAGACGACGCGGCCGCGGTGGTGCATCAGATACGCGAGCACGCGGTACTCGTGGCTCGTCAATCGAACCGGCGTGCCGTTCGAGCGTGACCCTTGCCGTGCGCGGATCGAGCGTCACCGCTCCGCAGCGCAGTTCGCTGGCGACCTGGCCGGTCGATCGCGCGGATCAGCGCGCGCAGCCGGGCCAGCACTTCCTCGATGCGAAACGGCTTGCCGACGTAATCGTCGGCGCCGCTGTCGATGCCCTGCACCTTCTCGTGCCAGGCGCCGCGCGCGGTCAACACCAGAATCGGCGCGGCCACACCCGCGTCACGCCATCGCTTCAGGAGCGTCAGCCCGTCGATCTTGCGGCAGCCCGAGGTCGAGCACCATCGCGTCGTAGCGCTCGGTCTGGGCGAGGAAGTCCGCGCGCTCGCCGTCCGCCGCACTGTCGACGGCGTACCCGGCCGCAGCCAGCGCCGACGTCAGCTGATCCCGCAGCGCCGCTTCGTCTTCGACGACGAGGATTCGCACTTGTTTCCGATTTCCAACCCGAGCCCGCGATCCCGAGCCGCCGGAAGTCACGCCGGTACTGGCCCCTCGTTCCCGCCTCCACGACCAACGACCCGCCGGTCTTGATCGGCGCGTCCTGCACGGTGACGCGGTCGAGGATCTTGAAGTCGGCGCGCATCGTCGCCGGCGTGGCGGTGCAGGCGATGTAGCCGCGGCGGGCGCTGTGGTAGCGGATGTGCGGGTTGCCGCTCCGCACCGCTTCCCAGTTGCCGGACACGTCCGCGCCATCGCCGGACGCCGAAATCGACGTATTGGTGAACTCCGTGGCGACGGTCTCCGAGCTTCGGGTCCGTGAAGTCCAGCTTCAGATCGGCGCCGTAGTGCACGTGCACGTCGCCGGAGATCACGATCGGATTGGGCGCCTTCGTCTCCTTGAGCCGCGAGTACAGCCGCTGCCGCGCGGCCGGATAGCCATCCCACGCGTCCATGTTGAAGCGGGCGTCAGGATTGGCCTTCACGAAGTCGCGCGCGAACGAGTAGACCTGCTGCGACAGCACCGTCCAGCGCGAGCGCGCGTCGGCGAGATTGTCGAAGACCCACTTCTCCTGTTCCGCGCCGAGGATGGTTCGCGCCGGGTCCAGCGACGGCCGGGCAGGTCTTGGTGCCGTCGTTGCAGGCCTGATCCGATCGCCACTGCCGCGTGTCGAGCACGCTGAGGTCGAGCAGGCTGCCGAACAGCAGGCGACGGTAGATCCGCATGTGCGGGCCCGACGGGAACGACGGCATCCTGAGCGGCATGTGTTCGTAGTACGCCTGATAGGCTGCGGCCCGTCGCAGCAGGAAGATCGCCGCCGGCGTGCCGTTCTCGTCGAGATCGCCCGCGTAGTTGTTCTCGACCTCGTGATCGTCCCAGCTCACGACGAACGGGGCCGAGCGGTGCGCCGCCATCAGGTCCGGATCGGACTTGTACAGCGCGTAGCGGTTCCGGTAGTCGACGAGCGTGTAGATCTCATCTCCCTGATGCTGGCGAACCCGGTTCTCGTTCCGGCCGCCGTCCGCACGAGATTCGTAGATGTAGTCGCCGGTGTGAATCACGAAGTCGAACTGTTCCTGCGCGATCCGCCGGTAACCGGTGAAATAGCCGGTCTCGTAGTGACTGCAGCCGCAGACGCCGAACCGCGAGCTGATCGACCGCCGCACCGGCCGCAGGCGCCGTCTTCGTCCGGCCGGTCTGGCTGACCTCGTTGCCGGCGCGAAACCGATACCAGTACTCGCGCCCGGGCTCGAGCCCGGCGACCTCGACGTGCACGCTGTGCCCCAGCTCGGGCCGGGCCAGCGTCTCCCCTTTCTGCGCAATCGTGCGGAACGCCTGGTCCCGGCCCGACCTCCCACTGCACGGGCACCGGCACCATCGGCATCCCGCCGCCTTCGAGCGGCCGCGGCGCCAGACGCGTCCAGAGCACGACCCCGTCGGGCACCGGATCTCCGGACGCGACGCCCAGCGTGAACGGATACGCATTGAAATACATGCGGCGCCTGTCGCGCCGCGCGCCGCGTTCGGGCCGGATCAGGCTGGCACCGAGGAACGAGGCCAGCTTCAGCAGCTCGCGCCGCGAGAGCCGCGCCAGCTCCGGTCGTACAGACCTTCCGGATTCAGCATGCGTCCTCCGAAATGTGGAAGCATGCTACAGCGATTGTGCGACGGCGTGGCTGAACCGCGCTGAACGGGGCGTTCAGGGCCGGTTCAGGGGCAGGCCGGTATCGTCCGGTCTGGAGGTCGTCCATGCTGAAGTACGCTGCCGTGCTCGCGCTAATCCTGGGCATCGCCGTGAGTGCCGCCACTGCGGACACCCGATTCTCCTCGTCACGGCCGGTAGGGGTCGCTCCGGAACCGCCCGCCGCCTGACGCACCGGGAGCCGCCGCTCGCGGGTGATACTCTCTTCGGCTGACGCCGATGCTGACCCACCCCGCCGTCGTTCACTACGCGCTCGAACCGCTCGCCGTCGAGCTTCGCGAAATTCCGGTTCCCGACATCGGCGACGACGACGTGCTGCTGGCGGTTGGGGCGGTGTCGGTGTGCGGATCCGACGTGCATCAGGCGCACAACACGCATTCCTGGGGCGTCAACGTGCCGGTGGTCCTCGGGCATGAGTTCGGGGGAACCGTCGCGCGGACCGGCCGCAACGTCCGCGGGTTTCGTGAGGGCGACCGGGTGGTGAGCGAGACGGCGGCGCAGATCTGCGGCGAGTGCATGCTGTGCCGCACGGGCTGGTACAACCTGTGTCCGGCCAGGCTCGGGTTCGGCTACGGGCTGGACGGCGCGATGGCGCAATACGTCCGGGTGCCCGCGCGCTGCCTGCACCGCATTCCGGACTCGCTGCCGTTCGATCTCGCCTGCCTGGCCGAGCCGCACGCCGTGGCCTATCAGGCGATGTGCATCAACTCGCTGATCCGCCCCGGCGATTCGGTGGTCGTGCTGGGGCCCGGCCCGATCGGGCTGCTGTGTGCGCGGATGGCGGCTCTCTCGGGCGCGGATCCGCTGATTGTGGCGGGCCTCGAGGCCGACGGTCCCCGCCTCGACGCGGCGCGGCAGCTCGGGGCTACCCATACCGTGAATCTCCAGACCCGGAACCTCGAGGAGGTCGTCCGCGATCTGCGGCCCGACGGGGCCGATGTCGTCTGTGACGCCACGGGTGCGAGCCGGCCGCTCGAAGATGCGATCCGGATTGCGCGGCCCAACGGACAGGTGACGAAGGTCGGCTGGTCCCCCGAGAAGCTCGCCGTCGACATGAATCCCCTGGTACTGCGCAACGTGCGGATCCAGGGATCGTTCAGCCACAACTACCTGGTCTGGGAGCGCGTGATCCACCTGCTGGATCGCCGCGCGACGCTGCCCGAGACCATCGTCGGCCTGCGCTCGCCGCTCGAGGGCTGGCGCGAGGCGTTCGAGGCCATGCACGACCGGCGCGTGATCAAATCGGTTCTTCTCCCCAACGGCCACTGATCTCCATCGATGGCTTCGCTCACCGGCAAGACCGCCCTGGTCACCGGCGCAACCTCCGGGATCGGCTTCGGCATTGCCCGCCACTTCCTGTCCCTCGGCGCGTCGGTGGTCATTCATGGCCGCGATCAGGCGGAGGCGGCCCGGGCGGCCACCGAGCTGAGTGCGGACCGCACCGCGTGCACGGGCGTGTCCGCCGACCTTCGCGACGTCGCGGCCTGCCGCGCGATGATGCGGGCGGCAATCGCCTGGAAAGGCGGCCTCGACGTGCTCGTCAACAACGCCGGGATGGTTGACCGCGGCTATCTCGAGGACGCGCCGGTGGAGTTGTGGGACGACATCATGGCGGTCAACCTGCGGGCACCGTTCCTCTGCCTGCAGGAAGCGGTCGCGTCGATGAAGACGCGCGGCGGCGGCTCGATCGTCAACATCGGATCGGTGAATGCCTACGTCGGCGCGCCGAAGCTCGGACCGTATTCGGTCTCGAAGGGCGGGCTGATGACGCTGACCCGCAACGCCGCAGCCGCGCTGAACCGTTACAAGATTCGCGTCAATCAGCTGAACGTAGGTTGGACGCTCACCGAGGGCGAAGACACTGTGCAGAAGCGGCAGGGCACGCGTGCTGACTGGCTGCGCGACGCGGTGGCGATCATGCCCTTCGGCCGGCTGCTGACGCCCCACGAGATCGCGCTCGCCGCCGCCTACTTCGCGTCGGACGACAGCGCGCTGATCACGGGCGGCGTGCTCGACATGGAACAGTACCCCCTGGGCGCGCCCGCGGACTGGTGAGAGCCGATGCGCACGCTCGAGCAAGCGGTCGTTGTTCTCGTCACGGTGCTGCTGAGCGCCGGTCTGCAGGCACAGTGGCCGCAGTTTCGCGGACCCGGAGGGGACGGCATCGCCACGAGCCGCAACCTTCCGCTGACCTGGGACGAGAGCACGAACGTCCGATGGAAGACCCCGATTCCCGGACGCGCCTGGTCTTCACCCATCATCCTCGGGCCGGAGATCTGGCTGACCGACGCGACCCCTGACGGGAAGGACCTGTCGGTCGTGACCGTCAATGCCGAGGACGGCAAGATCGTTCGCGATCAGAAGGTGTTCCACGTCGACAAGCCGCAGGAAGCCCACCCGTTCAACAGCTATGCGTCGTCCACGCCGGTCGCTGAACCCGGGCGAGTCTATGTCACGTTCGGATCGGCCGGCACCGCCGCGCTCGACTCACGGACCGGCAAGGTGCTGTGGGAACGGCGGGATCTCGAGTGCAATCACTTCCGGGGACCCGGCTCGTCGCCCATCCTCTTCCGCAACCTGCTCATCATGCACTTCGACGGCATCGACGTGCAGTACGTGGTCGCGCTCGACAAGGACAGCGGCAAGACGGTGTGGAAAACACCACGCTCGATTGACTTCAAGGATCTGGGACCTGACGGCAAGCCGATTGGTGACGGAGATTTCCGGAAGGCCTTCGCCACGCCGCAGATCATGGAGGTCCAGGGACGGCCGCTGCTGATCAGCGTGGGTGGCAAGGCGGTGTATGCGTACGAGCCAATGACCGGCAAGGAATTGTGGCGGCTCGAACAACGTTACAGCCATTCCGCCAGCACCCGGCCGGTGACCGGGCACGGGCTGTTCTTCTATGCGACCGGCTGGGACCCTTCACGAGTGCTGGCCGTCAAGCCCGAGGGCAGCGGCGACATCACCGCGACCAACATCGTGTGGGAGTACACACGCAGCGTGCCCATGAAGCCATCGCTTCTGCTCGTCGACGATCTGATCTACATGGTGAACGATGGGGGGATCGCGACGTGCCTGGAGGCCAAGACGGGCACGCAGGTCTGGCAGTCGCGGATCGGCGGTACGTTCTCGGCGTCACCGCTTCACGCCGGGGGCCGGATTTACCTGTTCGATGAAGACGGCAAGACCACGGTGATCGAGGCCGGACGCGCGTTCAAGGTCCTGGCAGAGAATCGGCTCGACAACGGTTTCATGGCCTCGCCGGCGGTGTTCGGCGACGCGCTGATCCTGCGGACGACGATGGATTTGTATCGGATTGAGGGGCGAAAGTAAGTGTTTACCAGTTGCCGGTAGAGCTCCGCTTCGCTGGCGATCCTCGGTGTCAGGCAGTGAATCGTGAACGGTGACTGATTTTCACTGGTCACGATTCACTGCCTGACACCGGAGTCCGGACTGGGAACTGGGAACTAATTGAGAACTCCAGCGATAGTAGCGACGGCCTGCTTCATCACGTCGGCCGGATGTCCGCACGCGATCCGGATGCATGTGGCGTACTGCCCGCTCGGCGAGAAGACCGCCCCGGGCAGGATGTTGATCCCGGCCGCGGCGGCGCGGCGCTGGACTTCCGTGCCGTCGTACCGGTCCGGCAGCTGAATCCACAGGACGAACCCGCCTTCAGGACGATTCACCCGCGTACCCGCCGGGAACAGCCGCAGCACTTCCTGCCGCGTCGCCTCGACCGAGCGGCACAACGCGGCGCGAAGCCGCTTGAGGTGCGCATCGAGCGCACCAGACTCGAGGAACTCGGCCATCGCGAGCTGCGGGAGCGCGGCGCCCGCAACGTTGGTGAGCCGCTTGAGCCGCTCGACCTCGGCACGCCAGCGGCCGGCATGCGCCCATCCGAGGTTGAACCCCGGCGCGACGTAATGCGCCAGCGAGCAGCACTGCATGACGATGCCCTGCGTGTCGAAGGCCTTGAGCGCGCGCGGGCGTTCACCGCTGAACATCAGGTCGCCGAACGTATCGGTCTCGATGATCGCCATGCCGCGCGACGCGGCAAACTGCACCATCGCCGCCTTGTGCGCGTCGGACACGGTGTCCCCGAACGGGTTGTGACAGGTGACGTTGACGATCATCGCTTTCACGCGATGACGACGGGCGGCGCGTTCGAGCATGCCGAGATCGATCCCCTCGCCGGGCACGTGCGGCACTTCCAGCGCGCGAACGTGCAGCGCCTGCAGAGCCTCGAGCATCTCGAAGCAACCCGGACTCTCGACCGCGACCACGTCACCCGGCACCGCGACCGCCCGGATCGCCAGAACGAGCGCCTCGGTGGAGCCCGAGGTCACGAGGATGTCGTCGGGGTGGCAGGATGCACCCTGGCGGAACACCAGGCGCGCAATCTGCCGGCGCAGCCGCAAATTGCCCCGCCGATCCTCGTATCTCACGGCGTGATCGCCAAACGCGGACAGCGCGAGGCGCAGCGACCGATTCAGCCGATTCATCGGCAGCAACGCCGACCCGACGACCGCCGGGCCGAGCTCGAGCACCTCGGGGACGGCCGCGGCGGCAGTCCGCGTACTGTCGATGCGCACCGGCACCGGTCCGCGCACCCGGGTCGCAGCATCGGGGAGCGCCCCTTCGTCGCGCGGCGGCCGGCTGACGTAGAAGCCGGACTTCGGACGGGCACGCACGTAGCCCTGGCGCTCCAGCCACGCGTAGCACCCGATCGCCGTTGCCACGCTGACCCGGTGCGTCGTCTGCAGCTGGCGGACGGACGGCAGCCGATCGCCCACCCGCAGGACGCCGGCGCGCATCTGCCGCTCGAATCCCCGCGCGAGCTGCAGATACTTCGGATATCCGCGCACGAACGACTCGTCGAGTGGCTGAGCTTGCATGGTCTTCACGACTGTACCGGATCACCACCGACCGTCCCAGAGCCAATCGAGGGACGGCGGGATAGGTACAGATCGATCCAGTTGCCGCAGCTTCTCAGTCACCTGCGGGCGACGGGACAGCCGTTAAAAGAGGACAGGAACGAAACGGTGGGAGGCTGGCCGGGTCCGAGCAAGTGGACCCGGCTCCGTTGGGCAAGGCGGGTCAGCGCAGCTGGGCGGCGTTGATCCCGTGATTGTAGGTGTTGCCGATCCGGCACCAGTAGGCGAGCCACTCGTGGCCGGCAACGGCCTCGGCGCGAGTGCGGCTCCACTTATCTTCGCCGTCGAGAATCCCGCCGAAAACGCGCGTTTCAAAGAGTGGTGGCGCTTCGCCGCTCTCGTTGGTTTCCCCCACGCCGCGGAAAGTCGTCAACACAGTGATACCGGATGAGACGACAGTGCGGGCCACACTCCGGTCGGCGCGCTCGAACCAGCGGCTCCACGCCTCGATGTCCGGTTCCAGCCTGGGCTCGCCCTGCTCGTTCAGGACAAAATAGCCATCCATCTGCCACCTCTTGCGCGGCGCCTGCCCACTGTGATGTGTTGCGCCGCCACGTTCCTCGAAAGGAACGTGCCACACCCCACTAATGCAATTGGTTCTCCAGATGGGCTCAGTCGCTCATACGCCGGTTCATCGTCGAGATGGCGGCTCGCTCGCGATCTTCGGGGGGCGTGCCATCGTGTGAATCCCGCGGGGTGCTCGTTTTCAGGCCATCCCTAACGGGACTGTAACCGCATGACGAAACCGTCGGTCCATACTTGAACCCTCCGAGATGAGCCCTGCTCCACCCTCTATCCTGATTATCGGCGGCGGAATTTTTGGCTGCACCGCGGCCTGGGAGCTGCGGCTGCGCGGGTGGACAGTGACCGTGCTCGAGCCGGGGCCGGTTCCGCGACCATCCGCCGCAAGTACCGACGTCAGCAAGATCGTGCGAGCGGACTACGGTGCCGACCATCTCTACACCGGGATGGCGGAGGCCGCGCTTGCGGGATGGGACCGCTGGAATGCCCGCTGGCAGCCGCCCCTCTATCACCAGGACGGATTCGTGGTGCTGGCCTCCGAGCCGATGGCGCCGGGAGGCTTCGAACACGAGAGCTTCGAGAGTCTCCGGCGGCGCGGGCAGCCGGTCGAGCGGCTCACCGAGGTGGATCGCGCGTCGACGGTGCCGGCGTGGTCCTCCAGCGCGTATCCAGACGGCTACCTCAATCGGCGGGCAGGATGGGTCGAGAGCGGCGCTGTCGTGACACGGGTCGCGGACGAAGCGCGGAGAGCGGGCGTGCTGATTCTCGAGAACACCACCTTCAGCGATCTGATCCCTGCGTCAGGCAGTGTGACAGGTGTGCGCACGCGCGAAGGAGCTGTTCATTCGGCGGACTTCGTCTTAGTCGCGGCGGGAGCCTGGACACCGAAGCTGCTGCCGCAGTTGACGGACGTGATGTGGACGACCGCCCAGCCTGTCGTCCACGTCGACGCGGGCAGCGATCCGCGATGGCGGGCCCCGGTCTTTCCGGTCTGGGCCGCCGACATCGCGCGCACCGGCTGGTACGGGTTCCCGGCACTCTCGAACGGCGCCTTGAAGATCGGTCATCACGGCAGCGGACGTCCGGTCGATCCCGATGGTGCGAGAGTCACTCCCGCCGATCACGAGCCGCGGGTCCGTGACTTCCTTCGCGAGCATCTGCCGGCCCTGGCCGAGGCGCCGATTTGCGAATCACGGCTCTGTCTCTATTGCGACACGTTCGACGGCGACTTCTGGATCGATCACGATCCGGATCGACCGGGCCTGATCGTTGCCGCAGGCGATAGCGGCCACGGGTTCAAGTTCGCCCCGATCCTCGGCGCGCTCATCGCAGACGTCGTCGAGCGCCGGCCGAACGGCTGGGCACCGCGGTTTCGATGGAGGTCCCGCGGTCCCGATCGACGCGAGGCGGCACGGGCGGAGGTGTAATGGCTGTCAGCTGTCAGCTATCAGAGGAGCTCCCGGTGTCTGGCAGCCGAGAGCTGATAGCTATTACGGAAAATACTTCGCTAGAAACGTCAGGAACGCCTTCCAGTCGGCCGGCGTGGCCATGTGACCGCCCGTGTGATAGTGCCAGCCGATGTCGCCGGTCGTGAGCGGCGTGTCGAGCGGCGGCAGGTCGGTCGTCCCGAGATCCTTGCGTCCGAGCAGCCGGTAGACGGGGCCGGCCGCGACGGCGGCCTTGAACATCCCCACCGGGTCGGCCCACTGATCCGCCGTTCCGCCGGTGATGAACACGGGTCGCGGCGCGCTCAGCGCGATCAGCATGTGAGCATCGACCGGCATGTCGTTCCAGCGGCCGGCCCACTTCTGAAAGTTCCCGGCAAATTGCCAGGCGAAGTTCTGGGCCATGTCGTCGACGGTCTCTCCCCAGTCGCGGCGCGCGAGCGCGGCGCCCATTTCGCCCGAGCAGCTCGAGAATACTGCGGCAATGCGCTCGTCTTTCGCCGACGCCCACAACACGGTCTTGCCCAGGCGTGAGTGGCCGAACACCGCGACGCGTTTCGCGTCGACGGTCTTGTCGGTTTCGAAATAGTCGATGATGCGGCTGATTCCCCACGACCACGCGCTGATGGTGCCCCACGCATCGGCTGCCGGCAGGCTCGAGCCCGGTGCCACCGTGTCGCTCAGCGCCATCACGCCTTCGCCGTAGGTATTGGCGCGATCCGGCTGGATGTCGCTGTAGCCGACGGTCGCGTAGCCCCAGCCTCGCGACAGGATCTCGTCGGCGAGCGCCGGATCCGCATGGGGGTTGAACCCTGGACCTCTGGTGGCGGCGCCGGGCGCCGGAGGCGGACCGCCGCCGAAGTTCACCAGCAGAATCACCGGCACCGCGTTCTTCGCATTCGCCGGGGTCGTCAACGTGACGGTCATGTTCGGGCCGTCGGCGCCGGTTCCCATCGCGCCGACGATCTTCTTCTTGATCGCCGCGCCATCGCGCGCCTTGCCATCGGTCTCGGCGACGCGCCAGGTGACCCGGGGCGTCTTCGGCGGAATGCGCCCATAAATCTGCGACTGGTACTGCTGCAGGATTTCGGCACGGCGGCGTGTCGTCCAGGTCTTCGCATCCTTGACGGATTGGCCGCTGCTCGTGACCAGCGGATCGGGCAGGGTGAATGGCGCGACCTTGGTTTCGTCGTAGTTCGAAACGTGTCCGGTCTTGAGCGCCTTACGCAAGGGGTTCCCGTTCGGATCGGATCCCAGGTTGGTAGGACTCGTGGCCGCGGCGGGCTGTGTTGCAGGAGATGCGGCTGGCTGCGCTGGCGCTTGCCCCGACGGCTGCTGCGCGGCCACCACGATTCCCAGCATCACGGCCGCAACGGCCGCGTTGAGAAGACGAGAAACCATGCGTGTGCCTCGACTGGAATGGATCATTCAGGACCCGCGAACCCGCGAATGAGGATATTACTCCTGTCGAAGCGCCACGGCTGGTTCGATGCGGGCCGCGCGGCGGGCCGCGCCGAGGGTTGCCAGGCCGACGACGGCGATGACGATGCCGACCGTGGCGGCGAGCGTCCGGGGATCTGTGGGGCTGATCTCGAAGAGCATCGTCCGCAGGAACTGGGACAGGACGAAAGCGCCGGCCAACCCGGCGACGATACCGCCGGCGGTGAGGCGGACCGCCTGGCCGAGGACGAGCGCCACGATTCGGCCGGCGCTGGCGCCGAGCGCGATGCGAACGCCGATCTCGTGCCGGCGCTGGCGCACACCGTAGGCAATGATGCCGTGCAGCCCGAACGCCGCGAGCAGCAGGGCCATCGCCGCGAAGGCGTTGATCAAACGGGTCGCAAAGCGCCGCTGCGCGAGTTGGGCGGCGATCAGATCCTCTCCGGTCCGCACGGCGTACAAGGGCAGATTCGGATCGGCGGCCTGCACCGCCTGCTCGACCACCGCCGCCGGCGGTGGCGCGCCGTCGCCGCGCGCGACGATTGCGAGCGACAGGGTCGAGGCCTGCAGCAGCGACCTGTAGATCTGCGGGCGGACGGGGGCGTCCAGCTCGTCTTCCTTCACGTCCGCGACCACTCCGACGATCGTGATCCACGGCGCGGCCGGTGCGGCGATGCCACGGGCATTCACGAAGTGAAATCGCCGCCCGATCGGCTCTTCGGTCCGTAAGTACGTGCGCGCGAACGTCTCGTTGATGACGGCCGCAGCCGGCGCCCGGTCGTCGTCTCGATCTTCCAGCAGTCGGCCCTTCAGCAGTCGCACCCCGAGCGTGGGAAAGTAGCCTGCCGTGACCGCCATGGAAGTCGTCGTCGTGAGGTCGCCTTGATCCGGCGTCCATCCCTCCAGGGCAAAAGCCGTGGAGCCGGTGTCACGCGTCGCAGGCAGCGCGGTTGCGAGACCTGCCGCCCGCACGTGCGGAGCGCTGCCGAGACGCTCGAGGACGCTGCGGATCAGTGCCGACCCGTTTCGGATGTGCGAAGTACGGGCCCGCGGAGGGTTCGTTGGGCTGCGGCAGCCACACGCGCAGCGTCAGCAGTTCGCCCGTGGCGATGCCGGTGTCGACCGATTGCAGCTTCCAGAGACTCCGCACCAGGAGACCGGCGCCCGCCAGCAGCACGAGCGCGATTGCCACCTGCGCCACGACCAGGGCGTTACGCGCCCGGGCCCGGGCGCCGCCGGGCACGCCTTTGCCGGATGACTTCAAATGCTCGCTGACGTCGGTGCGGGCCGACTGCAGCGCCGGTCCGATCCCGACCAGGAGGCCGGCGACCACAGCGGTCAGCATCGCGAACAGGAACACTCGTTGGTCTACCGCGATATCCGCGAGCCGCGGGAGCCGATCCGGCACCAGGCGCAGCAACAGGTCGACGCCCCAGAGGCTGGCCAGGAACCCGAGCGCGCCGCCGGCGACCGCGAGAACCACGCCCTCGACGAGCACGCTCGAGATGATGCGCCACCGTGACGCGCCGAGCGCGCGCTGCACCGCCACCTCGCGCTCGCGCGCCACCGCACGAATCAGCAGCAGGTTGGAGATGTTCGAGATCGCGATCAACATCACGAACACGATGCCCGCCATCAGCAGGAGCAGGGCCGGACGGACGGTCGAGACCAGATCCGCCGCCAGCGGATAGATGCGCGGCGTCCAGCCCAGGCGCGCCGGGTACTGATCCGGATGATCGCGGACCAGGGACTGCGCCAGGTTCTCGATCCGCGCGCGCGCCTCGTCTAGTGTCAGCCCGCGTGCGAGACGGCCGATCGCGGCGGGCATGAACCGGGCGCTGTACGAGGGCTTGCTGAATGGCGCTTCGCGCCAGCCGCTGGGGGTCCACACGTCGACGTCGGTCTCGAGGGTCTGGGTCGGGTGGTGGAACGACGGCGGCATGACGCCGATGATTTCGTAGACGTCCTCGTCGATCCGGAGCTTGCGTCCGAGCACCTGCGGGTCGGCCCCGAAGCCGCGGCGCCACAGGCCGTCGCTGATCACCGCGACGGTCGCGATGCCGGGAATCTCGTCGCGCACGGTGAACGTCCGCCCCAGCGCCGGCGCGGCATTGCCGAGCACCTCGAAGTAGTTGGCGCTGGCCAGCAGCGCCTCGACCCGTTCGGGTCGATCCGAGCCGGTCAGGTTGGCGGTGACCGGCCAGATCCCCGCGATCGACTCGAACGCACCCGATCGCGTGGCGTAGTCCTGGAGCTCGGGCTGCGAGAGCCCGGCGTCGCGGATGTCGAGGGCCTTGTAGTCCGAGGAGACGCGCACCAGCGCCTCGGAGTCGGGGAACGGGAGGGGCTTCAGGAGGACGCCGTCAACGACCGTGTAGATGGCCGTCGTCGCCGCCACCCCGAGGGCGAGAGTCCCCACGACCGAGAGAGCAAAGAGCGGATGGCGTCGCATCCGCCGAAGCGCCAGCCGAACGTCCTGCATCCCCGCCCCCAGTGCACCCCACATGCCAGTGTCAGATCTCGAGTCTCGGGTCAGATCTCGAGTCCGGGGTCAGATCTCGATTTTCCACGCTGGGGTCAGATCTCGATTTTTCGGGCGGGGTCGGAGCCCAGGTCGATCCTCTTCCGGCCTGGAAAATAGAGATCTGACCCCAGATCGGGGCCCGTGCGCCCTGGCAGTGGAAGATCGAGATCTGACCCCGAAAATCGAGATCTGACCCGTCCGGAACCGGACAGCGGGATGGGCGGATTCGGGCATTGGTATATTCGGGGCGATGAGGGCGCTGCTCGTCGAGGACGACCAGACCATCGCGGACTTCGTCGCGCGCGGGCTGCGGGAGGCGGGGTTCACCGTCGACCGCGCCGCTGACGGCGACACCGGGCTGCAGCTGGCCACGACCGGGACCTACGACGTCGCGATCATCGACGTCATGCTCCCCAAGCTCGACGGCCTGTCGCTGATCAAAGAGCTCCGCCGCCGCCAGGCCACGACCCCCGTCCTGATTCTCAGCGCGCGGCACACCGTCGACGACCGCGTCACCGGACTCGAGGCCGGCGGCGACGACTACCTGATCAAGCCCTTTGCCTTCACCGAGCTCCTCGCGCGCGTGCAGGCGCTGATTCGGCGCGCCACCGCGGCGCCCGCCTCCACGCATCTCACCGTCGGCGACCTCACCCTCGACCTGCGGTCGCGCCACGCGGTGCGGGACGGCCGCGCGATCGAGCTGCGCCCGCGCGAGCTCGCGCTGCTCGAGTACCTGATGCGCAACGCCGGGCGCGTCGTCTCGAAGACGATGATCCTTTCGCACGTCTGGGACTACAGCTTCGATCCGCGGACCAATGTCGTCGACGTGCTCGTCCACCGCCTCCGGGAGAAGATCGATCGCGACTTCGACCACAAGATGATCCAGACCATACGGGGCATGGGCTATGTACTCAAAGTGGCGTGAGCGCCTGCGCCA
Source organism: uncultured Acidobacteriota bacterium (assembly GCA_963836735.1). Lineage (GTDB taxonomy): Bacteria > Acidobacteriota > Vicinamibacteria > Vicinamibacterales > 2-12-FULL-66-21 > JACCXG01. The sequence goes on along the minus strand of CAWIKP010000033.1, from coordinate 44,733 downwards.
CACGCTCGGGTTCCGCCTCGCCCTCTGGTACGCCGCGATCTTCGTCGTCAGCTCCCTGGCCCTCACCGGGCTGACCTATGTGCTGGTCGCGGCCTCGCTGCGTCAGTACGACCGCGAGATCATCGGCACGGCGCTCGTCCAGTACGCCCGGGCGTACCAGATCGGCGGCGTCGCGGCCCTTCAGGAGGAGATCCAGCGCACGCAGGCGACGGCCGCTCCAGGTCCCCTGCTGGTGCGCACGGTCGGCGCGCGACAGGCGGTGACGTTCCTCAGCCGGCCGGACCAATGGCGCGACTTCGACCTGTCGCGACTGCAGGTGCCGTCACCCGACGGCGAACAGACGTGGAGCACGCTCGACACCGGGCAGGATGGATTCGAGCTGGAGGTCGCATCGGTCAGGCTGCGCGACGGCACGCTGTTCCAGGTCGGCATGAGCACCGAGCGCCGGGCGGAGTTGCTGCAGCGGTTCCGCAGCGTCCTGTTGATCAACGTGCTCTCGCTGATCTTCGTCGGCCTCGCCGGGGGCACCGTGCTGACCTCGTCGGCGCTCCAGCCGCTCAGGCGACTCGCGGACACCGTGCGATCGATTCTGCGGACGGGCCGAACTGATGTGCGGGTGCCGGCACAGAACACCGGAGACACCCTCGATGAGCTGAGCTCGCTGGTCAACGCGATGCTCGATCGTATCGATGCCGTCCTGGCCGGCATGCGCGGCGCACTCGACAACGTCGCCCACGATCTGCGCACCCCGATGACGCGGTTGCGCGGGATCGCCGAAACCGCGCTCAGTTCCAGCGATCCCACGCTGCTCCGGGAAGCGCTGGCCGACTGCCTCGAAGAGTCGGACCGCGTGATCGAGATGCTCAACACGCTGATGAATATCTCCGAGGCTGAAACAGGGACGATGGCGCTCGGCCGCGAGCCGATCGATCTCAGGGATCTGATCCGCCAGTCGGTAGAGCTGTACGAGGATCTCGCTGAGGAGCGCGGAGTCGAGATCCGGACGACCGTGCCGTCGGAGCTCGTCGTCGAGGTCGATCGGAACCGGATGCGGCAGGTCCTGGCCAACCTGCTCGACAACGCCGTGAAGTACACGCCTGCCGGAGGAGTCGTCCAGATCGCCGCGCGCAGGGAGGACGGTGACGCGGTCGTCACGATCTCCGACACCGGCGTCGGCATCCCGGCCGACGAACTGCCACGCATCTGGGACCGGCTCTATCGCGGCGACAAGAGCCGGTCGACCCGCGGACTGGGACTCGGCCTCAGCCTGGTGAAAGCGATTGTGACCGCGCACGGCGGCCGGGTCGACGTTCAATCCCGCCCCGGGGCCGGCTCGACCTTCGAGCTCCGCCTTCCGCCCGAGGTGCCCCGCCCCAACCTTTCACGGATGTAATGCAGCGGCCATGTGCCGGTAATGCTGGCTCCGTATCTTCAATACAGGTATTTCCATTTCGTTCTTTCTGGAGACAGCACACACATGAATATCAACGATTATCGGGATTCTTCGCCGGCGCCCCGCGCCGACCTCCGGTCCCGGGCCGGGCGAAGGACCGCCGCTGCCGCAGCGCTGCTGCTCACCGGGTCGATAATCGGGTGGACTGCGTCCTCGGAGGTCGGGCCGACCGCTTCCGCCGCACCTGCACCGATTGCCGCGCCCGCAGCACCCGCGCCGGCCCTGCCCGCTGCAGGAGTGTCATATGCCGGAGTGGTCGACCAGGTCACGCCGGCGGTGGTGACGATTCGATCGGAGCGCCGCGTTCGGAACGTCAGCCAGGACATCCCCGACGAGCTGCGCGAGCTCTTTGGCGACCGGTTCGGCTCGGGCCGCCGCGGCCCGCAGATGCCGGAACGCCGCCAGGGTGGGCTCGGCTCCGGCGTCGTCGTGCGTCCGGACGGCTACATCCTCACCAACAATCACGTCGTGGACGGCGCCGAGCAGGTCAGCGTCGAGCTGACCGACGGCCGTACCTTCAAGGCGAAGGTCGTCGGCACCGACGGCCCCACCGATCTGGCGGTCGTGAAGATCGACGGCGCGAAACTGCCGACGCTGGCGCTCGGAGACTCCGACGCGGTTCGGGTCGGTGACGTCGTGCTCGCCGTCGGCAACCCGCTCGGCGTGGGTCAGACGGTCACGATGGGCATCGTGAGCGCGAAGGGCCGGGCCACCGAGCGCGGCGACAACAGCTACGAGGACTTCATCCAGACCGACGCGCCGATCAACCAGGGCAACTCCGGCGGAGCCCTCGTCAGCATGCGCGGCGAACTGGTCGGCATCAACTCGCAGATCCTGACGCCGTCAGGCGGCAGCATCGGGATCGGGTTCGCGATTCCCGCGAACATGGCGAAGAACGTCATGACCCAGCTGATCGACCATGGCCAGGTGCACCGCGGGATGATCGGCGTGACCATCCAGCCGATCACGAGCGACATCGCCCGCAGCCTCGGTCTCTCGGAGGTGCGTGGCGCGCTCGTGAACTCCGTGCAGGCCGGCAGCCCCGCTGACAAGGCCGGCATCCGTCGCGGCGACGTGATCATGTCGGTCAACGGCGCGGCGATCAAGGACAGCAACGACCTTCGGAACGATGTCGCTCAGCTGGCGCCTGGCAGCACCGCCAAGCTGACCGTGCTGCGTGACGGCAAGGAACAGTCGTTCAACATGACGCTCGCCGAGCGGAAAGCGGCTGACTCCGAGCGGGGTGGCGAGGGCGGCGCACCGAGCGATCGCTCGGGCGGCTTCGGCATGGGAGTCGAGCCGCTGACCCGGGATCGGGCCCAGGAGCTCGGTATCCAGACGTCGTCCGGTGTGCTGGTCTCCGAAGTGCAGCCGGGCGGCCGCGCCGCCGACGCAGGTCTCCGTCCTGGCGACGTCATCGTCGAGGTGGATCGGCGCCCGGTCAGCAATCCCGATGCGCTCCGGGCCGCCTTGAAGGACGGGACCAGGCCGGCGCTGCTGCTCGTGCAGCGGGGTCAGGCGACCGTCTACATGACACTCGATCGGCAGTAAGTCGGCGGGAAACCGGCCGGGTCTGAAGACCCGGCCGGTTTTGTGTAGGGGCGGGTCTTTAGACCCGCCCGATGTGCGTTGCCCCCTGCAGGGCGGGATCTTCCGCCGTCGCTAAAGCTTTGGCGGACTCCCCGTAGCCTTGGCGAAGGCGGTCAGAGCCGGCCGTCAGTATCTGCTGCAACATCTCGTTCGTGATGTTTCCCCCGCTCATCACGCACACGACAGTCTTCCCCGCCAGCTGATCCCGCAACTTCACGGCCGCCGCCAGAGACGCCGCGCCGGCGCCTTCCGCCAGATTGTGCGTGGTCCGCAACGCCAGCCGAATGCCTTCGCGCAGCTCCCCTTCCTCGAGGGTCACCACATCGTCGAGATGCTCGCGGAGGATCTCGAACGTCAGGTCGAAGGTCGTCCGGGTCGCGATGCCCTCGGCGAACGTCGCTGCCGCCTCACCAATCACCCGCTCGCCGGTTCGCCACGATCGCGCAAACGCGTCGGCACCCGAGGCCTGCACTCCGATCACACGCGCGCGGCTGCCGAACCACGTCCGCACCAGCGAGCACCCGCACGCGCCGCTGCCCCCGCCGATCGGCACGAGTATCACGTCGGCCTCCGGCAAATCCTCGAACAGCTCCAGCGCATAAGTCGCCACGCCGGCAATCAGCATCGGCTCGTTGGCCGAATGCACGTAGCGCAGGCCACGGTCGCGAACGACGCGCTCGACATACTCGCGCGCTTCGTCGAAATCGCGCCCGACTTCGACGATGGTCGCGCCATAGGCGCGCATGGCGGCGTTCTTGTCCGGATTGTTCCCTTCAGGCACGACGACGGTGCACGGCACTCCTTCGCGCTGACACGCCATCGCAATCGACTGGCCATGGTTGCCCGTGCTCGCCGTGATCACCCCGCGGCGCTCGTCGGCGTTCAGGTTGCCAATCAGATTCAACCCGCCTCGAACCTTGAAGGCGCTCGTCGGGTTGTGGTTCTCGTGCTTGACGTACACGTCGAGGCCAGTCTCGCTGACCAGAAGCGGATGCCTGAGAAGGGGTGTGGGCCTGAGCGCGCGATACACGAAACGGCGCGCGGCATGAACGTCCCGAAGTGCAAGTGTCATAGGGAGATCGTAACGCGTGTGCCGGACGGGGGTAGGTACAGTTCAACCATCCGCCCCCCAGCCAAGTTATCGAGCTCGGACGTCCAACTCTCAATGCAGACTCCTGCATTACAATCAGCCCGCATTCAAGGAGCGAATCGCATGCGCCGGACGTTTCCTGCCCTGGCCGGTTTGAGTCTCCTGTTGATATCGGCTGCCGCAACGGCGCAGACAGCGGCTCCGCCTCCCGGTCAGCCGCCCCCACCGCGGCCGATGCCGGGCATGGGTGCTCCCCCCCGCGACAACCCCCAGGAGAAGACGGGGACGGCGGTATTGAGCGGACGCGTCGTGGCTGCCGACACCGGCAAGCCACTACGTCGGGCGCTGGTCCGGGCGTCATCGCAAGAAACGCCGCAGGGACGGTCCGTCTCCACCGACCCGGACGGCCGATGGCAGCTGAAGAGTCTCCCGGCCGGAAGCTATCGCGTGACCATCAGCAAGGGTGGATACGTCGACATCGCCTACGGTCAGCAGCGTCCGTTCGAAGCGGGCAAGGTCCTGGAGCTCACCGAAGGACAAACCATCGAGAAGCTCGACGTCACCCTGCCGCGTGCCGGTGTCATCACCGGCCGCGTCCTCGACGAGTTCGGTGAACCGCTCACCGGGGCGCGGGTCCAGCCGATGCGATATCGATACGTCGGCGGACAGCGGCGGCTCACGCCAATGGGGATCGGCGACAGCACCGACGACATCGGGCAGTTCCGCCTGCACGGGCTTTCACCCGGCGAGTACTTCGTTTCCGCCCAGATGTCGGCCGGCCTGATGTTCGGGCAGTCGGACGATAAGGTGGGCTACGGCACGACCTACTTTCCCGGAACCGCCGTTCAAACCGAGGCGCAGCGGATCCGGGTTGCGGTCGGGCAGGAGACACCGCAGATCAACATCACGATGGCGACGTCGCGTATCGCGACCATCTCAGGGTACGGCCGTCAGCTCGTCGGGTCGCCCGATCGGCCGCGGGCTCCTCATGCTGACCAGCAATCTTGGGGGAGCCAACATGACGTCGATGGGCACGAGCCTCAAGCCCGACGGCTCGTTCCTGTTCTCGAACATTTCCCCCGGCGAGTATCGGATCCAGGTCCAGCACACCCCGAATGCGGACGACATGGTGATCATCAGCACCAGCGGCGCCCCTGGATCCGAGTCCGGCTCTGTTGCAGTAACCGTGACCGGAAACGACATCACGGGCCTCACTATCGTGACATCGCCCGGTGCCACGGCGTCAGGTCGAATCGTCTTCGAGGGGACAGCCAAGCCTCCGATCGCGCCCGCAGCGCTGAACATCACTGCGGCACCCGTCGAGTTCGGGATCATGCCGATGGGCGGCGGTGCGAGAGTCCGCGACGACTGGACCTTCGAGGCGACCGGGCTCCGCGAGCGCCGCCGCTTCCGGGTGGTCAATCCTCCGCCGGGGTGGTATCTGAAATCCGTGTCCCACGAGAACAACGACATCACGGACACCGGGCTGGAGTTCGCGGAGGGCCAGCAGATCGGCGGTATCGATATCGTGCTCACGCAGCGGGTCACCGACGTCTCGGGGGCGGTTCAGGACTCCCGCGCCCGGCCCGTCACGGACTTCGTCGTGGTCGCCTTCTCAACCGACACCAGCAGGTGGGGATACGGGACGCGCTACGTGCGGACCGTGCGGCCGAATCAGGAGGGCCGGTTCTCGGTCAAGGGCCTGCCGCCCGACGACTACTACCTGATCGCGCTCGACTACCTCGAAACGGGTGAAGAGGGCGATCCTGAACAGCTCGAAAAGTGGAAGGCGAACGCCACGCGCGTGACGCTCGCTGACGGCGAACCGAAGTCGCTGACGCTGAAGCTCAACCAGTAACGACGGCGTAAGACGCGGACTCCAATAGAATCCCCTGAATGAAAGCGGACCGCGACCAGTCAGCCGCGCGACTGGCAGCGATCGTCGAGTCGTCGGACGATGCCATCGTCAGCAAGGATCTGAACTCCATCATCCTCACCTGGAATGCCGCGGCTGAGCAGGTCTTCGGCTATACCGCTGCGGAAGCGATCGGCCAGCATATCGGGCTGATCATTCCGGACGACCGTAAGGACGAGGAGACCGACGTGATGGCCCTCGTCCGCGACAGCAAGAGCGTGCGGCATTTCGAGACCGTGCGGCGGCGGAAGGACGGCAGGCTCATCGACATCTCGCTCACCGTCTCACCGATCCGATCGGCGTCGGGAGAGGTCATCGGGGCGTCGAAAATCGCGCGCGATATCACCGAGGAGAAAGCCCTTCGGCGCGCAGCCACCGAAGCGAGCCGTGCCAAGGATGAATTCCTCGCAACCTTGTCTCACGAGCTGCGAACCCCGTTGAACACGCTGCTTGGCTACACGCAGATGCTGCAGACCGGCTCGCTCGAACCGATCTCGACGCGCAAGGCGCTCGATGTGATGGCCCGGAACGGACAGGCGCTCTCCGAGCTCGTGAACGATGTCGTCGACGCATCGCGCATCGTCATCGGCACGATGCGGCTCCGGCTGCAGCCGATGAACATCCGGCCGATCCTCGAGCAGGCAGTCGAGACGATCCGCCCGGCGCTGATTGCCAAGTCGCTCGATCTCGAGGTGTCGCTGGAGGAGAACCTGCTCGTGAACGCCGACCCGGATCGGATGCGGCAGGCGATCTGGAATCTAGTGGCGAACGCGGCGAAGTTCACGCTCAAAGGGACGGTCGCGTTGCGCGCTGGCGCGCGGGCGACACCGTCCGGATCGAGGTCAAGGACACCGGAATTGGGATCGCGCCCGACGCCCTGCCGAGAGTATTCGAACGGTTCTGGCAGGCGGATCCGGCGCATACCCGCGGACAGAGCGGGCTCGGTCTCGGCCTGGCGCTGGTGCGCTACTCCGTGGAGCTGCAGGGAGGGCGGATCACGGCCCACAGCGAGGGCCTCGGTCGGGGCGCGTCCTTCCAGATCGAGTTACCGGCCCTGCGGAGGGTGCGGATTTCTTCCGCCTAAAGGCGGAAGCTACCCGCGTTCGCGCTGCGCGCGACGGCGGGCAGACCGTGCTGGAGCGGGTGGCTTCCGCCTTCAGGCGGAAGAAGAATCCGTACAAAAAGATAGCCGTCCGACGTCGGCGGACGGCTACCACGGTTCGCGCGGGTTACTTGCCGACCGCGAAGTTGCTGACGAGCGCGTCCGAGTTGTGGCTCACGCGGATGCCGGTGATGCCATCCGTCGAGTCCAGCTTGCCGGCGCCGGTCACGTCCGCCTTCGTCGCGCTCCAGACCGAGGCGCCGTTGACCGTGCACTCGACCTTGTCGCCACTCACCCGCATCACGACTTCCTGCTTCACTGGCGCATCAGCTGCGCCCTTGGCGATGGCGTCGTTCGGCGTCGGCTTCTGCACGATCCGCGAACGGCTTGCCGCCGCTGAAGCCACGGACGATGTAGTTGCCGCTCCGGTACGCCGCACAGTAAAGCGCCTGCGGCTGATCGCCGTCGAGCCCCTTGCCGCCGATGAACACCCCATACGGATGAGGATGGTTGTACGGCTGTTTCGCTTCGTCGAAGGTCGCCTTGACGGAGAAGTCGCCCTTCCCCACGTTTGCCGGATTCCAGTAGAGGCGCTGCCGCACCGGTCATCAGGCGCATGCCGCTGCCCTCGGGAGCCAGCTTCGAGTCCGTGATTGCCAGACCCTGCCTGTTGCCGCTGTCGACCTTCCCCTGCCAGCCCTTCACGGTGACGCCGCCACCTGCCACTTTCTTGTCGGCGTCCTGCTGCCCGCGCGCCGCCGGCATTGCCGGGATCGCCCAGATGATCAGCGCTGCGGCACCCGCAACAATTGAAGCTTTCGCCAGACGCATTGATTTCCTCCTTCAGACGACGAGCCCGCCTGAAATTGCGGCTCCTCTGCCGCGGCCGTTGATGTCGGCAGGTATTCTACTTCGTGACCCTCACGACTGTTTCAACGGCTCGTCGCGGGTCCCATCCGGCCGACAGAGCTTGCTGAGTCGATCCCGCTGCTGGCTCTTCGCCCTCCGGGTAGGGGCCGGGCTTGCCTACCCGCTACGATCCGCCCGGAGCGCGATGGTCGGGCTGACTCGAAGCGCGCGGCGCACCGGCAGGGCGGCGGCGCCGACGACGACCAGCAGCAGCGCCACCGGGACGACCGCCAGGCTGACGAGGTCCACCGGCGGAATGTCGTGCACGAACGACCGGGCGGCGCGCGAGATCAGAAGCGCCGCCGCCACTCCGACCGCCGAGCCAGCCGCCGACAGGGGCAGACCCTCGCTGAACACCAGCTGCAGGATGCGCAGGTTGGGCGCACCGAGCGCCACGCGGATGCCGATCTCAGGCGTTCTCCGGCGCACCGCGTCGCCCACCACCCCGTAGACGCCAATCATCGCAAGCATCAGTGCCGCTATTCCACAGCCCGCGACCACGGTCGTGAGAATCCGATCGACCGTCAGCGCCTCGGCCAGGTGCTCTGCAAAGGTCGTGACCCGGAAAACGTCCACGCCGCGGTCGATGGACGCGAGCGTTCCCGGGATGGCAGCGGCTGCGGCCTGCCCCGAATCGCGCGTGCGAACGACCAGATGCATGTACATCTGATCGCGCTGCGAGAGGGGGAAGTACACCATGGGTTCCGGCGCCTCCTGTAACGTCCGGTACTTGCCCGATCGCACGACGCCGACGATCTCGTACTCCAGGCCGTCGGCATCCTGCAGCCGATGACCCACCGCGTCAGGGCCGAAGTAGCGGCTCGCCAGCATGTCGTTGACGATGATCGACGGGCTTGGCGAGCGCGCCGTCGGCGGCCGTGAAGAACCGTCCTTCGATCAGCGGAATCCGCAGTGCCTGGAAGTATCCGGACGAGGCGACGTTGGTATCGACCTCGAGCCGCTCGACCAGATCCGGCTTCGCCTGCAGCCGGAAGACCTGAGTGCTGCTCCGGCTCACCGGCAGCGTGGAGACCCAGCCCGCTGCCTCGGCGCCCGGCAGCTTCCGGGCGGCCTCGGCGGCGCTCACATGAAACACGATCCCGCGGGCCACCTGGCCCTGGAGCGCACCTGGCATCCGCATGAACGCGATCGCGACGCCCCGCCCTCCCGGTCCCAAATCTCCCTCGAGCGCCACGCTCAACGCCCGCACCATGAGGCCGCTGGCGATCAACAACACGGTGGACAAGGCCACCTGGAACACGACGACCGCGCTCCGGACGCTGCTTCCCGAGCGCCCGGCGATCGCGCCGCTGTCGTTGCGCAGCACCAGAATGTCGACCTTCGCCAGCGCATGCCGCGCGGGCCCGAGCGCGAACAACGCTCCCGCCAGGCAGGACAGGGCGACGGTCACCGTGACGGTCACCGCGTCGAGGTGGGTATCGAGCATTGCAGCCTCTTCGGGCGCGAAGAAGGCCGGAAGCACGCGTGCCGTCCAGTGAGCGAACAGCAGGCCGAGCCCGGCTCCGCCCAACGAGACGGCCAGGCTTTCCAGCACCACCTGGCGCACGAGGACGGACCGGCGGGCGCCGAGCGCGAGCTTCACTGCCAGTTCACGCCGCCGCGCCGCGCTCCGCGACAGGATCAGGCTCCCGGCGTTCACGCAGGCGCTGAGGAGGAGCATTCCCGTGGAGCCCAGCACGACCGTGCTGATCAAGAGCACCTGCGATCGCGCCGAGACATCCAGCCGCGAGTAGGCGGCCACCGACATCAGTCGAGGCTCGCCGGGATTCGAGCGCGTTCCCCTGTTCGTGTCGGGATGCAGCGCTGCCAGGCTGCTCGCCGAGAGCGGCAAGCTCGAGCTCCGCATCGTGAAGGCGTCGATCATCGTGCAGCCTGCCAATCACGGAGAGATGCCGATCGCCGCGCGCCGATTCGTGTTCCCTGGCCTGCATCGGGATCCAGACGTCGCAGGCGCGTCCGAGCTGCAGGCCGCTGAAGCCCGGGGGCGCGACGCCGGCGATCCGTATGCACCCTCTCAGCGATGGCCAGTTCCCGCCCGACCACGTCGCCAGGCCGCCCCATCAGCATCCACAGCGCATCGCTGATGATCGCGGGCGGCAGCGACGAGGAAGATGGCACGTTCGCTTCGGGAGCGAGCAGACCGCTCGAAGCTGCCAGCCTGCAGCTGGATGCCCAGCACCGGAAAGAATTCCGGTGACACCGACACCACGCGCAAGCGCTGCCCGGCCTCACCCCAACGCACCGACGCGATCGCGGAATCGTCGAAGGCCGCAATCGTTGCGAACGCGCCGCGGCTCTGCTGCATGGACAGGAAATCGGGGTACGGACGTCAGGCCATGCGCCGCGCCGGTGTATTGGCTGGTGAAGGCCCAGACCAGCCGCTCGGCCTCGGCCACGCCGCCGGGCGGGCGGAACAGCAGCGCATCCATCACGCTGTACAGCGTCGCGTTCGCACCCGTGCCGAGCGCCAGGCTGAACATGATCACGGCCGTGGTCATCTTCCCGCGAGCGAGGCTACGAAGCGCGTAACGCAGGTCGTTCATCAGTGGGGGCCGGGATCCGGGAGTCCGGTCGTCCGTGCCCGTGGGGCTCCTGGGGTTCTTCGAAACGTGTGCCGGGCTGGTAAAGCGGGATTGCCGGCAAAGAGCGGTTTCAGGCCAGGCTCAGGCGTTCGGATTCGCACAGCTCCGTCCCGGTGGCGAACAAACGGCTCTCCATCTACCATTCTTCGATGCGGACTTCGAACAACACCGTTCTGATTACCGGCGGCGCATCGGGGATTGGTCTCGCGCTCGCGAAGCGGTTCGTGAACGCGGGCAGCACCGTGATTGCCTGCGGACGCCGTGAGGCGAAGCTGCGCGAAGCGAAAGAGATCGACGGCCGGATCAATACCCTGGTCGCCGATGTCTCGACCAGCGCCGGACGCGCGGCGCTCGTGCAGTCGGCGCTGAACGAATTCCCCGCCCTCAACGTGCTCGTGAACAACGCCGGCATTCAGCGGCGGATCCGGCTCGAGGATCAGGAACCGTGGGACACCACCCGCGAAGAACTGGCCACGAACCTCGACGCGCCGATTCACGTGACCCGGCTGCTGTTGCCGCACCTGATGACGAAGCGTCCGGCGGCGATCATCAACATCACGTCCGGACTCGCCTTCGCGCCGCTGGCGCGCACGCCAGTCTACAGCGCAACCAAGGCGGCGCTGCATTCCTTCACGCTTTCACTCCGCCATCAGCTGAAAGACACGCCGGTCAGCGTGATCGAGATCGCACCGCCGGCCGTCGACACCGACCTTGGCGGGCCGGGCCTCCACACGTTCGGGGTGAACGTGGATGAGTTCGCAGACGCCACGTTCGCGCGTCTGGGCGGCGACGATCTGGAAATCGGCTACGGTTTCGGAGAAGACGCGCGAACGGCCTCGCGGGCGGAGCTCGATCAATTGTTCGCACGCATCAACACCGCGCAACCCTGAGTCTGTCTTCCGCCTGAAGGCGGAAGCCACCCCCCCTTCGCGGTACGCGCTACGGGCGGGCAGGCTATCTGGTCTGATCTGGTCGCTTCCGCCTTCAGGCGGAAGCTCCTTCACAGGTTGGCCGAGATCACCAACAGATCGCCTGCGGCAAACGTTTATCGGGCATGACTCGCATATCGCTCGTGCTGTTACTCGCCGTGCTGACGGCGTCGCCGGCTGAAGTACGCCGGGACTCCCGCGACCCCGGCAATCTCGTCGCCCACGAGTGGGGCACCTTCACATCGGTGGCCGGCGAGCAGGGAGCAGCAGATCGATTGGCTGCCGCTCGAGGGGCAGAACGACCTGCCCTGCTTCGTCGAACGCTTCCGCTATTTCCAGGGAAAGCTGGCGCTGTCCGGCACCGTGCGCATGGAAACGCCGGTCATCTATTTCTACGCTCCGCAGCAGATGACCGTCGACGTCTCGGTGCGATTCCCGGCCGGGCTGGTGACGGAATGGTTCCCGCGTGCTGACGTCACGCCAGCCGCGCAAGTCACCAGCGCCACGCTGAAGACGCCGGGCTTCGCGAGCAGCGCGACCTGGTCGAACGTCACCATCACTCCGCGGGCCGCCGGGTCGTTCCCCACGGAGCCCCGCTCGAGTCACTACTACGCCGCACGCGGGACCGACGCCGCGCCGCTGCGGGTCGGGACGCAGACCGAGAAATTCCTGTTCTACCGCGGCGTGGCGCGGGTCACGTTGCCGGTATCAGCGATCGTCGCCCCCGATGGGACGGCGACGGTCAGAACCGAGGCTCCCGCGCGCTCGGCACAATCGTGCGGTTCGATCGCCGCAACGGGAAGCTGGGCTACGAAATCAGAAGCACGACAGGATCGCGTGCGACGCTGGCAACTCCGGCGCTGGCGGGCGACCTCGACACGCTGGCGGGAACGCTCGAAGCCCTCCTGACCCGGGAAGGCCTCTATCCCCGGGAGGCGCGAGCCATGGTCGACACCTGGCGCGACTCGTGGTTCGAGGAAGGCACGCGACTGCTCTACATCGTGCCAAGGGCGACCATCGACGCGATGCTGCCGCTCGACATCAAACCCAGGCCGATCGAAACGGCGAGAGTGTTCGTAGGACGGCTCGAACTGATCACGCCCGAAACGACTGCCGACGTGAAACGAGCGCTCGAAACGCAGGACCGCGCGGCGCTGTTGAAGTATGGCCGGTTCCTCCTGCCCATTGCGCAGCGAATCGTTGCCGATCCTGCGGCCGGCCTCGACCGGAAAGGTCTGGAACAGTTTATTTACGGGACGTTCGCGGACCTGACGCGCGGCACGGCGTGCACGCGCGGCACCACTCAGTAGCGGATTCGCTGGTCCGCGGGTCCGCGGCTCCGCGGGTCTGGTTGGTAGTTCGGTGGGCCGCTGGGCCGGTCGTCTGCTCGTCGCTAGGCCGGTAGTCCGCTAGTCCGGACCAGCGGACCAGCGGACCAGCCGGAATCCCGAGTGTCAGCGCATAACCAGAAGAACAGTGACGCCGATAATCGCGAACAGCACGACGATTGACAACCAGGTGGTCTTCGCAACTGTGTTCATCAACACCCTCCAGGCGTGCGGCCGGTATTATGCACGGGCCGGCGCGTGAAGGGGAGCCTTTTCCTCTACTTTCGCCGTTTTCAGCGGCCAGCCCCGCCCCCCGTCTGGAACGTCCCGGTCAGGGGCACCCCCATCGGGCCGACCGGGATGTAGACGGTCGTGTGGTTGGGCGAGTTGACCATCAGCTTCTGCGCCTCGATGGCTTCGTGCTGGATGTAGAGCACGTTCAGCTGGCCCCGGATGATCTGCATGGCGTTGGCGATGCCGGTGGCCTGCACCTCGCGCTTGGTCCGCTCCTTCCGCTCGATCTCGATTTCCGTGTCCTTGCGTTCCAGCTCCTGGGTCGCCGCCAGCTTGCGTGACACCGCGTCGGCGACTTCTTCCGGATACTGGACGTTGCCCACGACCACGCTGCTGATGACGAAGGGACTGTCCGACGCGTAGGTGCGGATGCGCGCGAGCACCGCCTGCCCGATCGGAATGAACTCGTCTTTCACGACGAGGCCCGCCCGCCGCTGCACTTCGTCGCGCGCGAAGGTGCGGAGCGGTTCACGAACGTAGTTGGCGTACGCGACCCGGACGACCGCGTCCGGCGACTTCTCGGTGTCGCCGTTGTTGACCGTGGTGCTGAAGCGTTCCATGAACAGCGGAATCTTCGTGTCGTCCACACGCCAGACCGTGTGGATGGCAAAGGAGATCTTCAGGTTGTCGCGGCTGAGGACCGCCTGATTCCCGGTGAACTCCTCGGTGTAGGTGTAGGGCGTGACGCTGATGTTCGTCGACCTCGAGCAGCCAGGTCCGGCCGGCCGACGTCGGTCCTTTCTGAATGCCGTAGAAACGGCTCTTGCCGACGACAGCGCCCTTGGTGAGATAGCCGACGTAGCCTGCCGGCGTGAACGGGTTTCGAGAGCCGAGCAGCCAGATGAGCGAGATCGCTCCCAGGAACAGGACGAGCACGGCCAACGCGCCGCGCAGAACCAGAAGGCGTACGTCGAACGACGATCCGCTCGCCGGGGGTGACATGCAACACGGCAGGCCTCCACTCGCCGACGGGGTTAGCTGACGGGCTCGAGGTTGGAGTTCCTCTACCAGATCTGTGATCCGGATTCGCCCCGGTGCGCGGTTATCGCGCCGTGGGTCCCCCGTGACGCCAGATTTGTGGTGGCGTCTTAGGCGTACCAGACAAGGTAGGCCTGTTCAGGGGTGCCGTCAAGGGGCCCTCCGGCCGCCGCGCACCACGCCAATGAGGCCGGCGGCGACCATCCGGACGAAGATCGACCCGGCCCGCCAGGCTGGCAGGGCGGTCGAGCGGAGCTCGACCCGCCCGGCCCGAATGGCGTCGCAAATCGCGTCGGCGTCGGCCGGGGCCTCGACCAGCGTATAGGTCGTGCCCAGCTGCTCGAGCAAGTGGAGATCGGTGTTTCCGACCACCGGCTTGCCGTTCGCCCGCGCCCATCGCACCGCCCGCCGGTTGAAATCGAGCCAGGACGTGAACATCGAGTTCACCTCGACGGCATCGATCAGGTCGGCATACCGATCGACGTGGCCTCGCATCGCGCTCCCGATCGGATAGAAGGCATGCGGCGCGATCACGAGCCCGCGGGGATGGCGCGCCTTGAGTTCCCGCAGGTCCTCGAAGCGGTTCACCAGCTCGCACTCAACCGGGAAGTTGAGCAGCAGCATGTGCCGGCCTTCGATGGTGCGTTCGATGCCCCGAATCATCACCACCCCGCGCGATCGCGCGTAGTCCTGATCCGCCGCCGGATCGTAGTGACGGTTGTGCAGCGTGATCGCGATGGCGCCGTAACCCAGATGGCTCGCGCGATCGATCAGGTCGCGGGTGGAGTGCGGGATGTAGTCGCACGGGTCCTGCGCCGTGTGCGCGTGCAGTTCAACTTTGATCACGTAATCACTATCGTATCCGCCTCGCACGCTGATCCAAGTGGCTATGAGCCTCTAAACAGCGGCGCCGAGCGAAGCGAGGCGCTGGCAGGCCGCGGGGGTGGGGTCCCCGCGGCAACCAAAATAATGCTGATCCTAGGGCCGAACTACCCGGTTGCCGTGACGAGCCACGGCGCCCGGATCCCAGAGATCATCCGGCTGCCCCATAATGCCCGGATGCTCGCATTTGCTCTCATCGCCCTCGCAATCACCTCAGTTCAAAGCACCGCCGATCCGTCGCTCTTCAACTACAACGCCGGGCTCCCGCTGGACGTCCGCGAAACCGGGCGGCGCGAGGACAACGGCGCGTTGCTGCGGGACATCACCTACGCCACCCTGACCGGCGGCACCAACGCGGCGACGTTGATCACGCCCGAAGGCGCCGCCGGCACCGCCGGCGCCCGCGATCCTGTTCGTGCACTGGTACGGCCCGCCGGCGCCGACCTCGAACCGCACGCAGTTCGTTCCCGACGGCGTCGCGCTCGCGCGCCAGGGAGTCACGTCGCTGTTGATCGACACGCCCTGGTCGGTGCCCACCTGGTTCCCCACGCGCGCGCGTGAGGAGGACTACACGCGCTCGGTGCAGCAGGTCCGCGACCTGCGGCGTGCCCTCGACGTGCTGATGGCGCAGCCCGGCGTCGACCGCACGCGGGTCGCGTATGTGGGCCACGACTTCGGTGCGATGTACGGCACGCTCGCCGCTGCCGTCGATCCGCGGGTCACCGAGTTCGTGTTCATGGCCGGCACGGCGTCCTTCACCGACTGGTTTCTGTATGGACCGAAGCTCGAAGGCGAGGCGCGGGCGAAATTCGTCGCGCAGCTGGCGCCGCTCGATCCCGTGCGGTGGGTGCCGAAGCTCCGGGGACCGGTGCTGATGCAGTTCGCCGACACCGACGAGCACGTGTCGACCGCGCGTCGTGAACAGCTCGCGGCCGCCGCGCCGAAGGGCGCCGACGTCCGCGTCTACAAAGCGGGCCACGCGTTGAGCGAGGAATCCACCCGCGACCGCCTGGCCTGGCTCCGAAAAACCCTCCGGCTCGGAAGCGGGGGTCAGAGCCCGGTCTGACGCCCCGGTGAGCGGAGGCACGGTGATCGGGCCGGTCACCGATCTGCCCCTGCAGATCGAACCGCTCGATCTCCCGGAGCACGCCGTTGTCGTCGTCGCCTATCGCCCGCACGATCATCGCATCGCCCTGGATGGTCACCAGCAGGAAGTGGCAGGTCGGCGACCAGCTGACCGTGTGCGCCTCCTCCGTGCGTGACGGCACGCCCGATCGAATCTTGCTGCCGGCGCCCGAGATGAAATAGTCGATCGCCTTGTGGCGCGAGTGCTGGAAGTTGTGCTCGTGGCCGCTGAAGCACGCCCGGACCCCGCCCTCCTCGAAGAGCGCGATCAGCTCTTCCATCCCGTCGGTGTTGCCGTGTTGCGGCCCCGCGCAGAACGGCGGGTGGTGGCAGAACGGGATCCGCCAGCGGATCCGCTCCGCGGGCAGCACCGGGAACGCGTTGCGCACGAATTCCCGGTGCTTCGGATAGCTGAACAGCCGGCCGCGCCGGAAGAAATGTTCTTTCGACGTATCGATGCAGACGAACTCCACGTCGGAGGCGACCTTGAACCGGTAGAAGAGCCCCGGGCCGACCGACGCGCGTCCTGCCGCTTCCTCGGTCGCCAGCCGCGTGGCCAGGTAGAAGTTGTCCATCACCTGGGCGCGATCGTCGCACTCTTCCGTCTCGCGGGTATCGTGATTGCCAATCGACGGACACACCGGCACGCGGTTGATCGCATATCGATACGGCTGAAAGAACGTGAAGAACCAGTCGTCGTCTTCGTCCCCCGAATCCTTCGTCCAGAGCAGGAACCGCTTGCGCGGCGTAGATGTTGTCGCCGGTCGTCAGAATCAGGCGGACGTTCTCGGTGTCGACGGCTCGCTGGAGCGCGAGGCCCACCTCGCGCTGCCGCCGGGTGGCCGTCGATGGATGGCGGATGCCGGTGCCGAAATCCCCGATGACGGCGAAGGTGAAGGGGCCATCCAGCGGTTTCGTCGGATCCGGAAGCGTTCGGAATTCGTTGGTATAGCCGCTGCCGTCCTGGATCAGTCCCTTCGTCTCGGGATCCCAATCCCAGCGGAGGCCAGACGCCCATTCCTCGTGCTTCACCCGCACGGTGTAGGTGTAGGACGTGTCCGGCTGGAGTCCTGAGATCAGGCAGTGATTGCACTCGTTGGTCATCGCCGAGGCGACGAGCACGCCGGTCTCGTCGCGCACCTCGACCTCAGCCGGACCATAGGGCTTCGATCGGCAGCCGATCGAGTCGCACCGCGGCGGGTGCACCCACTGCAGGTCATCGTCGTCGACGAGCTTCGCGGTGCCGCCCGGTCGAGTGCGGAAGTAGAAGGCGCCCCACGCGATCAGGGCGGACTTGTGCGACAGGCCCGCGAGATAAACGTACGGTTCCGAGTGGAATTCAGGCACACAAATTTATACATCGCGCGCCGCGGCGCAAGCTCGACCGCTGGCCGCCGGGACATGCCGAAAGGTCAGCTACAATCCGTCGGTGCTCAGCCGATCCCTGTGGGCGCCCTGGTGGATCCATGCAGTGATGGCCGTGGCCGTGGCGGTCGTCGCGTTCGGACTGACCATGACCTTCCAGCTGCAGGAACGTCCGTTCGTGCTCCCGATGATCGGCGTACTCGTGACGGCGCTTCGCGGCGGCCTCGCGGCGGGACTGATCTGCGCGATCGTCTCGCTCGGGCTCGTCGAACTACTACATCATGCCGCCGGTCGGCCAGTTCGAGGTGCCGTCGCTGCGCGAAACCTACGAACTGCTGGTGTTCGCGCTGACCGCGACCACGATCACGCGCGCTGGCGGCGCGCGGCCGCCAGTCGCGGCTCACGCTCGAAGCCACCGTGGCGAGCATCGGCGACGGCGTGATCGTCACCGATCAGAACGGCCGCGTCAGGTTCCTCAACGCCGTCGCCGAACACCTGACCGGCTGGACCGCCCGCGAAGCCCAGGGACAACCGGTGAGCGAGGTGTTCAACGTTGTCCGAGAAGAGACGCGCGAACCGGCACCCAATCCGGCCGAGCGTGCGCTCCGCGAACGCATCGTCGTCGGGCTGCCGAACCATACGCTCCTGGTGCGCCGAAACGGGACGGATCTGCCGGTAGCGGACAGCGGCGCGCCGATCAGAGATCAGTACGATCGGATGATTGGTGCCGTGCTGGTCTTCCGCGACGCGACGCCGCAGCGCCGCGTCGAGGAATCGTTCCGCCGCCAGGCGGAAGACCGTCAGCAGCTGCTCGAAAACGAGCGGGTCGCCCGTGCCGACGCCGAGCGGGCGAACCGCCTGAAGGACGACTTCCTGGCCACGCTCTCGCATGAGCTGCGCACGCCGCTCAACGCGGTCATGGGCTGGGCGCACATGCTGGCGCGTCGGGAGCTCACCGAGACCCAGCGCAAGCAGGCGCTTGCGGCCATCCACCGCAACGCGCAGTCGCAGTCCCGGCTGGTCGACGACGTGCTCGATCTGTCGCGCATCATCACCGGCCGCATGGCGCTGACCGCCGACCCGGTCGATCTCTCCGAGATCGTGCGCACGACGGTGGAGTCCTTCACGCCGGCGGTGCTCGGCAAACGGCAGACGGTTCACTTGATGCTGCCGGCGCAGACGCGGATCACCGGCGATCCGCACCGGCTCCGGCAGGTCATCTGGAACCTTCTTTCGAACGCGACGAAGTTCACGCCCGAGGGCGGATCGATCACCGTCCGGGTCGCGTACCACGACTCAGGAGTGGAGCTCGACGTCACCGATACCGGCGAAGGGATCGACCCTGCGTTCCTTCCCCATGTGTTCGACCGCTTCCGGCAGGGCGACAGCAGCTCCACGCGACGCCATGGAGGGCTCGGACTTGGACTGTCGCTCGTGCGGCACCTCGTCGAAGCGCATGGCGGTACCGTCTCGGCCGCGAGCGCCGGCAAGGGGCGGGGCGCCACACTCAGCGTGCGTCTCCCCGCACGCGTCGAGCAGCCCGTCCTTACCGCAGCGGGTTCGGATCGCGGTACTGGCAATCCGGTATAATCCGACCCTATCCACAGGACAACCAACCATGGCAGTCATTCTGAACGTCGAAGACGACTCGCCGTCGCGCTTCTTGAAGAGCCGCATTCTCGAACGCGCCGGATTCCAGGTCCTCGAGGCCGTGACCGCCGCTGACGCCGTTCGCACGGCTGCGAACGACCGGCTGCGGCTCGTGCTGCTCGACTTGCGACTCCCCGACGGCGACGGGTTTCAGGTCTGCGAACAGATCAAATCGACCCGCCCGAGCTTGCCGGTCGTGATGATCACGTCGACCTACGCGACCGCTCAGGGTCGTCAGGACGGCCTCGCGTGCGGAGCGGACGCGTATTTGATCGAGCCGGTCCCGGCCGATCGCCTCGTGCAGATCATCCGGAGGTTTCTCGAACCGGGGCAGTCCACGGTTCCCGAGACCGATGCCTGGATCGTGACCGACGACCGCGGAGTGATGCTGGAAATCAGCGGACCGGGGCACCGTCTCCTGAATCTGTCCGCGCGCGGCGCGCTCGGCCGCAGCCTTCCGGCATTTTTTGCGGGTGAACGCCACCAGGTCTTCGGCGACATCTCTCGGGCGCTGGACGGCCACGTGTCGCAGAGGGAAGCGCAGATGCGGCCGCGCGATCGGCGGCCGTTCTGGGTCGCCTACGAGATCTGCCGCGAGCCTTCCACCGAAAACGCGGTCCCCCGGCTTCGGTGGACTCTCGAACCGATCAGCACCAACACCACGTCGCACTGACGCGACGCTCGCGATGGCGCGCGCCCAGAGGTCCGAATCGCCGCTCGATCGGCTCTATCAGCTGGCTCTCAGCGACTTCGTGAGCGCACGCAACGCGCTCGCGAAGGAGTCCGGCACGGACGCCGCTGCAGTCCGTTCCCTCCAGAAGCCAAGCCTGCCGGCATGGGCCGTCAACCAGCTGTATTGGCGGCGCCGTGACGTCTACGACGATTTGATCGAGCGCGCACAGGACCTGCGCGCCACGCACGACGCGACGCTCGGCGGAAAACGGGCGGACCTCCGTGGCGCCAGCCGCGCACACGAAGAAGCGGTGGACGCCGCGCTCAAGGCGACGCTCGCGCTCCTTGCAGAGGACGGGCAGCCCGTGACCGAGGCGACGAAGCAGGCCGTCGCGACGACGCTGCGCGGCCTGCCCGCCGACGAGCCGCCTGGCCGCCTCACCCGGCAACTGCAGCCGCGCGGGTTCGAGATGCTCGCCGGTTCGCTGCCGGGCGGAACCGTCAGGCCGGCCCCGGCCGCGAAGGTCGCCGATCGATCAGCGGCCGCTCAGGCCGGCAAGCCGTCGGCGCCTCGCGCGCAGGACCGGGAACGGCTGGCCGCCGCGCGCGAGGCACTGACGGTGGCCACCCGGGATGCGCGGCTCGCCGAGCAGGCCGCCCGGCGCGAGGAGTTCGAGTCGGCCCGTGCCGCCCGCGAGGCGGACAAGGCCCGGCAACGAGTCGAGATCGCCAGAGAAGCCCTGCGCGAGGCTCAGGCCGCGCTCGACGCCGCGACGCGTGAGGCGGAAACGGCGGAAGAGGCCAGCGCGACCGCACAGGAACGTGCAGCGCGTGCCGCCAAGGACGTCAAGGAGATGAGGGACCGCGAGAAGAAGGCGCGCGCCGCGGTCGAAAAGGCGTGACGGTGTAGGGCCGGGTGTTCCGCCGCCGCTAGAGCTTTGGCGGACCGCCGTAGCCTTGGCGAAGGCGGTCAGACCCGGCCACGCTTCACACGATTCGTCGATCCGCGAGGATCTTGACCACCGACGCCAGCTCACCGACGTGGACCGGCTTCGGCACGAACTTCTGGAATCCCGCCATCAGCGCGCGCTGCTGATCCTCCGGCTGCGCGTAGCCCGTCAACGCGACCGCGGGCACGTCCGCCAGCCCGTGCTGATTCAGCGATCGCACGCGGCGGATGAAGGTGCAGCCGTCTTCGCCCGGCATGTCGATGTCGCTGACCAGGACGTCGGGCATGAACTCGCTCAGCATCTGGTACGCCTCGCGCGCGGATCCGACCGCTGCCGTTCGAGCGCCGCACTGGGCGAGCGCGAGGGACACCGACTCGCGTGCATCCGGGTCGTCGTCCACGACCAGGACCTTCAGACCGCCGAGCGGCTGCACATGAATGTCTTCCGGCAACACCGGCTGCTGGAGCGCGCGAACCGGCAGGTGCACGGAAAACGCCGCGCCGCGGCCGCGCCCTTCGCTCTGCGCCTGCACCCTGCCGCCGTGGGACTCGACGATATGACGGACGATCGAGAGACCGAGCCCGAGGCCGCCGTGCGGACGGGTCATCGACACGTCACCCTGCGTGAACCGATCGAAGATGAACGGCAGCAGCTCGGGTGCGATGCCCTCCCCGGTGTCCGAGACCGTCACCACCGCGCTCGGTCCCACGCGCGACAGGCTCACGCCGACATGCCCGCCGGCAGGCGTGAACTTGAGCGCGTTCGACACGAGATTCCACACCACCTGCTGCAACCGATCGGGATCGCCGAGAACCGTCCCCTGGAAATCGGTCTGCGCCTCGAGGTGGACCCCTTTTGCGGCAGCCGCCGGACGGACCGCGTCGAGCGCCGCCTCGATCACCGGCGCCAGCTCGATCGGCCTGAGCTCGAGCCGCAGCTTGCCGGTGACGATCCTCGACACATCGAGGATGTCGGCGATCAATTGTTCCTGGATGTGCGCGTTGCGCTCGATGGTCTCGAGCGCGCGGTTCATGCCGGCGCCATCGAGCTTGCCCATCCGCAGCAGCCGCGTCCAGCCGAGCATCGCGTTGAGCGGCGTCCGCAGCTCGTGCGACAGCGTCGCCAGGAAGTCCTCTTTCGCACGGTTCGCAGCCGAGAGATCTTCCGCCCGCCGCCGCAGATCTTCCTCGAGCCGCTTGCGCTCGGTGATGTCACGGACGACCAGCGAGAACCCCTGCAGCTCGTGTCCCCGGCGCACCGCCGTCACGATCACGTGGGCGTCGAAGGCCGCGCCGCCCCGCCGCACGCGCAGGCATTCACCGGCGTGCTTACCCCGCTGCTCGGCGATCCGAAGATGCTCCTCGGGCAGATCCATCTCGCGCTCGGCGGCCGGGTAGAAGCAGGAGAAGTGGCGACCGATGATTTCATCGGCGGAGTAGGCGAACAGCCGCTCGGCGCCCGAATTCCAGCTCGCGATGTCTCC
The DNA here is from genome assembly GCA_963836735.1 of uncultured Acidobacteriota bacterium. GTDB lineage: Bacteria > Acidobacteriota > Vicinamibacteria > Vicinamibacterales > 2-12-FULL-66-21 > JACCXG01. The sequence continues at coordinate 22,415 of CAWIKP010000033.1, read as the reverse complement.
CTGCGGCGTCAGCATGCAGATGGCGTAATCCTGCACGCTGTCGAGCAGCAGCCGCAGCCGATCCTCGGCCTGCCGCAGCTTGTCCGCGTTGGTCTCGAGCTCCGCATGGAGCGCGACGACGCCGCGATTGGTTTCCTGAAGCTCCGACTGCAGCTCGCGAAAGGCGCGGGTGAGCTGGCCATACTCCTCGCGAAAGTCGCCCGGCGATTCATCGTCTGATCCGAGCTCCTCGTCCGGCGTATCCGAGGCCGGCCCCGGCGGGCGCATTCGCGCTGCTCCGACCGGAAACAGCACGCGCAGGCACACCGACAACTCGGTGCCGTTCTCGGTGATCTCGACCTGATCGACCATGGTGCGGAGCGGCGAGACCGCCTCGGCAAGGCGGGCGTGAAGCGCGGCGAGCGGCTTGTCGGCGTGCGGCAGACGGAGCACCACCTGCAGTGACGGCCCATCCGCCAGGCGAACCTCCGCATCCACCGCCCGCACGCTCATCAGCAGCGTCGCCGTCTCGTAGGTGGCGGCCGAGAGGTTGCGGATGGCGCGTGACGACAGGCCAAACTCGTCCCCGGCCGCGCGCATGCGACGGCTGAGCGTCACCACGTCCTGCGGGGTACGAAGTTCAACCTTCGCAAGACTGAACCCGATCGGCTGCGAGGGTTCCTTCAACGGTTTCGGCCTGGACACACTTCGATACTGAAGCGTGCGATGCAAGGACCAGACCGCTACTTCGGGCAGCGAAAACGCCGCGGATCTCTTTGATTTTGCCGCGATCCGCCACGTGGGCAGCTCAGGCGCTGCCGAGGTGGACAGCTGCCTGCCTGCAAAGTACAGTAGCCACTTCCCTTCGCACGGTAATGCGACACCTCCTGTCCCTGGCCCTTCACCACGATCAAGACGTCGTTACCGCCCGCACCCGCGCCGCGCAGCTCGGCCAGATGCTCGGCTTCGACTCGTCGGAGCAAACCCGCGTCGCGACCGCCGTGTCCGAGATCGTCCGGAACGCGTTCAGGTACGCGACCGGCGGCAGCGTGACCTTCGCGGTCGACGAGGAGGCGAAGCCGCAACGGCTGACCGTTCGCGTCAGCGACCAGGGCCCCGGCATCGCGGAGCTCGACGACGTGCTCTCGGGCCGATATCAGTCGGGCACGGGAATGGGTCTGGGGATCGTCGGGGCCCGCCGGCTGATGGACGACTTCAGCATTCAGACCTCCCCCCAGGGGACCACGGTCACACTGCAGAAGTTCCTGTCGCCGCGTCACCCGGTGGTCACGCTCGATCGTGTCAGGCAGATTTCGGAGGCAATCGGACGCACGCGCCCCGTCGGCCTGATCGAGGAGATCCAGCATCAGAACCAGGCGCTCCTGCGCGCGCTCGACGACCTGCAGCGGAAGCAGCAGGAGCTCGTGCACCTGAACCGCGAGCTCGAAGACACCAATCGCGGCGTGGTGGCGCTCTACGCCGAGCTCGACGAAAAAGCGGATCACCTCCGGCGCGCCGACGAGCTGAAGTCGAGATTTCTGTCGAACATGACCCACGAGTTCCGCACCCCCGTGAATTCGATCCTGGGGTTGTCGAACCTGCTGATCGACGACCGTCAGCGCACCGGGCGCGAAGCGGAGCCGGAAGTCATCTACATCCGCAAGGCCGCCGAGCAGTTGTCGGAGCTCGTGAACGACCTCCTCGACCTCGCCAAGGTGGAGGCCGGCAAGACCATCGTCCGTCCGGTGGAGTTCCAGGTCGAGAACCTGTTCGGAGCGTTGCGCGGCATGCTCCGGCCGATGCTGATGAACCAGTCGGTCTCGCTGGTGTTCGAGGATGCGTCCGGCCTGCGGCCCGTGTACTCGGACGAAGGCAAGGTGTCGCAGATCCTCCGGAACCTGATCTCGAACGCGCTGAAGTTCACCGAGCGCGGCGAGGTCCGCGTGTCCGCCGTCGAGGAAGAGCCCGGTGGGATCGTGTTCAGGGTCGCCGACACCGGCATCGGCATCGCACCCGACGATCAGTCGAGGATCTTCGAGGAGTTCACCCAGATCGAGCACCGGCTTCAGGCGAACGTTCGAGGGACGGGTCTGGGGCTGCCGCTGTCTCGTCGTCTCGCGGAGCTCCTCGGCGGCACCCTCGGCGTCGCCAGCGAACCCGGCATGGGCTCGACCTTCACGCTGCGGCTGCCACAGCAGTACAGCTCGTTCCGCGGTGACGCCGGCGGGGAATTCGCGTGGGAGCCGGAACCCGGCAAGCTCCCGCTCCTGGTCGTCGAAGACGCGTCCGACGCGCAGTATTTCTACGAAAAAGTGCTGCGCTCGTCGGCGTACCAGGTCTGCCCGGCCTACACCGTGCACGCCGCCGAAACGGCGCTGCAGCACCTTCAGCCCGCAGCCATCATCCTGGACGTCCTGCTGGGGCCGGAGAATGCCTGGGACCTGCTCGTGCGGCTGCGGCGCCAGCCGCGCACCAGCGACACGCCGATCGTCGTGATCAGTTCGGCCGACGATCGGAACAAGGCGATCAGCCTCGGAGCGGATGCGTACCTTCCCAAGCCCGTCGATCGACGGGCGCTGCTCGAAACCCTGACGCGCTTTCAGGGCCGGACGGTTCGCCCGATAAAGGTGCTCTCGATAGACGATGACGAGGTGGCGCGATATCTCATCCGCCAGTGCCTGCCGGCACCGGCTTTCGACGTCAGCGAAGCGACGAGCGGTGAGGACGGCCTCAGGCGCGTGGCCGACCAACGGCCCGACGTCGTGGTGCTGGACCTCATGATGCCGGGCACGGATGGATGGCAGGTGCTGAAAGAGCTCCAGGGGGCTGACGGCACGCGCGATCTGCCGGTCGTCATCGTCACCTCGCACGCCCTCGATCCCGAGGAGAGGAGCCGCCTCACGGACGCGTTCGCGATCGTCTCCAAGCAGGATTTGTCGCGCCGGACCTTTGCGCCCGTGATTCAGGCCGCCGCGGAGCGAGACGCGACGCACGGCGTGCCGGCCCCTCCCATATCGCTATAATCGACGGTTCACATCGCTGCGGAGAGATTCGATGAACGAGCAAAGCGTGCTGCACGACCTCGTCTCGAGGAACGAGGCCGAGATACTCCAGCGCTGGATCGACCGGCAATTGTCGGGGCCAGCCTACCGATCCGATCGAATGAGCAAGGTGGAGCTCTCGGAGCAGTCGCGGCGGTTCCTGTCGCTGTTCCGCCAGTCGGTCGCGTCGGGCAGTACCGATATCCACTCCCCGGCGTGGGCCAACGCCCGGCAGATGCTCGAAGAGCTCTCGGTGAGCCGGGCCCAGCAGGGATTCTCTCCTTCCGAGACCGCAATGTTCGCCTTTTCGCTGAAGGACACGCTGTTCGAAGGCCTGCAGGATGAGCTGCCGAAGGATCCGAAGGCGGCGGCCCAGTTGATCTTCGAGACCAACCAGCTGCTCGACAAGCTCGGGCTGTTCACGACCGAAGTGTTCCAGCGGGGCCGCGAGCGGCTGATCATCCGGCAGCAGCAGGAACTGATGGAGCTGTCGACCCCGGTCGTGACGCTCTGGGAAGGCGTGCTCGCGCTTCCGGTGATCGGCACGCTCGACAGCGCCCGGACACAGGTCGTGATGGAGAATCTGCTGCAACGCATCGTCGAGACCGGCGCGCTCATCGCGATCATCGACATCACGGGCGTGCCGACCGTGGACACCCTGACCGCCCAGCACCTGCTCAAGACGGTCGCGGCCGCGCGGTTGATGGGCGCCGACTGCATCATCAGCGGCATCCGGCCGCAGATCGCCCAGACCATCGTGCACCTCGGCGTCGATCTCGGGACGGTCATTACCAAGGCCACGCTCGCCGACGCATTCGCCATCGCGCTGCGCCGTCTGGGCCTCGGCGTGACCAGGGTCGGCGCGCCGAAAAAGCGGCGTCCCGAAACCGAGGCGCAGGGCCACACCGACGAGCGGTTCGAGGACTGATCGTGGAACGGATCCCGATCCTCAAGATGGGCGGGTATCTGCTCGTCACCATCCAGGTCGACATGCACGACCGGCTGGCGATGACCCTGCAGGACGACTTGACCACGCGCATCGTGGAAGCGCGCGCCAAGGGCGTGCTCATCGACATCTCGGCCCTGGAGATCGTCGATTCGTTCATCGGCCGGATGCTCGCCGACATCGCCGCGATGTCGCGCGTGCTCGACGCCGAGACCGTTGTCGTCGGGATGCGTCCGGCAGTGGCCATTACGCTGGTGGAGCTGGGGCTCTCGCTCACCGGCGTGCGCACGGCGCTCAACGTCGAACGCGGGATGGATGTGCTGCGCGATCGGATCAGGGAACGGCTAGGCGAATGACGGTCCTGGTGAGCGACCAGCGAACCGTGCAGAGCGCTGAGGACGTGGTGGCCGTCCGCCAGGCGGTCCGGCAGCGGGCGGTGGAGCTGGGCTTCAACATCGTCGATCAGACCAAGATCGTGACGGCAGCGAGTGAGCTCGCCCGCAACACCCTTCAGCACGGCGGCGGAGGGCGGGTCACGATCGATGCCGTCGAGAATTTCGGGCGGCGCGGCATCAGGCTCACGTTCGAAGACGACGGCCCGGGCATCGCCAACGTCGAGCTCGCGATGAAGGATGGCTTCACGACCGCCGGCGGACTCGGGCTCGGACTGAGCGGCGCACGCCGGCTCTCGAACGACTTCGCCATCGAATCCGCACCTGGAAAAGGGACCCGGGTCGTCATCACCCGCTGGCGATGAACGTCACCGCGGCGCTGCCGATAAGCGAGCCCTCGGAGGCCGCTGAAGGGCGCCGGCTGGTCCTCTGGCTCGCATCCGGCCTCGGTTTCTCAGAAGAGCGCGCCGGACAAGCGGCCCTGATCGCCTCCGAGCTCGGGACCAATCTCGCCAAGCACGCTCGCGGCGGCGAGCTGCTCGTCAGGCCCCTCACCGCCGCTGATGGCGAGCCCACCGGCATCGAGATCCTCTCCCTCGACAAGGGGCCAGGCATGCCGGAGGAGACAGCGGCCCGGCGCGACGGCTACTCGACGGCGGGCACGCTCGGGCACGGTCTCGGGGCGATTGAGCGCCAGGCCGATCAGGTCGACATCTACTCGCAACCCTCCGGAACCGCGATTGCGGCGCGAATCTGGCGCGAGCGGCCGCCGGCCGATACCGGACAGTCACGCTACGAGGTCGGTGCGGTCCACGTCTCGAAAACGGGCGAAGACGTGTGCGGCGACGACTGGGGCTGGCGGCAGCGGGACGGCCGCCTGACCATCTTCATCGCCGACGGGCTCGGGCACGGCCTTCAAGCGCACGATGCCGCAATAGCCGCCACACGGGTATTTGCGACCGGGCACGAACAGCCTCCCCGGCTCCTGATCCCCGATGTCCATGCCGCACTGAGGCACACACGGGGCGCCGCGGTCGCGATGCTCGCCGTGGACCTCGAGCGGCGCATCGGCGCGTTCGCGGGCCTGGGAAACATCGCGGGCCAGATCCTTCTGCCGTCGGGCGGGCGGCACAACATGGTGTCCCACAATGGAACGGCCGGGCACAGTGCGGGCCGGATCCAGGAGTTCGCCTATCCGGTGCCGCCGCAGGCGACCATCGTGATGTTCTCGGACGGCCTCTCCTCGCACTGGGACCTGTCGCTGTATTCGGGGCTGGCTCGTCGTCCGGCAACCCTGATTGCGGGCGTTCTCTATCGAGACTTCTCACGCCGCCGGGACGATGTGACGGTCGTCGTCGCACGCGAGCGTCGTCCGATTGCCTAAAATCAGTAGCGCTGTAGCGTATGGCTGGGGTTCCGTCACCAGCTCGACAGCGACGTGACTGGAAATCCTTTAGAATTATCGCCACCACAACCGGCACACTGCTTGATGTGGATCGTGCGCCATGGCGATGGCCCAGCCCCTACCCGATCGCGACGCGGACACCCAGGTCCCCCCGGACCACGGCCGATCTCCGGCAGTGGATCCGCGAGCATGTGACGCTCGACGAGGCCACGTCGGCGGCGCTGTCCTCGATGATCGAGCAGGTCATCGCGCGGCAGCGTCAGCTGATCGAGGAATCGAAGCACGAGGCGATCAGGGCCCTCTCTGAAGGCTTCGCCGCCAAGATGGAGCGGCTCCAGCATCAGCTGACCGAAAAGGACGTCACCGTCAGCAACATCGCGCGATATTTCGAGGAAGTTGTCGCGGATCTGACCGAGAAGTCGCACCGCGATCCGAAGACCAAGCTGCTGAACTTCGACTGGTTCATGGAGCGGGTCGAGTCGTTCCTCGCCGTCGAGCAGCGCGTCCGGTGGTGTGGCGTCGGCGTCGTCGATATCAACTCGTTCAAGTGGTACAACGACACGCTCGGCCACTCGACCGGGGATCGCATCATCGAGCGCGTGGCGCGCATCCTTTCCGATCAGATCCGCTCGGAAGACTTCCTGGCCCTCGAGCGCTCAGGGGAGGGCCGCGACCTGCACGCCCGGTTCGGCGGTGACGAATTCTGCTTTTTGATCCCGGATTTGCCAGGCTGCGACGAGGCCTTCGAGATCGCCGATCGGTTCAAGGAAGCCGTCGAGGCGCATGACTGGTCCCGCGACGACCGCCGTCTCTCGGCCCGCCCGGTGCGGGTCGACGTCGGGGTCGTCTGCCTGCAGCTCGGCCCCATCGCCGAGCGGCGCGGCGTGGCGCGGAAGCTGGCGGCGGAGCTGATCCACCGGGCCGACACGCTGATGTACGGCGCCAAGGGCAAACGCGCGTCGCACGTCTATGCGATGGCTGTACAGATTGAGAACGGACAGCTCACGGAACTCGAAGGGGCGCTCAATCGACGGAAGGATGCTCGAGAGAATCCCTAGCCCCCAGCCCCGCGCTCCCAGCCCTACGCTATAATCACTGTTTCTGCCGGTCAAAACTGCCTTACGGTGGGTGTAGCTCAGCGGTAGAGCGCCGGACTGTGGCTCCGGAAGTCGCGGGTTCGAACCCCGTCATCCACCCCACACTTCAATTTCTTCAGACAACCTAGACTGGGCCGGGCGTGGTGACGACGACGTGCTGGAAGGCGCGGGTGGCGCCGGTGACGACAACATGGAGACGGCGATGCCCCCGACGATCGAGCACACCGTGCACACCCTGCGGACCCAGAGGCGGCGACGGCGCGGTCGGCCGCGCTCGTGGCGTAGCGGCACAGCGTGGAGTGGCGCGGTCGGCCCGACGCTACTCGTTCACGGCTCTCGTCCGCTCCGGATGTCGACCAGCGCGCCTGAAGTAGGCGTCGGCGACGAAGGCGATGGCGCCGGCCGCTGCCCGGCGATCGGTGAGCATCGTCCACAGGTTCACCAGCGTCTCGGTTTCGTCGCCGCCCTCGCTCTCGGCGATCAGTTCCGGAAACGTCGGCTGCAGATCAATGAGCGCGGCGTGCGTCGGCAGGCCAGGTTCGAGCGGCAGGTGCCATTCGAGGTCGAAGCGCTTCTTCTCGAGCTGTGAAGGCTTCGGATCGAGCGGCGGAATTAGGACCATGTGAAGCTCAGATTGTGATCTGTTCGGCAGATCAATGATTTCATCAGTGCTGCAGCACCCCACCGACTGTCCTCCGTCCCGTGCCGCTGCAGCCGTCGGCGCCGTAGCGGATGAACTTCTGAAGCCGTTTCCCGGTGTCTACTTCTGCCGTGTAGATGTTGCCGCGCGAATCGAGGCTCACCTGGTGTAGCCAATGGAACTCTCCCGTTTCACGACCGCTTCTGCCGAGGCGGCCGAGTTCTTCCAGCGTGTCGCGCTTCAGCACGTAGATCGTCATGTTGGAGTTGTCGCCGACGTAGAGGCACGACTGATTGGCGTCGGTCGAGAAGTTCATCGACACCGCCGACCCTGGCAGGCCATTGGTTTTCACCGACACGAACTGCTCCTTCACGAAGCCGCAGGTACCGGCTGAGCCTGACGGGTTCCTGCACTCCTTGCCGAGATTTGGATCGCGGCCGTTGAACACCTGCACGCGGTTGTTGCCGCGGTCGCAGACGTAGAGGAGGCCGTCCTTCGCAATCTTCGCGCAGTGGACGGGGGTGCGAAAGAATCCGGGCTTCAGATTGCCCTTCGTGAAGTCGTTCATCCAGATTCCTGCATCGGCCGCCGCCTTGTCGTCGATTGGATTGTTGCCGTAGGCGCCGAAGTGACCGATGTATTTCCCGGTCGCGGCATCGACGATGACAATGCGCCGATTACCGTAGCCATCGGAGACGTACATGCGATTGGTGACCGGATCGACGGTGATGTCGGCAGGCAGGAAGAACATCGGCGTCCCGTTCTTGCCGCCGTCCTTGTTGTTGCTATCAGGGCCCTTCGTGCCGGTGCCGCCGATCATCGTCACGAACTTTCCGTCCTTTGTGAACTTCAGGATCATCCCGTCGGCGCCGTTGGTCGTGGACCAGGCGGAGCCGTTCGGATCGTTGTTGCGGCTGTTGCCGCCGAGATAGACGAAGCCGTTGTGGTCGACGAAGATGCCGTGCTCGCTCGCTGGCCAGATGCAGCCGTCTTCCACCCTGCACTTGCCCGGATCCGCGGGGCCACCCCACGCGCGGAGAAGCTTCCCCGCCGCATCGAACTCCATGACCGACGGCGCGGGCACGCAGCAGTCGCCCAGCGCGCCGTAGGGACGTGGAAAGCCCAGGACGTCCACCGGCTTTCCGTCCTTGGACTTGTGGGTGGCCTCGGTCAGCGCCGCTTCGTCGTTGGTCAGCGTGCGAGGCCGCTGGTAGATCCAGACATGGTCGTCCGGGGCGACGTACAGACCCCCGACCTGGCCGATGATCCAGTTGTTGGGCAGTTTCTGCGGCCAGCTGGCGTCAGCGATGAAGTCAGGCGTCTTCCCTGTCGCCGGCACGCCGTAGACGCCGCTGCGCTCGGCGAGACGTTCCAGGATGCCCGTGTCCGCGAGCGTCTTTGGATCCGGCTTCGGCGCCTGGCCCTCGGTGGATGTCGCAGCAAGGAAGCTGAGCGACACGCTGAGAATGACGGTCGGTGTCGACTTCATAGCCGGTAGCTTACCGCCGCCGCCCGCCGCGGGCGTGATGCCGTCGCCCAAGCCGCCGACGAAGTAGACACTGAGTTGTTGTGCCCGCCGCCCCGTTCCGGGGCCCCACCCATGGACGAGGGGTGGAGTTTCGCGGCGGCCGGTCTCCGTCGATTCGGACTCGGCGAACGAGGGCAGTGAGCCGCGCGCTCCCGACAGTCCATGAGCCATCCGCGCGACTAGTGGGGTCATTACTAGAGTGTCAATTCCCAAGCTCCAAGCTCCAAATCCCAAGGCACTCCCAACGCCCAAGCTCCAATGGCAGCGTAGGTTTTGGAACTTGGGTGTTGGGAGTGCGTTGGAGCTTGGAGCTTGGAAGTTGGGATTTGATACTCCACGAATCACCAGGACAGTCCACTAGAATGACCGAATGCCCAGCGTCGCTTCGTCCGTCCTTCTTGCGATTGGCAACACTCCACTCATCCGGCTGACCCGCGTCGTTCCGACCGGCGGGGCGGACGTCTTGGTCAAGCTCGAGTCGGTCAACCCGACGGGCTCGTACAAGGATCGCATGGCGCTTGCGATGATCGAGGGAGCCGAGGCGCGGGGCGCGCTGCGGCCCGGTATGCGGGTCGTCGAGTTCACCGGCGGCAGCACCGGGTCCTCGCTTGGCATGGTGTGCGCCGCCAAGGGCTATCCGTTGATCGTCCTCTCGTCCGATGCGTTCGCGAAGGAGAAGCTGTTGACGATGATGGCGTTTGGCGCGGAGTTGCGCCTCGTCCCGAGTGACGGCGGCAAGGTGACGCCAGCGCTGTTCGAGCGTTTCCGAACCGAGATCGCCAGGCTGGCCGCGGAGCCGAATACCTTCTGGACGGATCAGTTCCACAATACCGATGCGCTCAACGGCTACGCGGAAATCGGCCGCGAAATGCTGACGCAGACGGGGGGCGCATCGACGTGTTCTGCGGCGCCGTCGGGACCGGCGGGATGCTCGCTGGTGTCGCCCGAGCGCTCCGTGACGGCGGGAGCACGGCTCGAATCGTCGCGCTCGAGCCGACGGAATCGCCGGCGATGACGCAGGGACGCGGCGGCGCCCACCGCGTGGAAGGCATCGCCACCGGATCGATCCCGCCGCACATGTCCGCACGTCCGTATGACGAGGCGCGCGCGATTGACGAGGCCGCCGGCCGCGAGATGGCGCGCCGGCTCGCGCGCGAGGAGGGTGTGCTGGTCGGCACGTCGAGCGGCCTGAACATCGCGGCCGCCGTGCAGATGGCCCGCGAGCTCGGTCCCGGCCGGGTGGTCGCGACTGTCGCCGTCGACTCCGGCTTGAAGTACCTGGCGGGCGATCTGTTCGAGACCGCGCGCTGAGCGTTCGGGCGCGCGGCCTGTGCGCTCGGCGCCCGTGCGGGCTTCACCGTTCGACGATAACCGTCTACCTAGTGTGTCCTCCTGCGCGGCGCATCGCACCCTCAAGTGACGACCGGGTATCCGACGTGTGACAAGAAGCGGCTTGCGAGTGGCGAGGTCAGCACCACGAAACACGGGCCGAGAGCAGCTCCGCCGAACCCGTCATCCAACCCAAACCTACGTCGCATTCACAGCACACACTGCGCCATGCGTCTCAGCGGATCCGTTCCCGCAATCCGGGAAATTGCCTGATCTCGCGCAGCGCACCGGGCTTCCAAAATGTACGCGGGCCGCCAAATCCGTACAGAATTGGTCGCTCCATTACAGACTCGCAATCGCGGAACCGCGCCACAACCGATCCATTGCAACGCGCCTCAGGCGAGCGTAGCCGACACGCCTTGGTCTGCCTCTTGCTGAGGTCGCCTCGTTGTGCTGCATTCGCTCACGTCGCTCCTCCGTCGCGTACTCCCTGGAGGCATCCGCTCGCAGGACAGGCGGAAAGCCAGGCGCCGCGTCTTGCTCCTCATCGCGTTGCTGCTGGGGGGAACCGCCGTCGGCGGAAGAGTGGGTCTGCAGCTGATTCTTCATTCGCAGGTGTCGGGGAAAACCGGGACACCTCAGCAACGCGAGGCGCTCTTTCAACTGCTACGTCCCGTCCCCCTGGCCAACTGTCACCTGGAGCGATTCGGGGAGACCTACGACGGCGGGTATCTGCTCTGCGCAAACCTGCTGGAGGACGTCAAGGCTGGCTACTCGTATGGCATCAGCGGCTACGACAAGTGGGGCTGTGACGTCTCGACGAAGCGCGCGGTACCGATTCATCAGTACCGACTGCTTCAACCTGAAACGACCGGTGTGCCCTGCTGGCAACACGATCTTTCACGAAGAGTGCGTTGGTGAGTCCGCCGTCAGGGAAGATGGCCGTTTCTTCGACACCATGCAGAGTCAGGTCGCCAGGAACGGCGACGGCGGGAAGCACATCGTCCTGAAAATCGATGTCGAGGGTGCGGAGTGGGGCGCATTCCTGACCGCGCCGGACGAGCTATTCAGGCAAATCGATCAGATCGCGGTGGAGTTTCACGGAATCGACGATCAGAAATCGGTGGCCGCGGTGCGACGGCTGAGGCAGTTCTTCGAGGTCGCGAACATTCACTACAACAACTTCACCTGCTTCGACGGCATGAAGCCGTTCCGGTCGTGGGCCTACGAGGTGCTCTTCGTCAACAAGCGCCTCGCAGTCGTCGATGCCGCCGCGAAGACAGTGGGCGTGCATCCACTCGCCGCACCGAATATTCCGTTGTTCCTGGACTGTCAGCCGGCGGATAACCCTCTGCAGCAGTAACTCGCGGCCCGTTCACGTCTCACGCTTCGGCGTGAACCCTAGTGGACGGTCCACTCCGCTACGGTGGCGGCAATCGAGGTCATGCTCAGAGACCGCCAATACGCGATTCTCGCGGATCTGAGCATCGCCAGCGTGTCGCCCTCGGCCACTCCGCGCTCGCGGAGGGCGCGGAACACCTCTTCGATCGTGAATTCAGAGCCGGCCCGTTCCTCGACCGGCACACGGTCGTGAACTTCCACGATCGCGAAGCGCTCGCCGTCGACGCCGTGATGGGTCTTGTGAAGCTTGGCTTTCATGCGTCCGGGGTGGACGTGTCCGCGCCATCCAGCGCCTCCTGGAGCCAGACGTCGGCATCGATGGTCCAGGACACGCCGCAATTTCCGCAGCGATAGATGAGGGTTTCGGGGGCTTCCGGGACTTTCAGCCGGACATCGCCCGAGGCGCAGGATGGGCAGCAGGTGGTGGCGGTCATCGCGCCACCCCGTACAAGGACGTCGCCAGCCGAATCCGGCTAGCCGAACGCCACACTCAATGGGAAGGTGAAAATAGCAGCCCGAGTGAGAATTTCCGACCGGTGGCCATGTGCCCCAAAGGATACGGCATATCCCGGCCATCTTTCCACCCCCGAATTTGACCGGAATCACGGTTCGCCGATCGGCCGTCACCGGCCGCTCGCCGCCCCGGTCTCCCTGACTTCCGCCTGCGCTTCGATGACGCTGGTTTCCTGCCTGGTTTCCGCCACCGGCCGGTTCGCCTGCCGACCAGGCGCGGCGAGAGGAAGTTGTCGATCGAGCCGATCACTACTGGCGACGAGCCCCTCCACGATTGAAGAGGCGTGACGTTGCGGGTGCCGGACCGCTAGCGGGCGGCGCGTTTTTTCGGGACCGCCTTCTCGGGCTTCTCGGCGATGGTCATGTCGGCCTTGGCCGATTTCTTCTTGCCCGTGCTGACGCGGTCGAGGCTCTGGCGCAGCGCGTCCATCAGGTTCACCACCTTGGGCGGCGCCTCCTCGGTCGTCGCGACCACTTCCTCACCCGCGACCTTCGCGTCGATGATGCGCTGCAGCTCCTCCTGGTACTCGTCGCGGTACTCTTCCCAGTCGAGCACGCCTTCGAAGTTCTCGATCACCTGCTTGGCAAGCTTGATCTCTTCGGGCTTCACCTTGGACGGCACGGTCTGGAGCTCGTCGATGTTGTCCATGCTGCGGACTTCCTTCGCGTGCCGCAGCGTGTACATCACCAGGCCGTTGTCCTTCGGCAGCACCGCGACGAGATACTCGCGTCCGTAGAGCGCGAGCTTGCCGATCCCCGCCTTCCCTTTCATCCCTTCCCGCATCACCGCAAACGCCTGGGTCGCGATGTTGCCGTCGGGGGCCAGGTAGTAGGGACGCTCCACGTAGATCGGATCGATCGCGGCGGCGTCGGTGAACTGCACGAGATCGATGACGCGCGTCGATTCCGGCCGCACCTTGGAGACGTCCTCCTCGGTCATCACGACGTAGCGGCCCTTTTCGAACTCGTAGCCCTTGGCGATTTCCGACATCGGCACTTCGCGATCGCAGGTCGGACACCAGCGCTTCTGCTGAATGCGGGTCTGACACTCCGCGTGCAGCTGATTGAAGCTGATCGTCGCCGCCGAATCGGTGGCCGGGAACACCCGGATTGGGATGTTCACGAGGCTGATCTTGAGAAAACCTTTCCAGGTAGGCCGGGCTGGCATTCAAAGTCCTCCGCACCGGGCATTATCGGTCGGGAGGGGATAAATCCGCACGTCTGCGCACAATTGCATAGGGCCAACTCCCAGCTGCCAACTCCCAACTCCCACGGGGAAGCCCTCCGAACAACGGGGTGGAAGACGGCCAAACGGCCCGTCTGGCGGCCTTTCGGCCCGTTGTTCGAAGGACTTCCCTTGGGAGTTGGGAGTTGTGAGTTGGAAGTTGTCGTTGAAAATACCCTGATGCCCGTCTGGCGCGAGACCCCCGCGAACGTCCGTCCCATGCTTGCAACGCTCGCCCAGCCGCCGCTGACCGGCAAGGGGCTGGTCTTCGAGCCCAAGTACGACGGCATCCGCGCGCTGGTCCACATCGCTCCGGGCAAGTCGCGGCCCGAGGTCCGGCTCTGGTCGCGCCTCGGCAACGACAAGACCGCCCAGTTCCCCGCGGTCGTCCGGGCGCTCGAGCCGCTCGCCCGGAGTCTCGAGGCGCCCCTGTTCATCGACGGGGAGATTGTGGCCCTCGATCCGGACGGCCGGCCCGCGGGATTTCAGCGGCTCCAGGGACGGATTCACGTCAAGGGGTCGCACGACATCGAGGCGCTCGATCGCGCCCAGCCGACCGCGTTCATCGCCTTCGACCTGCTGCGCGACGGCGCGGAGGACGTGCGCGGACTGCCGCTGACCGCGAGGCGCGACCGATTGGAGCGGCACCTCGAACCGTTCCAGTCCGACACTCTGCGCCTGAGTGAACAGGTCGCCGGGAACGGGACGGCGCTCGAGCAACGGGCCCGGGATGAAGGATGGGAAGGCCTGATCGTGAAGGAAGCGGCGTCCCCCTATCACTCGGGCCGCCGCAGCCCTGCGTGGCGCAAGCTGAAGCTCTTGAACGAAGAGGAGTTCGTGGTCGTGGGCTGGACCGAGCCGCGCAACACGCGGTCACGCTTCGGCGCGCTTCTTCTTGGCGCCTACGACGATCGGCAGCCCGGCCGGCCGCTCGTCTACGTGGGCCACACCGGCACCGGGTTCGATCAGAAAGAGCTCGATCGCGTCTGGAAGCTGCTGACGCCGCGCGAGACCCCGCGCTCCCCTTTTCGGGAGCGGATCAAGACCAACGAGCCGGCGCATTGGGTGCGGCCGGAACTGGTCGCACAGGTGCGGTTCACCGAGTGGACCGCGGATCGGAAGCTGCGTCATCCCGTGTATCTCGGCCTGCGGGACGACAAGCGTGCCAGCGAGGTCACGGCGCCCGATGCCAAGGTCGCCAGCCGCGCGACGCGTGAGCCCGCGCAATCGCGGCCAACGCAGCGGACGACGCGCAAGGATTTTCCCGCTCGCGTAAGGACCAATCCCGGAGCGAAGCCGGCCAGGGGAATCGCATCCGTCATCGAACAGCTGCGGGCGCTCGAGGACGCGAGAAAGGATGGCGTGATCGAGCTCCCCACGGGCGAGCGCCTCGGCGTCACGAATCTGGCCAAGGTCTTCTGGCCCGGACTGAAGCTGACCAAGGGGGATCTGCTCCGCTACTATGCGCAGGTCTCGCATCTGATCCTGCCGGTGGTGGCAGACCGTCCGCTGGTGATGAAACGCTTCCCGAACGGCATCGAGAAGCCTGCCTTCTACCAGCAGCGTTCACGAATGGAGCAGCCGCCGCCGGGCGTCCGCATCGAGACGCTGCCGGCCGACGTCGAACCGATCTCCGAGCCAGACGCCCGCCGCTTCGTCGGCGGCAACCTGATCACGCTGCTCTACATGACCCAGATTGCGGCGATCTCGCAGGACCCATGGTTCTCGCGCGTGCAGACGCCGCTCGACGCCGACTATACGGCACTCGACCTCGATCCCGGTGAGGAGACGCCGTTCAGCAAGGTGGTTGACGTCGCGCGCTGGGTCCGCGACGAGCTCGAGTCGCTGCGCGTCCCCGGGGTGCTGAAAACCTCCGGCTCGCGCGGGCTGCACGTCTATATCCCGCTGGCGCCCGGGACGTCGGTACGAGTCGGGGATGCTGTTCTGTCAGATCATCGCGACGCTCATCGCCTCGCGCCATCCGAAGACGGCAACCGTCGAACGGATGGTGCGGCACCGGCCGCGCGGCACCGTCTACGTCGACTACCTCCAGAACATCCTCGGCAAGACACTGGCGACCGCATACAGCGCGCGCGCCAGCGAGTTTGCCGGCGTGTCGACCCCGCTCGGCTGGGAAGAGCTCGACGAGCCGCTCGATCCGCGTGATTTCACAATCACTACGGCTCCGGAACGCTTCGCGTCGCTGCCCGATCTCTGGGCGCGGCTGCGAACGGCCAGGCCCGCGGTGCTCGAGGCGGTGTTCAAGAAGTATGCGAAGGACCTGAACGGCGGCGCCCGCCGCAAGTCACGAAAGGCCTGACACGGCCGCGAGCCGCGCGAAGATGGAGTCGTGATAGCGCGCGCACAGCCCGGCCACGCCGGTGTGCACCTCGGAGGCGCCGCGCAGCTCGTCGGGTCCCCATCCACCGGATTCCACGCCGACAATCTCGATCCCGGCGGCGATCGCAGCTGCCACGTCGTACGGTGTGTCTCCAACCATGATCGCTTGCGATGGATCGGCGCCGGACCGGGTCAGCGCCGCGACCACGATGTCGGGGTCCGGCTTCGAGCGCTTCGCATCCTTCGATGACGATCGTGCCTGGACGAGATCGGCAATCCCCGCAATTTCCAGCAAGGGATCGAGCTCCTCGGCCTGAGCCGAGCTGGCCACCACGACGCGATAGCCATCGGCCAGGAACTGCCGGACGAGCTCGCGAACCCTGGGGAAAGCGCTGAGATGCGGAAGGAAGTCGGATCGGAAAATCTCGCCGCGGCGTCCGCTGATGCGGCGCCCGACCTCGCCGTCCGCGGGCAGGCCCGACACCTGCGGAACCAGCTTGTCGCCGCCCATGCCAATCGAGCGGCGCACCCGATCGTACGAGACGTCGATGCCGGCTTCGTTGAAGGCGGTCACCCACGCCTCCGCGTGAGCGTCGTTGCTGTCGACCAGCGTGCCGTCGACGTCGAGAATGGCAGCTCGAGGCATGAAAAAAAGAAAGGGGGCACGCGAACGCCCCCTTTTCGGATCCGCTCAGTCAGAAGGAACTGTCGCTGTCTTCGTCGTCTTCTTCGAGATCGTCCATGTCTTCGAAGTCTTCATCCCCCTCGTCTGCGATGCCGCGGATTTGCTCGCCGTTGCCAGGGGTGCGGACGCGCTCGTCGCTCACGTCGCTCGGGCGTCCCTCGCCGGGACCGGTGTACTGCTCGTCCGGGCGCATGCGATCGTTGGCCATTGGCTCTCCTTTTCCGTTCCGCAGAAGTGTGACCAGCTCGATGTCAGCAAGCGGGGTGCCACGTGTGGGCTATAGTCCATTCAGGGCGTGCGTGCGTCCCACTCGAATCACATCGAGGTGAACGGCCGCATCAGTATCGAACCTGCGGTGTATCCCGCACGAACCGTTGGCATGTGACGACACACGCCCACAGGATTGCTGACATGGGGAAGAAGAAGGATGAGCTGCCGCAGGACGCCGCCGCGGAGTTCGGCGTAGGAAAACTGACGCGGCACCTGTTCATCTGTATTGGCCCCGACTGTGTCGATCCCGACAAGGGCGACAAGGCATGGGGATACCTGAAGAAGCGGATGAAGGAGCTCAACATCGCCGGATCTGACGGCCCGTGCTACCGGACGAAGTGCCAATGCCTCCGGATCTGCACGGCCGGTCCCATCTGCGTCGTGTATCCGGAAGGCACCTGGTATCGCAACGTGACCCCTGAAAATGCCGAGCGCATCATCCAGGAGCACCTGATCGGCGGGCGTGTGGTCGAGGACCTCTGTTTCGCGAAGAATGCGCTCGATTGAAGGATCAGAGGAATCAGGACGCGCCGAGCGTGATCGGCAGGTCCGGCAGCTCCGCGATCGCGCTCACGTGCCAGCCGGGCGCGATGTTGGCGACCGCGTAGTACTGCGCCTCGACAGGCTGACCGTCGCGGCGCCGCAGCACGTACTGGCCGTGCTGCATGCCAGCCGCGATGAATTCCTTCCACAGTCCCTGACCGTCCGCCGCCTTCGGCAGCGGCGTCAGGTCCCAGACTGAAAGGCCCGTGAGCTCGGCCGCGTCATAACCGGTGAGCTCGCGCGTCGCGCCGCTCGCGGCAAGGTAGTGACCAGCGTCGTCGGCGATTACCAGTGTGATCGCGTCGCCGCTGCGCGAGGCGGCGCGCCGCAACAGGAGGCCGGCATCCATTCGCACTTCGCAGCCATTCGTGCCCGGTGCCCCCGCGCGCCGGCGCACGTGCTCCGCATACCGCCGCGTCCGCAGGGCGGCGTCGCACAGCCGCCGTTCGGTCGCTCGCGCGAGCCCGGAGCGGATCGCAGCCAGGATGTCGTCCGGACTCGCGGGCTTGCGAAGCATGCCGGCGATGCCCTCATTCCGTGCGGCGCTCAGACCCGACTCGTCGAGCGCCATGCCCGTCACGGCGACCACCGGCACGCGGCGCGTCGTCCGTCCGGCCCGAAGCGCCCGGCAGACCTCGAGCCCGGTTCCATCGGGCAGCAGCCAGTCCGTCAGCACCACATCCGGCACCTGCGCCGCCACCGCCTCGATCGCGCGGTGCACGAGTCCGACGTCCTCGACCCGGTACCCGACCGATTCGAGCACCATCCGATACAGCTCACGCGTATCCAGGTCGTCGTCCACGATGAGAACGAGGGGGTGACGGGAGTCAGTCATTGGTGTGGCGCACTGGCTGGCCTGCCATGACCGGCCCTTCGACTCGCTTCGCTCGTTCAGGGCGCCAATCGCCTCGCTGGCTTCGCTCGCGAGCCGATTGGCGCGCCCGGCAGGATTCGAACCTGCGACCTTTGGCTCCGGAGGCCAACGCTCTATCCAGCTGAGCTACGGGCGCGAAGAATACTGACGTCTTCTCGAGTCGGTCCGCTCGGGCCTGCCCTTCGCGTGGCTTGCCAACCGTAGCCCGCGCGGAGTTGGCCAGCGCGAGCGAAGGTTGGCCTGCCATCCGTAGCTCGCGAGGAAATCCAGCGCGAGCGAAGGATGGCGCGCCCGGAGGGATTTGAACCCCCGACCTACGGGTTCGAAGCCCGGCGCTCTATCCAGCTGAGCTACGGGCGCAGCCTAGCGAAACGCCAATCATAGCAGACACTTACCTTCGCTCGTTCAGGTTTCGGCGATCGAACAGCAGGCCCGTCGGATCACTTTCACCAACTGATCGGGATCGAACGGCTTGGGGACCTTGGCGAACGGGTGGAGATCGTCCACCCGCAGCTGATCGGCGACGGCTGACAGCACGATGATCGGCACGTTGGCGATGAGCGGGTCGTCGAGCTGGTGCTTCCGGAACTCCGCCCCGCTGCAGCGCGGCATCATGATGTCGAGGACGATGGCGCAGGGGCGGTGGGGATCGGCCTCGCGAAGCTGATGCAGGCGCTCGAGCGCTTCGAAGCCATCCGCCGCTTCCGTCACGTCCATACCTTCCATCTCGAGGATGAGTTTCACGACTTCGCGCGTGTCCTTGTCATCCTCGACAACCATGACGTGCGACTGCACGTTGTCCGTCGTCACGCGTCCGGAGCAGCCGGTGGACGTGACGAAGCAGGCATCACACGGCGAAGCAGGAGTCGGGAAGCCGCAAGAAACGTCGGCAACAGGCAGGGTTTGGTGAGGACGGCGTCCGGGCAGTCGGAGTCCGGGTTGTCCTGCGGCGAGGCCGTGACGACGAGGATTGGCACCTGCGTCGTGTCGGGATTCGCCCGCAGCTGTCTGCAGAGATCGCGGCCATGGAGGTCGGGCAGCCGATAGTCGAGGATGATCAGATCCGGAATCAGCTCCTCGGCGCGGCGGAGCGCATCGCGTCCGTTCGGGACCGTCAGTGCGCGGACGCCGCTGAAGCGGAGCGCTTCACGATAGGCATCCGCCGTATCCTGCTCGTCTTCCACGATCAGCGCGAACGGCTTCAAAGCCGACGCGTCTGCGGCAGGCGCGTCTCGCTGCAGCAGGAGGCGCAGGTATTCGCCTTCGTTGCGCGCGGCCGTGATTGTGGGAGCCTGCTTGCGAAGGAACGCTCCGCCCTGTTCGGCCCTGAGCTCGACGGCGGTTCCGACGCTGGACGGCACCATCACGCAGCGTACGCCGCCTTCCCGCCAGATCGTCTCACCAACCGTTGTATGGAAGTCCGGCATCAATCCGTCCGTAGTGAAGTGCCATCATCCGGGCTTCCTTGTGCAACGAGGGCATACAGTCCAGGTCGACAATTCCCGCTTTGGCCCGGTTGCAGCAACTGACGTGCCGCAGGCCGCCGGACCCCGATTCCGGGCAGGTCAAGGTAGAATCGTCCGCCTCCAGTGCCGACTTCGACGCTCCGCCGCGCGCTCACGCGCAGCACTCCCGAACTGCTCAACATCGTCCTGATCGTGCTCGGCGTCCTGTCCGCGAACATGGGCCTGCACGGATTCCTGCTCTCCAGCAACTTCATCGATGGTGGCGTGACCGGGGTCTCCATGCTGGTGTCCAAGGTGACCAGCACGACGCTGTCGGTCTGGCTGCCGGTCTTCAATCTGCCGTTCATCGCGCTGGGCTACCGGCACATCGGCGGCGGGTTCGCCGTCCGCAGCGCACTGGCCATCACCGGCCTCTCGCTCGCCGTGGCGCTGCTGCCCTTCCCCGACGTCACGCACGATCGCGTGCTGAACGCCGTGTTCGGCGGCTTCTTCCTCGGCGCGGGCATCGGTCTGGCGGTGCGTGGCGGCGCCGTCCTCGACGGCACGGAGATCGCCGCGCTCCTCATCAGCAAGCGGAGTCACCTGCTGAAAGTCGGCGACGTGATCCTGCTGTTTAACGTCGGCCTGTTCCTGTTCGCGATGACGCTGCTCGGCATCGAGGAAGCGCTCTACTCGATCCTGACCTACGTCGCCGCGGCGCGGACGCTCGACTTCGTGATCCACGGCATCGAAGAGTTCACCGCGATCACCATCGTGTCACGATCGAGCGGCGAAATCGGCGCCCACATCCTCGCGCACCTGGGCCGCGGCGTGACCGTCTACAAAGGCCGCGGCGGCCTGAGCGGCGAGGACATCGACATCCTCTTCTGCGTGGTCACGCGACTCGAAATCGGGAAGGTCAAGACGATCGTCCGGGACCTCGATCGGAGCGCGTTCGTGACCACGCATGCGCTCGGGGATGTCGATGGGGGGATGGTGAAGAGGGGAAGACATTGAGTCCGTGGTCTGGTCAGCCCCTTCGGTAAAAATTCGTGGGGACTCGGGCTCGCGATCGGGGAATCGGGTGATATACTCGCGTGTTGTCTGTCGCGGATTTCCTCAATCCTGACGCGGCAGCTTCCCCAGCGCACTGCGCACGTGGGCCGCTAGCTCAATTGGCAGAGCAGCAGACTCTTAATCTGCGGGTTCTCGGTTCGATTCCGAGGCGGCTCACCATTCCATCTAAAGGACTTAGCGGGCTTTCTGATCGTCGCCTCGGACGTCGCTGGGTGCGCCTGGGATGCGGTAGATGCGTCGTCGTCGAGCCGATCGACCAGCCTTGCGCGTCGTCGCATCCGGCAACCAGTGCGCGTATACGCGCAGCGTGATCGCCGCGTCCTGTGCCCGAGTTGCCGGCTGACGTAGGTGATCGGCGCGCCGTCCTGGAGCAGCAGCGACGCGAACGTGTGCCGCATCTGGTGCGGGCCGCGTCGATGAGCCCGGCCGCTCCAACATCCGATTGAACGCCTTCCGCACATTCGACTCGTCGAGCGCCGTGCCGTGACGGAGGCAAAGACCCACTCCGGCGCGGCTGCCCTTTCGTCAGCCACGCGCCCGCTGCTGGCGCGCCACAGCCGCAGCGCCGTCTGCAGCTGCCGGGACAGGTCGACGCGCCGCCGCTGATGGTTCTTGGGCGTGGTCAACTGGCCCGCGCACGATGTGCGCGTGCACCTGACGAAGCCGCGCGCCAGTCGATGTCGCCCCACTGCAGCGCCGAGCAGTTCGCCCGAGGCGCATGCCGGTGCGAAGCCCGCAGAGCACAACGGATACCACTCCGGGAACTGCACCCGGGCCGTCTCGAGGACGTGTGACGCCTCGTCCGGGTGAAGGGATCGATCTGGGGTTCCGGGTCATCCCGTGACGGAGATACCTCCCCAGACGCAGCGCGGGATTAGCGGACAGGAGCTGTCCTCGACCGCTTGCGGAGGATGGTGCTCAGCGTCCGGACGATCCCGCGGACGGTGGCTGACCTTCATCCCTTCGCGCGACAGGTTAACAGCTGCCGGCGGCAGTCCGCACGGCGGAGCTGGGGGACCTGCCGCACGCCGAGCGCGGGGAGGATGTGCTGGGTGAGATGCCCCGGATAGAACGTGACCGTGCTCGCCTTGAGCGTCTCTTTCATCTTCGCCAGCCACTTCGTCACATAGGTCGTGAGCGTGTGGTCGGCCGCGGGCGGAGAGAGGTTGAGTTCGCCCTTGGCGAGTCGTTCGCGCATCGCCCGGGCGATGCGCTCGGCGGTCTCGCGATCCCCGATGCATTTCATTTTGCGGCGCCCTTGATGGTGGACCACCACCCACCACGCGCCCTTGAGGAATCGAATCTTCACGCCCACGGCCGTACCACTCTATTCCAATCCGTCGATGATCTCATCGACGACGCCCTCAGTTCCCAGCCGCCGCGCGTACGGCGAAACGGCGCCGCCCACGCGTCGAAGTCCGACTTACGGACGTGAATCTTGTCGCCGAAGCTTGTAGAACGGCAACGGATGCGTCCGATCGGCGAACTTTTTCTTCAGGGTGCGGACGGCGAGGCCTGGTACACCACCAGCGCGCGCAACGGGAGATACGCGTCCTCGATCGGCGCAACCACGGCGCTGACCGGTGTCCGTGGCTTCTCATCCGGCCCTCATTGGGACCTTGCACGCCGCACGGTGGCCGGAACCCCCTTAGACATGTCTCGTGGCAATCACCTCGCGGGCCGGC